>NZ_JACHGK010000003.1 GCF_014207535.1 Bacillus benzoevorans
TTCGATCCTTTATGCCTGTTTAGCATTATATCCAAACTTGGCTCTTAGTCTACTTGCACCTTAATTTTTCTGTCCAGTTAAGTGTAGCCTATCCATTATTTCTTCTTGTATAAGTATCTTCTGTTTTCGACTTAACAACGTTCCTTTCTTCCGTACATCAATAAATAAAAACTCATCTTCTCGAGCTCTGTACCCATTTTCTCCCTTTCTATTCTTACTTAAAAAGAACAAGCTACAAGGTATTGGTGTTCCATAAAAAAGTTTTTCTGGAAGCTGAACTACACAATCTACATAATTATCTTCTATTAATTGCTGACGTACTTCTTTTTCTCCTGAAGTATTAGTCGTCATTGCACCATTAGCCATAACATATCCGGCTGTACCGCCTGGTGCTAAGTGCCACAAGAAATGTTGCATCCACATATAGTTTGCATTGCTATTGTTTAATGCTTTATCATATTCGACAATCAAACGAGGATCCTGTTTAGATATTCGGTCTGCTCCCCAATCCTTTAGGTTAAATGGTGGATTTGCAATAACATAATCGAACTGCATCGGCTCGAAAGAACCATCCTCATGTTTGATTAGGAATTTGTCATCAAGTAAGGAGTTACCGAGCTTAATATCTGCATTTATTCCGTGCATGAGCACGTTCATCTTTCCTAGACGTAATGTCATATCCACGTTTTCTTGGCCATGAAAGGATAAAGAATGTTTATTTGGAGTGTAATCCTCAGATTGAACAAACATTCCTCCACTTCCGCAAGCGGGATCGAACAATGTACCTGAAATTGGCTCTAGCATAGCAACTAGGAGTTTTACAATGGAAGCAGGTGTAAAGAACTCACCACCCCTTTGTCCCTCACTAGAGGCAAACTCCGAAATAAAATATATGTACGTTGCTCCTAAAACATCGACTGAATCGGAGTAACTCCCTCCAAATACATCTCTTGAAAAAATCTCAATAAGACCGGCTATACTTTCCGCAGGAATATTACTGGCTTGATATATGTTCCGAGGTAATACACCATCTAATTCCGGATTAGCATCTTCTATTAGCTTCATAGCATCGTCTAAAATTTTCTTTATGGTTGGCTGCTTTGCATTAGAAACAATATGGGACCATTGTGCTTCGCTTGGAAGAATATAGACCCGCTCAGAACGGTACTGATCCTCATCCTCCAGTATCACTTCCCTCATTTCCTTATCTTCCATATACCAATCACTTTTTGGATCCCTTACTAATTGTTCAAGTTCTGATCTACGTTTTTCATAACGAAGTGAAAGATAACGAAGAAATATGAGCGGTAGTACAAAGTTTTTATATTGTGATGGAGCCACACTGCCCCGAAGTTTATTTGCTGCATCAAATAAATCAGATGTGAAATTTATATCTGCTTTTAAAGTCATATGGAAACCTCCTGAGATGTTATTCCGTAATATGTAAATTAACCTAACTTTAATATACCAAATTAGTTTCTGTACAACCATTGATAATCATAAACAAACAAATTCCTGACATAATTCTTACTATGTAAAAACAAAGCCTATACACATTGACAGAGCAAACGAGCAAATAAGCCTTTCTGAAAAGTGCCACTAATTTCTGAACAAAAGTTTAACAGTCTTTTGGATATTGATACAAAAATAATTATATTTAATTCACAAAAGGAAATAGTAATAATATATGAATAAGAGAAATGTAAAGGTATTACTGAGTTCTCTCATTTTTTTATTATCGTCTGTCACTCTCGTTTTTGCCCATAGTGGTAATACAGATTCAAACGGATGTCATACAGATCATTCAACCGGCCGTTATCATTGTCATAGGCAAAAGTATGATTTTCCTAATGAGGAAAATGTCTTTAGTGCTTATTTAATTTGGGAAACCTTAGATGAAGACGAAAAGGAACTGATTCGGCAAACAGCCGAACAAAACAACCTCACTATCGTACAGACGATTTTATTTTATCAAGAATATTTAAATAAACAGGAACAACAAAAGAAGGCACAATTCAGAAAAAATACATTAATAACAATCGGTGTTGTACTACTTATATCTATCATAGTGTGGCTTATCATTGACTTAAAACGAATTAAAAAAGGAGTAAATAAATAATTTAAAATAACGGAGCATTAGTTGAAGAATATTTTTTAAAAGCCCGATTCCCTATTTTGGAAATCGGCTTTTTTTGTAAGTAATCGAGGTTATAACCTAAGATACAGCACCAATCTCGATAACATCGATAGAACCATATTCTACATATGTAAAAAGGGTACAATCAACCCCATAAAGTTGGCTATACCCTGTAATTTATATATCCATTTTTTCTAATAACTTTTTTAGCTCACTAAATCTTGGTTGCAAATGTCTTTTATTTTTATTAAGAAATTCCTTTAGCTTGTTATATTCAGATGGATTTATGATGACTTCATTTAAAGAAGTTACAGGAAAAGTTTCACCATCCATACTATAAATTGAAGCAATCAAAATAGATAAATCGAGAACTCTATGCAAAGGCAATTCTTCACTTTGTCTGCTCCACTTACCAGTATCATCTCCTGTTGTGTGTCTCCATACTTTTGCTGCCATCTCATTTTCATCCCATTGAGATTTACCTATTGACAGTGCTTTTGCATCAGTAATATTAGAGTGCATACCATCAAACCCTTCATAGTTATCCACTCCTATTATTGGCTTATGTTGTAAATGTTCAGGAACCCGCATATCTTATTGCCTCCTTTTAGTTATCTATTTACCAAATTATTTGATTATTCCGTCAAGTATAATTTACTAAATAATTTAGTAAATATCAACTATGGTGTTATTATTACAAAACTTTATTGGTCATAACATATGAGTTGTGATATGGATGCTATTCCCCAACCGGGCCATATCTTGCAGCAAGGATTTGCGGTTATCAAACAAGAAATAAAAAGGTGGTACATATTATACAGAAAAATATGTATCACCTTTTTTTGATTTTCTATGATTTTTAGGTCATGTTCAATTCCAAATGTTCGATAATTAATGGGTGTTGCCAACATCATTTTATACTCAGATAGCTACTCCTTTTACAAAATTAAATCTTTCGAAAAGTACAATTATTGTTATAATTCATTTATTGATAGTTCTCAGGATATATAGGGGGGAAACAATGAGCAGAATCGATGTGATATTTACTTTAGCGACTTTTGTTTTAGTATTAATGGCTATCATTGGATTATTTAAACATAATGGTACAGCTAAAAAGAGATTTATATGGGCTGGAATATTAATTTTACTTATAATTCTACCAGATAATTTCTTAGAAGATAATATTAGAGGAACCCTTGGATTAGTAATAATAGTTACTCTTTTTCTTCTGACAATGGCCTTTATAGGCTTATTTAAACGTGATGGTACGGCTAAACACAGATTTCAGGGAGCAGGGATCTGTTTTATTATTGTAGTATTAGGGGTTATTCTCATTGAATCTACTGAAAGTCGAACAGTAACAGAAGAAGTAGGAACTGAAACAATAGATAGTTCCTTAAATAAAGAAAAAGCAGAGGTTTTTAAGGAGAAAGGTTTGACTTACTTTAACAACCAAGAATATGAAAAAACTATTGAAGCATTAAATAAGGCTGTTTCACTTGGGCAAGAAAAGGATGCTGAACTTTATTATTATTTGGCTATGAGTTATAGCAATTTAAAAAATGATAATAGCTTTAGAACCTCAATGGCTATGTCTTTAGAATTGGATCCTATATTATCTGATCCTTTAGTAACTCCAAATGAATTCGAAGCCATTATGAATGGATTTTTGAATTCTTGGAAGGGAGCCTATGAAGTGGATATGAATAGCCCGGATACAGATTTTCATCTTGATGATGAAAATCATGAAGAACTTGAAAAAAGAGGCATGATGCTAACTTATTTAAAAGTAGTTATATGGCTAGCACATACTAAAACCATTCCAAGTGCCTTTACGAATGCTGTAGATAAATTTCTTTCAGGAACTTCAAACTCCAGTTTTTGGGAGGGTGCTTTTAAACAAAATTCTTTAGAATTAGTTAAACAAAACGATAAGTACACAATTATTAACACACTAAATAATCAGCAGACAAATGAAAGTGAATATAATATATTTTATGTTCCAAATCATTTTACTCCTGTATTCTCCTTCTTTGACAAAAGGGATGTAAGTCTTGCGGGAGCAGAAAGAATTGTTGCAGACATTACGGTTCCATTGGGATTATCTAAAGGAGAACTGGAGAATAATCTTAAAGCTGCAACTGAAATAATTTACAATGAATATAGTCAACCAAATGCGATAACAATTTTTGCTTATAGAGAAGATGATGCTATGAAACAAACATATAGTGCGGCACGAAGTGTCTTTGCACCTTATGGGGATTGGGAAAAGGCAAATGAGAAGGTTCCATTGAACAACTATGAAATGAATATAGATTTTTCTGAAACGTATTTTAATCCAAAGCAAGGTAATAAAAAAGGATCAATAGTGGAATTTGTCGGGGATGTCTCCATTCATAGTAAGTCTTGGAATAGTGAAGATATTATTTTATCAGTATCACAACCAACGGATGCTTTAATATTAGAAGTGAAAAATTATCCAATGGGAAATTTGGAATTTATAAGATATAAAGTTGAAATTGATTATGCTGGTAAAGATTATATTGGTTGGATACATGATTATGATGTTATTAGATAAGCGGATTAAGAAAGACCATTTCATACGAGATGGTCTTTCTGTGAAATAGTTTGATTAAAATCCCGAATTTTTCAAACATACAAGATTTTATTATTGAATGTATTAAAAGCGGGTGACACAAATAGTTGTCACTTAGCTTGATCGATTTGCCTGGACAACAGCAGACGGCATAAACACAATTAAAGAACTATTCGAGAAAGAGAGAAAGGTTTCATGTATTGAATATAGGCCTAGTAGAAGATACTCCAATTGAGTGGCTGATATTAAGTGCTATGTTTGCATTTGCATAGTTCGAAAGAGATATGATAGTAAACATACACAATAGAGCAAGGCGGTTGCAATACAAAGTCCGGACTTCGGGAAGGCCGACCGAAAAAATACGGCAGAAGGCAAATTAACATGCTTTACAGCTGTTCGAAACAAATAAGTTAAAGACATAAACGGCATCAGAAAATATACTCTTATAAGGGCTAAAGGCTATAAAAAATAAAACAGGCTTTTAGATTATTAAAAGGTAATCTATACAGCCTGTTTTATTTATATTTGAAGTGTTCTTTTGATGATATTCATATGAATAGTATTTTTATAGTTTGCCCGCAGTAATGTAAATCTTAACAGATTAGAGCCAATCAATTTCAATCGTGACGTCAGGAGCTTCTCTTTTTGTATTATGATTTGCTACTGTATTAGTTGAGAACCAGATTTTTTTTATAAATGTCTTAAGGAAAGTATTACAATCTTCAGGCTCAAGTGTCTCTATCTCTTCTAATGTTTTAATATTGATTTCTAATCTTCGTTGTACTTCATCATTGCTATTCAAATTTTCTAATTGAATGTTAACTAATTCAATTTGTTGTTTAACCTTTTTGATTTGCTCCTCGTTTTCTTCACTCATTTCAAGAAATTCGCTCTTATTTATTTCTCCATCCATCCTCATTATTTTCAGATTTTTTTGTCTGTTATAAAACTTTTCTAACTGTTTCTCTAATGAATCATTCTGTTTAATGAGTTTATTTGCTTCATCTGTCGTATCTAAGGATTTCATCTTCTCTAAGACATGTTCAAAATCCTTTTTCCTCTCTTTTACTTTACTTATCACAAATTCTTCCACTGGGAGATACTTGTGTCCCCTATCTCTACAAGTATTATTACTGATTTTATAGTAACAAGACTTGATGTAATTTGTCCCATTACCATCTAGCTGAAGATATCTTTTTCTTCCACAACAATTACAATAGAGTAGGTTCTGGAGCTTCCTTGTAACTGATTTTTTATTAAAATAATTACCTTGCTTATTTTCCTCTAATAATTTCTGTACTTCTAGGAAATCCTGTTTACTTACAATTGGTTCATGAGCATTTTCAATAAATACTTCATCAACCACTCTTTTATTTACTCGTCTACAAGCCTGCACTACCCCGTAATAAACAACATTTTTTCTGATGGCAGAAATATGAGAAGTGGTCAATACTTTACCGCTTCTACTCCTCCACCCTAATGTGTCTAGCTGTTTAGCAATTTCATTTGCACTAACTCTTTCCTTTGTCTTTTGAAAAATTTGTCTAATTATTTTTGCTTCCTCTTCAACTACTATCAACTTTTGATTTTCGTCCTTTTCATATCCTAACGGAGCTTTATTACTCATTACCCATCTGCCTTGTTCCGCTGCTGCTAATCGACCTCGGCCCAACCTTTTACGGATTTGTTTGTATTCAAAGTTTGCCAACATTGCCTGGAATGAGTACAGCATTTCGTTACTTTCTTGAGTTAAATCAATTCCACCTTGTGGAGTCAATATTTTGATGTCATGAGCAATAAGTAAAGTCTTAACCTGCTCAGCATATGCATTATCACGTGAAATTCTGTCTATATCCATAACCAGTAAATAGTCATATTCATCCAAACTATTCAGAAGCGAATTTAGCTGCAGTCTGTCGGTCTTAATCCCCGATGAAATTTCCTGATAAATGTCATACGTGAGTTTATGTTGTTCAGCGAGTTTAATCAAAGCCCTTCGATGATTTGTAAGAATTTCATCGATGTTTAGTTGTTCTTCATTTCTTGATAATCGCAAGTAAATAGCTGCTAATGCCATACTGTATCACCCCTATTCTTTACATGAATGATACCAGATTTTCTTTCCAATAAAAATAGAAAATTAACGTCTGTTACTTTGCCAACGGTTCCATAAATGGTAATGACAACTGTGTCTCCGATATTGTATTTGGCCTTTTTCCTTCTTCCCATATCATCCCTCTCCCCAATGACGAAGCCGTGAAATGTTGTTGAGATATTATATGCATGGAAAGCCAATACGGACTGAACACATAACATTTTCAAGGCAAGAAATTTTCACCTGTATCAACATGGAAGAGAAATAGAAAGTATCCTCATCTTCAAGAACGTTCATGCTGTAAATAAAGTTCCCACACATCATCAAAAATCCTCATATTGGGCAGATAGTGGCCATTAAACTCCAGGTATGAGCTCAATTGATCATAGTTTGAAGCTGTTTTCGGAAATCCATGATCGAGATAGGCTTCATTGGCGAACATACTAATTTCATCTTTCGCTCCTGGGTGACGATATTTCATTAAAAAATGATAAAATGATTTTGCCATACTTATCCTCCTCCATTACCAAAACAATTTTTCTTTGTAAAGCTGTGATACTTTATCGTTTTTTTATAGTACCACTATGATAAAAAACAAGAAAAAAAGCAACCCAGAAGCCTGAGCTGCTAAAAAAAGAAATTATTGAAAACGATCTGATTTTGCCATTTCAGTAAGTGCCCAAATAATATTAAACATTAGAATAGCTACTGTAATTGGTACAGCGGAAATCCAGTTTTTCCCATACTTTTCTTTAATTACTCCAGCATAATATCCACAGAAAAACAAAACGACCATGGCAAGCGCTAACATGATCATAATAACTAATTCCATTTTCAAATCCCCCTGTTAGTTGTGCAAATAATTCTATCTCTTTGTTTTCATTATAAAGATAGGAGGAAATGGTTTTGTGAAATAAGTGTGAAGTTTTTGTGAACTTACTGCAAAATAGGAGCAGGGGTATACCCAGCTCCTACATTTCTAACTATATTAGCATACTCCTGCCTTACTTAGATGCAGAGGTGGAGGCACGAGCCAGCCTTTTTCTTTGTTCATCCTTAAAACTTTAGCTCCAAGCGTTGCTTTTGCTAAATGAAACTGGCCAAACATCATCGCAATATCTTCACGAATAGACTGCCCCATGATCGCACTGCAGGCTACTAAACCAGACGAAATATTCATGGAAAGGATAGCAGCAATTTCCGGATCCTGAAACCTGGCCCCTGCCGGGATTTCATCTAAACATGCTTTAGGCCTTTCAGGAGGTGTTGGAGGCAGCACTACTTCATTTTCCTTTAACAAGGCTTCTATTTGTCTAACTTCCTGCTGCCCGCCTTCTATGGCTTCTATTAGTAATTTTTGTAAATCTTCATCACCAGCATGATTCAACTGAGTTTGATAACCTGCAATTAATCCTTTCACCGTTAACAGATAGGACCATGCTCCAAATACTTCCCCGTAATGCATCGGTTCATCTTTTGGATTTCCACTTAAGATACCCATTGTAATCCTCCTAATGATATTCATAAAATTGGTGCCACCTTTCATTAAAGCACATGTATATCATTCTCAGATCGTTCGTGATGAATGCACTGTTTTTTATGGAAAAAAATGCATTACTATTAATTTGGCACCTGGAATTTCTTTCATTAAAAGGGCAAAAAAGAATTAGTTCGTCTCTGATAATTTTCCCATATCCCTGTGATAGAGTTCCATTTCACTGCCTCCTGCATGGATGATAGGACGGGGCACTGGCAGATTGAAGGTATCCAAGTCGATCACATATTTTGGACGGCGTTTTGTCTCTTTATATATTTTTCCTATGTATTCCCCGACAAGACCAATCGCGATTAGCTGCAAACCGCCAATGAGCCAAATCGAAGTAATGATAGATGTCCAGCCAATCTCCGTATGTCCGAGGAATTTTAACCCAAGGAAATAGGAACCAAATAACAGACTTATAAAAAAGGATAGAAAACCCAGCAGCAGTACACAACGAATGGGTGTAACAGAAAAGGAAGTGATGCCTTCAAAGGAAAAAGCAAGCATCTTTTTTAATGGATATTTAGTTGCACCTGCCATTCTTTCCTTTCTATCATAGTAAATACTTGTCGATCTAAAGCCGATCAATGGAACGATTCCGCGTAAAAAGAGATTTACTTCTTCAAAACGTTCTAACTCCGCAAGCGCCCTTTTACTCATCAGGCGAAAATCTGCATGATTATAGACCAGGTTTACTCCCATTTTTTGCATTAATAAATAAAAGCCTTGTGCCGTATACTTTTTGAACATGGTGTCACGATCCCGCTTTCTCCTGACACCGTAAACAATTTCATAACCTTCGCGGAATTTCAAAATAAATTCCCTCATTGCTTGGATATCATCCTGAAGGTCGGCATCGATTGAAATCACGCAATCGGACGCTCCCTTTGCTGTAGATAAACCTGCCAGCAAAGCGTTCTGATGTCCAACATTTCTTGATAGTTTCAATCCGCGGACCATTTCCTCATTTAAACTTTTTTTGTAAATAATGTGCCATGTTTGATCTCTGCTGCCGTCATCGACAAAAAGAATTTTACTTTTCTTAGAAACGAGGCCCTCATCTCTAAGCCCACTTAAAAAATGCGTTAACTGCAAAATCGTTTCCGGGAGTACTTCTTCTTCGTTGTAACAGGGAACGACAATTGTTAGCACTGGATTTTCCATGATGTTTTCCTCCTGGATGCTAGATCGTTTGATAAAGGTAGATTTTCCATACGGAGCTGTCTGATTCGAATATATGATCCAAAATCAGACTGTTTTCAGCAGCGTTGTCAATCGGCACACTTGAAAAAATATAGCGCCCCCCCATTTCTTTGAAAGCCTCCATATTTAATTCAAGATTTTCCAGCCTCTTCTTGGTGTTTTTCTTAAACATATAATGTTTGCCTAATTCAGCTGAAAAAAGATAACAGCGCCCGCCCCATTCATCAAAATAGGTGCGAATGGTTTTATTTTTTTCTAATTCTTTGGCGATTATTTTCCTGAATTGGTATTTATAACTTAACGGATAAAAATTATTATAGGTATCCAATGTATAGAACCCGTTATATTGGGATATGGACGGATGGAGGCCGATGCTTGCTACACGATATTCTTTCTGCGGAAGTGAAATATAATTTTTAATTTCTAGAAACTGTTCCTCAGCATAAAACTGCTTTACAGTTGGTTTATTTCGGAACAAAATTTCTTCATTATAAAAAGAAACGATAATTATTTGTGATACTGCTAAGATTGGAACTGCTTTTCTCCATAAATTCCCTTGCGTGAAAAAAGTTTTCAATGCTAACGCAAACAAGATATAGATGATAAGCGGCCTTAAAAAGTGATATCGTGCCAAGTTAAAGGTATCGAGAAAATGGTAACGCTCTGTCAACGGCAGCCAGCCTTTATAAAACCAAAAAGCATACCATAGCGATAAAACAAAATTAAGAATAAATAAAAAGACAAAACGGTGCTCCTGCCTCCAAAGGTTTTTCCTTATAATCAGATAAAACGCGAGTAGAATGACTGGAAGAATGACCATTGTATGAATCGTCGCTGCATGATGATGCCCCCAGATAAAATTTTTTAACGTCAGCCGCAACGAGTGTTCAAACGTTAGGCGGGCATGAAAATATTCATCCCTGCTGTTTGGCTCATCGTCAAATAAAAAGGAATAGACAAGCCTGTATTCAACCATAAAATAGACTATTGTCATATAGGCAATAGAGATTAGAAAGCGCAGGTTCCACCCTTTGCCCCTTAAACATCCGCTAAGCCAAAATATCCCCATCGCACTAAGGAAAAAGAAAAAACCCAGCACGATACTTGAATAGAATGGCAAGAGAGTCAATACCAGGTAATTTTTCCATGCTTTTTTCCCATTACGGATATTTAAGAATGCCCATAAGGCCAGAGGCATTCCAAGTGTACTCAGCATTCCGGAAGGCCAGAATGGCGTAAATGCCAGAGCGAGCGCTGTACTGATATTGACAAACTCCCAGCCCTCCCCTTTGAGGAAATGCGTTTTCAGCAGGAGATACATCCCAAAAAATGCGGTAACTCTTGTTATCGTTTGGCTTAAAGCATAGGCTGTCATGGTTGGGAAAAGGGCATAGAGCCAAACAATTAAACTAAACTCCGTTCCAAAAGCATTACGGGATAAGTTCCCATTCATGATCTGTTCAATCGTTGCATTTATCGGCCCGGCTAATTGACCGCTGTCTGCCAATACTTTGTACCAGGATAAATTGGAATCCAAATTATCATGGACCCGAATATGGGCATTTTCCCCAAGAATAAATAAGGGGGAGACAAATATGGCAATGGCGAACAAAGCCAAAACGATTAGCCGCCGCTCTTTTCTTCTTTTTTGTGGAAGCAATCCTGACACCTCATACGACTTAATTCTTAAGGTAGAACATTGTTAGGTTGTGCGATTATTAGAATAATATTCCTAAGCTTCTAAAGCAGAGATATTTAGGATAGAAGTTTCTGTGCTTTTTATAAGAATGAAATTTAGCATAGAAAATAGTAGTACAAGTTTATCTGTGTGAATACATTTAAAAAAGAATCCAACAGAGAGGGGAGCAGGGATTGAGCATTTTCTTGAGCTATATCTTTTTAGGTTTGTCACTTGCGGCACCTATCGGCCCTATAAATGCAGCACAGCTTGATAAAGGGATTAAGCAGGGGTTTTGGCATGCCTGGATTTTGGGCTGGGGTGCCTTAGCCGCAGATGCCGTCTATATGCTTCTTGTCTTTTTTGGAGTGGTTCATTTCTTGGAAATTCCCTTTATGAAAACCTTTTTATGGCTTTTTGGCTTTTTTGTGCTGACCTACACGGGAATAGAGGGAATGGTCAATGCAGGAAAATTAGATTTAGATGTAAGATACGCGCGGGAGTCCCCACTTTCCTCCTTTATATCAGGTTTTGTGATGTCCATATCAAACCCATTAACGATCTTGTTCTGGCTCGGAATTTATGGATCGATTCTAGCAAACACGGCAGCAAAATACGATTTTTATCATATTGTTTTCTACAGCCTGGCCATTTTTATCGGCATTCTCTGCTGGGATTTTTCTATGGCATTAGTCTCCAGTACTTTTCGCAGGATCTTAACCAAACCAACCCTGATCATCATCTCCAGATTATCAGGGTTGTCACTCATTGGGTTTGGGGTTTATTTTGCCATGCAGGCCGCAAAAGTGTTATTTTCAAGCTAAAAGCGAAACAGAATAACATAGCAGCATAAGAGGAACAGCTTATCCTTCTTCAGGCTTTATTGCTTTTAATGTACCAATAGCGGCTAATAGGCTTAGGGCGGTTAAAACATAAAAAATGGATTTATCCATATTTTTCATCATAACGGCCATCACAGGCGGCCCTGCAGCCACACCAACAAAGCGCATAGAACTGTAAATAGAAGATACGGTACCCCTTTGCTCTTTTTCAATTCCTGAGGTAATAAGGGCATCCAGGCACGGCAGTCCTACCCCGATCCCTATCCCGCCTAAAACAAACAACGTAAGCATAAACCACATGGCTCGAGAAAAACTCAATGTGGCAATAGAGGCGGCTAACACCATGATTCCGCCAAAGGTCAGCCATTTCATAAGTACTTTATTTTCTTTAATCAATTTACCTGTCATATAGGAAGCAAGACAAAGCCCGCCCAGCGGGATCGCCAGTAAAAGACCTTTTTTCACGTTTTTTATATGATAGACTTTTTCTAATACATCAGACAAGTAAAATAATACTGCGAACAGGACAAACATTAAAATGATGCCCACCATGAATACAGCGGACAGCCATTTCCAGTTATGTTTAAATATTTTCTTTATACTTTGTAAAAAAGTTTTAAACGGAATCGGCTCTTCCCTTTTGTTCGGAGTTTTCACTAAGAAAAACATGAGTATAATAGAAATAAAACAAAAAATGGGAATGGACAGAAAAGGGATAAACCAAATGAATCCCGCCAAAAACGATCCCAATATTGGACTTAGGACTTTGCCTAACGTATTCGATGTTTCAATAAGCCCTAAAGAACTGCTCACTTCCTCGTCCGTCTTAAACATATCCCCTATAAGCGGTAAAACGATCGGGAATGCTCCCGCAGCTCCTATGCCCTGCAGCACCCTCCCTATTAAGATCATCCAATAAGGATCATCCATTTTCCAGCCGGCCCATCCTGACATGAGCCCTCCAAGTCCTGTAATGATTAAACTAGGAATTATGACTTTTTTCCTTCCAATATGATCCGATAATAATCCGGCAATTGGAATAAAAAAGATGGCAACCACCGAATAGACAGTGATGATCATACTCGCCTGAAAAGAAGTAATCCCCAGTTGTTCCTCCATCATGGTCAAAACTGGAATTAACATAGAATTTCCAAGTGTCATAACCAGGGGAATCGATGAAATAGACAAAACGGCCCATTTCTGATTGCTTGGCTTATTTTTGGAATTACTTTTTGCACTTTTTTGAGACTTGACAGGTAATATGTTTTCAATATGTTCCATCGCTGACACGCCTTTTTATTTATTCTATTCTGAAACCCGATAGGACTTTAGAAATCACAACAACTTTAATATGAACCGTTCTGCTTAGAATTATCCTTATCTAAAAATGGCATTAGCCTGTTAAAGTTTCTTATACATAAAATACAATCGTGTTTCGAATGATAATGAACAGATACGAGGAGGTATGATATGGATTTTTTTATGCCTTTAAGTAAAGGAAAAGGCGGTGATGAGGGAAATTTAGCATGGTGGCAATTGTCGCTAATCGGCGTCGGCTGTACAATTGGTACAGGATTCTTTCTCGGCTCAGCGATTGGAATTAAAATAACAGGTCCATCGATTGTGCTTTCCTTTGTATTAGCCGCCATCGGAACCTATATTGTTTACAATTTATTGGCGCAAATGACGGCAGAAGATCCGCAAGACGGTTCCTTCTGTTACTATGCCAGCAAGGCCTATGGCCGCTGGGCAGGCTTCAGCTGCGGCTGGAATTATTGGAGTTCAAATATCCTGATTATGGGAAGCCAGCTTACCGCCCTCTCGATTCTATCAAAATTTTGGTTCCCAAACATCCCGCTTTGGCTTTTTGCCTCCGGATATGCCATTATGTCCATTATTGTGGTCATAACAGGCAGCAAAGGTTTTGATAAAGTGGAGAATTTACTCGCCATCATTAAAACAGCGGCTATTGTGATGTTTATTATTATCGCATTTGCTGCGGTGTTCGGTTGGCTGCACGGAGATATTCAACATGCCGGGATCCCTGATGGGGCAAATTCCTGGTTTGCTGAAAAGTGGAAAGGATTTTGGTCCTCCTTGATTTATGCCTTTTATGCTTACGGCGGAATTGAGGTAATCGGGCTGATGGCCATGAGGCTGAAAAAGAAAGAAGATGCTCCTAAAGCAGGGATTATTATGCTCATCGTCCTGGTCGTTATCTATGTTTCTTCATTAGGATTTGCTGTTTTTATGGCTTCACATGGCACTTTTTCCGCGAAGGAAAGTCCTTTTGTGACAGCATTGGCCCCATACCAATTTACCTTTTTTCCTCATGTATTTAATGCAGCAATCATTTTAGCCGGTTTTTCAACGATGACGGCATCCTTATTTGGCGTTACAACACTCCTGGTAACCTTAGCCGACAGCGGTGATGCTCCAAAGCTTTTTGCGAAAAAACTGAAGAAATTTAAGGATCTTCCGCTTACATCATTGATTTTGGCAGTCATTGGCTTAATGGCCTCCATCGTAACAGCACTGCTGTTACCCGGGAAAATTTATGAGTACATTACAACTGCAGCAGGAATATTAATTTTGTTCAATTGGACCTTTATTGTGATTTCCGCTCTCAAGATTTTAACCATAAATATTGGAGGAAAGCTGCTGGCATTTAGTGGAATTATCCTTATTCTGGCTGCCGTCAGCGGTACATTAATGGAAGAAAGTATTCGCATGGGCTTTTTTGTGAGCCTGCTGTTTACAGCTCTGATCGGACTTGCTGCCATCATTATGCAGAAAAAGGTCTGGAAATGAAGCGGATAACCTTTTTTCTATTAACAGCAAAAAATTAAGCCGCAATGGACCTGAAACCATTGCGGCTTGTATCTTCTATTAAAGGACTGTTTCATTCTTTTTTCTTCTCTTTCTTATCCTTTTTGTCATTCATCGAACGGTAAAGCTGTGTATTCATACTCCCTTGAACAATGGTTTCAAGAAAAAATTCACTGATTAATTTCGTGTATTCTTCATCTTCGAACATTTTTTTGTTCTGCAATTCCATTTCGGCTAGTCCTTCGTAAACGGCCAAAAGTGCGTATGTATGATCACGACCGGAAACAGGGCTTAATATATCTACCTGATGGTTATAGTTTTCATTACGATATTTTTTGATTTCCTGCAGGTTTTCGATCCCTTCTTTAAATTTATCCTGTTTAATGTCAAATGTTTGGTAAACATATACTGTCATTCCATTTTACCTCCGCATGTCGATAACTCTATTTTGCTGTATTTATGTTATTTTATTCAGACATCTTCAAAGCTTAGATGGGGAACTCGCAAAGCCACCGCTTCTGCGATGGCCTCCCCAATGTTTGCAAGAATACATTTTTTACCTTCAAAAATCAAAATAATTTCGCTTCAACAGCCGTTTTATCTTCATAAGCTCATCATAAGAGGTCTGATTACCCAGCTGTCTCGTGTCAATGAGAAACAATTGATCTTCGATTCCTTTTACCACTTCATCACTTTGAAACAGAGCACGGCAATTATCGCAATAGTATGATGGAGTATCAGTAATCTCAATTGCTCTCGTTCCATCGGGAAGTTCCCAATAAACCGAATCGGTTACTGATTCAAGCTTTTCAATCTCACACCATGGACAAATATCCATGCTATTCATCTCCCTTTAGCGGCGGTGAATTCTTTTTCTGCTGTGCTTGAAATTTCTTTTCCTTTAATTCATCCCGCTTTTCTCGTTTATTCTTTAAGGTTTGATGCGCAGGATTTTGCTGATATTGCTCGCGGCGGTTTAGTCGTGCCAATCCTTCCGGTACTAAATTAAACTGACTGTCATTCATTAAGGAAGCGATTCCGACAACAGGACGTTTTTCATCCAGATCAGGATAAATAGTTTTAAAATACTCTTCTGCCCTTCCAGGTACATAATGTTCCGGTTCCGGATAGGTTGTGATCACCCCCTCAAAGTTACGCAGAACCACCTTTTCGGCGCTTTGTGAAATGAGATAGTTTGGCTGCAGGGCAATCTTTCCGCCGCCTCCAGGAGCATCGATGACAAAAGTTGGACAGGCATATCCGCTTGTGTGTCCGCGCAGACCTTCGATGATTTCTAATCCTTTTGCAACGGGGGCGCGGAAATGGCTGATTCCCTCAGATAAATCACATTGATAAATATAATAAGGTCTCACGCGGATTTTGACTAAATCATGCATCAGTCTCTTCATAATCGGAACACTGTCATTAATGCCGGCTAAAATGACCGATTGATTCCCTACCGGAACTCCGGCATCTGCCAGCATTTCACAGGCCCTCTTCGAATCTTCTGTTATTTCAATCGATGTATTAAAATGGGTATTTAACCAGACCGGATGATACTTTTTTAAAATTGCACAAAGAGCTTTTGTGATTCGCTGCGGGAAAACGACAGGAGCCCTAGTGCCGATACGGATGATTTCTACATGATCGATGGAACGAAGATTTCGTAAAATATACTCTAAAATTTGATCGTTGATGAGGAGACCGTCACCTCCGGAAATCAACACATCCCGCACCTCAGGTGTCGAACGGATATACCCAATCGCAGCATCTAACTGTTTTTTTGGCACCCCCATGCCGATTTGGCCGGAAAAACGGCGCCGTGTACAGTAGCGGCAATACATGGAACATTGATTGGTTACGAGAAAAAGGACTCGGTCCGGGTAACGATGGGTCAATCCCGGTACGGGAGAGTCCTCATCTTCATAAAGCGGGTCTTCGAGGTCATATTTTGTTTTATAGAGTTCATTTGACACAGGTACAGACTGCATTCTGATTGGACAGTTTGGATGATTGGGATTCATTAATGAAGCATAATAGGGAGTGATATTTAAAGGGATGGTTTTTGTGGAAATACGAACACCTTCTTCTTCGTCAGGTGTTAAATGGATAACTTTTTTCAGATCTTCCAATGTACGAATCGTATTGGTCAACTGCCAGATCCAATCATTCCATTCAGTTTCTGTTACGTTTTTCCATAATTCTATCTCCTTCCATGGGCGGTCTGGTTTATATAGAAACGATTTCACGGAAATTCCCCCTTATTTTTGTCCATGGCATGATGAAAGATCCTTTATCCACATATTCATGTTCTCTAGTTTGTCATATATATAGCAGTTATTCAGCAATCTGCCGCGATACTCAAATCCTAGCTGATGCAATACGGCATTCATCCCAAACGATTGTGCTCTCGCGATCGAATAGGCGCAAAATATCCCTTGTTCAACTAGCTCCTCTATCAATTTAATCAGCAGCTGCTTCATTAGACCGAACTTACGGTGCTCTAAAAGCGTAGCACAATCCGTCATTTCTGCATGATAGTACCTCGAATTAATTTCTGCAGACGCTGCGCTGACGACATTTCCCTTTAATAGATAGGCATAGTAGATCGTTCCTTGTTCCATTGTTTTTCTGATATAGTCCGGATCGTGCAGGGGTACAGGGTATATTTGAAACACCTTTTTGTAAAGGACAGCTAAATTCTCCGCATCCGCCTGATTGACTTTTACTAAATCATATTCTTGCGGCGGAGTGATGGTGACAGAGTTTCTAGTCAATGCGCCCACATTTCTGACAATAGCATCTTCCTTGAGCCATTGGTGGGACAACTTCCTTGCTTCAACAAAATATTTTGTAAAATAGTAAGCGTCGGAACCGTGGAAAAAGCGGTCTACCATTGCTTCACATAGATAACCATGTTCTAAAAACGCAGAAAAATCTTCACGGCGCCCAATGACAATTAATTTTTCAGCCTGAAGCAGCGCGGCTTGCTCTTCCGCTTTTTCAATCATCTGCGAAATATTCCCGCGATAATCGTCGACCCTTACCCGTTTGTTATAAGGATCGAGATAAACTTCCATCATGAAATGGTCACTGGAAATACTTTGACGATTGGCATGTTGTTGTGTCACCTTTTATCATCCTTTCCTGCTAAAAAAGACCGACTCCCAAAACCTGAGTCAGCCCTTACTTATTCAATACAGCTTACACGCTGCAAAATGGTTCAGTCTTCGCTACGATGAGCTTCATTCTCTTGTCCCTTGTGTTACTTTTGTCCGCAGCTTTCCAAAATGGTCTCTTCTAAAATCGTAAAACCTTCTTCAAGTTGTTCGTCACTTATCACCAATGGGATTAAGAGACGGATGATATTGCCATAAAGACCAGCGCTCATCACGATAATCCCTTTTTGATGTGCCTTTGTGATGATCTCTGACGCTAAGTTTTTATCGGGTTCCTTCGTCTGGGCATCTTTCACAAATTCTAAGGCGCACATCGCCCCTAAATGACGGACTTCCCCGATTTGGCAGCATTTTTCCTGCAGCATTGTAAATCTCTTTGCGAATCTTTTCCCGATTAAGACCGCTTTTTGCAGTAATTTTTCTTCCTCAATGGTTTGAATCACAGCCAAGGCTGCCACACAGCCAAGCGGACTTCCCCCATAGGTTCCGCCGATTTCACCAGGATTGGGGGCATCCATGATGTCAGCTCTTCCTGTCACTGCACTAATCGGGATTCCGGCTCCGAGCGATTTAGACATGGTGATGATATCCGGGACAACTTCAAAGTGCTCGATGGCAAACATTTTTCCGGTGCGGCCAAATCCAGTTTGAATTTCATCGGCAATAAACAGGATCCCATGTTTTTCACAAATAAATTTTATCTGCTGAACAAAATTCTTCGACGGGATGACAAAACCGCCCTCCCCCTGAACCGGTTCGAGGATCACTGCGGCGATTTCCTCCGGTGGTACTTCGCTTAAAAAGAAAGTCTCAATCTGCTTGATCAGGGCATCATCTAATTCTTTAGCACTTAAAGCTGAACGGTAATAATAGGGATAGGACCATTTATAGGTCTCAGGTACAAACGGACCAAATTCGTATTTATAAGGCTTCACCTTGCTTGTTAGAGACAAAGACATATAGGTTCTGCCATGAAATCCTCGTTCAAATGAAATGATTCCTTTGCGGCCTGTATATTTTCTGGCGATTTTCACCGCATTCTCTACCGCTTCGGCACCGCTCGAAAGAAAAAAGGTCTTCTTTTTTGCATCCCCGGGGGTCAGATCATTTAATGCTTCAGCAAGCTTGATATAGGGTTCATACATCATGACATGAAAGCAGGGGTGCAAATAATGATCCAATTGCTCCCGTAATGCTTCCATCACCCTTGAGGGACAATGACCCACATTCAAAGTGCCGATTGCCCCGGCAAAATCAATAAATGTATTCCCATCGACATCCGTTAAAAGAGCCCCTTCCCCTTTTGCCGCGAAGGTCTGCACCGTATTAAACGGACCGCGCGGGATAGATTCCAGCTTTCTTGCTAATAATCCTTTGGCAATTGGTCCGGGAATCACTGTTTTGATCCTTATTCCGCCTATCACCTTCACCCCCTGTCATCATCAGACCCGCACCATTTCAATAGCGAAAGGGCGATAATTTGCGCTGTGCTGATCATATCCTCTAAAACGATATATTCATTGGTCTCATGGGCGGATCCTGTGACACCTGGCCCAAAAACCACAACCGGGATTTTTCCAACATTCGAAAGAATCCCGCCATCTGTTCCCCATGGCGATGCTTCGATTCTCGGCTCTTTTTTCATTACCTGTTGAAATGATGCCGAAATTATCTCCATTAGTTCATGTCCGGAATCTAAGTTTCCCGGAAGCCATCTGCCGCCAAACCATTCAATTTCCGGAGGATGATTAATAAACCAATCGTCTAAACCTCCTAAACTCATTAAGAAAGACTCCATTGCCTTTTCTGCTTCCCTTATCGTTTCATTCGGGGCAATCCCGATCCTCCCTTCAATCACGGCTATATCGGGTACAGATGACGGCCACTCTCCGCTGTAAAACTTGCCGATATTGATTGGAATAGGGATCGGTGCTGCGGCATACAATGGGTCTGTAATCCCTTCATTTCGTTTTTCTTCTAACTTTTTCAATTGTTCCACCACGATGATCATTTTTTCAATTGCGCTGATCCCCTCATATCTTGTTCCTCCATGTGCGGCTCTCCCTTTTACGGTAATCCGGAACCACATCGAACCTTGCTGTTTTGGAAACAGTTTCATATTCGTCGGCTCGGGAATGATAGCTCCATCTGCTCTATAACCGCGCAATACAGCCGCCAGTGTCCCGGCCCCGCCGCTTTCTTCCTCTATCACACTTTGAAAAATAACATCTCCTTTCAATTTGATGCCCAAGCTTTGAATGGCCTCAATGGCCATTAGAAGTGAAACAGTGCCCCCCTTCATATCCGTTGCACCTCTTCCGTAAAGCCGGCCTTTTTTGATCACACCGCTGTAAGGGTCATGCTCCCATTTCGTTAGGTCCCCCTCGGGAACAACATCGATATGCCCATTTAAGATGATGGACCTGCCCCCGCCCGTTCCCTTTAAGACACCGACAACATTTGGATTGCCGTTGTAGTTATCCCGGTCGCTGCAATAATGTGGGTGGCTTTTCAAGCCTTCGTTTCCTATTTCCCAAATGTCCAGCTGCAATCCGAGTTCCCGCAGTTTCTCGACAATGATCGCCTGTGCCCTACTTTCCTCTCCACGAGTACTTCGCTCCTGAACCAGCAGCTGGAGAAATTTTATCCCTTTTAAGCGATTATTCTTTAGCCATTCGTTAATTTCTTCAATCTTTTCCATATGAACTCTCCTTCCCCACATTGATTAGAAGAAGTTCTAGAAAATAGGTTTGACCCTTATTCCCTTGGAATCACTTTTAGATTATCTTTTACTGAAAAAGGACAAGCTGTCACCCGCTTAATCGCTTCAAGCGTACAACCCTCTGCTAATTCACTTAGAATGAGCCCATCCTTTTCCACTTGGAAAACAGCCATTTCCGTAATAATCAGATCGACACAGCCCCGTGACGTAAGCGGCAGGGTGCAGTTGCGCACGATTTTGGCATGACCGTGCTTATCCGTATGGTTCATTAAGACAATGACTTTTTTCGCCTTTTGTGCCAGCTCCATAGCACCGCCCATTCCCGGAACCTTTTTACCAGGGACAATCCAATTCGCTAAATCTCCTTTTTCACTGACCTGCAAAGCTCCGAGAATCGTCATATCGACGCGCCCGCGCCTGATCATGGCAAAGGAAACAGTACTATCACTATAAGAAGCACCGGGGACGATCGTTATCGGCAATCCCCCGGCATTGCAGAGATTTACATCCTCTTCACCATTCTTCGGGCTCGGACCGATGCCAACCAAACCGTTTTCAGCCTGAAACATGACAGAAACATGAAGCGGAAGAAAATTCGGGACTAAAGAGGGGATCCCTATTCCTAAGTTGACGACCATTCCCGGTTTTATTTCTGCAGCCGCTCTTTTCGCCATTTTCTCCCTCTCTTTTACTCCCATGCCCATTTCCAATTCACCCCTTTTGATGGGATCACGTAATCGATAAACACTCCCGGTGTAATGATCTCTTCCGGTTCCAATGTTCCGAGGGGAGCAATCTCTTCCGCTTCGACAATGGTCAAATTCCCCGCCATTGCCACAAGAGGGTTTGTATTCCGCGCGCTTTTATCAAAAATTAAATTGCCAAATGCATCGGCCTTTTTCGCGTAAACAATGGAAATGTCTGCTGTTAATGCCGGTTCAATCAAAAAGGTTTTCCCATTGATGGAACAGGTATCTTTATTTCGGGTAACCATTTCATTATCCATGCCAATATCGGTTACGATTGCGGCCAGACCCGCTCCCCCTGCCCGGATCCGTTCAACGAGCGTTCCCTGCGGGGAAAATTCAATCTCTAACTTTCCTTCTGTCATCAGTTTTCCGGCAATGGGATTGGATCCGATATGGGAAACAATCATTTTTTTTGCTCTTCCGCTGCTCACGATTTTCCCAATTCCAATTTGCGGAAAACCGGCGTCATTGCCAATTAAAATTAAGTCACGCAAATCTTTGTCGATGATGGCATCAATGATGGTGGGCGGAGATCCTACGCCGCCAAAACCGCCAAACATGATCGTCATTCCATGAGAGAAATTTTTCATAACCTCAGCAAGTGTCTTGATTTTTGCAAAAGGATTATCCATTCCCGGCTGTACCCCCTGATTGAATCAGCCCTGTCAAGTCGTGAAAAGAAGCCGTTAGCCGTTTCATTAGTTCATCAATTTCTTTATTGGTTATCGTCAGAGGCGGAGCGATGATCACCGCATCCCCATTTATTCCATCCGTACCTGCTCCGGCCGGGTAGAGCAGCAAACCGTGTTGCGCCGCTGTTTTGACTGCTTTCGCGGTTACGTTATCATGACGCGGAAAAGGTTCTTTTGTCCTCCTATCCCTGACAAATTCTAAACCGATTAACAATCCTTTTCCGCGGACGTCGCCAATCATTGCGAATTTTTTCTGAAGCTTCTGAAGCTGGGTAAAAAGATAACCGCTTGTTTTAGACGCCTTTTGCATTAACTGGTTTTTTTCCATATACTCAATCACAGCCAGTGAAACGGCACAGCTTTGCGGATTTGCACTTAACGTATGCCCGCTCATCACAACTTTCGAACCAGCAAGTATCGGCTCCATTACATGATCACTGACAAGTGCGGCGGCAATCGGGGCATAGCCGGCACCCATTCCTTTTCCAAGTGCGGCAATATCCGGAACGACTCCCCAGTGCTCACTTGCCAGCATTTTACCGGTTCTGCCGAAGCCAGTCATGACTTCATCGGCAATAAATAATATTTGATTTTCTTCACATATTTTTTTGATTTTTTTATAGTAGTCGGGAGGTGGTGAAATAGCAGCGCCAGCAGCACCGATGACTGGTTCAGCTATGAACGCCGCAATATGCTCCGGCCCAATTCTTTTAATCGCTGTATCTAATTCCTCTGCACAAACCATGCCGCATTCAGGAGCAGAAAGGTGATAGGGACAACGGTAGCAATAAGGAGAATGTATGGCAGGAAAATCATCAAGGAGCGGCACAAATCTTGCCCTTCTTGCAGCATGACCTGACATGGATAAGGCTCCGAGGGTGATTCCATGATAACTGAGCCAGCGGGATAATACTTTGTATTTCGTCTTTACACCTTTTTCCTGCCAATACTGTATGGCAATTTTCATTGCGGTTTCCGTCGCTTCAGAACCGCTGTTGACAAAAAAGCTCCAGTTCAAACTGCTGCCGGCAAGTTGCGCTATCTTTTCCGCCAGCATTTCAGCAGCCTCACTTGTAAACTGCGAGCGATAGACAAACGATACTTTATCCGCTTGCTTTTTCATCGCTGAGGCTATTTCTTTTACGCCATGACCGATATTGGCTGTAACTGCTCCGGAAGAAGCATCTAAATACTCATTTCCAGCAGTATCATACAAGAAAATACCTTTCCCATAATCAATGACGGGATAGGGTTCATCCAGCAGTGGTTTAATTAATTTTGACCCTTTCATCCACCCACCTCTGTTCCTCATGTCTAGAACAAATACATGTGTGTAATGCCATTGATAAATTGTATGATTATATCAGTAAAATCTTTCATATATTCTCTTCTTTAGAAAAATTAAATTTTTCCCCATTCAGAGGGCAGCTCCAGTATAGAGGACATGACAAAAATCATGGAACTGTTTTATAATCTAGCCACTCGTTCATATACATCATGCAGTGTTTTGCACCCAAGTCTTTGCACCATTTCTATATAAATCGTCCAGAGCTTGGCAGTTAAAATAGCATCACCAAGCGCATGATGACGGTTGATAATCGGAATATCATGATGCTCACAAAATTCATCTAATCTGACCATATTCAACTTCGGTTCTGCAATACGGTAAAGAAAGGACGTATCAACAATGCGGTGCTTGAAAGGAGCACGAAAAATTCTTCTGCTTGCGCTTTGCAGGAAACTTTTTTCATGATTTGCATGGTGTGCTACCAGAGTGGAACCCTGGACAAAGTTGAGAAACTTGCTCAGCACTTCTCCAAGCGGCGGGGCATCCTTCAGCTGGCTGCCGGAAAGATTCGTTAAACTAGCAATTTCAGGGGAAAGCGGTTTTTCGTA
Organism: Bacillus benzoevorans; assembly: GCF_014207535.1. Lineage (GTDB taxonomy): Bacteria > Bacillota > Bacilli > Bacillales > Cytobacillaceae > Bacillus_BD > Bacillus_BD benzoevorans. Next base: position 24,159 of record NZ_JACHGK010000003.1, read on the forward strand.
GTGAACTAAAGAATAAAAGAGCTGCTCTTTCTGAATCACTCCGCCGCACACTTTTACAGCCCCTAAGGAAAGCATTTCATCTCCTTTTTCCGGAAAGAATCCGCTTGTTTCTATGTCAAAAACCACAGCCTCCAATTGATTCAGCGGAACATACAATGCCTCCCGCTGTTTTTTATCTTTTTCCAAACTTCTTAAATAAGCCATTTGCTGCTGGCTCTGGCCATAATAAGTGCCACTCGAGCCGCTGTTATTTAACCGGCTTTGAAGACCTTTTACAAAATGGAAAAATGGTTCAAATGCCATGATTAACCCCCTTTTTCAATCAGTCGGCAAACATTTAGATGCAGTTTTCTTCCATCCTTTAGGATCCTTTTGAATTCCTTTTTTTCCTGCTTTGTGAGATTTTGCATCGATAAATAATGAGTCTCTTCATAGGAAGCAGCCTTTGATAAGGAGAGACGCAAGTTTAATAGGATCATGAAATGATTTCGTATAATCGGCCAATCACAGTCGTTTAGCTTAATATGCATTAAAGCGTCAATCCGTTCCAACGTAGATGTCACCGATACTTTTTCTTTGATGGATAATAAGCGAATGGCATTCACATAAGGAATATAGGCCGAATACTTTAAATCGATAGCTCCTTTGTGCTTTCCAGAATCGATGACAAGCAGTGCGCCAAGTGGATTGATAGCCTTTTTTATATGCATGACACTTTCCATAAAACGCTTTAAAAGCTGCGGATGATGTTTTTGATAAGCAAAAATAGAGGATCTTAATGTATCGACAAACTTTCTATTACCTGCTATACATCTGGCATCATAGAAGATTTGCAGATTTCGAATAGACTCCAAATTGCCATCTTCCATCCAGGTAAATAATTGTGCTTTCCATTCTTCTAAAGCTTTACACCACATGGGATTTGAACTCATAACGTTTCCATTGCAATAAGGATAGCCGACCATATCCAGTCCATCTGCCAGTTCCTTGCCTAATGCTAAAAAATACTTTTCATATTCCTTGTTGTCCTGTTCAAAAACCAATCCATGATCCTGATCGCTGATAGTACCTTGTTCAAATCGTCCTCCGCTGCCAGTTATAAACCAACAGTAACGACATGGCGGCTCGCCCTTATTTAGGCGAATAACCGCTAATTGAAATACCTCTTTCATGATCGAATCATGGAATGCATTCAATGTAAGGGTATTTGAGTGAAATTGAGAAATACGCTCTTCCTTCCATTGCCTGATTTCATCATAGGACTCAAAACCATTTGCCATGGCTACACATCCTTGTAAAAAAATAGTTAAAAAGCAAAAGCCTCTGACGCCAGAGGCTCTTGCCTGATCATCTTATCATGATCGAATGACTTTTGGAAAAATGCTGCGATACAATAGGATTCTATTAAGCATCTATTTTTGCATCTATTTTGGCATGGCTGTCAGCAAATTGCTCCGGATAGCCATAGCTGCCGTGCTCACTCATATCTAATCCCATAATTTCTTCTTCTTCCGTAACACGAATTCCAACTAATTTTTTCATGATATATAGGATAGCAAAAGAGACCACGAATGCGAAAAGCCCGCAAGTTACAACACCCATTAATTGTACACCCAGCTGGGTGAAGCCGCCGCCGTAGAATAGCCCAGCCTGACCAACTGTTGCCAGTTCCGGTGTAGCAAAGAACCCAGTGGATAAGGTTCCCCATACCCCTGCAGTACCGTGAACAGATAAGGCAAAGATTGGGTCATCAATTTTTTTCTTTTCAAAAAATTTAGCACTATAGAATACTAGAATTCCAGCAATAAAACCAATCACTACTGCCGCCCATGTATCAACAAATGCACAAGATGCTGTGATAGCGACCAGTCCGGCTAATGCCCCATTTAAAATCGTTACGATATCTGACTTCCCCAAGACCAGCCAAGAAATCAATGTAGCGGCCACCGCACCGGCACCTGCTGCCAGGTTCGTATTTAAAGCAACAAAGCCGAAGAATCCTTCATCCACTGCCACTGTACTGCCTGCATTAAAGCCAAACCAGCCAACCCACAGAATCAAAACAGCCAATGCCGTGTAAACTTGGTTATGACCGGCGATATTATTAGCAGAACCATCTTTGTTGTATTTGCCAATTCTAGGTTTCAATAGCATGGATGCTGCCAAGGCTGCCATCGCACCGGTTAAGTGGACCACCGTTGAGCCGGCAAAGTCCTGCTTGCCATGCTCCGCCAGCCAGCCGCCGCCCCAAATCCAGTGGGCGATAACCGGATAAACAACAGCGCCAAATAGTATCGTAAAAATAACATATGCCGAAAATTTAGCCCGCTCGGCAAAGCCTCCTAACGCAATGGTAATGGAGATACCGGCAAAGGCTAATTGGAAAACAAAGAATACAGCCGTTGCCAGGTTCGCATCTTCAATTTGTGTTCCAGAATAAAAGAAATCACTCATCCCAACGAAGAAATTAGCATCACTGCCAAAGATAAATCCATACCCCACAGCCCAGAATACTAAAGATGCCAAACCAAAGGTGAAAATGGTTTTACCGGCAATATGTCCGGCATTTTTCATTCTTGTGGAACCTGCCTCAAGTAAAATAAAGCCGCCAATCATCAAAATGACTAATACCGCTGAAACCATGACCCACAAACTGTTCATTAAAAAAATTGGATCCATCTTCATACTCCCTCTCTTTTATGTTAAGTTATATTATTCAACGATGTTAGGAATGTTAACACCGTTTTGATGTTTTTAATTTTAGCAAAAATAATCGTGTTGTCAATACTTTCTGAAATTTAAATGTTATAAAACATTACACGATCACGTTATATTCTCCTTTTCGCATTTGTCAATTTAGCTGTTTTCCACAAAAAAAGTGTAAAGAACGTTAATTTCTTTACACTTTTTTCATGGATTCAATTTTGCTTACAACAGGCAGTCCAACTATTCTTTATGCTCAACAAAAATTTCACAGCCATCCGCAGCAGCCGTAACCGCGGCACGGGCGCCAAGCGGCAGGGTAACCATTGGATGTACGTGACCATAATTGACATTGGCTATGACAGGCAGATGGGCAATATCCCTCTTCGTTGCGATAATTTTCCGCAAAGCCTGTTCCGTCATATTGGATTCTTTTTGAAAGCGCCCGATTAAAATCGCTTTTATCTCTTTCGCATCAGACTGCTGCAAGAGAGATTGCAGTTTTCTTTCAAAGTCCTGCGGATGTGATTCACTGTCCTCTTCGATAAAAAGAAGCGTGTCTTTTAACGAGGGCATAAATTCAGTACCTTGAAGCAAATTCAAAGTACTAAGATTCCCCCCGACCACTCTTCCTTCCGCCTCACCTGTCTGTAACACAAGATATCCATCCTGCTTAATCCATTCTCTGTTGTCTTGATCCTTGTACCACGGATCATCACTCCAGTGCGATGAAGGGTAAATTTCATACAGTGCATCATTGGTCACCGCATTAAGAAACATTTCCAGGCTGTACTCCATGCCGTGTTTCACGCCAAAGGTGGAAAAATGCGGTCCTGAATACGTGACAAGTCCTGTTTTCTGATAAATAGCAAGATTTAACGCAGTTGTGTCTCCATAGCCGCAAAAGATCTTCGGATTCTTCCTGATCAAATCATAGTCGATTTCCCCTAACAGCTGATTGGCATTATAACCGCCAATGGCTGTTAAGATAGCTTTGACCTTTGGTTCGAGAAAGGCTTCATGTAAATCCTGGATTCTGTCCTCGATCGAAGTGCTGTAAAATTCATCATGGTTATGTACATTTTTACCATATGTCACACGAAAGCCGAGCTGCCTCATCCTGTTTTCCGCTATTTCCAGCTGCTTTTCTTTGACAATGGCCATACTGGCTGATGGAGCAATCACCCGTATTTCGTCTCCTGGTTGTAAGTTTTGTGCAAACATTTATTTCCCCTCCAAATGATTGTCTCACCTTATTTTATCGCGAAATAGGACGAAAAATAAATGTTCTGAATAAGATATTTACACTTCCAAAGAGCTGGAAATTCAATGTGACATTGTACTGTTTCACAAAAAACAAAAACTGCCCAATAGGACAGTATACAGAAAGATTCATTTGTTTTTGCTATTTACAGTAGCAGCTAGCACCGATGATGATTAATAAAATAAACAGCACAACTATCAAAGCAAACCAATTTTGACAGCCGCCGTAAGCTCCTGCTACAGGATAAGCGTAACCAAATTGGCATGGATCACAACAACCATATTGTCCGTAATACATTTTTCATCTCTCCTTAACTGGGTCATGTTCTTTACCACTTTATGTACTGGGTGCTTGACCTGACTGTGCATCCGCCCATTTTCTTTTGGGAACCCTTCTTTACCTGCTGTTAACCAATTCTGAATTGAATTCGCTGTAAATAAAAAAAAGGGATAGTTAACCATCCCTTTTTCCAGAAGAGCTTATGATTACTTAAATAGTCCAAGAAACTCCTCATAACCCTCGTCTGCTAATTTTTCTTTGGCAATAAATCTTATCGAGGCTGAATTAATGCAATAGCGCAGCCCTGATGGTCCGGGACCATCAGGAAAGACATGACCCAAATGGGAATCCGCACTTTTACTTCTTACCTCAGTCCGCACCATAAAATGGGTTAAATCCGTTTTTTCTACCATTTCCTCCTCTGCCAGCGGTTTTGAGAAACTTGGCCAGCCGCAGCCGGCATCAAATTTATCTTTTGAACTGAACAACGGTTTTCCGGATACGATATCCACATAAATTCCCTCACGAAATTCATTCCAATACTCATTGTGAAACGGCGGTTCCGTTGCATTGTTTTGCGTCACTTCGTATTGCATCGGTGATAATTTTTTCTTTAATTCTTCTTTGTTATTCATCATCTATCCCCCAATGCCTTTCGATAAAACTCTTCCGTCCTGAACCTGCTTGATATCGTTCATAATGCACAGGATTCTTTTTGTAATAATGCTGGTGATACTCTTCCGCTTCATAAAAGGCTAGCGCCGGAAGTATTTCAGTTGCAATTGACCGATTGAATCTTCCGCTGGTTTCAAGTTCAGATTTTGATTGCTCCGCAGCTTTCCTTTGCTCTTCACTATGATAAAAAATAGCCGTTTGGTAGGATTGTCCCCGATCATAAAACTGTCCGCCGGCATCCATTGGATCGATCTGCTGCCAAAAAATCTCCAGCAGTTTTTTATAAGAATAAATCAATGGATCAAATGTTATTTGTACCGCTTCATAATGACCGGTATTGCCGCCACAGACCTCTTGATAGGTAGGGTTTTCCTTTGTACCTCCTGTATAGCCTGAAACGACTTTTAGAATTCCAGGCTGCTCGTCAAAGGGTTTGACCATACACCAAAAGCAGCCTCCGGCAAAGGTCGCTAATTCAAAGTTTTCTTCCAACTTGTTCACACCCCTTTACATTCTCCTATTGTATCATCATTATAATTTACACCATAGAGAATGTAAAAAGCAAAGCTCCATTTTACTTTAAAGGTACTTCATAGATAAATTCAAATTGGTCTTTATTTAAATCAAACTTTTTGACTTTCAGCCTGCTGTCACTTTTCAGCTTCATCTGATTCAAAGCTACGTAAATCTGTTGTTGTTTTGGCTGAATCGTGATCCATTCTGGAAACGAGTAGCTTTCCTGCATGATTTTTAACAGAATAGGTACAGGAAGATGAAACCGCCCCAGAGAAAATTGCCTTTGCTCCAGTAACAGATCCCCATTTTTTAATACAGAGGGTTCGAAGGTCATTTTCATATCGATCATCATGCCCAAGATAGGGATCTCTCCTAATAAGACAACCTCACTCTCGTCCAGGTATACTTTATAATCAAAGTCCCCTGATTCCTTTCTGATATAATGGTCAATCAGTTTATTAATATCTTTTTTGTTTGTTTTAATTGCTAATGATATGCTTTCCTCTTCCGATATTCCTTGGTCCGGTATCGCTCGATCCTCTATTGGCAGATTGAATAGAATAAGCAAGATAACCATCACCATAAGATTTAGCCCCAACAGCAGGAAGAACAGCCTTTTCCAATGATGCTTCAGCACAATTCCAACCTCCTCCTATCTATATGTAACCATTTTTTGCAAAAAAATAGACCTTTAAAGGCCTATTGAATGCTTTTAATATCTTTCATGATGTCATCTAAGGGAATATCCGCTAATCCTGAATAGTATTTCATAATCTTTCCATTACCGTCCATTAAATAAAAATCAGTCCCATGCAAGACCTGATCTCCGGTTTCAGGTTTTTTCACGATTGTTTTAAAGGTTGTCAATGCGAAATTTTCGATTTCTTTTTGCTCATAACCTGTGAGAAAATGCCAGTTCTTGAAATCTACATTAAATTGCTTGCCAAATTCAGTCAACACTTCAGGAGAATCTACCGTAGGATCCACACTAAAAGAAACAAATTGAATATTTTCAATTCCTTCCTTTTCTGCTAAGTCCTGAAGTTTTTTCATATTAGCTGTCATAGGCAGACATACATCAACACAATTGGTAAAAATAAAATTGGCCACCCAAACTTTCCCTTCCAAGTCCTTTAAGCCAAAAGGTTGTCCATTTTGATCCGTATAAGTAAAATCACCTACAGGCCAATTTTTCGCATCCTTAATTCCCTTTTGTCCGCATGCAGATAAAATGAATATAGCTATAATCATTAATATTAAAACCTGTTTCATCTTCATGCCATCACCCCCTATTGCTGTTTACCTCCATTGCCAGTCATCAGTATTCACTGGTCTCTCTTTATCCTTGTTTACACTAAAACATGAAATATTTGAATATCGTTATTATTCTAGCAAATGTTCGATTGAGAAGGAAGCTGGTTATTTGTCCAATTTGTAAACATTATCAGAGGATACTAATTATATTCCCAAACAGGGATATAAATTCTGAACGTCGTTCCTTCTCCCTTGTCACTTTCAACTTCAATCCGGCCTTTCATTCTCTCAACAATTTGATAACATACCGTAAGACCCATACCTGTTCCTTTTTCTTTTAGTGAGTAAAAAGCCGTTCCCAGCCGGTCTATTTCTTTCTGGGTCATACCAATGCCCGTGTCCGTCACTTTAAATACACCGTAATCTTCTTCTCGATAAAAACTTAATGAAAGCTTACCGCCATCCTTCATCGCTTCAATACCATTTTTCAGAATATTAATCAAAACTTGCTGCAGTTCACCTTTATTTCCTTTGACGGCAACTCGCTCTAATACAGGGGTCTCGATCGTAATACTCTTCGACATCATCGCATAGGAATTCATCAAATCCATTACTTTTTCCGCTAGTTCATTTCCCGGAATACTCTCTGTGTGTTCTAAATCCGGTTTTGCCAGTGAAAGATAGTCATTAATAATGGTCTCAGCACGATTCATTTCATCAATCATCAAGCGAATATACATCCGTTCTTCCTCGCTCATTTGCTCCTTTGCGAGAAAGATTTGCAGAAACCCTTTTACCACCGTCATCGGATTGCGAATTTCATGAGCAACCGATGCAGCCAGCTGCCCAATCGCATTCATTTTCTCCGCACGCTGCAGCTCACGGTGCAATTTCGATTTTTCCATGATATTTTCCATTTCATCTAAGGCTTCTTCAAAGTTATGTAAAATTAAATTCCTTGGTTCTGTACTCAAATGCTCGGATGTTGCCGATAGTTTTTCAAAAAGGACAGAGAGTTGTTTCGTCATGATATTAAAACGTTCAGATAACATTCCTAAATCTGAATGATCTTCCACTTTTAGATTCACATTAAAATTTCCATTGCTTACTTCATTGATTCCATATATCAGTTCATTTACAGGCTCAAGTACTTTCAAGATCCATTTTCGCAAGATGATATAGACGCACGGTGTTATAATGAGAAGCGCTAATAAAAGAATCATCGTATATTTTTTTTGTAATGCTTGAATAGCAGCTGCGCTAATATCAATCCCTAACAATGCGATGATTTCGCCATCCATTTTTTTAATCGGGGCAAAAGCTGTAATCCACGTTCCGCTTGAATCCTGGTAAATATTACTATTTGCTGGTTTTCCTGTGAGCAATACTTTTTTGTATCCTGCCATAAACTCCTTACTGGCTTTATAATTTGAAAGAGACAACCTGCCAATTTTCTTATTATTCTGCACGGAAGCCGCGATAAATATCTCATTATCTTTGTTTACTTCATTATCAAGAATAAAACTATTCAAATAGATCGTATTTCCCTCAGTAAATACGGATAAACTTTGCTTTACCTGAATATAATCCAAATCATTTTCATCTTTAGTAGAAATGATCGATTCAACTTTTACCGGATCAATCGTTGTACTCCATAATGAGGCGACATCAAGGGCATGGCTGGACAATTGTTCTTTAACCTGTCTAGACTGCAGCTGATAACTGCCAAAAGCCGTAATGGCAATAATAACAAATGAGATAAAAAAAGAGAAGAGTAATATTTTTCTATACAAAGGAATATTCCTGAAAAAATATTTCATCGAGCATTCACCAGTTCCTTTAATGAGTATCAACCCTTTATTTCTATCGTAAATTGGATGAATCACTGCGGAATAACCGAAGAAAGTATGCCATTCACCAAAAGCAATACAAATTTGGAGGTTTTGAAGGTCTGAATGTTTAAGTTCGACAATCTTTTCCAAAATCCTTCAAGAATGTGAATATTTTATAAATTAATCTGGATTATGCTGCTTTTGCGTGTTTGATTCCTATCTAAAAACAAAAAACCACCTGGTAAGATGGTCTTTTTCATCGAATACGATTCATGTTCTTTAGCAAATACGCGGCAGCATGGTTCCAGCCAATCTCGTTAATATTCTTTTCGTACCAAGAGGTGTTTCTAACAGCAATCTTCCAGCATCACAATTAATTTGGGCGATCGTTCCAATACACTCGGCATCCTTTCCTTCTGCAAAAGTGCGCAGCACGCGCAGCACTTCTTCTTTGCTCTGATCAGGCACGATGATGATTGCTTTCCCCTCATTCGCAATATAAAGGGGATCGAAACCGAGCAGATCGCATGCACCTGCTACTTGAGATTTGATCGGAATCAGGCTCTCTTTAATGATAATTTGGAGCGAAAAATCCTCCGCAATTTCCACTAAAGCCGTAGCCAAGCCGCCGCGGGTCGGATCACGCATAATGCGGACTTCATCTACCGCCGCGGTCACATCTGACAGCATGGCATTTAATGAAGCACAATCACTATTTACCGGTATTTGAATTCCCAATTCTCCACGTGCCGCAAGAATGGCAAGACCGTGATCTCCTAATGTTCCAGAGACGATTACAGCATCCCCCGGCTGGAAAGCTGGCATCACTTTTTGATTTTCAACCAGGCCTATACCGGTTGTATTGATATATACGCCGTCACAGCCGCCCCGTTCCACTACTTTTGTGTCACCGGCAATGATGGAAACACCGGCTTTTTTTGCTTCTTTGCTCATATCGGCAACAATGATTTGTAAATCGGACAGCGGGAATCCCTCCTCAATCACAAATCCGCACGTCAAATATAACGGCTTAGCTCCGCTGACAGCCAGATCATTGACGGTGCCGGCAACCGATAGCTTTCCAATCGTTCCGCCTGGAAAAAAAATCGGCTTGATGACGAAGGAATCTGTCGTTACAGCAATCCTGTTTGAATGTAAATCTAAAATAGAAGCATCGAACATCGCTTCTTTGTGATGCCCAAAGTCTTTCACAAACAGATCTTGAATCAACCTGTGGCTTAATTCTCCGCCGTCTCCGTGTGCAAGGCTAATCACTTTTCCCATTTATAAACTCTCCCTCATGTATTGATAGTATGCTGAACAGCTGCCTTCGGATGATACCATGCATGGACCGATCGGTTTCAATGGATGACAAGCCTTGGAAAATAATGGACAATCACTTGGAGAGGTAAGCCCTCTGATCACTTCGCCGCAGCGGCACTTTGTTTTTTTCGGTGCAGGTGTCTCGATATGATATTTCTTCTTCGCATTAAAACGGGAAAATTCCGGCTTTAAATCAAGACCGCTGGCAGGTATGATCCCGATGCCCCGCCATGCCTCATCACATTCATGAAAATAATGGGTCATTAAATGCTGCGCTGTTTGATTCCCTTTTTGTGTAACAACAGCAGGATGATCATTGATCACAGCCTTTTTTTGCTCATAAGCAAGCTCAATTAATTTGTAAATGCCGCTCAATAGCTGTGCCGGTTCAAATCCAGTAATACAACCGCTGATGCTGTATTCACTTGACAAATATTGGTATGATTCTTCTCCAAGCACAATGGAAACATGACCCGGCAAGATAAACCCATCGAGCTGAACTTCTCCTGCATCCAGTAAATATCGTAAAATGGGTTCAATCAGCTTGGTTGTCATCCACATCGAGAAATTGACTAAATTTTTTCTTTCAGCTTCTCTTATTAATAATGCGAGAATAGGGATCGTTGTTTCAAAACCAATTCCTAGAAAGATGATTTCTTTATCCGGATTTTCTTCCGCTATCGTAATCGCTTCAATAGGCGAATATAAGACCCTGATGTCTTTCCCGGCTGTTTTTTCATCCATGAGAGAACGTTCAGATCCCGGTACACGCATCATATCACCAAATGTACAAATAATGCGGTTTTCTTCTCCTGCCAAGGCAATCATACTGTCAATCGATGCTTGATCCGTTACACACACCGGACAGCCGGGACCAGAGATCAGCTTGACTTGTTCCTTTAACGCCTGTTTTACCCCTGATTTCGCTAGTGCCATTGTATGCGATCCGCAAACTTCCATAAACACGGGGAGTCTGTGATATTTCTGTTTAAATTTTTCCGCGAGTTCCTGCACTGCTCCTAGGATGGACAAACAGATTTCCGGTTTAGAGGATTGAGCTTGCATTTCGAGCATATGAAAACTGCCTCCATTCTTCCATACTTTCTTTTGCATATCCTTCATCGATAATAGACATCGCCTGCCCGGCATGTACAATAACATAATCACCCACTTCTGCTTCAGGGACAAAAATAATGCCGACCGTTGTCTGCGATCCCATCACATCGACAACGGCACTGTATCCATGTTTTTCAATAATCTTTGCCGGCACGCCAACACACATTTATATTTCCTCCCTTTTCGCGGCTGCTGCCATCATTTGACCGTATGACAACCCGCCGTCATTGCACGGTACCTTTTGATGTGTATAGCCTTTAAAACCCTTTTTCTCTAATTCTTCCAATAATCGTTTTTTCAAATAGCGATTATGAAAACTGCCTCCCGATAAGACAACCCGCTGTGAGAATTTCGGATGCTGCTCGGAAAGCTGCACAAGACAGGCTGTGATGGCCTCGACAAGCGTTTCATGAAATGAGGTGCTGATCTCGCGGATATCCCGTCGTTGTTTCAGATCCATGCTGATTTCTTCGAGCATGTTTGTAAAATCAAATTCCAGCAAATTATTAGCCGAATGAATTTGATAGGAATAACCTTTCACTGCGAAAGTCTCAGCGGCAAATTCAGAAAGTTTAATCGCAGCCTCACCGTCATAAGTAGATATGCTGCAGAGACCCACTAGCGCACTAACCGCATCAAATAGTCTGCCGCATGTCCCTGCCATTACTGTGTTTACATTGTGCTCTAGCATGGCCTGTAAAACAGGAATATCATCTGTGCGTTTTGGAAAACGTTCTAAACAAATTTCTTTTCCTTGTTCACCTAGTAGATGCAGCATCATTCCGACCGCATTTCTCCAGGGCTCGCGAATACTTTTTTCTCCGCCTGGCAGAGGAGTGTAGGTTAAATGGGCTAAACGCTGAAAATCTTTATAGTCACCATAAAATACCTCAAAGCCCCAAATATCCCCGTCAGTTCCATATCCTGTTCCATCAAGGATAACAGCGAATACTTGGTCTTCCAATTGATTGTCCGCCATACAGGATGCCATATGGGCATGGTGGTGCTGAATTTCAAGCACTTCCTTAAAAGGATATTCTTTAGCAATCTTGCGTACATGATAGGATGGATGCATGTCCAACACAGCCGTTTCGAGTGGAATATCGATCCATTTTAGTAAGTGATCCAATTCACGCTTAAAGTGGTCCATCGTTTCGATATTTTCTAAGTCGCCGATATGAGGACCGATAAACACTTGCTCATTGCGGCCGATCGTAAAGGTTGATTTTTGCTGCCCGCCAAATGCTGCTATTCCATGCACCTGTTTATCGGTTATAAATGCATCAGGCACAAAGCCTCTAGAGCGTCTGAATAAATCAGTCCTGCCGCCGGTAATCTGCAGAACAGAATCGTCAAGCGGATGCAGGATTTCCCGTTTATGCAGCAGTATATAATCAGAAATTCCCTGTAGATCATGGATTGCATCTTCATCTTTATACATAATGGGCAAACCTGAAAGATTAGCACTCGTCATAACGACAGAAGTAATTTTTTTTCCATGAAACAGTAAATGATGCAGCGGTGTATAGGGCAGCATGACACCAAGCGTATTCATTCCCGGGGCCACTTCATCTGCTATGATTTTATTTTTCTGCTTTGAAACCACAACGATTGGGGCTTCGGGACTTCGAAGCATCTTTTCTTCTTCTGGAGTAAGAAAAGCATAGCGTCTAATTTCGTCTATACTCACACTCATCAGTGCCAGCGGTCTGACTGGCCGCCCTTTTCTTTTCCTTAACATGCGGACGGACTCACTGTTCGTCGCATCGCAGCAAAGATGATAGCCGCCAATTCCCTTAATCGCCAGAATATGACCATTTTTAATTAAGGATGCCGCTAAATCGATCGGATCGGGACAAGCAATTTCCGCCCCCGTTATCGTTAATAACTTGACAAGCGGTCCGCATTCCGAACAGGCAATGGGCTGGGCATGATGTCTGCGATTTACCGGATCCAGATATTCCCTCTCACATTGAGGACAAAATTTATAAGGCGCCATCGATGTATATGGGCGATCATATGGCAGCTCACTAATGATCGTATAACGGGGTCCGCACTGAGTACAGTTTATTAATGGATAATGATAGCGAAAATCTTGCGGATTATTCATTTCTCTCAGACAATCATCACAAACCGCCGAATCAACCGGAAGCACAAGTCTGGAAGTTCCCTTTCGTTCACTTTCAATGATCGTAAATGCTTTCGCATCTTCCAGCTCAGATGGTTCGATCAGCACTTCATCAATCCTTGCTAAACGAGGGGCATTATTTCTTAAATCATCAAGAAAAGATTCGATATGATCGCCTTTTCCTTCGATATGAATACGAACCCCATCCATATTGTTTTGAACCGTACCCAAGAGATGCCATTTTTCAGCTAATTGAAAAACAAATGGGCGAAAACCAACACCCTGGACTCTGCCGCGGACAATTACTTTTCTTGCTTTGTCCATTTGCCGTACGCCTCATCAATCCAAGAAAACCATTGATCGAGGCCTTCTTTTGTTTTTGCCGAAACTGAAATCAAGCGGGACTCCGGATTTATCGCCTCTAAATCACGTATCGCGTTCGGTACATCAAAATCCAAATATGGAAGTAAATCTATCTTGTTCAGGAGAACAAGTTCTGTTCTCATAAACATTTGCGGATACTTTGGAATTTTATCATTTCCTTCCGGAACACTTAAAACGGTCACTTTGTGATTCTGCCCTAAATCATATCCAGATGGGCAAACTAGATTTCCAACATTTTCAATAAATAACAGGTCAATTTCATCCAGATCGAATTCAGCCAGACTGGCTGCCACCATGCGCGCATCTAAATGGCAGCCGCCATGTGTATTGATTTGCACCGCCTGTGCGCCCATGGCACGGATTCTGTTGGCATCCATTTCAGTTGCTAAATCACCTTCAATCACACCAATAGCATAACGCCCTGATAATGAACGTACGGTTGCTTCTAATAGAGTCGTTTTTCCAGCACCTGGTGAACTCATTAAATTGATGACAAGGGTCTTCGAATCTGTAAATAATTCCCGATTAAATTCTGCAGCCTTGTTATTATTCGTTAATACATCTGTTCTTAGTGTGACTTTCATTCGTGCTCCTCTCCTTCATACGACAAAACTTGAAATGTTTCTCCTGTTATTATTTTTCCTGATGGCATCCGGCATGTTGGGCAAATCGTTATTTTCATGTCCGGATGATATTTCGTATGACAAAAAATACATTCTGCTTCGGCATCTTCAATCACAATCCTAAGTTCCGCATCTTCAGTAAATAAAGCTTGATTCTGCTCTTTATAAATCGCAAATGCCATTCTCAATGCATCCGGCATGGCATTTGCCAGTTCACCGACCATTAACTCAATCATTTTCAGTCTTTTGATGTTTCTTGGCAAAGCATCCTCTTGGACAAGGTTTAAAATATCTCCCATAAGGGCCATTTCATGCATATTGACCATCCTGTGTATTTTTTTTGAGACCAATATAATACCCGTCTTTTTCTCTTTTTACAGGGCATTCTAGTATTATTTTACTGTTAAAACTGTCATGATTAGATAAAATGACTTCCTCTCCACAGGTGAAACATTTACAGGCAGCATTCGCAGCAGATATAAACAGCAGCTGGGAACAAGAGGCGCATATGCCGCTGAATACTTTTAATTGCCTCTCTTGATGAACGATAATATATGGACGCCCATTGATCCGCTTTTGAACAATTCTACCAGTCTCTGATATTTCATTTGTAAGAAAATACCATTTCACGCCGAATAATTGATCGGAAACCCGATGAACTTTTTCAATGTCCCCATCCATAAATGGTTCATAAATGGAAGCCGCTGTCTTCCATAAACCGACTTTCATCTCTTTTAAAAAATCAAGCCGGTTCATGCTGACTTCTCCAATCCTCTACCTGCATCACCACTAGTGCAGCCAGTTCATGCAATTTACCTTGATTGGTTTCAGATAACTCAACACCTAATTCCAGACTGCTTGGCTGCATTCCGATCATGACGATATTTTTGGGATACCTCTCCCTGATTTTTGCCGCCATTAATACCTCCTGAAACCCAAGCTGGTGGATAGACATTTTAATACCAAAGTAGGCAGGAATATCCTCCCCTTTCAGGGTAATAATAGTCCCGCCCGGTTTTCCTGCATTAATGGCATCGATCACAATTAAATAATCGGTATCTTCTACTGGTGCCAACAGACGCATACCATCCGTAGTGCCATCAATCATTTCAATATTCTCTGCGTTTTTAAGCATTTCTTCAATGAGAGGCAGGGCATGGATGCCCAGCCCCTCATCTTGATATAGTGTGTTGCCGATCCCCAGGATGATGATCTTATCTAGATGTTGGTTTTCAGTCATGTTGCTCACCGTCGTTTACTGCGTCCTTTGCTTCTGTTTTATATCCGGTAAAGATGGACGATAAAGTACCGTTTCGCTGCATATAATCATCACGTATCGCCATATATACATGAACGACCAGAAAAATAATGAAAAACCAAGCAACAATGTGATGCCAGGAGCGAATGGCAAAGCTCGTATCGCCAAAAAGAACCGGTACCCATGCCAACATTTGTCCCCAGAAGGACTCTGGCTGCGGTTCGGTATAGAGATAAAATCCTGTTAATACCATAATGAGGGAACCTAAGCCAATGGTGATTAAATAGCTTAATTGTGCCAATGGATTGTGACCGACATAATGCGGCTTTTTATTTTTCATAAATAAATAGTACTTAATCGTTTCAATGGTTTCTTTCCAAAAAGCAGCCCTAAATGGGTTCACCGTTGTATACTTATTTCCTTTAATTGTCCAATATAAACGAACAACTAAATTTAGCGTAAAGAGAAAAGCAGCGAAGAAATGAATATACCTTACCCATCCCATCACATAAGAGTAATAGGCTTCTTCCGGAGTAGCTGCACTAAGGAATGGATTGCCAATAAAAATACCTGTAACGATTAACAGAACTATGGCTATTGCATTCAACCAGTGAAATACACGAATCGGCAGCTCCCAAACATAGACCTTCACCACTTCATAGTTGACTGTTCTAACCTTAGGCCCTCTCTTATTTTTATTTGTCTCCGATCTAGGTGATTGTACTGGT
This sequence comes from Bacillus benzoevorans, assembly GCF_014207535.1. GTDB lineage: Bacteria > Bacillota > Bacilli > Bacillales > Cytobacillaceae > Bacillus_BD > Bacillus_BD benzoevorans. Next base: position 40,242 of record NZ_JACHGK010000003.1, read on the forward strand.
TTAGCGATTTCCATTTTACACTCCTCCTAGCCAATTCGGATTTCCGTCGTAGATTTACTATCCAGGTCAGTTAAATGGACAGCACAGGCTAAACAAGGGTCAAAAGAGTGAATAACACGAATGATTTCAAGCGGCTGATCCTTAACTAACAGCGGCGTTCCTTTTAACGATGCTTCATATGCCCCGGTATACTTGGCATCTCTCGGTGAAGCATTCCATGTAGTTGGTACCACTGCTTGATAGTTTGCTGTTTTGCCATTTTCAATTTGAATCCAGTGCGCCAAGGCTCCACGAGGTGCTTCAATCCAGCCAACACCCTGAGCTATTTCCGGCCAGGAATCAGGCTCCCATTTTGAACGATCAAATGTCACTTGATCCCCGCTTTTGATATTCTTTAATAGTGCATCCATATCATCACGCAGCCAGTCGGCAATTAAAGTGGTTTCAAGGCCGCGTGCAACTGTCCGGCCAAGTGCCGAGTGCAGTGCAGAAATCGGCAGATCTAATTTTTTCAATGTATCGTTAACCAGATTCACGACATCTTCTTTGCCGGCAGCATAGGCCACCATTACACGTGCTAACGGTCCTACTTCCATCGGTTGCCCTTTCCAGCGCGGTGCTTTCACCCAGCTGTATGCTTTATCGGTTTGCAAATGATCGTACGGGGCTTTAGGTCCGGTATAATTTAATGCCGTTTCACCTTCCCAAGGATGGAGACCTTCTGTGCTATTGTCTTTTCCGCCATAGGTGTACCATGAACGATCGATAAACTCCTGGATATGCGATGGATCCTTTAAATCAAGCTCATGAATTTCTTTCAAATCACCATTTAAGATGATACCGCGCGGCATACGGTAAAGATTCGTCTCGTTTAGATCTCCGGTAGAAAAGTCGCCATATGTCATATAGTTATTAATGCCACCGCCATAATTCCAATCCTTGTAATAAGAACCAATAGCTAATAAATCCGGAATATAGACTTCATTGACGAAGGTTCGGGCTTCATCGATGAGTTTGGAAATATGCATGAATCGTTCCGCATGAATTCCGTTATCACTATTAATATCAATCGGTGTAGCCATCCCACCGACAACATAGTGCGGATGCGGATTTTTACCGCCAAGTATCGTATGAATTTTAACAATTTCTTTTTGCCAATCCAGCGCTTCGAGATAGTGCGCAACTGCAAGCAAATTCACTTCCGCAGGTAATTTATAGGCGGGATGACCCCAATAGCCGTTTGCAAATATGCCAAGCTGTCCACTGTCGGCTACTTTTTTCACTTTATTTTGCACATCTTTAAAATATCCGGGAGAGGACTTAGGCCAATTCGAAATGGACTGGGCAATTTTTGAAGTTTCATTTGGATCTGCATTTAAAGCACTAACCACATCTACCCAGTCTAGTGCATGTAAATGATAAAAGTGCACCACATGGTCATGAACAAATAAGGCTTCATTCATGATATTTCGGATGAAACTGGCATTTTTCGGAATCTTAATTTTTAGTGCATCTTCTACAGAACGCACGGATGCCAATGCATGGGTGGTGGTACACACACCGCAAATCCGCTGCACAAATGCCCATACATCGCGCGGATCCCTATTCTTTACAATTAATTCAATTCCCCGGACAGATGTACCGGAGCTGTAGGCATCCCGAATGACACCATTATCATCTATATCTGCCTCAACACGAAGATGTCCTTCAATTCTTGTAATGGGATCTACTACAATACGTTCAGCCATTATTCATCACCCCGGCGATCTTCACTTTTTTTCTTGAATGACGTACCAACTGCATGGACAGCCACCCCTGCTGCGACAACGCCGGTTACAGCGAGTCCAATCTTATCAATATTTGCTGTTGTTTGAGAGGCTGGAATCTTGGCATGTCTGACAAAGAAAGGACCATTATCCCAAAATCCCTTTTCAGAACATCCGATACACGGATTACCAGATTGGATTGGGTAACTGACTCCGCCATTCCAGCGCATTTCCGCACATGCATTATAGGTTGTAGGACCTTTACAGCCCAGTTTATAAAGACAATACCCTTGCTTAGCTCCTTCATCATCGAAAGATTCAACAAATAAGCCGGCATCAAAATAAGCACGTCTGTTACATTTGTCATGGATACGATGACGGTAAAATGCTTTTGGTCTTCCCTGAGAATCTAATTCAGGAATAGCACCAAAGGTGATCATATGGGCGATAACACCCGTCATGACCTCAGAAATCGGAGGGCAGCCGGGAACAAGAATGACAGGTGTGTTACTTACATAACTGGAAATCGGCTTTGCTCCTGTCGGATTCGGCTCGGCAGCAGCTATCCCACCCCATGAAGCACAGCTTCCATAAGAAATAACCGCCATTGCTCCTGCCGCCATTTCCTTGATTGTTTCTTTCACATCAATACCGCCAACATTCGTAAACCCTTCCCCATCAGGGATACTTCCCTCGACAGCCAATACATACTCTCCTTTATATTTTTCGAGCACTTGTTTCATCGCTGTTTCTGCCTGAAAGCCAGAAGCTGCAGAGAGTACTTCGGTGTACTCCAGAGAAATAAAATCGAATAAAACGCTTTCAGCAGTTGGATGTGTAGAGCGAATGAACGATTCTGAACATCCTGTACAATCCTGGAATTGCAGCCACACAACTGGGACACGAGAATTTGTTTCCATAGCTTGTACCACTTTATCTGACTGGGTATAGTCTAGACCGAGTGCCGCAGCCAATGCCGTACACATTTTAAGAAAATCTCTTCTTGAAACGCCGCGTTCCATTGCCGTTTCAAATACTGTTTGTCTTTTCATAACTGGGTTCCCCTTCCCAAATTTATAAAAAAATATGTATATCTGGAGTAAATGTAGCATAAAAATACAAAATGGGGCTTGCAATTCAAAAAATTGTAACTGATTGTCCTTAAATGGCAAAGGAACATAAAAATGATGGAAATAATAAATTCTCTATGTACTCTATTAGGAAAAAAGGAGATTTTTTTTGTGATCAAAAAAGGGGCTGTCCTATTGCTTAGGACAGCCCCTAATCACCCTTATTCACTTTTTTCCAGGTCTTCTTCCTGGTCTTCGGTATAAAACTCTTCTTCCCATTGTTTTCCCTTTTTCAATTTACGCTTATAAACAATTTTTGAAAGGTTGACACTGATTTCATATAAGAAGAGTAATGGGACTGCAACAAGAGTATCTGACATAATATCCGGCGGTGATACGACAACACCGATAATAATTAGAATGAAATAGGCATACTTTCGAATCTTTTGCAGCTGATAAGGATTAATGATTCCGAGTGATGTTAAAAACATCAGCACCACAGGCAGTTCAAACAAAACACCGAAAGGAATCGTCATGTTGAAAATGAAGCGAAAATATTTTTCAGCCGTAAAATTGGTTGCGACCATATCCCCGCCAAGTTCAATAACGAAGTTCATAATTGTAGGAAAAATGACAAAATAACCGAAAGCAAGCCCGACAAGAAATAGAATAAATAATGCCGGTATATAGGAAAGTGTCACTTTTTTCTCAATTGGCTTAAGTGCCGGTTTAACAAAAAGCCATATTTCCGTCGCAAGCACGGGTATTGTACCGGCAACTGCAATTACCGTTGCGATCATAAAGTAAATCCAAATAATGTCACTCGGTCCTAAAACAATTAGTTTTACATCCAGGTCTCTGACAAACCATTTGTATATGTCCTCGACATAGATGAACCCGACAACAAACAAGATTAAAAAGGCGGCAACCGTAACGATGAGCCTTTTTCTTAATTCATCTAAATGATCCACAACATTTAATTCTTTATCTTCCATCTATTTCCCCTGCCATTATTTCATTAAATATTTACTTATATTATCACTTTGTTTATAACACATAACTAATCTATTACTAAATTAGAAGGCTTTTGTCAAGAAAAAAAGGCGTAAGAAAAATCTCACACCTTATTTAGTAACTTCCTTTACTTCCTTCTTAACCTCATCAATTTCCTCTACCACATCGCTTGTTAACTCTCTGGTAGATTTTTTGAATTCACGAAGTGTTTGTCCAAAAGCACGACCGATTTCAGGCAATTTTTTTGGTCCAAAAATGATAAGTGCCAATACAAGAATCAAGATTAAACCAGGAATCCCGATGTTTGATAACATAATGAACATCTCCCTTAGCAGTTGCTTGTAAATCTACCTTGATTATAGTACGTTTCAGAACCAATTTGGAATTCGCAATAAAAACGTCATACAAAGTTCACATGAAATACAAGATTTTTTTACAATGTGATAATAATCATTTCATTCTACATCCTGTTTGGCTCTGCCGAACCCCTTAAATTAGAAATTGAAACAGACTGCTATCCTTATTAATCTCTTTATAGTGAAACCCTTTTTTATTCATCCGAACGATTAAATCTTTGTAATCTTCTTTTTTCTTTAATTCAATTCCGACCAAGGCAGGTCCGTTTTCTTTATTTGTTTTCTTTGTATATTCGAAACGGGTAATATCATCATTTGGCCCGAGCACTTCATCTAAAAATTCGCGCAATGCGCCTGCACGCTGCGGGAAGTGGACAAGAAAATAATGCAGTAATCCTTCATGAAGCAAAGATCTTTCCTTTATTTCCGCCATTCTTCCAATATCATTATTTCCGCCGCTGATGATGCATACGACCGTTTTCCCTTTAATTTGATCTTTATAATAATCAAGTGCCGATACAGGCAGCACCCCTGCTGGTTCTACAACAATGGCATGTTCATTGTAAAGCTCTAAAATGGTTGTACATGCTTTCCCTTCAGGGACCACTACGATATCGTCCACTAATTTCTCACAGATGGAAAAAGTCTTTTCTCCGACACATTTTACCGCCGCACCATCAACGAATCCATCAATGCTGTCCAGCGGTGTGACGATTTGTTTAGCCAATGAGGCTTTCATGGATGCTGCACCTTCCGGCTCAACTCCAACCATTTTGGTGTCCGGTGAAACGCTTTTGATAAAGGTGCTTAAACCAGAAACCAATCCGCCGCCGCCAATGCTGGCAAATACATAATCGATTTTTTCTTCACAATCATTTAAAACTTCAACCGCGACAGTTCCTTGACCAGCCATAACCATCTCATCATCAAACGGATGAATGAAGGTTCTGCCTTCCTTTTCCGCACAAAGAACAGCCTGATTATAGGAATCATCAAACGTATCTCCAGCCAGTACAATTTCCACAAATTCTCTGCCGTGCATTTCAACTTGTTTAATTTTTTGACTTGGAGTTGTAGTCGGCATGTAAATCTTTCCATGTACCTGCAATGCTCTGCAAGAATAGGCAACACCTTGAGCATGGTTCCCTGCACTTGCACAAATAACGCCGTTTGTAAGCTTTTCTTGAGGAAGCATTTTCATACAGTAATAAGCTCCGCGTAATTTAAAAGATCGGACCACTTGTAAATCTTCTCTTTTTAAATAAACGTTACAATTATATTTTTCAGATAATCGCTCGTTTTTTTGCAATGGCGTATGGGTAACGATATCTTTCAGATGCTGGTATGCAATTAGAATATCCTCCAACTGCAGCCATTTTTTCTTCATAATCTTCTGTTCCATATCTTCACCCTCAATTCAATTCATTTCCAATATTATATCAGTACATTATACCACTAATCTGCTGATTTTCAATTGTCCACCCGCTAAACACTTCTTTGGTATATATTTCAAATTGACTATTATTATTTTCGGCAAAATGGAAGGATTTTGCAAGGAATTTTTTCAAGGTAAATCTAATGGTGAAAATTGATAGAATATGATATAAATATTATATAATATTTACCTTTTATACGTTATATATAGTTGAAATTAATAGTATAATAAGGGAAATAGGTCCTGCAAGAAAGAAAATTTCAGAATGATCCGAATAGAAAATGCAGAAGCATCCATTCGGAACGATTCTCTCTTTTGTTATGTAGTTGATTCAGCAACTATCATAACAATAATTTAAGTGAAAAGGGGTTTGTAAACATGAGTAAGTTAGAAACGATGGAAAAAGTAGCTGATATGGTTGGTTTAAACGTTGGTTATGTTGTCGAAGCTGCGACATATTTCCGCAATTTTGAAGAAGCATTCAACTGGATTTATCTTTCAGAAGAAAATCCATACCGTCCATATGAGCAAAATACATTAATCAAAAAGATGGCCGGCATTACCATCGAGGATTTACAGGATGAAAAGGTGAACTCTGTGATCGAATATATGGTATACGAGGATCGTCACACATATATTACAGATACCGGTCTCGCTTATTTACGTATTATTAAGTAAGCTGAAAAAAGAAAGCGGAGTTCCGCTTTCTTTTTTATTTATTTTGCATCCGTTCATAGATATTAAAAGAATATTCATAAGGATTTTTCTCGTCTGTCTCGCCCTTTTCTGATGAGACCAAGGTCCAGTCAGATTCATCGAATTCTGGAAAATTGGTATCCCCCGCAAATTCATGCTCAATCACCGTAATATACAGACGATCGGCAATGGGAAATACTGTATTAAAAACTTCTGCACCGCCAATGACAAATACTTCTTCCTGTTTTTCTGCTTCAAGGCTTTTTAGTTCCGCAGGGGAATGAATCACCGTACAGCCTTCCGGGTGATAATATTCATTCCGTGTCACAATGATATTTTCTCTTCCGGGAAGCGGTTTTCCAATCGATTCATGCGTTTTCCTGCCCATCACAATCGGATGTCCCATTGTTGTCTTTTTAAAAAATTTTAAATCCGCAGGCAGATGCCATGGCAGCTGATTATCTTTGCCAATCACTCTGTTTTTATCCATCGCTACAATAAATGAAATCATCTTTAATCTCCCTTTCCATACAATCATTTGCAAAACATCTGCAAAGACTCAAATCAGACTGCTACAGGCGCTTTAATGGCAGGATGGGGATCATACCCCTCTATCGAGATATCCTCCATTTCAAAATCAAACAGTGACTTCTTCTGCTCATTTAATTTTAATACTGGAAACGGACGTGGCTCCCGTTGCAGCTGCATTTCAATTTGCTGAAAATGATTAACATAAATATGTGCGTCGCCAATTGTATGCACAAACTCTCCCGCTTGCAGGCCGCATTCATGCGCAATTAAATGGGTCAACAAGGCATAGCTGGCAATATTAAACGGAATCCCAAGAAAGATATCCCCACTTCGCTGGTACAATTGACAGCTTAAGCGGCCATCATGCACATAGAATTGAAACAGCGAATGACATGGCGGCAAAGCCATCTGCGGGGTAAACTCAGGCGACCAGGAAGATAAAATCAACCGTCTTGAGTTTGGATTCATTTTAATTTGTTCGATTAAACCCGTTAATTGGTCAATTTTTCCACCGGTGGTCGTTTCCCATGCCCGCCATTGCTTCCCGTACACAGGACCTAGTTCACCGTACTTGTTGGCAAAGCCTTCATCACTAAGGATTTTATCAATAAATTTAGCCATCTCTGCTTCATACTTGCAGCGAAACTCTTCGTCCTGCTGGCTGCGCAAGCCAAAATCTGTCATATCCGGGCCTTGATACTCGTCACTTTCCACCCAGTTTTTAAATGCCCATTCATCCCAAATATGGTTATTATGCTGCAATAAATAGCGAATATTTGTATCGCCTTTAATAAACCAGAGCAATTCACTTGCGATTAACTTGAACGGAACCCGTTTTGTCGTCAATAACGGGAACCCTTGCTGCAGGTCGAATCTCATCTGATAGCCAAAAACAGAAAGAGTGCCTGTACCCGTCCGATCCCCTTTTTGATTGCCGTTTTCTAAAACATGACGGCACATGTTTAAATATTCATATTCCTGATGCTCCATGAATTGCTGCTGCTCCTTTCAGTAATAGCCCTATCACCAGACTGGTAATACCGCGTACTATAATTGATACATTAACCTCATTGTATCAAAAAAAGACTAATAGTAAAATTAGTCTCGTTAGGATACGTCTTGTATTAACTGAAAGGTTAGCGGAGCTTTCCTTTTCAATTCTTCTTGTAACTTTCCACCCAAATAATAGTAGGCAAAGCATTCGGCAAAATATTCTTCGGGGTAGGTTAAAAAGTAGGGCTGCCCAGGGAAAAGACGGCCACTTTCTTTATGCCAAATTTGAATAAAATCCGGGTTATAGCGAAATTCATCCAATACATAACGATCGATGGAATGCGCCAATTCATGAAGTTCCAAATTAACGGAACTATGACCGTTTCCTTTCTGACTGGCGCCAATTTTGATCAGCACCGTTTTACTGCCCCCAATCCCCGGAACATCATCCCATGTTGTCTTCGTATACCCCCGGGGCATGATGCCGGCAAGATGGGAGGCTGTTGGATTTTCTGTTAATTTACCCGTAAATAATTTAATCCTAATCCCTGCTTCGTTTGTCTTCTTTAATATCGAAACAGGAAGCTGATCGAGTCGTGATATGATGCCTGCTGCCTCCTTCTGATTAAATGGGGCATGCGGCAGGATGACAATCTCTCCCAGCTCAGTTTCTGATTTTAATTGAAGCATTTCCCATAGTTGTGCAGATTCGGGATAATTTTTTAATTGGATCCCGCTATCATTCGCATGGGAATTTCCCATCAGAGTCAACGCCAATAAAATAGAACCAAGTACTATGATCTTTTTTCTCATCAATTTCAGCCCTTACAATGTATTTTCTAGGAGGTTTTCATATGTATGAATCTATTAATCCCGGACATTCGTTATATACCATTTATCTGCAATTAAACGATGCGCAAAATATTTCAATTGGAAAGCTTGGAAATTTTCATTTTCAAAAGGGGATTTATATCTACGTAGGGAGTGCAAAGAAGAATATTCTGCACCGAATCAAGCGCCATAAAGAGATTGAAAAAAAATACCATTGGCATTTTGACTATCTCAGACCATATGGAACCATTACTAAAATTATAACATATGATACTAGTTTCACAGAGTGTGGTCTTGCTGACAAAATAAGGAAGGAAGTGGATGGGAGTATTCCCGTTAAGGGGTTCGGCGCCTCAGATTGCAAATGCGGCAGCCATCTAATCTATATGGGTGGTTTATAATGGAAAAAGGAAAAGGTCTTGCTCCCTGGAGATCCGGAAGTCAGACCTTTCGTGCTTCAGCAAATGCGATTACGTATAAGAACGAACGAGTTCAGATAATCCTGTTGCCGATGTCCCGTTCCCGATGGCGGCAAATTTCCAGTCAGAACCATTACGGTAGATTTCCCCTACAATGAGTGAAGTTTTCCCGCTATAGTCATCTGATAAATTATATTTGATTAAATCCGCGCGAGTTGAAGGATTAACAATTCGGATATAGGCATTCTTAATCATGCCAAAATGCTGTTTTCTTTTCACACAATCATAAATATTTACGACAAATACGATTTTATGAATATTAGCTGGAATATGAGTTAATTCGATAAAAATTTGTTCATCATCACCGTCGCCGTCACCTGTTAAATTGTCCCCGGAATGCTCGACACTGCCATCCGTGCTTGTCAGATTTCCGAAATAAACGACGTCTTTTTGGTTGGTCAGTTTCTCGTTTTCAGATAAAAGCAGAACAGAAGCATCACAGTCAACATTCGGTGCCGCATTTCCACCGCCAAAAAGCGAGCCGAAAAATCCCTTACCGCCGCGGGCATCCACCGGATCCCAGCCAAGACCTACCATAATTCTGGATAATCCCGGATTCCCTTTTGTTAAATCAACGCGCTGCCCTTTTTGCAAGCTAATTGCCAAATCAATCACCTCATTCGTTTATTTAAAAACAGTATCTATATAAAATCAATGATAAACACACAAATAATTAGATTTCCCGATTATGATGCAATGAGGGGTATTTTGCTGCTTCAGCTTTGTTTCATTTTTTTGAAATTTTCCTGCAGCTGTTCTAATCGTTTTGTTCCTTCTTCACGGAGTCGTTTATTTTCCTCTTCGATGGCCTTTGTTTCCTGCATCCCTTTTATAATGATATCCCAGGATTCCTCAATCGTTTCAATTTTTATGCTTGGGCCTCCGGCCAGTCTAGCAATATCCGCGCTTTGCTGAGATATATTCTGGGCATTCCGGAGGAGCATTTCATTTGTTCGGCGATCAAGCTCACTCATCGAATCCGCCACCAATTTCTGCCTTTTTGCCGCCATCGCTTGTATGAGACCGTTTTTAAAGATTGGAATAGTGGTGACAAAAGCAGAATTAATTTTTCCAATCAGCTTCGTATTTCCTCGCTGCAGCAGGCGGATTTGCGGCGCAGTTTGCAAGGAAACCATTTTCGCCATTTCCAAATCATAAACCCGAGTCTCAAGCAATTCAACGGCATTCCGTAGTGAATCTAGCTGCATCCCTGCAATTTGATCTCCCCCCGCAGCCCGAGCTTCCAGCTGCGGCAGCTGCTGCATTTTTATTTCATCTGCCTTCATTTGACCGGCCACTGCATATTTCTCCAGCTCCAGATAGTATTGATAGTTTTGCTCATACATATTTTCCAGCATGTTTGTGGATTGTGTCATTTCACTTTGATATTGCGAAATTTCGACATAGACTTTATCAATTTCCTTCCCCATCGTCTGGTATTTACCAAACAGCCTTTCCACTATCTTCTCGCTTTTTTTAAACAGCTTGCCTAAAATACCGCCAGAGCCCTTTTCAAAATCTTTTTTATCAAATTTATCCATGATGCGACCCAGCTGTTTTAATAGTTCACCTGAATCTTCTACCTTTGTTGTCCGCATATTATGCAGGATTTGATCGGAAAAACGGGAGATTTGCACAGCTGGTTCTTTACCGAATTCCAGTATTTGAATTTGATCCCGTTCATCAATGGAACGAACGAGATTTTGTACTTCCGGATCATTCCGCAGTGCCAGTTTCATCTCTGACACCTTTGATTCTGAAAGCTTATCATCTGCTCCTGTAAGTGTTGGATTCATTTGCTGCCCTTCATTATTCATTTATTGCTCTCCCCTCAAATTTTTCAAGAAACCGCTTATCGTAAATTTCCTTAATGGTGATGGTTCCCGATATTCCTGTTCAAATACCAAATCCTCGAGCCAGTGCGTATCATATAATTTATCATCGATATAATTTTCAACATCATTTTGTCCCGGCGGGTTATAAAGGATCAGATCAAATCCGAATTGATTTAATAACAGGAGTAAGACCGCATCCGAACGTGACAGAATTCCGCTTATTCCATTATTAAATAGAATAAGCTTGGGCACTTCTTGTGAATAATCGAACTTCTGCATCATTCTCACGATCTCAGACGGAATCTGCATCCCATGGGTAAATAAATAGATTTTCACATCTACTTCCTTTTCATGATGCAAAGCCTTTAACCGCGGTTTAGCACACATATTTTTTATCGCTGCTGCAATCCCTTGCTGCAGCCCTATTGGAAGCTGGCTGTACTTCCAATAATTAGCCTCGATCATTTTTTCTATGCTCAGTTCCCCTTCCCGGTCAATCGCATTGCGATAGTGGAAGCGAAAATCATTATTGATCGAGCGTGTCAAAGGAAATTCCTTAATAAGAAGGCTATTTTCCCATTCTGTAAGAGCATGGAGACGTTCCCAATATTCCTTGCGATTTCGGCTTACCCCTTGAATCTTGGCAAATATAGCTGGGATTTTGACCTTTCCGTTTTGTACGGCAAAATCAGGCCGGATCAGCGCCTTTTCTTTTGTCAAAAGAAACAGTTCATCATATGTCGTTTTCAGTGTGATGGACGAAGGAGTATAATCTCTCAACTGCCATGGCTTGAAAAAATGAGATTCTTCATGATTTAAGATGGTTTCTATTTCCCGCGACGCCCGATACGCTACGGTTGATTTTCGATTTCTCTTTTCTGCCGGAAAAGGCTCCGGGGCATGTGTTTCGGGATATTTATGAATAAATGTTAAGTGCTGTTCTTCATCAAGCAGGAAAAAAGGATCCTCGCCGCTTGGATTAAAAAGTAAAACATCACAGCCCAGATAGAGTAAAAATGTTAAAAAATATTGATGACTTTTCTTCGTATTTCCGTACCAAATCAGCTTCGGCATCGAGATATCCGGATTTATCTGATCGATGGCTTCACTTAGGTGATTAAAAGACCATTTTATGACATCTACTAATACCCGCTGCAAATCAGGACTTTTCAATCCGTCCTTTTCTTTCTCGGTAAAGATAGTAAGCATCGTGATAAAAGCTTCTCGAATCTTCCGGTGTATAGCTGGATTGGAAGATTTAAGCAGCAGCAGCTCACCATCAAGAAATGCCGTAAAGCGATTAACTGAAAGATGCTGTTCCTTACTTATATTAAGCACCCGTTGAATCGATTGAAATTGTTTATTTTCAATGGTTTTGTCTAAATGATCTTGGCTAATAAGCAAGACTCCGGGAATGTCTTGATGAACGAGATCATATAATCTGTTATAATACTCGTCTTCATCAAGCGGGACACCAAGAAATCGCGCTGCTGCCTGACCAATATGGAGAATCCCTTCTTCCACCATAAATTGCGGGCGGGAATGGATGGGTTTCTGTACCGTTGCAAGCCAATTTTCATAAGACAAAGGCAAAATATGATTGATTATCTGCCGAATAGGTTGATTCATGTAGATCACTTCCCTTTACAAGCGAAAGATAGTTTCACGAAGGATGATACAAATCTTGCAAATGCACTTTTTCATGAACTCTCTTTATCATCATATCACAGGTCACTGTCGTTTAATCAATATACGAAGGGAATGGCAAAAGGTTTCAAAATAATGCGTTCAAAAACTTTTCACCTTCCTGCATGTTCTTGAATACAGATGGGGTGAAGAGATCTGACAAAGATACATTCTTCATTATGATATCGGTTTCAAAAAGGTAACAACGCTTATTACTAGTCGTTAAGGGTGAATAGCATGAGATTTTTGCATAAACGGGTGCCCGAGGAAGAACTTCAAACTCATTTCAAAATGCTAGAAGACGTTGTCAATTCTGTTTATTTTATCCTGATTGATTTATTTTTTTGCGGGCTGTTTCTTTCCATGTTTACTTTGTCTGTCCACCATTCTATTAAAATATCGATTTTGATTTTTATCGGTTTTTATCTATTTGGTGTAAGCATCTACCTTCTGCTGAAAAAATGGCTCAAGGATGGGACGCAATAGGTGAAAAAGAGAACAGACCATTGTCCGTTCTCTTTTCTTTGCTAGGATTGAAATCCTTTTTTCTTATTCCTCATATGAATAATAATAGTTGCGCCAAAGGTAACTAAGATAAGAATAAAGAATAACTCATGGCTGACTTCAATATCAAAGACGCTGAGGAACATCTTCACCGCTATAATCATGATCAGGACATACGCTGCTGTTTCCAATTCGGGTATCCGATCGATTAATTTAAGAAACACACCGGCTACCCCCCTCATCATTAGGACACCCAGCATACCGCCCAATAGCAGGATCCACACTTTTTCACTAATCCCAAATGCAGCAAGGACACTGTCGACAGAAAAGGCAATATCCATTAATTCTACTGATGCGACCGTTCCCCAGAAATTACCGAACATCCGGATAAGCAGACTATTCTTACTCATTTCTTTTGTTCCTGATTCATCAGCTGACGGTTCTTTTTTCCGATCAAGGAAATAGCGGACAGCCAGCCAGGCTAAATAGGCGGCACCAAGTACTTTCACCCACCATAGTTTAATCAGGAAAACACCGATCCCAATGGCGATAAAACGGAAGCTATATGCGCCTATTAAACCATAAAACAGTGCTTTTTTCCTTTGCTTCTCAGGCAGATGGCGAACCATTACGGCTAATACAAGGGCATTATCAGCAGAGAGCAGGCCTTCCAAAATGACAAGTGAACCAATTAATCCCCAGCTGACCGGATCAGATAATACTTCGACCCACATCCCCCAATCAAAAAACTGGGCATACGTATCAATAACTCCTTCTAACATTCAAAATGTTCCTCCTAAGACTGTTGATTGAGAAAGACCCGCATCCAAAGTGCGGGTCTTTCATAAATAATCAAATTCGCCCGTCGAATTTGTGCCTCGGATTTTTTCGAGCCCGCTCGAAAAATTTCCTTTAAAAATCCGGGGCATCCGCCGGAGGCTTAACTTCATTCAGCTAGGGATTGAATCTCAACTGAATTAGAGAGTTTATTTGCATTCATCCCTTAACTATTGAAATAGATGCCTTCTGCTGAATGTAGTTAACCTACCTGCAATCCGAAGTTTGTTGCCAAAGCAGCAAGCCCGCCTTGAAAACCGCTTCCGATTGCATTAAACTTCCATTCTCCATTATGCCTGTACATTTCACCTACGACAAGTGCTGTTTCAATTGAAAAATCCTCCCCTAAATCAAAGCGGACTAATTCTTCATTTGTCGCAGCATTCACGATTCGTACATAGGCATTAGATACCTGCCCGAAATTCTGATTCCGTTCTTCGGCTTCATGGATGGTAATCGCAAAGGCAATTCGCTGTGTGCCTGCAGGGACTTGTGTTAATGCCACGCTGATTTGTTCGTCATCACCTGAACCTTCTCCGGTGCGATTATCACCTGTATGTACGACAGAACCATTTCCTCCGGTTGTATTATTGTAAAAGACAAAATCGCTGTCTGATCCTACTTTTCCATTTTCACCTAATAGAAAAACGGAAGTATCGAGGTCAAAATCTTTTCCTCCATCATATTTATTGGTGTCCCAGCCAAGACCTACAATGACTTTCGTTAATCCGGGATTCGTCTTCGTTAAATCAACCTTTTGTCCTTTTGATAAACTGATTGCCATATTCATTACCTCCGTTATAGAATTCTTTTTTTAGAAAGGGTTTATCCCCTGTTCTTACCTTAGTATATTTTGCCTGTTACGGCAAAAAATATCAACTCATCCATTTAGGCGGGGTATTTTTATCCCAATAAATGACCCCCAATTCATGGTGCAATTGAAATTGGTCATGTACCGTATGGTAATGGAAATTAAAAGTAAAGCCTTCTTGAGGGGGATGGTCTCTTCTCACGTGGAAGCGGATGACATCCTGTTTCGTTTTTTGATTCATAATATGAAATATTTTCTCTGATTGACCTCCCCCAGGCATTTCCGTTACCGAAAGGTGGCTTAAATCATCTTCTGGAAATTGTAAAGCAATTTCTTCGATTGCTTTCTCTATATTTGGCAAAATAATCTCCCTAAATTCATCTTCAATCACCGGTTTAATTTTTGCGCCAAACTTGAGATAGGCTTGGGATTCGGCTTGTTTAACCATTTCCTGAATAAAGGCATCCCGTTCTGCTAATGCCGCCGGCGAATGATTCGTCGCTTCAGCCACTAGCGGAAGCGCCTCAATCATATTCCTTTTTTCTTGTTTATTGGCTTCATTAGGATTGTTCGAAAGGACCTGCGGTGTCACCATACCAAACGTAATGACGGTCACTAGAATTACTAATGATTTTCGAAGCCATTTTGGCAATACCCTCAACTCCTCTAGTACAGGGCATAAATGAAGTTTACATAACTTAATTATGGTTTATTCACACATTTTCCTGTAAGTGATGTACGCTGTTATTCATCTATTAAAAACAGTATACTTCTTTTTACGTATAAAATAAAAAAAGGTTTCATATTTTTCATTTTCCTTAATAAATATATTAATAGACTTAAACATCACTTACTAGGAATTTTAATATTTTTTAAAAAAAGGGGGAAGGGAAATGGAATGGTCAATTGTCACAGGCTGTCTGCTTTTGATGGGCTATTATGTGTGGTTAGCATGTACAGATTAGTGGAATAGAAGGCAAATGAAAAAGGATGCCGCAGGCACCCTTTTTCATTTAGCAGTTTTGATCAAAGGCTGTCATTAAATTCCCCATAATATGATCAAGCGTTTGACCTTCAATATCATGGCGGTGAACGAAATGAACAACTTCTTTTCCATTTAATAAGGCCATAGATGGTGATGATGGCGGGATATCACCGAAGTATTCACGCATTTTTGCGGTCGCCTCTTTATCCTGACCGGCAAATACCGTCACAAGATGTTCTGGTTTATTCTCATTGTATTTTACGGCTTCGGCCGCTGCAGGACGTGCCAAACCCGCTGCACAACCGCAAACTGAATTAACCACTACAAGTGTGGTGCCCTGCGCATTTTCCATATATTGTTCTACATCTTCTACGCTGATTAATTCTTTAAAACCGGATTGCACTAATTCTTCACGCATCGGTTTTACTAATTGTTTCATATAATCTTCGTATGCCATTGACATGTTGAATTCTCCTCCCCTCGGTGGTTTTCAACATAAGCATACTATAAATCGTAGTTATGGTGCAATATTATTATTTTGTCATCCTTGCTCTGACAACTCTGTTAAATAGGTCCAGCGTTCAATCATATATTCAAGTTTTCCATTTAACTCCTGTTCTTCCTCTGCCAGCTTCTGGGCTTTCTCAAAATCGCTGCCTGTCCGATTTAATTCCACTGCTATTTCTTCCAGTCTTGCTTCAGCCGCTGCGATATCATCTTCGATCGTCTCAAATTCCTTTTGCTCTTTATACGTCATTCTCTTTTTCTTTGTTTTTTCCTGAGAGGAAGCAGGCTTTTTTACCTCTTCTTTCTTGATCTCCGCTAGAGTATGGACCTGTTTTTCAAGAAATTCCGTATAATTGCCATAAAATAAATCAGTTTGACCTCCGCCATTTAAGACAAGAAGCTGCTCTGCCACTTTGTCAAGGAAATAACGATCATGTGATACGGTAATAACGACACCGGAAAAATCTTCTAAATAATCCTCCAGCACGGTCAATGTCTGTGTATCGAGATCATTTGTCGGTTCATCCAGCAATAGGACATTTGGCTCGTGCATCAAGATCTTCAATAAATACAGACGTCGTTTTTCACCGCCGGATAATTTACGGATAGGTGTACCATGGGTAGAAGGAGGAAATAAGAAACGCTCCAGCATTTGCGCTGCAGAGATTGTTTTACCATCCGATGTCTCCACCACTTCTGCCGCTTCTTTTAAATATTCAATCATGCGCTTGTTTTCATCCATATCTTCACTTTCCTGCGTATAAAAAGCAACCTTTACCGTTTGCCCGATAATCCGCTCGCCGGAATCAAGCGCTATTTTCCCGGCAAGGATATTTAACAGGGTTGACTTTCCTGTCCCATTTTTACCGATAATCCCGATCCGGTCTCCGGGTTTCACCAGAAGGTTAAACTGTTCTAATATCACCTGATTGTCAAACCTTTTCGAGGCATCCTTCAGTTCAAAAACCTGCTTACCGAGTCTGCTTCCTCTTAAAGACATATCGAGATTTTCTTTTGTTTTAACGGAGGAAAGCTTCTCATCCAATTGTTCAAAACGCTGAATTCTTGCCTTTTGCTTGGTGGAACGCGCTTGCGCTCCTCTGCGGATCCACTCCAGTTCGCGGCGGAAAAGATTCTTTTGTTTTTCAACGGTTGCGGCTTCCTGTTCCTCCCGAAGTGCTTTTGCTTTGAGAAACGCTGAATAATTGCCTTTATAGCTGTAAAGATTCCCTCCGTCGAGTTCAAAGACACGGTTTGTGACACGGTCAAGGAAATAGCGATCATGGGTGACAAGCAAAATCGAACCTGCATAACGGCTTAAGTAATCTTCCAGCCATTTTACCGATTCGTAATCAAGATGGTTGGTCGGCTCATCTAAAATGAGCAAATCAGGGGATTGAATTAATACTTGGGCCAGAGCTACTCGCTTTTTCTGACCGCCTGATAAATGACCAATAAATTGCTCAAAATCTTCTATTCCCAGTTTTGTTAAAATCGTCTTTGCATTTGTGCTGACATCCCAAGCATTTAACGCATCCATTTCCTTCTGCTGCTGAAAAAGCATGTCCTGTAATGCTTGATTTTCCGGGTCCTTATGCAGCATCGATAAGGTTTTTTCATATTCCCTTAAAAGCCTAAAGACAGGAGCATCACCGGCAAAAATCTGTTCTAAAATAGTAAATTCAGGGTTCAAATCCGGTTTTTGTGCCGAGTAAGAAATGCTGTAATCCCTTGGGAAAATGATTTCTCCCTCATCCGGCTGATCAATGCCGGCGATAATTTTTAATAAAGAGGATTTTCCTGTTCCATTTACGCCGATTAATCCGACACGCTCTTTTTCGGTAATCGTAAAAGATAAATCACGAAATAATGTCTTATCTCCATAAGATTTTGTCACATGTTCAATCGAAATTATTTTCATCAAAACCATTCCATTCATAAAAAGTAAACTGTGCCCTTGTCACGTATCTTCTATTATAGCAGTTAAATCACAGGAATAAATAAACTGGCGAAGAATGAGTGAAAATGGATCTCCGTCATTCGTTTTCTTCCAGACAGCACAAAAGGCAGGATTGCTCCTGCCTTTTAAAATAGTAAACTATTAATTTATGACCCGCATAACGCGGCCATTAAAAGTGTTTGCCCAATAACCGCTTGTCATATTGGCGACTGCGACACCTGTAGAACTTTGGGAACCGATAAACTTCCCGCCGCCTAAGTAAATCCCAACATGACCGTCTGTTTTATACGTGTTAAAGAACACCATATCTCCAGGCTGCATATTAGCTGCAGATACTCTGGTTCCTGTATTTTTTAAGCTGTCCGTGCTGGCTGCTACTTTCACACCTGCCTGAGAAAATGCCCATGCCACGAATCCGGAACAGTCAAAACGGCCTGCTGCGATATCAGATGCCGATCTGCCGCCGCCGAATACATAGACAGAGTTTCCGATATATTTATTGCCGGCATTAATAACCGTTGCAATACTTCCGGAACCAACATTCGTATTCGTTGTGTTGATACTTACTGCTGTGCCGGAGTTCGTGTTTGTTGCTGTATTTTTTGTAAATGAAGTAACAGCTCTGCTGAGTTCCTGCTGCTGCTGCTCTTTAAGGCTGGCAATTTCAGCCATACTTTTCGCTGCATCTGTTGCTAATTGGTTTTTAAGCGCTTCGTTTTGCGACTTTTGCTCTGCTATTTCTGACTGCATGCCTTCTAATTCCTGCTTCATACTATTTAAATCGGTTAATTTCTTTTCAACCGTTTCTTGTTTTGTTTTTAATGTATTCTGATCTTCTTCAAGTTTTTTCATAATTTCTGAATCTGCTTCAAAAATAGTAGCAACTGCTCCAACCCGGTCAATAAATTCACCAAAGCTGGTAGCCGAAAAAATAACATCCATATAACCAATCTGTCCGCCTGATTCCTGATATGAAACCGCTCTCTCTTTTAAAATTCCCATTCTCTGTGAAATTCGTTCCTGAACCGCAGCGATTTCTGTATTAAGAGTTTCAATTTCCGCCTGTGCCTGACCAAGTTGAGCATTTGTTTCTTCAATCTTAGTATTATTATCTTTAATTGCTTGTTCCATTTTAGCGATTTGTGCTTCAATCTCCGCTTTTTTAGCCTGTAGGCTGCTTAATTCCTGCTGAGCCTCATTGATACTGGTTTGAATATTTGCATGCGCATTTATTCCTGGTATTGTCAAAATACCCCCCATTCCAAGCATGATCGTTGTACTAAGTGTAATGATTTTCTTTTTCAAAACTAAATCCTCCCTGTATCCTAAGGCAATACCTCTTGTGTATCAGGTTCCTTAAATAGTTCAAACTTCGTTGTCATTCGACAAAACTTATGATATTTTTTAATCTTTATTATGTAGTAGAAAACGATATTCCCGATTGAGTATC
Source organism: Bacillus benzoevorans (assembly GCF_014207535.1). Classification (GTDB taxonomy): domain Bacteria; phylum Bacillota; class Bacilli; order Bacillales; family Cytobacillaceae; genus Bacillus_BD; species Bacillus_BD benzoevorans. The sequence continues at coordinate 59,988 of NZ_JACHGK010000003.1, forward strand.
GATTATGGCTGATTTTTAGCAGTCTTTGGAAACTCAACTAGTGGTAGTATACCATCACATTTTGTCAGTTCTGTAATAGAAATATTACATTTATATTTCAAAAACTACTTTATTCGACTATTTTCGATAAATTGTAACAAATATTTAATTTTCCCTATAAAGAACGTATTAATTAATATCGTTCGTTTAAAAGGTGTAATTACATCTTATAACATAAGTTTACTGCTGAAGCTGAAGCTAAAATTTCATTATTGCATAGAAAAAGGCTGACTCTGTCGTATAGGAGTCAGCCTTTTTCGGAATAGTAATAATATGGAACGGTTCCTCGAATTAAGATAGTGTGATTCCTTCCAGCTTTTCAAGCGTCAAAAGCATGTAATCCGTCATTTCCGTCAAATCATCTATCTGTTCTTCATGAATGATGCGGTTAAAAGAAACAATCCCTGTATAATAAGCTTTTTTCCGCGCTTTAATCGAATCCCGGCAAACCGTCAATTTGATCGCTCTTTTACTGCCCCATATGGATGTCAGCATTTCTTCTATTTGCAAAAACAATGGTTCGCTGTATTCATGTTTCAAAGTAAATTCAATCACAACTATACATCCGGCAAGTTCATCTGAAAGCCGGAGCATTTCTGCTGTAAAATTTTCTAAACCTGCCGATAAAGTAAATTTACATGTTACGCTTTCCTGTTCTGCCGAAGGTAATTGAAAAGAAAGATCATAGGACCGGGACAGTTTCGCAGTGTTCATGATATCATTCCGATCCGTGATGATAATCTCTCCGCTTAAATCCTTATCATAAAAGATCCCATCCATGACCACTCTCATATTTTCAAATGCGGTTGGATCAAACATTAAAATAGCCCTACAGCATTCCCATTTTCATCGACGTCCATTTTTAACGCAGCAGGAACCTTCGGCAGCCCTGGCATTGTCATCACGTCACCGGTTAAGGCCACGATAAAACCAGCGCCGATGGAAGGTTTAAACTCGCGGACAGTAATGGTAAAATTCTCAGGACGACCTAGCTTGCCTGGATCATCAGACAGGGAATACTGAGTTTTCGCCATACAAACCGGCAGATTTCCCCAGCCAAATTTTTCAAACTCTACTAACTGTTTTCTGGCCTTTGTTGAGAACTCTACATCTTTGCCGCCATATACTTTTTGGACAACTGTACGTACTTTTTCTTCAATGCTGTCACTAAGCTCGTACAAAGGATGATAATTAGACTCTCCTTTTTCCATCACTTCTAACAATTTATTTGCCAGATCAACTCCGCCGGCACCGCCCTTTTCCCATACTTCGGTTAAAGCCACTGGAAGATTCTTCTTTTCACATAAGACCAGCAGAGCTTTTACTTCCTGTTCCGTATCGGTAACAAATTTATTGACGGCAATTACCAGCGGCAGCCCGAAGCTGGAAATCGTTTCAGCATGCTTCTCCACATTAGCAAAACCGGCTTCGAGAGCTGCAATATTTTCCTGACCTAAATCAGACTTTGCTACTCCTCCATGCATTTTCAGCGCACGAATGGTAGTGACAATCACGACAGCCTCTGGCTTTAAATTAGCGCTTCTTGCTTTAATATTTAAAAATTTCTCCGCACCTAAATCAGCTCCAAAACCGGCTTCCGTAATCACATAATCGCCCAGTTTGGATGCTGCTTTTGTTGCCATGACACTGTTACAGCCATGAGCGATATTGGCAAACGGACCGCCATGTATAAGTGCTGGCGTATGTTCAATCGTTTGCACCAAATTCGGTTTTACTGCATCCTTTAAGAAAAGAGTCAAAGCCCCTTCAACACCGAGGTCACCAACGGTTACCGGCTGTTTGTTGATATTGTACGCAACAACGATCCGCGCCAGGCGTTTTTTCAAATCCTGCAGTCCGGATGCGAGGCATAAAACGGCCATGATTTCCGATGCAACAGTAATATCAAAGCCATCTTCACGCGGTACCCCCTGAACCGGACCTCCCAAACCGACAACAACCTTTCTTAAAGCACGGTCGTTTAGGTCCATAGAACGTTTCCAGACGATTCGTCTTTGGTCGATCTGCAGCTGATTTCCCTGCTGCAGATGATTATCGAGCAGTGCTGCAAGTGCATTATTCGCTGTGGTAATCGCATGAAAATCTCCTGTAAAATGCAGATTGATCTCTTCCATTGGAAGCACCTGGGAATAACCTCCTCCCGTTGCTCCCCCTTTAATCCCCATGACTGGACCGAGAGAAGGTTCACGAAGAGCAATGACCACTTTTTTACCGATTTTTTTAAATGCGTCACCTAGACCAACGGTAACGGTAGATTTTCCTTCCCCCGCCGGTGTTGGGTTAATCGCTGTGACTAAAATTATTTTTCCGCTTTCCTTCGTTTGCAGCTTTTTTAATGTTTCAAACGATAATTTTGCTTTATATTTTCCGTAAAACTCTAAATCATCTTCTGTCAGACCAATCGTTTCTGCTATTTCCTTAATCGGGTTAATATGCGATTGCTGTGCGATTTCAATATCAGATTTCACCATTGTTTTTACACCCATGAAAGTCCCCCCATAAATTTTACCAATTTATCTGTTTCATTTTATCATTGTTACTCTACTATTTGTGATATTATTTTGTTACCTGTATTTATATCATTGCTACAAGTGAGAAAGGTTATTATAATGTTTTATTATGAGTTCATTCAAGGAGATGATACTTTGCCTATTAAATTACCGAAGCTTCTTCCAGCGAGGGATATTCTGGAGAAAGAAAATATATTTATTATGGACGATGAAAGGGCAAGCCAGCAAGATATCCGCCCGTTAAATATTTTGATCTTAAATTTGATGCCGGAAAAAGAAAAAACCGAGGCCCATTTACTGCGGCTTTTGGGAAATACTCCTTTACAGGTAAATATTCATTTCCTTAAAACGGCCACCTACGAATCAAAGAATACGAGCCCTTATCATTTAGAACAATTTTACACGACATTTAAGGAAATAAAGGAGAAAAAATTTGACGGCATGATCATTACTGGTGCGCCTGTTGAAAACATGCCGTTTGAACAGGTTGAATACTGGGAAGAGCTTGTCGAGATCATGAACTGGACAAAAACAAACGTGACCTCCACGCTTCATATATGCTGGGGAGCACAGGCGGCTTTGTACCATCATTTTGGGATTCATAAATATGAACTGCCTGAAAAATGCTTCGGAATTTTTTCCCATATTGTCAATGATCGTTCGGAAAAATTACTGCGAGGATTTGATGATATCTATCTTGCCCCGCATTCACGACATACTGATGTTGTCATGGAAGATATCGAAAAGTGCCCGGATCTTAAGATTTTGTCTTCATCAGAAGAGGCTGGAGCTTTTATTATGTATGCAAATGGCGGCAGACAAATCATGATAACCGGGCATTTAGAATACGAAGCGCAAACATTGGCTGAGGAATATTGGCGTGATTTTAATAAAGGGCTTGCGACACAAATCCCGGTTAATTATTTCCCCGATAATAATCCGGAAAATCCAGCGTTAAACCGCTGGCGTTGCCATGCGCATCTCTTATTTTCCAATTGGTTGAATTATTACGTGTATCAGGCAACACCATTTGAATGGAATTGAAAGAACCAAAAGCTGTCTCTCTTATAGAGCAGCTTTTATTTTTTTCACAAACTTAACAAATTTAGCTTGTCCCTTTTGCTATTCAAAAAGAATCTATATAGCAGGATTCATTCATTTGAATCATTAACGGGTTTTAGAGATTTCTCTAAGCCCTTTTTGCATCTTCATCACAGCTTATTTATTTTTTCGTACAAAATTTATTTTTCTTTATAGGGGAATATATTGGATTTGATCGAATGTTTCGCCATCAAGATGACAAGAGGTGATGATTCTGAAAAAAAGAGCTATTTTCACCGTACCGATCAGTATTTTACTAATCGCTGTCATTGTTGCTTCATTTTTGCTCATGAATATTAAGCCTGAAACGTCAAAGATTTCACAGGCACAAAAGCTGTCAGAGTATTCTAAACCTGCAGTTGTACGCATTGTCGAATACGCGGTAATTGATTGGAATTTTTATGATTTATTTAGTGATGTTGGATACGAGGTAGATGCGCTTTTAGCAGGAATGAATTATCAAACCTATGTCGGAGGATCCGGCTCCGGGGCTGTCATTAGCTCTGACGGATATATTGTGACAAACGCTCATGTTGTTGAAGGTACACAGCTTGAGGATGCGGAATTGGCCACAAGAGGACTCGAACAGCTTGCTTCCATTGTCGCTGATTATTTTCAGGTCGATTATCAAACAGCCTATGAATACATGTGGACATATGCAGAATTTTCCGGCGTAACAAGAGTTCTAAAAGTCGTATTACCGGGCGGAGAAGTTTTGGATGGCGAGGTTAAAAGCTATGGGGCCCCTGTTACGCAAGGGAAAGATGTTGCCGTGCTAAAAATAGAAGGGAAGGATTTACCGACTCTGAAGCTGGGAAACTCTGAAACAGTGGGAAATCAAAATAATATTTGGGTTATCGGCTATCCGGCTGCCGCTGAATCAGATTTATTTTCCACAGATTCATTGTTGGAATCCTCGATGAATGCGGGTCAGGTTTCATCTGCCTCAAAAACATTGGAGCAAGGCGGCAGTCCTGTGATTCAAATTGATGCAGCTGCTACTCACGGCAATAGCGGCGGTCCCGTCATTAATGAAAAAGGAGATATCATTGGCTTATTAACGTTTCGCGGTGATACCGTGAATGGGGTTGAGGTACAAGGCTTTAATTTCGCCGTACCTGTCAATACAGTAAAGGAATTTGTCAATCAGGCAGGAGCCAAGAACAAAAGCAGCCGAACCGATAAGCTTTACAAGGAAGGATTGGAATTATATTGGGGCGGTTATTACAAAAATGCACTGGAAAAATTTGAGGCGGTGGCAAGAATTTATCCTAATCATTCCGAAGTGAAGGATTATATCGCCAATTCACAAAATAAAATAGACGAAAGCAAAATCCTCTGGTCGGATTATAAAACTCTATTCTATATCATTGATGGTATTGCCGTACTCCTGATTATCTTTTTGATGCTTTTCACCTATGTCTTCATCCGCAAACCTGCCCAAGCAGCAAGTCCTTCCTCCCCATCAGCATCCGACACTATACCTGATTTAAATGGTGATGGAAAAATTGATATGAAGGATGTACAGCTGTTGCAAAAGGAGAAAGAATTGGATAATGAGAAAAAGAATGAATAACAGGAATTGGAAAGAGGCTGATCTTAGACAGATCGGCCTTTCTTTATGTAGAAATGATTAGTTTATTTAAGAGTTCTGTGGTTTTGCTGAACTTTGCGCAGCTCTGTGATCCGATCCTTATCTTCTTCAAAATATTGCACCAAATCCACAATTCGTTCAAGAGAATCCCAGCTTAAATGATGTTCAATCCCCTCAACATCCCCATAGATATTCTCTTCTTTTACACCGATTACCCGCAAAAACTGCTCCAGCAGTTCATGACGATACACTAATCTTTTCCCGACTTTCTTTCCCTTTGACGTTAAAACAAGACCTCTGTATTTTTCATAGATTAGATACTCATCTTTATCAAGCTTTTGAACCATCTTTGTTACAGAAGAGGGATGAACAGATAGGTTTTCTGCAATATCAGAAACACGGGCATAACCCTTTTCTTCGATTAGTATGTATATTTGTTCTATATAATCTTCCATACTCGGTGTCGGCATCTGTTTCCCCCCTTAAAAAACACCATACTCAAATATGATACTCATCACTTTATTTAAATATTACTATAGAAATGTCATTGAAACAAGGCAATAACTTTTGCTTAAAAGGCCAAGCAGCCTATGATTTTTAAGGACATAATCCCGTTTACAACAAAAAGAGTCTGACACCCTAAAGAATGTCAGACTCTGATACTGTCATTGTTACGCCAGCCTGTTCTTCATCATCATAAAGCGGACGTCCATTCTATTCTTTTTTGTCCGGTTTTTCCTGTTCTAATTAATCGGGCGAACTTTTATGATGCTCGCCCCACATGAAATGCATGTCCCCATCGAATGGGAATAATTTCTGTTCCTTGGCATCTTCGCGATGGTTGATCATAATTTCTCCCATTAACTCATGAATGGATTTTCCTGCCGTATTTATGCCCAATTTTTCAGCTGTTTGCCTAATTTTCTTCTCTCTTATTTCATGAGCTACAACGCGTAATTCCTTTCCTTCCACAGTGATGCCCAATTCCTTTGCCGCTGCTTTGATCGACGCTTCTTTTACTTCAGCAGCAAGTATGCGAATATCTTTCCCTTCTGTTTCAATGCCAAACTCCTTAGCTTTCTGTTTGATATGGGCTTCCTTCACTTCTTTTGCCAGCTCATCGATCCCTTTGCCTTCAATCGAAACTCCCAGTTCTTTTGCTTTGTTTTTTATATTTGCTTCCCTTACTTCCTTCGCCAGCGTATCAGCGTCCTTCCCCTCGGTGTTAATTCCTAGTTCTTCAGCTCGTTTTTTTAGATAAGCCGCTCTGATTTCCCGTGCCAGGGTTTTCGTATCCTTCCCTTTGATGTCAACGCCCAATTCTTCTGCACTTTTTTCAATTAATTCTTTATGTCTGCTGATGTCCCCTTTTCTTATCTCTTCTGTTAGCTTTTCCTCTGCTTTTGTTTCACTTAAACCAAGACTTGTTCCTAAAAACAACAGACCTGTAATAAAAAAAACGAGCGACCACTTTTTCATCTGAATAACCTCCTATGATGTATATCTGTTTACAGATGATAGAGTGCCCAAAAATGACAAACAAAATATGAACAAACTGTAAAAAATGACAATTCCTTCTCGAAAGGAAAAAAACTGCCGGATAAGTCACAAGCAGTTTCCATGTCGGCGCTAGAATTTCATCATCAAGCTCGCTGAGGGAAGCGGATGACAAATTTTGTCCCCTTTCCTTTCTCACTAAATACGGCAATTTCGCCATCGTGCAGCAGGACGAGCTGTTTGACAATCGAAAGACCAAGTCCAAATTCGCCGTATGGATTGGTTGTTCGCGATAAATCCGCTTTATAGAAACGGCGCCAAATATTTTCAACATCTTCCGGGTCAATGCCGATTCCTGTATCTTCAATTTCAATTATCGTTTCTTTATTGCCCGCTTTCCCCCGTAAATGAATCGTTCCATTTTCTGTAAACTGGATGCTATTCTTCGTAATATTAATCAGAATCTGTACAAGTCGATCGTAGTCAGCATAAATATTAATATCCTCTGCTGCGACAACAATGATCGCATCATTTTTTTCTCGTGCTAATACTTCCAGTTGATCTTTAATGATTTCGAGCACTTCAACGAGAGCAATATTCTGTTTCATCAATTTGACCTGATTGGATCTGATTTTTTCATAATCGAGATTTTCATTTACAAGGCGAATCAGACGATTCGTTTCTTTACTGACTAACTGCATTCCTTTCTCTTTTTCTGCTTCGGGAATCATGTTATTTCTTAAGCCTTTTATCACCCCGTTCATCGTCGTCAGCGGCGTGCGCAGCTCGTGGGACACATCCGCGATAAATTGTCTGCGCCTTTTTTCCAGTCTCTTTATCTCTTCGTTAGAATCAGATAATTTTTGTACCATATTATTAAAGTCCTGTGCCAATTCTCCAATCTCATCATAATTGGTAGAGGGGATGCGAACCGAATAATCCCCTGCAGAAACTATAGATGTTGCCTCCCGCAGACGCTTGATCCGGTTTACATGAATTTTAGACAGAAGCCAGCTCAAGAGCAATGCCACAGCAAGCGCAATAATGACGGCATACCATAAATAGCGGTTGATTTGCGAAATCATTTCCCGGGAACCCTGAATCGGTGAGGTAAGCAATAATCCCCCGATGAATTCCCCCCGCTGCATATATGGCAGCAGGACAAATGTGACGGCCTGTTCAAATCGATTTAAGTCTTGTTTTACAATAACAGTCTGACCTGATTGAATTCTCTTCCATTCCTCATCCTTCAAAAAAATACGGCCGTTTGTCGGGTAAATGATTCTCCGATCCTCTGCAAAAATCATATAATGGATATTTCTGCCGCTTAACACCCGGCTGTACTGGCTTAATACCTGCTCCCCGCTATCAGTGCTCCGTTCTAAATTGTAGATAATATTTTCTCCGTAATCGATTAATTCCTCTGCCTTATTTGTATAGACAAGTGTTTCAACATAGTGGGCAAACAATAAACTTAGGACGAGAAAGGCGACGATAATGATACTGATATGGCTGATGATTTGCTGATAAATGTATCTGATTTTCATTTATGATTCCTCATCAAATTTATAGCCAACGCCCCAAACGGTATGAAAGAAAGGCTGATTCTCTACTCCTGCTTTTTTCCTCAGCCTTTTGATATGAACATCAACTGTCCGTTCATCTCCGTAAAACTCATAACCCCATACTTGTTCAAGAAGCTGTTCCCTAGAAAACACCTGTTTTGGATGCTGGGCGAAATAAGATAATAAATCGAATTCCTTTGGCGTTAAATTGGCAATGAGTTCCCCATTTAGAAATACTTCCCTTGTATTTTTATTAATTTGAAAATGCTGCGTTTTGAGAATCCCTTTATCTTCCTGACTGCCTTTATTTACGTTTTGATAACGCCGGGTCACGGCTTTGATTCTGGCCATCAGCGCAAGCGGACTGAATGGTTTTGTCACATAATCATCTGCGCCCATTTCCAGGCCAAGCACCTGATCTGATTCGCTGTCCTTCGCTGTCAACATAATAATCGGAACGGTATTTTTTGCCTCTCTTATTTTGCGGCAAATCGTCACGCCATCCATGCCCGGCAGCATCCAATCAATGATAATCACATCCCATTCGCTTGACAGGCTTTTTTGAAATCCTTGCAGTCCATCAGCGATAAACTCTCCTTCTATCTCTTCTTTCATAAAAAACAACTCCAGCATGGAGGCAACACTTTCATTATCTTCTATCACTAAAACTTTCATCGTTCCTACATCTCCTAAACAAAAAAATAACCTGATAACACTTTCTATGTTATCAGATTAAGCCATAAAGATGTAATGAACTGTGTATAATCCACGCAATCTGGTACTCTATTCTATTGTATTTCCAGTGCTTGTCAGGGTTAGTTCCACTTTCATTTGTTTACTTCCACGGTAAATATCCAGGGTCACTTTGTCCCCAGCTTTAAGCTCAGTGTAGAGATATTTTCTTAAATCATCTGAACTGTTGATTTTCTGACCATTAATGGCTGTAATGATATCCTGAACCTCTAAGCCCGCTTTGACCGCGGCTGAAGTAGGATCGACACTTGTAACGATGGCACCGCCTTCCACATTTAACGGCAGATCTTGTAAATATCTTTGCGAAACTTCCTCAAGATTTGCCAGCCCAACCCCGATATAAGGACGCTCAACATGGCCTTTTTCCATAATTTCATTAATGATGGCAACTACATCATTACTTGGAATGGCAAACCCTAATCCTTCTACATTATCTTCAGCAATCTTTAAGCTGTTGATGCCCATCACCTGTCCTGATGTATTCATTAAAGCACCGCCGCTGTTACCAGGATTGATGGCGGCATCTGTTTGAATCACATTTAAGTCCCATTTTCCGGCAGATGTGGAGACCGGCACGGTTCTATCCACTGCACTAACGATTCCTCGTGTCACCGTATTGGATAAATCAAGACCTAGCGGGTTTCCGATGGCTAGTACAGGATCACCTGCCCGTAAAGAACGGGAATCGCCAAAATCTAGTGCTGATGCTGCATATTTGGCATCAATTTTCAATACAGCTAGATCGGACAAAGGATCAGCACCAATAAGTTCTGCTTTTGTTTTCTCACCGCCCGCTACGGTGATTTCAAGTTCCTTCGCACCTTCAATGACATGATTATTCGTGACAATAAAGGCATTGCTGCCGTCAATCTTAAATATGACCCCGGTTCCGCTGCCGCTCTCGACAGTCTCAGAATCCCTTTTAGCAGCTGAATCGGGGAAGTTCCGCCACTGTGTTTGTGTCTGCATATTCACGATGCCGACAATGGCTTTCGAGGCTTTTTCCACCATGTCGGCAACAGAGTCAGAATCAGAAGACGCCGCGGTTTTTTGCACCGTCACTGCCCCGGGACCATTTCCATGATGGCCGGACTCAGTAATTTGACTGGTCACTTGCCCGGTAAAATAATCAACATGCGGTAAAACAGTAATGGTAAGCATAGAACCGACCAGTCCGCCGGCAACAGCCGTCATCAGGCTGTTCACCCACGGCGGTTTCGGTCTGCGCGGTCTCTTTACTTCTTCTGGTGTTATTATTTGTTCGTTTAAGTCACTCATTTCCTTTTCCCCCTATTATTCATGTTCTATATGTTCATTTTGGTTTGTTTTTTTCTTACCTACATCATACGGAGGAAATATGAATAAACTATTAACAATCTTTTAATAGAACGGGAAACAATTGGTACAAAAAAGGGATTGCCTATTAGCAATCCCTCTTTCCATTATTCGCTTTAATATTATTCTACTTCACCCGTCCAGGTCAGCATGCCGCCATCCATATTGGTCACTTTAAAACCTTGACTTTCTAAAAAATTTCCGGCAAAAGTACTCCTACCGCCGGAACGGCAGACAAGAATATACTCTTTATCCTTATCTAACTCTCCCATCCGTGATTGGATCATTCCAAGTGGAATGTGGACGACTCCTGGAATCTTTCCTTGTGCCACTTCATCCTCTTCACGGACATCGATTAAATTTAATGCTTCCCCGCTTTTAAGTTTCTGCTGCACTTCTTCTGCTGTTAAATGTTTCATTAAAATATTCCCCCTGTTTTCATCATTTATCCTTTGTTCATTATCTACAAGCAAATTTTTTCTTACTTTTGTAAAATATCAATCATTGCCGACAAATACAAGTACTTTGTTTGATAATATGAAACCAATCTAATTGGCTGTGTTTGCTGCACCATCGGCTTTCTCACTGTTTACCGGCTTCTGTTGTTCATTGTTAGCAAATTCCATCTTCCAGCTAAAATACTCATTATCCGGATTTTTTTCATACCTTAATAGCGCATCAAATTTATTTCCCTTTTTGCTTGTTAAACCCTTAACCGATGCCACACCATTTTTCAATAGAGCTTTTACCATTGTTTTTGTCGGCTTTTTCTTCATCGCCGCTAAGTACTTATCATTCTTCCAAATCACATATTTACAGCCATTTTTCCAATTACTGCAGCCAAAACCTTTTTGTCCTTCAATGACTGCATGTCCGCATAAAGGACATTTTCCAAGTGATTCTTTTGTCTTCACTTGAGTCGATACTTCATTTATTATAATATCCTTTTCATTTTTTATGGTTTCCACTGATTTTGCCGTGAAATCAAAGATCAGTTGTAAAAAATCCTTTTTACTAAAGTTTCTTTTCTCTATATCAAATAATGACTTTTCAAGGCGTCCCGTAAACTCCAGATTGAATAAATCTTTAACAGGAAATGTATCGACAAGCCTTCTACCCAGATCTGTACATAATAGATTTTTATTTTGCATCTCAATATAGCCAACATCTTTTAATTTTTTTATCGTTTCTGCACGTGTAGCCGGAGTTCCAATGCTAAACCCGCTCAAAATAGCAAACACATCTTCTTCGCTTTCGCCATCACCCTCATAGTTTTTCCCACAGGTTTCCATTACCCGCAGTAATGTTTTTTCCGTATGATGCTTAGGGGGCTTTGTCACTTGGGATATGATTTCATGCTTGACCAACTCCACCTGATCCTGAACCTGGACTAATGGTAACAGAGTATCCTTCGATTGGATGTTTTCTACCTTTTTCCATCCCTCGACCAGCTGCACTTTGCCTTTAGAAATAAATAGACCTTTCAAATCGATGTTATTTATTTTTGTTTCAATTCTTGTTTCTTCATATTCTGCAACAGGCATAAACTGCATGATGAATCGATTCTTAATCGCTTGATAGACTTGCGCTTCATCTGCTGATAACTGTTTAGGAATTAAATAAGTCGGAACAATGGCACTATGGCTTTCGACTTTAGAGTTATCAAATATTCTTTTCGACTTCACAAACTTGATTTCATCTTTATACGGAAGGTCCTTGGAGAGAGTTTCCAATACCTTAGCAGTTTTTCCAACAAGGCTCTCCTCTAAAGCTGCACTCGCGGTGCGGGGATAGGTGATAAACTTTTTCTCGTACAAAGTTTGAGCTACTTTTAAAACTTTATCAGACGTCCAGCCTTTGTATTTGTTCGTAATATAACCTTGCAAATTAGAAAGATTGAATAAATATGGGGGATACTCGTTTTTCTTCTGTACTTGCTTATCACTGACAAATGCTGATTTATCGATTAAAGATTGTTGAATGGTCTCTAAAGTTTCCTTACTCTTAAATTTTTCTTCTTTTCCCTCGATATAGGTTCCTTCATATTCCTGTTCATCTTTTGTTTTAAAGATGGCCTGCAGTTTATAATAATTCTCCGGAACAAAACTCTCGATTTCTTTATCACGATCGTAAATGATCTTTAAGGTTGGAAGTAGTACCCGGCCAATATTTAAAGCCTTGCCCTTCCCTTTTTGATATTTAAGGGTAGCCACGGATGTTAAGTTGATCCCGATAGCCCAGTCTGCCCATTGACGGCTGACTCCGGCATCTAATAATGGTCTGAGTTCGATATTTGGCTGGATATTTTCTAACCCCCGCAGCACTTCAGCAGGCGTCCATTCATTTAAAAGGAGACGGTAAACAGGCTTATCTGTTTTTATCGTGTAAATAATACTATCTCCAATCAATTGACCCTCCCGATCAAAATCACATGCTGAAATGATCCCGTCAATATCGTCCCGTTTCATTAAAAACTTGATCGTTTTCAATTGTTTTTGCGCACCTGAATCCAACTTATCCCTGTTTTTCGCATCACATTTCACTTTGTATTTAAACGCTTGAGGAATAAATGGAAAGTTTTCCATTTTCCATACCGCCATTTTTTCATCATAATCTTTTGCATCGTAGAGCTGCAGCAAATGACCAAAGGCCCATGTGATGATGTAGCCGTTTCCTTCATAATAGCCGTCATTTCTGCCGCGTATTTTTAATGCCTCTGCAATATTTTTTGCTACGGATGGCTTTTCGGCTAAAATCACTTTAACCACTCAGAATCCCCCTTCATAAACCGCGTTTCGACAAATTCATTTATGATGTCCAACAACCATTATACACGATATGACAATGGAATATATTTGGCACTCAGCGATTGTAAACAACGTTATTTCATAGCTTTGTCTATTTTGCAAATTAAGCTTGAATTCCTTGACTGTAAACGTTTATTAATGATATATTTAAGTCATCATATTACAGAATATATTTCCGTTAATTGTAATTAGCTGCTATATTTGTAATTTGATAATATTTATTTTTTTAGACATTTTGAGTGTCTTGAAAGGCTTAGGAGGAAATGTTAATATGCAAAACGGTAAAGTAAAATGGTTTAATAACGAAAAAGGTTTCGGTTTTATCGAAGTTGAAGGTGGAGACGATGTATTCGTACACTTCACAGCTATCCAAGGTGATGGATTCAAATCTTTAGAAGAAGGTCAAGAAGTTTCTTTCGAAATCGTTGAAGGAAACCGCGGACCACAAGCTTCTAACGTTGTGAAACTGTAATTATACTAATTTAAAATAAACATAGGGCTGGCGATTATTCGTCAGCCTTTTTTATTAACAGCCGCTTGAGTAAGCTTTTCTCCACACATTCTGATTTTCTCTCCGACCGTACAAGCAGAAATACAAAATTTATGAGCGTAGGCACGGCCTTTATCTTTGCGGTTCTGCTTATAGAGGAAGCAGCCGTTACAGTATTGGTTTAAAATCCCTTCCACTTCATTATAGATGTCCTTACGATCCATTTTCGTTCCCATCCTTCTGTTTGAATATTCATTGATTCTATTCTGTTACCTTTTTAACCTTCAGAGAAGCTGCATTTTACTGTAAATATTTTTTCCCTCAAGTGCCTGTGATGCCAGTTTATGCGCTTCTTTATTATCGTTTCTTGGAATCGGTTGATAACGCGGCTTTAGTCCTAAAATATTTATTTTTTCTTCTATCCGGTCAAGCCATTTGTTTAAGTTTTCCTCATAGCACGGCCATTCTCCTGCCAGCTGCTTCAAAACCCCTTGTGCATCCCCCTTAATATCACAAGGAAGCTGATGCACGCCAATTTCCTCGAGCAAGTTTAAAGCAAACATCAGCGCTGCATATTCTGCTTCATTATTATTTTCTAACTCGTCAATCGACTCATTGGCTCTCAGGCGAAATTTCTTTTTCCCCTGACGATAATACACAACCGCTCCTAAGCCCGAATGCAGGCTGTCCCTGTTATACCCGCCGTCAAAATAAATCATGACATCATGCGGTTCTTCTTCGACTTCCGTATTCAGCTTTTTTAGTTCTTTTAATTTCCATGATTGCCCCATCTCATCATAAAAAATTAGTTCACTTGTCCTATTTTGTTTTTCTATATCCTCACCATAAAGGATCGCCTGATCGCCATCGATCCAATCTGAAGTAAAATAAACTCCATCTGTTCCTTTCAGCTTGTATAACCATTCCACTTTATATTTCAACAACCTCACCCTTTCTTCTATGGAAGTGTATATGATGATGCCTGCAGGAGCACAAAACGTGCAGGATTATCTTTCCTTTGGATTTTTATCTTTCATGATATTGTTATTTAGTTTATACTTTTTTCATTGAGGAAATGCTCTGGAAGGATTTTTTTGTGATTTTCTATTCATGAGGAGGACGGTTCAATTGATTGAAGTATATTTTGATGGTGCCAGTGCTGGAAATCCGGGTTCGAGCGGTGCCGGTATTTTTATAAATGAAAATGGAAAAGTGGAGCGTCATTCCATTCCTTTAGAGATAATGAGTAACCATGAAGCCGAATTTCATGCCTTTCTCTTTGCTTTAAAGATTTGCCGGGATAAAGGATATCAAACAGTCTCTTTCCGTACGGACTCCGAGCTGGTGAACAGAGCCGTTGAAAAGAAATTTGTGAAAAACCCTGCCTTTGCTCCATTGCTGGAAAAGGCATTGAAATTGATCGCAGAATTTGAGTTGTTTTTCCTGAAATGGATACCGAGTAAAGAGAATAAAAACGCGGACGAATTAGCAAGAGCTGCCATTCACCAACCGCGTTAACAGCCTAAGTGTAAGAACATCATGAAAGGTTTGATAAATATTTTGAATCGAGTATCTATTATCGCAGATATATCCCTGCTGCTTGTTGCCCTTGTCTGGGGGGCAACCTTTGTCATTGTCCAAAACGCGCTTTTTCTTTTGGAACCATTTACTTTTAACGGGATCCGTTTTACGATTGCCGGTCTTCTCCTGTTAACCTGGCTTTTACTATTTGAACGTAAGCAACTGCGAAAGCTTGAGCGGCGGATTTTGCTTTCCGGTATATTAATCGGATTTTGGCTGTTTGTCGGATATGCTGCGCAAACGGCAGGATTAATCTATACTACTTCCGCAAAGGCCGGTTTTATTACCGGATTAAGCGTAGTCCTGGTACCTGTTTTTTCTTACTTTTTATTAAAACATAAACCCTCACAGCATGCAATTTTGGGCATTATTATTGCTACGGCAGGGTTGTATTTATTAACGATGACCGATTCCGCCCCGCTTAATATTGGCGACGGGCTGGTATTTGTCTGTGCGATCGGTTTTGCCCTGCAGATTATTTACACAGGAAAATACAGCAGGAACTATCCAGCCTTGCTTTTGACGGTTATCCAAATTTTTACGGTGGCGTTTCTTTCGCTAATGGGTGCATTTTTCTTTGAAGATTGGCATGTGATGGTTAAAAGCGCAGTAATTTATGCGCCTGAGGTTGTAACGGCTTTAATTGTGACCTCTGTTTTTGCTACAGCGTTTGCTTTTTTCATCCAGACATCTGTGCAAAAATACACAACACCGACCCGGGTAGCACTAATTTTCGCAACTGAGCCTGTTTTCGCAGCCATTACCGGATTTATTTGGGCTGATGATCGTCTTTCGTTCAGCGCCATTGCCGGTTGTTTCCTGATTTTATCCGGTATGGTATTTTCAGAACTCCCCGCAAATAAGCATTTTCTGCAAAGCAAACATAAGTCTGAAGTAAATGACCATGGCTCGTTCTAATAAGTACACAAAAGGGAAAAGGCATGTGATAACGCCTTTTCCTGATAAAAACTATTTGCATGCAAACAGTTTGACTTATTTCATGTAATGTAAGCTGGTTTTAGATGGCTATTAACTCGCGTTCTTTAACAAAACGGATAGCAGCCCCGCGATTTTTCACTTTACCTTTTACTAGCGTTTCCAATAGTGAGATGAAGTAGCTGCCATCAAATTCTTTTTGTGTTTTTAATGTCAACTCGATAGCGGTAATCGTAATCTCATCTGTCGCATTTGTCGTCTGCTTGCCAAAGGAAATAAATCCGATAGCATCGTCCTTTAACATAAATCCCTTTTCTTTTAGAAAATCTACGTATTGTCCTACCGTTTTCAATGTAATTTTCATTCCTCTCCTATTTTTAACCCAAATATCATATTACTTTAAATTGCGACAAATTTCTATCTTTTTTTCGAAAAAATATAACAAATTGCTCCAACCATCATTCCGAATACTGCACCACCAACAACTTCCTCCGGCTCGTGCCCGAGCATTTCCTTTAGTTTTGCAGGCGTTTTCTGTTTAAATGCCACACTTTCTTTATGATGAATTTTGTCGACTAATTCTTCCATATCATTTACTTTTAAGGTTAATTCACCGGTTTGGCGGCGGATCCCTTGTGCATCATACATCACGATAAGCCCATAGATAAGAGAAAGAGCAAAATCAATCGATGGTATTCCCCGTTTCAATGCTACAAAGGTCGTTAAGGATGAAACTCCCGCGGAATGGGAGCTGGGCATCCCCCCTGTTTGAAAAAATAAATCAGGCTTCCATTTCCCTGCCTTAAAAAAATGAAGCGGAATTTTTAATGCCTGTGCTAAGATTATGCTGATTAACGCAGCATATACCCCTTTATTCATATCTTCACCACCTGCTAGTTAGTGTGAAGTATTTAGATTGGATTTATTCTTGTTGGTAATACTATACACGGAGGTGATGGAACATGGGCAAAAAACTAGGAAGCAACCGCGGCACAAAGGCACCCGGAGTAAATCCACAGGGCTACGGACAAGATGCTGAATTCGCTGAAGAACCAAAAAGCAAACTGGAAAACGCAGCAAAGAAAAAAAATACAAAATAGGTGCCTGGCACCAAAAAAAGACAGATCGCGAGGATCTGTCTTTTCTCAGAGGACACTTTTACATGTTTATGCCCATGCTTTTTCTATATCGATAAATCGTTCCAAGCCTCTCATGCCGACCTGGGCAAATTTGTCCAGCGCTTTTTCTTTATTAAATTGAAACATCGCTTGATTTAAATCATATTCAATCGGGACATCTGTTTTGATTTCGGCTAGTTTTCTGCTTAAGTAGAGCATCTCTAAATCGGCTTCAATTTTGGCCTTTTGCGCCTTCGTTAATTGCTCAAGATTCGCGACAACCCCATCTACATGTTCAAACTGCTGCAGCAGCTTGATGGCTGTTTTTTCGCCAATCCCTTTCACACCAGGGTAATTGTCACTCGAATCCCCCATAAAGGCTTTTAAGTCAATCATTTGCTTCGGCATAATGCCTTTTTCCTCGAAGAATGACTCTTGATTGTGTACGACGTAGTTGCCAAATCCTTTTTTCAGCAGAACGACTGAAATCCGGTCATCAATCAGCTGCAGGATATCCTGATCACCCGTTAAAATCGAGACATCAGTCTCGTTTTTTGCTGCATGGACAGCGATTGTCCCGATGCAGTCATCTGCTTCATAGCCTGCTAAACCAATATTGGGAACATCAAAGGACGCGACAACTTCTTTCACCAAGTCAAATTGCGGGATCAGCTCTTCCGGTGCTTCGCCTCGATTTGCTTTATAAGCCGGAAATAACTCATTGCGGAACGTTTTACTGCCCATATCCCAGCAAACGGCTACATGGCTTGGTTTAAAATTAGCTACAGCTGTGAAGAAATGCTTTACAAAGCCATTGACCGCATTTGTCGGCACTCCATCGGAATTATACATAAACTGCCCTGACACAGATGTCGCATAAAATGCACGGAACAATAAAGCCATTCCATCGACGATCATTAATGAAGGTCTATTATTGAATTCCATTTATGACACACTCCCTTTATTCATAAAATCTATTATATCATGTCACATAGAGAATCGTCCCTGTAATCCTTTACCAGATAGGATAAACGGCAAAAGACCTATTAACTCTCTGTGGATTCATCAAATACGCAAAAGGTCCCATATCCATTGATTCAGCCTATCCCTGATATTTCCCCCCCGCGGCAGTGCTTCACATTGCTTATCCAACTGGATCCGCTCTTTTTCCATTATTTCCATTCCTTGTTTTACGTTCTGAGCTGAAACAAGCATTCCCCGCTTTTTCGCTGCCATTAATTCATGATAAAAAGTGGTTAAACCGGTCTCATCCGTAGCAAAAATACCTTGAAAATGAGAATAAAGCGCCGAATGCGGCACTGCTTCTGTGATGATAATGGTTTTTGCCAGCAAAAAGGCACGGACAGCCTGAATCAGCTTTTTCTGGCTTTGACGGGTGAAATCTTTTCCTAATACATCTTTTATATTCCTGGCACTAAGATGGATATAATGCTGGTACAGGGAATAAAGTGAATAACTTTCTTCGATACAGCGATATAAATTTCGCGAAAAGCCCCCCGAGTCGCGGTAAATGATCGGGGAAAGTGACCATTCCAGCAAATTAGGATTGGACTTTTCCAAGAGTGATAACACCTTGAAAATATCCCACCCCTGGGCATCATACGGAGTTTGAAACGTATGCGTTTCTGCTGCCTTTTGCAGCGATAAATACGTCTTCACATCACGATGCTGAAAAATAAACCGAACATCATAATCTGATTGTTCGGTTGCACCTCCCCATGCCCGGCTTCCCGTTTCAGCCGCAAAGAGAATATCTATGTTATATATGAATTCCAGTTCCTTTAACCATTCTTCCATAAGACTTCAGCCTCTTTACGTTAAAGTCCAGCTTAAAGAGAGCGGCGTATGAAGGCAAAACCCCAATATCTGTCCTTTATACATGGACAAATATTGAGGTTTTGTCTTTTTTTGGTGCCTGGCACCGAGTTAGTTTCGCTCCAGATTGCTGGCGATTTTCTTCAATTCGTCAATTGGCACTTCGTTGGATAGGGATGCCAGTGCTCCTTCGTAGAATTCCTCCGCTTGTTCCGTTAAGTGAGCGAGCAATGCGTTGAATTCTGTTTCGAGCAGCCCGGAATAATGACTTTTCAGCTTGTTTTTGCCTTGAGTTAAATATTCATCTGACGGCTCCTGCAGATTATTTTCCAATTCATCTCCCAATAGTTTGCGCTCATTCTTTTCAAAAAATGACTTAGGGTTTTTAAAACAGGATAAGGCCGTTTTAAATATGCCTCTATTAAGCGACCCAAAGGCTGTTTCAAACTCAGGGCTGTCCAGTCTGTTCAATTCATAGGCACTAAATGAAGCTTCCTCATTTAGTTCATGAAGCGAGCTGATAATGGACTGCTCTGATTGTGTTAACAGCTTCCCGATAAAGGCTTCCACCCTAAGGGTTGTAGCACGCAGCTCTTGGGCAAAATCATAGCCAAAATCCGTCAGGAAGTTTTCCAGCGCCTGCTGCAATGCCTTCTTTAAGTTTCTCCCGTCGTCCTTCAACAGCGCTGGATTGAAGGATTCCTTAAGGAAGTCGTTATAGCGCAGGAATACACGCTGTTTAATATAGAAGACAAGCTCGTCTGTTTCCTGCTTCAATCTTTGCTGCAGGAAGGAACTATTTTGCTCAATGATGCGAGCCAGCATATCTGCTTTTTCTGCTGCCAGATGTTCCCGCTTTTGCGCTTTTGTCTCTTGATCTTCCTCAGCGGAATGAATAAAGCTGTGCAATTGGGCTATCATGCGCTGCCATTCCATTTTCGCCGCCGCAACCGCAATTTCCCGTAAATCATGTTCAATAAAGTCATAAAATTTCTCTTCAAAGAGGGTGATCCCCGATGGTGACTCCGTTTCTCCGGCAAGCTTTTCTTTTAATGCCAAGAGACTCGAAACGGGATACAGGTGCGGCTGTCTGATTCCGTAAGTCACAAGCTGACCCTCTACATAATCAAGAACATCATGAAGTTCATCTTCATCATGGGCTAAATCCACCGCATTAACAATAAAGAACATTTTATCAAGGGCGAAGGTATCTTTCACACGCCCCAGCTGGATTAAAAATTCCCGGTCTGCCTTTGAAAAGGCATGATTATAGTAAGTGACAAACAAAATGGCATCCGAATTTTTAATATAATCAAAGGCTACACCGGTATGACGGGCATTAATGGAATCTGCTCCCGGAGTATCCACTAAGGTAATCCCTTTTTTCGTCAGTTCACAGTCGTAGTATACTTCGATCCATTCTACGAGACATGACTGCTCTTCATTGGCCACAAAACCGGTAAACTGTTCCAGATCCGTGCCAATAACCTCGCCAAGCTGAGCCCGGTAGTTATCAATGCCGCGGACAAAGGCATGCAAGAAAGCAAGGTGTGTCTTTTCATAAGCATCCACATCTTTCACATCAGCGGCCGCCTTATTGGCTGCGCGAACCGCTTCATCCAATCCCGCAGCCTGGAGGGCAAAGGCTGATAGGGAACGGTTAACATCTGCCATTAAGGTTTCCTGGCTTTTCAATTTCACCAGCACCGTACCATGTGGATGTCCAGCATCAACCGGCATGATTTTATTGATTGCCGCCGTAGTCGGATTGGGTGATACCGGCAGTAAGTTATGACCGATTAAGGCATTGGCAAACGATGACTTTCCGGCACTGAAGGCCCCAAATAAAGCCACGGTAAAGGATTGATTCTCCAGCCGATCCGCTTTTTGCATTAATTCTTCTGATATTTTCTTAAAACCAGGTACATCCTTCACTTGGAGGGAAGCATCTTTCAATGCTGCAATAAATGGAGCAATTTCCGTCCCTTTTCTGCTGTCGTTTCGCTCTACAGGGCGTGACCCGCGCTCCCTTACTGGTTTCACACTTTCCGCATCCTCTTCAGCAGACTCATAATAGACGATTTGGGCTTCAGCAGTTTCATCAACAGCTAATGCTGCAAACTTATCTTGATACGGAGTTAAATCCATATGCCCGGTTAAAATTTGTTCCAGTTTAATTTGAGCAGCTGTTATTTGTTCATCAAGCTGGTCTAATTGCTGACTTGCATCGACATAACCCTTCAATCGTGCCAATTCACGGGCGAGTTTCTGCTCTCCGGCTGACTGTTTTCTTTTCCATTGCTCGAGATAACCGGAAATAAAGGCTGCCAGCTGTTCCTTTGTCTTTCTCTTAATCATATTGGCAACATCATTTGTATAATTTAATACATAATCACCGGTAAGTCCTGCCCCAGGCTTCACGGTTTCAACGAGAAGCTCCTTGCCGAAAGAAACAGTGAAATTCTGTACCGAAGCTAGCAGCTGTGGCTCCTCGATTTCACTTTCGCGCAGGGTTCTGGTTATTAATTCCTTTATATGCCAATCAATCTGTGAAGTCACTTTTTCTGCCAAGTCACTGTAGAAGCGCTCTAATCTTGCCTGGCGTTCCTGTTCTGTTTTTTGTTTGGCAAAAAATAAGCCCATTTTAAAATCCGGCTGTCTTGCCGCAAGATATTGTTCTGCTAAATCCCTTGTCGAAAAAGGCATTAAATAAGCATTATCAAGTACTTTATCAATACTTTCATACAACTGAATTTCTTTTTTCTTTAATGAAGCCTTCAATTCCTCCAGCTGCTCCGACAAATCGCTGAACGTTTCAATGAGACCCTGTCTTTCTTCTTCCGAAAGCTCCTCCAATTTTTCATTCAGACCATTCACTAGTTCCGCAATACTTGCGCTTAAAAAGTGAATATGCTCCTCTCCAAGTCTTTTCAGGGAATGATAAACAGATTCAGGAAGAACCGCGAACCGCTCGCTTATCTTTTCCTCGATAAACTGCTTTAAAGCAGGATATTGGTTATGAGGGTGGTCCGGTTTTTTCAAAGTTGTATAAAATATTTTCGCCGGTTGAACTCCCCAAGAAGCAAAAGAATGTTTCACACTATCCTGGAATGAGATAAAACTCAATTCCTCTTCACGATGCTTATCAATTTGATTGATTACTAAATAAACCTCTTTCCCCGCCTCTGTCAGTTCTTTTGTAAATAAGAAATTCAATTCACTTTGCACATGGTTATAATCCATCACATAGAACACGATATCGGCTAAATGCAAGGCTGATTCCGTGGCGATTCTATGCGCGTCATCGGTTGAATCGATGCCGGGAGTATCCATAATGATGGTATGCTCCGGAATCGATGTTTTGGAATAGCTGATTTCAATCGATTGGATTGAGTCTCCGTCTTTCGCATAGGATTTCACTTTCTCATAATCGTATGGTGCCGGGAATTTGAGCGGGCGCTCGTCTTTAAAAAATACTTTGGCATAATCCTCACCCGCTTTGATTTTGACAAGGTTGGCACTTGTCGGAATCGGACTGGACGGTAAAATATTCTCACCCATCAGCGCATTAATCATACTGGATTTTCCAGCTGAGAAATGACCGCAAAATGCAATAGAATATTCCTGTCTTTCAAGTTTTAGTGCCAAGTCCTGTGCTCTTTCTGCTGTTTGTTGATTGGTTTCATTTTTAAAAATCTCATATAGTGCCGCTATCTGGCCTTTAAGCATTGCTGCATCTCGATGTATTTGCGTATTAATCATGAATGTATTTCCCCTTGTTTTTTCAATATACAAACTATTTTAAACGATTTTTAATCTATTTCCTATATAAAAAAACTGAATATAGATGAAATGATCAAATACTTTTCCTAAACATCCTTTGCATGATTATACCATTTATGAAGATTTATCAGTTGAAATGTTACATAATTTTTAATATTATATAATTAAGTAACATTAACTGCAGGAGGAATTCCTTTGGAATACGTGGAACCGATAAAAGAGATCGAACAGATTAATACGATGAAGGATATTTTAAGCAGTCATTCAAAACGTGACCTTTTATTTTTCGTATTGGGGATCAACACAGGGATCAAAATCAGCGATCTCCTTTCATTAAAGGTTGAGGATGTTTGGGATAAGGAGGAAATGAAAGAATTTCTATATCTCACAGATAAAAAAACAGGAGAGAAAAAAGCCTATTATTTAAATAGCAGTGTGAATACCACCCTTGAATCTTACTTATCTAGTATCACTTTTCAAAAAAATGATTATCTTTTTAAATCACAAAAAAACAACATGCCGATCACACGGCAGCAAGCCTACCGTATCATTAACCATGCTGCTCAAGAAGCAGGAATTGAGGGAAATATCGGAACCCATACATTAAGGAAAACGTTTGGCTACCATGCATATCGCAAAGGAATCTCCATTTCTATCATTATGGGAATTTATCAGCACCATTCCCCGGCAGAAACATTGCATTATATTGGAATCGATAGACACGAGGAACATATCGTCAAAATTGATGTCAATCTTTAATTTCACTCCATTTGACGAAGCGAATTTGCTTTAAACAAAAAATCTCCACATAAAATCAACATGTGGAGGAGGTTCGCAAATAGGTATTTAGTTGTCCTGCTCTTCGTAGGGGACGGTCATGTTTACATTTGTTAAATCTGTCACACAGTCTTCTTTTACCTGAACATACAATGTTTCCCGATCTTTCATAAATTTAAACAACCCATTGTTAAAATCAGTTCCAATCTCTTTGAAAAAGATCCCTTCAAATTGAACCTCTTTAGCATATTTAAACTGGAGTCGGTATTGATTGTTGTCTTTGATCAGGAAAGCACGGACACCTTTTTCAAATTGACCTTCATGATTACGGACTGAACGGGATACGGAAACAAGATGAAGATCAACAAACGGAATTTCCATAAGCAGCGAATTGATGACAGAGCCCTTTGTCATTTGTTCCCAGCGGCTTTGTGCCGTCTGCCCGAGGATAATTTGCGTGACATTTTTCTCTCTAGCCACTTCGGCAATGACTTTTGAAACAGGGCGTCTCTCATTATCCATGATCATAAATTCTTCGACGTTATGCTCTTGCGCTAATTTCTGCCAATTGCTAATGTAATACGATTTTTCTGCATCCAATTCATCAAAAGGCTTTGGATCAATGGTCAAGATATATAGCGGGCAGTCAAGCATACTGGCAATTTTACAGCCGCGCTCAATCAGCCTTTGACCATTGGGACCGTAATGTACGCAGACGAGGATGCTTTCGTCCATGCGGCCTTTTACCTTTTTCATAATATTAGTCACCTCAATATTGATGTGAAAACCTGTATGATTCTATCAAGCTATGTATGAATATAACTGATGGCCCCTTTTCCGTCAATCTTAAGCCAAAATTCGCATTCTGCCTAATCGAGATGAATGTCATTCTTCATAATAGAAAAAACCATATTTTACCAAAAAAAATGAATCATGATGTTTTTAATCAAAGGAGGCGGCCTATGTCCTTACTGCAATTTATGATTTTCATACCTTTTATCTTTTCTATTGTTGTTCCATTTTTATATCGCTATTTCACACCACGGATTCATACAGGCTGGTTTGTACTTCCGGTTCCGATCATTATTTTTCTCTATTTATGCCGATACATCGCGGATGTCTCTAACGGAAAGGTTTTTATCTATACTCTTCCATGGATTCCGACATTCAATATATATTTTACAGCGGTAGTTGACGGACTTAGTCTTGTTTTTGCTTTATTGATATCAGGGGTTGGCTCACTGGTTATCCTTTACTCTATTTATTATTTATCGAAGCAGCGTGAAGCTCTCCATAACTTCTATGTCTATTTATTATTGTTCATGGGGGCTATGCTTGGTGTCGTTTTTTCAGATAATGCGTTCGTATTATATGTTTTTTGGGAATTAACAAGTATTTCTTCTTTTTTATTAATCGCCTATTGGTATCAACGGAGGAAGTCCCGCTATGGCGCACAAAAATCTTTAATAATTACAGTGTTTGGCGGACTTGCCATGCTCGCAGGATTTCTTATGCTTTCATTAATAAGCGGAACCTACAGTATTCGGGAAATGGTCCAGAAGGCGGAGACAATTGGGGCAGATTCCTTATTCCTGCCGGCCATGATTTGCATTCTTTTCGGCGCTTTTACAAAGTCTGCTCAATTTCCTTTTAGTATTTGGCTTCCTGATGCGATGGAGGCGCCTACTCCGATCAGTGCCTTCCTGCACTCGGCCACAATGGTCAAAGCAGGGATTTTTCTTGTAGCACGTTTTACTCCGGTGTTTGGCGGTAACGCAGAATGGTTTTGGATTATTTCCATTACGGGGACCATTACTCTTGTTTACGGTTCCCTCAACGCTGTAAAGCAAACGGATCTGAAGGCGCTCTTAGCCTATTCAACGATTAGTCAATTAGGCTTAATTATGAGTCTCTTAGGTTTAGGTTCTGTTTCAATGTATACAGGTATGGGTGATGAGTCATCGGTTTATGCTGCAGCCGTTTTTGCTGCCATCTTTCATTTGATCAATCACTCCACTTTCAAGGGAAGCTTGTTTATGGTTGTCGGGATCATTGACCACGAAACCGGTACTCGTGATATTCGCCGTTTAGGCGGCTTGCTGCATTATATGCCCATCTCTTTCACGCTTGCTGTAATTGGCAGTTTTTCTATGGCAGGGATCCCTCCGTTTAACGGATTTCTGAGCAAGGAAATGTTCTTTACCAATATGTTAAGCATCTCACAATTGAATGTGTTACAGCTGGAAACATGGGGAATCTTGTTTCCGGTTATCGCCTGGGTAGCAAGTGTCTTTACATTTGTTTACTGTATGATCCTTGTTTTTAAGACCTTTACTGGAAAACGCAGACGGATCGAATTAGACAAAAAACCACATGAGCCTGCTGTCGGAATGCTCATCCCTCCGGCTATTCTTGCCGCGCTGGTCATTGTCCTATTCTTTATTCCGAATACAGCCGCCGAATACCTGATCATGCCAGCTTTCAATGCCGTTCTGCCATCTATTGCCGAAAACGGGGGATTTCAGATAACCATTAGCCCGTGGCATGGCTTTACAGCAGAATTATTCATGACAATGGGTGTTTTCGTTTTCGGTGTCATCTTATATCGAACCTTTAAAAAATGGGTACGGATTTTCAGAAACTATCCGTCCTTTCTTACCCTTAATAACTTCTATGACAGATGGCTTGAAAAGTCGGAAAGCTTTTCGATGAAATGGACCAATCGATATATGACAGGCTCTATCCGCCATTATTTAATCTATATCCTTGTCTTTTTTATCATCGTTATGGGAGGAGCCAGTCTTATACTAAATGGGATTTCTTTTGATACTACCCAAGATGCACCGATTAATTTCTATGAGGCCGCTCTTATTACATGCATGGTCATTGCTGCCTTTGCGGTAATGTTTGCCAAAACAAGGATGGTTTCACTTATTGCAGTCGGTGCTCTTGGATTTATTGTTGCGATGTTTTTCGTCATCTTTAGGGCACCTGATTTAGCTTTGACCCAATTGGTCGTTGAAACGGTCACAACTTCCCTTTTTTTACTCTGCTTCTATCACCTGCCGGACTTCGGTAAAAGGATGGGCGGACTGTCATTTAAAGCAGTCAATTTCATTATTTCACTTGGAGTCGGGATCATTGTTACGATACTCGCCTTAGCGGCAAATGGAAATCGGATGTTTCCTCCCATTGTCCATTATTTTGAAAATGCCTATAAACTTGCCGGAGCAAAGAATATTGTCAATGCCATCCTTGTTGACTTCCGCGGAATCGATACGATGCTGGAGATATCCGTTTTATGTATTGCCGGATTAGGTGTCTACACATTAATTAAACTGAAACTGGGAGGAGAGAAAAATGAAACCAAATGATATTATTTTACAAACGGTGACGAAACTTGCCGTTGTCATCATCTTTACCTTTTCCATTTATCTGTTTTACGGCGGACACCATAATCCCGGAGGCGGCTTTATCGGCGGTTTAACCGCCGCATCTGGGATCACCCTGTTACTGCTGTCGTTCGATATTGAAACACTAAGGGAAAATATCCCTTATGATTTTACGAAAGTGGCCGCCTTCGGTGTATTGATTGCCATCTTAACCGGTGCAGGCAGTCTATTTTTCGATGCACCCTTTTTATCACAGACCTTCGGCTATTTCGATCTTCCTTTCTTCGGGAGTACTGAGCTGGCAACCGCTCTCCTATTCGATACAGGTGTCGCCCTGGCTGTCATTGGTACAGCCGTCACGATTATTTTAACGATAAGTGAGGATCGCTCATAATGGAAACAGTGATGTCACTTCTTGTCGGTTTGTTTTTTATGATTGGTACTTACTTAATCCTGTCAAAAAATATGCAGCGGATCATTTTAGGTACCTCTGTTATCAGCCATGGCATCAATTTATTGATTATGACAATGGGCGGACTAAAGACCGGTTCTCCCCCATTGCTAAGTGAAAAGGTTCATGTTTTTACGGACGCCCTCCCGCAAGCATTAATCCTGACAGCGATTGTCATTAATTTTGCTGTCACAGCACTATTATTAGTCTTGAGTTATCGTATCTATAAAATATATGGAACAGATAATATTGAACAATTAAGGGGAAATGCCGATGAATAACTTAGTCTTAATGCCGATTCTCATCCCTTTGACAGTGGGGATGATTTTAGTTCTTTTTCGTCATCATCTTGTACTGCAGCGAATGGGGAGTATGCTGGCAGTGCTTGGCGCAGGAATTTGCTCTATCATTCTGCTTGCTCAAGTGAACCATGAGGGGATTCAGACGTTGCAGCTAGGCGGATGGGATGCACCTTTTGGCGTAGGCATGACGGCTGATATGTTTTCTGTCTTACTCCTTATCACCACGAGTGCTGTCTCTCTTTGCTGTTTATTGTATGCCTTTCGTTCGATTGGAAGAGAGCGGGAAAAGTATTTCTTTTATCCTTTGTTTTTATTTTTAATCACAGGGGTGAATGGTTCCTTTTTAACAGGTGATTTGTTCAATTTATATGTTTGTTTTGAAGTGATGTTAATATCCTCCTATGTGCTGATTGTTCACGGGGGAACGAAAATTCAGCTGCGTGAAGCCTTTAAGTATATTCTTGTGAATGTCGTTTCTTCCTTTCTGTTCCTTGTGGCGATTGCCTATCTGTATTCCATTACAGGTACGTTAAATTTAGCCCATCTCTCTCTAAGGGTTGCCGAAGCCGGGCAGGATGGACTAATCACCACGGTGGCACTGTTATTTATCATTGTATTTGGCATGAAAGCCGGACTGTTTTTGTTCTTTTGGCTGCCGGGTTCCTACAGTTCCCCTCCAACAGCAATCGCTGCGATATTTGCAGCCCTATTAACAAAGGTGGGGATTTATGCCATTATTCGCATGTTTACCCTTATCTTTTATCATGAGACGCAAATCACGCATTTGATGATCGGGATATTAGCCGGGCTGACGATGCTCCTAGGAGCTATCGGTGCCGTCGCCTTCAACGATATTAAAAAAATTCTTACCTATAACGTCATTATTGGCGCAGGATTAGTCCTCGCGAGTCTTGCAGCCTTTACCGAAGACGCCTTTACTGGAATGATCTATTATTTCATCCATGACATGATTATTAAATCTCTGTTATTCCTTTTAGGAGGAACGATTATTTTTCTGACCGGAACAAGTAAAATCAAAGAAATCAGCGGGCTGATCCGCACCCATCCCTATTTAGGCTGGATCTTCTTTATCGCTGCCCTTTCCGTTTCCGGAATCCCCCCTTTTAGCGGTCTGCTTGGGAAAGTATTAATTACAAAAGGAACATTCTACAGCGGCTATTATTGGTTAGGCGCTATCGGGCTCATGACTAGCTTAATGGTCTTGTATTCTGTTATGAAGATTTTTATGAATGTCTTTTGGGGAGAAACCACATTAAGTGATGAAATGGAAAAGGGAACGACAAGGGGGCTGATGCTGCCAATGGTACCGTTAACCGCAGCAACTGTTTTATTAGGTGTGGGAGCTGAAGAAGTGGCCGAATATGTGCAAACAGCAGCGGTACAATTATTAAATCCTGATTTGTACATCGACGCGATCTTCAAGGGACAACGAGTACCTTAACAAAGTCAAATGATGAAATGAGGTGAATGGCTTGCCTTTCCAATTACTGATTAATTTATTTATCGCTTTTTTGTGGATGTTTCTCCAGGATGAATGGAGGATCTTGGCTTTTTTCAGCGGATATATAGTGGGTATCATCATTGTATTCAGTCTGCGCCGCTTTTTCAATCATCGGTTTTATTTATGGACCATTTTAGCTGTTTTTAGGTTATTGCTTGTGTTCACACATGAATTAATTACATCAAGCATCCTTGTTATCAAACAGGTTACACGTCCGAAAATCAATGTGACACCGGGCATTTTCAAATTAGAGACAGAGTTGGAAGGTGATATAGAGATTACTTTACTTTCGCTCTTAATCACCCTAACGCCTGGTTCAGTGGTCATGGAGCTGGCACCAAATAACAAGATTTTATATGTACATGCCATGGACATCCCAGAATCAAGCGATGCTGTTAAAAAGTCGGTGAAGATTTTTGAAAAAGCGATTAAGGATGTGACGCGTTATGTTTAATACGATATTAATAACTGCTTTATTCTTTATTACCCTTTC
The DNA here is from genome assembly GCF_014207535.1 of Bacillus benzoevorans. GTDB lineage: Bacteria > Bacillota > Bacilli > Bacillales > Cytobacillaceae > Bacillus_BD > Bacillus_BD benzoevorans. The sequence goes on from NZ_JACHGK010000003.1 coordinate 89,891, forward strand.
CATACTGGTGATCATTTACCGATTGATCAAAGGTCCTTCTGTACCCGACCGCGTCCAAGCACTGGATTTTATCGGTATTCATTTGATCGCCGGTGTGGCGATTGTGTCTATTTACTTGAGAACGCATGCCTTTCTAGATATTATCCTGCTTCTGGGGATCCTTTCTTTTGTCGGTACGATTGCTTTTGCCAGATTTATTGAAAGTGGTGTTGTCATTGAACGCAAACGTATCAAGTGAAATCATTGCCGCCATCCTGATTTTGATTGGAACCTGCTTTAGCTTTTTAAGTGCCATTGGAATATTACGGCTGCCCGATGTCTATACCCGGTCACATGCAGCGTCAAAAAGCTCCACCCTCGGAGTCCTTTGTATCTTGACAGGTACTTTCCTATTTTTCCTTATTACAGAATATTATTTCAGCATCCGGCTCTTGCTTGGAATTTTCTTCGTTTTTCTAACAGCGCCTGTTTCAGCCCATATGATTTGCCGTTCAGCTTACCGCTCGCGTGTACCGCTTGCAGAAACAAGTGTGAAAGACGATTTAAAAGTGGCTTTGGATAAAAGTGAATCAGGGAATTAGCAAAAAAAGCCGGATTTCATATTGATAAAGTCCGGCTCTATTTCGTATTCGTTTCAAACAAAGGATTTTCACCCTTTAAGGCTGATAACATGTTCGGCAGCCGATAACAGGATTCAAGTATGTCATGTCTGACTAATTGTGATGAGGTTTGGATATGCGGTTCAAAACATATTTTAATACAAAGGCATAAATGATCACCGTTATGGCGATGAAAACAAAGGCCATGCGCAATCACTCTCCTGAAAAATTTATTGATAGTATTCATTTATTTTTCCATATCATAGCATTATTGAGAATGAATTTCAATAACAATTAGGCAACACACTACTTTCTTCACAAATCTATTCTGAAAACATCAGCCAGTAAAATTTATCAATTCTTTACACATATGACTATTTAACTATGCTAGAATGTTACATATACGGACTTTGGTCAGGGGGATGAATGTGAAAACAAAAAATACTGCTGTTTTTTTATTAGAAAATACACTGCAATCTGTCAAGGAAGTTCTCCCTTTTGCGATTCATCCAGATAAACCTTCCATACTCACACAACCCTATCAGCAGCATTCTATTGGAGTATTAATTGGAATCACCGGAGATATCAAAGGCAGATTAATCATTAACGGCAACGAGGAGACATTTTGCTCCATTGGCAAAGGAATGTTTGGAATGTCGATTGAGGGTGAACTGCTAAAGTCCTTTGCTGGTGAATTAGGCAATATGTTCGGAGGAAAATTATCAACAAGCCTAGCTGCTTTTGGTTTTAATATGGACATTACCCCGCCGACCGTGCTCGTTGGCGATACCAAACTATATGGGTTTGAAAAGGTCTACCGCCTGTCAATTATGATCGAAAATGCAGGGAATCTTGTGCTGCTTATACTGTTTGATGAATGATAGAAATTAAAAGGAGCTGTCCTTGGACGGCTCCTTCTTATGATCTAATCAGCTTATTCTTGCGTGATAGGCTATTTAAGTTCTTTCTTACTGGAATGAAATCTTCGGATTTATGTACTTCTATTTTCAACCATTTTTCTTATTATTTTGTTTTTGCACCACTCTTAGCAAGATTCATCATTTGTCAATCGGTTTGATCACTTAGACTGAAAAAGCTATGTTAGATTGACTGGAACATGCCCAAGTGACATTCTTCACTTTCAGTTCAATTAACCATATTACCTTATATAACAAAGTACATCATCCGCTAAAGAATGACAAAATTCAACAAAGCTTGTCCATTTCTATTCTCAAAGTTCACACTTTATTCATATTTAAAAGTCTTTCAAGGTGACATAAATCACCATCCAATCAACTTTACACTACTCACATGGTAATAAAGCAAAATATGAATAATTTGTGAATTGCTCTAAACAGTGTGGAATCTTCGCAATTGTCTAGTATTATGAAATTGTAATCATTTACTTTTTCCAATCCACTGAGGGGAGTGAGAGAAAATGGCACAACTTAAGCATAAAACTGACGGAAAGGCTACTGCTGATGAAAACGCAAACTTAAAAGGAACATTAGTATCTGTTTTTCTTGTCGGCGCTATCATTGTAGCCACTTGGGTAAGCGTTTACTTTGTCTATTTAGATCGTTTTTAAGAAAATTAAAGGGGGAACGAAGCCATGCATATGCATAAGTTTGAAAAGGCCTGGCTTACTTTTGGGGTAGCAGCACTTATTGTCTTCCTAACCGTCTTAGGAGTAAGTGCTTTCTACTTAGGTAATCAGCCGCCAAGTTGTTTAACAACTATTAATCCAGAAAAGGTAGATACAACAGCACCATTTGATAAGCCTGGACTTAACAAGGTTGAAGGAAAAGAATGGGATTATGAATTAGTATTTGTAGCATCTGCGTTTTCTTACAATCCAGCATCAGTACAAGTACCGCTTGGAGCAAAAGTAAAAGTGATGGCTACTACTAAAGACGTTATCCACGGTTTTGAAGTTGCTGGTACAAATATCAATATGATGCTTGAACCAGGATATATCAGTGAAATCGTTACTACTTTTGACAAAGAGGGCGAATATTTAATCCTTTGTAACGAATATTGCGGTGCAGGTCACCACTTAATGACATCAAAAATCGAGGTGGTTAAACAATGAACACTCCAGGTGCAATGAAGAAATTAGACCGCCGCGATGCTAAATTAGTAATGGCACATATGTATGTCGTATTTACCTGTCTCTTGGTCGGTGGTCTTGCCGGTTTATTACAAGTTCTCGTTCGTTCCGGTAAAGTAACATTACCGGCTGGTATTGGGTATTATCAAATTCTTACTGTTCATGGTGTTATTCTTGCTCTTGTCGTAACCACATTCTTTATCATGGGATTTATGCAAGCCACAGTCAGCTTCACAGCAGGTGCATATTCTAATGCCCAGCGCAGACTTGGCTGGATTGGTTTTTGGCTCATGTTAATCGGTACTGCAATGGCAGCTGCGATGATTTTAACAAATAAAGCTTCTGTATTATACACATTCTATGCACCATTACAGGCACATGCACTTTATTATCTTGGTCTAACCCTTGTAATTGTAGGCAGCTGGATGGGCGGCGCAGCCATTATTATCGGCTATAGAAGATGGAAAAAAGCAAACCCAGGAAAACCTAGCCCGCTGTTAACATTTATGTCAGTTGTTAACTCTGTCATGTGGTATGTATGTACATTAGGTGTTGCCGTAGAAGTATTGCTTCAATTATTGCCTTGGTCTTTAGGAATGGTTGACGGTATTAATATTCTTGCCAGCCGTACCCTATTCTGGTATTTCGGACATCCGCTCGTATACTTCTGGTTACTGCCAGCTTATATGGCATGGTATGTTGTTATTCCAAAAGTTATTGGTGCAAAGATTTTCTCTGATTCATTGGCACGTATGTCTTTCATTCTATTTATTTTATTCTCAATTCCAGTTGGATTCCACCATCAATTATTAGAACCAGGTATTGATCCAGCATGGAAGTTCTTACAGGTTGTCTTAACCTTCTTAGTTGTTATTCCATCGTTTATGACTGCTTTCGCATTATTTGCTACATTTGAAAAACATGGTCGGCAAATTGGTGCAAAAAGCCTGTTTGGCTGGTTGAAAAAGTTACCTTGGGGCGATGCCCGCTTTACCGTTCCATTCATTGGGATGTTAGCCTTTATTCCAGCTGGTGCCGGTGGTATCGTTAACGCTTCCCACCAAATGAACCAAGTTGTCCATAACACTATCTGGGTAACAGGTCACTTCCATTTAACAGTTGGAACAGCCGTACTCTTAACATTCTTTGGAGTTTCATTCTGGCTTGTACCGCATTTAACCGGGCGCGTATTAACGAAAAAAATGAATAAATTAGCGCTTGTTCAAGGGATTCTATGGGCGGTCGGCATGACATTTATGTCAGGCGCAATGCATGCTGCAGGTCTTCTAGGTGCCCCACGCCGTTCTGCATTTTCTGAATATGGCGGCGCTGCACAAGCGGCTGAATGGATTCCATACCAAATTGCGCAAGCAGTTGGCGGTTCCATCCTATTCATCTCAATTATCGTGATGGTTTGCATTTTCATTAACCTTGCTTTCTTTGCACCAAAAGGTGAGCAAGAATTCCTTGTTGGCGAAGTTGATGCAGACGCTGAACCAACACCACTTGTTTATGAAAACTGGAAATTATGGCTTGGAATTACAGCATTATTAATTCTATTCGCTTACACCATTCCATTTATTGATATCATTCAAAATGCTCCAGCACCTTCAAAGGGATTCAAATTGTGGTAGCATTTTACGAAAAGAACTCTGTCTCTCGGCAGAGTTCTTTTTTTGCCTGCTAAAGGTACATTTACAGCTGGTAAATGCCGCTATATTTCTCCGTTAAATATTCGATTAAATATTCTGCATTTAAGCCTTCACCGGTCGCGTCCTGTAAAATTTGCAGCGGTTTTTTCAGTTTGCCAAATTGATGGATACGGGTGGTGAGCCACTCTTTAATTGGCTGTAAATTTCCTTCTTCGAGTAATTGCGCATAATTTGGCAAACTTACCAGCATCGCCTGCTTAAATTGCGCAGCATACATAAGCCCAAGGGCATAGGATGGAAAATAGCCGAAACTTCCGCCTGCCCAATGTACATCCTGCAGGACCCCTTCTTTATCATTGCTTGGCCGGACGCCTAAGTATTCCTCATATTTATCATTCCAAACCGAAGGCAGATCCTCTACTTTGATTTCATCATTGAACAGTCCTTTTTCAATTTCGTAGCGGATCATCACATGAAGCGGATAAGTTAATTCATCGGCTTCAATGCGGATTAACGACGGCTTTGATTCATTAATAGCACGATAGAATTTTTCTACTGGAACGTGATCGAAATGACCGCTTGTAAATTGCTTCAGCAGTTCATAATTCTTTTTCCAAAAGGAGAGGTCCCGGGCGACGAAATTCTCATAGAACAGCGATTGTGATTCGTGTATCCCCATGGAAGCTCCGCTGCATAGAGGGGTTCCTGTTAAATCCTCTCGAATATTCTGTTCGTACAGAGCATGTCCTCCCTCATGTATCGTCCCAAATACAGCCATGCGGAAATCTGATTCATCATATCTTGTTGTAATCCGGACATCTCCACGGTTAATCCCTGTGGCAAATGGATGTACCGTTTCATCAAGTCGGCCTGCCTCGAAGTTATATCCCATTTGCTTTAATACTTCGATACTAAAGGCACGCTGAGATGTTTTGGGGAAGGTTTGAAATAAGAAGTCAGTTTTCGGTTTATTATCCGCTGCAGCGATTTTTTGCACCAGCGGGACGATGCTGGCACGGAGGTCGCTGAATACCCGATCTAAAACGTGCGTTGTCATACCCGGTTCATATAAATCAAGCAGGGTATTATATTTATTCCCTTCAGATCCCCAATAAGTAATAAACCGTTTTGTCATCGTTACAATTTTCTCTAAATAGGGTTTGAATAGAGCAAAATCAGATTTTTCTCTTGCTTCTTCCCACACCGTTTCGGCCTGAGATAAGAGAATAGTGTACTCTTTATATTCTTCTGCAGGAATTTTCCGTTTATAATCGTATTCCTTTTTGCATTCTTCGATTAATGTTTTCGTTGTTTCCGCTATGATATTTTGCGCTTCCAAGCTGGACAGGTTTGCTATGTATGCAGCCATAGCTTCTGATACGGACAGGTCATAAACCTCACTAGATAAAATCCCGATTACTTCCGCGCGCTGGCCTGTCCCCTGTCTAGGTGCTCCGGTCCGTAAATCCCAATAAATCAATGCAAGAGCCTCATTATAAGCAGTGATCTTCTTCGTATAGTTTACAAATTCTTTTTCCATTTGCAAAATTGATCGACTCAACCCTATCCCTCCATTGATTCATACTTTTTCCATTGTATCTCAATCTTAAGGCAGGGATACATAAACATCAAGAAAAAAGACAACAGCTCACACTGTTGTCCCATTTGCAAGAAGGGAAGCGTTGATTTATTTTTTGCTAATCGCTACCTTCCAGATTTCCGGACCCTCTTCTAAATATTCCCATGTAAATTGATCCGTTCTTTCCATCATGAATTGATAAAACAACGGCTTCGGATCATGGTCATTAATCAACTGCATGGCTTCGCCGGAATTTAATGAATCAAATGTATTGAAAATTGTTGGATGTTTTTCACGCGGCGGATAATCTGGTGCTTTAACAGTTGCAGTAAATGTTCTCACATTAACTCCCCCTTTAATTTGTTACCCATAGTTTATCCGCTTTTTAGGAATAACATCGTGATAACCATCACAACTTTACTGTGATTTTGCTCTTACTTATGGACACTGTTAACCCGTGTCGGCAAAATCGATAGCACAGATTCAATTACATGTTTTTCTTCCATTTTATTGATTAAGATATGTACTTTCCCTTGGTCCTCCCGTGTCCTGATTAAACGTCCGATTCCTTGACGCAGTCTTAAGAGCATATACGGCATATCCACCTCGGCAAACGGGTCCTTGGCGGCATCTCTTTTCGCCGTAAACACGGGATCATTCGGCGGAAACGGCAGGGAAAAGATAATCACATTTTCAAGTGAGCTTCCCGGGATATCCAAACCTTCCCATAAATGGACAGAACATAAAACCGACTCCACTTCATTTTGAAAACAGGAAACAAGAGTGCTGATCTCGGCATCTCCTTCAAAATAGATTGGGAAAGACAGACCGGACTCACAATATTGCTTAAATGCCGTTAAATCATGTTGTGAAGAGAATAAAACCAGCGTCCGTCCGTTTGTTTTCTTTAATTGCTCCACAGTATAAGCCATTTTTGCTGCTATGTCCTGATCGGCAAAAGCCGGCATTTCGATAACCATATTTTCATCATAGGCAAATGGAGAAGCAACGGAAAAAGATAAATAATCCTCGATCCCAAGAGATTTGGCCATGTACGTGAAGGTTTTGGACTCCGACAGCGTTGCGGATGAAAAGATATACGGCTTTTTATTGGAAAAGACTTTATCCTTCATAATCTCCTGAACCAACCGCGGCATAATTACTAAAGTTCTTTCTCCATCACGTTCTTCAAACCAGGTAATCCCTTTTATTTCCTTTAAGAATAAAGACAGGGAATAGGAAATCTGTTCTAGATATTCCTCGACAATTTTTAAATCATAGCCATTAATCGAAAACATCTCACTCTCAAAGACAAGTTCCTCCTCAAGTGAACTGATAAGATGCAAGAGCTTCTTGCCTGATCCTTTCAATTTCTCCGATTTGTTCACGGTTAATTTATCAGAACCCTTATTTGAGAATGATGACTCTTTCAATTCATAGAAAAATAGTTCATTTTGGTACAACACATCCTCAATTAAAAGCAAGGTTTTTTCCCTTACATCATTGGTCATTAATTTAGCCAGCAGTCTATCGAGGATGGTCTCACTGAAACGATAGGTCATGGCCTTTTGACTAGCAAACTCTAACAGATGACCCTCATCAAAGACAACAGAGGAATGTTCCGGCAGTAAGGGCAGCTGCCCTTCACGCTTCCGTGAATCCTTTGTCCAAATATGCTCCATATAGAAGTCATGCGAGCAAATAATAATATCATGCGACTTCCGGTACCAATCACGATGAAGTGTCTGTCCGCAGCGATGTCTTCTTTCACATGTAAAGCAATCCTCAAAGGAGTCCCAGCCAATCTGTTTCCATTGTTCATCAGTCAGCACCGGATAATCTTTTCGGTCTCCAAATCTCTCAAATGTTTGCAGCGATTGATTACCATAAATAAAGTCAGGGAGAGCATCATAGATTTGATGAAAATGCTCTTCATCACTGAAGGAAATAAGCTTGTCCAATTTATTTAAACATAAATATTGATCTCTTGACTTAGCTAACCGCACATCAATATTTAAATTCAGCGCAGTTTCTAATTTAGCAATATCCCCTTCTTTTTTCACGAGCTGCTCAATTAATGTCTCATCAGCGCAGGCGATGACAGCCGGCCTATTCGTGTATCTCGCGAAACAGACTGCATATAAAAGATAAACAATCGTTTTTCCTGTACCAACGCCTGCCTCAGCAAACATGACCTTCTTTTCTTTAAAGGCATTTTCAAGCTGATACGCCATATATATTTGTTCATCTCTTAGTTCAAAACCGGCCTCCGGGAGTAAATCATAAAACACATCCCCGATCCATTCACCTAAACGGTCAAAAAATGACTCTGTTTTGGTTAATTCAAATGGCAAACGATTACTCAAGCAAATCCCTCCATTTAGCAGCTACTGTATCCCTCATTATAATATCAAATTCGCCTTGGCGTATTTGCGCCCGATTTTTTTCGAGCTTGCTCGAAAAATTCCCTTTAAAAAATCGTGGCATCCGCCGGAGGCTTTAACTTTATTTGGCCGGGGTTTAACCCCCCCCTGGATTGGTTAACTTTTTTGCATTCATCCCACAATTTATAGAAGCGGGGGACTTCTGCTGAATAAAGTTAAGCAAAACGAAAGCGTCTTTCTCTAGAAAGACGCTCTTTACCACAACTGTATTATTATACCAGACGTGCGATAAGAAATGCATATATTTCGATTAAAATAATCGACTAAACAAAAATGTTCTACGATAAAGCTCTCTTAGTTTCATTGCGGCTTTTTTCTGACCGCCTCATTTAGATTTTTACTTCCGCTGTATAATCCAGTGGCAGACAGTCCAACGATAAATCCGATGATTATACTTTCTTTAAATGTATCTAAGAAGACAAAGCCAAAAAATAAGCCTAGTGCTAATGAAACTAACGGACTGAATTTACATGGCAGACCCGCCCTTTTGACAACCTCCACAATACCGATGATGATGGGGATTATGACAAATTGATAAAACTCAAACATGGTATTCCCTCCAAAAAGAATACAAATTCACTTCCATTACATTATATTGATATAGCAAAAATAAGAAGCGGCAGAAATCCAATTAGATTTGGAGGTTTGAAAAAATGATGCCTGAAGGGGCATCATTTTTCACGCGGAGGTCTTTTTCCCCAGTATTGATAATAATCGGTGCGGATAAATCCATTAAATAGTTTCCGTTTTTTCGTTGCTTTTTTGCCATAATAAGTTTCAAATTCTTCTTCAGATGTCAAAATATAGATCGACCATGTATCCAGACTGGCAAATGCCTGTCCCATCTCGCGGTACATTTCCCGTACCGCTTCTTTTTCTCCAAGACGCTCTCCATAAGGCGGGTTCCCTACGATCACACCATATTCCTTCCTCGTTGTAAAATCCTTTACCTGCATCTGTTTAAAGGTAATCACGTCACCAAATCCGGCTTCAGAAGCATTCTCCTGGGCGATTTTCACAAGGCGGTGGTCAATATCCGAGCCGGTAATATCCAGCGGCTGGTCGTAATTGGCTAGGTCCTCAGCCTCAGCTCTTGCCTGCTCCCACACTTTCGCATCCATCCAGTCCCATGATTCAGAAACAAAATCACGGTTAAAGCCGGGTGCTATATTTTGTCCGATCAGCGCTGCTTCAATCGGAATCGTTCCTGAGCCGCAGAATGGATCGACGAACGGTTTGTCCGGATGCCAGTTCGTCAGCATCACTAAAGCAGCCGCCATAGTTTCCCTCAGCGGTGCTTCCCCCTGTGATACGCGATAACCTCTTTTGTGCAGAGCACCGCCTGTATCGATCGTAAGTAATGCAATATCTTTATGGAGCGACACTTCAATTTTAAAAAACGAGCCATTTTCCTCAAACCATGTCGTTTTTTTATACTGGCTCTTCAGCCTTTCGACAATTGCCTTTTTCACGATTGCCTGGCAGTCTGAAATACTAAATAGCTTTGATTTAACTGATTTTCCGGATACCGGAAACTCCGCATTTTCCGGCAAAAAACGCTCCCATGGCAGCGCCTTTGTTTTTTCAAATAACTCATCAAAACTTGTCGCTTTAAATTCTCCTACCTTTATTTTTATCCGTTCCGCAGTCCTTAACCACAGGTTGCAGCGGGCAATTGCTGATTCGTCACCTTTAAAGCTGATTCTTCCATTTTCAACCTCACATTGGTATCCTAATGCCCGAACTTCCTTTGCTACAAGTGCTTCCATCCCCATGGCGGCTGTTGCAATTAAATCATAATTTGTCATGTTTTCACCCTTATCGTTTATCTTCCATTTTCTTTATACATGAAAAAAGCCGACTCAATGTCACAGGAGTCAGCCCGGATGTTCATCATCATTTATCAGACATTAATAACGCTCTGTAAGCCATGTTTTGTTCCTTTGTACTGCAAACGACCCTTAGTCTCGTACTCAGGTGGTAATCATCTATCTACAGATGTTTTACTCATCTGTCCTTCTCTTTGTTCATTTCCTCTGAGAAAGTGCCCCTACCATAATTTGGGTTTCTCGCTCGCGGGGTTTACCTCGTTCCACCCTTTTCATTTCTGAAAAGGCTCCGTCACTGTGGCACTTTCAAGGTAGTCATACCATATCCGATGACGGACTTAGGTATTTTCCCTGCCGTCAGCTGGTATCAGCTGCCCTGGCTTATTTTTTGACCAGGCACGAACACTACAGGCATCTCAGCCTGTGCGAGCATGGACTTTCCTCTGCATGACAAGCATACAGCGATTACCCGAACGCTATTAATGATGACAATGATCATTATAGTGAATCTCAGCACGAATAGCAATAGCAATTCTTTGAATTAGCACCAATTAACGTTATTCGTACAATTTGCTGCCAAAAACATGTTTTTCTAAATTGGAAAGCCGTTTTAAAATATCAAAATTCGTTGTACCGGCAGTTTGTGTTACAGGCCGCCTCGATGCTTCTTCAATTTGCTTTTTTAAACGCATATTTTCCTGCTGCAGTTCTTCCATTTCCTGATGAAACGTTTCATAGTCTTTTATAATATAATCAAGAAACTTATCGACATCTTCTTGTTTATATCCGCGCATTGCCGTTTTGAATTCTTTCTCTAATATATCCTTTGCCGTTAATTTCACTTTATCAGACAGCATCATTTTCACCTCAATAATTACCAATCATCAATATATATTTTTTCAAAAATATGCTATTTTGTCAATTTATCTTTCTATTATACATATAATTGCGATAAAAATAAAAGGCTGACTCACAAAGTCAGGGGGTATACCCATGAGGTTTGTGAGTCAAACCCTAATCATTGCTTATTAATAAAATCCAGGTCTTGGTCTTACACCCGGTCCAAATCCAGGTCCAAACCCGGGACCAAATCCAGGTCCAAATCCAGGACCAGCTCCCGGTCCAAAGCCTCCTGCGCCGAATCCTCCTGTTGGTGGCGGCGGAGGTCCTGGCACAGCACCAATATCAGTGCTTGTCACCTGATTCACGACAGAATTCGTATGCGGGAAATGATGCTGATGCTGGTAGTTAATGTGGTTCACCGTCGTTGTGTGCGAAGGGTGTACATGCGGAACAATAATGTTTTCACATGTATGATTCACACAGCATTTTGTTGGGCAGACTACAGCGGGTGCAACCACTGTAGGGCAGCAATTAGGTCTACAAAACATACTTTTATCTCCTCTCATCATAAGTTTCTTTACACTTATAACCTATGATGACAAAGGGCGTCTTGTACTAAGGAAATAACCTATTTTTTTATCTATAACGCGGCTTTACAGCAGCGTGTAAAAACTATTTTTAAAGCTCGTGAAAACAACCGCCGTTAAACAAACTACAACAAAGAACAAATACAAAATCGCTTTATACATTTTATCCTTTATCCGCCTCTCAAAAGACTCCTAATGAATTCCCATACAATTAAATATTTTACCTTCAACTATAGGTACAGACAACAAGGAAATAACAAATAATTCGACAAAAATTGCAAATGACACTTTTTAGACACATTTATCCCTTCAAGCTGACAGTGATTTTATTTTCGAGACGGCTGATTCGTTTCCTTAACGCAGCTGGATCAAAATTTTGTAATTCAATCGTAAGGGCCTGTTCAGCATATTCTAATGCTTGTTCAAATTCCTTTAAACGATGTTCATAAATTTTGGTCAGTTCAATACAAGCTTCGAATTGGATCCGCCCCCTTGCGTGTTTCGCTACATTTTCCCACAGCTGAGCGGCCCGCTGCCAATCCTTTTTCTTTTTCGCCTGGAAGGCAAGGGCATGACGTGCTTGCACGGCCTCTGCTCCATTCCCTTCCGAAAGCTCTGAAAATACCTTTTCTGCCGTCTCAGACTCACCAATATAGGAATACCAGCGTCCTACTTCAAACGTTTCCTGTGCAGTCTGTCCGGCGCTCTGCCGCAGCAGCTGATAAGAGAGATGCGTGTATAATGAAATGAGTGACAAAATGTCGAATTCATTATGTTTCAGAACCCCAAGCATTCCTTCCGGATCCTGCCGCTCGACATAATCAAAATAGATCATGGGAGCTAAAAATCCCGGGATATCGTCCTTGCGTTCAAACTCGAGGATTTCCTTTTCGACTATAGACAGCTTTAGCCGTTCGAGACGGTGTTTCCAGAGGCGGCGTGCCGCATGATATAAATCAAAATGACCAAATGGGGGCAGTTTCGGTACATGCTCTCTAATTAAGGTATGCCTTGATTTTACCACAGGCCAGTCGAAACTTTTCCCATTATATGTCACCATTTTTGTATAATCGATTGCTTCTAAAAAGCTTTGGTACAGCGGTACTTCGGACCCGGGCCGGGGAAGAATATGCTGTGTTAAAACAACTTCGTTTTCCGTTACACTGGCATGTCCAAGGAGGAAAATCGTATTCCCTGCCCCTCCCCCGAGGCCAGTCGTTTCTGTATCAAAGAAAAATAAATCTTCCGGCCGATGGTTGACCGCAGACAGTGGATGATGGTATTCACTTTCATTCCACGCCGCAACAGCCTTGCGAAATTCGGAAAATGAATATTTGCCATGCTTCGCATCCAACGGATAGGCTGCTTTTCTCACAAGACAAAAGTCATCCTCCACGTAATAGGGCCGGACTCCATTTTGCTGCCAAACTTCGGCAAACGGCACTTCTGCAGCTGCCTTTTTTACCGGTGGATCTGAGACTTCATTTTTTTCAGCCTTTATTCCGGAAAGATGTGGTTTTAGACGGTTTAATTTTTTCTTAATCGACATGATCCATTTCACCTATCATACCTGATTTTGTCTGAAATAATGAAAGCAGCCTGTATACGTCACGTTTAGCACTTTCTGCTGCAGTTTCTGCACCGATACAGGACGGACAGCCCGTTTCACAGGAACAGCCCTTCACCATTTTCTCAGCTTCCCGTAAAATGGTTTCAATCCCTTCATATATTTTCTCACTTAGTCCGATACCGCCTGGATAACGGTCATAGAAAAAAATGGTTGGTTTTTCATTATGCGTTGCCTTTACTTGTGGTACAACATGAATATCCCCAGAGTCACACATAACAAATAACGGAGCAATAGACTTTAGGGCATGTGCCATGCCCATCAGCCCCCGATCGAGCCTTTCTTCACTCAGACCGCACGAATCCCTGTTTAAGGAGATCCAGGCTGCACTGGTATGCAATTCTTCCTCTGGCAGCGATATCGGACCAGAGCCGATATTTTCATGGGTTTCAAATTTTATTTTTTTAAAAATAGTAGCCATTGCCAGCACACTGACATCACCATATCCTATTTCCACATCATGTAACATTCGAAGTTTATCCTCTTCGAGCACCTTTAACTCCACCGCCAAATTAGCATCGGTATAATAGTCAACTGCCACCTCACGGACGAATGCCTTTTTTTCTTCCCAATCAAGCTTTTCTACCTGATATTGAATTCCCTGATGCAAATAAATCGCTTCTTCATGCAGCAGCGTCATGGCGGAGAAACGGTCCATTTCCCCCAGCACCTTTACCGTCGCTGTTTCTGAGTAGTCGATGATCACGACATTTTCCTGGGAAGCCGAACGGAGTGAGATATTATGAGCCGGAAAGGAATCATTCATCCAATGCCACTTATCCCCGTTTTGAAACAAAATTCTTTCATCGGTTAAATATTCAAGAACCTCTTCCGTTTCAAAGCTGCCAAAATCTTCTCCTGCTTTGAAAGGAAGCTCGTAGGCGGCACATTTAATATGGTCGATGGCAATGATTAAATTATCGGGATTAATCCGCGCTGTTTCCGGACTGCGCTTGAAAAAATAATCCGGATTGCCAATGATATACTGATCAAGCGGATTGGAACTGGCTACCATGATGACGAGCGCTACACCGTGGCGTCTCCCGGCTCTCCCCGCCTGCTGCCAACTACTTGCTATCGTACCAGGATAACCGGTCATGATACACACCTGTAACTGCCCGATATCGACGCCAAGCTCCAAAGCATTCGTACTCACTACTCCATAAATGGAACCGTTTCGCAGTCCTTTCTCAATTTCCCGGCGCTCAGTCGGCAGATATCCGCCGCGATATCCCCTGATGGATTTAGGTCCAAACTGGAATTTTACCAGCTCCTTCAAATAGGTTAGGAGGATTTCAACCCGGACTCTGCTGCGGGCAAAGACAATCGTTTGGATTTTATTTTTTAAAAAGGCCCCTGCAAGTTCTTTTACTTCCAGTGTGGCACTGCGGCGGATGTTTAACGGTTTGTTCACAATCGGCGGGTTATAAAAAACGAAATGCTTTTCACCGCTTGGTGCTCCGTTACGATCAATTAAAAACACCTGCTTTTCAGTTAATTTCTCGGCCAGTTCAAGCGGATTCGCAATTGTAGCCGAAGTACAGATAAAAATCGGATCACTGCCGTAAAACGAACAAATTCTCCGTAAGCGCCTGATTACATTTGCGACATGGCTGCCAAAAACGCCGCGGTAAATATGAAGCTCGTCGATGATAACATAACGCAAGTTTTCAAACAAAGATACCCATTTGGTATGATGCGGCAAGATCGCGGAATGAAGCATATCCGGGTTTGTGATCACAATATGTCCGGCTTTTCTTACCTTCTGCCTGATATTCGCAGGTGTATCTCCATCATACGTATAACAATTTATCGCTAAATTCCCTTCTTGTAACAGTTCATTAATTTCACTTTTTTGATCCTGTGCCAGCGCCTTTGTCGGGAACATATACAGGGCACGTGAATTGGAATCCTGTATAATAGACTGGATAACGGGAAGATTATAACATAAGGTTTTTCCGGATGCGGTTGGCGTAACGGCGACAATACTTTTCTTTTGCATGACCGCCTCATAGGCTTGTTTCTGATGCGTATAAAGGGTATTTATGCCCCTTTTCTGCAATGATTCTTTTAATATAGGATGAATTGATTCGGGAAATTCAGCCACACTCGCTTCTTTTGCTTCTAACGTATGCCAATGAATGATATTTTCCTTGTATTCTTCAGCATTCTTAAACTCTGTTATCATATCTTGCAAGTTTTTTCGTACATTCATGGTTTTTCACCTCATATTCCTTATTTTAGCGAATAAGCGTTCGAGTTAAAAGAGGTTTCATTTATTTTTTACTGGAAGCTGTGAACATGTATTCTAAATACTTTTTTAATCCTGTTTTTTTGTTATAATAGTAAAGTAATTGGGTTATTTACGGGGAGGCGGCATAGTGAATAAAGAAGAAATAAAAAAGGTATTATCTGAGTTTACTCTTTTTCGTGAATTAAGTGATACAGAAATATATAATATTGTCGATATTTCAATCTCAAGAGAGTGGAAAAAAGGCAGCCATGTTTTTTTGCAGGATGAACCGTTAGAAAATGTTTATTTTATTTACAAAGGGAAAATTAAAATCTATAAAACAGATATGTCAGGCAAAGAACAAATTGTTTCTTTTTTAAAAGAAGGAGATATGTTTCCGCATATTGGTTTCTTCCGTAAAGGCGGCTACCCGGCATTTTCAGAAGTAATGAGAAATGCCACTTTAGTTGTTGTTCCGATTGCTGCATTTGAAAAGGTTTTAATCGAAAATCCCGAATTATGTATTAAAGTGTTTAAAGTCCTTGGAGAAAAAATTGTCGATCTGCAGGAACGGCTCGAATCACAAATCCTAAATAACACGTACCAACAAATTATTAAATTGCTTGTTCGCCTTGGTAAAATCCACGGGCAACAATTAAATGACGGAAGAATCCTGCTGCATAGTGAATTTACAAACCGTGATTTAGCTAATATGATCGGCACGACAAGAGAGACAGTCAGTCGGACACTGACAAAACTGAAAAAGGAAGAACTAATTGAAACCGATTCCAGCGGCAACTTAATCTTTGATTCTGCCACTTTATCGGAGGAATTACTGTCATAAATAAAAGCAAAAAAGCTGACTCATCCATAGAGTCAGCTTTTTCTTTTGGCTGTCATTTGCAACAAGAAACCAGTATTATAGAGAAAGCATTGCTTTCATATCTTCTTGTGCAGTACCGATTAATTTTAAGTTAAATGTATTTTGCAGTACATCCATCACGCCTGCTGAAATAAATTCAGGCGGTTTTGGCCCAATGCGGATATCTTGAATGCCCAAGCTGAATAAGCCAAGTAAAATCGCAACCGCTTTTTGTTCAAACCAAGAAAGAACGATGCTGACAGGAAGTTCATTGACTTCGCATTCAAAGGCATCAGCTAATGCTTTTGCGATTTTAATCGTTGAACCGGAGTTATTACATTGACCCAAGTCAATATAGCGTGGAATCTCTGTACCCGGTACAGTACCATAATCAACATCATTAAACCGGAACTTACCACAGGATGTCGTTAAGATGACTGTTTCAGGAGGTAAAGAAGTTGCTAATTCACGGTAGTATTCTCCGCCTTTTCCTGGTGCATCACAGCCGGCAATAACAAAGAAGCGTTTGATTTTGCCGTCTTTTACAGCCTGGATTACTTCAGGAGCCAAGCCAAGAACGGTTTCATGGTGGAATCCTGTTAGTAAAGTTTCATCTGATTCAATATTTGCTTCAGGTAACTCTAAAGCACGGTTAATGAGCGGGCTGAAGTCATCGCCTGTGATTTTTTCTACGTTTTCAAGTCCTGCTACTTCATAAGAGAACATGCGGTCTGCATAGGTTCCTTTGATCGGCATGACACAGTTTGTTGTCGCTAAAATAGCTCCTGGGAATTCTTCAAACAGACGGCGTTGGTCATACCAAGCTTTACCGATATTTCCTTTAAGATGCGGATATTTCTTTAATTCCGGATATCCGTGTGCAGGAAGCATTTCAGAGTGTGTATAAATATTGATTCCTTTGCCTTCTGTCTGCTTAAGTAATTGTTCTAATGCAAAAAGGTTATGTCCAGTAACAACGATGCATTTACCTTCGATTTTATTTTGGGAAACACGCACAGGCTGTGGAATTCCAAGAAGATTTGTATGTGCTTCGTCCAGTACTTCCATAATCCGGACAGCGGATTGACCTACCTTCATGGCCATTTCAATATGTTCTTGAACATTAAAATTTGAATTTGTCAGAGTCATATACAATGCTTCATGTGTTGTCGCATCAACAAATGAATCTGTATACCCTAATTGGTTTGCATGGGTACGGTAAGCTGCAATACCCTTCAAACCAAAAATGATAGTGTCTTGTAAACTCGCAATTGTTTCATCTTTACCGCAAACTCCCATTACTTTACATCCACCAGACGGTGTTTGTTCACATTGATAGCAAAACATCTAATAAATCCCCTCTTTCCCGTAATCTATTGCCATTTTAACGGCATTTGCTTGGACATCCTGTGATTTACATCACTCTATTATCACTGTCATAAAATGTTCAAATTTTCACCCTTGCCACCGTCACAAAGTGTTCAAACTTTTTCTTATTATGGTAAAATTCAACGAATAGCTGTCCTTCCAATTATGTATTTTTACTAATGAAACACAGCAAAACGGCCTTATAGAAGACCGTTTTTGCCTATGCTTTAAACATTCCGCCAAAGCCTTTTACAACAGAGGACACTTGACTAACAGCATTGATCATTTGTCCGGCAGTATCGACCATTTTATTGATATCAAGCGACCCATCCTGAGATTTAAAGGAATTCAGTACAGTTTTCATCCCCGAAGGCTGTTTCGCCATAACAGAGCCCTTTGGATAAGGGTTCATATAGGGATTACTCCCCATCTGCTGCTGCGGATGCACAGCATTTTGTGTGGACGGGTTAAGGGGATTTTGAAATACATGCTGTGCCTGAGTTCCATTTTGCTGCTGATAAATCGATTCCTGCTGAAATCCGTTTATTCCTTGAAGATAATGAGGATTCATTTCAGGCGCCGGCGGATAGTTTGGGAACGGAAGTGTATTGACGTACGGTAAAACCTGAGGTCTGTGAAATCCATTCTGTCTATTTGCAACAGGATAGGGCTGTTGACTATATGGGGGGACTGCATTCGGCTGAATAGGCATGATTTGATACCCATCGTAATAATAGTGGTTGTACATCTGTCCATACATAGCAGTTAAACCTCCTCTATGATTCATCATGATAGAATATGAGTCCACAAACGTGATGGTGACAATGCCTAGCACTTTGTCTAATCATGAGGGTTTGTGTCGGAAATCTAAATTTTTCAAAAACAAAAAACAATTTAGATATGTGATAAAATAGTGTCAAAGGGCTAAGGGGGAATTATTCATGTCAATTCACGAACTTAGGTTAATGTTTCTTCAACTTCGTGAGTATATCACTGATGATGTTAATGAATTATTGGACTTTTCAAAGAAAGCCTATATTTACGACCAAATTTCGCTCTATGATTACCGGGGGCTTGTACGAGATTTAGAAGATTTGGGAGCTGTTCTCCCGGAGATTCATTATTGAGTCATTGTCAGTTGACAATTGATATGAAGTAAAAGGGGTAAAAAATAAAATGCAATTATAACTGTTCCCATTGGAGCAGACTAAAGGGAGATCCGTTATGGAACTCCCTTTTCATATTTATTAAAGCATTTTTTCATGAACTAACTAAAAAGTAAATGATTCTCTTCAAAACTTTGATTTATCCTTAATGCTGTTGTGGAATGGTCTGCATCTTTATTTTCGTCTATGGATGAAATTTTTATCTCCAGCTCATCCAGTTGTTTGGCGCATTGTTCAATCTGCATATTCTGTTCCATTTGCCACTCTATTTGTTTTTTCGGGATAATAGTCTCTATTGACTTTTCCAATTGATCAAGCTGACTACTGATGGACTGAAGCATCGCCATTAATTCTTCTTTTCGCAGTACGGTTGTTCCCATTTTGAGCCCTCCTATTATTATCGCAATCATCCAAAGGCAATAAGGTCAAATGTATATTAAAAATATTCTCTCTTGGAACCCTCATCCCTTCCTCCTTGACAAAACTAGAACCGATTCGTCAAAGAAAGAAGTTATTCTCATATAGATACACCGATTCGACATAATTATAGAATGAAAATAGTTCTTTTGCTCACACTATAAATGGAGGTGTTGATCATGAAACAAAAACCAAAACAAAATAGTGTCCAGTCTAAAAATCAAACCGACACGAAACCCGGCTACGGTGATAAAAAGCTGGAAGGACCGGATCGTCCATCCACGTAAAGAACACAGACATTTTAATAGAAACAACAAGGGCTGTCCCATAAGAGGTCAGGCACCCGCCATTTATCTATATCCAGTGCTTTATTTTCCAAAGTGATACTAGATACTTGATCGTAGCGCCTGACACCTTTACCTTTGGGACAGCTCTTTTTATTTTGCTGCTATATTATCGTTATGTTTAGTTGAAAAGATTCCTCATGATTTAGCACTTTTTATTCAACAATGACACCTGGATATTTGGTATGATAGGTAATAGCATGCGAGGTGAATGCGAATGACTTTCCATTATCCAAATGGCAAGCGCTATATTGAAACGAAACAAACTTCATCCCCTGTCAAAAGGCAAGATCTCAAAAAATGGTCTTATGGCAAAAGAGGGATGACTCTTGAGGAGGATATCAATCAAACGAATCAATATTATTTAGATAAAGGCATTGCTGTCATACATAAAAAGCCCACACCTGTTCAAATTGTCAACGTGGACTACCCGAAACGAAGTGCAGCAGTGATTAAGGAGGCCTATTTTAAACAAGCATCAACGACAGATTATAATGGAGTATATAAAGGCAAGTATCTTGATTTTGAAGCAAAGGAAACCAAGCTGCCATCATCCTTTCCTTTAAAGAACTTTCATGAACATCAAATTGATCATATGAAAAAGGTATTAAAGCAAAATGGAATTTGTTTTGTGGTGATTCGTTTCTCTTTAACTGAGGAGGTTTTCTTCTTGGAAGCTGTTCATCTTTTAACATTCTGGGACAGAATGCTGAATGGAGGAAGAAAGTCGATTACAAAAGAAGAAATAGTGGCAAACGGGTACTTGATCCCGCTCACGATTCAGCCTAGAATTGATTTTATAAAAATAATTAATGATATTTATCCATTTCATGAAGATTAAGGGAATCCGTTTTATCGAAACATAGTGAACTTAAAATGGGTCATCCGGGTTGTTAGAAAGGAAGGAAAAGAATATGTCAGAGAAATATCAAACGAGAGAGGAGCGCCGAAAACAACTTGAAGCTCAAAAAGCAAAAAATAAGGGCAAGAAAAAAGGAAAAAAAGGCTCCATTATAAAACGTATTTTTCTTGCTCTTGTAGCTTTGGGGATCATTGGGATTATGACCGGTGCTGCGATCTTCGCATATATGGTAAAGGACACGCCAAAACTCGACGCTGAGGCGCTTAAGGCTGCTATTCCATCAGAGATTATCGATATCGATGGTCAAACTGTGGCTGAAGTAGGGACACAGAAGCTTGATTATGTCGAATATAAAGATATACCTGAATTAGTAAGAAATGCGATTATCG
The DNA here is from genome assembly GCF_014207535.1 of Bacillus benzoevorans. Classification (GTDB taxonomy): domain Bacteria; phylum Bacillota; class Bacilli; order Bacillales; family Cytobacillaceae; genus Bacillus_BD; species Bacillus_BD benzoevorans. The sequence goes on from NZ_JACHGK010000003.1 coordinate 110,802, forward strand.
CGACCGAGGACTCGCGATTTTTTAAACATCACGGAGTCGATCCCATTCGTCTCGGTGCAGCTGTCATCGCCAACTTTACGCATGGATTCGGCTCTGAGGGAGCTAGTACGATAACACAACAGGTTGTCAAATTGAATTTCCTGACTCCCGAAAAAACATTATCGCGGAAAGCACAGGAAGCCTGGCTGTCGATTCAATTAGAACGAAAATATTCAAAAGAAGAGATTTTTGAGCTTTATGTCAATAAAGTATTTATGTCTGAAAGAACAGTAGGAATTGCCACTGCTTCTGAAGTATATTTCGGCAAACCTTTGAGTGAATTAAACCTTGCTGAAGCTGCTTTAATTGCAGGGATGCCGCAAAGCCCAAATAACTATAATCCTTTCAATAATCCAGAAAAGGCGGAAAAGCGCCGTAATGTCGTTCTCTCACTTATGCAGCAGCATGGCTATATTACGGAAGCTGAAATGAAGGAAGCTCAAGGAATACCTATTACCGCGTCACTAGTTCCGGAAGCAAAACGAGCTCAGCATGGCGAAGACATCGCATATGATTCTTATATCGGACAGGTCATAAAGGAAATTGAAAACAAATATCCCGAGTTGAACGTTTATACAGACGGATTGAAAGTTTATACCGGTCTTGATACAAAAGCGCAAGATTATGTGGACAAAATTATGTATGAAGGGGAAATTGTCCCTTTCCCTGATGAAAAATTACAAGCAGGCATCACCCTCTTAGATACGAAAACAGGAGAACTTCGCGCACTGGGCGGAAACCGGAACAAAGAGGTTGATTTTGGGCTGAATTTTGCTACCTCTGTACCGCGCCAGCCGGGTTCAACCATTAAACCGATTCTTGATTACGGACCGGCAATTGAATATTTAAAATGGGGAACCTATCAAACAATTGTCGATGAACCCTATAAGTATTCCACCGGTCAAACGATTAATAACTGGGATAACAGGCATATGGGGCCGCTCTCCATGCGCGAAGCCCTGGCACGTTCAAGAAACGTTCCTGCCCTTAAAGCGCTGAAGGCAGCCGGCTTGGAAAATGCCAGAGAGTTTGCCAACGGACTTGGGTTTGATTTAGACGAAGTGTTAGAATCTTACTCCATCGGTGCCTTGGAAACAACTCCGCTGCAAATGGCCGGAGCATACAGTGCCTTTGGCAATAACGGCTACTATACTGAGCCTCATGCAGTGAATGAAATAGAACTTCGTGATGGAACGAAAATCAATATGAAGCCGGAAACAATCGTTGCGATGAGCGACTACACAGCTTTTATGATAACAGATATGCTAAAAAGCGTTGTAAACTCTGGCTATGGAACCGGGAGAATCGCCAATGTACCAGGTCTTCCAATGGCCGGAAAAACAGGTACAACCAACTATTCCAGTGAGGAATTAAGAAAATACGGTCATGCGAGTGGTGCGGTACCTGATGCCTGGTTTACCGGATACACGACCAATTATACCGCTTCTATTTGGACAGGATATGAGCAAAGGAAATACGCACTTGATACAACAAGGGATCAGCAAATTGCTATGAAGATCTTTAAAAACCTGATGCAGTATGTATCAGAAGACGTTAAGACGGTTGACTTTACCGTGCCCAAAACCGTTACGAAGATAAAGGTTGAAAAAGGATCCAATCCGGCAAAACTAGCGGGTCCATATACACCGGATAGCATGGTTATATACGAATGGGCCGTAAAAGGAAATGCGCCAAGTGCTGTTTCTGAAAAATATACAAAACCACAGGGTCCTTCCGGATTGTCTGCCATCTATGATGAAAGTACAAATGATATTACATTATCGTGGCAGTTCAATGAAGCTGCTGAAGGTACACAATTCCTTGTTACGGTATCCAAAGATGGAGGCGCAGAACAAACGTTAACAACGACAACGCAGACAGGATTAAAAATGCCGGTTACTGAACCGGGAAGCTATACCTTTAAGGTAGTGGCTATAACCGATGGTCAGAATAGTAATGCTGCTGTTGCAACTGTGACTGTTTCAGGTCCTTCGGCTGAAGATGAAAATAATACAGGCAATGAAGGAAACGGAAATGAAACCGGCAATAACAATAATAACGGCAATGGAAATGGTGATAATTCGGGCAATGGCACGGATCAAAACAGCAATAATGGGAACGGGGCTCAAAATGACGGCACCACTCCCGGTGCAGGTGCTGATAATGGGACTGGCAGCGCTGGCGGAGATACAGAGGAAACTGGGACCCAGCCGCAAAACAACGGGAATACGGGGCAAAACAATAACAACAGCCCGCAATAATGCCACTTCCTTCAGTTACTAATGAAAAAAGCGTCTAAAGCTTACGGCTTTGACGCTTTTTTCATGATCTGTTCCTTTGAAAAAATTTTCTCCAATTCAATAAATAACTCCGTTAACTGAACATAGGAATGATAATTAGAAGGGCGCGATGTGATAAATGAAAGTCTTTCTACGGCATTGATAGGTTTAAGGTCTAGCTGCTCAAGCTCCTCTCTGCTAAATTCAACTGACCCTTTATTACACCAAAATATCATCTCGTAAAAAAGGGCTATTCCTTTTTTCATCAACTCGGGAACATCATTCTGCTCGCGCTTGGAAAACCTCCCGTGCAATTCATCTTTTACTTTCTCCCATTCATCCAAAAAAAAGGTTATCCGCTGCTCCTTCATCATTACTCCCTCCCCTTCATTCTTTTTTTACCTTCACGGCACAATGGGAGTAAAGGACATAATGGACACTGGGGATTTTGTGCTTTACAATGATATCTTCCGAAGAAAATCATTCGGTGATGCGTAATGGACCATTCATCTTCCGGCACTTTTTTCATTAATGCTTTTTCAACCTCTAGTACAGAATCCTTCCAGCGGCAAAATCCGAGCCGTTTACTCACTCTTTCCACATGGGTATCAACAGCTATAGCAGGAATATGAAAGGCAACTGAAACCACCACATTCGCCGTTTTTCTGCCGACACCCGGTAATTTCACCAATTCATCCCGGTCATTTGGAACCTGCCCGTTATATTGCTCTATCAGCATTTGGCAGAGCTTTTGGATGTTTTTTGCCTTGTTGCGATACAATCCTATCGAGCGGATATCCTGCTGCAGTTCTTCCAATGGCACCGCTAAATAATCTTCAGGTGTTTGATATTTTTGAAATAAGTCCTTTGTTACTTTGTTTACTAATACGTCCGTACATTGTGCTGATAAGGCAACCGCAATAACTAATTCAAACGGATTCGAATGAATTAATTCACAGTGGGCCTCTGGAAACATTTCCCCCATTTTATCTAAACAATATCTTATCTCAGTCTTTTTTAACATACTTAACCCTCTTCCGCTTCTTTCCCTTTGATCTTTACCTACTTGTCCAGCCAATTATAGAATGGCAGCGGTTCGGAATTCCCTTGCTCCTCTTTCGGTCTTCCCTTTTGATACTGTCTGAATTTCCTGCCGTGATTTTTCGCCTGTTCAAGCGTTTTAATGCCATTTTTCTTCCATTCAAACAGAATCCGATCGATATAACGAAAATTTAATTTACCGGAAATCACGGCTTCTCTTAAAGCTGCTTTTATAATGACGGTACCATGCTGATCCTCATCCATCCACATCGCAAGTGTTTCACATTCAAACGGTGACAGCGGCCGGCCAAACTCCTGTTCAAAACAGGTGTAAATATCCTTCTCCTCTTGACGCTGTACGTTGGTCTCAGTTTGCTTTTCCTGCAGCAGGAAGGAGCTGATTAATTTCTCCCACAATGGATCAAGGGAATATTTTTCAAACCGAATCCCGTCATTTGAATAACCATCGATGATCTCGATAAAGCCCATTTGTATTAATCTTCGCAATATGTTTGTACACTCAGCCGCTGTAATCGTCATCGTTGAGGAAAGTTCAACGGGTGTAGGAAAATCATTTCCTTTTTCAATAAATGACATCACATGGAGCAGCAGTACGAGCTCGGATTCATTTATTTTCATGTCTTTATATTGAGATAAAAGAACAGCAGGAATGTTAATCTGCCCTTCTTTCAGCCAGCGTAATAAACTTTTTTTACTCATGCGAAATATACCCCCCTTCTATTAGTATAACATTAGACATTCCTGTGAGTATGTAAATAAAAGGCACTATTACCAAATAAAGAGACCCGCCTGATTGCGGCGGATCCTCTAGTTTTGGACATTAAATTAAGGATATAGACGATTTAACAGACGCGGGAATGGGATCGTTTCACGGACATGCTCGACCCCGCTAATCCATGCAACCGTTCTTTCCAGACCGAGTCCAAACCCTGAATGCGGTACGGAACCGTATTGGCGCAATTCTAAATACCACTTATAGGCACTTAATTCTAAATGATGCTCCTGCAAACGGCTTTTCAGCAGTTCTTCATCGTAGACACGCTCTGAACCGCCGATAATTTCACCGTAGCCTTCCGGAGCAATTAAGTCAGCGCAGAGGACCACATCTGCACGATTTGGATCCGGCTGCATGTAGAACGGCTTTAAGCTAGTTGGAAAATGGGTGATAAACACTGGCTTCTCGTAATCTTCCGCAATGGCTGTTTCATGCGGTGCCCCAAAGTCATCGCCCCACTGAATATCATTAAATCCTTTTTCATGAAGACATTCAATGGCATCATCATAGGTGATACGCGGAAACGGGGCGGTAATCTTCTCCAGTTTCGTTGTATCCCTGCCGAGCGTCTTTAATTCAATCGGGCAGTTCTTCAGCACTGATTGAACAATGTAAGCGACATAGTCTTCCTGAACCGTTAAATTTTCTGCAAATTCGACAAAAGCCATCTCAGGTTCAATCATCCAAAATTCAATGAGATGGCGGCGTGTTTTTGATTTTTCAGCGCGGAACGTTGGACCAAAGGAAAATACCCTGCCTAAGGCCATCGCTGCTGCTTCCATATATAATTGCCCGCTTTGTGACAAATAAGCATCCTCATCAAAATATTTTGTTGCAAATAATTCTGTGGTCCCCTCAGGAGCACTGCCGGTTAAAATTGGCGGGTCCACTTTAACAAATCCATTATCGTTAAAAAATTCATAGGTAGCACGGATGATTTCATTACGGATCTTCATCACAGCATGCTGACGGCGGGAACGGAGCCAAAGATGACGATGATCCATTAAAAACTCAGTGCCATGCTCCTTCGGAGTGATCGGATAGTCAACTGCACGGTGTATCACTTCGATCCCATTGACAAGCAGCTCATAACCTATAGGTGAACGTTCATCCTTTTGCACAATCCCTATGACAAATAAAGAGGTTTCTTGCGTCAGTGATTTTGCTGTTTGAAATAATTCCTCTGGTACATCACTCTTAACAATGACACCCTGAATAAAGCCCGTACCATCGCGAAGCTGTAAAAAGGCAATTTTACCGCTTGAACGTTTATTTGCCACCCAAGCTCCCAATTTTACTTCCTGATCGACATATTTATGTACTTCAGCTATCGTCGTTTTGATCACGATTTCTTACCTCCTCCACTAGACTAGAGAAACGAATCCACTATACCGTTGTCATTATAACACTGAACAAAAGTAAATGAAAATTTAGGAAAACAACGGATCTTTTAACCATTGCCAAGCTGAAAAAAATAGTTTGTCTTTTTATTATACTTTTTTTTACCAAGAAAAAAAGCGAAAAGCTTTTTTGCTTTCCGCCAATCACAAGACTATTATTTTGTGTTCTTTTCCACAAATTCTTTGATTCGTGCCACTGCTTTTTCCAATAGTTCCAATGATGTTGCATAAGACAAACGGATGTTTTCTGGAGCACCAAAACCGGAGCCGGGAATAACGGCCACTTTCGCTTCTTCCAATAATGCAGTTGCAAATTCATCGACTGAATTAAATCCCGTCATTGCAGCAGCCTTCTGTGCATTCGGGAACAAATAGAAAGCGCCCTGAGGCTTGATGCATGTTAAGCCGGGAACTTGAATCAATTCTTCATAAATGGTATTTAATCGTTCCTCAAATGCTTTTCTCATGACTTCCACTTCATCTTGAGAACCGGCATAAGCGGCAATCGCACCGTACTGTGCCGTAGTGGTAGGATTTGATGTACTATGGCTGGCAAGGTTTGTCATCGCTTTGATGATCTCTTTATTGCCGGCTGCATAACCAATTCTCCATCCAGTCATAGAATGAGATTTGGATACACCGTTAATAATGAGCGTTTGCTCTTTTAATTGCGGAGAAAGCTGAGCGATTGATACATGCTCGTTTTCGCCGTAAATTAGTTTTTCATATATTTCGTCAGAAACAATAAGGACATCCTTTTCCAGACACACTTGACCAAGTGCCGATAGTTCCTCTTTTGTATAAATCATCCCTGTAGGATTGCTTGGCGAATTGATGATAACAGCTTTCGTCTTGTCAGTAATCGCATTCCGCAGCTGTTCAGGTGTAATTTTAAATTGATTGCTTTCAGGACCTTCAACAAATACTGGAACGCCGCCCGCTAATTTTACCTGTTCAGGATAGCTTACCCAGTATGGAATGGGAATGATGACCTCATCGCCATCGTCAAGAAGCACTTGGAATAAAGTGTAAAGAACATGCTTTGCACCGCTTCCAACCATGATTTCGCTTAGTTCAAAATCCAGTCCTTGATCGCGTTTGAATTTCTTGGCGATTTCTTCTTTTAGTGCAGGAAGCCCCGCAGACGGTGTATATTTTGTATGGCCTTCATTCATGGAACGAGTGGCGGCATCGATGATATGCTGCGGTGTATTAAAATCAGGTTCACCCGCACCTAATCCGATAACATCATGACCTGCAGCTTTTAATTCTTTTGCTTTTGCTGTAATCGCTAATGTTGTAGATGGCGTTAATGTTTTCACTCTTCCTGCAAGTTGTATTTCCATTCTTTTCTACTCCTTCTGTAGCAAATATCTATAAATGATCTGTACGTATACAGATTTTCCCCTTATAAATTCTCAATTTTCCTTAGCTTTTCGCCCGTTTTAAAATCTACATAATAATAATTTAGCGAATTCCCATTGGCACGATAATGAATTTCCCATAATGGGCGGTTGTTTTCCATTCCGAGCTTGACCGAAATAATTTCGCTTGGATTTTTTTCTTTCAATAATTTAGCTACCGCTTCCTGCTGAGTCATTCCGGATAATGCTTTTCTAGAGATGACTTCTCCTTTTTTTTCCGGAACCCAGACAATCCACTTCGTTCCTTTTTTGTCTTTCCCCTGGACGACAGCATAAGCTTCTTCACCATAAAATACATAAAAGTCATTAATGGTGGTGAGAGCCGATTCTTCTTTTGCCATGGTTATGGCCTTTTTTTCAGCTGCTTTTACAGGCTCAAGAGCATTCATATAAAACTTAATTGACAGCAAAATCAATACAAGCACAGCTATACTAATGATTGTGATCCATTTTTTCATTCTAATCCCGCTTTTTCGATTGTTTAGCAAGAACATTCTCTTACCATATACTAATCATCATATCCTATTGTTTAGTCCCATGAAACATTATAACAGCTTATATAAAAATTAGTTCAAATTTTTTATTATAATTGCAAATAAATGCCCAAATTTTCCGTTAATCCCATATAGATAGAATATGTTAGGGGAGGGAGAAATACTCATGTTCCCTCCCGATTATTTCAAAGCCAGCGCTTAATCAGATCGGTAAGCTGATCAATATTCATTTCCTGAGCTTTTACACTGGGAATGGAATCCAGAAAGGCCTTGCCATAGCGCGTTGAAATAACCCGCCGATCGAAAACCACCATTAATCCTTTATCCGTACTAGTTCTGATCAGCCTTCCGAAGCCTTGCTTAAAGCGAATGACAGCCTCCGGAAGCGAATAATCATAAAAAGGATTGCCTCCCTTTTCTTTTACCTCTAAGCATTTCGCTTCCGTATGCGGTTCATCCGGGGGTGAAAACGGCAGTCTGACCATAATTAAGCATGACAGATCTTCCCCGGGTATATCGATACCCTCCCAAAAACTATTCGTTCCGAGCAGGATTGCTTTTTCAAAGCGGAGAAAATTTCGCGTTAGTCTTGTTCTGCTGCCGCTTGTGATCCCTTGTGCCAGCATGGTATATTCGTGCAAAAAACCGCTTTCTTTTAACAGCTCATAGGTTTTGCGCAGCATTTCATAGGAAGTAAAAAGGATGAGCATGCGTCCCTTCGTTGCTTCGGCAATCGATATGATATGCTCTCCAATTGCTGCGGCATATTCCGCCAGTGAAACTGAATTAACCTCCGGCAGATCATTTGAAATGACGAACTGGACTTGCTTATCATAGCGAAACGGTGATGTAATTTGCTCCAAATATACCTGTGATGGTTCAAGCCCAAGCTCATTCAGCATATAGGTAAAATTCCCCTTAACCGTCATCGTGGCAGATGTAACGACCACACTCTTCTTTTTCTGGAAAACTAACTTATTTAACTGGCTTGAAACGGATACTGGCTGAGCATAAATCGTTGTTTTATTTTGCATCGCGCGTGTGTCCATTTCAATCCAGTGGACATGCTCCCCTAGGGGCTGCAGCAATATTTCGCGAATGCTTTGCATGATTTTTTCTCCTTCATTCATCCAGGAAACCAGCTCACTTAACAGCATGTTTAGCTTTTCATTTTGTTTTCCGCCTTTTTGCTGCATCATTTCATACCAGTCTGACATGGCCTTGTTATATTCCTTAAGTAAAAATAAAAAGCGCTCGGCAGCGGCTGTCAGCATGTTCAATTCCCGGGTCTGCCTGTTATCCAGCCTGCAGTTCACCCAGCCATTATGTTTATTTTTTATATGCTTCTTCACAATGAATGAAACGACTTTAAACAATTCATCCATCTCGAAACTCAGGTCTGCCATTATTTTATTCCATGCCGCATATTGTGTCCCGGCTTCAGCTTCTATGCAGAACTTTTCCATGGTTTGCACCATTCTGTACGCCATCTGTTTCTGTTCGTACAAACCCATATGCTGAAGAAAATAACGTACATGGGCGTAATCCAGCTTTTGCCCCAAAAATTTTCGGCTCGTTTTTTCAAAGTGATGACCTTCGTCAATAATCAGGCAGTCAAATTCAGGGAGAATTCCCCGTTCAGCGATTAAGTCTGATAATAAAAAGCTATGATTGGTAATGATTAAATGGGCGGATTGCGCATCTCTTTTCATACGGTTATAAAATTCACGGCTGCTCCATGCATGGTTTGTCATTTGATCTGTCACATCATGCTTCACTTTATTCCAATACATCTGTCCGCCGCTTGATAAATGAAGTTCATCCCGATCACCTGTAGAGGTTTCCGTCAACCAGACGAGGAGCTGCATTTTCGTTAAAGCCGTATCGTAGTTATTCTCTGGTTCCCGTAAGGTCCTTTCAAATTTCTCCAGACTGATGTAATGGTTTTTTCCTTTTAATAGAACGGTATGGAAGGGAAATTCCACCATTTTTTGCAGCAGGGGGATATCCTTAGTGAGCAATTGTTCCTGAAGCTGAGTGGTAAAAGTGCTGATCACTACAGGCTTTCTGCTGCGAACAGCCTCTATTAGTGCCGGAAATAAATAGGCGATCGATTTACCTACTCCGGTCCCGGCTTCAATCATAGAATGGTGTTCTTGTTGGAATGTATCATGGACAAGGTCCATCATACGGAATTGTCCGCTCCTTTTTTCATAGAAAGGAAATACCTTTTTCAGCAGCATTTCTTTATCTCTATCACCGGCAGGATAGATCATTTCCTTTTCTCCGTCTCTGGAAATATTCCGCTGTTCTTTTTTTAAAGTAATACCGCGAAACTGTTCGAGTTGATCCGGCAATTCTTCAAGGCTTTTTTGTTTCTGCAGCATGATTTCCGCTAAAATTTCATCTAAATCACTTTTCAGGCTGTATGAAAGTTTATGCAGCTGGCGGATTGTCGCTAAAGGAAGACGATGCAGCCGCTTAAAGAGAATCAGGAGGAGCTCTCCTGTTACATAGGCATCACTGTCTGCCTGGTGCGGCCGGTCGTGGCTCAGTCCTTCCTGGACAGCTAAATCAGACAATGTAAAGCTATCGCTTCCAGGCATGAGAATTCTGGCCATTTCTACTGTATCCAATACTGGACCGTGGAAGCCCTCAAAGCCGGCCATAATTAGCTCTTCCTGCAAAAAGGTTAAATCAAATAAGACATTATGAGCGACAAAATATGCATCCTTAAGCAGTTTGACCACTTTAGGGGCAATGTCGGCGAATAGGGGTGAATCCTTTACCATCTCATCTGATAACCCTGTCAATTCCTCAATAAAAGCCGGTATCGGCTGTTCCGGATACACCAAGGAAGAATATTCCTCGATCACGCAGCCATTTTGAATCACCACCGCCGCAAATTGAATAATTTTATCGCCTTTTTTCGGAGAGTTTCCGGTTGTTTCTAGGTCAATTACGACATATTTATTGCTCATGTAAATACTCCTCAAACATTCCGCTTTTTTTTACATGCGTGAATGTGTTATACCTTTATCATTACAAACGGTAACATAAAATATGATAAAGGAAAAGTCTTGAAATAACCAATCTTTCAATTGCAAATCATTCTCTTTCCCGCCAAGGAAATAAATGAGTGCAGCTAGAGAAAAGAAATGAGTTAATATAGGAAAAGCTGACCCTGTATGGAGTCAGCTTTTTTTTCATTACATAATGGTCATTTCCGGTTCATAGTTGATGATTTCTTTAATTCGGTTCTGTTCATCCATAATCGCTACTTTTGGATAATGTTCAGCGAGCTTGTCCTGTGAAACCAATGCATAAGAAATAATAATGACCGTATCTCCAGGCTGCACCAAGCGGGCGGCAGCCCCATTCAGACAAATCGTGCCCTTTCCTCTTTCTCCTGGAATAATGTAGGTTTCGAAGCGGGCGCCGTTATTATTGTTGACAATTTGTACCTTTTCATTTCCCACCATGCCTACTGCATCAAGAATCTCTTCATCTATTGTAATACTTCCAACGTAATTTAAATTTGCCTCTGTAACCGTGGCACGGTGAATTTTCCCATTCATCATTGTGCGAAACATCAGGCTTCCTCCTGTTCTCTAGTTAAAATGATGTTATCGATTAATCGAGCCTTAGAAAATTTAACCGCCAAGGCTATAATACAGGTGCCTTGAATGGTATCCATATTTTCTAAATTCGGATAGGATAACAAATTCACATAATCGATTTCACCAGATGTTTCTGTTAAAATCTTATCTTTTATTGCCGAAATAACCGTCTCTGGGTTTGTTTCACCCGAATCTATCAATTCTTCTCCCAACTGAAGACTGCGGTATAGGGCAGGTGCCTCTTTGCGTTCCTTTTCTGATAAATAAACATTACGGGAGCTTTTCGCCAAACCATCAGGCTCACGCACTGTATCCACAGGAACTACTTGCAGCGGGAAATTAAAGTCCTTAACCAGTCCCTCAACAACTGCTGCCTGCTGGGCATCCTTCTTGCCAAAGTAGGCACGGTCAGGCTGAACAAGATGAAATAATTTCGTTAAGACCGTGGCGACACCATCAAAATGCCCCGGTCTTGAGGCCCCGCAAAGCGCATCTGTTCGTTTTCTTACCTGAATCGTAACAGAAAGCTCTTCCGGATACATTTCAGCTGGTGTTGGATAGAAAATGATATCGACCCCCTCAGCGCTAGCGGCATCTTGGTCACGGACAAAATCGCGCGGATAACTTTCCAAGTCTTCATTCGGTCCAAATTGCAGCGGGTTCACAAAGATGCTTAGAACGACAACATCATTTTCTTCGCGGGCTTTTTTCATTAATGCGCGGTGCCCTTCATGAAGATAGCCCATTGTAGGGACAAATCCAATCTGTTTATTTTGCGTTTTCATTTCTTTAATTACTTTTTGTAATTCATCGATGGTCGTAATTATGTTCATCATTTACCTCCGTAAAGACTGTGCAATTCTTCTTCTTTCATCGAATAACTGTGCTCTTCAGCCGGGAATTCCCCTGTTTTTACTTCTTTCACATATTCTTTAACACTATTAATCATTATTTCATCCACAGTTCCGAAACGTTTGACAAACTTTGCCACTTTTTCAACACCATAGCCAAGAACGTCATGATAGACGAGCACCTGACCGTCTGTACCGTTGCCGGCTCCAATGCCAATCGTTGGAATCGTAAGCTGACGGCTGATTTCTTCCGCTATTTGTTTTGGTACACATTCTAACACAAGCATAAAGGCTCCAGCTTCTTCACATTTTTTTGCGTCCTCAATCAGCTTTTTCGCAGCAAGCGCATCTCTGCCCTGGACCTTATAGCCGCCCATGACGGCAACAGATTGCGGGGTTAAGCCAAGATGGGAACAAACCGGAACTCCTGCATGGACTAATGCAGAAATATGTTCAAGCACTCCATCTGCACCTTCAAGCTTTAAGCCGTGTGCGCCTGCCTCCTGCATCACTTTCGCCCCTGCTAATAATGTATCTCGAATCGATAAATGATAGCTCATAAAAGGGAGATCAACTAAGACAAATGTATCAATAGCCCCGCGTCTTACAGCCTTTGTATGGTGAATCATATCCTCAAGTGTGACAGGGATGGTCGACTCATAACCGAGAACGACATTCGCCAGGGAATCACCTACTAGAATAATATCCACATCAGATTGTTCCGCTTGTTTCGCTGATGGGTAATCATACGCCGTTAACATGGCGATGCGATTGCCTTCTTTTTTCATTTTTAAAAAATCAGTTGTCTGTTTCATTTCATTTCCTCCTGTAAGGAAGAGGTCATAACAGATTTAAACATAAAAAATCCTTCTGTTAAGCACAGAAGGATTGGGTTCTCATTTCGCTGTTATATCCCTCTGTCCTGGTCCATTTTTAGGATCTAGGCAGATATAGTTATTGTCAAATTGATACAGAATGGTGCAGTTCACGACAATGATACCGCCCGTTAGACAGAATTATAACAGAAACAGCGAAATGTGACTATAATATTGTCATAAAATTTCAGACAAATTACTTCCTTTTTTCAAGTTCAATATCAGCAGAATAAATTTGATGAACCTTTCCTGTCTCATCTTCCATTAATAGAACACCGTCTTCTGTAATCCCGAGCGCCTTGCCATAGAGACTTCCCTGAAGCATTCTCGCCGTAATCATTTTCCCGATGCTGACCGCATAGCTTTCCCATAGTAGTTTGATTGGATAGAAACCCTCTTTAAGATAGAGAAAATACAAGTTTTCCAGGTTTAGCAGCAATTGTCTTGTCAGCTCCGCACGGTTGACTTTTTTTCCAGACTCGATGAAAAGGGAGGTCGCAATGGAACGGAGTTCTTCAGGATAGTCCTCTATTTCCTGATTCACATTTAACCCGATGCCAATGATGACCGAATCAATCCGATCGCTTTCCGCCTGCATCTCCGTCAGAATCCCCGTCACTTTCTTACCGTCGATTAAGATATCATTCGGCCATTTAATCTGTGGATTCAATCCAGTTACTTCTTCGATGGCCTGGACAACAGCAACAGCCGTAATTAGGGTCAATTGCGGTGCCTTTTGCGGCGGGAGCTTCGGTCTCAGGATAATACTCATCCAGACGCCTGAATATTTGGGAGAATAAAACTGCCGTCCCATTCTGCCCCGGCCGCCTGTCTGTTCTTCGGCAATAACGGTTGTTCCTTCCGGAGCCCCTTCCAGACTCAGACGGAGGGCGATTTTTTGCGTAGAATCGACCGTTTCCTCGTAATGGATGTGAGATCCGAGTGTCGTTGTTTTCAGTCCGAGGGCAATTTCATTTGCGGTAATTTTCTCCGGTATGGTAATAATGCGATATCCCTTGCTCCGTACTGCTTCGAGTTCAAAGCCTTCTTTGCGTAATTCTTCGATATGCTTCCAGACAGCTGTTCTGGAACAGCCAATTAAATCTGCCAAATACTGTCCCGAGAGATATTCACTTTCATTCTCTGTGAATGCCTCAAGCAATCGTTTTCTCAATTCTGATTGCACTTGTAGAGCCACTCCCTTATCGTTTCTTTTTCATTTTGCACTTCACCGTTTAAAACAGCCTTTTCAATGGAGTCTAGTTTTTCCTTCACCCACAGACCGCCTCTTCTCTTTTCCCATTCCATTAAATCGTATCCGCCTACCTTTAGTTCCTGGCGGTCTTTAATCACTAATGTATCGTACAGCTGCTTTAATGCTTCAATGGAAAGGGCTGCAGGCTGACCTTTCACCGTGTTATACAGTTTTTCTGCATGGATGGCTTGAGCAAGCTTGGCTTCATACACTGATTCCAGTGACCATGCTGATTGCAAGCGGAAACGAAGCCAGGAAAGAATGCCTTTCACAGCTTTTATTTTTTTTACCGGCAGCTTCCATTGCTTCAGGAATACCTCTGCTTCTTCCTGCTTGATCCCGAGAATATACAGGAGAAGGGTCCACATTTCTATTAATGAGAGCGATCCCAGCTCCAGTTCGAGGAGTTTTGTCAATGGCGCTTTGTTTTCCCGCAAGTGTGGAAGGTACTGATACAGACCGGTATCAATGAGCAGCTTAAGGGCAGGACAACGGTTTTCACCCAGGAGTAATTTTTCGAATTCAGCGGTTATTCTTTCGACAGCAATTTTCGCAAGCATGGGCGCGTTCTCAATTAAAGCCTGATAAGTGTTCCTTTCGACCGTAAATGATAATTGACTGACAAAACGAGCAGCCCGCATCATGCGAAGGGCATCCTCATGAAAGCGCTCTGAAGCAGATCCAACTGTCTCAATGATTTTGTTCTGAATCGCTTCCCGCCCGCTAAAAGGGTCAATCAGCCGGCCTTCCTTGTCCATAGCCATGCTGTTCATCGTAAAGTCACGCCGCTTTAAGTCTTCTTCAAGCGAACGAATAAAGGTAACTTCCGCAGGCCTGCGGAAATCAATATATTCGCTTTCCGTACGGAAGGTTGTCACTTCGTATGTATCTTTCCCCCAAATCACCACAACGGTCCCATGTTCAATCCCGACATCAACGGTTTTAGGAAAAATCTGCTTAACCTCCTGCGGTGTTGCCGATGTCGCAATATCAACATCGGCAACTTCTTTTCCAAGCACGAAATCTCGGACAGACCCTCCGACAAAATACGCTTCAAAACCGGCATCTTCCATTTTCTTAAGAACAGGGACAGCTGAGAGAAAAATCGGCATCATTTATCCTTCACCACATTTCACTAACTGATAATAAATCTCTTCATACTGACTAACTATTTTTTCACAATGAAAATTCTCCTGCACAACTTTAACCGCATGCTGCGAAAACTGACGGTGAAGCTGTTCATTCGTCAGGAGTTGAACTGCTTTCCGGGCAATTTCCTCAATATCGCCAAGGTTGCAAATAAATCCCGTTTCCCGATCAAGGATAACCTCCGGAATTCCGCCAACCCTGGTTCCGATACAAGGAACCCCGCATGCCATGGCCTCCAGGGCCACAAGACCGAAGCTTTCCTTTTCCGATAAAAGAAGCAGCAGGTCGCTGATTGAATATAGTTCTTCCAGATTATCCTGTTTTCCGAGGAATAGTACATATTCATTCAACTTTCGTTCATTTACCATCCTGCTTACGATCCCCATTTCCGGTCCGTCGCCAATGAGCAGCAGTTTTGCCGGAACATTTTTTACAATTTCAGCAAATGTTTTGATCACATCCCGTACTCGTTTGACTTTGCGGAAATTGGAAACGTGAATAATCACCTTTTCGTATGAGCGGATATTGTATTCTCCCCTCAAATGGACGGAAGAAGGAATCCTTTTGTAAATGCGATCATCAATAAAATTATAGATCGCTTGAATCCGCTTTTCCGTATGGATCAGCTCGTATGTTTGCGAGATTAATGATTGAGATACAGCCGTCACGGCATCAGAACCTTCAATGCCGAATTTAATCGCAGCGGTTAAGGACTCATCATAACCCAGCACCGTAATATCGGTGCCATGCAATGTTGTCACGATTTTAATATCCCTTCCGCTCATTTGCTTCGCTAAGATTGCACATACGGCATGCGGTATGGCATAATGCACATGAAGGACATCCAGTTTCTCCCGATTAATCACTTCTGCCATTTTACTGGCGAGCGCTATATCATATGGAGGATATTGGAAAACGGAATATTGATTGACTTCTACCTGATGGTAATAGATATTATGATACATTCTTTTTAAACGAAAAGGCATGCTCGAGGAAATAAAGTGGATTTCATGTCCGATTTCCGCCAGCATTTTGCCTAGTTCCGTGGCTACGACTCCAGATCCCCCCACGGTTGGATAGCATGTTATGCCAATTTTCAATTTATTTCTCATCCAAAAAAAATCTCCTTCTTACTGCATGTGAGACTACTGGTTACAGCGACTCTTTAGAAGGAGTTCTGCCACGGATAATATCACGCCAAGAGATATCGCCACGTTCTAAACCTTTAACCAATACTTCACCTGTTCCCATATTAGTCGCCAGCGGAACCGCATATACATCACAAAGACGGATTAATGCAGTTACGTCCGGCTCATGCGGCTGAGCCGTTAGTGGATCACGGAAAAAGAAGACCATATCCATTTTATTATTGGCAATCATCGCTCCGATTTCCTGATCACCGCCAAATGGTCCGGATTGAAATCGATGAACCTCAAGACCGGTTGCTTCCATAATTTTCAACCCTGTTGTTCCAGTGGCATATAATGTATGATGTTCAAAAACGGGTTTATACGCAGTAGCAAAACGAATCATATCGTCCTTTTTCTTATCGTGAGCAATTAATGCTATATTCATTTTACTTCCTCCACTTTAGTCAATAATATTTTCTAAGCCGTAAACGAATGTATTAAGTTTCATGACCGTATCTACTGCCAGTTTTACACCAGACATAAAGGAAACGCGATCATATGAATCATGACGGATGGATAAGGATTGCCCTTCTGCACCAAACATGACCTGCTCGTGGGCAATTAATCCTGGAAGCCGAACTGAATGAATATGCATGCCGGCAAAATCTGCACCTCTTGCACCTGGCAGTGTCTCTTTCTCGTTTGGATGTCCCTGCTTCTTTTCTTCTCTTACTTCGGCAATCATTTCTGCTGTTTTAAGCGATGTTCCAGATGGTGCATCTAACTTTTTATCGTGATGCAGTTCAATAATTTCCACATCAGGAAAGTATTTACCCGCAACTTGAGCGAATTTCATCATTAAAACGGCACCAAGCGCAAAATTTGGCGCAATAACACAGCCCAATTCTCTTTCGCGGCATAAGGTTTCTAGCTCAGCTAAATTTTCTTTTGTGAAGCCTGTTGTGCCTACGACTGGACGAACTCCAAGCGATAAAGCCGTTTTTGTATGGTACATACCGACTTCCGGAGTCGTTAAATCAATCAATACGTCCGGCTTCACTACGTTCAAACATTCTATAATATCACTATAAACAGGTACAGCTAATGTTGATACCCCAAGTTCACTTAATAATTTGCCGTTATGTTTGTGGTCTATAACCGCAGCTAGTTCAAAATTTTCCGTTCGTTCAACAAGTTTTACGGCCTCAGAGCCCATTCGGCCGCGCGGTCCTGCTATGACAATTTTTGTATTTCCCATTGTTTTGTTTTTCTCCCCTATTCCTCAATCCTTGTCCAGCGATCTTTATCTCTTGTATTAAATTTATTCATGACCCGGTCATGTGCTCCTTCCAGGTCGATATGTAAGGAATTTGCAAAACAGATAAGGACAAATAACAGATCGCCCAATTCTTCCTCAATCGTTTTTTCATCTTCTGTGCCCTTTTTTGGTTTTTCACCATAATAATGGTTCACTTCCCTGGCAAGCTCTCCCAGTTCCTCTGTCAACCTTGCTGTCATCGCCAACGGACTGAAATATCCTTCTTTAAATTGGCTGATATAGGCATCCACTTCTCGCTGAAGCTCTTTCATGGATTTTCCCTTCTCCACTGTTATCACCTCTAAAATGACCATATGAATGTTATACATTTACCATGTTAGCTAATCAAGACAACTTTTACAAATGTTTTTCATCATTTCAATAGCTTTGTCAGGAAATTGAGCGTTTTTGACTTTGAATGAATCCACCTACTTTTGTTAAACTTAATTGAAAGAGTTTGGAAAGCATCCATGGAATTGGAGGTAGTCATATGTTACAAACTATCCGGGCAAAAAACATTTTCTTTATCCTGATTGGTGCAGCTATTTTTTCCTTTGGTATTGTTCATTTTAACATGCAGAATAATTTATCCGAAGGCGGATTTACAGGAATTACACTTCTCTTCTTCTTCCTTTTTCATTGGGATCCTTCTTATGTAAACCTTATTTTAAATGTCCCGCTTTTTTTTATTGGCTGGAAGGTGCTTGGCAAAAATGCCTTCTTATATACGGTGATTGGTACCGTTAGCGTCTCTATATTCCTTTGGATTTTTCAGCGTTACCAGATTGATATGCCTTTAAAGGATGACTTGACTCTTGCTGCTTTATTTGCCGGAAGCGCAATCGGGATCGGCCTTGGTATCATTTTTCGTTTTGGAGGCACAACCGGCGGTGTCGATATCATTGCCCGCCTCATGAATAAGTTTTACGGCTGGAGCATGGGGAAAACGATGTTTTTGTTTGATGCATGCGTAATAGTACTGTCATTAATTTTTTATTTATCCTATCGTGAAGCGATGTATACACTTGTTGCTGTCTTTATCGGAGCAAGAGTGATTGATTTTATGCAGGAAGGCGCTTATTCCGCAAGGGGGGCTTTGATCATTTCCGATCAAAACGAAGCAATAGCCGAGCGTATTCTAAAGGAAATGAATCGGGGGGTCACGGTGCTGAAAGGGTATGGCTCCTATACGAAGCGCGATCGGGAAGTACTTTATTGTGTTGTCCCTAAAAATGAGATTGTCAGTCTTAAAAGCGTTATTACTTCTGTCGACCCGCATGCCTTCGTGTCGGTCAGCTTCGTTCATGATGTCATGGGAGAAGGCTTCACACTGGACGAAAATAAAAAACCAATTGTACATTGAAAGGAAAAAAGTTTAGACCGCAGTCTAAACTTTTTTCGTTAATCGTCACTTTGCATGCCAGTATAAATTAGAATTAAACGGACCAATTCCAACACAGCTACTGCGGCGGCAGCTACATAGGTTAATGCAGCGGCATTTAATACTTTTCTTGTTTCCCGTTCTTCATCATTTCGTATGACGCCAACGGCAACACATTGATCCATCGCCCGGGAAGAAGCATTAAATTCTACCGGCAGTGTCACAAGCTGGAACAATACGGCCGCAGCCATAAAAATAATTCCTAAAAGCAACAGACCGCTCATTCCAGCGATCATGCCGATAATAATTAATATCCAGGAGAAATTCGAGCCGATATTGGCAACTGGTACAAGCGTATGCCTCAGGCGGAGAAATGCATAAGCCTCTTCGTCCTGAATCGCGTGTCCACATTCATGTGCCGAAACAGCGGCAGCCGCAATTGAGCGGCCATGGAAGTTACCGGATGATAGACGCACTGTTTTTGTCCGCGGGTCATAATGATCGGATAGTACACCTCTGACTTCTTCAATATTGACATGGTAAAGACCATTAGCATCCAATATTTTCCGCGCTACTTCTGCTCCCATCAAATTTGAAGAAGAAGGTACATGGGAATATTTCGAATAGGCTCTTTTCACCTTAATCTGCGCCCAAATCGGAACGAGAATGATGATGGCAAAATAGATAAAATACATGATTTCCTCCATTTGTTCGTGTTGTGATAATCTTATTGTAAGAAAAAGAGAAGAACTATGTCAAATAAAGTGAAGTTTCACTCTGTGTTTAACCAGGGGAAAACGAGAAGCCCCGTTACCTTGACGGAGTTTTTCTTCGTTCACGTTCCCCCTTGAACTTGCGCCAGCCCACATAGGATAAGGTCAGAACAATAATACTTCCGGTAGATATGATCACCCACCAGAGCGAAGGGTCTGCTTCATCCTCCAGAACACCGTCAAAAATGGTTTGCAGATCGGTTTCTAAGGCAAACAGCTCCTGGACGGACGTTTGCTCCGTTAATATTTCCGACCGGTATTCATCGACAAAACGAACTCTTGTATTGAGCTTTTGAATTCTTTCTACCGGCACATCAATTTTCATGCTTGGATAAATCATTTCATATAAAGATAAAAACGAATTGAGCTTCGCGTAAAACACTGTTTTTTCTCCGTTTAACGCAGCTTCTTTGGCCTCATTGAATACCTCTAAGATCGGTTCCCTCATTTCTGTCCAAAGGGGTTCCTTTGTTGAAGAAATGGCATCTATGACTAAACGGAATTTTGTCACTATGTTGATTCTTTCATCGAAATTCATTTCGGAATTTGTCATTGCTTCAACAGCCTCATTATGAGCAATCGTGACAATTCTAACTTCATCCATCGTAAACGATTGCTCCCTTAATGCCGCAGTTGAAAATTTATCTGAAAAAGAATCTAATATTTTCTTCGCATCTTCATACCTTTGCGACTTGGTTAACTGAAGCGCTTCATCAGACATATGACTTAACTGATCGATTGGCGAAAGATCCTGTGCAGCAACAATGGGTAAAGGTATGAATAATAAACATATAAGAGCAGCTATCCAAATCGTGAACCTCATGCTTGTCCCCCCTCTATTTATACCAATTTATGAAAGGGGGGATGAAGATAGACCAAATTATTGCCGAATCTTTAATTCGAAGCGGCGCTCTCTTAAACAAAAATAATAAGTCAGCAAAAGGGAAGCAATACTGAGCCAAAACGTAAAATAGCCGATTTGCGGCGTTATTTGATCGAGCATACTGTAACGAGGAAGCATAAAAAAGACATAGTCTATCACATCGTTATGTAAGGTCCAAATTGCTGCAGCTGCTAAATGCCAGCCTTTTATCCGGTAAAAAGGGGCATATAAGAGGCCTTCAACTGCCATGGCAGCATGAGAGAAAATGAGCATCCAAGCGGTAAGCTGCTGCTCTCCTGTCTCGAAAAAGACGAGAAAGTTCATCACTACTGCCCATATTCCATACTTCATCAGGGTCACGATCGCCAACGCTTCTAAAAGCGGCCAGTTTTTTCCAAGCAAAAAGGCGATCAGGACAAAAACAAAAAATAAACTAGCGGTCGGGCTGTCCGGAACAAAGGGAAGAAAAATAGCAGGGGTCTCCCGCAGCTGCCACCCATACCAAATGTAGCCGTATATCGTCCCGAGTATATTTACGATCAGCAGCAGCCATAAAAACTGCCGGTTCCCTAAAACAGGGTATAACCATCTCATTATTCTCCCTCATCTCTATCATGAAGTTAACTTACTAATCCATCTTACTATATTTGCCACTGTTTTTTCATTTTATAAAGCATGAAAAAGCCGGCGAAATCACTCACCGGCTAAAGTTTTCCATTATTTACTTTCAACGCTGTCAATAAATTCTGCGAGTTTTGTTAACTCCTCATCTGTACCTTTAAATAGTCCAGGAGGCATTTTTCCGTTTGCAGAACCATTTTTCGCAATATCGGCAATCTCTTCAGCTGTTCTTTGAGTATCAACTAAAGCAGGTGCCGCTGCACCGCCTTGAAGATTGTCTCCGTGACAGCTCACACAACCTTGTGCTTGGAAAATTTTGTAGCCTTCAGATTCTGTATCAATATCTGCCTCTGCTACAATCTTCCCTTGCTTAGCCGCAGCCTCCCAGTCATGGTTTACAACCGATTCCCAAGTTAAGTAGGAAATCGCCGCAATGGCCAGCAGCATAAATCCAGTAGCAAATGGTCGTTTAGACGGACGGCGCTCTTTCCCGCGGTCAATAAACGGTGCCAGCAATAGCGCACCAAATGCTAAACCTGGAATAACAAGTGCTCCAATTAGATTATAAGGACCTGATGCATAAGTATACTTTAACATTTGATACAAGAATAAGAAATACCAGTCCGGCATCGGAATATATGCTGTATCACTCGGATCGGCTATTTTTTCTAACGGAGACGGATGGGCAACGGTTAAACATAGAAATCCAACAAGAAAGACAGCTCCAACCATCCATTCCTTCAGCAAAAAGTTTGGCCAGAAGGCTTCCGTTTTCCCTGGATATTCAGAGTAATCTTTTGGAATATTAGGCATTCTGTTATCAGCAGGAACGCGTGAGTCCCCGACAAATTTCATCCCTTTTCCACGATGCATGAATAGTCTCCCTCCTTTATTAAATAGTATTTAAACTAGAGTATTACAATGGACCTGAGATACCTTGTTTACGAATCATCATGAAATGGGCTGCCATTAAAGCGAATAAAGCCGCAGGCAGGAAGAACACATGGATCGCGAAGAAGCGTGAAATCGTTTGCGCACCAACAATATCAGAACTGCCGGCAAGTAAAATCTTCAGATATTCTCCGATAAACGGTACAGATTCAATAATGGTGATGGTTACTTTTGTCGCAAATAGCGCTTTCATATCCCATGGCAATAAATAACCTGTTAAACCAAGAGCAAGCATGATAAAGAAAATCAATACGCCGACGATCCAGTTTAACTCTCTAGGTTTCTTGTAGGCTCCTTGGAAGAATACACGCAGTGTATGTAAAAACATCATAACAATAACTAAACTTGCGCCCCAGTGGTGCATACCGCGGACGATTTGCCCGAAAGCGACTTCATTTTGTAAATAATAAACAGATTCCCATGCATTTTTGATATCTGGCACATAATACATGGTTAAGAACATTCCTGATAAAATTTGAATAACTGTAATAAAAAAGGTTAAACCACCAAAGCAATAGACAAATGCCGAGAAATGATGAGCCGGGTTAACATGTTCAGGAACTTCGTGATCCGCTATATCCCGCCACAAAGGCGTAATGTCTAAGCGCTCATCAACCCAATCGTACAGCTTATTTAACATTTTTTACGCCTCCTTCTTACGCGGTTCAGCTTTACCTAAATATAGTAAACCGTCTTTTTCTTTGATAGGATATACATCCAATGGTGCAGTCGGTGGAGTACCCGGAACATTCGTTCCATCTTTCTTATACAATCCTCCGTGACAAGGACAATAGAAATGCTCTGGATTGGCCTTATCCGAATTCCAGTCGACAGTACAGCCTAAATGCTTACAAGTTGGTGATAAAGCAACAATCTCACCGTTCGCATTTTTATAAACCCAAGCTGAATTTGTCATTTCTGACTCGTACCATGCATCTTTTTGTGTAAAAGAAAAGTCTACACGAGTCGGCACTTCTGTAATTTCAGCAACTTTTTGCGGTGTAGCAATGAAATCACCGCCTGCTTCCTTTTGCAGCACTGGATCAACGGCAAATCGAACCATTGGCATTAACATTCCTGCAGCCATGAAACCGCCTACACCTGTCAATGTATAATTTAGAAATTGACGTCTAGATACATGTTTTTTGCTCATACTTCTCCCCCCTTATCTCTAAGAATTGAACATAAAATACCCAAAAAATCCAAAATACTAGGACATACCAATAATATCTCAATATTTTCTTTAGGTCAATAAAATCTGAAAATAATAGTGACATAAATCTCACTTATTCGGCAGCTTTCCATTTTTGTACAAATATTTCAACTAATTGTGCGACCTGATCTTCGAAAACTGTGTTACGGGTGCGTTCATCCATTTGCGCAAGCGGCAGAGACGGGAGCCAAATTAATGATCCTTGTATAACATTTTCCACCTTTTTACAGTCGATATCTGAAGTTAAATAATAAACATATTTGAAGCCATTTTCAAAGAATTCTTTCTCCCATTTCAGCAGATTTGCGCCCACCACATCTTCATTTTCTCCAGCTGTTTTTGCATAAATGAAACCAGGGAGTAAAAGCAGGCGGCCCTTGAATTTTCTTTCTAATTGCAGGGATAAAAGCTGAACGAATTCAGACATTCCCGCACTTTGCTTCATTTTTTCAGCAAAAGAAACCGGGAACAGCGGGAGGACGATCGTATCGACATACTCACGGGCTTTCAAATACATGTCCATATCTTCTTGATTCCATTTCATTATGTTCACTCCATCACTTTTCACTTTTCTTTATTTTAACATGATGGGAAAGATAGGCAAGAATAAGTGCAAAAAACCATTCCGCCTGTCCAATAGTGAAACAGATTATTTGCCGCTATTTGTATAAAAAAACAAAAAGCCTGCTTTACGGCAGGCCTGTCTATTCTTGTTATAATTGTTTAAGTAGATCCGTCAGCCTGATAAAGGTTTCTTCATCATGCCTGTCAAGAGCTTCATCTATTTGCTGAATGAGCTTTTCTCTCTGAAACTTATCAATACTTGAGGATAGAAACTGCTCGGCAATCTGCCGGTCCTTATCACTGATTTGCAGATTTTTCGGCATGTACGGATTTTCTTCTAAAACGGCTGCAAACTGCGGAGCCTGGAAGGATGCATGGAAGTTTAATTGAATGTAAATATCTTCTTCACGGTTTAAGCGAATGTCATGAAACGATTTCTCCGCATCTGTTGTCATCACATTTGCTTTGTAAAAACGGAAGGGAACTTCATCTACACAATGTGTGGACATGACAATTCCGCGAGGGCAATACTGTGCTTGTTCAACAAAGTGCACCTTTTCCATTAACTTATCATGGCTCATTAAATAGTTTAAAATCCAGACACATTCACGTCTTTTTAATTGATAGTGATTGAGAAACCAACGAATAAAATCTTTTTTCTCATTGACAGATACAGGGGCGTTCATATTGTATTCCCTCCTCTGCTTTCAACTAATTTTAGTGAGATTAGTAACCGTCATCCAACAATCTTTGCCTGATATCCAGAAATTCTTCATTGCTAGGGTCTTGTTCTAACAACTTATTAAACACTTCGACAGCGCCTTCCCTTTTTCCTTCCTCCATTAAAAAATATCCATAATCCACTAAAAAGTCTGTTGTGTCTTTGTAGTAAGTATATGCACTCTCGTATCGGTTTAATGCCTGTGAATATTCTTCAAGTTTTTGATAGCTGATAGCGGCATCCCACTTAAACTGCGGCTCTGTTTCACCGGCTCCCTCCATCATGTTCACAACCTCGAGAACATCCTCATATCGTTCCTGGTGCAGAAGGAGTTTATTAAGCGTTAATGCCGCCTCGGTCATTTCAGGATCAATAGCGAGCGCTTCCCGGAAAAGTGTTTCGGCCTCCTGCTCATTACCTGTTTTCAGAGCAAGCTTCCCGCCGTAGACATATAAATCTTTATTAAATTCATCATACTTTAAGCCTTCTTTTATCACTTCGAATCCTTTTTCAGATTCCTCCTCTCGCTCGTAAGCACGTGCTAAATAGACATACATCGAGGTATAATCCGGGTCTAGTTCTTTTAATTCGAGAAACTTTTCAATCGCCTTTCGATTATACCCTGCTTGCAGTGCAGTAAATCCATAATGAAAAAGAGTATTGATCTCCAATTTCTTTTCTAAGGCCTTTTCATAAAAACTCAAAGCCTCTTCAAACGCTCCACCGCCACTTAAGCAATCTGCCATGCGCAGATTCACATTGACACCGGCTATTTCATCTTCTTTCTTCAGCACCTTTTCGTAGCAGTCAATGGCCTGGATAAATTTCCCTTCCTCGGCGTACAACTCACCCAAGGCGAAATCAATCACTACTTCATCTGGCAATAAGGACTTGGCCTGCAGTAACTTTTTCTCACTGACTTCATAGAGTCCTTCCATTTGATAGAGATCAGCTAAAAGCAGCATGGACTCAGCGAAAGCGGGATCGTCCTCATGGATTTTCTCAAGCTCCAAAATGGCCTGTTCTTCCTCGCCAAGCTCCATCAATACTTCCGCTAGGAGAACAATGAGCTCCCCTTCATTCGGAAAGATTGCCAAGAGACATTGATAGAGTTTTCTAGCTTCCTCAAGAAAACCGAAGTTGAA
Organism: Bacillus benzoevorans; assembly: GCF_014207535.1. Classification (GTDB taxonomy): domain Bacteria; phylum Bacillota; class Bacilli; order Bacillales; family Cytobacillaceae; genus Bacillus_BD; species Bacillus_BD benzoevorans. The sequence goes on from NZ_JACHGK010000003.1 coordinate 136,725, forward strand.
TAACGCTTCTGCAAGGAAATATCGTTCATCATTTGAACCTTGGAGCAGAATCTGCTCATAAGCTTTTAGTGCCTGTTCATGGCGACCGGTTTCCAATAGTGTCACGATAGTATTTATTGTTTCCATTTTTTTATCCCTTTCTCATACTAAAAATTCTACAAAATGGATGACCCTTTACTTTAGGTTCCATTGAAAAAAACAATGATAGAAAATATAAATTATACCATATCAGGTAAAAAATAAAAAACTGCAAGGTTTTTGCAGTTTTTTAAACAGATATTATAGTAAGCTTGCTAAATGATCAAAAAATTGCGGATAGGACACAGAAATAGCATCCTTCCCTTCAAGCGCGACCTCTTCTTTGCAGATTAATGCCGCAACAGCCAGCATCATTCCGATGCGGTGATCGCCATGGCTTGATACGGTTCCGCCAGAGAGTGCCTGTTTTCCATGAATAATCATTCCGTCTTCTGTTGCTTCTATGGCAGCCCCTAGTTTCGCTAATTCATTTACGACGGTATCAATTCGATTTGTTTCTTTTACCTTTAGTTCTGCTGCATCCTTGATAATCGTTGTTCCTTCTGCCTGAGTAGCGAGCAGGGCGATAATCGGAATTTCGTCGATCAAGCGCGGGATAACATCGCCGCCAATGACAGTTCCTTTTAATGCCGATGCTTTGATCGTCATGTCACCGATCGGTTCAGTCAGTGAGTCTTCCTGCATGGTAATGGTTATATCCGCACCCATTTCCTGCATCACATCAATAATGCCCGTTCTCGTCGGATTTAAGCCGACATTTTTTAATCGGATTATACTGTTTGGTACAATCGCACCTGCAACTAGGAAAAACGCTGCAGAGGAAATATCACCGGGAACATGAACATCTGTACCTCTTAAAGGCTGTCCGCCGCGGACAGAAACTGCGAGACCGTCTTCCTCCACAATACCGCCGAACTGACGAATCATCCTCTCAGTATGATCTCTGGACTTTTCCGGTTCTATGACAGTTGTAGTCCCTTCAGCTTGAAGCCCGGCTAGTAAAATGGATGATTTCACTTGGGCACTGGCAACTGGCGCTTTATATGTAATCCCGTGGATTCCACCGCCGCGAATGGAAAGCGGCGTGTATTCACCATTCTGTCTTCCTTCAATTTTGGCGCCCATTTGTGAAAGAGGGATCGTTACCCTTGTCATTGGCCTTTTCCCAATGGAAGAATCTCCAATTAAAGTCGTGTGAAAATCACGACCGGCCAAAATCCCCATCATCAGGCGGATAGTCGTACCTGAATTGCCGACATTCAATACTTCACAAGGCTCTTGAAGACCGTCCCAGCCATTCCCGTAAATAACCATCTTCTCTTCATTCTGTTCGATTTTAACACCCAGCTGTTTGAAGCAGGCTACCGTACTTAAACAATCCTCGCCCATTAAAAAGCCAGTCACCGTTGTTTTGCCTTGTGCAACAGCACCAAACATGACCGAGCGGTGAGAAATCGATTTATCGCCGGGAACAGTAATATCTCCTTGTAAACCATTCACATTTGTTTGTAACGGATAAGTTTTCAATCTGCTCCTCCTCATTCTAGCCCTGACTAGTTGTCACGGACCTGTCGAAGTTTCAAAGTTTGTATAATGGTCTAGACATTTAATGGCGCGATTGCGATCTGCCTCTGTTTGAAAGCTGATGACAAGCACTCCGATAATATCTTCTCTTGTCTCCCGTATTTGGATATTGGTGATGCTGATTTCTTCCTTAGCCAAATATCCGGTAACTTCTGAAATAACCCCTGGATAGTCCGGCACTTCGACAAACAAGTCGTAAAAGGAAGGGATGGCACCTTTTTCCTTTTGCGGAAGCTCATCACGAAATTGCTTAGCATCGGAAAAAAAGTGATAGATTTTCTCACTATCCTCGTCCTTTATCATGGAAGCTACTTCAGCCATCTCCTGCTGCCATTCATTTAATAATTGCAGCAGGACTGCTTTATTATGTAACAGAATATCTCTCCACATGGCCGGACTGCTGGAAGCAATTCTCGTGATGTCACGAAACCCGCCCGCTGCAAGTCTCGTCACCAGTTCCTGCTCATGGCTTGTTTTTTCCGCTTGATGAACAAGTGAGGCGGCAATGACATGAGGAAAATGACTGATGACCCCTGTTAAATAATCGTGTTCCTCCGGAGAAATCGTAATAAACTTGGCCTTTGTCCCCTTCAGCCATTCTTTTAACAGGTTCACTTTTTCCTCCGCAACCCCTGCAGGAGGGGTCAGGAGATAAAAAGCATTTTCAAAGAGCAATTCCCTGGCAGCAGCCACACCGCTTTTATGGGAGCCTGCCATCGGATGCCCTCCAATAAATGCCACACCTTTACGAATCAGCGTTTGAGCCTTGCTGACAATCGCAGCCTTCGTACTTCCGGTATCAGAAATAATCACATTTTCCTTCAACGGAATATTTGCCAGCAGCGCCAATATTCTTTCAGTTTCCTGTACAGGTGTGGCAATCAGAATTAAATCCGCATCCTTGGCACTATCTTCAATACTATCTGCCACTTCATCAACAACGCCAAGCATCTTCGCCAGTTTCCCCTGCTCCTCGTAAACATCGAAGCCGATTACTTTACAGTCACGATGCTGCCCTTTCACACATAATGCGAGCGAACCGCCAATCAGACCCAATCCAATGACAAAAACACGGCCTTTCAAATCGGATCACCGCCTAAAATTTTCTTAATTTAACCCTTTTTGTTCCAATATTTATCATGAGTATGACTGATTTATTTTGATAGCAATTTTTTCTCTTGTAAATACTGCTCCATGATCTCGATTAATTCACTGTTTTCTTCCTTCGAGCCAACTGTTACCCGTACAGATGTTGGGAAGCCTAATGCATTTCCGGAACGGACAATATAGCCTCTTTCAATCAAATATTGAAATACTTCATCTCCGCTCGTTCCGAAATCAATTAAAATGAAATTGGCCTGGGACGGGAAGAAGTTCAATTGGTTCGAAGTACAGAAAGCCTCAAATTGCGCCATACCTTTACGATTTTTTTCGCGGCAGTCTTTTACATAGTCCTGATCGTGAAGCGCTGCTACAGCTGCAATTTGCGCTAATGTACTGACATTAAATGGTTCTCTGACAGGCTCGAGGGCATGAATCGTGTCAGCCTGAGCAATACCGTACCCTACGCGCAGCGCTGCAATACCGTATATTTTTGAAAATGTTCTTAAAACAATTAAGTTCTTGTATTTCTTTAACAATTCCAGAGAATGATGATAATCATCCGCTACAACATAATCATGATATGCTTCGTCAATGACGACTAGGACATCCTCAGGTACCTTATCAATAAAAGCAGTTAATTTATCGTTCGGAATATGATTTCCTGTAGGATTATTTGGACTGCAAACCCAGACAACTGCTGTGTTTGCATCAATTGCCGCGATCATCGAATCTAAATCATGCTGCCCGTCTTCAAGCAGCGGAATTTCCCTTGCTTCCGCCCCTTCAATAACAGCATTATGCTTGTATTGAGAGAATGAAGGTGAAGCCATGACCGTATTACGTCCAGGAAATAATAAAGAACGAGAGATAATTTGTATTAAATTATCTGCACCATTTCCAAAAATTAATTGATTTTCTTCTACCTGCAAAAATTGCGCCAATTCACTTCTAATAACCGTTGCATAGCCGTCCGGATAGCGTTCGAATCCATTTTTGCTTAGGGCTTCCCTCACACTTGGTGAACAGCCAAATGGGTTTTCATTGGAAGCAAGTTTCACGATTTTCTCAAGTCCGTATTCTCTTTTCACCGCATCCATATGTTTCCCCGGTTTATAAGGAGGAAGATCTAAAATTTGTTCTTTCCATTTCATCGTTGAAACACCTCTTATACTAAAAATTGATTTAGCTTTGTAAGTCTGGCCTTAACACTTGAGCCCCTTCTAAATAAACGTGCTTGATTTCCCTCTGGTCTTTGTCCGTGTTGATATGCATCATGACGCGGATGCATTTTTCCAATGCACCCTTCACATCGATTTCTTTCATGCACATAACCGGTACATACTCCCAGCCTTCCATTGTCCGCATCGCTCTCGCAGGGAAGGCCTCCGTTGTGATGTCATCTGTCACAGAGATAAACACAGACGCGACTTGTTCCGGCTCGATCCCGTTTTCTGATATTAGTTGTGTAAATAATCTATCTGTTGCTTGCAGAACACCTTGTTCTGTATTCTCTTGGATTGTAATGGCTCCTCGTACACCGCGAAACACAGAATCCCCTCCCTTAATCAAATTCGCCCCGACGAATTTGCGCCCGATTTTTTTCGAGCCCGCTCGAAAAATCCCCTTTGAAAAATCGAGGCATCCGCCCGAGGCTTAACTCCATTCAGCCAGGGTTTAAGCCCCCACTGAATTGGAAAACTTATTTGCATTCGTACCCACTTACAGAAGTGGAGGACTTCTGCTGAATGAAGTTAAAACTTAAAACGCTGCTAATTCTTGCAGAATCTCTTCTTCTGTCATCTCATGGAGAATAGGCGTGCCGATCTGTTCTAACAGCACCATTCTAATTTGCTGTCCAACTGATTTTTTGTCGCCCTTCATCCACCGCACCAGTTTTTCTGCTGCAAGCCCACCAGGAATCTCCGTCTGATAGCCTAACTCCTTTAGCCATTGAACAAGAGGCTCCATGTCAAAGGAAAGTCCTGCATACTTGATGCTTAGTTTTAAGGCAAATAGCATACCGATGGTAACGCCCTCTCCATGCGTCATTCTGCCGTATCCCATTTCCGCTTCAATGGCATGACCAAGTGTATGACCGAAATTTAGATAGGCCCTGACGCCCGTTTCTTTCTCATCCTGGGAAACGATTGCGCTTTTAATTTCAATTCCTCTCGCTAAAAAGTGAATCAAAGCGGCTTCATTCAGCTGTTCTAAAGACTTGATGTTTTCCAGCAGCCATTGATAAAAGGCTTCATCCTGAATCAGTCCGTGTTTAATCACTTCGGCAAAACCGGATCGTCTTTCACTAAGGCTTAGACTAGTTAAAAACTGCATATCGTATACAACTGCTTCCGGCTGATAAAATGCACCTACCATATTCTTTCCGGCGGGATGATTAATCGCTACTTTTCCTCCGACAGCACTGTCATGGGCGAGTATCGTAGTCGGAATTTGCATAAAGGGAATGCCGCGCATAAAGGTAGCAGCGACAAAGCCTGAAAGATCACCGACGGCACCGCCGCCCAATGCGAGAATCAGCGAATGACGATCAAGTTTATTCTCCAAAGCTGCTGTTAAGCACTCATAGTACACAGCAAAAGTTTTTGCCTTTTCCCCGCTTGGAACGATAAACTGCTCCAGAGTAAAGCCGGATAGAGTGTCTTTCAGCATTTTTAAATAAAGAGGACCGACCATTTCATCTGTAATGATGAAAATTTTGGTTAACTTTGGCAATTTATTCCTAATGATTTCCGGCAGGCGGCTTATAACCCCTGTGCCAACGTATACGGGATACGTTTTTAAAGGAGTTTGCACCGTTAACTCAACCATTAAAATCCCCTCACATATTGACGTTGCTCTTCGATGGAGGCTTTTAACGTATCAAAGCGATCTGCATAAAATTGATCTACAATGGCTGCGGCTAATTCCCATGCCACAGCGCTTTCTGCTACGACGGCTGCAGCTGGTACGGCACAACTGTCAGAGCGCTCAATGCTTGCTGAAAACGGCTCTTTTGTTTCAATATCAACGCTTTGCAGCGGCTTATACAACGTCGGAATCGGCTTCATTACGCCTCTGATAATTAATGGCATTCCTGTTGTCATACCGCCTTCAAGACCGCCTAAGCGATTCGTTTTTCTGTAATAACCTTGTTCGGCATCCCAGGCAATTTCGTCATGCACTTGGCTGCCAGGGATATGGGCTGCTTCAAAGCCAATACCGATTTCAACCCCTTTAAAAGCGTTAATGCTGACAATCGCCGCGGCAAGCTTCGCATCAAGCTTGCGATCATAATGAACATAGCTGCCAACCCCTGCTGGCATGCCTTCGACCACTACTTCGACAATCCCTCCGATGGAATCGCCATTTTCCTTCGCCGTATCGATCGCCTGCATCATTTCTTTTTCCGCTTCCGGATCAAGACAGCGCACCGGTGAAGCTTCTGTGATTTCCTGCAGCTTTTGAATAGATTCATATCCGATTGGTTTGGCTTGAACACCGCCTATTTCTATTACATGCGATGCCACTTCAATTCCTAATAATTTCAATAATTTTTTTGCTACTGCTCCTGCCGCAACACGAACTGTTGTTTCCCTTGCGGAAGAACGCTCTAGGACGTTTCGCATATCACGATGTCCGTATTTCAAAGCACCGTTTAAATCAGCATGACCCGGGCGGGGACGTGAAATTTGTCTTTGTACTTCTTCTTCATTTCCTTCATAAGGATCAGCACCCATAATTTTTGTCCAATGCTTCCAATCGTTATTTTCAACGACAAGAGCAACCGGAGAGCCAAGGGTTAATCCATGTCTTACCCCGCTCGTGATAGCTGCTGTATCTGTTTCAATCTGCATTCTACGGCCACGGCCGTGTCCTTTTTGTCTTCTTGCCAATTGTTCATTAATGTCTTCTTTTAATAGGGGCATTCCCGCAGGCAATCCCTCAATAATTGTTGTTAATTGGGGTCCGTGTGATTCCCCTGCTGTTAAATATCTCATCTTTTCTTTCTCCCTTCAAAGCGTTAAAGGATTATGTATCAATATAACATACGATTAAAAAATAGAATAGTAACTTTTTAAAAATTACTTTAATAAAATTTTATTACACGATACGTATCCATTTAAAATTTAGCTTATCCTTACTATTTTTTCTCATTAGTTTTCTTATAAAAAAAAGTATCAATTGGTTTTAAACCGTAAGTTCCCGGATTAAAAATCTGCTCTGTACTGCCGACAAAAAAGATCCCTTCCACATTCATTGCCTTGGAAAATTTATCATATAGAATGACTTTTGCTTCTTCAGTAAAATAAATGAGCACATTTCGGCAAACGATTAAGTCAAATGGACCGTCAAACGGATCCGACAGTAAATTATGTTTGCGAAAGGTTACCGCGCGGATGATTTCTGAGGAAATTTTGTACATATTCCCATCCAGTGTAAAAAATTCCCTTTTCAACTCAGGCGGCACTTCATTTAGAGCGCGTTCCGGATAAATCCCCCATTTCGCCCGTGACAGGACATTTTCATCAATATCCGTGGCCAGTATATCTATCTGTGACAGGGGCATAAATTTGGACAAGATCATGGCAATGGTATAGGGTTCTTCACCTGTGGAGCAGGCTGCGCTCCAGATTTTCGGTCTTTTTGTCCGCTGCAGCAGCTCTGGTACTATTTTGTTTTCCAGTACATCCCAGCGGTTCCTATTGCGGTAAAATTCAGAAACATTAATCGTCATTCGATCCAGAAATTCATTCAACAGCTCGTTATTCTGAACCAGCGCTTTATAATATTCCCGGAAGGAGGTAAAACCTCTTTTCTCATAGAGAGAAGTCATTCTCCTTTTCATCTGTGCTTCTTTATAAAGGAATAGATCAATCCCCGTTATTTTCTTTATTCCGCTGATAAAATTTGCGTAATCATCTGAACACATGCTGATACTCCTCTAGTAAGATAACTATAGTATAGCGAAAAATAAAGAAATTGGTGATAAATTTGCGAAAAATAGCGAAAAATATAGTAGAGCCTATAAAAAAACACTTGCGAATGCAAGTGTCCCTTTAGCTGACTTTAAATTAATATATCCATTGATTGATTAATTTGTCATATGCAACTAGTTGGTCTTCATTGAAGAATAAGCCGATTTCACGAACAGCACTTTCTGGAGAATCAGAACCGTGAATGACATTTTTGCCGACTGTTATGCCAAAATCACCGCGGATTGTACCAGGTGCAGCATCTTTTGGATTCGTTGAACCCATCATTTGACGTGCAGTGGCAATCACGTTTTCTCCTTCCCATACCATCGCAAAAACAGGACCAGAAGTGATAAAATCCACTAATTCCCCAAAGAACGGACGCTCTTTGTGTTCACCATAATGTTCACCGGCTAATTCTGGTGAAATGCTCATTAATTTAGCGCCAACAAGACGAAATCCCCTCTTTTCGAAGCGGGAAACGATTTCACCAATTAAATTGCGTTGCACACCATCTGGTTTTACCATTAAAAATGTTTTTTCCATGAATTCAACCCCTATAACTGAATGTTATGTATAAACAGACTCTTTGCCAAAGAGTTGCAACCTTCTTGCCAATCTTCTACAAATAATAGTCCATGGAAATAGTACCATTTTTTCAAAATTTTCGCAACAACTCAAAATTTTCGATTTCCAATATATGCCGCAATATTTTTTAGAGACGTATTGGCTTTATTCTTTGGCAATTCTTCTAAAATGTTCAAGGCTTTAGTTAAATAATTACCGCTTACCTTCCGGGCCTGTTCAATTGCTGGTGATTGTTTGATTTTTATGATTAGACTATCGATTTCTTCCCTTGGCATATTTTCATGAACTTTGAGAATATCACGGCGAATCGATTCGTCCTCCATAGCAAATAAAACAGGAAGTGTAATATTCCCCTGAAGCAAATCGCCCCCTGCCGGCTTGCCTAATTCCTTTTCTGTACCAGTAAAATCAAGAATATCGTCAATGATTTGGTACGACATGCCCACATAATAACCAAAATGTGCCAGCTTTTGCTGGACATCTTTTTCTACATCTGCGGCAATCGCCCCGAGCTGGCAGCTGGCAGCAATAAGCAGGGCTGTTTTTCTTTTGATTCTGCGCAAATAATCTTTAATATTTTGCTCAAAGCGGTACTTATCTTCCATCTGCTTGATTTCTCCAACACATAACTCAACCATTGTATTGGACAATATACGGTGTGCTTCTGGTTTATTAATTTGTGTCATCAATTCAAGGGAGCGGGCAAAAATATAATCTCCTGTGTACATGGCGACACGATTATCCCATTTTTCTTTTACTGTCGGCTTCCCTCTCCGAATGTCAGCATCGTCAATGACATCATCGTGAATTAAAGAAGCAGCGTGTATTAATTCGAGAGATACTGCAACCTTTTTAATGGTATGGATATCGTAAGTTCCGAATTTAGCTGCGAGCAAAACAAAAATTGGACGAATCCGTTTTCCTCCAGCCTGCAGCAGATGAAGAGAAGCCTGTCTTAACAGTGCTGAATCTGCCTGGACAGCCTCTTCCAATGTTTTTTCGATGATATCTAAATCAGACTTTAAAAATGAATACATCATTTTAAATTTCATTACCGTATCCACCTTGCTAAAACCCCTGCCTGCCAAACTTAACTTTCCTATATGATCAACAAACAGAAACCTCTATATATTTTTATTTAATACCGATATGAACGGCGGCAACCCCGCCGGTATATGGCTTATACGTGACATTTTCTAATCCTGCTTTCTGAAACATAGCGGAAAGCTCCTTCATGCCAGGAAAATCACGTGCTGATTCCTGAAGCCAAGAATATTCCTCATAGCTTTTTGCGAAAAGTCTCCCAAAAAACGGCATAATAAAGCGAAAGTAAAAATAGTAGACTTGCCTGTAACCGAATAACGTAGGCTGTGATGTTTCGAGACAAACGACCTTTCCCCCTGGTTTCACCACCCGTGTCATTTCCCTTAATACTTGCATGTAATCAGGGACATTTCGGAGTCCGAAACCAATCGTGACATAATCAAAGGTATTGTCAGGAAATGGCAGTTCCATCGCATTTCCATGAATCAATTTAACCTGCTTATAGTTCTTTACCTTTTCCTCGCCTATTTTCAGCATATTTTTACTGAAATCCAAACCAACAACTTCTCCATCTTTCCCAACAGCGTCAGCCAGCGCAATGGTCCAGTCTGCTGTACCGCAGCAAACATCCAGTGCCTTGGATCCTTTTTCTACATTCATTCGTTTCATCGTATCTTTGCGCCATCTTACATGCTGCTGAAAGCTTATGACAGAATTCATTTTATCGTAAGATCCGTAAATTTTCTCAAAAACATGATGGACTCGTTCTTCTTTTGATTGCTGCATGTTAATACCCTTCTTCCGCCAAGGTTTTTGCCCCCGAATGTTGAACAGAAAGGACTTTTTGCATTCGTTGTTTTAAACAAGTATTGATCTGCGGAAATTTATGAATTTCTTTTTCAATTATACTTTCAGCATATTCAATATAGCGCTCACAAACCGACAGCAAATGATTTTTTTGTTCAGTAGATTTTTCCTGTGTCTTTTTCGCAAAAATGATTTTTTCCAATGCATCAAAGACAAAAGAACGGCCTTTTTCTTTAAACTGTTTCATTTCAGAATGCAGCCGTTTAACAAGTAAGAGATTGGAAATTAACTCCTTCCAATAAGTTGCTCCACCGTATTCCAACAGTGCTCCAAACAATGAAAATTCAATCACTTTCATACTGTTCATTAAGCCCTCTATACTATTCGGGTCTTTATGATAGACGAATACTTTATGCTCATTGATATTCTTCACACTTTCAGACAATTGTCTGATCATACGGATATCACCGATTCCCGCTAAATATTTATAATATAATCCACTGTAATAATCGCCAGCGAGTACAGTCAACTGTCTTACCTTCATACTGGACTCATCTGTCAGCTTAACAGACACCAAATCATGGGTATCAAGAGCGACCTGCATGAGCATGATGGCAATGATAAAGGTGTCTTTTTCACGGGGGGACAGTTCGATTTTGTCTAAGATCGAAACGAGGATAAGAATCTTGTCTTCATCAATAACTGGGGAAACAATATATTGCCGTAGATAAGGATGAAGCACTTGCTTCTCGATCCTTTCCCTCATTTCTGCTAGTTTTTTTTCATATTCACACAATCATATCACCCTTGTATCCCCAAAATTTCTTTGCGCTTTGATTCTTTCTTCCATCCGGAATCCTATTATCTTTATTATGAATCATTGAGATGTTTTTATGTTTTAACTTTAATCAGTACACAATAAACAGACACAATTATATCATAAAAAAGTCATTATGACATTGCTTCAAGACATTTCCGGCTATTTTTTTCCTTCGCTTTCTACATCGCCATAATGCGTTTTAATCAAGGCATTGCCCCGGATTTTAATGGCCGAAGTGTGTTCGGTAAACTGGGCAATCATCACCTCACCCTTATCTAGTTTCTCTGAATGGTGGAACCGGGTATCTGAACCCCTTGTAAGACCGATAACATGTACCCCGTCTTCCTTCGCCTTAATCACAACATAATCATTTGTAACCGCTTTATTATTTTCCTCCAAGATGTTCAAATCCTTTCTGCATTTCTTAAATGGAAAGGAAGAAATGAAGTCATTCCTTTCCATTTACATATTCCATTTTGATTATAATCTTTAATGAAAAGTTCCTTGATCTGTTTCTCAACTATTTTTTATTAAGGATAATACTTCCGAACGGGCTGACACATCTTTCAAAAAGATCCCCCGCACCGCAGAAGTGACTGTTTTGGAACCCGGTTTTTTTACTCCGCGCATCGTCATACACATATGCTCTGCTTCAACAATCACCATCACGCCAAATGGTTCAAGTGTCTCCATGATACTGTTTGCAATCGTGGAGGTAATTCGTTCCTGGAGCTGCGGTCTTCTTGCTACCGCTTCAACCGCTCTGGCCAGCTTGCTTAAGCCTGTCACTTGCCCATTTCTCGGTATATAGGCAATGTGTGCTTTTCCAAAAAAAGGTACTAAATGATGTTCACACATCGAGTAAAACGAAATATCTTTCACTAACACTAATTCCTCATGATCTTCAGAAAATACAGTGTTAAAATATTGCCTTGGATCCGTATTCAACCCGCTAAACACTTCTTCATACATTTTCGCTACCCGTTTCGGCGTATCCAAAAGACCTTCACGATTCGGATCCTCCCCGATTGCTTCTATAATTAAACGTACCGCCTCTTCAATCTGGGCACGATTCACATTTGACATGTATATTACCTCCTAAACTTGCTCCATAAAGAGCTTACCCTTAAATTCCTTTTGAGACCAGAAAATAATTCTGACATATAACGTTGCAGCAGATACACTGCGACAGTCTCAACTTTCCTATCCATATTAGCATATTTTTTTTCAATCGGGCAAAAAGTAAAAATGGAAGAAGAACAGATGCTTACCTCTTTTTTGTCCTGCCGTGTATATTCTCATAAAAAAACCGCGATTACTCGCGGTTTATAAGCACTTTATGTAATTATTTAACTGCATCCTTTAGTGCCTTACCTGGTTTAAATGCAGGGACTTTACTTGCTGCAATTTCAATTTCATCACCTGTTTGAGGATTGCGTCCTTTACGCGCAGCACGCTCACGTACCTCAAAGTTCCCAAAACCAATCAATTGTACTTTATCGCCATCTTTTAAAGCGTTTAAGATGGAATCGAATACGGCATCAACTGCTTTTGTTGCATCCTTTTTAGAAAGTTCACTTGCTTCCGCAACTGCGTTAATAAGTTCTGTTTTGTTCATGCCTTTCACCTCCTCCCAAAATTCCTTAAACATTCGAAAATTGGATACTTACATACATTTGTAAACAAATTTCTTAAATTCTATACATCGCTGCAGAAAATTTTCGTAACAAGCCTTATCTTAAAACAGAGAGTAGGATAATTCAACTGTTTTTTGTCAAAAAGCCTTTATTTTCAAGGGTTTAAGGCATGTATAGCAGTGATTCTGTTAAAAGATTATCATAATCAAATTTCGTTATCAAGAAAATTTCCCTTTTTTCATTTAATCTTGGAATATTCAGTCTACATTTCCACCCCTGCCGGGAAAAACCACTGTTATATCCAGTCCTTTCAGAAGATTTCATAATGCCGAATCATTCGATATGATTCTTTGCTTTGCAAAACAAAAAAACTCTCTTAAAGAGAGTTCAGAGAATAATGGCAATGAGTCCGCCTGAGCCTTCATTGATAATCCGCTCGAGGGTTTCTTTTAATTTATAGCGGGCATTTTCAGGCATCAAGGATAATTTTGCCTGTATGCCTTCTCTGACAAGCGAACTTAAAGAACGGCCGAAGATATCTGAATTCCAGATGGATAATGGATCGTCCTCAAAATCCTGCATTAAGTAGCGCACAAGTTCTTCGCTTTGTTTTTCTGTCCCGATAATCGGTGCAAATTCGCTCTCTACATCTACTTTGATCATATGAATGGAAGGAGCAACTGCCTTTAAGCGGACCCCGAATCGAGCCCCCTGGCGGATAATTTCCGGTTCATCGAGACTCATGTCTGCTAGCGACGGCGCCGCTATGCCATATCCAGTTTGTTTCACCATTTTTAATGCATCCGCTACTTGATCATATTCCTTTTTTGCATGGGCAAAGTCCTGCATCAATTCAAGTAAATGATCTTTGCCGCGAATTTCAACACCGACGATCTCTTTTAAAATTTGATCATATAAATCATCTGGTGCAAAAAGGTCAATTTCTGCAACCCCTTGCCCCATCTCGATTCCGGCAAGCCCTGCCCGGTCAATGAATTCAAAGTCGCTGAAATGCTGAACAACCCTGTCAACATCGCGAAGGCGCTTAATATCCTGCACCGTTTCCTTTACCGCCTCCTGATAGCTTTCACGCAGCCAATGGTTCTCCTTCAGCACCATGACCCAGCTCGGTAGGTTGACATTGACTTCGAGCACCGGGAATTCATACAAGGCCTCCCGCAAGACGCTTATCACATCAGATTCCTTCATTCCCTCAACGCTCATTGCAAGAACCGGAATATCATATTTTTCGCTCAGCTCCACTCTCAACGCCTCTGTATTCGGATGATGAGGCTGAACGCTGTTAATAATCATAATGAAGGGCTTTCCTACTTCTTTTAATTCATTAATAACCCGTTCTTCAGCTTCTAAATAGTTACTGCGCGAGATTTCGCCAATCGAGCCGTCTGTTGTAATGACAACCCCGATGGTGGAATGCTCCTGAATCACTTTACGGGTGCCGATTTCCGCCGCTTCATGAAACGGTATCGGCTCTTCATACCAAGGCGTTGTAATCATACGAGGACCGTTCTCGTCCTCATATCCTTTTGCTCCAGGGACGGTATAGCCAACACAGTCTACCAGTCTGATATTGACATTCAAACCATCATCGACATGAATAGTAGCAGCTTGATTTGGAACAAATTTTGGTTCTGTGGTCATAATCGTTCTTCCTGCTGCACTTTGAGGCAATTCATCTTGGGTACGAGCCCGTTCGGCTTCATTATTCATGTTTGGTAAAACGACCAGTTCCATAAACTTTTTAATAAAAGTCGATTTACCGGTACGTACAGCTCCAACCACTCCCAAATATATATCGCCGCCGGTTCTCTCGGCAATATCTTTAAAAATATCAACCTTTTCCAAGTGATCCCCTCCAGATTCCCTGCATTAGTGGGATTTAATCAAATTCGCCTTGGCGTATTTGCGCCCTATACTCGCGCGCTTGCTCGAAAAGTTTCCCTTGAAAAATCGAGGCATCCGCCGAAGGCTAACTTTATTCAGCCGTTATTTGTACCCCACTGAATGAGTAAAATTACTATATTCACCCACCACTTATAGAAGTGGAAGGCCTCTGCTGAATAAAGTTAACTCTGCTGGTTTGTGACACTTTATAAATATGATGTTGTCCTATATCGTTATGACAATTTTCTAATTTTTTACCTCCTTAAAGGAAAAGTCCTGCACTTTCCATGTTCATATTTTTACATTCCCCTGTAAAGGAGACTTTAGATTCTCCATTTGCGGTTATGTTGATTTTCAGCTGGACGTCATACCTTTCCTGCCGCCTTTAAGTAAAGAGGGAAATAAAAAACCCTTCTCCTACAATATATTTTGTAAAAGAAGGGTTATGACTAATTCGTTAAAAAGATCGGTTCACGGCTCTCTTCATCTATCGTATATGGCAGGGAATAGGCTGGGACAAACATTGAATCCTGCCATAAAATATCCCTGATATCATCACCAGGATTCAGCTTGAGATCGTTATCTTTCATGATTTCATATAAGTCCGACCGGTAATCGACAAAAACTTCAGCATCACCGGTAATGACAAAGGAAAGATTTTTATTTGTATATGGACTGGTAACGTACGGTTCTTCCGCATAGCCAAGTTCCTTAAAATTGAGCGTGTAGACATTGTCGGCAACTTTCTCCTTAAATGCCGGATAACCTTGGGTTGTAATCCGAAGCTTGATTTCACCAATAATTTCAGCTATCCTGAGGTCAAAGATTTTAACCGTCGGATTTTCTTCTGCATCCACAATAACATATTGAAATACCCCACCTGACTCATAGGCATTTCCCGGCGGCTCGGCCAAATATTCCGGAACAAGCCTTTTGAAATCCACCTTATACTTCTGATAAATCGGCGTGCTCTCTGCGGAATTTTTAATCGGAAGAATTCCGCCGTTATCTTCCCTGTATTTTGTCACTGCCGTTTGTACGGATTGGACCTGGTCTATGTACGGTGTCTGGTTTTGTACGAGCTTGTCCTCCGGATACATACATCCTGATAAGATGAAAGCCAGTAATATAATAAACAGCTGTAAATATTTTTTCCTCATTCTATCATTCCTTTAAGCCTATGAAAGTACTATTCATTTGTTGGTCCTGCCAAAACAATAAAGAAAATAATTAAACCCGCTAACAGCAATAATATGTACGCAATAATAGCTGTAATCGTCTTCAATACCCCATTTTTAAACTTGTAGCGGCTTAAATAAATCAATACCACTGAAATGACCATAAACCCCATTCCTGACAGTGAAACCCACATTTTCATTAATGCCGGTGACATTTCATCCTCTCCTTTGCTCGCGAGTATTATATCATAAAACTTTTCCATACGTCTGCCGGCATTTTTCACAGCTCCGCCCCTTTTCCGGGCAAAAAAACAGAATAAAGAAGGGGCAGATTCTTTATTCTGGGCATAAAATTATGACTAAATATCCCATTGTCCTTGTTCATTCCAACAGTTTGCTTCGTATGCATTGTATGCAAATAGTGTTACCGCCGCATCATCGAATGCCTATAAATTCCAAGTTTTATTTAATCCTGCTCAAAATTAGCGTTAAATTGCTCCATCTCATTGGTTTTTCCACGCGACATTAAGGCATCAACAGCATCCTTTGGATCGACATCATGAAATAAAACGTCAAAGAGCGCATTCGTGATCGGCATTTGCACTTCATATTTTTTCGCCAGCTGCCAGGCTGCTTTTGTCGTTCGTACCCCTTCGACGACCATTCCCATATTATCGAGCACTTCCTGGAGTTTCTTCCCTTTCCCTAATAAATTCCCCGCGCGCCAATTACGTGAATGAACACTGGTACAGGTAACGATTAAATCCCCCAGACCGGCCAGTCCGGCAAAGGTCATTGGATTAGCCCCCATTTTCGTGCCGAGGCGGGATATTTCAGCCAGACCTCTTGTCATTAAGGCTGCTTTAGCATTGTCCCCATAACCGAGACCGTCCGAGATGCCCGCAGCTAAGGCAATGATATTTTTTAGCGCTCCTCCAATTTCAACCCCGATAATATCAGGATTGGTGTAAACACGGAAATGACCATTAATAAATAGATCCTGGATTCTCTCCGCCGCCTCGATCTTTTTCGCTGAGACGGCAACCGTTGTCGGACGGCGCAATGACACTTCTTCGGCATGGCTTGGTCCAGATAGTACAACTATGCTGTCAACAAGTTCCGCAGGCATTTCTTCTTCAATCATTTCGGAAATACGCAATAACGTATCCGGTTCAATTCCCTTGCTGACATGAACAATCAGTAAAGGTTCCTTCTGAATCCCCCTGATTTTCCCCAGCACTTCGCGAATCGCCTTCGTCGGAACAGCCATCACGCATATTTCCAATCCAGCGAGCGTCTCTTCCAGTGAAGAATACGCATGAATATTTTCCTGTAGCACGACCCCCGGTAAATATTTGCCGTTCGTATGCTCTGCATTGATTTCCTTTACCTGTTCCGGATTATGACTCCACAGATGAACCTCATGACCGTTATCAGCAAGCACCATTGATAATGCTGTTCCCCAGCTTCCAGCACCTATTACAGCGACAGTTTCCTTTAACCCTTCCATGATTTCACGACCTTTTTACAAATTACTTTCTTTCTCTAGCATAAATCTTTATCGGTGTTCCCTCAAAACCAAATGCGTCTCTGATTCTATTTTCTAAAAAGCGCTCATATGAGAAATGCATGAGGGCTGGATCATTGACAAAAACAACAAATGTCGGCGGTTTGACGGCAACCTGTGTCGTATAGTAAATTTTCAGACGCTTCCCTTTGTCAGTCGGAGTCGGATTCATCGCAACCGCATCCATTACCACGTCATTTAAAACGCTCGTCTCTACTCTTAAGGAATGATTATCACTGGCAAGATTAAGCATCGGCATCAGTGTATGAATTCGTTTTTTCGTTTTCGCCGATAAAAAGACAATTGGAGCATAATCCAGGTACTGAAAATGTTCGCGGATATTTTGCTCAAATTCCTTCATCGTCTTCTCATCCTTTTCCACCGCATCCCATTTATTGACCACAATGACGACAGCCCGTCCGGCTTCATGAGCATAGCCGGCAATTTTTTTATCCTGTTCGATGATTCCTTCCTCACCGTCAAGGACGACTAGGACAACATCAGAGCGTTCAATTGCTCTTAAGGCACGGAGTACGCTGTATTTTTCAGTTGTTTCATATACCTTGCCTTTTTTTCGCATACCGGCTGTATCGATAATGACATATTTTTGTCCGTTATAGGTCAACGTGGAGTCAATCGCATCTCTTGTTGTGCCGGAAATGTTACTGACAATGACACGCTCTTCACCAAGAATCGCATTGACAAGCGAGGATTTTCCCACATTCGGTCGTCCAATAAGAGAAAAGCAAATGACATCATCATCATAGTCCTTACTTTCTCCTTTTGGAAAATGCTTCGCTGCTTCATCCAATAAATCACCGAGACCAAGACCATGGGAACCGGAAATCGGAAACGGCTCGCCAAAGCCGAGAGTGTAAAAATCGTAAATCATATCGCGCATTTCCGGATTATCAATTTTATTCACTGCCAAAACGACTGGCTTTTTCGCTTTATATAAAATTTTCGCTACCTCTTCATCCGCTGCGGTGACCCCTTCTCTCCCATTGGTAAGAAAAATAATGACAT
This sequence comes from Bacillus benzoevorans, assembly GCF_014207535.1. Lineage (GTDB taxonomy): Bacteria > Bacillota > Bacilli > Bacillales > Cytobacillaceae > Bacillus_BD > Bacillus_BD benzoevorans. Next base: position 154,997 of record NZ_JACHGK010000003.1, read on the forward strand.
CCGCTTCATCAATGGCAATTTCCGCCTGTTGCCGGATTTGTTCTAAAAACGGTTCATCCCCGATATCGATACCGCCCGTATCAATAATATTAAAATCATGATTCAGCCACTCTGCTGAACTATAAATTCTATCCCTTGTAACACCGGGAATATCTTCAACGATCGATATCCGTTCTCCTACGATACGGTTAAAGATTGTAGATTTCCCTACATTCGGTCTTCCGACAATGGCAATAACTGGTTTGGCCATGTACTGCACCTCTCTCTATCTATTTAGTTTTGGCTATAGCACCAATAATTTCCTTAATAATCAGTAATAAAACCCTTCTATACAGCAGAAGGGTCTAACTTAATAAGTTTATCAAAGGGTGCTGAGAATATCAATGTTTGACGATAATATAGACTTCTTCTGATAAGGAATGGGCAATCCCGTCCAAAATGGCCTCCAAATGGGCAGCGTATTCTTCCATTTGCGTTTTATCGTCACAGACAAATACAGTTGCACCGTTTAGTACCCGTGCCGGATTCGTTGTCACAACTGCCAAGATAAATTTTTCGATATTCATTGTTTAAAACCTTCTTCCGTTTCCGGATGCTTTCTTTCTTTCGGCATCCGTATCGCATTTTCCAAAACAGGTACTTCGCCGATGATCTTATGCGCTTTTTGCGGATCCCTTTCTGTTGGCAGGATAAACACCGCTACTCTGCCGTCTTCCAAGTCCCGCTTCGCCAGCGGTACAAATGCGGGAGTACCGGAATCACGATACACTCCCATTGCCGTTGAAACATCGTGAAGAATAGCCTGCCGCTGCCCTAGATTAGCGATCGTTTCCCGTGCATTAAAATTGAGCGGTTTTAAGATAAAGCCCATGCCATACTTCAGGATCTCTTCCCGCCTCTTTTCCAGACCAATATTCATGATATAAATATTATCAACAAGCAGTCCGGCACCTTCGAATCTAGGCTGGACAAATTCAATCTCGACAATATGCTTTAGTTTGCTGCCAGCCATCAACTTGCGGCAGATTAATATACAGGCGATGGCCCCGGCGATGGCGGCCCAGATATTAAAGAACAAATACAGATGCGTGGTGACTAAAGAGGTGAAAATCACGAGATAATTTCGACTCTCGAATGCAATGGCAATTCCTTCAATGTACGTTTTGCCGCGCGGCACCATTTCGAGATTATCCAATTCTGTCAGGGTATTCCGCTCCATATTACGTACCTCGCGAAACTGTGAGGCCGCAAGAGTTAAAAATGTAACCGCCGTAAAATCAGCCTCCATAATCGATGGTCCTGCTACAGTTCCCAATCCCGCCGCGATAAACCCGAGCGCGATATGAATAATTTTCCCATGCAGATAAGTTGGATACTGACGATAATCGGTGCGAAGCATATATATTCTTGCCAGCGTGCCGACTGTAATCCCCAAAATAATGGGATAAGTATATTCACTCATGGTATTTTTGTTTCCCCTTTTCGACAGATTGAAAATATTTATTAAAAAACGCTGTAATCAGTTCCAAGCTGTTCCAGGTCAGAACGAGAACACAAGCTAATGCAAGAGCATCGAGAAATGCAGGACTAGAAATTGGATAGGAAAAGGTGAATTTTTTTAAAATATAGGCGTAAAAAATTTCTCCGTGAACCATACCAAATAACAATGACAGGATGCGTTTATTTTTATCAGAATGAAGCAAAAGTGTGCCATACACAACGAGTACCGCCAACAGCCACTTTCGCTCAATGATGATCCAGACAGGATCGAACAGTTCAAACAGCAGAAAACTGACGGTCAATACCATTAAGATAAAGGAGGATAGCAGGAAATATAAAGCCTGTTTGCTTTGTAACCCGGCAATATAAAGGTAAACCGTCACGATGAAAAATAAGCCCGCCCCGTTCCATTGCAAGCCAAGAATGTTAAATGTGACAGAGGCCAAAATGACTGCCCCCAGAATCCAGGCGGATACAGTCAGGCGATGCGGATGATCCCTTCGATAAAAGAAGGTTGTGATGACCCACCCAAGCCAAAATATCCAATAAAATAATAAACCATCCAATTCCAGTCACCTCCTATCTTTTCCATTATGGCTAAAATTTATGTACTTTAATCCTTTGCAGTCTCTTGAGGTAAAGACCTTATACAATTCATGCATAATCTGCGCCAGATTTACCATGTTAAAGAGAGGAGGTGTCAAAATGGGAAGAGACAGACAAGAGAGTAAATTACGCAAAAGCAGACGGACGGAATCTGACAGAGACCAGGCGCTTCATTTCCCCGGTTCCACCAAGCTGCAAAGTCCTGCTGAAGCAAGAAAGTTAAATGACGGGAAACAAAGTACGTAGACAAATAGGGCTGACCCAAAATGGGTCAGCCCGTTCTCTTTAATCATATATCCTTCTTTGGCTGTACTGTTTTGTATCAATGTTGCGTTCTGTGAGCCAATGATGAGTTTGCCCTTGAATAATCAGTGGTGTCCGCTGCAGTTCGTGTATCGTCTTAGCTCCTAACGCTGTCATGATAAATGTGAGTTCTTCATGAATGATTCTCACTTCACTTATCAGAGCTTCCAGACCCTCTTTGATGAGAATTTTCAAAAAGTGCCCCGCAATTCCAACCATATCGGCACCGAGAGCAAGCGATTTGGCAATATCGAGACTTGTTTGGATCCCGCCTGAACTGATGATATTCATTTTGCCGCCGCTCATTTTTGCTTCAACAATGGACACAGCCGTTGGGATTCCCCATTCATTAAACACATTCAGCAGCCTGTCACGGCGGTTATTTTCGATACGGGCAAAATTCGTACCTCCATATCCACCGACATCCACGGCCTGCACACCAACTGAAGCGAGCTGCGCAGCCGTCTCTTTATTCATGCCGAAGCCGACCTCTTTCACAATAACCGGGAGATCGATTTCCTTTACGATCTTCTCGATGCGTTTCAGTGTCCCCGTAAAGTCCCGGTCACCTTCAGGCATGACAAGTTCTTGAATGACATTCAAATGAATTTGCAGAGCGTCTGCTTCCAGCATCTCAACGGCCATTTTTACTTCGTCGGGCGCTGCCTCGCCGCCAAGATTCGCAATCACGACACCTCTAGGGTTCTCTTCACGGATAATTCGATATGTTTTCTCTTCCGTCTTATCTTTTATCGCTGACATTTGAGAACCGACCGCCATAGCCATTCCGGTTTCTCTTGCCGTTATACTTAATTCCTGGTTAATCAGCATCGTTTTTTCTCCGCCGCCGCCTGTCATCGCATTGATAAAAATTGGCGAACCTAAATCCAGTCCGCCAATTTTAGTATTTAATAAAATATGCTGTATACCGATATCAGGTAAGCTTTGGTGAATGAATGCAATATCCTCTAAACCGGTTAATCCTGCCTGCCCTGCCGCCAGTGCAAGCTGAATATGATCCCATTTCCTTTTTGCTCTGGACACATTAAATCACCATTATTTTTTCAGATTCTTTAGTTGGTCTCCAAGTATTTCGCCTAACTGAAAACCTTTGCTTTCTTCAGGAAGCTCAAATTCAGTTACTTCTTCTTCTTTTTCTTCCAATTCTTTAATGCTTAATGACAGGCGCTGATCTGCCTCATTCACATCAAGAACCTTAACACTCACTGCCTGCCCCTCTTTTAACACTTCATGTGGTGTTGCAATGTGTTTATGTGAGATTTGCGAAATATGAACAAGACCTTCTACACCAGAGAATACTTCTACAAATGCACCGTAGGACACAATGCGTTTGACAACACCGTCAAGCACAGAGCCTTTTGGCGCTTTCTCAGCAATATGATCCCATGGTCCGGGCAGTGTATCTTTAATCGATAATGAAATACGTTCATTGTTCGGGTCAACACTTAAAACCTTCACTTTTACTTGCTGCCCTTCCTGCACGACATCAGATGGTTTGTCAACATGCTGGTAGGATAATTGCGAAATATGAACAAGACCGTCGATGCCGCCAATATCAACAAATGCACCAAAATCAGTTAATCTTTGCACCGTGCCTTCCAGCACCTGACCAGCTTCAAGGGTATGAAGAAGGTCATGTTTTTGCTTGCTTTTCTCTTCTTCTAAAACAGCACGATGTGATAAAATCAAGCGATTTTTCTCTTTATCAATTTCTACGATTTTAAAAGTAAGCATTCTGCCTTTATAATCAGAGAAATCTTCTACAAAGTGTGGTTCAACTAAGGAAGCAGGGACAAATCCGCGGACTCCCAAATCAACGACTAAACCGCCCTTTACGACATCTTTAATTTCAGCTTCAATCGTTTCGCCGTTTTCATATTTGATGGCAAGCTGATCCCATGATTTCTCAGCATCCACTTTTCGTTTGGATAAGATAAGAGCTTCATCTTCCACTTTTAACACTTGCAGTTCAAGCTGGTCACCAACAGACGCGGCATCGCTTGATTTTTCAATATGAAGACTCGATAATTCACTGATTGGGATAATTCCATCAAGTTTACTGTCTGCAATTTCCACAATCACCTGTTTTTCTTCAACCTTCGTAACGACACCTTTTACAATATCGCCAACCTCAAAATTATTTACTTCTACTTGATTCATTTCTTCTGACATATGTATTCCTCCTTAATCCACCCAACAGGCTCTCGAGTTTTATTATTCAACTGTGATGTTTTGACATCACAAACGAAAGGCAAAAATTCTAGCGAAAGAATTTTCCAAAATGAATCTCTTCTTATTAACTTCTTATAAACCACGGTTTTTGTCAAGCAAGATGAATTATTGATGCTCTGCAATCAGCTTTTTGATTTCATTCATGATGATATCAGTCACCTCTTCTGCAGAGGCTTTATTTTTCCGTAGTTCATCCATATCAATCGGCTGGCCGAACACAACCTTTAATCTTCTAAAAGCTTTATACGGCCCAATGATGGCACATGGAACGACAGGAACATTGGAGCGGAGAGCAAAGAATCCGGCGCCGGCCAGCCCTTTCCCCACTTCCCCTGTCTTGCTTCTTGTGCCTTCTGGAAAGAGACCCAGTACCTTCCCTTCCTTCAGAATCTCAAGTCCTTTTCTTAATGCTCCCCGGTCGCTCATTCCCCTTTTGACAGGAAAGGCATTGATATGGGGAAGGATTTTTCCCAGTACAGGTACGGAGAATAATTCCTCTTTTGCCATATAATAAATCGGTCGAGGTGCGGTAATTCCAACTACTTCGGGATCAAAATTACTAATATGATTGGCACAAAGGAGCACACCGCCTTTTGCAGGAAAGTGCTCCCTGCCCATCACTTTAAATTGATAAATAGGAGAGAAAACGATGCCGCATATTGCACGGCCTAACGGATACAAATTCAAAGCGTTCCAATCCTTTCTCTTGCCAATTCCATGATTTTCTCCACTACCTGCTCGATGGTTAAACTGGTCGTATCAATCTCTACAGCATCCTCTGCTTTTCTTAATGGAGCGAATTCACGTTCTGAATCAAGTTTGTCCCTCAAGGCTATTTCCTCCTGAAGCTTTTCCAAATCGGACGGGATGCCCCTCGCTTTATTTTCCGCGAGACGTCTCATGGCCCGCTCTTCTACGGATGCAAGCAAAAATACTTTTACTTCGGCATTTGGCAGAACATGGGTCCCGATATCACGTCCGTCCATGACGATTCCACCGCTTGCAGCAAAGCTTTGCTGCCTCTTGAGCATCTCCTCGCGCACGAGTCGGTGTTTGGAAACGATTGATACTACATTAGTTACTTCAGTTTGTCTTATTTCCTTGGTTACATCCTTGCCATCCAGGTAGACTTCTTGACCGCCCTGCCCCGGTACAAGATCAATTTGTGTTTGTGCTAATATTTCGGCCAATTGCTCTTCATTTTCCAGTTCAGCCTGCTGATGCAGTGCTTTATATGTAATCGCGCGGTACATGGCACCAGTGTCGATATAAATAAAAGATAATTTTGCTGCAACAATCTTTGCTACTGTACTTTTTCCTGCCGCGGCAGGTCCGTCAATGGCGATAGAAATTTTCCCCTTCATATTTCCTCCTGAACTTACATTCACGAAAGACGCTCTAAAGTTTCGTGATGTATCATCCAAATTCTTCTTTTCTATTATAGTTTAACACAAGTTAGAGATCAGCCTTTTTATTTTTTAGAAAATGTCTCCAATAATTCTGTAAAACTGTTATTTGCTACCCCTTCATACTGTGTGATTTGCTGCAGCTCAGGCAGTATATTCCATTTATGAAAAACAAGCTGTACCAAGAGTAACAGAATCACTTGAATCATAATGATCTTTATTAACCATCTTTCAATTAATCTCATTTTGCTTCGTCCTTAAATATAGTATTTCTATCCTATTATGGGAGAAAAGAAAAAGGATTATTCCAGATAGTCCAATCCTTTTTTCTTCATTTCAAGCTGTCTTTCAAAGGTAAACCTAAGGAGCTGCTGGCGCTCCCGCGGTGCCACTTCCTTAAATTGAAGCGAATACTTTGAAAAGCCTGTTTTATTATCTTGAAGGATTCGGACAATCTTACTGTGAATCTGCACATAATGATAATCGCCGCTTTGCATCGGCAGAACAAGAACCGCTTTTATATCCATTCCCTGATCAAGCTTTGCGCCCTTGTCTGAACGAACGTGAACTAACATTCCTCCGGCACTAAAATCATCTGTAACCGCTGTGAATGGTTCAAATTCCTCATTCAGCGGGTGAATCGCAACATCCACCGCTGTATCAATGCGGACAAATTGACGCCGCTGAATTTTCATGACATATTCCTCGCCAGGAAAATGAAGCTTCATCATAGGAATCGATTGCTTCACCCTTCCCGTCACTTCCGTGTCAAAGGAAAATGCTGAATGCCCGTGGACAAACACAGCCTTTAGCTGAGTCCCATCCAACAGAAATGCCGTTTTATTCGTACTGAGTTTAATCGGGTAATCAATATAAAGCATGTCCCCTCTCTGCTCCACAAGACGGCATTTATACTTTTCAGCCTGAACGGTATTTTTTGGTTCAAGCAGCAACACATTCCCAATTGTCAACATACTCACAACACTGTCCTTTATACCCAGAATTCATATGTAAATTATGCCATGTGGCAAGGGAAATGTGAAATAAAAGTTTTCAGACTCAATCTTGAAAACCGAAGTAATTTTTTGCAAAAAAAGAAATGCGTGAGCATGGACACATGAGCTTTTCAGACGAAAACAGCTTGTGCACCGTGCATCACGCTAATATCTACAGGTTATTTAAATGACGTCGGCATAAATCGGTTCGGCATTTTTCATTTTTTCCACTTTTTCTTCCATGCCGGTTTCTGCATTAATAAAAATACGATAGGTGTCATGATCCAGCGTTCCCATAAATTCATAGCAGAGAACTACCTTGTTTATATCGTTCATAATGACCGCTAACCGGTCTTCCTGGACCTTAACCTGTGGATTGATTTTCTTACGGGCTTCTTCAAGTGATATACCGGGTTTTGCAATCTCTGTCTCAGATGTAACAGCTTTTAAGTAATCATCATTGGCAAAGCCAATAATCTGCCCATTATCAAGAGCGACTTTAACCTTGACCGATTTTGGATAAATCCGGACACCATCCAGCGATTTCACGATGGTAAAAACACCAATATTATCATATTGCGTACTTTCAATTAACTCAATATCTTTAAATTTATTGTCAAGCAAAAATTGCTTTGCTCTAGTGCCCGCATCATTTAAACTGATTTTCTGTTCCTTCACATCTCTTGAAAGAACGTACCAAAGCGGTTTACCGCCTTTTTTCGTGATATCCATATTGGATGTCAACCCTGTGGTCTTATTCTCCATGGAAACGCTGTAAAAACCATAGTCCGATCCTTTACCATTTTCTGTTACCTCAATCCTGGCATCTTTTCCGACACCAGCATATTTTCGTGCTATTTTCACCGCTTCTTCTTTGGTAATCTCTTTTCCGCCAAGATGGTTATAGTTATTATCGTTGGACTTCAGATTGAGGAAAGTGGACCCTAAGTCCGTTTCGCTGTAGCCTTCAACCGCTTTTTCCACCGTTTTAAAACCATCGATAATTGAATTATCGGTCTGTTCCTTTCCTGTCGCTAAGGCCAATTCTACATCCATCCAGCGCAGGTTATTTTTCATCGCCATATGCTGAACATTGCGTAATTCATCTTGAATTTCTTCAGCCTGACCGTACAATGACTTTAATGTTTCATATTCCTGATCATTTAATGGCTCTTTAGTTAAATCACGAACCGCCGTCTGGTAACTAAAATCCCCAATTTTCGCGAGGAATTCCTCCGTTTTATTAAAAGGAAGCAGCGTTAACGGGAGTTGACCGACATCATTATGTGCTTCAGATGTAATTCTCCACACTTCTGCCAGTGTTGGAGACAGCGATTCACGAGAATTCATCGCCAGGGTTGTACCAATTTTGTCATGGAGTAAATCAATTTGATAGGTCAGTTCATGAAATGCTCTTTGATAGTTGTTTTCAGCATTAATTAAGACAGCATTTTTTTCGCGGTGTTCCTGATAGCCCCACAAGGCTGTCCCCGTGACCGCTAATGATAATACCGTGATTAAGATTCCTCTAAACAATGTCTCTCACCTCTTTTATTTACAGAATATATGCCTTCCGATTTGTTTAATTTGCGGCCTGCCCCAAATCCAGCCGCTTGTTGCCGTATCCGGGTTAAAATAGTAAAGTGCTTCACCGGTCGGATCCCAGCCATTTATCGCGTCCAATACCGCTTTCTTTGAACTTTCATCCGGTTCCAGCCAGATTTGTCCATCTGCAACAGCAGTAAAGGCTCGTGGTTCAAAAATGACACCTGAAATAGTATTCGGAAACGATGAGCTGTTCACGCGATTTAAAATCACTGCGGCAATGGCTACCTGCCCGATATACGGCTCTCCCCTTGCTTCGCCATGAACGGCATTGGCCATTAATTGGATATCATTTTGCGAGAAACCATTTGGTATATTGGCAGCGGTTGGGGCGGCTAGTGCCTGCTGTTTTGGAGCTGTTTGCTGCTGATTTGCGTTCCCTTTTGGAGCCGGCTTCGTTTGTTTTTTTAAATCTGTGCCGCCATAGTGTGTAAATTTATTCCCTTTTTTAATTTGTTCATGGACATGTGCCTTGTCGAATTTGGATGCTTTCACAAGCTTTGCTTTTGTATTGGCACCGGCCAATCCGTCCACAGGCATGCCAAATTCATACTGAAAATTCCTTAATGCCCAGTAAGTTCCCCAACCGAACACTCCGTCTATTTTGCCATTATAGAAGCCTAAATATTGCAGACGAGACTGCAGTTCAATGACGTCATCGCCGACAGCGCCCTGCTGGATGACCTGATTGGAAAAAGCAGATGCCGAATGCGGCGGCGTGACCATAAGTAAGCATATCAAGAACATCCATACAAGCTGTAAATGAAATAATTTTCTTTTCATGGTTAAGCGACCCCCAATTGTAAATCTTTTTCACATTAACCCTATTTTTTGTAAAAGTGCCCTTTTTATGCAAAAAGAGTTTTATCTTCAAAAAAGCAGAAAGTTTTTGCCAAAAGAAAAAGGATACAGGAGAAACGAAGTGAATCGTTTGTCCTGTATCCTTTTTACCAACTGGTCACATTAATGGAAAGCCTCTTTTTGCATTTCGGCATATTGAGCACTTAATAGACGTGCTTTCTTTACCTTTCTCAAACCGAGCCACCAAAGAAACGCCATAAATGGCACCATAATCAGAAGCCAATTGGTCTGCGAGATTAAAATATAATCATATATTCCATGTAATAGAAACGGGAAGAGAAGAGAGAGAATCAGCCATTTACGCTTATGAGGCGAGAATTTTCCTTTGCCAAAATAATACCCCATGATCACACCAAACAGAGCATGACTGGAAACCGGAAGCAGCGCGCGGCCGAGCGCGTGTTCAACTCCATTACCGATCAAATAAAGAATATTCTCTGTGGAAGCAAAACCAAGTGAGACAGAGGCACCATAGACCACACCATCATACGGTTCATCAAAATGAGCATGCTGGTAGGCTACATAAAAGACAATAAACCATTTAACAAATTCCTCAAGCAGACTAGTAGAAAGAAAAGCATCTAATAAATGAGATTGTATAATATTTTCCGTTTCCAGCACATACTGAATAAACATAATCGGAAAAACAAGCAAAGCCCCGAAGAAAAAGGTTCTGCTCACCATAGAAATCGGCTCTGCGCCATATTGATCCTTGAGATAAACATAACTTAATAATGCTAAACCGGGGGCTATCCCGGCAGAAAGTATCCCCAGCATTCGCTGTCTCCTTTTTTACCTGTTTCCTTAATCCTATCATGTTCTATAAATAAAGAAAATGCTTTTTCTATGTAAACAGTTCTTGATTGATATGGTCCTGGGAAGCCAGCAAGACAGCCAATTTGATTCTTGCTTTTTTACTGTCATAGTCCTCGCCGAGAATGACCCCCTGCTTAAGCAAATCAAAGGCGCTGCCGACGTAGCTGTAGGCAGGATAAACCTTTCCTTCTTCCGCACTGGTGGTCACAATCATCACCACTCCTTTTTCAAGCGCTTTTTTGATCGAGTCCATCATGAAGGGAGAGACTTGTCCTCTGCCCACACCTTCTATTATAATCCCTTTCGCACCGCACGCCACGGCGGCATCAATAAATGTTCCATCTGCGCCTGTATAACATTTAATAATCTCTACCTTTGGAATCCCCTTGCTGAGCGAGTAGCACTCCCGCGTCACAGGCTTCTGATAAATGCTGACATTCTCATTATCAATAATCCCTAAGTAACCATAACCAAAGGATTCAAAGCCCTGTAAATTCGATGCATGGACTTTTTTTACATATTTCGCCGAATAAATTCTTTCATTGAATACGACAACAACGCCCACATCGTGTAACCGCTCATCGACAGCTGTAAAAATCGAATTTCTCAGATTGGAAAAAACATCCGTTCCAATTTGCTGGGGTGAGCGCTGTGATCCTGTTACAACAATCGGACGATGATCGTGAATGGTTAAATCAAGGAAATAGGAAGTTTCCTCCAGCGTATCCGTACCGTGGGTTACCACAATTCCGCAAATCAACGGATCCTTTAATTCATCCAATATGGCCTGGCGCAAGAGAAGCATCGATTGAAAGTGAATGTGCATGCTCGGCACCTGCAGAACATCCACAACCTTTATTTCTATCTCGTCTGGAAGCTTGCATAACGAGGCCAGTTCAGTACCAGTCATGGCTCCTGATTCTAATAAACCCTGCGCCGTTTCCTTGCTGGCAATCGTGCCTCCAGTCGTCATTAACGCAACCTTTTTGACCAAATCATCCACCCCTTTCTATCTTATTGTATACAAGTTTTTCTTTTAACATTACATGAAAAGACCGAGACGCTGACTGAAGTTAAAGGACTTATTTCAACTTCACACTATTTTCCTCTGTTGCAAGGATGGACTGAGCAATCTTTTCACCATGAAAACGGCCATTTTCAATAAAAATTTCGTTGGCATTGTTCCCGGCAGCGATTACTCCAGCAATATAAATCCCTTTGACATTGGTTTCCATTGTTTCTTCGTCATGGACCGGACGTCCTGTTTCAGCATCAATCAGCACACCCATCTTCTGCAAAAACTCATGTTCCGGGTGATAGCCGGTCATCGCAAAAACAAAGTCATTTTTAATGGAATATTCCTTATCGTCCTTCACATAGACTACTGTATCCTCTGTAATTTCTTTCACGATTGCTTCAAAATGCATTTCTAAACGTTCATTACGTACATGTCCTTCAAATTCTGGAAGAATCCACGGCTTAATTTTAGGTGAATATTCACTGCCGCGGTATAGAACGGTTACACGGGCTCCCGCCTTCACTAATTCGAGCGCAGTATCCACACCGGAGTTTTTCAATCCAACGACGACGACATCTTTATCGAAATATGGATGGGCTTCTTTAAAATAGTGACTGACCTTCGGCAAAGCTTCACCCGGTACATTCATCTCATTTGGATGATCATAATAGCCCGTGGCAATGACAATATTTTTTGCCTGATATTGCCCTTTATCCGTTAAAACAAGATAAGCATGGTCTATCTTTTTAATCTCTGTTACTTTTTCAAACGCCTGGATGCGCAGATGCTTTCTTTTCACGACTTCTCTGTAGTAAGCAAGCGCCTGACTCCGATTCGGTTTTCGGTTATCTGTAATAAAAGCAATATCCCCAATTTCCAGTCTGTCACTTGAGCTGAAAAAGGTTTGATGTGTTGGGTAATGATAAATCGCATTGACGATATTTCCTTTTTCAATAACGAGCGCACTTTTTCCTTTTTCCTGCAGTGAGATGGCTGCGGCTAAACCGCACGGACCGCCGCCAACAATTATTACATCCTCTTGTTTCATCTTGTTCACTCCTAAACACACTGTTCCGAATGGAATCTTTACTTAAAAAAATCCCCTTATCCATTCATGATAGGAGATTTTTTTCCATATTTCAATATTGAGATTTCTTTCATATCCCATAAGCTACTTAAAATAGGTCATTATTTTAGTAACTGCTTGTTCCTCTATAATGGTTTTTCCATATTCCATTAAGATATATTTACTAATAAAGCTTGGTATTCCAAATTCAGCCATAATTGCCGCAATTTGTACTTGCGAATCCTGGCATACGTTTTCAATTAGTAGAAAATAGGAGTTATTCAATGAGTAAAGACTTCCCCCAAAGAATCCAATAATGGCTAGACGCTTGGCTAGGCTGATAACATGTTCAAAATCATCCATTTCGAATAAGATTTCCGTATTCCCCTCCAAAGTAACCTGCATATCTATAAAACCGTCCGCAAATACTTCATCTTGTTGTTCACCCATGGTTAAAATCATCACCATACCCTGAGCTTGCATGGAAAAAATCTCGACTGCAATTGAACCTTGTATATCTACATCGAACGTTTCACTTGCTTCTTCGAGCATATCGTGAAACAGCTGATGCCACTTTAATGAATCCTTCCAGATGTCTTCCTTCGTTAACCCTCTATCGAATAAATCATCTAGTGTAAGAAATATTTTTATCTTATTATAATTCAATCGTTCTAATCGCATTACAAAGCCCCCTGCCATGAGCAAACTCTTAATTTAGTTTATGACCTGCCCGCCTCGTTGGTGACTCGTCTCATATTATTTCTGATGGATGTGAAAGTGTTATAAGATGTGTTTCCGCCCTTGCTCCTAAGCGAAGCGGAACTCCTGTTGTTCCATATCCATTGCTGATGAGTATCGTTCGCCCGTGCTCCCAAATTAACCCGCCTTTTTCATAAAGACCAAAGCCAAATAGGCGGATTTGTCCTCCGTGGGTATGTCCTGACAGCATTAGATGAATCCCATGCTCAGGACGAATTCTCTTTCTGATTTGCGGATTATGGCTGACAAATAGGCGAAACCCTTCCTCTTTCGTTTCACTCAGGGCTTCTTCCAGGTCCTCCCGATTTGTGCTGATATCATCCACCCCTAATAAAAACAGTCGATCCCCTGTCTCGGATTCGAAGGTAATAGAGCTGTTGGAAAGGGCCTTCACTCCTTGATTTAATAGCAGCGCATCTAAAAGGGGAGCCTCTACCTCATAGTCATTATTACCCCAGACAAAAAATACAGGTCCCAAAGTTTTTAGCGCCTGTAAATTTTCTTGCACACGTTCGAACGGCACCCCTTTTTCTGTTAAATCTCCGCCAATAATCACAATATCGGCTTTCCCCTTTATTTTTTCAATGACTTTATGTGAAACCTCGCGGCGGTGAATATCTGAAATAAAAAAGATCCGAACTTTGCCAAAGCTTTTTGGAAAAGCAGCAAACTCTAAATCATGATAAATCACCCTGTTTGTAAAGGCTTCTCTGTACATATAGGTTATTAGACAAGCTGCAAGCAGAAGACAAGCAGCGAAAATGAACAAAATTTCCATAAATCCCCCAATTGACGTCCATCCACTTCAAACGTTCTCAATTTAATCTCAATAAATCATACCACAGATTTCAGAAAAGAAGAAAAATAACATGTTCATAATCTTCCATTCATATGCTGTAAAGACGAACACCTAGGAGGGATTCATTTGAATACAAGATATAAAATATATCATCCCTATATAAGCCCGTTTGATCCATGCCCGCCGATGCAAGTTAAAAGCTTCTCTACACCGCCTCATTTATACCTGGGGTTTCAGCCGTCGAATCTGGAACAATTCTCTCCCCAAGAGGCATTACGGGCCGGCACCCTTTGGAAAGTCTTTTATGACCCCTACTACAGTCCATATGAAAAACCAACGGGAGGGATCTAGTCTATGAAGCAGATGCCTCCTGAATATTATCAATTGCTGGAACAGCTGCAGGCGATCGATTTTGTCCTGGTGGATTTGGCCCTTTATCTCGATACCCATAATGATGATGCCGATGCGATCAAGCAGTTTAATCATTGTGCCAGGGAGCGAAAGAAATTAAAGAAATTGATGGAAAGCAAATTCGGACCGTTGCAGCAATTTGGCAATAGTTATTCCGGCTATCCGTGGAACTGGGACGATTCACCATGGCCATGGCAAGTATAAAGGAGGCGGAACATACATGTGGTTTTACGAAAAAAAATTGCAGTATCCAGTCAGAGTCAGTAAATGTAATCCTCATTTAGCCAAATACTTAATTGAGCAGTATGGCGGCGCCGACGGAGAACTAGCTGCTGCTCTGCGTTACTTAAATCAGCGTTATACCATTCCCGATAAGGTGATGGGTTTATTAACCGATATTGGAACAGAAGAATTTGCACATTTAGAAATGATTGCCACTATGGTGTATAAGCTCACGAAGGATGCCACACCGGAGCAAATGGAAGCGGCCGGACTCGGAGGCCATTATGCCGACCATGATAAAGCGCTATATTATCATAATGCTGCGGGTGTGCCGTGGACAGCAACTTACATCACGGCAAAGGGTGACCCAATCGCCGATCTGTATGAAGATATTGCAGCAGAAGAAAAGGCGAGGGCTACTTATCAGTGGCTGATCAATTTAAGTGATGACCCGGATATTAACGACTCCCTGCGTTTCTTAAGGGAAAGGGAAATTATCCATTCCCAGCGTTTCCGCGAGGCAGTAGAGATTCTCAAAGACGAACGGGATCAGAAAAAGTTTTTTTAAAGACGCAGCAGGTGAGAGACAAATAAGAGTATTAGCTTCACAGCTAATACTCTTATTTGTTTTCGTGAAATAAATTGATGTCAAAATTCTTTTTCATCATATCGAACACAAGATGCCTATTTTGCCATTGATCTTCCTTTTTCCATAAATCTTTGCTTTTATCGATAATTTCACAGCGAAGAGCATGGAATTCCTTTTCAGCTTTATCCCGTTTCTCACGCAGGATATTCATCCAGCCATACAAGCCAATGACCAGCATAAGGAGAAAAACATTCCAAGACTTGCCAACGAATACGGAAAACACGGCGGCAAATGAATAGGAGTATGGGACAAAAAGAAAATAGTAAAGATAAAGAAAATAACAAAAGGTAATGAAAATCGTACTCCACATCAAAAGCAAATGTCTGTTTGTTAATTGGTCATACTTTTGCTTTCGCTCTACAACCTTTAAGAGCATTTTCTTTGTCGCTTGATCGGTCCGTCCATCTAACATCAGGATTGGTGATTCCATTGCCTTCTGACACCCCCATACCAATGTATGAACTTGTCCGGTTGAATATGAATAAAAACCGGTTCTCACACCGGTTTATTTGTTTAATGGAATCGTCAATACCTGACCGGCTAATATTTCATTACTGGTCAGATTATTGGCCGCTTTTATCATGTCAATTCCTGCTTTTGATTTATAATATTTCATGGAAATCTTGTAAATGGTTTCTCCCCGTTTTACCTTATGATAAATGATATCTTTTTCATGCACAGTTAACGGAGCAGCTGCCGTATGGCGGTCCGCTGCGCTTAAATCTGATCCTTTATCGATACTTGACTGTGTGTTTTCCGATGAATCTTCGCTTTGGACCTCCGGGTTTTTCTCCGGCACTGCTTCTTCATCTTCCGTGATTTGATTCTCTTTATCTTCGATTTCAATCGTTTCAAACTCTTCCGTCGATTCACTAATCGTCTCTTTAATGCCACTGATCTTATCTTTGGCAATCGTGGAATAGATGCTGATAACAGTAATCGGAAGGAGGATAAAGAACAGCGCAAGAAGGCGGATAAGAGGATATTTAACCTTTAACTTTGTTTTCCTTTTCCTGCCCTTTTGGTGGACTGCGCTTCGCGGCGGAAGATCTTCCCTCTCTACCCTCTGTCCCTCTGCAAATGTTGACTTTTCTATTTTTTTCCTTAATTTCTCTGCCTGGTCTCTATAAGGATCTTCTTTATTCATCGAATTTCCCTTCCTATTCTTTTTTGTTCTTTTCATATTTGATTTTAATCAAGCAGCCTAATAAAAAATCGATAATAAAATGCATAACAATCGGTACGGCTAGGTTTTCTGTCTGAAGGTAAATAAAGCCGATAAAGAAACTTAGCCCAGTCACATTTATAAAAAGAAAAACCTGAAATAAATAGCGATAATGTACAAGAGCAAATAAAAGGCTTGCAGGAACTAGTCCAAAATGAGTCTGGATCACGCCGCGGAACAAAATCTCTTCTCCTGCTGCGACGAAAACAGCAATCACGGCAATCTCAATAAATGACCTTTTTTGAAAAATCCGCTCATTTAATCCGCCATCGTCATACCATTTGGCGGGCAGCAATTTCATCAGGATCACATCCACGATGACAACGGCAAGACCTCCCCCAGCCCCGAAAAGAAGAATGCTGGGATCCGCAGTGTTAATTAAGTCGACAAATGCTTGAAAGCTGTCAAATAAAAATACACCTAATAATAAAGCAATCGTTAAAAGTAAAATTTGTGTCACGTATAAAGATTTTAACAATTCTTTATCAGGGATTTCTTTAATAAGTTCAAAATAGTTTTTCTTCATTGTTTACGCTCTCTTTTAATAGCAAATTGGCCAGTTGCTGCCTCCAGTTATACTCAGTCCCTTCCCTCTTCTCGGTCTGTCCCCGCTTGTAATTGATTTGATCAATGCCGCAGACATCACAGCAATTTTTAGGTTTCACCGGCTCCTGTTCTTCATCAAAGTAACGAAGGATCGGTTCCCTCCTGCACTGGTCTGTACGGCACCAGTCAGTCATAAAAGCAATTTTTCTCTGTTTCAACTTTCTTCTCTGATCGAGATCTCGTTTTAGCTCTTCGACAATAGTATTCCATTTTGCTTTTCTATCGGCATTTTTCAGCAAGTGTTCCGATACAATCCGCCATTGAATATCCGTAAAGCCGCAGATTCTCATCCATTCTTCGTCATCCATTTGTTCGAGCGCAATGTTTGTCTCTGTGAGTGCGGCTGCAAGTAAGTCCAACTGTTCATTTGCCGGAATTTCCGCTTCGGCTAATCGATAAGCAATTTGTTCATCGCCTGGCGCATAGAGCAATACCGCTATGCTAGGCTTCCCATCCCTGCCGGACCGGCCTATTTCCTGAAGATAGGACTCCATCTGCTGTGGCATATGATAGTGAATCACAAAACGGATATTGTCTTTATTGATTCCCATGCCAAATGCACTTGTGGCGCAGATGATATTCAGCTGCCCGTAGAGAAACTGCTGCTGAATCAAGATTCGCGATTCCTGATCCATGCCCCCGTGATAAGCCATAACCCGTTTCACTCCATTTCCCAGTAAAAAGTGCGCGGCCTGCTCAGCCATTTTTTTACTGGAAAAATAAACGATGCCCGGTCCATCCAGTTGGGACACATAACGATACAAGATTTTCAGCTTATCCCGATGGTCTTCAACGCGTTCAATCGCTAA
Organism: Bacillus benzoevorans; assembly: GCF_014207535.1. GTDB lineage: Bacteria > Bacillota > Bacilli > Bacillales > Cytobacillaceae > Bacillus_BD > Bacillus_BD benzoevorans. The sequence goes on from NZ_JACHGK010000003.1 coordinate 172,906, forward strand.
AGCAATATTAGGACGATCGACCGAATAAAGGTGTTGACGGCAAGACTTGAGTTTCAAAGAGGTAATGATATCACGGACCACTTCTTTGGTCGCCGTAGCGGTTAATGCCAGCGTAAGCGGTTCGCCGAGATGTGCGCGGATCTCACCGAGCTTTAAATAATCAGGGCGAAAATCATAACCCCACTGGGAGATGCAGTGTGCTTCATCAATGACAAATAGTGCCGGCTTTAATTTTTTAAAAAGGGTGAGCATCGAATCATTGGTGAGCATTTCCGGTGAAATAAAGATAAATTTATACTGAGTTAAATGCTGCAACACTCTTCTTCTTTCTGCTCCTGTGAGGAAGGAATTAATGGCGGTCACCCGTTTTTCCCCGTTCATTTTCATTTGCTCTACTTGATCCTGCATCAAAGATAAGAGAGGGGAAACAATAAGCACCTGTCCCTCCAGCAAATATCCCGGAAGCTGATAGCAAAGTGATTTGCCTGTGCCGGTTGGAAGCATCGCCATCGTATGAACCCCCGCTAAAATCGATTGAATCACTTCCTTCTGACCCTGGCGGAAGGAGGGGAAATGAAAATATTTATGTAATAATTCTTCTAAGTTCAACTGTTATCACCAAACTTCGCCAAGACTATTCGAATTTCGAAATAACTTGCCTCTGGCGCATATTTGCGGATTTCTCTTAATTGCTTTGTATTTGCCGCTTTTATGGCCTCTTTAATCTGCCTTTGTTTCTTGGCATTAACATATTCGGCAATGGAAAACTGCGGAATATTTAACGCTAGTTCGACTATATGATCCTCAATCGTGCTTGGTTTTAAGCGGCGTATATGGATAATATCGTCAAGCGAATGGCCATCTTTTAGAAGCGTATACGTTTTTTCTGTTGATTTCGTTAACAATATATCCGTCTCCCGCTCAAGAAAAGCAGACATAATCGGAAAATGGTCTTCCTCTATTCTTAAAGCAAGATAATGGATAATATTTAAAAATTGATAATGATAATGTACTGGGTCCATCTTCATTTCCTGCGCTGCCTGAATTTCTGTCAAACCAATCCTGCCGCAGCCACTTAAGCGTACGACAAGAAGATTGGGATCGATATTCAACCCGCTTTCCAGCAAGGATGTTAATTCTGTATATAAATTCTCTGAAAGGTCCTTGCGGTTTAAGCCGTACGTTTGGACAAATTCTTTGACCCATAATAAAGTCTCCGGCCTTCTTTGAACAGGTATGTATTTCGTTTCCCGATGCTGCAAATGTGAGAGCACCTGTACCGCTAGGGACAGCCTCTCCCATAAAAGCAAGCCCGCCCGTCCATATTTCCAGCCGTTTAAGTATGACGGCACCGGAGAAATCGAAAGACCTCTCTTGAGCACCCTTTCCCCTTCCGCAGTCAGGATGAAGTGCTGATCTAGTGTTTCAGCAATGAGGGAGTTCCTTTTTAGTTCATGTGCGTGATCAGCGATTTGCTGCCGCGTGATGTTCGTGTCCGTATGAAAAAAAGCGCTCAGCTGAAATAAATGGGCGTCTTGAATGGTTTGCGAAGATTTTTTTCCCTGCAATAAGTGATAAATCGAATAAATCGTCCGTTCACCGTTTAATTTTTGCAAACAATATAAAAGGATTATTTGTCTAAAAGAAACATTCATCATGATCACCATTTTATCTTCTGCCTTGACTGGATAGTTTGGAAAAAATAAGTATGCAATGATTATGTACAATTGCTTATGCTAATCATATCATGAAACATGGAATATGGATTTATATTTCAAAAATTTCCATGTTTATTGATACCTCATTACACTGATAAACATTCTCATGAATATTTTCTATTGAAAAGTTAACCAGACACTATTACAATAGGAATTGTGGAAACGTTTATCGCTTAAATTCGTTAAGACGATAAAATAAATTGCTGACTTATTTCGGGAGGTTTTTTTACATGGCAAAATATACTATCGTAGACAAAGAAACTTGCATCGCATGTGGTGCTTGCGGAGCTGCAGCACCAGACATCTATGATTATGATGATGAAGGACTAGCATTCGTAACAATCGATGAAAACCAAGGAGTTGCTGAAATTCCTGAAGTTTTAATCGATGATATGATGGATGCATTTGACGGTTGTCCAACTGATTCCATTAAAGTAGCTGACGAAGCTTTCGATGGCAATCCAAATAAATTTGAATAATCCACATTTGAATAAAAAGAGGCTAAACCTAATGGTTAGCCTCTTTTTATTTTTGCCGGCAGCTGTCAAAATGAAAAGCACCCCCAAAGGGGTGCTTTTCATTTTTATTTAGAAAGAGTGGTATAACCCGATTCTTTCATTTGCAGCGCTGCTTTTTTGTTTAACCAAGGACGTAATTTTGTAAATAAAAGCAGAAAGACAATCGACATGATTAAACCTTTAATAATATTAAACGGAAGAATTCCTGTAACAATATATTGACGCATTTCAGCACCGCTCATTGCCGGCCAATTTAAGAAAAAGGAATAGGCCGGGATCAGGACGAAATAGTTGAGAATACTCATAATGACTGCCATTATGACAGAACCGGCAACTAAGGCAAATGTCATTCCTTTTTTCGTTTTTAATTTACTGTAGATATAATATGCCGGCAGAATAAAGACAATACCTGCGACAAAATTAGCCATATGACCGATTGGAATCCCCGTGTCACTGCCAGTTATTAAATAATCTAAAGCATTTTTAAATAATTCTACTAAAATACCAGCCGCCGGTCCAAAGATTAAAGCTCCGATTAATGCAGGTAAATCACTAAAATCAATCATTAAAAAGGACGGAAACGGCGGAATTGGGAAATTCAATAACATTAAAATGTAGGAAATACTGCTCAGCATGGCAATGGTTACTAAAACTTTTACTTTACTTTTCTTCATCCTATTCTCTCCCTTTCTAGGATCCATCTCACCTAAGAAGGGAAGTTCAGCCTTTAAATCCCTCAAAGAATTCCATTAAAAAAACCTCAAGCTTCATACTTGAGGGAGTATTATTCGAAGGATTGCTTAATAAACGTTCCATGTCGCCAAAGAACGTGCCAAACCTCCATCTTCTCCCATCCAGACTATACTGTCGGCTTTGGAATCGCACCAAATCCTGCCTGTAAATCAGGCTCGCGGGCTGAGAGAGAACAAATAGATTTTGTTTCTCATCACCGCCGGTGGGGAATTTCACCCCGCCCCGAAGATAGACCATATTTTGTTATAACCCTATTATACATAAAGCGTAATTTGCTGTGAACAGTTTTTCGTGAAAAACACTACAAATTTCCCTATTTGCAGTATTTTTGTCCCGTTTTTTATCCTAATTCATTTATTTCTTTAACAGCAATTTTTGCCCCGGTTTTATCAGGCTGTCATTTAGGTTGTTAAGCTCTGTTAATTCAGTGACACTCATCCCATTTTCTCTAGCAATCGAGAATAATGTCTCCCCCTGCTGCACGATATAGGTCTTTACTTCCGCGAAATGAGGCCGAGCTGATGTTTCTATTGCCTTTTGCTGCTTGTGCGAAGCAGCGGCTATTGCCTGTCCAACTTCAACATAACCCAAGGCGGTCATAGGGTTAACAGCGTTTTTTTTGTCAAAAGTCCATTCCTTCGTATGTACTTCAAAATGCAAATGAACCCCTGATGAGTCTCCGGTATTTCCCATTTTGCCGATGATATCTCCTTGAGCTACTTTTACTCCTTCCTGAACGATTCTTTCCTGCAAGTGAGCATATACGGTCTCCATCCCATAATCATGTTTCACAAACACAACATTGCCGTATGTATCAGAATAATAGGATTTTGTGACGATTCCCTCGTCAACTGCATACACAGGGGAACCAATAGGTGCAGCAATATCAATTCCTTTATGATCACCATTTCTGGTTCCAAAGGAATCTGTTAAGACTCCTTCGGAAGGCCACATCCATTCTGATGTCAGTTCATGAATAGGGGGGCTTTCTGCTTGAACATTCTTGACCCCTAAAAATAATAAACCGACACAAACAGCCATAATACCGGCAATTAAAAAGCGGCGTAAATAATCCTGCATTTTTTTCCTCCTTGTTCTTGTACCTCTTTTCACACTATGAATGTCCATTTCTAAATAGAACTGTTTCCATGCTAGACAAGAGTGACCATCAGCTCCACTTTAGATGCATTCGGACAGTACAAAAAACACATTTACTAGAATGGATCAAATTCACTTGTTTTATACCGTTAGAATCAGAAAAAGGCACTGCAGCTGGATGAGAAAAAGGGCCTGTGCTCCTTGTACAACAAAAGTTGTTTAGGAACCAGACCCTTCTTTGCATGCTATTCAATCAGACTGTTGACCACATTTCGCGGCAGGAAAAAGGCAAAGGTTGTTCCCTCGCCTAGCTTACTTTGAACATGAAGGGTTCCTTTGTGTGCTTCGACGATATTTTTGGCAATGGCCAATCCGAGACCGGTTCCGGAGCGGCCGCGTGTTCTTGCCTTATCGGCCTTGTAAAACCGTTCAAATACAAACGGCAAATCCTCCTCCGGAATCCCTGAACCTGTGTCGGTTACTGAAAAATAAAGTCCCTTTTCTGGTACACTATCAACCTTCAGCGCCACAGAACCACCTGCAGCGGTATGACGGATCGCGTTATCGATCAGATTGGTTAAAACCTGCTCAATCCGGTCGGCATCAAAAGTAAAGAAGTCTTCTGCCATGTCGCTTTCACAAGAAACAACCACATCCTTTTCTTTTGAAAGGACCTGGAATTTCCGCGTTATTTTCTGCAGGAAAGGCGGCAATTCTACTTCATGAATGGATAGATTAAAATAGCCTGATTCCATTCTTGCCAAGTCAAGCAGTTCATTGACAAGCCGCCCCATTCTGAGCGATTCATCATAGATAACCGAAGCCATTTCCTTCTTCTCTTCATCTGTTTGGGCAATGTCATCGACAATCGCCTCGCTGTAGCCCTGAAGCATAGCAATCGGAGTTCGCAGCTCGTGAGAAACATTGGCAATAAAATCACTTCTCATCTTATCAAGCTTTCGTTCCTCTGTCATATCACGGACAACAGCGACTGCTCCGCGAATCGTTTGCTGGGAGTACAATGGGCTGACAATCATCACCCAATGATGACCCTGGAGGGAAATTTCCCCGATTTGTTCTTTTTCCGTGCTGACTGCCTGTTCAAACAATTCCATTACTTTCGATGGAATAGCCTCCACATTTTTATCCTGATCCTTTGTCTCAAAATACCAGTTCTGCAGGAAGATTTCTGCAGGCGGATTCGTAATAAGGATAATTCCATCCTGGTTAAAGGTGATGACACCATCCGCCATCCCGCTTAAGATACTTGAAAGCAGTTCTTTTTCCTGATTTAAAGCATTTAGGTTGAATTTCAACTGCCTTCCCATCTGGTTAAAAGCTGTTGCCAATTCCCCAATTTCATCCTTCGTCAGAATGGGAACTTTTGTATCAAATTTTCCCCTTGCCACTTCAAAAGCGGCTTCCTTCATTTTCCTTAATGGGGCATTAATTCTTGTCGACAAAAAGAAGGCAAAAAAGGTTGTTAAAATAATTGCGACACCGGCTGCAAGAAGAATAAATTTCGTTGTTTCCTTCGTCGTTTCTTCGCCTGCACTTAATGACTGATATATATATACCGCTCCGGTTTTACCATTTACATTTTCGATCGGAACTCCAATAATCAGCAGTTGCGGATCTTCATTCTGTCCATCCTTTGTAAACGTATCAACTACCTTCTTCGTTACCCCTTCTGTATAAACTTTTGAGAGCTCCCTGTCCTTCATAAAATAAGAAATTGGCAGCTCCTTCATATTTTTCTTATCCGGGGAAGAATAGTACTCCGACGGGCTTAACATAATCGATACACTGGATACATCATTGATTAATTCCCATGATATTTCCAATGCCGTATCGAGTTCATGCTGTTCTACAATAGCAGCGATCTTTTCAGCAGTGCCCTGTAAAACCGCTTCGTTTTTTTCCTGTGAATTATTTTGCAAAAATTCCAGGATGGTGATGGAAACGATAAAAAGGATAAACGAAACAAGCAGCAGAATGGTAAACCAAAGCTTAACAACTACACTTCGCCAGAACATCATTCATTGATTACCTCAAATTTATAGCCGACACCCCAAACGGTGATAATCATTTTAGCAGCAGATTCAGAAACTTTATTTAATTTTTCCCGCAGCCTTTTTACATGGGTATCGACCGTACGCAGGTCTCCAAAAAACTCATAATGCCATACTTCCTTCAGCAGCTGTTCGCGGTCAAATACTTTATCCGGGGATTTTGCAAGGAAGAATAACAATTCATATTCCTTCGGAGTTAAACTTACTTCTTTTCCATCGGCCAAAACACGGTGGGCATCATTATCAATGGTTAAATGCGGGAAGACAATCACATCTTTCGTTGTTGTTTCCGTTTGTAAAAAGCTTGTTTTTGAAGAACGGCGCAGCAAAGCTTTTACACGCAATACAACTTCACGCGGACTGAACGGCTTCACAATATAGTCATCAGTACCTACTTCAAATCCTTGAACTCTGTTTACTTCCTCGCCTTTTGCTGTCAGCATGACGACAGGAGTAGCCTTTTTCTCACGCAATTCACGACAAACCTCAATCCCGTCCTTGCCAGGCATCATTAAGTCAAGCAGAATCACATCATAATCGTTTGCAAGCGCTTTAGCTAATGCTTCATTGCCGTCTTCCGCTTCTTCAATTATGTATCCTTCCCTCTCTAAGTACATTTTTAATAAACGTCTGATTCTTTCTTCATCATCCACTACTAATACTTTTACATCGTTGTCCATAATCTTCCCTCCTAGTAGATATTTTAACAAAATACTATACCATTTTACTAGAGGTTTCCTTCCAGCTCCTGTTTACAAGTACTTTCCTAGTAAAACGGATGCATAAAATGCAGGACGCCGGTCTTAAGCAGGGATGCATTCCGAAAAGTGACAGTATTGATTCATTTTCGAGCAGCCCCCGTTCATAAGACCGACGTAAAAAAGAATGATCAGCCGGCATATGAGTGCAAACCGGCAATGACTAAATTAACGAATATTAAATTAAACATCATAATGGCAAAGCCGATGACCGCAAGCCAGGCTGATTTCTCACCATGCCAGCCTTTTGCCAGGCGCAGGTGTAAAAATGCCGCATAAAACAGCCAAGTAATCAATGCCCATACTTCCTTTGGATCCCAGCCCCAAAAACGGGTCCAAGCAATCTGCGCCCAGATCATGGCAAATATTAATGCACCTAACGTAAAAACCGGAAATCCGATTAAGACAGAACGATAGCTGATTTCGTCGACTAAATCCAAATTAATATTTTTCGTGAGCGGTTTTAGCAATGCTCCAATACGTTTTCTAAAAATAAGCCTCATAAGGATGTATAAAACGAGCCCCGTACTAACGGACCAAACAACCGTATTCAGCTTTTTCGCATTGATGATTCCAGGCACTTCCATGAGTGGTTCAAATTTCCCCTCAGTCAGCAGTTCTCCTTCGTTCGGACCGATTAATGCCGGCATCACGTACTGAATCTGTGCCGGATTATCGTTCTTATCTACCCAGTTAAAATCAGCCTTGTAATCCATAAAAGAAAACGTACTGGTAACAAGGATAAATCCTAGTGTACTGATAAGGGCATACATAATCACTTCAAGCCAGGTTGTTTTATTACTTCTCTGCTGTTGATCAATAGCTTTAACGAGATAGATTAACGCAGCAGCGAAACTGATGGCAAGTATCGCTTGTCCAAGTGCCGCTGTGGTTACGTGGATATGAAGCCAGTCACTTTGTAATGAAGGAATGAGCGGCGAAATATCACGCGAAAACATACTGGCATAGGCGATGACTAAGAGCGCAACCGGCAGGGTAAATAATCCTAAAACCGGTGTTTTGTAAATAAAGAAGATCACGATAAATGCTCCAACGAGTGCCATGCCAAAGAATGTCGTAAACTCAAACAAGTTGCTGACAGGAGCATGTCCCGATGCAATCCAGCGAGTGATAAAATAGCCCAGCTGGCTTATAAATCCAATGATCGTGATCGCGATTCCCACCTTCGACCACGCATTTAATCCGGATTTGTTATACTCTATCCCTTTCTTTTGCCTAATGGCGCCTCCGAACACAAGCACGGCAACTAAATAAAGAATAAAGGCTGTATATAATAAATTACTGCTTAAGCTAACCAACCAAAATCCCCCTTATCCATTCTTCTCTCCATCTAATTGATCATATGGTTCATTAATGCCGGTTCCTTCTAAAATACCGGAGATTTCGCGTTTTAATCCATACCAGTTTTTATTCGTATGACCCGCAACCCAGATTTCTCCATTAACCTTGCGAAGCCAGATACGCCGATGGTTCCAATAGGCCCCCTGAGCGACCCCGATCATAAAAATGATTCCGCCAAAGATCAGCACACCAATCGTTAAATCCTTTCTGATGGTCAGACCCGAGACATGTCTTGTTTCGACATTCTTAAACTGCATTTTATAAATATTGTCCCCGTATGGCTCAAGCGTTTGCCGGATAGCGGTAAAACTGACTTCTCCATCAGGTTTATCCGGTGTCCGCATTTTAAAAATAAAGGCCGGGTTGTTTGGAACCTTGGAAATCGTCGTCGGTTCTCCGTTGTCATTAAATTTCACATCAGGATAATAACTAATGAGTTCAACCGAATAACCCTGCGCTATTTCATATGTTGATTGAGGATTATTTAAATCGATGGTCATTTCGCCATAGGTCTCTTGTGTTGCCTTATTGGTCAAAGCAAATGTCATTTTACTTAATTCATTCAGTTTGTACTGCGATTGATAGACAGCAAAATTTTCAAATTTTAGCGGATGATTGACTTTAATGCCATAATCCTCGACCTTTTCCAATTTCCTCTCTTGACCGGCAACGGTATCGCTGACCTTTTTCGAAAGAGTAACGTTAGATTGGTAGTTTTTCGGAACCATTCCCCCCGCCTTTTCAATCGCCATTCCGAAAGCAGGATTATCCTTATCTTTATTATAGATATCTAAAATAAATTCATTATTGGTCAAGTAATATTCCCCGTTAGTTTCCGGAACAACCTTTGTTTCACCTTCCCGAATCCAAAGCAATTTATCGACATACATACCGGGAACGAAACGGAGCATCCCGCCAATTAAAAAGATAATCAGACCGATATGATTGACATAAGGACCCCAGCGGGAAAAACGTCCCTTTTCAGCGAGGATATTCCCGTCTTCTACCCTGATGCGGTAGTGCTTTGCCTTTAGTTTTTCCTTGACCTTCTGGAAATCGCCATCGAACTCGTTTACAGCTGTCGCGCCAAATAATCTTTGACGCTTTAAAAATCCTTCATGCCGCGTTACTTGTTGATTCCTCAGTGCCCGATAGAGCGGCACGACGCGGTCAAGACTGCAGATCACAAGGGATATCCCAATGGAAGCAATTAATAATAAATACCACCATGAGCCGTATAAGTTATGAAAGCCGAGTTCATAATAAAGTTTGCCCAGAAAACCATACTGATCCTCGTAAAATTCAACCGGCAGGACATTGGACGGGATATACATCTCCTGCGGAAAAACCGTTCCAAGCGCCGAAGCAATCAGTGTAATGACAATGAGTGCTACTCCAACTTTTACCGATGAGAAAAAATTCCATATTTTATCGATAATTGTTTTATTATAGGTTTGCGACCGGCGTGCACTGCCTTCATATCTCATATCCACTAAAAGAGCATTATCCTCTGATTCCTCCAGAACCTTGCCGCAGGATTCACATAGTACCGTTCCATGCGGGTTCACATGTCCACATTCACATTTTACCGCTTCCATTTATCTTCTCCCCGTTTTCTCAAGGTTGTATTTCCTTCATAAACTGCTCTACTTTCTCACTTGTTAATGAACCTGTGAAGGACTTAATAACCGTTCCATCCTTATCGATCAGAAACGTAATGGGCAATGGATTAATTCCATAAGCTGATTGAACATCATTTTCTGAATCGATGACGATTGGAAAAGTTAATTGATGTCTTTCGGCAAATTTTTTGACGGCAAACTCAGACTCGCCGACATTGACTGCCAGGACCTGAACTCCTTTATCCTTAAATTGCTGATATTGCTCTTCCATATAAGGCATTTCTTTTTCACATGGTTTACAGTACGTTCCCCAGAAATTCAAGAACACACCTTGACCTTCATAATCGGAAAGACGGTGCGTTTCACCATTTAGATCGACTAGTTCAAAATCAGGGGCCTTTTCACCAATGGCCACCTTTTGCCCCTCATCTTTTGTAAAATTTGCATAGAGCGTATAGCCGACAGCGGCAAGCAAAATGACTAAAATAACCGTACGGATAAGCAAACGCCTTTTTTTCACCATATACTCCCCCTAGCTGTGTATTGCATGAAACTACGTTGTGATATCAAACAAAACATCTTTTCTTGGAGTCATGACAATTTTTCTATCCTGATTATTTTCCTGCCAGACCCTTTTTGCCCTTATTATATCATTAGCAATATTTTCGTATTGTTTAATATCGCACAGGAATTGTGAATCTTCTATGACTTTTTTGTAAGAGCAAGTGCTCTTAATTGCTTTACCTCATGTGTGGTTAGCTCTCTAGCATCTCCAGACTTTAAACCATGCAGCGTAAGGAAGGCATATTGCTCCCTGCGCAGTTTCATGACAGGATACCCGATCGCTTCAAACATTCTCCTTACCTGCCTGTTTCGCCCTTCATGAATGGTCAATTCGATAATGGCCGATCCTTTCCTTTTATCAAGGGAAAGCATTTTGGCCCGGGCCGGCGCTGTTTTTCCATCCTCCAGCTGTATTCCCTTTTCCAGACTGCGCAGTTGTTCCCGTGTTGGAATTCCTTTTATTTTGGCGATATACACCTTTTCAATCTCACTTGAAGGATGCATTAACAGGTTGGCAAATTCGCCGTCATTTGTGAGCAGCAATAGCCCTGATGTATCATAATCGAGGCGTCCAACCGGATAAATCCGCTGTTCGATTTCCGGGAAGTAATCCGTTACGGCTTTTCTCCCTTTTTCATCCTTTACACTCGAGATTACGCCGCGCGGCTTATAAAAAAGAAAATAGACCGGAACCTCGCTTTCTACAGGAATTCCTTCTACTTCCACCCTATCGGAGGAGGACACCTTCACTCCCAATTCTTTTACAACTTTTCCGTTAACCATTACTTTCCCGGCAAGAATTAATTCCTCTGCCTTTCTTCGCGACGCGATGCCGGCATGAGCAATCACTTTTTGCAATCTTTCCATATCTATCACCTCAATGAATCCTTTCCCGTTTTTCACAAATTACTCCTCTTGAATTATGACACAAGTTACGCCGTTTTCAAAATAAAAGTTGCTCTTAAGGAGTCATATGCAAAATGTCTTTTTAGATACAAAAAAGAGTCCGCTAAAAACGGACTCTTTCATTTACCATATAAGCAAAACGACAACAATGGCTGCAATAATTCCCACAACATCGGCCAGTAAACCGACCTTTAAGGCATCACCCATTTTGCGAATTCCAACGGCTCCAAAATAGACGGTCAGAACATAAAGAGTGGTATCTGTACTCCCTTGGAGAACAGATGCCAGCCGGCCGATATAAGAATCAGGTCCGTGTGAAGCAATTAAATCACTCGTCATACCAAGTGCAGCTGTTCCGGAAATAGGACGGATAATGGCCAGCGGAGCGATCTCGGCAGGCACTCCGATTGCCTCGAGCCACGGTCTGATGAGACTCATAACAAATTCCAATGCACCGGAAGCTCGGAAGACGGTAATCGCTACTAGCATCCCGACAAGAAAAGGAATAATATCAAAGGCAATTTTAATGCCTTCTTTTCCTCCTTCAACAAAGCGTTCATAAGTTGGTACTTTTTTATATGTACCGTAAAGTAAAATGAAGGCAATTAGGACAGGAATAAACCATAAGGAAATAATTGATACGATTTCCATTACACATCATCCTTTTCCTTTCCGTGTTCGGCGGTAATAAAACCAGCGGTCAATTAAAATACCCCCAACCGCGGAAATACAGGTGGCCAAGAGCGTCGGTCCGACAATATCGGTCGGAGAAGCGGCATGATAATTCATGCGAATGGCAATGACCGTGGTTGGGATTAACGTGATGCTCGAAGTGTTGACCGCCAAAAAAGTGATCATGGAGCGGCTCGCTTCTATTTTGCCGCCATTCAGTTCTTTTAGCTGTTCCATTGCCTTGATCCCGAGCGGTGTAGCGGCATTACCAAGACCAAAGAGATTGGCCATCATATTGGAGAGAATATAACCCATAGCAGGATGATCACCCGGTACCTCTGGAAAGATTTTTTTGACAAGCGGACGAAACAGCAGTGCGAGTCTTTGCAAAAGGCCTGCATCTTCCGCAATTTTCATCATTCCCAGCCAGAAGACCAGCACACTGATTAAGCCAAAACATAAAGTAACAGCTTCTTTTGCCCCGTTAAATACCGCTTCATTCACTTCCTCCATTGTGCCGTTAAACATCGCAAAAATGATGCCTATGACTGCCAAACAGACCCAAATAATATTAACCATCGCTTTTCACACCAATTTGGATGAAAAAGAGATCACGGAGCAGCTCAAGGAAAGAGCGATCTTTTTTGTTTTGTGGATGCTTATATATAAGCGGTATCTCTTTGACCGGCTGATGCTCAAAATAAACGATGGCCTTGCCGATGTGATTCGGAACAGCCTCATCGTTTCGCCATTCATTTTTCGGTTCTTGAAGTTTTATTTCAACCTTAAATTCATCCCGTTCATTGCTGGCTGCGGGGTAATAAAAGTCCTGCTCTATATAAACCTTTTTCTTGTAAAACTCGTCAGCTTCTAAATCCTTCATGATTCCTTTCTTTAACACCTTTACGAGTTGATAGTGCTTAAAACCCTCCTCATACATATTAATATGGTCGTTCCAGTCATCCGGTCCGTTTAAGGTCACCGCAATTAAATCAAGACCATCCTTCGATGCAGTGGTTACTAACGTCCTCTTAGCGCGCTTGGTATATCCCGTTTTCCCCCCTGTTGTATTGTCATATAACTCTGTCAGAAGGCGGTTTTTGTTTTTCCAAACCCTGTCCCACTTTTCCGTTGGGTTTGGCGCACGATGAACTTTTGTAGAGGCAATCTTCCTGTATGTATCATCTGTCATCGCATATCTCGTTAAGAGCGCCATATCGTAAGCGGTTGAATAATGGTTTTCATGGTCGTCCAGTCCATGCGGATTGGCGAAGTTTGTATGTTTCATGCCGATTTCCTCTGCCTTTTGGTTCATTAAATAAACAAAGCCATCCAGACTGCCTCCTACATATTCAGCTATGGCTACGGCTGCGTCATTTCCGGAACGAAGCATTAAGCCATAGACCAAATCCTCCAATTTTATTTTTTCCCCAGGTTTTAAATAGATAGAAGACCCTTCAGCTCTTACGGCATTGGCACTGACTGTCACCGTTTTATCTAATTTCCCTGATTCTATCGCCAAAATAGCGGTCATGATTTTTGTAATACTGGCAATTCTTCGCTTTTTGTAGGCCTCTTTTTCATACAGGACTCTGCCTGACTGCTGCTCCATTAATATGGCACTGCCGGCACTTACATTGACGCCTGCCTCCGTTTTCAGGGGAAGATACAGGACAATGGATGAAATGATGAGGATAAAAATAATCAAAAGCCTTATTACATTCATGGAGAAATCCCTCTTCTCAATAATGGGTTTGTACAAGTCTATGCGAAGGAAAACCCGTTATGACAAAAAGACTGCTTCAAAATTGAAACAGCCTTTCTATTTCACTATTCCATTTTCCATTTTAAGTGAACAGCCTGATTGAAGCGATCCGCGGCATTGTTCCAGTTCACTACATTCCACCAATTGTTAATATAGTCAGCGCGATTGTTTTTGTATTGCAGATAGTAGGCATGCTCCCAAACATCCAGCACAAGGAGCGGGATAGTATCCCATTGGGTCAGGAGCATATGCCGCTCAGACTGAAGAATTTCAAGATGATGCGATCTCGGTGACCAGACAAGAACGGTCCAGCCAACACCTTCCACCGCTTTTGCTGCTTCTGTAAAATGTTTTTTGAAAGAAGCAAAGCTGCCAAAATATTTTTCCATTTCCCTTAACAATGCACCCTTTGGGCTGCCGCCGCCTTTTGGGACCATATTATTCCAAAAAATCGTATGCAGATAATGACCGGACCCGTGAAAAGCTAATTCCCGCGACCAATGCTTCACAAGGGAAAAATCACCTTTATCTCTTGCCTTTTCAAGCTCCTTTTCTGCTTTATTAAGCCCATCGACATAGGATTGGTGATGTTTTGTATGATGCAGCCTCATGATTTCCTCTGATATATACGGCTCAAGGGCATCGTACGCATAGGGCAGCTGTGGCAGTTGATGACCTCCAATCGGGACAAACGGGGCCTGTTGAAACACCATTCCCACCTGCTGCCGCCGGGAGAAATATTGCTCCATATTGTCATGAAGCTCCTCAACCTCGAATTGAATTTGCTGAATATCTTCCTCGTTCAGGTTTTTTCTTTGAATTCCGTCCATAATATTCGTCAACTGATTTAATCGGGACCAAAGCTCGTCATTTTCGTCTACATTCTCGGATTCAAGAAAATGTTTCAAGTCATCATTCCATTTTGACACGTCTTTTACATAGTCATAGAACTTGTTCACGCACATCTCCTCCCGGACTCTTGCTCATTTCCATTTCGTCACTATCTTATGAGAGCGAAATAGGAATCTTGCCTGAAAAGCGAGCATTAATCCGGGCGAAAAAAGCAAAAAGGGTCTGATTCAGAAGTACAACGCCGAGCTGCCTCAAGCTGAAGCATAGCGGATTTGTCATCTAGAATCAGACCCTAAATAATCATTATTTCGATTGAATCATTTTCGTCCGATAATCGGTTTCATAATATTCCAGTTCTTCACGGATCTGTTGAAACGAACTTTCGAGGTTTTTGAATACTGCCTTCACACTGTCAGGAACGTCCTGGCGGAATTTAATTGAATTTCTTCCTGTATATGCCGATCGGCTGTCTTCGTACCAAACATCACTGCTTGGTGAAAAGAATTCTTCAATACATTGATGGTAAATGCGATAGAGAATTTTTTCTGCTGCCCCTTTCACAAATGGATCATTCTTCAAAATGACTTGGCAGGAATCCAGCCCTTCTTCACAATAAACCAAAAGTTTTCTTAGGGAAGATAACAATATTTTATAGTAATCAGAGCCGCTTGTTTTTTCCTGAACGAGGCTGCTTAAGGTTGTCTGATTGAGAAAAGTTTCAAATTCAGTGACTGATTTTTCTAGAAACGACTTTACATCCTCCATTTGCGTATGAACAAGTGTGTTCCCCATATAAATTCACCCCATAAATTAGTCAGTTTCGTGTAAATCCTCTGCGGGCTCAATAATGAGCGACGGGAAATTTATGTATCAAAAAAAGGCAGTGTGAAATTCTCTCTATTTTACCATAGATCCCCGCCACTTGTCAGAAATAGAAATTAAAAACGGTCAAAAAATAAATCCGCTTCTTCCTGCACGTATTCATCATCGACTTTTTCCGGAAGTTCCGGAAGTTCTTCAATGCTCTTTAAACCAAAATAATCGAGGAATTCCTTTGTTGTGCCGTAAAATTTAGCTCGTCCGGCTCCTTCGGCACGACCGGCCTCTTTAATCAGCGCCTTGGCCATTAATGTATGAAGCGGTCCTTCAGTTTTCACGCCGCGGATTTCCTCTATTTCCGCCCTTGTAATCGGTTGTTTATAGGCAATGATCGCTAATGTTTCTAAAGCAGCCTGTGAAAGTGCTGAAGTATGTGGTGATTCGACTAATTTTTTTAAATAAGGGGAGAATTCCTTTTTCGTTGCCAGCTGATAAGTCCCTGCCAATGCAACAATCGTAATCCCCCTCTCTTCATTCTCATTATATTCCGCAAGTAAATCCTTTAATACGCTCTCGGCGATAATAGAATCGATTTCCAACACTTCCGCTATCTGCTTTAGAGACAAACCTTCATCACCTGCAGCAAATAAAAGACTCTCCACGATTCCTTTCCAATTAACGATTCCCACTGTTGTCTGCACCTCCCATTGCTGATACAAAAATATCAGCGAAATTGCCTTCTTGTATGACGGTAATCTCCCGACGCTTCATGAGTTCCAGCACAGCCAGAAAAGTGACAACAATATACTCTTTATTGGGAATAGGAAAAAGATCCTCAAAGCGCACCCGGCGTGTTGTTTTTTTCAAATTAACCATAATTTCAGTCATTCTTTGTTCAATCGGAATTTCCTGCCGCGCAATTTTCGTTAACATCGGCTTTTGTAATTTTTTCCTGCGTAAAAGCTTTTGCAAGGCTCCCAGCATATCATAAAGTGAAACATCCGAAGCTCTTGTTTTTTCAACATCAGCTTCTTTTGCATATTCCGCGAGGTCGCTTGGCGGCTTTGTGAACATTAATCCCCGTTCCTGCTCCAAAGATTTTAAATCATGTGCTACCTCTTTGTATTTCCGGTATTCAATCAGCCGTTCCACAAGCTCCTCGCGCGGATCCTCGTCCGTTTCCAGGGAAATATCCTCTTCCAGTGACTCTGCATCATGAACGGGCAGGAGCATTTTGCTTTTGATCGCTAACAGTGTTGCTGCCATGACCAAAAACTCACTGGCTACATCTAGCTGAAGTTCTTTCATTGTATGGATAAAGCTTACATATTGTTCCGTAATTTCCGCCATCGGTATATCATAAATATCTATTTCAAGATGATTAATTAAATGAAGGAGCAAATCGAGCGGTCCTTCAAAGGCATCAATCTTTACATTATATTGCATACATTCCACCAAAACTTTTAATATTTTTGTTACAATAGGTTAACTGCTAAAAAACAATCGTGTTAATAAAGAAAGGAGACCTTTCTAATGACATATCCCCAGGAATATATTGAGTTTTTGGTTCATTTTCATGGGAACCGGGATTATTTTGAATGCCATGAAATATTAGAAGAATATTGGAAGCGGACAGACCTTGATCATAAACAGTCGATCTGGGTTGGTTTTATCCAGCTGGCAGTCGCCCAATACCATTATCGCAGAGGCAATCTAAAAGGGGCTTTTAAAACACTGCAGAAATCACTGCAAATTTTCTTATTAGATCAAGCAGCTGTATCGCGGCTGGGAATCGATCATGCCGCTCTTACACAACAGCTCAAAGAACTGCTGCAGAAAATAGAACAGCACCAAAGCTATGAGAGCATCTGCCTTCCTATCCTATCATATGATTTAAGAAAAAAGTGCATGCAGCGCAGCCGGGAATTAAACATGGTATGGGGCAGCCGCAGTGATGTATCAGATTCCGCTCTGGTTCACCGCCACAAGGAAAGAGACCGGACACAGGTGATAGAAGAGAGAAACCTGGCAATCAAGAAAAGACAAATAAAAGAGACTAACTCGGAAAAAAAGGAGTAAGCCCCAACAAAATCTATCTAAACTTCCATCTAGATACAAACATTCGTTGGGAGTCGGACACCTTATGAGTCAGCCTCTTCCCTGTCACATTTATTTAAAAATGCTTTTATCGTGTCATTCGCCGTCACTTCATTTTCAGGAAACAGCTCCTTACAAGCCTTTACCATATTTTTCCCAACACCCAGCTGACGATGTGATGGATTTACCGATATATGCTGAATTTGAAAGGTTTGATTATCGACCCAGACACCGCCGAGCAGCCCGATAATATCCTCATCCACTTTCCATAAGAATAATTGCCACTTCTCTTCTGTTTCATATTGCTTGATGGTCTGCAGTAATCTTTTTAAATCCTTTTCACTAGGCATAAAAGACAATAAACCCATGGCAATTTTTTCAAAAGTTTTTTTGTACCGTATTAGCATGATTAATCCCTCATTAGTAAAACATTAAATCTAGTTTTAACGTTTCAAAAGAATTTTAAACTGAAGTATTCGATGATCTGCTCATATCATTTCGTTACTAACACATTATCATCATCATACATAATCTATCATTATCTTTCAATCTTGAATATTATGCATGAATGTGCCATAAAATGCTTTCCTGCCAGATGACAGGTGCAACATTAGCACGAACAGCACTTCATTATTTTCCTTCATTCTCCTCCCGCCGCTTAAAAACTAGTTTCATATTCATTCTACGACATTATTTTACACGAATATGCAAAATTATTCCATTAAACTTATTTTTATTACGACATTTCCCCAAACTTTCACAAAATCGTGTGACTTTCCTTTTCGCTGGTTATCATATATATTGTAACTCAGGAAAAAAAGAAGATATAGAGAGAAACTTTTCCACTTTAAGCTTAGTTATTTGATAAACAGAAGGAGGATACAACATGAAGAATGTAAAAATTATTATTCTATTATTATCGTCGCTCTTCATTCTGCCATTGGCAGCTCTAGCAGATGCTGCAGCAGGGGATATGATTATCACCCTTGGCGAAAATTTATCGGAAGAACAAAAGAATGCCCTATTATCCGAAATGAACGCGCCTGAAGATGCCCAAATTATTACGGTCTCAAACGCCGAGGAGCATCAATATCTCGGCAAGTATGTGGCCAAATCACTAATCGGCACAAAGGCGATCTCTTCTTCAGCAATAACCATTGCGGAAAAAAACTCAGGTTTAGAGGTTGAATCGAAAAATATCAATTGGGTAACCGATGAAATGTATATTAATGCGCTGAGCACAGCAGGTGTGAAAGATGCAAAAATATACATTACCGCTCCTTTCGAGGTGTCAGGTACGGCCGCATTAACCGGTCTCATTAAAGCATATGAAGTTTCGACTGATGAAGTGATACCGGAGGATGTAAAACAGGCGGCAAATGAGGAAATGGTCAAATCCGCGCAGCTCGGAGATGCAATTGGAACGGAAAATGCCTCAGCTTTAATGACAAAAATAAAAGAAGAAATGGCAAAAAATCCGCCGCAAACGATCGAAGAAATACGCATAATAGTGGAAAATGCCGCAAAAGACTTAGGTCTAACGCTGACAGAGGAACAAATTCAAGGCTTAATCGATCTCTTTAACAAACTGAAGGATTTAAATATCGACTGGAATCAGGTCAACGGTCAACTCCAGGCGGCAAAGGATAAGATTGCCGATTACCTTGGCAGCGAAGAAGGCCAGGGATTTCTTGAATCGATCAAACAACTCTTTATCAGCTTGTTTGATTGGATTAAGGGACTGTTTGCAAAATAATAAGAAAAGCGGAAGCGCCTTGGTCAGCGACGTATGGACTGGAGCACTCCGGACTGAGATAAAGGAAACACGAAGAGCACGTAGTGCGATTCGATGTTGACTTATCGTAGGGAGGAAGAGTGAAGTACACTAGTCGCTAGGCGCTGGAGCTGGACAAAAAAAAAGCTAAGCATCGATTATTGATGCTTAGCTTCTGCTGTTTCTCTTAAGGGAAAATCCAAACGAACAAGGTCTTCATATGTTTCGCGTTTGATCACGAGTCTCGTTTCTCCATTTTCAACAAAGACAACTGGCGGGCGAGGAATCCTGTTATAATTATTTGCCATGGAATAACCATATGCTCCCGTGCAGAAGACGGCCAGTATATCCTGATCCCCGGCCTCTGGCAGCGGTAGATCCCAAATCAGCATATCTCCTGATTCACAGCATTTTCCTGCAATGGATACAACCTCTGTTGTTTGTTCCAGCGGCTTATTGGCTAATACAGCCTCATATTTCGCCTGGTACAGTGCCGGTCTGATATTGTCCGTCATACCGCCATCGATAGCAAGATATTTGCGTACTTCCGGTACTTCTTTGCTCGATCCAATTTTGTATAGAGTAATTCCCGCATCACCGACTAATGAGCGACCCGGTTCAATGCCAATTTCCGGAATACTCAAATCATAATGTGCGGCCTGTTTTTTCACTTCAGCAATAATTTCAGCCACATACTCAGAAGCAGGCTTTGGATCATCTTCACTCGTATAACGAATCCCGAAGCCACCGCCAAGATTTAACACAGATGCTTTAAAAGAAAAGCTTTCTTTCCATTGATAAAGCTTTTCAAATATTTTTTGCACGGCAATCGTAAAACCTGTCGTTTCAAAAATTTGTGATCCAATATGACAATGAATCCCGCTCATGGAAAGCCAAGATGATTGCATCGCTTGCTGCAATGCCTTTTCCGCCTGTCCATTTTGCAAATCAAAGCCAAACTTAGAATCTGCTTGCCCAGTCATGATATAATCATGAGTATGAGCCTCAATACCCGGAGTAATTCGCAATACGACATCTATCTGCTGCTCTCTTTGGGCACATAAAGCCTCTAAAAGCTCCAATTCATAGAAATTATCTACAACGATATAGCCAATTTTATGATCTAAAGCCATGTTGAGTTCTTCTCTGCTTTTATTGTTTCCATGGAAATGAACGCGTTCCATCGGAAAACCTGCGGCAATCGCTGTATACAGCTCTCCGCCAGACACTACATCAAGAGATAAACCTTCTTCATCTGCCAGCTGCACCATTGCTACAGAAGAGAAGGCTTTGCTGGCAAAAGATACTTGTGCTTTCACTCCATATTTTTCAAATGTTGCTTTAAAACTTCTGGCCCGTTGTCTGATCAGCGCTACATCATATACATAGAGCGGTGTACCATATTCACGAACTAATTCAACTGTGTCCACACCGCCGATTTCCAAATGACCTTTATCATTTACCGCGGTCGTTCCATAATAATACATTTGTTTCCCTCGTTCCTCTATTTAAATCAAGAATAGTATTTCGTTAACAATTTTGACTAATGTAGAAATACTTTATCATAACCTTATTTATTGCGCAATGTCCAATCATACATTAACGAATCTCGTTCCAACATTTTTCCGTTCTACTATATATTATAGAAAAAACAGAAGCAGGCTGCTTCTGTTTATTGCTGAGGCTGTCTCACTCTATTTTTCGTATTCATAATCTGCGGTCTTAACTGTGATCCTGGAATCGCTCTCCTAACTAGAATTTGCATAAATGCTTTTGGGGCAAACGGTATAAACGGCCATAAATAAGGAGTATTTAAGGAATGAATACTGGCCAGAAAAATAATGTATGCGGTTATTCCGATTACTAATCCAGGTACATGGAAAGCAGCGACCAAAACAAGAAGAACGAGTCGGGCAATTTTATTGGCAATCCCCAGTTCATAGCTTGGTGTCGCAAAATTTCCAATTGCGACTACAGCCGTGTACAAAATGACTTCAGGGACAAACAAGCCGACATCGATAGCAATCTGGCCAATTAAAACGGCTGCAACTAGACCCATAGCATTTGAGAGTGCCGTCGGCGTATGAATGGCGGCCAAGCGAAGAAACTCAATTCCAATATCAGCAAGGAATATCTGCACTACGATCGGGATATTGGTTCTATCATTCGGACCGATAAATTCCAATTTTTTCGGCAGCAGATCCGGTTCCTGAATAAATAAAAACCATAAAGGCAGCAGGAACAGTGAAGAGATAATCCCGATAAAACGGACCCAGCGGATAAAAGTACCAACCGCAGGAGACTGACGGAACTCTTCCACATGCTGCATATGGTGAAACAACGTTGCCGGGGTAATAATGACACTTGGCGATGTGTCTACATAAATCAAAACATGACCTTCAAGCAAATGGGTCGCCGCGACATCCGCCCGTTCCGTATAGCGGACCAGCGGGTATGGATTATAACCTTGCTTCAGCAAAAATTCTTCCACCGTCTTATCTGCCATTGTTAACCCGTCAATTTTTATGCCTTCCAATTCTTTGCGAACGACATCAATCAAATCCGGATTTGCTAATCCTTCGATATAAGCGATGGAAATATCAGTTTTCCCCCTCTCACCGACACGCATCATTTCAAAGCGAAGCCGCTCATCGCGGATTCTGCGTCTTGTCAAGGCTGTATTCAGGATAATATTTTCCACAAATCCATCCCTTGAACCCCGCACTACTTTTTCTGTATCCGGTTCCTCTGGAGAACGACCAGGATAGCCGCGCACATCAACAAGAAAGCCTGTTTCACAGCCATCGATCACAATGGCAATCAGACCGGAAAGGACTTGATCCACTAATTCATCCAGCGTCTTTAAAGGGTTTACTGATTGATTAACGAGCCGGTTCTCAATGATGCTGTGCAAATTGGCCGAGATTTTTTCATGGTCATTAATCCGGACCAATTCTTCAAGCAGTTCAATAATGTAGCTGGAGTCGCATAAACCATTGACATAATAAATGTGAACATCTTTACGAAGAATGGTTAATTTTCTAACGCCTAAATCAAAACTTACACCAAGACCAACCCTTTTTTTCATCAATTCTTCAATTTCATGAACTGATTTCGGCAACGGGATTTTTTCTTTTTCTTTCTTACTTGTTGTCATAATATCCGCTCCTTTCTAAAATAAGTTCAACTGCCTGTTTCGTTATCGGGGAGCCTTTCTCAAAATGGTCCTTTCCAGCCATTTTCCCAATATCACCGATTCCGACGATCAGCGGTACTTTCAACTGATCGAGACTGTACACCGTATCGCCATACAATCTGCCGGGTTCCAATTCCTGGATCCCATATTTATCCACCCCATTGGCAGTCAACACCCCATCCCGATCAATGGATACATCCACTCTCGTCCACTCTTCCTTCCTTGTTCTGGAGGCCACAGCGATCACGCCAAGTACCTCGATTTCCGGATGATTCGCTACATATAACATTGCCTTTTCCCCCGGACCTTCCCCAATGATACCGCTGTCATCAAACATCACGAAGACGGGATCTTTTTCTGCTTTCTTAATCAGTTTCACCAGTTGAGGACCAGTTAAGTTTGTTGGATTTCCATGCGAAAGGGAAAGACATGTTCCGCCAATTTGTTTTGCTGTGATTTCTAATGCTTTTCGTGCGTAATCATCACCATCAGTAATTAAGATAATCCGTCTCGCCTCATTCATTCTTCCATACCCTTTCTGTGTCCATAGCTTATTTGCTGATATCAACAAAATAGATCCAGTGAAATAATGAACCAACGATTTTGCCAAATACAAGCGCCATCAGCAGGATGACAATTTTCCGATCAACTCCCACCCGCTTCGCTAAAATCGGCCACACATTTAAGACTTCTGTCAAAGCTGCCGCCATCATGCCGACAAAAATACCTCCCGCTAACCCTAAAACCACAATAACAACCGGGAGCAGTTGAAAATGAGGTTCCTCAATCATTAGGATGGTACCGGAACAAGTCCCGAGAACAATTCCCCATTCATATAAATGAATCATTTTCATCGTTTTTGTCAGTTGTGTCAACCTTGGGATAATCCCAAGGACCGTCAAAAATGCCACATAACCGGCACCTACTGACACTCCTCCGGCAAAGCCGAGAAAGATGACAAATATAAGATTAATGACCATCAATTTTTTTCATACTTTCTTTATTTTCATGCATAATGACATACTGATCGAGATCTTGCTGATAATTAAACATTTCCACTTCAAGCGGGCTTGGCTCCTCGTTGAGACGCTTTTTAAATACATGATTAAAAAATAGGATCATACCGACACCTAAGCCGATGGAGTACGGAATTTGAAAAAGAAGAGGTTTTTCATTCTTCCGCCCAGTCATTATTTCATAAATCTTTTGATGTACCGCTTCCATTCCGACGTCCTCATGAAAATTCATAATCGTCAGGGCCGCTCCAAAAAATAATAACAACCAAGTTATGAAAAATAAGGGCAAAGAATATTTCTTCTTTTTGTAGACAACTTCTACAATAGTTTGCGTCGGACCAAGCATTTCGATTCCAAGCTTAGGAAAATGCCGGGAAATTTCTTGGACCACTTGAATGACATCTATAATGATAATATTTCGGTCTGATTCCGACGCTTCATAAATGATCAGCTTGCTTAATGGTTCTTTCACCTCGGGATCTACAATAATCTGTGCGATGTCATGAAGATAGATTTTTTGGTTCGGTTGAACCAGGACACGATGGTGCAGGCGAATATAGGCTGTATTTTCCAATATGTTCACATCCTACACAGTGATTTCCTTGTATTGCTAGTATTTCTAAAGAAGAATCACTTCATGAAATCCAATAAATGGATAGTGAAAAAAAACAAAGAATATTTGCTGAATAAAAAGCTCATAATAGAAAAAACCGCATGGGACTAAATGTCCATACGGTCTTTCATTTGCTGCAGTATTTTTTTTTCAAGACGGGATACCTGTACTTGGGAGATACCGAGTCTTACGGCTACCTCTGACTGCGTTTGATCTTTATAGTAGCGCAGGTAGACAATGAGCCTTTCCCTGTCTTCTAATTCCCGGATCGCTTCTTTTAAGGCAATTTTATCAAACCATTTTCCTTCATTGCCGTCATCGATTTGATCAAGCAATGTGATCGGATCTCCATCATTTTCATACACTGTTTCATGGATGGATGAAGGAGTGCGGCTTGCTTCCTGGGCCATGATGATATCTTCCGGCGGAATTTCCAGATATTCCGACAGCTCGCCTACAGTTGGAATGCGGCAAAGTGTTTTTGACAGTTCATCCCGCGCTTTGCGGATTTTATTTCCCATTTCCTTTAATGATCTACTCACCTTCACGGTCCCGTCGTCACGGATAAATCGCTGGATTTCGCCGATGATCATCGGAACTGCGTAGGTGGAAAACTTTACATCGTAAGATAAATCGAATTTATCAACTGATTTCAGCAATCCAATACAACCAATTTGAAATAGATCATCTGGTTCGTAGCCCCGATTTAAAAAACGCTGCACAACTGACCAGACTAGACGCATATTTTTCTGAACAATTAAATCCCGCGCGTCTTGATCGCCTTCTTGACTTTGTTTAATCAGTTCCTTGACTTCATGGTCTTTTAAATAAGATTGATTCTTATCTGATTTAACCTCCACATCCATCGGCATGGCTCCTTAATTGCATATCATTTTGCTCGTTGATAAATGCTTTCTTAAACGGACCACGGTACCTTTATCCGGCTTTGAAAGAACTTCAATGTCATCCATAAAGTTTTCCATAATCGTAAAACCCATCCCGGACCTTTCCAATTCAGGTTTTGTGGTATAGAGGGGTGTGCGCGCTTCCTCTACATCCAGAATTCCTTTTCCCTTATCTATAATCGTGATTTCAACCAAACCATTATCAATTGTCACTATAATGTTGACAATGCCGTCCGGGTCGCTGTCATAACCATGAATAATGGCATTCGTGACAGCCTCAGAAATGACCGTTTTGATTTCGGTTAATTCATCCATTGTCGGATCGAGCTGCGCGACAAAAGCAGCCACGGTGACACGGGCAAATGATTCATTTTGACTAAGCGCTTTAAATTCCAGCTTCATTTCATTCTTCATATTAGGCAACCCCCAGACTTTGCAAAGCATATTCTTCTGTCAGTTCAAGACGAATAATTTTAAATAAACCTGACATTTCAAATAGTCTTTGAATTGGTGGGGAAATGGCACAGACGATCATCTCGCCGCCAAGCTGCTTGATTTGTTTATAACGACCCAAAATGACCCCTAAACCTGAACTGTCCATAAAAGATAGATTTTCTAAATTTAAGATAATATGGTGAATTTTTTTCTTTTCAATCGCTGTTGCTGCCTGGTCCCGCAGTCCGTCAGCAGAGTGGTGATCCAGTTCTCCTGACAACCGAATACATAGAACATCTTGTTTTACTTCCATCTCAATATGCAGACTCACTACTCGACAGCCTCCTTGTTTCATGTCCCGAAATGGTCTTTCCGGGCTTTTACACGAATCCTTTTCCTTTTTGCGCATGGGTACACATGAATTTCTCCTCGTTTGCAGCCGGAAAAATTCCTGTGAAACAGATTCATGATTGGCTCTTTGTAGTGAGTCTATTCGATAGTGTTTTTGCAATTTCCTTCATCAAAACAAAACTAGTGTTCATTCGCTAAAAATAATGATCATTTTATTTCCTTTCGACAACCAGCAAGCAACTGCTCATGCAGCTGTTGAAATACTAGTAGACTTTAGAATCAGCATATAAGATGAAGTTCATCATGCCTGTATATTATTTCGTTTTTGTAAACATTCCTATGGAACGCTTATACAATGTCCACCAGCCAGCTGCTGCAATATCCTCTTTTGCTAAGAGAGGGCTCTTAATTAATGTTTCACCCTGTTTCTCAACCGTTAAAGTTCCAATCTGGTCGCCTTTTTTGATTGGTGCCTTTAAATTTTTATGAATGGCAACTTTTTGTTTAATGCCTTCAATGTTTTCCCCTTTTTTCGTTAATAAGGAGATTCTTTCACTTGTTACGACTTCAACTGTTTTCTTAGCCCCTTTGCCTACTTTGGCATTTCCTAGTACATGGTTTCTTTCAAATAACGGGCTTGTTTTATATTGATTGAAGGCATAGTCAAGCATTTTGGTAACTTGTGCATTTCTTTCCTTTGAAGTTGGTGCACCAAAAACAACAGCAACCACCCGCATGCCGTCTTTCTGTGCGGTTGCAGTTAAGCAGTACATTGCTTCTTTCGTGAACCCGGTTTTTAATCCGTCTACACCCGGATAGAAACGGACGAGCTTATTCGTATTCACGAGCCAGAATTTTTTATCTGTATTTTCTCGTAAATAAGCTTCATAGGTGCCCGTAAATTTTGTGATATCTTCATACTTTAATAATTCCTTGGCCATAATGGCCATATCATGGGCTGTACTGTAATGATCCTCCACGGGCAGACCGGTTGTATTTTGAAACTTTGTATTTTTCAGGCCAAGTTCTTTTGCCTTTTTATTCATCATGGAAACAAAGTTTTCTTCAGAGCCGGCGATTCTTTCTGCCATCGCAACGGATGCATCATTTCCTGAACCAATCGCAATCCCCTTGAGCATCTCTTCCACGGTCATTTCCTCACCAGGCTCAAGAAAGATTTGTGATCCTCCCATTGAGGCGGCATATTCACTGGCACGTACTTTTTCCTTCATCGTTAGCTTTCCTTCATCCAATGCTTCCATAATTAAAAGCATCGTCATAATCTTTGTCATACTCGCCGGCGGCAGCTGTTCCTCACTGTTTTTTTCATATAATACTTCACCTGTATCGCGTTCGATTAATATCGCAGACTTAACATTTTCTGTTAATTGCGTCCCTTTTTCTTCCTCAGCGAATACATGGGGTATCATATAGGCGGCAGACAAGAATGCTGTAAGTACTATAGAAACAAGTCGCTTCATCACAAAACCCTCCATTCTTTCTATCGTTTTTCATTTTTTCCTAATCAGGTAAATTTATACAGGATCAAAATGAATATTTTTTCGTTATATTTTTGATGCTTGTAGAAATTCACCCCATCGAATTGGCGTCCGCTTTTTTGGACAAAAAAACAGCCAGGGAAGAAGATTCCCTAGCTGTTTTGACCTCCTGACGAAGGATTGACTCATGAGTCTTTTAGGCACGCGGATGAAACTGCTTGTACACATCCTTCAGCCTCGTTTTCGTCACATGCGTATAGATTTGTGTCGTTGAGATATCAGCATGTCCGAGCATTTCCTGTACGGCACGCAAATCCGCTCCATTTTCCAATAAATGCGTCGCAAAGGAATGCCTTAAGGTGTGGGGCGTTAATTCTTTTTGAATACCGGCGTCTCGTGCCAGCCCTTTTAGTATTTTCCAAAAGCCTTGCCGCGTCAGTCCTTTGCCATGATGATTCAAAAACAGAGCATCATCATGATTTTTTTTCGAAACAAAGGCGGGTCTCCCCTTTTGTATGTATTTCTCTATTGCCTCAATAGCGGTATGTCCAATCGGAATGATCCGCTCTTTATTTCCTTTTCCGATACAGCGGACAAATCCCATCGATAAATGAACATCGCCTGCTTTTAAGCCAATCAACTCACTAACCCGGATTCCCGTTGCATATAATAATTCAAGCATCGCTTTATCGCGGATACCGTAATGCGTACTATCATCGGGAGAGTCGAGCAGCGTTTCCACTTCTTCTAGGCTTAAGACTTTTGGCAGCGTTTTCTCCAACTGCGGCGGTTCAATATGAACGGACGGATCGTGGTCCGCTGCTTTTTCCCGCAGTAAAAATTGATGGAATGAGCGGACAGATGCTACATGGCGGGCTAATGTCCGTGATGACTTTCCCTGCTCCTTCAAATGGGCTAAAAAATGCACGATATGAACGCGCTGAACCTCGTTAAAGCTCTTCATCGTTTCTACATTTTGCAAATACTTCATATAGCTTTTTAAATCCCGCTCGTATGAAACAATCGTGTTAGAAGCTAAGCCTTTTTCGACGATTAAATAATGGGTAAAATCTTTCAATTCATCTTCCATTCAAATCTACTCCCCATCTAAATAAAACAAGATTAAGCGATTCAGCCAGGCTGAATCCTGATCCTCTCCTGTCGCTGTCACTTTGATGGCTGAGCCCTTGGGCTCATCATAACGGTGATAGTCTGTATACTCTTCATTTAACCACATAATGCCATAATAAAAAAGGATTGTGCATCCTGTGAACAGAATAAACACCTTGATTGTTTTCAAAAGAGTTGAAAATAGATTCTTCATTTTTCCTTCTGCCTCCAAAGAAAGGCGCAAGCGTACAACCTTTCTTGTTTGTATTAGTTATACATATGCCAAATTGGACAGGTTTTATACATCTTGGAAAAATAAAAAACCTCTTCTATTAACAATAAATAGAAAAGGTTATATCACTATTTACTTTCTTGAAGCTGCTTTTGCTGGCAGCGATGGCAGACGCCATGAAAGGTAAGGCGATGGTCTTTAATCTTGAAGTTCCACTCTTTTTCCACAACATCTTCTACATCTTCTAATAGATCTTTTTGGATTTCATCAACCGTGCCACATTCAATACATACCAGGTGATGATGGAAATGATCAGCGCCCTCTGTGCGAAGATCATAACGGGAAACGCCGTCTCCAAAATTAATTTTATCGACAATTTTTAGTTCCGTCAGTAATTCTAGTGTTCTATAAACGGTTGCTAAACCAATCTCAGGCGATTTTTCTTTTACTAGGAGGTAGACATCTTCAGCACTCAGATGGTCTTCTTCATGTTCTAGCAGCACACGAACTGTCGCTTCCCTCTGCGGGGTTAATTTATAGCTGGAAGAATGCAGTTGCTTTTTTACTCGCTCAATTCTCGTTTCCATACCGAAAGTCCTCCTGCACCACATCTTATATTTCTCATTCTCATTTCATTCTCATTATATCAGATGGGAGGATAGAGTCAAACTAAAATGATTATAAATAGTCACTTATAATTATTTTTTTTAAATACTCATTCTTATTTTCAATTAATCGAATCAATGACGGCTTTCATAAGGGACGGCGATAGATAAGCTTCAATCGCAGCGGCTCCGGCAAGAAAGAGCATCGCGATACACAGGCTGATGAGATATTTCCCTAAGAGCGGCAGAATAGGGTCGCTGATTTTTTTCATAAATTGGCGCCGTACCATTTTCAATGAAATATTGACGGCCAACGTCGTAATGATAATGAACACAGGGATAATTATGAAATTCTGCGGCAGAACCGAGACAAACGAGAGCAGAAAACCACTCCATCCCATTTGATTCACTAAAAATCCGACAGTAAAGCCGACCACCATTCCTTTCATAAATAAAAAGATTAAGATAAGCGGAAGACCAATCACTGAGATCCCCAATAGACCCATTAAGCCGATGAATTTACCATTGTGTAAAAAGCTCTGCTTGAATACATCATTCGGAGTCGCAATTTTTTCATTGGCCACTTGTCCAAAAAATTGCGTTAAGTAATAATACAGGTCTTCTTTTTGTGTAAAGCTTAAACTATTCACCACCACTGCGCCAAAGATGACTCCCATTAAAAACAGGACAATTACAAATAAATAGATTGAGGAATGTTCACGGAGATGTGCGGCGGCAATGTTCTGGTACATCTTTTTCTTCATTTGTTCTTCCTCCTGATTTTCAGTTACTCCCTTTTAGTTAGGTGTATATAAATGAACAATTGGATTGATCTGGTACTACATTTTATGCAGGAGGATTGGATGTATGACGGTGATTTGCTAGATTTGTCGGGATATTGCTAGAAACATTAGGGCGATGCCGGTTGAGGAAGGATGATTTTTCGAGCGCGGGGAATTCAGCAAAGCGCGGGGTCACCTGAGTTTCTTGAATAGCAAAAAGCCGGCATTTAAGCGAATCTGCCGGCTTTTTGCTTTATTTGTCCTTGTCCTTCTGGGCCACTTTTCCGTATTTTCCTCCGCCTCCTGCATGGAGCTTTAGTTCTCCTATACGGGCTGCAGCGATAAGTTCGGCTATTTTAAGCGGGACGACCTCTTGTAAATGTTCAAAGCTTACATCATGAAGAATGGCCATTTCCGTGCCAAAGTGATTTAATAGTTTTTCTTTTAGCTTTGGTCCCAGACCGGGAATAAATTCGAGCGGAATCTGATAAATATAGGGCGGTCTTTCGGGAGCCGATCCTTCTGCCTCCGATAGTTCGGCAATCCGGTCCGCTACCCCTTTAACATATTTTCCGTGACCGCAGTTTTCACATTGACCTGCCGCTGGATCAAAGGGATCAAGACATTTTTCACAAACGGTTTGATGATATTTGCCAAGCAGCGGATCCAAACCGTAATTGGCCGTGATCCTCCTCCCGTCTTCGTTGGCGAGGGCCTTTTTCAACTCAGAAAACGTGGGTTCCTGCATCTGAATCGTTTGGTACTCCCTGGCAATTTTCCCAAGCGAATGAGCGTCTGAATCTGAGACAAATGTATAGGAGTGAAGTTCCTTGATGCCGTCCGCCATATACGTATCGGAACTTAATCCCAGTTCAACGGCATCGATGAGTTCTGGATCCAATACTTCCGCAAGCGTTTGCTGCACACCCTTGCCATATAAGCTTTTATACGGCGTAAAGACATGGGCAGGAATAAAGATTCCCTGGAGCTCCTTTGTTTTCCGCTGCAATTCTCTGCCGCTTACATAAATTCGCTGCGAGCTGAGATGAATGTTTTTTAAATGCCCTGAAAGCCAGTTCGAGAATTCCTTCAGGATGGGCAGGCTGGGGAAGAAACTTAGAACATGGATCGGTCCTTGGCAGCTTTCATCATAGATTTCGAGCTCGGAGCCCGGAATGATCGTTAGTCCGCCGTAGCGGAGCCCCCCGTCCTCTAATTGCTCTAGTTCACCTCTCTCCATTAGTTCTTCCATTTCCATAATGACTTCCGGTGAATGGCAATCAATAATTCCAATGATATGAAGCCCCTTTTGATCTCTTGCATGGGCAATAATATTGGAGAAAGTTAACGATTTCGCTCCCGTGATTTTCACGGCTCTGCCGCTCTTTGTGCGGCCGATATGAATGTGTAAATCGGTATAGTAGAAATTCATTTATTTTTTCAACGCCTCTTGTAGTTGTATGTATTGCACTGCAAAGATCGTTTTCGCATCATAAATCTTTTTCTCAGTGATGGCATGAAGAGCTTCGTCTAATGTCAGTTCCAGCAAATTGACAAATTCATCTTCGTCAAGCCCGGCGGCATTTTCCTTTTTCGACAAGCCCGTTGCGAGATAGACATGAACGATTTCATCGGCAAATCCGGGAGATGTGTAAAAAGAAGTAAGCAGCTTCAACTTGGCACAATCATAGCCGGTTTCTTCCTCCAGCTCCCTTTTGGCACAAACATCCGGCGTTTCGCCCTTTTCCAGCTTCCCGGCAGGAATTTCAACGATCGTTTTTTCCAGTGCTTTACGGTATTGTTCCACCATCACAAGTTTTTTATCATCCGTTAGGGCAATTATTGCTACAGCACCGGGATGTTTAACTAATTCGCGTTTCGTCTTATTCCCATTGGGCAGTTCCACCTCGTCTACCTGCAGGCTGATCACCCGTCCTTCAAATATTTTTTCCGTCGCAATTGTTTTTTCTTCGAGAGAACTCATTTTTTCGAACACTCCTGTTCTAATCGATTTTCGTATGCTCATACATTTTATCATACTCTATTGGGAGGAAAAGATGATGAAGATATATTACGGCGGGACCGGACTGCTCTTATCAGGAAAGGTTTGGGAAATTCAAGAAAAGCTGAAGGATTGTACAAAGGACTACCAGTTTGTAAAAGAATTGCTGCGGGATCATCAGAAATGCACGCCCTCTTTTTATGATGCGCACCGCTGAAATGGAAAAGGGTGAAGCCCGGCATGGGTTCACCCTTTCTTACCTCTTTATTTAAAATCCTTCCAGTTAAAACTGCTTTCATTAAGTAATTCTTCGAATGATTTATTTTTGTCTTTTAATCTGCGTTCTTCGCGTTTTCGTTCTTCTTCAGCAAGCTTTTTTGCTTCCTCTTGTTTTTCCATTTCTTTTTTTCGTTCCTTCAACTCGTTAACAAGGTCGCTATTGAGAAGATCTCCAAGGGTTACCGGTTTATCTGCTGCAGCTTTTTTAACTTGTTTCTTTTTCATCCAAATCCCTCTTTTTAGTGATAATAATCTATTATACCAGAAATCAATCTCCAGGATCATTCTTGAACATGGCCGTATATTCTCCTCCCCATTGTGTCATCTTATGATTTGTAGGATTTATTGTTGTAGACAAGGAGGAATCTTTATGAGCCAAAAACGAGACAAGGGCTACAGCCAAAAAGGAAAACCGTCTGCAGATACGGTGAAGCCAGTCATTGCTGCGGAAGATTTGGAAACAGCGATCCATCCGACAAAGAGACAGAACGCCAAGCAATAAACCGCTTCTTAGCAAGCGGTTTTTCCTTTGTTTTACAATTTGACAGTGATAAAATAAAGTTGAAAGCAACGCTTTGATTATGATTATTCGGAGGGATCACAATGTGAACAGGTTAAGAAAAATATTTCGTTTTCTCTTTTCCTTCATTTTTTTCTTAACATCTTTTGGTGTTTATTTTACAAACCGAATGATGTACATCAAGAAAAAGGATGATCAGGTTATTCTCAAAAGGGAAAAGGAAGCCGGTCGCTATAATCCCGACGATTTCCACCATATTCCGAATCGGAAAGTGACGATTCCCTCTCCTTTTGACTATGATTTAACCATTGTTCTTGTTGAACCCCATTCCACGAACCGCTATATGATTTTTTCCCACGGTGTAACGGAAAACAAAATCAATTCCGTTAAATATATGAATCTTTTCCTGGAAAGAGGCTTTAATGCCGTTTTGTACGATCACCGGCGGCACGGTGAGTCAGGCGGCAAGACAACCAGTTACGGCTATTATGAGAAGTTTGATTTAAAGACGATCGTTCATTGGTTAAAAAAAGAAAAAGAACCGGATTTACTGTTAGGGATCCACGGCGAGTCAATGGGGGCCGCGACAATGCTGCTGTATGCCGGTATGGTCGAAGACGGAGCTGATTTTTATATCGCCGATTGCCCATTTTCCGATTTCAGCGAGCAGCTATCCTATTTGCTTAAAAAGGACATGAAGCTGCCGGCACGTCCTCTGATTCCTGTCGCAAACATCTTTCTGCGGATACGGGAAAAATATTCTCTCCGCGATATTTCACCGATTTCCGTTATTCAGCAGATTAAGAAACCGGTGCTGTTTATCCATAGCATGGAAGATGATTATATTCTGCCGCAGATGTCAAAGGACCTTTATGAAAAAAAAACAGGGCCGAAAAAACTATTCTTGGCACCTAAGGGTGGGCATGCCCAGTCGCTGAATCAGAACAAAGAATTATACGTGGCGGCAGTTGATGAATTTTTAACAGAATTTGTTTCTCTGGAAAAAAAATAAGAGATGTGCCGGCTTGGGAGATGTCCCGCCGGTTTTTGCGGTTAGCAGCGTGCTTTCTTTCATGAGAAGATATTCTATTTATCTGCCCATTGGATATCCATGATATCCTGCAGCTGAAGGCAGTGCTCCCCGCCGGAGGCGTCTGTCAGCTGGAGACAGCCTGTCAGGGCATCCCAGTTCTCAATCCAGCCTGTAAATAATTCGTAGTGTTTATTGCGATAATAAGTTACCGTCACACCACGCCCCAACTGCATCGCTTCAGCGATGATTCCATCCATCAGTTCGAGCTGCTGTTCATCCAGTTCTTTTCTTACTTTATATGAATCTTCCTCGGCCCATTCGCGCAGCACCTTTACATGCTCAGGCAGCATCATCGATACCCACTTCATCCGCCCTCTGTCACGAATCATGTTTTCATTACCCCCTTTCTATCGCAAAAGACAGGGCAGCTATCCCTGCTTTTTTAAGCACGTGATTTATGCTTTATGTCCGCCGACCAGTTTCGCCCGCTGTCTCGCGGTGCCGGCAGCCGTATAAGAGACGGCGCGCAGCAGCGAATCAGAGCCAAAACGACGGCGGATTTTATCGACCGTATAGCCTAGTTCATGCTTTTTCCAGCTATCCAAATCGAACAAATCCAGTTGAAATGCTGTATCGTCAACAACATTTCCGAGGGCGATATTTATTTTTCGGACAGTTTTTCCTTCATAATGCTCGCGGAAAAGCTCAAGGCACACCCGGTATATATCCATCGTTCGATTGGTCGGATGTTCAACTGTATGCGAACGGTAAAAGCCACCGCCAAATTCATCCTCGCTGTAGCTGACACCAAAGCTGATCGTTCTTCCTGCTTTGCGGTGTACGCGCGCCCTTCTAGCCACCTCTTCACACATCTCAAGTATGACGCTTTTGATTTCTTCCTCTTCCTTGTAATCGCGCAAAAGCACCTGCCCTTTACCGAAGCTGATTTGACCGTCCATGATCGGTGCTCCCATTTCAGAAAGGTCAATCCCCCAGGCATGGTGGTACAGCTGATTGCCCATAATACCGAATTTCTTCTCGAGTTCGGTTAAAGGATAATGGGCGAGCTGACCGATGGTGAAAATCCCCATGCCATTTAATTTTTTCTCCAAGCGGCGCCCAATGCCCCACATATCGCGAAGCGGCGATACCGGCCATAGTTTCTCAGGGATATCTTCATATCTCCAGCGGGCGATGCCGTGTTTTTTCGCCTCCAAATCGAGACAAAGCTTTGCCATCAGCATATTAGGACCAATCCCAACAGCGCTAGGGAGCTGAAATTCCCGCTCCAGATCCCGCTTGATTTTCCAGGCAATTGTTTCCGCATCGCCCCAAAGCTTATCAGCCCCATCTACCTTGAGAAAGCTTTCATCGATGCTGTAGGCATGAATCGCCTCTTTCGGCACATAGCGGTGAAAGACACGGAGAATCTCCATTGAAATTCGGACATAGGTGCCCATTTTCGGTTCGACAACATGGATCCGCGGATCTTCCGGGATATCAAATTGACGTGCCCCCGTTTTAATGCCGAATTCCTTTTTCATCTTCGGCGATGCAGCGAGGACAACGCTGCCTTCACGCTCCTTATCACCGACGACGACTAAATAGCATTCCAGCGGATCGAGTCCCGCCATCACTGCAGAGCAGCTTGCATAAAAGCTTTTCATGTCAATACATAAAATTTGCTGTTGCGGCATTCTGCTGTAATCAATCATAAAGATAAACCCCCGCAAATCACAAATTCAAACACTTGTTCTTCTTTAGTATATTCTTATTTTAAACGAATATACGTTCTGATTCAATGAGTTTTTTGCGACAATTTTTTCCTGCAAAAATAACCATGGGCAAGACTGGCTGCGATAAGAAAGATGCTGTCTCTTCCAGAAACACATTTGTATTTTTACGGTGCCTGGCACGGATTAGAAAAGACTGCCCTTGTAAGGACAGCCTTTGACATATAAACTTATTCCATTTGTGATTTTCTGAACGGCCACCAGTTGGCTTTGCCAAAGACTTTTACCATGACCGGAATAAATAACGGCAGGATAATGACAGCATAGAGCAGAAGTCCAACGACAACAATGGTTGAAATCTGCACTAAGGAAAGCATCCCTGACGGAATCATAGCAGCAAATGTTCCTCCAAGAATGAGAGCAGCCGAGAGAATTACCGTGCCCATTTTCTTCATTGCCAGGAGCATCGCATCCGTAACTGACAAGCTTTTGTATTCATTAAAGCGGTCCATCAGGAAGATACTGTAATCCACTCCAAGCGCGATCAGAATAACAAAGGCAAAGAACGGTACAGCCCAGGAGATGCCTGAGTAACCCATGATATGAACGAAAATCATTTCATTAACAGCAAGCGACGTGTAATAGGTCACGATCAGCGAACCGATAATGTACAGCGGCATGATGAGCGAGCGGAATAAGAAGAATAAAATCAGCGTAATTCCGACAAGCATCAGAATCGCCGTGCGCGAGAAATCATTCCCTGACATCGTGTCTAAATCGGCATTCATGCTGGAAACCCCGCCAAAAGCAATATGAGCATTTTCCAGTTTTGTATCCTTCACAGCCCGTTCGACCGCTTTTTTCAATTCTGGAATCTGAGCCATTGCTTCACTGGAATAAGGATTTTCCTCGAGTACGACATCAAGTGTCATCACTTTGCGGTTATCTGATAAATAAACATCAAGTACCTTGGCAAAATCTTCACTTTGCAGCACTTCCTGCGGCAGATAGAAACCGGCGCTCCTATCTGATTGTGAAAGTCCTGATAAATAATCCTGTGCCGATCCTAAACCTTCTGACACTTTGTTTAAGCCATCAACACTCTGGTCAAGGCCATCAGATAATTGTGTGATTTGTCCTCCTAAATCGGAAAATCCTTCAAGCAGCTGTTCCTGACCGCCATTTACTTGCGCGACCCCATTTGAAAGCTCAGGGATAGCTCCGGCTAGTTGCCCCTGACCGTCAGCTAACTGATTCAAACCGGCCTGCTGCGCTTCAATGCCGGCAATTAATTGCTGCAAACCGGAAACAAGATTCGCCTGCCCGGCTAAGGCCTGTTCAAAATGGGCATTCGCCGTGCTCAACCCGTCATTAATAGCTGATAGACCATTATTTAATTCATTCAATCCTTGCACCAAAGAAGCAAATTGCCCCTGCAGACTATCCGCATTCCCCTTCATCGCCAGATAGGTTGGATCTGCTAAAAGGTCCGTATATTTCTGCTCGACATAGCCGTACAATGCGCCATTAGCTTGATTGATGCTGTCGGCAAGACCAGCAGTGCTGCCTGCGATCTGCTGATAACCTGTGAGCAGCTGTGGAATTTTGCCTTGCATTGCGACGTATCCGCCTTGAAGTTCTGTGTAGCCGAGGAGTAATTCTTCGGCTCCTTTTTCCGCTTCCACCAGCCCTGCTTTCATTTGATCGGAACCAGCTGAGCCCTGACGGATTCCAGCTTCAATCTTGGCGAGATTCGTGCCGACTTCGTTTAACCCGCTGTGAATCTCATCCGTGCCGGAAATCAAGTCATTGATTCCTGCTGTGGCATTTTTCAATTCAGGTTCTGAGTTCTTTAATTCCGTACTGGCTGTATTTAAGCCGTCCTTGATTTGATTAAGACCGTCTTTTCCCTCACCAAGTCCTTCGTGAAGCTTCTCAGCCTGTTTGGCGATCAGGAAGTCTTCAATCGGCTCTCCTGCCGGTCTTGTCACAGATCGAACCGCGGAGACTAATTTAACCTGCTCCAGTTCACGGCTGATTTTTTCAGCTAGGTCGATATATTCCACTGAATCCATCGCTTCGTCATTTTCGATAACGACCTTTGTCGGCATCGATTCGCCAGGGCTGAAGCTTCCGGCAATAGCATTAAAAGCTTTGATCGAATGAACATCGTCACTCATTTCCTCTAATGAATTGAAAGAAAGCTCCCCGTTATAGGTGATGAGGAACGGGGTACAGACCGCGGCTACAAGCAACAGCGACAGGACAGGGCGTGCCAAGGAGAATTTCCCGACAACACCCCAGATTTTGCTGTCGCCATGCTCTGCTTTTGCCTTGGATGGCCAGAATAATTGATTGCCGAGCACTGCCATAAAGAACGGAACAATCGTAAATAAAGCAAGCAGCAAAATCGCAACCCCAATGGCGACAGCTACAGCGGACTGATAGAGGATAAACTGTGAAAAGCCAATCGCCGAAAATCCGAACAGGACCGTAATCCCGCTGAAGATGACCGTCCGCCCGGCATTGCGGTAGGCAGCGACAATCGCCTCCGCTGTCGTTTCATGCAGGGCAAGCTCTTCTTTAAAACGGCTTAGCAGCAAAATACAATAGTCCGTGCCAATTCCAAACAGAACAACCACTAAGAAGATTTGTGTATACGTCGAAAGCGGAAAATCCACTTTATCAACTAAAATCGATACAATCGACTGTGACGCCAAATAACTAAAGCCCACCGTCAAGAGAGGAATGATCGGTGCCACGAAAGATCGGAACACGGCAAGGAGCACGATAAGGATAAAAACAACCGTAATTCCTTCTGTTTTTTTGACTCCGTCCTGTGAGGTCTGAATTAAATCCTCGCTAATCATCCAGGAGCTTGTATAGTAATGATCGACTTTGACATCCTTAATCGCCTGATAAAGGTCCTGACTCAGCTCGCCTGCTTCGCGTCCGTTCCAAGAAGCGCTGACCGAAACGAGAATCGCTTTCCCGTCTTTTGACACGAGCTGATCCTGTAAGCTTTTTTCATTAAAATGAGTCAGAATTTCGTTGATGCCAAGTTCGTTTTTATTCTTTTCCAGAAGCCGAACTGCTCTCTCGGCCTCCTTGATTTCAGCATTCGTTAATTTATTCTCATTGTAAAAAACTAATGCGGTCTCTGCCGCATCGCCATCTCCGTCCTCTTCGGCATCCGCGAGGATTTTAGAGGCCATCGTTGAGGAGTACTCGTCCGGCACGGTGATCTGCCCCTTTTCGCGGACAAGATCGGCCATATTCGGAGCCATCAGGAATAGTCCAGCGACAACAACAAACCAGGCAATCATAACAAACCATTTACGTTTGATAATAAAATTCACGATTGTTTCTCCACCTTGTTTTCCTTTATCTCTATTAAAACTTCATTCAATTTTTCATAAGTCTTTAAAAACTGAGAGATTTCCGCTTCATCAAATTTGGAAATGAACGATTCTACCAATTTGTAAATTCGCCTTTCCAACATGAAATAGATCTCTTCTCCCTGCTCCGTTAACGTTAAATACACGATGCGGCGATCGTTTTCGTCACGGGTGCGTTTGATCAGTCCCTTGTCCCACATCCGGTTAATAATCGCGGTGATGGCACTTTTTTTCACGGCAAAAACTTCAGCCAGATGGGTTGAGGTACAGGAACCGGTTTGATAGATCGTCTTGAGCGTATAATATTGGTCGCTCGTGATTTCACTGCCGATTTCTTCTTTTACCAGTGAGCCGGCCAGCGTCGTAACCGAAAACGATACGGCGGTATACCGATCAACTAAGTCCTTCAGCGTCTGCTCACACAATTCTATTTCCCCTCCTTTCAAAAGATTCTATCGTTTAATAGTTAAATAGTTGAACTATTCATGTGTATAACTTTAATCATTTGTGTCTTTCTTGTCAATCTTTTAGACAGAAAAAGAGACCAGGCTGGGTTACCAGTTTCTGGTCTTTCAGGAATCGTTCCATTTGCTGGCTTGTTTGGTTAAGGGTCAGTGCTGCAACATAGCGATGAAGCTTGTCAATACCAAAAAAAGAATACGCAGGCACTTGCGATCTTTTGCCGCAGCTTCCCCAATGCAGCGTGTGTCTTCATCTCTGTCCGTACCTTCCTCATCAAACTATTTTTCTTAATAAAGCCTTCTACTGTTCCCTGATAAAGTAAATGAAAAGATGCCACCTGCTGCAGATCATGTGGAGTCATATGAGAAAGCTGTTTCGAACATTGAATCACGTTTCCTTCTGTTAAAACTGCAGCGACAAACTGGGAACAAAAGTAGGCATGTTCCCTATGAACCGTTTTATGAAAAGGAATCGCCAATAAACCAAGAAAATTATAGCGGTACTGTTCTTTTTTTTCCTCTATTTCCTTAATAAAATGCAGCATTTTTTGGTACTGCTGTTCAGAAATACAGCAGCTGTAAATGGCACAGTCGGCCTGCTTTAGTAAACCTGTGTAGATACATTCCTTCACAAATCCCCCGATGAACGGATTTCTTGGCTTCTTCCTGCCAAAGCTGTAGATTTCAGAAAAATGGGGATCAAAGGAAAGGGAGGCATGATTGTATGGTTTTTTCGTATAGAGCTTAATCATTCTGGTAAAAAACGTGCCCGTATCCGTCAAAATCAGATAGACCTTTCTCTCCATTCTATGATCTCCTTATTCTTTTAATCTCGGAATATGTTAGAAGAAGTTCTGCGTATTATGAACAAGTCCTTTTTTTATATTAACATTTATTTCCTTATATGACGTAGGAGCTCTGGATTGAATTTCCTGTAAGACTTAAGACCGACCTGTTATTTTGCAAGAAAAAAACACCTCCCAGACCAGACATTTAAGAGATGTTTTTCCCACAAAAAAATCCGGCAGGAAGCAAACGCCTTGCCGGGTTCTTTTGACCTATATTATTTTAAGCTCCGGTTTAAAAAAGCCTTCGTTCGTTCAAACTTCGGATTCGTAAAAATTTCCTCTGGTGGACTGGACTCAACGATTTCCCCGCCATCCATGAACATAACCCGGTTGGCCACTTCACGGGCAAACTCCATCTCATGCGTGACAACGATCATCGTCATATGCTCCTTTGCCAAATTTTTCATGACCTGAAGCACTTCACCGGTCAGCTCCGGATCGAGCGCTGAAGTTGGTTCGTCAAACAGCATAATTTCCGGATTCATCATCAAGGCCCGGGCAATCGCCACGCGCTGCTTCTGACCGCCAGACAGATTGGCCGGATAGGCCGAAGCTCTTTCGGTCAAACCGATTTTTTCCATAAGCTCCTTGCTGCGCTGTGCCACAACCGCTGCTGCCTCCTTCTTCACCATTTTTGGAGCCAGCTCAAGATTTTCCTTCACAGTAAGATGCGGGAAGAGATTGAAATGCTGAAAGACCATTCCCATTTTTCCGGTAATCCGTTTCAGCTTCTGCGGATTGGCATAGATACCGTCCTTCACTAAATAGTCGCCTGAGACACAGATACTGCCGCCGTTAATCTCCTCCAAATGAACAAGACTGCGGAGCATCGTGCTTTTCCCGGAACCGGATGGACCGATCACGGCCACGACATCATTTTTATTCACCTCGAAGGTAATCTGTTTCAACACTTCTATCTGTCCGAATGATTTTTTTAAGTT
The DNA here is from genome assembly GCF_014207535.1 of Bacillus benzoevorans. GTDB lineage: Bacteria > Bacillota > Bacilli > Bacillales > Cytobacillaceae > Bacillus_BD > Bacillus_BD benzoevorans. The sequence goes on from NZ_JACHGK010000003.1 coordinate 214,215, forward strand.
CGTTACTTCAATAAGCGCCACATTTTCTCCCCCCATCTATTCAAATTTGAATCGTTTTTCCAGCCATTTAAAAACAAACGTTAATACCATTGTCATGAGCAGGTAAATCACACCTGCGACAAAGAATGGCATGATGGTAAAGTCACGATTAACAGCAGTTTGGGCAAAGTGCAGCAGTTCCGGAACGGCAACAGCATACAGCAATGCAGTATCTTTCACGAGTGTAACGGACTCATTGGCAACGGAAGGAAGAGCAATGCGAAACATTTGCGGCAGGATAATTTTCATTGTGGTCTGCCATTTATTAAAACCAAGCACCTTCGCGGCTTCATATTGACCTTTATCAATCGCCAGCAGACCCCCTCGGAAGATTTCAGCAAAGTAAGCAGCATAGTTAAGGATAAAACCTAGACATGCAGCGACAAACCGATCGAGAATTAAGTATTCGCCGATCACCGGGATCATCGGCAGCCCGAAAGTGATCACCAAAAGCTGGAGCAAGAGCGGGGTACCGCGCATCACATAAATATAGACTTGCGCGATCCAGGATATCGGCCTAAATCGGCTTTTTACCGCCAATGTTAATAGAAAGCCTAACGGAATGGATACCACAATCGCAATGAGAAACAGCAGAATTGTGGTTTGTGCCCCTTCGAACATTGGCTTCAATATGGAAATAAAATAGTCTCCTGACATACGATGGAATCCTCCAAAAAAGCAAAAGAGCTGCCCTGAAAGATATTTGACATCCACTCTGGAACACCGTTATCAATGTTTCCTAATAGATAGCGGAATTTCTCTCGTGGTATCTGATACCTTTTCTTTTAGGACAGCCCTTTGCTTCATAATATTTGTTCCGATGGTTTATTTTAAGACTTTATCTTCTCCGAACCATTTGGTTGAAATGTCAGCGGCCGTGCCGTCTTCATTCATTTCATCAAGAGCTGGTTGAAGTTTGTCAAGCAGCTCTTGATTGCCTTTTTTCACGCCGACTGCGTACTCCTCAGGGGCAAGTGATTCATCAAGAAGCTTAAAAGTTCCCTTTTCTTTTGTCATGTAATAGTTGATAACTACTTCGTCAATGACAACAGCATCTGTGCGGCCTGCCTTTAAATCAGTCAAAGCAAGTACATTTGTATCATACTCAGTGGTTGAGTCAATTTTATCTTTTATCGGATTAGCATTTAAAGCATCAACTGCAGAAGAAAGCGCCTGAATCCCGATCTTTTTGCCAGCTAAATCATCCAGCTTGGAAAGATTAGAATCAGCTAATGTGACAACCACCTGTGAATTCTTTAGATAAGGTTTTGTAAATAATACTTTTTCTTTACGCTCATCCGTAATAGTGTAGCCATTCCAGATCAAATCAATCCGTCCGCTGTTTAGCTCATTTTCCTTTGTTTTCCAATCGATTGGCTGAATTTTCACTTCTACACCCATTTTTTCAGCAGCTGCTTTTGCCATGTCAATGTCAAAACCAACAATTTCATTCTTTTCATCACGGAATCCCATTGGCGCAAAGGCATCATCAATTCCAACAATCAATGTTTCCTTTTCTTTCGTTTTTTCTGTATCGGAACCTGCCTCTGACTTGGAATCAGACGCTCCACTCGAACATCCTATTAGAATAACAAATAAGGATACCACTATCATTAACATCATGGTAAAACGTTTCATGAACAAGGATAACCACCTTTATTTTAAAATATTATTACGTTAACACTTTACTACAGTAATAAGATATCACATCTGCCTTTTTCAGCATAGCCCCAAAATATCATTTAAATCTTTAGAATATTACTATAACATTAACGCAGAGAATTACATTATTTTGTACTTTCAAGGATTTATTATGTGAAACAAATATTTTCCTTTCCTTTATATACGGATATGAAAGGCTTTTCAGACTTTGTCCAAAAATAGAGATGATCAAAATTGACTCTGAATATATATAATCATTATAATAATCGGGAAATGGAGTGAATGTAATGATCGATACGAAAAGGGCATTGCCTATATTATTTGCGATTATGTTTTTGGTCATGGCCGGTTTTGGCATCATCATCCCAGTTCTGCCCTTTTATGCGGAAAATATTGGTGCCTCACCAACTGAACTAGGATATCTCATGGCAGTATATTCGCTGATGCAGCTGCTTTTTGCCCCAATGTGGGGACGGATATCAGATCGAATCGGGCGGAAACCTGTCATTATGATTGGAATTCTCGGCCTAGCCTTTTCTTTTTTCCTTACAGGGGCATCTGACACACTCGGTATGCTGTTTGTGGCACGAATTGTCGGCGGAGCGTTATCTGCAGCAAATATGCCGACGGCGATGGCCTATGTTGCCGATATTACGACACCGGCTAACCGCAGTAAAGGCATGGGGATCATCGGTGCCGCTACCGGATTAGGTTTTGTTTTTGGACCGGCTATCGGCGGCATATTTTCGAAAATAGACTTAAGTGTCCCGTTTTTTGTTGCCGGAGGATGTTCTCTATTTACCTTTTTCCTTGTGCTGTTCTTCCTCAAGGAGTCATTATCAAAGGAATCCAGAGGACAGGCTGCAAAGGAAAAGTCCTCCATGTGGCAATCCTTTAAGGGTTCACAATCGCTCCTCTTCTTTCTGCAGTTATTTATCTCCTTGTCATTAGCCGGCTTGGAAACAACCTTTGCCTATTTTGCGGCAAAAAGGGCAGGGTTAGAAACGGTGCAGCTTGGTTATGTTTTTATGATCATGGGTCTGGTTAGCGCCTTTATTCAGGGCGGTGTGATGGGAAAAGCAGCAAAAAGATATGGCGAAGGGCTCGTTATCAAAGCAGGGATTGTCATTTCCGCCATTGGCTTCGGGCTGATCCTGCTCGTTGACAGCTTTACCACTGCCGCCGTTTATTTATCGATTTTCGGGATGGGCAACGGCGTTATCCGTCCGGCTGTTTCGGCTTTACTAACGAAGGCAGCAGACTCCGGGCATGGCAGTACCACAGGACTCCTGTCCTCCTTCGATTCGCTTGGCAGAATCGCCGGACCGCCAATCGGCGGCACACTTTACGGCATCTCGATCGGACTGCCTTATATTTCAGGGGTCCTCTTATCCATGATTGCCTTAGCCCTGTATTTTATTTATGCAGCACAGACAAAACAACGGCGCAGAATTTGACTTTTAATAAATAATGAAAAAAGCTTAGAGACTTCTTCCCTAAGCTTTTTTCAGCAAAATATGTAAAAGGGGCTGATAAATAGCAGCCCCTTTTACTCTATTTTCATTTTAATATCCTCGCGTATCGACTCGATCAGCTGATCCGGCAAATTCGCAGGAAGCGATGTCCCATTTTTGAAAACCCAGGAATTGATGATTTCGAGGTCCGCTTTTTTAAATGTAATGCTGTAATCCTCGTTCTGACTCGTAAAATCAGCCGTTACGTATTCTTCACCAGCAAAACCGTCATCAATAATCATAGCTGTAATGTCATATGGCCTCATTCATTCACTCCCAATAAAAATAGACAGAGTTAGTGTTTTTGCTTATCCTGATAAGCTACAAGGATGACTTCTTCTCCTTTTTTTTGGCTTAGCGATTTTTCCAGCATGCTAATCTGCTCCAAGTCACTTTGAGATAAATTAGCAAAATTGAATTGTGCTTTATTCATGGTCATCACCTTTCATATTTTTGGCCGTCTGTTCACGGAATGGTGCACTGCATCATCCCTCTGCGCAAACGCTCGTACATTCAGTATTTGTTGCATGATTTTTTTTATGCGAAAACGATTTTTCTTAATTTACCTGTTATGGACTCTTTTTTTCGAACCATGCTAATAAAATGGAGGTGAAATGATGGCAACAAGAAGACCTGTTGAATATTCAGGAAAAGTCCTCGATCAGCGAAATACCCTTACAGGGCCCGGGTCAACCCCCGGTGAACAGCCATTTCCACAGCTGCCGGATCATATCTCCATCGGAAAACAGCAAAGGAAAAAGGGATAAGAAGCTGCCCAAGAGCGAATGAATAAATTGGCTGTTCAAACCATAGTAACATTCGTGTTCGTTCCCAACACAAATTCAGATACGGAGGGAAATACTTTGAATATTCTATCTGCTTTTCTCTCAACTCTCATGATTATGGGCATGAAAACGGCATTCTTTGCCGGCCATATTGCCCGATGGCTGAAAGACTTGTTTAGAATGCCTACTTTAACCTAACAGTGCATATTCTTTCAGTATGATCTTTCTGTGATGTAACAAAATAAGGCAGGCATAAATATGCCTGCCTTATTTTGTTACATACCCATGCTCCACTACTCTTTTACCTTTAACAATCTCAAGCTGTTTAATGTCACCAGAAGAGTCGCGCCCATATCGGCAAAAATGGCAATCCAAAGAGTCAGCCAGCCAGGGATCACAAGCAGTAAAGCGATGGCCTTTACTACTAAAGAAAACGTAATATTTTGCTTAATGGTCCATAGTGCTTTTCGGCTTAATTGAATTGTAAATGGCAGCTTGTTGAGATCATCGGACATTAAGGCAATATCCGCTGTTTCCAGGGCTGTATCCGTTCCCGCTCCGCCCATCGCCACACCTACCGTCGATGCAGCAAGTGCCGGCGCATCATTCACTCCGTCTCCGACCATGGCAACGCTGTGATGGAGGCGGCGAAGCTCTTTTACAGCGTTTAATTTATCTTCGGGAAGCAATTCCGCTTTGATGTCAGACACTCCGGCAGATTTCCCAATCGCCTCTGCTGTTCGTTTGTTATCTCCAGTCAGCATCACTGTTTTTCCGATACCAAGCTTGTGCAGCTTTTGAATCACCTCACGGGAGCTTTCTCTGATTTGATCAGCCGCCGCAATCAAGAGCAGAATTTGATTGATCGTGCCAAGGATCATAACCGTTTTTCCTTCCCTTTGCAGGCTTTCAATCCGTTCCCTCAGCTCCCCATCCATTTTTTGCGGCAGAAGCTCTTGAAACAGATTCGGGCTGCCGGCATAGTAGATTTCGCCATTGACATTTGCCTTTACTCCCTTGCCTGTCAGCGATTGAAAATCAAGCACAGCAGTACTTTCGAAACGGATGTCCATTTCTTCTGCTTTCGTTATAATGGCGGAAGCAAGCGGATGCTGCGACCCTTTTTCTAATGCCGCGGTGACCGCCAGCAATTCCCGTTCATTTCTGTCAAATGAAACGATATCGGTGACAGCGGGCACCCCTTTTGTCAGCGTCCCTGTTTTATCAAAAGCAATAACCTTTAAGGACCCGGCTGCTTCCAGATGAATCCCGCCTTTGATTAAGACCCCGTTTCTTGCGGCATTGCCAATTGCCGTGACAACCGATACCGGAGTCGAAACGACTAAGGCGCAGGGACAGCCGACGACTAATACAGACAGTCCTTGGTAAATCCATTCGCTCCAATCCCCGCCGAATAATGGCGGCACAACGGCAATCAAAAGGGCAAGTGCGACGATGACAGGAGTATAATATTTGGCGAACTTGTCGACAAAAGCCTGTGATGGTGCCCGTTCTGCCTGGGCTTCTTCGACTAAATGGATGATTTTTGCCAGAGTCGTATCCTCAACCAATTTCGTTACTTGTACTTCCAACAGTCCTTCTTCGTTTAACGTCCCGGCATATACTTCATCACCCGGTGATTTTGTGACAGGGACGGATTCTCCGGTAATCGCCGCCTGATTTAAAGCCGAGGTTCCTTTTACCACAACCCCGTCCATTGCCAGTTTCTGTCCCGGTTTGACGATCATGATGTCGTCAATTTCGATTGCCTCAACAGGGATTGTAAACTCCTGTCCGTTTCGTACAACTAATGCTTCTTTCGGAGCAATATCCATTAACGACTCGATCGACTGGCGTGCCTTATCCATCGAAAAGCGCTCCAACGCTTCACTGATGGCAAAAAGGATGACAACCGTCGCCCCTTCGCTCCATTCGCCAATTAATGCCGCACCGATAATGGCAATCGTCATCAAGGTGCTCATATCAAACTTGAATCGGATCAGATTTTTAAATCCTTTTAAAAATAAGGAATAACCGCCAATAACAATCGCTACTCCGTATCCGATGATAGGAGTAAGATGTTCTTCCCCGAATGTTCTGCCTAATAACCAACTGAAGAGCAGCAATAGGGCGGAAAGATAGACTTTAATCGTTTCCTTTTGCTTCCAAAATGGAATAGCCTCCATTTTTTGTTCTTTTTCTCCACGCAATTTTAAGTTTTCAAAAGCCCCTGCTTTTTCCAGTGCTTCAATCGAGGTTTCCCCATATACCGTAATTTTTGCAGCACCGAAGTTGACCCGGGCATCAACAACGCCATCCAGGCGTTTCACATTCTCCTCGAATGTTTTGGCACAGCCTGCTCAGGAAAAGCCCTGCACGCGGTATGTTTTTGCTTCTTGTTCTTCTATTTTAGCCTGCATGTCAGTCATTCACCTTCACCTCCGCAGCATGTGCAAGCGCAATTTCAATTAATTGTTTAACATGTGCATCATCTAACGAATAAAAAGCCAATTTTCCTTCTTTGCGATACTTGACGATCCCCTGTTTATGCAGGGTGCGCAAATGATGGGAGGCAGTCGCAACGGTGGAGCCGATGATATTGGCGACATCGCAGACACACAGCTCTTCATCCATGCATAAGGAATAAGTGATTTTCGCCCGGTTTTCATCCGCCAATGCCTTAAAGACCCGCGCCGTTTTAACGATGTCTACTTTCTGCAAATCCCCCTGTATTCGCTTCACTTTTTCTTCGTCATAACAATAAATATCGCAAGTATCCTTTTGACTCATGTCCACCCCCCTTTCTTATTCAAATATCGATTTGAATATAGTATAGATCATATGCAGTTATTATTCAAATGTTCATTTGAATAATAAAAAAGGAATGAAACTCCAATAAGTCTCACCCCTTTGACTCCTTATTTTTTATTAAATGCCTTTTTACCGGCTTTTTCAAACAGGTTAGGAAACAGAGCAAAAAAGATGCTTCCGGCATTCATCCAGCGCGGCAAATTAATTTCCCTCGTTTTCGTTAACATCGCATCGGTAATCTTTTTTGCGACAAATTCCGGCTGCAGCATATAGCGCTGAACACTTTTCACATACGTCCCCTGTTCATCAGCGATGTCAAAAAAATTCGTGGCAATCGGACCAGGATTCACCGTTGTCACAAATACTTGGTCATCGGCCAATTCTAACCGCAGACTGTTGGAATAGCCCAGTACAGCATGTTTTGTCGCCGAGTACACGCTCGATTTCGGAGTCGCAATTTTCCCCGCCATGGAAGCAATATTGATAATGTGACCGCATCTTTGCTGCTTCATCACCGGCAGCACCATGCTCGTGCAGGCCATTAAGCCGACAACATTAACGCTGAACATACCCTTCACTTCATCGATTGCTGTTTCATGGGCATAGCGGAAGATGCCATAGCCGGCATTATTGAGCAATACATCAATTCTGCCAAGCTTGGCGATAATTTTAGAAAAAACCTGCTTGATTTCCTCTGTCTTAGAGACATCAAGTTGATAGATATGCACCTTAATGTTAAACTGCTCCTGTAAATCCTGCTTGATTTCCTCCAGCCTTTCCAGGCGCCTTGCGAGAAGTACTAGGTTTGCCCCGCGTGCGGCACATTGTTGCGCAACGGAGAGGCCGATCCCGCCTGAAGCACCGGTAATAATGATGTTTTTATTTTTCAAATTTTCTGCTGCCAAATTGATTCACCCTCTACTCTAACTCCATATCCTTCTAAGGAATGGCTTGTCATGGACATAATATTCAGCTAAATCTGTTAAAAAACTCGCAAAAGTATCTTATACTAATAGGGTTGCCTCACGCATTCGTATATGAGGTACATAATGAGAATAAAAGTTTCACTTCGCTATTGTCAAATATGTGCAATACTATTATCTACATAAGATTCAAGAAGGAGCGATTAGATGAAAAAATTAGCGTTCATTGGTGCCGGTTCGATGGCAGAAGCCTTAATTTCAGGCATGGTGGAAAACAAATTGCTGGAGCCGCAAAATATTTGGGTGACGAACCGCAGCAACGAGGAAAGACTGAACGAATTAAAAACAAAATACGGTGTTTCCACCTCCTATGATACAGCGGATATGCTGAAGGAGGTCGATGCTGTACTGCTGGCGATGAAACCGAAGGATGCAGCACAGTCCTTGACTGCGATTAAACATTTGTTGTCGGACCGAACGATGCTTATTTCCGTCCTTGCCGGTGTGTCGCTTGTGAGCATGGAAAAATTAGTAGGAAAAGCGATGCCGATTGTACGGGCAATGCCAAATACATCCGCGGCAATCGGAAAATCAGCGACAGGCTTTGCCGTGAACGAGCACGTTTCAGCGGAACAAATTGAATTGGTACAGAAAATATTGCAAACAGCAGGGATTGCCAGACTTGTTCAGGAGGAACAGCTGGATGCCGTTACCGGGCTGTCTGGAAGCGGACCAGCCTATATCTATTATCTTTTTGAAGCAATGGAGAAAAGTGCCGTTGATCTTGGGTTGGAAGCAGATTTGGCGAAGGATTTTATCGTGCAGACATTAATGGGAGCAGCGGAAATGCTCGCCACATCAACAAAATCCGCCTCCCAGCTGCGTAAGGAAGTAACAAGTCCCGGCGGTACAACCGAAGCCGGATTAAACATACTGGCTGAGCATGAAGTAGACAAAGCCGTGATGGAGTGCATTAAAACGGCAGCGGAGAAATCCAAATCAATGGGAAAAGTAATCAGTGAAGAAATAGAAGCGAAGTTGCCATAAAAAAGGGGCACCACAAATGCTAGTATACACATTTGTGGTGCCTCTTTTTCATTATTTTTCGTGAAAACTGCTATAATAAATCTTGAAAAGCTGCAAAGGGAGATGACTTGATAAAAATGGAAGCAAAACTATTTTCACCATATACGATTAAAAATCTTACTTTAAAGAACCGGATTGTTATGGCACCGATGTGCATGTATTCCGCTGCGGAAGACGGCATCGTCACGCCCTTTCATATCACACACTACGTGAGCCGTGCTGTCGGACAAACCGGATTAATTATTCAAGAAGCAACAGCGGTTGCGCCAGAAGGCCGCATTTCAGCAAAAGACTTAGGCATTTGGGATGATGCACATATCGAAGGACTGAAGCAATTAACCGAGCAAATTAAAGCTTATGGCTGCAAAACCGGCATCCAGTTAGGGCATGCAGGTCGTAAAGCTCAATTAGAAGGAGAAATCGTTGCCCCTTCCGCTGTTGCTTTTAACGACCAGTTCAAAACTCCGAAGGAAATGACGGTTGAAGATCTCCACCATGCCATTGACGCCTTCAAACTAGGCGCAGAACGGGCAAAAAAAGCCGGGTTTGATGTCATTGAACTTCATGGTGCACACGGCTATTTAATTAATCAGTTTCTTTCCCCGCTTGCCAATCACCGCCAGGATGAATACGGCGGCAGTGCAGAAAACCGCTACCGCTTCCTAAAAGAAATTATTGAAGCGGTGAAAACAGTATGGGACGGTCCGCTCTTCGTCCGGATCTCAGCTGAAGATTATCATAAGGAAGGGCTGCATGTAGAGGATTATATCCAATACGCTTCTTACATGAAAGAACAGGGCGTGGATCTCATTGATGTCAGTACAGGTGCGGTGATTCCGGCGAAAATCAATGTTTATCCGTGCTATCAGGTGCCATATTCAGACAAAATCAAACATGGTGCTAAGATTGCCACAGGTGCAGTCGGCTTAATCACGACTGGTTTGCAGGCAGAAGAAATCCTCCAAAGCGACCGTGCTGATGTGATTATCCTTGGCCGTGAACTCTTGCGCGATCCATATTGGGCAAGAACTGCTGCCAAAGAACTGCGGCTCAGCATTGAAGCGCCGGTGCAGTATGAACGCGGCTGGAATGTGTAAAGATTAGCATAGAAAATCATACAAATGCGCAGCCCGCAATGGACTGCGCATTTCATCGCCTTAACCAGGCATGCGCTAATAATGCAATGCCTTCCTTTATATCTTCTTCTGCTAAAGCGCCAAAACCTAATAGAATCATTGGCGGATGTTGCTTCGTACTCTTTTCATAATAAATGGAAGCAGGATAAACCTTTACTTTATTCTTCTTTGCCGTCTCTATCAGTTCTGCCTCAGACATTTGATTATTCACCTGCAAGAGAATATGCAGCCCTGATTTTTCACCAATGACCTGAACATGTTCTCCCAGATATTCTGCAATCGCCAAAAGCAAAGTCTTTTGTTTCTTTCGATAAATCCCCCGCATTTTATTTAAATGGCGGCTCCAATGTCCATTTTTCATAAATTGTGCAAGAGTGTGTTGATGAAGTCGTGATACCGTTTGTTTATAAAGCGTAAAGGATTGCTGATAGTTTTCAAGCAGCAGCGGCGGGAGCACCAGATAACTTATTCGCAGCGAAGGAATCAATGACTTCGAAAAAGTTCCTAAGTAAATCACTCTCCCTGCAGAATCCAATCCCTGCAGAGACGGGATAGGCTTTCCTTTATAACGGAACTCACCGTCATAATCATCCTCAATGATATATCGCCCCTCTTTTTCCGCCCATTTTAACAGCCCTCTTCTGCGCGAAATTGGCATAATCATGCCAAGCGGAAACTGGTGTGACGGGGTCACATAGATCACATTCGCCCCACTGGCCTCTAAATCCTTTAGAGACACTCCATCCTCATCAAGTGCAAGAGAAACAGGGTGGAACCCACGATCCTCCAGTACTGCCCTTGTGCGGTGAAAACCGGGATTTTCCACAGCATAGACCGCTCTCTCTCCAATGATCATGGTCAGCAGACCAATTAAGTACTGTGTCCCTGCTCCGATGACAATTTGCTCCGCTTTGCACCTAACACCTCTTGATTGAAATAGATAATGAGTAATTTCCTGCCGAAGTTCAAGTTCTCCCTGCGGATCCCCATTCAAAAAAAGGACGCTTTCCTCTTCATATAAAGCCTGCATCGAGAGCTTCCGCCAGACCGCATAAGGAAAATGCGCCAGATCTACTTGCCCATGGCTGAAATCAATCATCTCTTCCTCGTCATGCTTTTCCATGACTCTTTCGCTCTTTAGTGGGATTCCGCTGTGATAGGGATAAAGATCCCCTTCCAGTTTCTTCACATAAATTCCTTTTCGCGGCTCTGAGTGAATGTATCCTTCGGCTTGCAGCTGTCCATAGGCATTTTCCACGGTATTTTGGCTGATCCCAAGATGCTGTGACAGTCTTCTTTTCGAGGGCAGCTTAACACCCGCTTCCAGCCTGCCACTCTGGATTTCATCTTTAAAATATTGATACAGCTGTATGTATAATGGCTCTTCTTTTTCCTGATCGAGTAAAGGAGTAAGCTCGTACAATTTCTATCATCCTTTCGAAAAACTGGCCCGATAAATTATACCATAACTGGCACTTTTAACGATGCCAGCCCATTGATAAAATCAAAGAAAAAGGAGGAATTTCCCAAGTGATTCATATCAAAGAGCTTACGAATGAAAAAGAATGGACAGATGCATTTCCTATTATGAGGCAGCTGCGCCCTCATCTCACTCTCTCAGCGTACCTGGAGTTCGTCCGGGAGGCACAGGAAAAGGAACACTATCGTATATTGGCCCTTTATGATCAGAATGAACTAGCTGCCGTTATCGGATTCATGTCGATGACTACCTTATATTACGGACGCTTTATCTGGGTTTGTGATTTGGTGACGGATGCAGGTAAACGCTCGCAGGGCTATGGGGAAAAACTCTTACAGTATGTGGAGGAATGGGCAAAGGAAAACGGCTATACCTGTGTCGCTTTATCATCCGGACTGCATCGCGCAGATGCCCACCGTTTCTATGAAACAAAAATGGATTATGAGAAAGTCAGTTTAGTTTTTAAAAAGGAGCTTGTATAAAGATATAATATTTATAGTTGATATATTTTTTATATCTGATATATTATTTGTATTGGAGGTGTGACAAAGGTTGAGTACGAAAATTTGTCCTTATATTGAAGCTTCCTTTGAAATAATCGGTAAAAAGTGGAATGGGCAATTAATTCATTATTTATCTTTATGCGAGAATCAAAGCGCGCATTTTTCAGATCTTAAAAAAGACGTATCTGGAATTACACCGAAAGCATTATCCATGAGACTTTCCGAACTAATCGAAATTGGATTACTCGAAAAAAATGTAACAAACACTTCACCTGTTGCGATTTCTTATTCATTAACAGAAAAAGGCGCAGCCCTGGCTGAAAGTTTAAAATCAATTCAGGAATGGGCCATTCAATACTTACATGTGGAATGTGAGACTCCAAACGAAAGCGAGGAAAATGAAAATGATGAAAAATAATCCTATGATTTGCGATTTAGAAACAGGTGTATGCGGACCAGCTGAAGAGGAAGAAATGGAGATGATTGATTTTAATTCAGCGAAGAAAGCAATCGATCTTTATTATGTGACCGACCCCATTTGTTCTCATTGCTGGGCGATTGAACCCGTTCTACGCCGCTTTAAAGAGCAGTATGGCCACTACTTTCACTTTCATACCGTTATGGGTGGATTGCTCGAAAAATGGCATGACGGCCCTATTGATCCCGCTAACGGCATTTATAAACCTGCTGACGTTGCTGGTCACTGGAGAGAAGTTGGTGAATACTCCCGCATGCCGATTGATGGGTCACTCATGATTGACAATCCCGTTCAATCGTCTTTTCCTCCATCCCGTGTATTTAAAGTGATTCAAAAACATCATAACCATGCAATGGCCTATGAATATTTACGCCGTGCCAGAGAAGCTCTTTTCGCTTTTAATCGAAACATTTCGGAGCCATCCGTGATGATTGACATTGTGAATCAACTTGGTCTTGATGGAGAAGCCATCGTCAAAGAAGCCGAACAACCAAGCGGACAGCAATTATTAAATGAAGATTTTAATTTGGCAAGAAAACTGGGTGTCAGGGGTTTTCCAACGGTCATTATCATGAATGAAGAAAATAAAGGCGTCAAAGTGGTTGGCGGCCGCCCATTTGACTATTATGTTACCGGATTAAAGCAAGTGTTAAATGAGGAAGATCTGCAGCCAAAACCGCAGCCATCACTTTCCGTTCTGCTTGAACAAGAAAAACTGCTCTTTTCAAAAGAAATTGAAGTGATGTACGATCTTGATAAATCAGAAATACAAACATTAATCGAAAAAGAATTAACACCAGGCAGTTATGAAATGAAGGAAATTCTTGGAGAAAGGTACTTTGAGAAGAGAAAATGATATGAGGAAGCTGCTTGGATCAAACAGGGATTAAATGACTCCGGTCTTGTGCCGGAGTCATTTCATCTATTCTATCGTATCTGCCAAGAGGTAACCGCTAACAGCAAGAGGCGTAAAACGGTCTCTTAAATTCGAGGAACGATAATACTTTTGAAATCTTCCGCGATTTCGGTTTCGGGAATAATCTTCCGCGCTTCCAGCAGCAATTCCAGAGCTGCATCGCGGTCATAGCGGGAACTGATATGAGTCAGACAAAGCTTTTTCACTCCGGCCTCTTTCGCCGTTTGGGCTGCATGTTCTGTTGTCGAATGAAAATAATCATAGGCCATCGCGCTGTCATTAGCAGCAAAAGTTGCTTCATGTACAAGCAGATCCGCTTCCTGCGCCAATTCCAGGGCTGCTTCACATTTCCTCGTATCACCTAGGATCGCCACAATTCGCCCCAATTGACGCGGACCAAGAAAATGATGTGCCTCAAGCACGGTTCCATCTTCCAGTGTAACCGGAGTGCCTTCCTTAATTTGCCGATACTGCGGTCCGGGTTTAATCCCAAGTTCCTTTAGCCTGTCGACCAGCAATGTTCCAGGCCGATCTTTTTCCACAACGCGAAAGCCGAATGACTGAATTCCGTGCTCCAATTCACGGGCCTCTACGGTAAACTGCCCGTCCTCAAACAGAAGTTTCTCGGTTATCTCTTTAATTTCCAATGGATATTTCAAATAGGTACCGCTCACCCGCAGGCTTGTCTCGATATACTCTTTAATTCCGGCAGGGCCGTATACCGTTAAAGCCGATTCACCGCCTTGGAATGAGCGGCTTGCGAGCAGCCCCGGCAGCCCGTAAATATGGTCTCCGTGCAAATGGGTGATAAAGATTTTTTCAATCCGCCCCGGTTTAATCGATGTATGTAAAATTTGATGCTGCGTCGCTTCGCCGCAGTCAAACAGCCAAATGGCGCCCCGTTCTTCCAGCAGCTTTAAGGCAATCGCCGTTACATTTCTTCCTTTGGACGGAATGCCTGCTCCTGTTCCTAAAAAAAATACCTCCATAAATCTTCTCCTTTCAAGCAAAACACATTAAGCTAATTATAGCGAACATTGACATGAGAAGAAAAGGAACTTTTAAAATGACAGGATAGTTCTGTTATATTTGACAAAAATAAAAAAGTGAAGTGATGAAACTGTTATCCATGGGGCGTGACAAACAAAATATTTGCGCAAACAGCGTAAAAGGGCTAAAATTCAATTCTCACCAGAATGTCATTTTTACGATAAATTTATTCCTGCAAAGTGAGGTACATATATTGTGAAACACACTGAAAAGCCTAAAGTACTGATCATGATTTTTGGTGCAACCGGAGATTTAGCGAACAGAAAACTCTTCCCCTCTCTTTATCAGCTATATGAAAAAAATCAGCTATCTGAGCATTTTGTTGTGATCGGGGTGGCAAGACGAGCATTAACGAACGAACAGTTTCAGGAAAAGGTGAAAAAATCCATCGGGAATGCCAACGGTAAGAACAGCAAATTAGATGAATTTACTTCTCATTTTTATTATCATTCCCATGATGTGTCCGATTCGAATTCATATATGGTATTAAATGATTTAGCAAATGGATTCGACCAGCAATACGGTACAGAAGGAAACCGCCTGTTTTACCTGGCGATGGCCCCTGAATTTTTCGGCACCATTGCCGTCCACTTAAAACAAGACGGTCTTACGGATGTAAAGGGTTTTAAACGGCTCATCATTGAAAAACCATTCGGACGCGATTTGGATTCTGCAAAGGAGTTAAATCAGCAAATTCGGACGGCTTTTGATGAGGAGGATATTTACCGGATTGACCATTATCTTGGCAAGGAAATGGTGCAAAATATTGAAGTTATCCGTTTTGCCAATGCGATTTTTGAACCGCTTTGGAATAACCGTTATATCTCGAATATTCAAATCACTTCCAGCGAAGTGCTTGGCGTCGAGGAACGCGGACGTTATTACGAAACAAGCGGAGCCTTGCGTGATATGGTGCAAAATCACATTCTCCAGATTGTGGCATTATTAGCGATGGAACCGCCGATCAAGCTGGAACCGCGGGAAATTCGTTCCGAGAAGGTCAAGGTGCTGCGTGCCTTGCGGCCGATTCAGGGAAACAAGGTACATAAATATTTTATCCGCGGGCAGTATGGTGCCGGAAAGATCAATGGAGAAGCAATTCCGGCTTATCGCAATGAGCCAATGGTGGATCCAAATTCTAATACGGAAACATTCGTAGCAGGCAGGCTGTTAATTGATAATTTCCGCTGGGCTGGCGTTCCTTTCTATATCCGGACGGGTAAAAGAATGCGGACGAAATCAACGAAAATTGTCATCCAGTTTAAAGATATCCCGATGAATTTGTACTATAACGCGGAGCAGCAGTTAAATCCGAATTTGCTCGTTATTCATGTTCAGCCTGAAGAAGGAATTACGCTGCATTTAAATGCGAAAAAAACCGGGCAAGGTATAAATGCTACTCCGGTAAAACTCAGCTATGCTAATAGCGGGATCAACGGCTACAATACACCGGAGTCCTATGAACGATTGCTCTATGACTGCATGCACGGTGATGCCACGAATTTTACTCATTGGGATGAAGTGGCATTATCATGGAATTTTGTCGATAATATTTCTCATGTATGGGAGAGCTCGATTGCTCATTTCCCTAACTATGAGTCAGGCACGGTAGGACCAAAGGAAAGCGATATTCTTCTCGCCAAGGACGGGTATTACTGGTGGCCGATTTCAGAGCTTGAAGTGGAATCAAACTGTAATTAAACAGCGGGGCGGGTCTCGCCTCTTCCAGAAGCAATGCCCAATTGCTTACAGCAAAAAACCTCTGAAATATTCAGAGGTTTTTAAATTTGGAAATATGTAATCTATTAGTTGAGCCTTAAATTTAATCAAGCCAGTTGGTATGAAAAATCCCTTCGCGGTCTGTGCGCTGGTACGTATGGGCACCGAAATAATCGCGCTGTGCCTGAAGCAGATTAGCCGGAAGTACCGCCGTCCGGTAGCTGTCATAATAGGCTAGTGCCGCGGAAAAGCATGGTACTGGAATTCCGGTCTGCACACTATGAGCGACAATTTCACGCAATGAAGTCTGATAGTTCTCCACAATCTCTTTAAAATATGAATCGAGGAGGAGATTTTTCAAGCTTGAATCGCGGTTATATGCATCCTTGATCCGCTGTAAAAATTGCGCCCGGATAATGCAGCCGCCGCGGAAAATCATCGCAATATCACCATATTGCAGATTCCAGTCATATTCCTCCGAAGCAGCCCTCATTTGCGCAAACCCTTGGGCATAAGAACAAATTTTACTCATGTACAGTGCTTTGCGCACAGATTCAATAAACGCATTTCGGTCGCCGGTGAATACAGGTGTTTGCGGTCCGTTTAACACCTTGCTTGCTGCAACCCGCTCCTCCTTCATAGCCGAAATAAAGCGGGCAAATACCGATTCCGTAATAATCGGCAGCGGAATACCAAGATCAAGAGCATTCTGACTCGTCCATTTACCGGTACCCTTTTGTCCGGCCGTATCAAGAATCATATCGACTAGCGCCTGACCGGTCTCAGTATCTTTTTTCGTAAAAATATCCGCTGTTATTTCAATAAGATAGCTGTCGAGCTCCCCTTTATTCCACTCGGAGAAGACCTCATGAAGCTCATCGGTACTCAAGCCCAATACATGTTTTAATATGTAATAAGCTTCACAGATTAGCTGCATATCACCGTATTCAATGCCATTGTGGACCATCTTGACGTAGTGTCCGGCGCCATCTGGTCCGATATAGGTTGTACACGGATCTCCCCCAACTTTAGCAGAAATGTCTTTAAAAATCGGTGCCACTAAATCATATGCCTCTTTTTGTCCTCCCGGCATGATAGAAGGTCCTTTTAAGGCCCCCTCTTCTCCACCCGAAACCCCGGTACCAATAAAATGAATCCCCAGCTCACTTAATCGTTTATTGCGGGCTTGAGTATCAACAAAGTAGGCATTTCCTCCGTCAATAAGGATGTCTCCTTTTTCCAAAAGGGGAATTAATTGTTCAATCGTTGCATCAGTCGGCGCCCCCGCTTTAACCATCAGCATGATTTTTCGCGGGCTTTCCAAGGATTGAATAAATTCTTCGATTGAATAGGTACCGGTAATATTCCGCCCTTTTGTCTCTGCGAGAATTTCATCGGTTTTCTCCCGTGAACGATTATAAACAGAAACGGAATAGCCTCTTGATTCAATATTCATCGCCAGGTTTTTTCCCATGACTGCTAAGCCGATTACACCAAATTGTTGTTTTGTCATTATCTTAACATCCCTTCTAACCTATGTATCTTGAGGAAATGAACAGTCCTCTATCAAGAAAACACTGTCCTTCCCCATTATCTGTGATAGTTCTCTCTATAGTTTGACAATAATCAGAGGGAATTAATCTTTCGGACTTACTCTTTTTTAAAAAAGTCGAGGAAATCTTTGCTAAAGCTCGTTTCAGAAACGCTATTATGCTCGTTCTGCGGCGGTTGGGCAAGATCGGCAGCAGGCTCAATAATCGTTTCCCCGTATTTTCTTCGTAATTGCTCGAGCGTTTCCATTAACGGTTCCTTTGCGGCATCCTTTTCATAGGAAAATAAATCAAGCTGTTTCACCGCTTGCTTTTTCTCTACAAGATCTGATGCGGTCACACCTAGCAGCCGAATGGAATCTCCGTTCCAGTTTTTCAAAAAAAGGTCTTTACTTTCTGTAAAAATTTCTTCCTTGGAACTGATATTATATGGCAGCTTTTTACTTCTGGTAATCGTATGGCGGTCTTTATAGCGAATAGTCACCCCGATTATAGCAGCAAAGACCTTTTTCCGCTTCATCCTTAAATAGACTTTTTCCGCTAAATGCTCCAGAATGACGAGAAGTTCATGCTGGTTGGAAATATCCCGCGGCAGCGTGGTGGAGTTGCCGATGCTCTTAAACTCGGCTGCAGCTTCCGGGTCGACCGGGCGGTTATCGATACCGTTGGCACGTTCCTTCAGGCGCAGCCCGTTAATTCCAAGCAGTGCTTTTAACTGAATTTCATTGGCTTTAGCTAAATCACCAATTGTCATGATGCCAATATTATTTAGCTTTTCCGCTGTTTTTCTGCCGACTCCATGCATTTCAATGACCTTAAGGGGCCAGAGGAACTTTGGCACATCCCGTTTTCGCAGGACGGTAATGCCAAGCGGTTTTTTCATATCGGAAGCGGTTTTGGCTAGAAAACGGTTCGGCGCGATGCCAATGCTGCATGGCAAATCAAGTTCACGCATGAGCTGCTTTTGAATTTGTTCAGCAATTTCGAGCGGGGAACCGAGTTCATAGCTATCGGTAATATCGACATATCCTTCATCAATCGACACGGGCTCAACCAACTCTGAATACTGCTGCAGAATTTCAAACATGCCCTTTGAGGCTGTCCGGTAGCGCTCGAAATTTGGCCTTTTGACAATCAGATTTGGGCACAGTTTCTTTGCCTCCCAAACCGGCATCGTTGTTTTTACTCCGAATTTCCTCGCTTCATAGCTGCAGGTAACGACGACACCCCTTCGCTCCTCTGGATTACCGGCAATCGCGAGCGCCTTTCCCTTTAACGAAGGATCATAGGCCATTTCAACTGAAGCATAAAAGCTGTTCATATCGACATGCAGAATGACCCGTCCCTTTTTCGGATACATTTCCTTCATGTTGTTTGCACTTCCTATTTCTAGTACAAGCCGTTTAAAAAATCGGGTCTTCAGGTTTGATGAAGGACATTTTCCGGTGGCCTTGACTCGATTTTGTCCTTCACAATCCAATTAAAGGGAAATTACCCCTTTATTCCCCTGCCACCTCTTTGATAATCTCTACGACCATTTCGGAGAGTTTATATAATTCCTCCACAGGGATCTTTTCATTTGTTGTATGAATGTCCTCATAGCCGACAGCTAGGTTTACTGTTGGAATGCCTAAACCGGCAATGACATTGGCGTCACTTCCTCCGCCGCTTTGCTGGAGTTCTGACGGGCGGCCGATTTTCGCGGCTGCTTTCTTTGCCACCTCGACAACATGATCACCGTCAGCGAATTTAAAGCCGGGATACATCACTTCTACTTCGACATCGGCATGGCCGCCCATTTCACTCGCCACGCCTTCAAAGGCATCCTTCATTTTCCGCACCTGGGCCTTCATTTTTTCCGGAATTAAAGAGCGGGCTTCAGCGAGAATATCAACCCTGTCACAAACGATATTTGTCTGCTGACCTCCCTCAAAGCGTCCGATATTAGCTGTAGTTTCTTTATCGATGCGGCCTAAGGGCATGCGCGAAATGGCTTTGGCGGCAATCGTTATCGCGGAAACGCCTTTTTCTGGCGCTACACCGGCATGGGCCGTTTTTCCGTGAATAATTGCTTTGACTTTCGCCTGCGTCGGCGCAGCCACAACAATGTTTCCTACTTTCCCATCGCTGTCGAGAGCATAGCCGAATTTCGCTTTAACTAAATTGCGGTCAAGTGCTTTAGAACCATTTAAACCTGATTCTTCGCCGACCGTGATAATAAATTGAATCTCACCATGTGCAATCTTTTCTTCCTGCAGCACGCGGACGGTCTCAAGCATTACGGCAAGTCCTGCTTTATCGTCCGCTCCAAGGATCGTTGTTCCATCGGTTACCACATAGCCGTCTTTAATCGATGGCTTTACTCCTTTTCCCGGTACAACTGTATCCATATGGGAGGTAAAATATATCGGATCCACTCCTCCCTTTGTTGCTGCCAGTGTGCAAATCAGATTACCCGCACCATGTCCGGTTACGGCTGTTGTATCGTCTTCATATACTTCTACACCCAGGGCGGTGAATTTTCCCTTTAATGCCTTCGCAATTTCCGCCTCATATTTGGTTTCGGAATCGATTTGAACAAGCTCTAAAAATTCATTTAATAATCGTTCTTGATTCATAATATGATCAGACCTCCTTGTGCTTCATTTTTTCTAGTATACATCTACCACAATTTAGCATCAAATATTTTAAGCCGTTCCAGTTTTGAACAGAAAAAGCAGCCGGCACATACCGGCTGCTTTCTGCTGTCCTCTTCAAGATTATAAAGGAATATTACTATGTTTTTTATATGGTCGTGATTCTTTCTTCGTCCGAAGCATTTCAAGCGCTTGAACAATTTTAATTCTTGTTTCGCGCGGGTCGATAACATCGTCCACCATTCCTTTTGATGCGGCCACATAAGGGTTGGAGAATTTTTGTTTATATTCTTCGATTTTTTGCGCCCGTGTTTCTTCAGGGTTTGGACTATTATTAATTTCCTTTGCAAAAATGATGTTCGCAGCTCCTTGCGAACCCATGACAGCGATTTCGGCATTTGGCCAAGCAAATACAAGGTCAGCACCAATCGACTTACTATTTAATGCCACATAAGCACCGCCATAGGCTTTTCGTAAAATAACCGTTAATTTAGGCACTGTTGCTTCAGAATAGGCAAATAAAATTTTCGCACCATGGCGGATGATTCCACCATGTTCCTGTTTAACCCCTGGAAAGAAACCGGATACATCTTCAAATGTAATAAGCGGAATATTAAACGCATCACAGAAACGAATAAATCTGGAAGCTTTATCAGATGAGTCAATGTCTAATCCGCCGGCCATAAATTTCGGCTGGTTGCACACAAGTCCCACTACTTCTCCTTTAATGCGTGCTAAACCAATGACGATGTTTTTCGCAAAGTCAGGCTGCACTTCCATGAAGGAGTCCGTATCAACTACCTGGTCAATGACTTTCCGCACATCATATGGACGGACTGTATCAAATGGAATCACTTCGGTTAAATCCGGACGGTAATCATCATCATCCGCCGCCTCCAGCATTGGCGGTTTTTCTTCGTTATTTTGCGGCAGATAGCTTAATAGTTTACGAACCTGTTCGATAACCTCTGCTTCTGTTTTAGCCCGGAAATGAGCGTTACCGCTGATGGAGTTATGCACCTTTGCACCGCCAAGATCTTCAGAAGAAATCTTTTCCCCGGTAACGGTTTCAATAACCTTTGGACCTGTAATAAACATTTGGCTTGTTTTTTCTACCATGAAGACAAAGTCTGTAATCGCAGGAGAGTACACGGCACCGCCGGCACAAGGTCCCATAATAACAGAGATTT
Organism: Bacillus benzoevorans; assembly: GCF_014207535.1. GTDB lineage: Bacteria > Bacillota > Bacilli > Bacillales > Cytobacillaceae > Bacillus_BD > Bacillus_BD benzoevorans. Next base: position 235,693 of record NZ_JACHGK010000003.1, read on the forward strand.
GCGGAATCACACCGGAATAAATCGAGTTGCGGTAGAAAATGTGTCCGTATCCGTCCAGCGATACGACACCTTCCTGGATTCTCGCGCCGCCGGAATCATTCAGGCCGATAAAAGGAGCACCGTTATTTGCCGCAAGATCCATTACCTTGGCAATTTTCTTCGCGTGCATCTCGCCAAGGGCTCCGCCAAATACGGTAAAGTCTTGAGCAAACAAGTAAATTGGGCGGCCATTCACTTTACCAAATCCCGTGACAACCCCATCACCGGGACTCTTATCTTTATCTAAACCAAAATCGACACAGTTATGTTCAATGAAGGCATTAATCTCAACAAATGTTCCCGGATCACAAAGCAAATCGATCCGCTCTCTTGCTGTTAATTTCCCCTTACTATGCTGCTTCTCAATCTTATCGTCCCCTCCGCCTAGCTCGATGGCAGACTTTCTGTCATATAAATCATGTATAGTATCATAGATGTCCATCATTTCAGTGGCCCATTCCTTTCTTTTCACATAATTCAACTAAAACACTGCCGGTAGATTTGGGATGCATAAATGCGACGTGTGAGCCGCCGGCCCCTAATCTTGGCTGTTCATCAATCATTTTGATACCATTCTCTTTCATATCTTGAATTCTTTCTTCAATAGAAGTGACTCCAAGAGCAATATGATGAATGCCTTGACCGCGTTTTTCGATAAATTTCGCAATCGCGCCGTCATTCCCCATCGGCTCAAGCAGCTCAATATGTGTGTTGCCCGTGTCGATAAATGCCACCTTTACCTTCTGACTTTCCACAGTCTCGATTCCCAGAAGTTTCAGCTTCAGTACGTCCGTATAAAACGGCAGAGACTCCTCCAGAGATTTGACAGCGATTCCAATATGGTCCACCCTGTTAATCATTTCCCCAATCCCTCTCTTCGTTGAAAAAGTTAAGCCAATTATTAAATTTTTCTATGTAATTATTAGTTTACTATAAATCTTTCAAAAATTCCTCACTTTTCTGAACGGTTGCTCAATTTCTTTTTTTTTGACAAGTTGTCCAATCCTCCTTTTCCTTGTAAAATAAGAGTTGAACGTAATTTATTGCATGGATATTTAGGGATTCATTTTATTGGAGGGATATTAAGGTTGTCTAAAAAGCGTAAAAACAAAATGAAGATTGTTGTCTATCTCATGATTTTCGCCATCTTAGCTTCAACATTCTTAACTGGCATTGCCATCCTGTTCTAGCACGAGCTTGTATATACCCCTGCCATAGGGGTTTTTTTATATTATTTTCAAGAAAATATCCACTTCGAAACAATGGTACCTTTTAGAAATGAATAAACTGTTAAAAAATTTTGAATTAACAGCTTGTATTATAGTAATATACTTCCACATTCACCTCATATCCTATAGAATGAAAGTGAAAGGGGGGAAATGGAAATGCAAGCACATTTAAATTCCATTGCGAAGTGGGGGAAATTTCTCGGCTATGTTTATATCGTAGTTGGAGCGATTGATGCATTATTTGGATTATTTGCTTTTATCGTCGGTGCGCTGCCGGGTGTTATTATGATCTTTCTTGGAATATTTCTTCTTCGCGCCGGAAAAGAAGCAGAAAACCTATTGAGAGAGTACGATGAACGACCGTTGGCGGAACTGCTTAATAACTTTGCCAAATACCTTAAAGTCATGGGCATTCTTTTTATTATTGGAATCGTTTTTGCAATTATTATGGTTATTTTTGCATTTACAGGGGCATTCTTTTTCGGAGATTTATTAAACAATATGAATTATATGTAATAAAAGAGGAGACGAACAACTTTGCTAATCAGGATATCTTAGCAGATAGATTCGTCTCCTTTTCCATGTTCTCTTTTCAAATTCTTTTTTTCCTTTCCCGATCGATCCCAATGCTATTTTTTCACTAGACCGATGCGCCTTTTAAGCGGCAGGCTGTAGCATGCATCACAAACACCATCATTATCCATATACTCATTTTCATCTAAAATGATCTGATTACAATTAGAGCATTCCCATTGCTGAACTTTGACTGATTCCTCAACATGCTCCACAAACCCTCATCTCCTTTTTTCTGAATAATATTCGAGAAAAAAGGGGGAATTCCTGCATAATAAATAAAGCAGTGAGGAAAAAACACTTGTGGTGTCGAATCCCGCATAGGGTAAGGGGTTAAATCACGAAAGCATCAGCTAATTAAGGATCATCCGTTTGCCGCTTTTTTCTTTCTGTCCTCCATCCCTTTAAATGCCTGCTTTATCAGCAAGTATTGTTCCATTTCTTTAATAAAATGAAGCAGTGCCGCGCGAATCTCAAATTCTTCCCTCGTTTTTGGCAGTTCCATTTTTTCAAACGCGTGGTGCATTTCGGCTAATTGATCTAAATAAAGCACCGCTGTATTCCCTGAATGAATATGCTCGGCAAGTTCCTCTATAAATGCGGCAATCATCCTCCCCTGCGTAACCGTATGGGAAATGGACGTAATAATAGGCAGTACCCGTTCAATAATTTCAAACTGCTTTTCCCTCATGGAAAGATAGGTATAGTAGATGTCGTCGTGGTGCAAAAAGCGATTTTCCATCACTTGAATGGAAAGCAGCTTCGCTTCCTTGAGCAGTTTGACCGTCTCGGGAATTTCGCGGCCATCCCAGTCATACTCTCCCTCGCGTAGGAAGCGGACAATTTCTAAAAAGATGGTTTTGAAGTTCGCCTCAATTTTTTTCTGATAATCGATGATTTTATGATCTACACTTGGCATATACGTATTAACGACAAGAGCCACCCCGACCCCGATGAAAATAATAGCGATTTCATTCCAGATGAACGCAAGCGTGACATTGCCCTGTGAAAAAAAGTGAAAGACAATGACGGTACTCGATACAATTCCCTCGCTGGCCTTGAGCATCACCGCCGTCGGGATAAAAAGAAGCAGCAATAAGCCGATGACTAGCGGATGGTAGGCAATTCCTTCAAAAAAGAGGATCGCAAACGCCATGGCTGTTAAGCAGGAGAGAATCCGTTCCCATGAAGCCTGCAGTGATTTTCTTTTTGTGACCTGAATACATAAAATGGTTAATATACCGGCCGAAACAAAGTTTTGCAGTCCAAAATATTGCGCCAGGACAATCGCAGCCGTTGCCCCGATCGCCGATTTAATCGTCCGGTACCCAATGCGAAATTTCATTCCCCAATCTCCCTTAAAGTTTTTCCTGTTCCTATTAGTTTACCATGTATAATTTCACAAAAAAAAGTTTTGCCGTTCAGATTGAGCGGCAAAACTTTTTCAATTCAAATACTTAGCTGATGCATATAGATACCTGTCGCACTAAAAACGTTAAAGGATTTTCTCCAAAAATTCTTTCGCTCTCTGACTCTTTGGCTGAGTAAAGAATTCTTCTGGCGGAGAATCCTCTGCTAGTACACCGCCATCTAAAAACAGAACCCGATCAGCCACTTCTCGAGCAAAGCCCATTTCATGCGTTACAATGGCCATCGTCATTCCCGATTCAGCGAGTGACTTCATCACATCAAGAACTTCTTTTACCATTTCCGGATCTAAGGCGGAAGTCGGTTCATCAAAGAGCATGATTTTCGGTTCCATCGCTAATGCGCGGGCAATGGCGACACGCTGCTTCTGTCCGCCGGATAAGCGGCCGGGATATTCTTTTGCTTTTTCCGCGAGACCGACCTTTTCGAGCAGTTTCATCGCCTTATCCTCGGCATTCTTTTTTGACAGCCGTTTCACCTTCATCGGAGCATAGGTTAGGTTTTCTAAAACAGTCATATGTGGAAACAAATGAAAGTGCTGGAACACCATTCCGACGTTCTGTCTCATTTTCATAATGTTCGTTTTTTTATCGGTAATATCCATATTGTTAATGTAAATATGCCCGCCTGTCGGTTTTTCCAGTAGATTCATACAGCGTAGAAAGGTCGATTTTCCTGAGCCGGACGGACCAATAATCGCGACAACCTGACCCTCTTTAATCGTGGTCGTAATCCCTTTTAAAACTTCAAGTCTGCCGAAATTCTTCGTTAATCCTTCAACTTTAATCACCTTTTCTCAATCTCCTCTCGACAGCCTTTCCAATCAGGGTAAGGAACATGACTAAAACATAATAAATAATACCGGCTAAAAGCAACGGTTCGATAAAGCGGAATGTGTCGGATCCGACCTGATAAGCGCGGCGCATGACATCCATGACTCCAATGGTCGTAACGATTGCTGATTCCTTCGTTAATGTTATAAATTCATTCATCAGTGAAGGCAGGATATTTTTCAACGCCTGCGGCAATACGATATTGATCATCATCGGACTGTATGGCACTCCGAGCGCCATCGCCGCTTCACTTTGTCCTTTATCGACAGCAAGAATACCCCCACGGATAATTTCAGAAATATAAGCCGTTGAATTTAAGGCAAATGAAATGATTGCCGCCGTATACGGCTCAATTTGGTAACCGATCAGCTGCGGCGAGCCAAAATAAATAATCATTAACTGCAGCACAAGCGGCGTACCGCGAAATATCGATGTATAGAAATCGGCAATCCCATTTAATAGTTTTATTTTACTAATTTTAAATAACGATAAAATAATTCCGAACACAAATCCCAGCAGACCGGCAAAAAAAGCAATCTGAAGTGTTACTCCTACCCCTTTCAGGATAAAGGGAAACGAAGGGAGAACGGAGCTAAAATCTAAATTCATGACCTGAACGCACCCTCTCAAATTCAATATCAAATTAACGTATAAAAACGTTCAGAATGAAGTTTTTCTGAACGTTTCCGTTTCTATCTGATTGTTATTTAGCATCAAAATAGTTTTTTACAATCTTATCGATCTCGCCATTTTCAATCATCGTTTTTAATTCTTGATTAAACTTCTCCGTCAGCTCACTGTCCTTTGGAAAGGCAATAGCAAATCCGCCATCTGTATCTTCAATCGTGAAGCTTTCGATATCCGGATTTTCATCAAGATATCCTTTAGCACTGGTGTCTTCAATAATCGCTGCATCCATCCGTCCTACCTTGATTTCCTGGATTAGTTCAGGAATACGATTACGCGCATCTACAGTGAACGGTGTTTCTTTTGCCAGTTCATTTGCTTTATCCTGTTGAATGGAACCAAGCTGGGCTCCGACTTTTTTTCCTTCCAAATCAGCAACCGTTTTAATGCCACTGCCTTTTTTCGAAACAATGACATGCTTGGAAGTATAGTAAATATCACTAAAATCAACGCTTTTTCTGCGTTCGTCGGTTGCCGACATAGCGGACATAACGAAATCAACTTGTCCGTTTTGCAGAGCTGCAATCAGACCGCCAAAATCCATATCATTGATTTTCAGATCATAACCAAGTTTGTCTGTAATCGTCTTGGCAATTTCAATATCAATCCCGATTGGTTTGTCACCTTTCGCTGTATCGATATATTCAAAAGGTTTATAATCGGCTGATGTTCCCATTGTTAACACTTTAGTCTCAGTATCAGCACCTTCTGCTGCCTTCTGTTCTGTTTCCTTTTTAGCTCCAGTGCCGCATGCGGCGAGAATGCCGATAAGCAGGATGCCCATCATGAATAAAGAAAATAATTTTTTCAACGTTACTCCTCCTTTAGTATGTAATAAGTCATGTATGAACGATTAGTTATCCTTATATTTATGTTTATTCATCAGAATGAATTTTAACACAAAGCCTGCTATATGCAATATAAAATATTATTGTTATATAATATTTTATATTCTGTAAAATCACCTAAATCTCTTTTATATCTTATATTGTAATCAAAACCAACATAAAATATTATCCATAAATAAAAAAATCCAATAATCTATTGACTATCGGATTGCTAAGTTTATCTATATTCAAATTACAGAAACCTATGGTGGATCTTGTATTATACTTCTTCGCAATACTGCTCAAATGCCTGCTGTAATTTTTGTATAACAGCCATTGGCTCATGCCCTTCAATTTCGTGCCGCTCGATCATCGTTACGATTTTACCGTCTTTTAACAGGGCAAAAGATGGTGAGGATGGTGCATAACCTGTGAAGTATGAACGTGCTTTTTCTGTAGCCTCTTTGTCCTGTCCGGCAAATACCGTCACTAAATGATCAGGACGTTTGTCATAATGCAGAGAATGATTGGCTGCAGGGCGGGCAATACCTCCGGCACATCCACAGATGGAATTAATCATCACAAGCGTTGTGCCTTGTTTTGCAAGGGCCGCTTCCACTTCCTCTGTGGTTTTTAATTCGGTATAGCCTGCGTTCGCGATTTCCTGACGTGCCTGAAGGACGGCATCGTTCATAAACAGGTTGAAATCAATATTATTCATAAGATCGCTCCTTTTTCATTTTAATGCATTTACATCATAACAATAGTGTTATTTGCGATCAAATATGTTGCTTTGTAGTCTGTAAACATCTGCTGAAATCGCACTTTACAGTTTACTGCTGGAAGAAGGAAAATAATTAGCAAAACGAATAATACAAGATAGCTAAAGCATAGTGTTTTATATCAGGCTAAAGGGCTCATTATCTTCCTTTACTTTCTGGCTCAGGTTATTAAACGCCGCAAAACGAAAGGGCTGGCTGCTTTGTACCGACAGAAACGTACGCCGATCATTATGGTTTTGTCCTCGATTTTACTGGTTTTTCTTGTCATACACGTGGTTCGCAGTATAAAGATATACATTGTCTACACTTCAGGGATTCTCCCTTTTTTCATCATTGGACTCATCATCACAGGAATCGTAGTTCTTTATTGCAAACGGTAGCACTAGCATTGGAAATTTCAAGACTGCAGAATATCTGTCCATTTCTTTTTTTCTGAAAAATCAATTCAATGGGATATCTGCAGCCTTCATTTATCCTTAAAGGATCTTATCCATCTCCTCTAGAACCTTTCCGATCGAATCATTGATACAAAAGGTATCAGCACTGTGGTCGTATGGAGTTTCCCCAATATTAACGATGATCATCGGTGCGGCATTTTTTCGATGCTGTGGAAACGTAGAGAACGGGGTCACCTTTAAGCTTGAACCGAGCACCAGGATGCAATCCGCTTCAAAGATCATGTTTAAAATAGTCTCAAATCCTTTTTGCGTAAACCATTCCCCCGCATCGCCGTACAAAACAACATCCGGTTTAATATAACGGTCCTCCACATGGTGCGTATTACATTCATGACAGATGTAGAATTCTTCCATCTTCTTGCCCCTATGCACCATTTCTTCCGTCGTATAACTCCGACCACAATGAAGACAAGCAGCGGTGGCAATCGTACCATGGAATTCAATCACATTCTTGCTGCCTGCCATTTGATGGAGGCCGTCAATATTCTGCGTAATAATATGCGACACTTTCCCCGCCCTTTCCCATTTCGCCAAAATCTCATGACCCTTATTCGGAAGGGCTTCTGGATGATAAAGATGTTCAAGGGCAAATTGATAAAACTCATTTGGATATTCATAAAAATAGTCCAGAGAAAGGACATATTCCGGGGCTAATGTATAAATTCCTTTGCTGGAACGAAAATCTTTAATGCCTGATTCCGTACTGATTCCCGCGCCGGTTAGGACGACAATATTGCGGGCATTTCTAATGAAATTTGTACATGTTGCGATCATGTCTTGATTCATTTTTCCCACTCCTGATAGTTCACTCTTTATAATCATAATAAATGTATCATGATAAAAGTAAATCCTTCAATGCAGTTTCCAATGCAGGGTAGGAAAATTTAAAGCCATTTTCCAGCAATTGCTCTGGTAGAACGTACTGTCCTTCCAGCACAAGTTTGCTTTTTTGCCCAAGTGCCAGCTTCATCATAAAAGCAGGAACGGGCAGCCAATGCGGCCGATGCAGGACAGAGCCAATCGTTTCGCCGAAGTCTTTCATATTTACCGGATTTGGTGCCGTGACATTAACAGGTCCATGTAATGAGCCATGATCTAGAGCAAAACAAATAGATCGTGCCACGTCTTTGGCATGGACCCATGATACCCACTGTTTGCCGGAGCCAACAGTGCCCCCGGCAAATAATTTATAGGGGAGCGCCATTAGCGGCAGTGCCCCGCCTTCTTTGCCCAATACAACACCAAATCTCATCATGACCGTTCGGATGCCGTAATCTGCAGCAACAAGGGCTTTCTTTTCCCAATCAGCCACCGTCCGCGCCAGAAAATCATCCGCCTTTTCTCGTGACTTTTCCGTATAAATCGCCTCTTCTGATGCAGGGTAAATCCCGATCGCACTGGCATTCACGAACACAGCCGGTTTTTCTTCCAGAGCAGCGATAATTCTCAGCAGTTCATTCGTCGCCGTCATTCGGCTTTCATATATTTGCTGCTGATGCTTTTGACTCCAACGTCCGGCATTAATCGAAACACCGGCTAAATTAATGAAAGCATCGGCCCGTTCGATTTCCTGTTCCGGTGCCGCTCCTTCACCAAGCCATCTCACATAAAAAACCTTTCCATCCACAGGTTTCAGTCCCCGTGATAATATGACGATTTCATGCCCTTTATCAAGAAGTATCTCCGTTAGTTTCTGCCCAACAAACCCAGTCCCTCCCGCAATAACGATCTTCACCGCTTCTCCCTCCTGCTATCCTCTTTTACTAAAAAAACCATTGCTGCTATTAAAATAACCTTCTAAACCAATCCGCTGCAATAAATAAAAGAATCCATTTTGAAAAAAAGATTGATCAAAGGTGATTCTTATCTAGAATAGAAAAGTTTCAATTTAATATATATTGCTCATTTGCTGTCTGTGCTGCACTACAATTGCCTCTTTGTTTAACAAAAACCTTCTAAGAACATAAAATCAATGTGCCCTAAATATGATATCAAGGCTTCGGATTAATCCCCACCCAGGATAGTCCGATCATTAAAAAGGTAAAAACGAAAATAAACAAACTAATCCCAATTCCCCAAAATGCATGTAATCTTGATTTTTTAGATGTAATCATCCCAAATAGCCCTAAGAAAAAGCCCACAATTGGCAGGTTAACGAGAAGCGTTTTTGGAAAATCGTCAATATCCATTAATAATGTAATATTAACCCCCGCTAGTGCGATAAGAGCGACCAGGAAGGATAGGAATCCCATAATGGCTGGCAGTTTTCTTAGATTTTCTTTGTTCTTATTGTTCATTTCCAGTTCCATAGCTTCACTTCCCCCACCTTCATGATTCTAATCAATTCGTTATCCTTTAGTTTTCTTAATTCCGGAGTTGGTCCTGTGACTACTGCTCCATAGACTTGGATCCCATTTTTCTCGATATACGGGATTCTTTTTTTTAAAGCTAGCGATCTTGCCCGTGATATTTTCTCGGCTGTTTTTTCATCCTTGGCAAGGAATTTTAAACTATCTAAGAATACTTTCTCATTTGATTTACCTCGTCCATTAAATGGTGACCATGTAGTGGTATCGACCTGCAGCGGATAGCCGATTGGCGCAACCGAAGATCCCGCTTCATATAAAATCTTATCCTCAAGCCCCGTATCAACAGCTGCCCATCTTACCTCGACATTGTTTCCAAGCTGTTTTTCAAGCTCCTCCGGTTTCATTACTTGATTCAAAGAAAGATATATTTCCCCCACCGTTCCATCCGGCAGATGTTCGAGAATCTCCCAGTCCGAATGGACGTTTTTGCCATATGGCCCGTCCGGATGATAAAGCATGTCGGTCTCCATGTCTCCCGTAATGGGAAGCGGCCTTTCCAGTTTCATATCCCGCTCAGGAAAATTTGGCTGATCCAAGGCAAAATTAACCGAGTAATCCCCTGCTTTATAATCTGCTTTCCCAATCCGCTTAAACACATCAAAATAAAGATTCATTGTAAAAAATCCGATATCCTCTTCTAACTCCATCTCTTCTACACTCATATTTGGTTCCGTTACATAAATAGTTTTTGTGGCGATGTCAATGAGATGGTTCGCTTTTCCGCCAATCGCGTAATACAAATAACTGCTTAACGTAAGCACTGGCACAATTAGTAATAATACAGCGAGGCTGATCATAATATTTGTCATAAATGCATGATTTCTTCCCATTTTAATCAGTCTTTTTTGCTTTTGTTCCGATACCTTATAGCTTTTTTCATAGTCTTGCATCGATTCATTTAAAAAAGATTGATAAAGTTCCTCATCGTTTTGCTTTTGCTCTTTATCCATCTTGCCTCCTCCTTTCCTTTACCCTTTCAACTACCTTTTTCCTTCCCCTTGATAAATGGCTCTTCAGGGTATTTATATTAAATTGCAGAATTTCAGCCGCTTCTTTTAAACTTACCTGGTGCAAATCACAAAGCAGCACTGCATGCATTTCACTCTCCTTTAAGGAATGAATATCGTTCATGAGTTCCCTAAAGCCTTCTTTCTCTAAAAGATCCATTTCCGGTGTTTTCATGTCCATTCGATTATGTACTTCATCGGTAATGACCAGCCTTTTATATTTTCTAGTAAAATCGATAAAAGCATGATAGGCCACTTTAAAGAGCCAAGGTTTAATTTGGCTAATGTCATCTCCCGCTAACTGGAGAAACGCTCGGTAAAACGTCTCCTGAACTAAATCCTCCGCAGTATGATGATTCTTCGAAAGGGCAAATAAGTAGCGATAAAGATCATCTACATACACTTCAAACGCCTCATCTAAATCCATTTCCCCCCCCTTCACTCTACCCACGAAGCAACCTTATAAAAAGTTGCAAAATCGGAAAATTTTTAATTTTTCTATTTTTACTATAAAACTATTTTTGAGAAATGAAGTCTAAGCTAAAGTATCCACAAAACAGTTGGAGACCTCTAGCGAAATTGGCATCAATTGCAATAGGCTCCCTCCTAATAATTTACGCAAAAAAACTGGCAAAAAGTAATGCCAGCAATAAAATAATCCTATTTACCCCTATGTTTATTTTTAGCCTTCAGTATTTTTTTCTCTCTCTTATCCTGTTTCTGCTTGTCTCTAAGTTGTTTGTTTTTCATTACTTTTTCTTTTTTTCGCAGGTCATATTGTTCTTTGATTGCTTCTTGTGCTTTTGTAGAAACGCCCGCTTGCTTTATTTCTTTGGAAACTATTCTTTGAAGTCTTTTAGGGTTTATTTTCTTTTGAATATCTTGGTCAGCAATTAATCCCTTTTGCTTATTTCGCTCAATAAGAGACAACAAATCACTGTAAATAAATTCCAATACATCTTGGTCATTTGGTTCTGGGCCGAAAATATTCCGATAGGCTCTAAGGGTATTTCCATCTACTGTTTCCACAATACCTACATAAAATTGACCATCATAATAAATGGTTAGTTTCACTATAGGTCCCTCCTCAAAAAAATATTGGAATGATGGACATCCCGAGGAGGGGAAGGTTACTGACAACTTCAAAGTTGCATTCGGACTACCAACCGAATCGTGTTTTTTCATTCCGTTTCCATTGTATAATTTTCCCAAAACTTTGAAAACCCTTTTGGTGAGTTTATTCCACAAATATGTACAGCGGTATTAAATCAAATATAATGGCTATTTAGCAAAAAAAGTTGGGAGGTTGACCATCTCCCAACTATAAAATCAAGCGAAGGCACTTGTGCAAACGCATTCAGAGGAATGTGATTCTTCGCAAATGTTCTGACACTACCTAGGAGTGAGGGTACTTTCGAGTGCCTTTGAAGTCGGTAGTTTAAGAACCTCGGTATTTCAATACCGAGAGGTTCAGAATAACGGTTCTTCTTTATTAGATAATTTCAAAAATAGCGGCATTACAAACAGGACCACAATGATCAAAGAAAGTTCTAAAAGAAGTGTAGATTTTAATGATAAATCAAACATTACAGAGAATGGTATAGTGATAATTGGCAATAGAACAAATAGAGTAATTTCCTGTTGGACAAATGATAATGATTGTGGGCTATGGTCTGACTTTCATGGTATTACAATTTTGTTCCGTGATATACTACTAGGGATTTTTAAGCAAAACAATAACTGGGAAAAGGATGATGCAAAATGGCATTAGGAGTTTATCTAAACTTTGAAAAGGAGTCAAGAGAAGTGATTGCATTTTATGAGCAAGTGTTTAATGCCAAATGTACGGATTTATTTACATTTGCAGATTTACCGCCAAACCCGGAATTTCCTGTAGCAAACGAGATAAAAGACTTAATCATGAATGCTAGTTTAATGATCGAAAATAATAAAGTCATGTTCTCTGATGTTCCTCCAAATATGGGACTAACCTTAAATATGGGAAACAATATCACGCTTGTCATTGATACACAAGATGAAGCAAAATTAACACAGCAATTCAATGATTTAGCTAAAGAAGGGAAAGTCATCATGCCATTAGATAAAACATTCTGGTCTGAAAAATATGGATACGTTATTGATAAGTACGGAATTGGCTGGCAATTTAATTTATCTAAATAGGATGTTGTAAAACGATTAACAGGCAAAATCGTACATTTTAAAATGATCATGTTCAAGCTCTTAAATGATTAAAAATCCCAAAAAAATAAAGAAGATCACAAATTATAGATGGCTAATACTGTGTGATCTTCTTTTATTACTATTTCGACATAAAGCTACTTCTGCGCTGAATAAGGTTGCCGCATGTATCGTCGAATACAGCTATTATGACTTCTCCCATTTCTGTCGGCTCCATAGTAAACTTCACACCTTTTTTCATCAAGCGATTATACTCTTTGTGAATATCGGCAACGCCAAACATTGTTGTTGGAATGCCGTCGGCAAATATTTTCTTTTGATATTCTTTGGCAGCAGGATGTACATTCGGTTCGAGCAGAAGCTCAGTACCGTCTTGTTCATCTGGGGAAACAAGCGTTATCCACCTAACTTAGTACGAATGATTGGAAAATAAGTTCCCACCCGTTCTCCTTCAATATTATTAAAAAGAGAGAATTCGTCCTGGACCTTTCAATTGGTAAAAATCAGGTAAATTTAAGTACCGTCCCCCTGATTCACTTTTCAATTTCAAAGGTTACCTCTCCAACCCCGATTTCAGTGTTCACGTTCAAAATAACGTCCGCATCATCAAAGACCTCATTTACATAAACTCCATTCCCCCTCGAAATAAAGCCGGTTACGTTAGTCTCTGCAAGCCCTTTACTCGATATGATTTTCACACCCACCTTTGAAGGTAAAATGACAGTGGTTGAGCCAACGCCCGTCTCTATATTGGTTTCAAAACTTTTTTTCCAATCACCGCCTAAATTAACGTTCAAATCCCCGACACCTGTCTCAATATCTAATCTTTCAAGTTTCAAACCCTGTAGATCAAGATTTGTATCAGAAGCACCTGAGTTTACTTCAAGATCTAACGGTATATCTTCAGAAAGCTTAGATCCCATTCATTTTTAAAATGACCAATATTCACAGCTGTAGAATCCTTTTGTTCAATGATAATTTTGCCTTTATTCCCCTGATCCTTATAAGTAACCTTTGGTTTTAAGTCTTTTCCCTTATAGATAATACGTCCATCTAACCATTCTTTTGCACCATTAGAAACTGCTAATTCACCTGCACCTAAATTTAGTTCAATATTTAATTCTTTAACGTTATCTTTTTTTACAGAAATAATCTCTTCTTTTTCTTTACCCGGAACAACAGGATTACAACCCGCTGTTGCCAATAATACCGATCCTAATATCAAACCATTCTAAAACTCAATCCTTATTTGGGCCATACACACGCTTATCGATGGATGACTTCTCTCCAGCCAGTCGTTTTAATAAAGTTTGCTTCCAGTTTTCAGCGAGAAACGCACATGTGTAGAGATCTTTTGCAAGTTTTAAATCATCTGTTTTTACATGCATGACCTCATTACATTTAGCGATCGTCCATTGTGGATAGGGACGTTCCAGCAATGTCATCTCCCTTTCACCTTGTACAAAACCTTCCTTTAGAACTCGAAAATACCACCCTGTTCTTCCCGACCGCTGGATATGTAAAGCAAAGTCCAACATTTTAAAACGCCGCGCGGGTTTCCAACATGGTTGCCGTGGTTGTGATACTTGGATTACAGCATCACAGAATTGGTAGGTATCCCCTATGCAAACAGAGTGCTCATCCATCGAATGGACCGCTATGTTCTCTCCCATTGCACCCATCCTCATTTCTTGTAAATCCAATTCTTCCTTCCAAAAGTCATAATGGATCGTGGGATAGGCAAAGATTGCTTTCTCAGGCCCACCATGGTTCTTTGTATCCGCCACTTCATCACCGGTTAAACCTGTTTTACTAAGCCATATTCTTTCATAAACACTATTTTTAAATATGCCGCTCTCCCATGGTTGCTCCATCCAATTGGAAGCATCAGGATCTCCCATTTTCTTCACTTTACCTACAAATAGTTTTTGTACATTAGATGCGCGCATCTTGATCCCTCCATACTAATCAACACCGCTGATAGTATTTTAATTGCTTCTTCCTTCTATTTTTCTTGAACAGCTAATATACTGGTTCTCCTTCAATGGTAAAAACCAGGGAAACGAAAACCGCCCCCCTGTTTATTACACCCTTAACGATCCGCGGAAACCTCTGGCAGCATAGTAGGATTCTGCCCCATTGTGGTACACGAAGACGTGCCCGTAGCGATAATCGCAGAAAAGGGCACCACCGACGTCTCTAATATCTGAGGGTGTTTGCACCCAACTCGACGTTTTCATATCGAAATTTTCAAGCTTTTGCAACGTTCGATATTGTTCTTCTGTTAATAGTTCAATACCCATGGCAGCTGCCATATCAACAGCATTATTTTCTGGTTTATTTTTTTTCCTCGATTCCAGTGCTTCACGGTCGTAACAAACACTTCTGCGACCTTTAGGGCTTTCCGTCGAACAATCATAAAAAATGTATTCGTCCCCACCTTTATCATATCCAACCACATCCGGTTCGCCACCAGTACTCTCCATTTCATTGAGTGACCACAGTTTTTCAATATTTTCTTCCAGCTTTGTCTGAACTTTAACCCATTCAAGACCTTTATGGCGGTTCATATTTTTCTCGAAGCGGGCTTTCAATAATCCGAGTAATTCCTCACGTTGTTCTAATGACAACTCTTTTATATTGTTGATATTTGCCATGTTCGTTTCCACCTTTATTATTTATACTTGTTATGGTTTTAGTATATATGAATGTTGGTTTTATATTAACAGTTAGAAATTAGAGAAGATCAAGAGATATTACGTATGGTGTGCCCATCCTGATTCCTCCATCATGTTTTACCATCCTCTTTACCTTAGCTTCTTTCGTCGTGAAAAATTAAACAGGCATTTGAAAGGGAAAATTCAATTCAACTGTTAAAATTATGAAAGTTAAGAAACCCTTTTCCCAAGGATAACCAAATCTCGTTTGATTCCATCTAATTTAGCGACTTCGGGTAAATGAGCCCACTTCTCAAAACCAAAACTTGAAAATAGTCTTAAACTAGGCTCATTGTGTCCAAAGATGAATCCAAGTAAGGTATCAATTTCAAACTTAGGACATTCCTCGATAACCTTGTTTATTATTTTTCTCCCAAGTCCTTTACCTCTAAAATCATTATGAAGATAAATACTTATCTCGGCAGTTGCATTATAGGCTGGTCTTCCGTAGAAAGATTGCAGACTTACCCAGCCACATATTTCACCTTCATGCTCTACAACCCACAAAGGTCTTTTGTAAGGGTTATGTTCATGAAACCAATCCAATCTATCGTTTATAGATACAGGTTCAAGATCAGCGGTTACCATTCTGCTAGGAACTGTCGAATTATAAATTTCCACTATAATGGGTAAATCTTCAATACTCGCATCTTTAAACGTAATATTTTCTAACATTAAAAAGCTCCTTTATGATAACTTTAGTTAAACAACTACCTACATGTTATATCACTTAAAATTATTATCGCAATATAAATTTAAGATTCTTATATAGCTTAACTGAATATGATTGAGAAACCATTCAATGATTTAGCAAAGAAGGGAAAGTCGTCATGCCATTAGATAAAACATTTTGGTCAGAAAAATATGGATACGTTATTGATAAGTGCATTGGCTGGCAATTTAATTTATCAAAATAAGCATGCAGCAAACCGTTTAATTTTTTTCAAAATATTACTTGAATTTTAGCTAACTGAATGATATTATCAGTAACAATACTTAATTAAAATTAAATAGCGATAACTTCTTATCCAGAGTGGTAGAGGGACAGGCCCTGTGAAACCCGGCAACCATCGAGCAATAGAATGCTTGAACGGTGCTAATTCCTGCAAAGGTGTTAACCTTTGAAAGATGAGAGGAAAGTATATCTTATACGAACCTCTCTTTATTATCAAAGAGAGGTTTTTTAATGGAAAGAGGCTATCGCTCAGAAGGAGCGGAATCAAATGGAAAGAGCAGTATTTGGAGCAAGCGGATTTTTTAGTCAAAAGGCGTTTATTACCGGTTATCGCGGCATTGAACATGTTCGATTAGGTCACCAAAAAGGAACAAATCTAGATATAGTAGAAATATGGTTTAATCCCTGGAAAGTATCTTATCGTGAATTATTAGATTTGTTTTTTGACTTACATGATCCCACTTCTATCGAAGGTCAGCCATTTAACAATCAATCTTTCATTTTCTTTTCAGATAAACATCAATATGCATTAGCTAAGCAAAAGAAAAACGAGCTAAAACACATTTATAAAGATAAAATTATTACAAAAATTACTCCGGCAAATGAATCGATTCAAGGGTTGAAAGAGATAAAATTAATTTCTTAAACAAAAAAATGGCGTGCTAACTGTTTCCAGTTACACGCCGTCTAAAACCATTTGGTTTAATTTACATTGGAGGGATGACAAAAACAATCCAAAGTGTGGTCATTAACCATTCCCACCGCTTGCATATAGGAATAGCAAATGGTACTACCCACAAATTTAAACCCGTCTTTTTTTAATCTCTTACTCATCGCATCGCTAATTTCACTCGTTGCTGGTACCTCATTACCTGTTTCCCAATGGTTAATGATCGGTTCGTGTTCGACAAAGCTCCAAATGTAATGTGAAAATGAACCATACTCTTTTTGAATTCTTAAAAACACTCGAGCATTCGTTAGGACACTTTGTATTTTTAATTTATTGCGCACGATGCTAGGATCTTCTTTTAATAATTGCCATTTTTCTTCCGGATATTGGATCACCTTTTCTGCTTCAAAATGATCAAATGCCATGCGGTAGTTTTCCCTTTTTTGTAAAATGGTCCACCAGCTGAGTCCTGCCTGCGCTCCTTCAAGACAGAGCATTTCAAATAATTTTCTATCATCGTAAACAGGTACTCCCCATTCTTTATCATGATACTCAATATATAGAGGCTCCTTTGTAACCCAATGGCATCTTTTTATCATTTGAAATACCCTCTTCCTTATTTTCTCTTTCCCATTTGGTTTCTGGTTCCTTTCTATAATGATAACCTATTTTCCTTCAATCCCCTTCAATATAAATTGCTTCATCTCTAGGTGATAACAATAATGCGAAAAGGTCAAATCCTATGATTCGACCTTTTCTTCACATTTCCTAACTTATTATTTTATTAAATATGTGTATCAACAAATCCGCAATAAGCATCAACCGGGCTGACGCCTTTAAATTCAGATTTACCCATTAATTTTTCAACCAGCACTTCAAGATTTGCCTTACGGCTGTCATAGGCATTAATGTACGTTTTCACCTGTGGTACATCAGCTAAATGGTATGGATATTGCACAGAAATAAAGATCGTCGGCACTTCATGGATATAGAATGGAATATCCGGTGTTCCTTTACTTGCTGGCCATACGATTCTTTGTACCGTTCCTGGGTTTACGCTGGCAAGGTTAATGATGAGATCATAATTGTCTGTCAGCTCACTAATTGGTCTCTTTTGCGCATAGACATTGGCAATTGCCGCTGCTCTTTCATCTTCCGGCAGCTTCATGATTTTCTCTTCAGTTGATTCCCAAATGCTCACTTGGAATCCTTGTGCTTCGAGCAATTCTTTCATAATATCAACAGCTTTTTCTTTACTGCCAATCAATGCACCGAATCCTCCTTGTACACCTTTCACGTCAACTAATAATACGCGTTTGTATTTTTCCGGAGTAATCGGCCAGATATCTTGCTTGTCTTTCACCAGCGTGATCGCCTGGTCAGCAACTTGTTTGAACAATGCTTTGTTTTCCGGCAGGCCGATTTTTGCCATCGCTTCTTCTTTTGGCGGTAAAATTTCCGTCTTCGCCTTATGATGAAGACCTAATTTCGCTTTCAACCCTAAAATGCGCTCTAGCGCTTCTTGCAGACGCTCTTCTGTAATGATTCCTTCTTTATATCCATCCATCATGTAACCGAAGTCTTCATCTGGGTCATTAAAGAATAAGAATAGGTCGCAGCCCGCTGCAATCGCTGTCGGAATCAGCTTGCTTCTCTTCATAGCACCAGTAAGACCTAACATATGGCTGGCATCGGTTACAACAACGCCATTAAAGCCTAATTTACCGCGTAATAAATCGGTTGTAATTTCTTTTGAAAGGGTTGCAGGCAGCAACTCCTCATCTTTCACTCCCGGATTGAAGTGTCTTTGGTATGCAGGCAAGTGAATATGCCCTGCCATGATAGACGGAAGACCGGCATCAATTAAGCCTTGATAGACTTTACCGTAGGTAGCATCCCATTCTTCCGTAGACAAGCTGTTTACTGAGAAAGATAAATGCTGATCGCGTTCATCGATTCCATCACCAGGCCAATGTTTCGCCGCCGGGGCAATCCCGCTTTCTTGAATCCCTTTCATGTAAGCAAGACTTAATTTTAAGACTAAATCCGGATCAGAACCAAAAGAACGGCTTGAAATAATCGGGTTGCGCCAGTTATAGTTAATATCAACAATCGGAGCAAAACTCCAGTTACAGCCAATTGCTGAAGCTTCTACGCCGGAAACACGCCCCATTTCATAGGCCCATTTTTCATCATGTGCGGCACCGATCTTTACTTCTAAACCCACTTCTGTTCCATCTATGCATGCCCCATTCCCGCCGGCTTCCGTATTCGCGGCAATTAATAATGGGATTTTACTGTTTTCTTGGAGGATTTTATTTTGCTCATAGACTTCCTCCGCTTTGCCGGGGTTATAACGTACAGCCCCGATATGGTAGTTATTTAACATCTCGGTTAAATATTCTTTTGTACGGCTCGAACCCATATTGACAAATAACTGACCAATTTTTTCTTCCATTGTCATGGATTGAATGGTGTCTTCTACCCATTGGATATCAGCATCAGTTAAATTGTAGGGCATTGCTTTTAAGTTAACTCTAGTCATTGTGGCCTGTGTCATCGTATTATTTTTCTCCCCTTCTTTGGAATGACATTCTCCATTACTTCGCTTAGATGTCATCAAGAGATTGTATTCCTGCAAGTATTAATCTTCAGCGGAATCTTATCTAAATGCTCTTTACCGAAAAAGTAAAGCAGACATAGTTAGGAGTACCCGAAAATAAGGTTTTTATCAAAAAACCGCTTGCATACTAGTATTTTAAAATAAAGAAGTAAAACCTGCCAGTTTTAACTTCATTGTTAACAAATTGTTAACAATTTCGTTCTAAACCCTATTGTTAGATTGGAAATGTCAGCAGGTCTTTCTTAAAAAGTTACGGGCAGCAAATCGGATGATTTACCCGTCTATATATTATCACTTCCTTCTTGCAGCAAGATTAGTTTTTGGTATAAGCGCTCAGCCATTAATTGATAACCTGCTGGATTCAAATGGATCTTATCGCTAAAATAGTCTTTTTTCGGCTGATTGATATATAAATCAAGGACAGGCACAAAGTAAGTCATTTCATAATTAGCGGCACTAGCTTCAATCTCTTGATTCCATTGCTGGATCAGATTCAGAATTTCCTCTTCATTCTGATATTCTGAATAGGGGTGGTATAACCCTAAAACGAGGATAGGGGCGGAGGTATTCTCCAGTCTGATAAGGTCAAGAATTCGATGAAGGTTCTGTGAATATCGTTCTTTTCCTGTCTTCATTTGCTGAATTTTCAAAGAATCCAATGTATAGGCAGCACTTTTTCTAAAATCATTTGTTCCTGCGTAAAGAATAATGTAATCGGCTTTTTTGACCTCCCTTATGATTTTTCGATCCTGCAGCTGCTGTAAAATTTGATCCGTGGTATATCTTGGAACACCAAAGTTAGATAATTCTACCAGGATTCCTTTCTCTTCCTGAAGCAGCTCTTTTACTCTTCCTATATATCCTTTTTGACCGGGATCACCTGTCCCATATGTAATGGAATCACCGATGGCTGTAAGATGTATCGTATTGGAACCAGCAGAGTAAATAATTCTACAAGTATAGAGGATAACAAGCAAGAGCATGATACCCATGACAAAGTAATATTTTTTCATCAAAAAACTCCCAGACCGTACAGATTCTTTTCCTACTATTATTTCTTATATTTTCCATAATAAAAGATCTCCCGCCACGCTTCAAGCATGCCGGGAGTATGTTGGATTAATGTTTATGATGACCAGAGCTGAAACTATGGACCTTGAAAAAGGAGGCTTTTAATTCAATTAGCGGCTGAGCAACTTTTCGAATCATCTTGCTCGATAGAAAAGCAATTAATAAAAGTGAAACGATAAGGAATACGAGTATCTGCTCTGTATCCGCTAGGATGTCAACGAGTTCACTGTTTCGGAAATATTTAACAAAGAAACCGTGCAGCAGGTAAACATAAATTGAACTTGTCCCCCATTTGGTAAAGAAGTGTTTTTTGCTTGGTACCAATGCAAGGAAGCTGAGTGTTGCCAACAATGTCACACCATAAACAGCTAGGCGAATGATGCCGCCATTTATTTCTGTCGTATTCAGAACCTCATATGGTATGGAGCCAAACAGCCATTTATAATTAAAATCTGGAAGATTATACATGACAATAAAAATGATGGCAAAAACAATAATTGAAAGATATCTTAATTTCATTTCGCGTATTTTTTCAAAGTATTCCTTTTTTATATAATAGCCTAGCAAAAAGAACGGAAAGAAAACAAACGTCCTGGACAGACTTAAAAAATCATCAATTTCATTAAAATAACCCACGATGACACCTAGAGCAACGGCGACAGAAAGAGAAATCACCGGCTTCCATTTGGTAAATAAAAACAGCAGCGCATTCCAGAAAAATAAACTAATTAAAAACCACAGAGACCATTGTGGATGTAGCGGGTCCAGCGCAATCTCCTGTTGTTGATCAATGAAATAATAGTATATAGTATAAATTCCTTGAAAAATTAAATAAGGTATGATTAATTTTTTTGCTACTCTCTTTAAGTACCCTTTCTTATGAAATCCTTTGGCAAAAAAACCTGAGATTAAGATAAATGCTGGCATATGAAACGTATAAATCGTTACATACAAGCCATATATGAACTGGTCATCATTAATATACGATTGAATAAAATGACCAAAAACGACGAAGAAAATCAACAGAAATTTCGCATTATCATAATACGCATCCCTGACCTTCATCTACATCCCCTCCACTTTCCGAATATAAGACTACCACATCTTATTTTTATTCGTCTAGAGGTTTTGATTGGATGTTAGCATTTTAGATATTTTCATCACACTTGTCATCTATCTGTCATCAACATATGGTTTTATGACAAAGAGATATGAAAAATTTCTCGATGAGTTTTCGGATTATTTTTACTAATCAAACTAACTCGTGATATGCTTTCTATATCAAAACTTTAATTCAGGGGGATTGTTTTATGGCGTTAATCGAAGAAAGTTTTTTTGGACTGCCAACAACCGCTATTTCTGATGCTTTAAAAGGGTTCCAGCATATGGATTCAGGAATCAAGCCATTGAATAATAACCACAAAATTGCCGGGAGGGCGTTTACTGTCAATATTCCAGCCGGAGACAATACGGGAATTTTACGCGCCATCCGAGAAGCGAATCCGGGGGATTTATTAGTGGTGGATGGAAAGGGCTATACGGAAAGGGCTGTTTCAGGTGACTTTGTGCTTGGACTGGCAAAAGACGCGGGCATTCAGGGGATTGTCCTTGATGGAGCGATTCGGGATATTCAAGGAATTCGGGAGCTTGATTTTCCTGTATTTTATCGTGCCGCAACGATAGCGGCGAGTCTTAAGATTGCACCGGGAGAATTACAGGTTCCGGTCTCAGTCGGCGGTGTCAGCGTGAAGCCCGGAGATATCATTGTCGGCGATGCGAACGGAGTCATCGTTGTACCGAAGGAAAAAGAAGAGGAAATCCTGTCGATCACATTGGAAAAAATTAAAAAAGATGAAGAAAGAGAAAAGAAATACCGCGGCAGCCGAGCGAGTGCGCTGCAGTATTTGAATGGGCTGTTTGGAGAAAAATAAATTTGCACCAAAAGGAGAACACACCAATAATACAGCGTTCTCCTTTTTACTTTCTATTTAATTGTATGCAGGCTCGCTTTTTCTCAATAGGAGAAAGGAAAATATTCCGTTTAAAGCCAAAAGGATGACTAGTATAATGGTTTACAACGCAATATCCGGTGCAATGAAGTAGTTCTCATATAACCTTTTCTTTTCCATTCTTTTTTAATCTACTATAATATCAATACTTCCTGTGACAATCGCAGCTCCACTACCAGTAATACGGTACCTATCTTCCTCATCTGATTGGAATGAAAAAGCGGCTTCAATGGTATAACTTCCTTTCGGAAAGCCTTCCTCGTTAAAATATTCTTGGTGAAATTTATCTTCTTTTACTTCGCCCGATTTTTCAAATTTGAACGTATACCATTGATTTCTTTTTAGCGTCGTTTGATTTAAGATTGAAGATTCCACTGTGGGAATGGTTATCCCTCTTTTATTTTCAACCACCTCATATTTAATAGGGGTAAACCCGCCGTGCTCGATCATCACTTCTTCTTTCGGACCGATATATTTTACTTGCGCATATATATTTATCTTTTCATGCGCCGCATACCTTCCCTTTTGTGAAAACAATTTCAGTTCAAAATCGCCTTCTTGCTTTTCAACAATTATCTCTTTATCACTCTGATCTTGATCTTGCTTAGAGCAAGAGATAAGACTAAAAAGAAGAACAAGCAAAACCATTGTGAACACATTTCTTTTCTGCATCCTGCCCCTCCTGCCTATACATTAATTAAGGAAACAACAACACAACTAACCTTTGTTTACTTTTGATATACAATAAACAACTGGGATAAAAAGGAAAATGAACAAAGAAAATATGATTAAAAAGGTTTTTAATCCGTAAAAATATGAAATAAAAATGATTGCTATCAGCATTGTCAGGATATAAATGATTTTTGCCATTTCATCCCCCTGCTTTAATTTTACACTAACTTTGTAAGCGGATGATTCATCTTTTAATTAATTCCACATAAACGACATTAATTCCAAGCGGATAGGATTCTCGTATCACCCCATCGTATCCCACTTCAACCTTATCGCCAACTTTAAAATTGGCTTCGCTCTTTGATAGGTCCACATAGACCTTGTCCCCTGATTTTAGAATATCCCCTGTTTCAATATCAACGAGAGCATTTTGTTGATTTATCTCTGAAATGGTTCCCGTAAATGTTGCTTCAACTTCGTTATTCTTTGCTTTGTCATCCGATTGACAAGCAGCCAATAATAGACCGATAAACAAAGTAGTGAACAATATACTTATTTTCTTTATCACCATACACTCTCCTTTTATCATCAATGTTCTTAAAACTCGTTTTCATGTTTTTTGAAAAATTTATAGTAGGTACGGACATTTTCTAATTCTGTCCAGCGTCTCACCTTAACCATTTTTCGATTATAGTGAATTCGTTACAATATGGCAGCCAGGAACCACCATTTACCTCTAATGACCTCATTCACCAAATGATTCCCTGCCCTTCAATATACTACCACAGATTTCGCCAAAACCTTCTTCGATAAACTGACCCTTACAGGCAAAAAAACAGGCGCATTTCTATGAGAAATGCGCTGTTTTGAAGTTCATTGCCAAACACTATTCTAAGCTTCATGACTAAATTGCCATTGGATGTTGTACTTATCCGTTAAGCTGCCGTAACATTTGCTCCAAGGTGTTTCTTGCAGTTCCATCTTAACTGAACCGCCATCCTTCAACTTTTGGAATGCATCTCTAATAGCTGCCTCATCACTACTAATATATGCAAGCGTAAAGTTGTTGCCCTGTTGATAAGGCATTCCCGGGAAATTATCGGAAAACATCACTTTATCTCCCGCTATCTCTAGGTACGTGTGCATAATCAGTTCCCGTGCTTCTGGAGGAATCTCTTCAGCATGTATCGAACCAAAGGTCATGAATTGAGGTTCCTCTAGCCCGAATACTTTTACATAAAACTGAACAACCTCTCTCGTATTTCCGTCAAAAATTAAATATGCATTTACCGCCATACCATCACCCCTTGTATTGAATAATACTAACCTGCCCACTTTTTATATTATACAAACCTGCCATATTTCCTTCACAAACTAAACGTTTGGCACGTGATACACCTAGAATTTCTCATAATTGACTTGTTCGATATGTAGTCCTTTCCATCCATGTTGACCTCCAAAAGATATACTAATTGCAACTGGATTCTATGACTATCATAAACTTAAGCAGCTGCTGATTCGGATTTAGTTCTAGAGAATCTCATACCAAGCAGGAAAATAACGATACCTGCCGTAATAAGAACCAGGATTAGTGTTGTAAAATGCTCAGGATTAAAATGATCTCCAAAAATTAACCCGAGTGTAACGGCGGAAAGAGTAGAGCCTAAATGGCGGCACATTTGATACAATCCTGTTGATACTCCAATCATACTGCCTGGACTTGCTTCAAGCATCGCTGCTTGTAACGTAACATTTCCAAAGCTGCATCCCGCTCCAATAAGAGATATTATCAACACCATGACAATAATCGGTACATGATCAAAGAATAGCCATAGCAGTAAGGCACCGATTACGATTAACAGATTTCCCGCCAAAATAGGTGTATTGACCCCCGCTTTATCAATCCAACGACCAATTAACGGGGCCGTGATGATTCCCATTCCTGACACAAAAAGCATCAGCATTCCACTGTAACTCACACTTAAATGCAAACCATCTTGAAAATAACCCGGCAGTCCAAAAAACAGACAATAATAAATGAGATTTAGAACAATATATTGCAGATACACCAAAGTTAATTTTCGATTATAACGAAATATACGAATATCGATAAATGGAACTTTTGTATTCAATTCATGGCGGACAAACAATAATATAGAACTAACACCAATCATTCCTGCACCAACATTCACCGTTGTTTTAAAGGATAGTAAAAACAAAAGAATACCGACAATACCCACTGAAAATAACAGGGTTCCTATTATATCCATTTTTTGCTTCAGTTCATGCAAATTCAATTTCTTCCTGCTTTCATCCTTTGGCAATACAAACCACGCCAGGAAAAAACAAAACAGCAGGACCGGTATATTGACTAAAAAGATTGCTTCCCACCCTCCCCAGGCGATTAGAATCCCGCCGATCGTTGGTCCCAAAGCTGCCATCGCCGACATAAATACAGAGATGAAACCGAGCGCAGCACCTTGCCTCTCATGAATATGATCGCGAACCATCCCCATTCCCGAAGGATAAATGGACCCGCTTCCGACTGCTTGAAATAATCGCATGATTACTAAAATGGCAAATGCCGGAGCTAAAGGAGCACCTACAGCGGAAATGGTCACTAAAATAAGACCGCCTAGAAACATTTTCTTTCTTCCAATCAAATCGCCAAGTTTTCCAGCTACAGGCTGAGCCACTGCACTGGCTAAATAGAATGAAGAAATCAACCAGGAAACCGTCAAATAGGATAGACCGAAATCCTTTTGAATTTGATAGAGAGCCAATGCGATCATCGAAGAATTAAGCGGATTCAACATCGCACCCATCGCCACTGCGGTTAAAAATAACCCCCGGCTTTTATTAGAACTTTTCATTTAGACACCTTTCCTGTATTCATATTGAACCTGTAGATTGATTTAAATCTATTATAGTTTATATTTTCAAAATATAGGGAATAAAAAAATAATATAGTGATAAAAAATAATGAAACGCGGGGACTGGTTCGGTTCCCGCGTTTCATTTTTGCCTAATGATGATTATTTTTTTATTCCATGAAGCGACTTTGGCATTCACTATGATTTTTATCGTTACCGTTGATATTGACAATCATAAATAAAAGGGGCAGATTAGAAGACCCCCCTTTACCTTTTTTAATTATAAAGCCATCTATTTATCACCAGGAGCTGCTTGGTCAACACCTTTTACGTGATGCTTATGTCCGTTGTTTTCTGTCGTATAAAAGTCATAATAGTGCACATGCATGCCATTTCCGACTGGTATGGCAGGACCCGAATAAGCTTTATAAGAATGGACATGTCCATCTTCAAAAAGAACATAACCCTCCGTATAATGAATATGGCTTCCGTCTTGAGTTTGAATCGGTTGAGATGTCACATCTAAACACTGATGAACATGACCATCTGCTACAGCCGTATAGTCAACCGAACCATGATTATGATGTGGTACAAACCCCTGTACAAAAGAATCTTTTCCTACTCTTATCATATCATCATCACCCCATAAAAATCCGTTTATCGTTGCTGGTCTTTCATCTTAGAATTTAGTCGTTCTGCCAACATCTTGAACATTAAAAGGAAGTTTCTTCTGAATCCTATAATAGATATGCTGAAGGTGCGCAAATCATTCTTTTGGCAGGGTGAATTCCACGATGAACAACAACCTGCCAGCATAATAATTTGAAAGAATTTAGAGACAATAACAATGTATTTAAACCCTTTTGATAAGGATGAATGATTGATTTGAACGGATTCTTTTTCATTTTTTCATTAGTGTGTTTACTGTGTGTTGTAGTTTTAGGGGAGATGTAAATTTGGAGATAGTTTACCATGGCATCATTATATTTATATCAGGATATGTGTTGTTAAGAGTGACTGGAAAAAAGGCCGTTTCTGAAATGAACACTTTCGATTTATTGTATATCTTTGTCCTTACAAATATTATTAGTTCACCCTTAGAAGAAGAAAGTGTAGGTAAGGCCTTAATCTATGCTGTACTTATCGTTATTTTGTATAAAATTTTTATTCGTTTATCCTTAAATAATAAATTAAGATGGATCCTGTATGCACGCCCAACCGTGTTGATTCGTAATGGTGATATCGATAGAAAAGGTTTGAAGAAGGTACGTATGCCAATGAATGAATTGTTGTCGAATCTAAGGGTAAAAGGGTATCCGGATACGCAGCAAATCGCGATGGCAGCGATGGAGGAAACAGGTAGTATCAGTGTGATTCCTAAGGCGGAATACAGACCGATTCAGCCGAATGATTTAAATTGGAAGGTAAAAAAAGAATTTCTTCCGATTCCACTGATCATGGATGGTCAAATCATTTATCATAATTTAAAATACCTGCAGCTTGAACAAAAATGGCTAATGAACGAGGTAGAAAAAAGAGGGAAAACGGCAGAAAATATCATGTTAGCGACGTTTTTAGAAGATGGAACCCTATTTATAGATGATAACGTAATGATTAATCATCATCATGATCCCCATTACTATACGCCTGGAAAAGATGAGAAATGAATGAAGTGTGCCTGTTTTTTGCCGTCCCCCACTCCTCCCTTCTATCAAGTCTGTTCATTCAACATTATTATTGACAAAATAATATATTTATGATATAATTTACATTTTAAAAATTAATATGTATAATAAGATTCTCCTGGCCAGGGGAATCTTATTTTTGTTAATGGAGGATTATTCGATGAAGAATAATGAATCAAGGAGAAAATGTTAGAAAACTCAGGTTTACTCATTTATGAACATTTATCACCAGATACGATTAATCATCAGTTCTTTCATAATCGTACAGACTATTTATCCGCATTCGAAACCATTCATTACATCCATGCTGTGAAAAAATAATATTCCAATAATAATAGACTCACCCCACAATCTTTTAACTGATTGAGAGGTGAGTCATGTTTTTTTGACAGCTAAAGCACGACTCTTTCTGCATGTACTCCTGTACTCAGTATGGCTCTATTTATCTGATATTTCGACCAAGCTGATAAGCTCGTTGCAAATTATTTATTCGATTCGCTTCTTCCCTCCATACTCATCCAGCCACAGAGTGAAGCCAAGCTTCACGATCCCTCTAAGCACCTGAAATTCAAAAACCAGTTTCACGCAGTTTTTTCTTTCCTTGGCTCAGGCAGCAATAAATTCATCAGCGATGCCGCAACAAGAACGACAATCGCCGCATAAAATGCGATTTCATAGCTGCCAAACTTGCTGTACAAAAGCCCAGGTATATAGGCGCCCAATGCGGAACCAATTTGATGGCTTAAGAATAGGCATCCGACGATAAAACCAAGTGAGTAGTTTTTAAAATACTGTGCCGTCAGCACTTGTGTAGGTGCCACTGTAGAAAAATCGACGATGCCGAACAGGGCCGCAAACACGAGCAGCAAAATTGGATCTTGAATAAATAAGAGAAGCACAATCGATAAAGCTCGTACGAAATATAACAGGACAAGCAGTTTCCGGCTGCTCCAGCGATCTGCAATGACACCGGAGAGCAGGATGCCGGCAATATTAAATCCAGCTAATAGACTCACCGCCGCACTTGTTACCGCCGGGGAGAAGCCACAATAGCTTGCAAAGGGAATTAAATGGGTATCCATTAACCCTGTCGATGTAAAACCGCAAACGGCAAAAGGAAGCATGACAAACCAAAAGGTTCTTTTGCGAAAAAGATCCCCCAGTGAAAATTCAGCATCTGTTACCTTTTCCTGTTCCGCTGCTCTATGAACTTCCTTCTCGTATCCCCCCAGCGGCTCCATTCCTTTTTCATTCGGCTGATTTCGTAAACAGAACAGCACAACCGGGAAAATGATCAGCATCAATAAGACCCCCAAAATGATATGGGTGATGCGCCAATCGAAATAATGAATTAACAAGAGTGATCCTGGAACGAGGAGCATCTGACCAAAGCCAAATCCCGCTTCTAAAATTCCCAGAGCAAGCCCTCGTTTTTTCGTAAACCAATTGGAGACAAGAACGGTCCCGGCAACGTTAGAGGCTCCCCCTACGCCAACGGATACAAAAGCATAAAGGACAAATAACTGCCACGGCCCTTGGACAATTGAAATAGCAAGAAAACAAATTCCTACTAATAAAGTACTAAGAGAAATCACAATCCGTGCACCATGTTTATCGATCAATCTGCCAATAATCGGCTGGGACAGACCGTAAATCACAAAGCTTAACGTTGAAATCAGCGAAGTCGTTCCCCGATCAATAGAGAGATCCCTTTCCCACGGTTCCATAAACGCGCCGAATGCAAGCCTTCCCCCTTGGACAGCTAAAAAGGCTAGAAATGTTACAAAAACGATAATCCAAGCATAATGAAGTTTTTTCCTGCTCATAATATCCCCTTTTTTTCTATGGTGTCTAAAAAATGCGAAAAATAATAATAGTCGTAGTTTAATAGTATCATGCTTTTTATTCAAGATGATATATTACAACAGTTAATTATCAATACATAGTATTCGAACCATTCCAGCCAAAGCTATGGGCAAGTATGGAGAGCCTTGTCAGTATTCTTAAACGAAAAGGTGATTCCATTCGTGCTGGAATCACCTTTTTCCCCTCTTTTTGGACAACTACCGTTCTCCAAATATGCTATTTCCCAAAATGCAATTCATTTAAGCGCTTTATCGCTTCGTCCTGATCAAAACTGCTGAACCAGCGGTAATTCTCATCATCGAGAATCCGGAAATGATTGCTGATTAAATTTTGCTGCAGCCGGAAGTCCCCCAGATTTTCAATTTCTTTCCACCAAACCTTGCCACCCAATGTTTTTTCCTGCGGTGCCGCATCACTGTCCTGGGCAATTAACTGGACAAAATCAATCGGGTCATCACCGATTACGGATAAGAGTGATTCACTGCGGTTAAACAGGGCACAAACTGCGACAACAGTTGTCCAATTGCAATTGGTTCTTCTTTTTTCAATTTGCACGAGTGTTTTTTTTGAAATACCGAGGATTTCCGCCATTTTCTCCTGAGAAAATCCCTGCTCTGTCCGAACCGGCTTCATTTTCTCAGATATCAGCTCAATAAACTCCTCTTTTTCCATATGTATCCAATCCCTTTTTAGTGTAAGTTTACACCACTAATGTTAACGGTCAATGACAATTTTGTTTCAAATTACTAACGATTTATTCATTAAGCCGCCTCAGTATTTCAGTCACGGTCTTTTCTTTATACATTGAATTTTTTTCATAAAAAAATGAGGATAGGGGATACTTTGAATAAAACTAGAGTATAGGGGGAATAAAGGTTGGCCAGCAAAGAGAATTTACTCTCCATTTTTGCCTTAGGCGGAATCAATGAAATCGGAAAAAATATGTATGTCGTCCAATATGCCGACGAACTCGTGATTATCGACTGTGGTGCTAAGTTTCCTGATGAAAGTTTACTGGGAATTGATTTGATTATCCCTGATATTACCTACCTGCAAGAAAATGAGGACAAGATCCGCGCTCTGATCGTGACACACGGCCACGAAGACCACATCGGCGGCATTCCCTATTTTCTCAAAAAAGTCAATGTACCGATATACGCAACCAATTTTACCCTTGGGTTAATTGAATTAAAATTAACGGAACATCGACTGCTCGGGGATTCACAATTATCTCAGATTGACTCCAATTCAAATTTGAGTTTTGGTGACATGAACATTACCTTCTTCAAAACGAGCCATAGTATACCTGACTGCCTTGGTATTGTCATCGAAACGCCACAG
The DNA here is from genome assembly GCF_014207535.1 of Bacillus benzoevorans. Lineage (GTDB taxonomy): Bacteria > Bacillota > Bacilli > Bacillales > Cytobacillaceae > Bacillus_BD > Bacillus_BD benzoevorans. The sequence goes on from NZ_JACHGK010000003.1 coordinate 266,606, forward strand.
GGGAACGTCGTTCATACCGGTGACTTTAAATTTGATTTAACTCCTGTCAATCAGCAATACGCAGATATTCATAAAATGGCCGAAATTGGCCGAAACGGGGTTCTGGCACTTCTTTCCGAGAGCACCAATGCTGAGCGTCCGGGTTCTACCCCGTCTGAGCTGCTCGTCGGAGACCAGTTAGAAGAAGCCTTCCTAAGGGCGAAACGGAAAGTGTTCGTCTCCACCTTTGCTTCTAATGTCAATCGGGTACAGCAAGTCGTTCATGCTGCGATCAAAACGCAGCGAAAATTGGCCCTGCTTGGACGGAGCATGGTCAATGTTGTCGATGTTGCGATGTCACGCGGGTATGTACAGATTCCTGAAGGGATGCTGATTGAAGGTCACGAGGTAGGTCTATATCCCGCCGATAAAGTGGCGATCCTCTGTACGGGAAGTCAAGGAGAGCCAATGGCTGCTCTTTCGCGGCTGTCAACTAACGGCTACCGCGATGTTGAGGTCCATCCCGAAGATACGGTGATTATTGCCGCTTCTCCGATTCCAGGAAATGAGCGGAGTGTTTCCCGGATCGTCGATAATTTATTCGCCCTCGGTGCCAAAGTGGTTTACGGGGCTTCCAGCAAAACAGGCATGCATGTTTCCGGCCATGGCTATCAGGAGGATTTAAAATTGATGCTGACGCTGATGAAGCCCAAGTACTTTATTCCGATTCATGGAGAGTATCGCATGCTTCATCTGCATCAATTATTAGCTGAATCAGTCGGCGTGGCAGAAGGGCATACGTTTATCATTAAGAACGGTGATGTCGTCGATATTGAGCAAGGCAGCGCCAGGGTAACGCGAAAAATCCTTTCAGGAGATACATATGTCGACGGAAATGGAATCGGTGATGTCGGCAACGTCGTCTTGCGTGATCGGAGACAGTTGTCTGAAGACGGCATGCTCGTGATTGTCATTACCATCAGTAAGAGCGACAAGAAAATGATTTCCGGTCCGGACACAATTACCCGCGGTTTTGTCTTTGTCAAAGATGCCGAGGAACTTTTAAGCAGTGTTAATGAACTGGCTCAAACAACGGTCAACACATTGCTTGAGGCAGATATCCACTCTTGGAATATCATCAAGCAGAGCATAAAAAAAGAAGTCGGACAATTTTTATTTCAACATACAAAGAGAAAGCCGATGATTCTTCCAATTATTATTGAAATATAGAGGTTCTATTAAACGGCAGGGCTCATGTTGCAGAAAGCCCTGCATTCTTTTTGTTGTTTTCTCATTGCTCTATATGAATCTTTTTCTCTGATTATTTTTCAGAAAAAATAAATAATATTTCCTGCAAAAATGCTTTTTTATTCCTGCAACAAATGAGAGAATAATAATAGTGGCGCTAATACTTGTGCTCCTATTTAGTAGACCATTCCTTCAAATTGTGAACAACGATTTCACTGAAAGATGCTTTACTTAGAAAAACAATATACATAACAGAGGTGGCTGCTGTGAGAAAAAATACGCTGAAAGAAAAATTAAAACAGAAACAGAGAGTATTTGGAACATGGATTATGACGAACAGCCTCGACAATGCCGAAATCCTTGGTCATACAGGTGCCGATTTTATTATGATTGATGCCGAACATGGTTCAATGGATATTGAAACAGCCGGCAGAATGGTATCCGTCATCCGCGGTACGCAAGCAACTCCACTGATTAGGGTTGCCGGAAATGAAAAATCATTGGTCAAAAGAGGCTTAGACACCGGGGCTGAAGGTGTCATGATTCCAATGATTAATACGAAGGAAGAAGCTGAGAATGCGGTTAGTTACGCTAAATATCCACCAGCTGGCATTCGCGGTACAGGGGCAGGAAGAGCCGTCCTCTTTGGCGCTGCCGCAGAGGGATACAAGGATTATTATGCAGAAGCCAATAATGAGGTGCTTGTCATTGTTCAAATTGAACATTATGAAGCGGTTGAAAACATTGACGAAATTCTTTCTGTACCTGGAATCGATATCGCCTTTGTCGGACCGTATGATTTATGTGCTTCCATGGGGCTTCCGGGGCAGCCAAATCATCCGGACGTGCAGGAAAGCTGCCGCAAAGTCATTGCTGCATGTGAAAAGCATCAAGTGACACCGGCCATTATGACCTGGTCCGGCGCCATCGAGCAGCATGTAGAGATGGGATTTCATTTTCTCTTAGGAGGGATGGATGGTGCTATTCTTTATAATGGTGTAAAGCAGCTCATCCATGAATTTAAAGGTTTCACGGAATAATAATTCAATATCGTAAAAAAGGAGATACAGCATCCGTATCTCCTTTTTTACCAAACAAATGCAGTGGATCCGCTTTTGTATTAAAATTGACAAAATATTTGCCATTCACCGACATTTACCATTGGCTTTTTAATACTATGGTGCTATACTTTAGTCAATAAGATTTGGTTGGTAAGCCATTGATCTTATTACTTTGTTGGCTGAGATTACGATCTCAGTTCCTTCTACATAACCAATATAAATGATAAACATACCTTTCATTTATTACGTTTTATGTATCCGTTTTCATATGGAATTAGTGTGTTCACATGTCATCATCGAATACCGCCTAATTTTAGTTTTACAGCAATATACCCTTCTGCATTCTGCAATCCGAGTATCGTTCCCTCATCGTCTTTTTCCAGAAAAAAGGTCCCATACAGCTTATGGGAAATAAATTTCCAGCCTTTTGGAACCGTTTCGCAAAATATAATAGTTTTGAAAATCATCATTTACATAGAAATGAGCGGACTTCTCTATTGGAATGTAAAAATCACTTTTTCCTTTCCTTGAAAAAGCAAGAATGGAGTCTGTCACAGCAACAGTCTGAAAATGAAATCCATGCCGCTCTTCAAGATAGTCCTCATCCAAGTACTCGTTCAAAATCACCTGACGATTTGAATAGCCGGTTAAAATCGAATAATCACTTAGTTTTTCCATACTCTAAGCACATAGCCGCCGCAGCCGCATTGGTCGATAAATTTTGTTTTGATTGTCTCTTTAAAGACCGTATTTAATGCCTCGGTTAAATACTCTTCAGGATTTCCCAGGTTCGACGGCGTGACAAGATTCACGTAGTACCCGCTTTCTGTTTCCGCAACCGCCTCAATAGCATCCTTCACAACCAATTCTAAATCATTTTCATATTCATCATGCTCTAATGAAACTGAACGATCTTTTTTCATATACCTTCACCTCTTATTCCATCCTATTACAGACAGATGCTTTGCGGGGTGATTTGCATCATAGGATAAAGCTTATCTTTCGTTAATTTTAGATTTCTTTTATCTCACTACCATATCTAGGAGAAGGAGTTCAAAGTCGATTTGTCGAATTTACTACTTTAATCGTTTCTCTATCTTTTTTAATATTGCAGGATCATTGTTATGGAAGGGAGAACATAAGAGCTATATGGAAATACTTTCATTAAGCGGGCCGAGCGGGTCTGGAAAAAGCACAAGTGCCTTATCTTTTGCGCATAAGCACAAGATTACAGCCATTATTGACGATGGCTTATTGATTGTAAATGGGGAAAAAATCGCTGGTACATCAGCAAAGTTTGAAAAAAACTCCATCACCGCTGTGAAAAGGGCAACCTTTTTTTTCACAGACCATGCGAAGGAAGTGCAAAGGGCCCTCAACTCTTATTATATTGAAAAACTCTTAATCATTGGGACATCGGATCGGATGACACAGTTAATTGCCAAACGACTAGATTTAGGAGAAATTCAACATTTCTACCATGTCGAGGATATCCGTACCTCCAGCGAAATCAAGGCGGCTCAGTTTGTCAGAAAAACAGAGGGAAAACATATCATTCCTATTCCCTATCAACAAGTCGATCAAAACTTATTCAAAAGACTCATCTATAAGGGAATGGATATTTTTTCACATAATAAAGAAAGAATTGGAGAAAATACGATCGTTCATCCTGATTTTCACCGTGACTCGATCATCATTCATAAAAAAGTATTTGCAGATATTGTGAAAAGAACTTGTATGAATTTCAAAGATATTGAAGAGTGCAAGTCCGTCCAATTTGAGTTGAAAGGTCTTCCGGTACTAAAGGCGGCTGTCATAATAAAGTACCCTCTCCATAGCAATCTAGTCCAGATGACCGAGTGCCTGCAAAAAGATATTCGCGATCATTTTCTTCAGCTGCTCAATATTGAACTTTATTCAGTCAACTTATATATCTCCATGACAAAAAGAACGGAAGGCTCCAGAAACTAGTGAGCTTTCCGTTCTTTTTAAGAAGATAACTGAACAAGGAGTTTGCGGTTTTCATTATGATGTTACTTGACGGGTAAATTTCGGTGCGCGTTTTTCAACAAATGCCGCTACCCCTTCTGGGAAATCATTTTTATCCACAAATGGAGTCGATCCCTGCCATAATACAGGGGCACTGTTTATGCATTCATTAACAGAATTTTTAACGGCAAGAAGCGAGGCTGGGGACATGGAAGCCACTAATTTCCCCATCTTTATCGCATACCGATCAAGTTCGGATTCTTCTACTAAATAATTTAACATCCTTAATGCATAAGCTTCATCAGCTTTTAAAATACGTCCTAAATAGACTAATTCCTTTGTAATGCTGGGTCCGACTAAATCGACGATCCTTTTGGCAAATTTATTATTGATCGTAATTCCTAATTTCCCCACTGGAATGCCTAATCTGGCCTTTTCCGAACCAACCCTCAGATCGCATGCCAGCGCAAGCTCAAGTCCTGCCCCCATTGCCGGTCCGTTTATAATCCCGATGGTCGGCAAGGGCAAATTTTCAATCGTTGCAATTGCCTTTTCCATCAGGACAAAAGAATGCTCGGCATCTTCTAATGACATTTGATGAAACTCTCCAATATCCGATCCCGCAGTAAATTGCTGACCCGACCCTCTTAACAGCACCACTTTATTTTTAGGGTTATCCAACACATGCTGTGCAATTTCAGATAATTGCTCCCACATTTTGGCTGTTAATGCATTTTTCTTTTGCGGCCGGTGGATCGTAATGATGGCTAAACCAGCTGTTTCTTGAAGAATGATTTTCGCCTGTTCATCTTCCATTCGTGTAATATCAACCCGCATTCTGTTTCACTCCCCTGCATAATTAAATGCGCTATATTTAAATTTATCACCTAGAAAATCGAAATAATGCACGTATTTTTCTTAAGATAGAATAATTATAGCACACTACCCCTTTAAAATATTGAATCCTTTAAACTATTCAGAACTTTATATCCATTTCTTTAAGCTTGAAATCGTAATGAAAATATGTAAAATAATAAACAATTGGATAAATCAAATGTTTTCTAGGGTTCCGCAAATGTTTTTGGTCTGGTCCGAGAGAAAACTCACAGTACCATTTGCTGTGCCACGGAGGGATAAAAGCCCGGGAGAAACTGGATGACAGGTTTCTCTCAGGGCTTTTTTGTTTTTAATGAAAGAAATTGGAGGTGCTGTTGATGAATCGACACTGGATGAAAGTATTTGCTGCCGCTTTGTTGGAAATCTTTTGGGTGATTGGATTAACTCATGCCCATAATTTTTGGACGTGGACCGGGACCATTTTTGCTATCATTTTCAGCAATTATCTCATGATTACAGCAGGGCAGGTTCTTCCTGCAGGTACGGTCTATGCTATATTTGTCGGATTAGGTACGGCAGGTACGGTCATTTCAGAAATTCTTTTCTTTGAGGTACCATTCAGATGGGAAAAAATACTGCTCATTTTCCTATTGTTAATTGGGGTTTTGGGGTTGAAATTAGTCACAGACAACAAAGTTGAGAAAGGAATTGAATCCTAATGGCTTGGTTATCTTTAATCCTGGCAGGTCTATTGGAGACATTTGGCGTTGCCATGATCAATCGCTTGCATCATAAGCAAAATTTACACACGATCGTTTTATTAATTTTGGGTTTTGGCTCCAGTCTTTTATTGCTAGGCTACTCCATGCGCTTTCTGCCAATGGGAACCGCTTATGCCATTTGGACAGGAATTGGTGTTGTTGGCGGTACTTTGATTGGGATGATCTTTTATGGCGAATCAAAAGACTGGAAAAGGCTTGTTTTTATCACAATGGTTTTATGTGCTGCTATTGGGCTGAAACTAGTCTCATAGAAAAACCGCCCGAATCCGGGCGGTTCGTTTATCTAAACGTTTTATAGTACACCTGAAATAATTCATCCACCGCGGTGGTAACAGTTTTATTGCCGGAAATGACCTCGTTTTCGATTTTCGGCAGCAGCTCCTTAATCGCCGGGTTAAAGAAGAAACCGGTTTGCAGCTGATCGATAATCATATTCTTCATCCATTCCTTCGTCTGCGCCCGGCGCCGTTCATCAAACACACCGCTTTGCTGCGTTATGGAAACAAAGTTTTGGATCACTTCCCAGATCTCGCCGATTCCCACTCCTTGAAGCGAAGAGCATGTATATGCCTTTGTACTCCAGCCCTTTGTCGCCGGCTGGAGAAAATGGAGAATCTGATTATACTCCGACCGCGTTTTCTTCGCAAAGGTGAGGTTATCTCCGTCAGCTTTATTGACAACAATTGCATCAGCCAGCTCCATGATCCCTTTTTTCATTCCCTGCAATTCATCACCGGCACCAGTCAGCACGACGAGCATGAAAAAGTCAACCATATCGCGGACAATGACTTCACTCTGCCCGACTCCGACCGTTTCTATCAAAATGACATCAAAGCCGTAAGCTTCACATAGAAGCATCGTTTCTTTTGTTTTGCGGTGAACACCGCCAAGCTTCCCCTCGGAAGGAGAAGGGCGGATAAAGGCGCGCGGATTGCGGGCCAACTGCTCCATACGCGTCTTATCCCCCAAAATGCTTCCACCGCTCAGACTTGAACTCGGGTCGACGGCCAGTACCGCCACCTTCAGGCCTGCATTGCATAAATAGGTACCGAAGGCTTCAATAAACGTACTTTTTCCGGCACCCGGCACCCCGGTAATCCCGATCCGGACCGCTCTGCCACTTTTCGCGAGCAGTTTTTGCAACAGGTCCTGCGCTTTGCGAAAATGATGCTCGGCATTGCTTTCAATCAGGGTGATACCGCGTGCCAGCATTGTACGCTCGCCGCGGAGAATTCCTTCATAGATTTGCTCTGTCGTCACATCATCCTGCCTTTTTTTCTTAAAGGTACCACTTTTCACAAAGGTTGTTTGCCCCTCGACTTCGACCCCTTTACGAATAACGGTGGAAAACTTTTCCGGCTCATCGGGATTAATCCATTCAGGCCTTTTTTCATCAGGCATTTACGCTTTCACTTCCTCGTATCCGAGCTTTTCATAAATGGCGCGGACAACCTTTTGTGCCGCTACAGGAATAACCGTACCAGGACCAAAGATCGCCGCTGCACCGTTGTCGGATAGGAATTGATAATCCTGTGCCGGAATAACGCCGCCGATGATGACAACAATATCTTCCCTGCCTAATTTCTTCAATTCTTCAACTAGCTGCGGCAGCAATGTTTTATGTCCGGCAGCAAGTGAACTCATGCCAATCGCATGAACATCGTTTTCTACTGCCTGCAGAGCCGTTTCTTCCGGTGTTTGGAATAAAGGACCGATATCCACATCAAAGCCTAAGTCGGCAAATGCGGTAGCGATTACCTTCGCTCCGCGGTCATGTCCATCCTGTCCCATTTTCGCAATCAGGATACGCGGACGACGCCCTTCATTTTCCAAGAATTCATCGGTCATCTTTTTTACTTCAGTAATTTCTTCTTCATTTGAAAAAGCAGAGCTGTATACGCCGCTGATCGAACGGATCGTTGCTTTGTGGCGTCCTGCTGATTTTTCAATCGCATCGGAAATTTCACCGAGGGTAGCACGGACACGTGCCGCATTTACGGCCAGCTCTAGCAGATTGCCTTCATTCATGACGCAGGCTTGTTCAATCGCGGATAACGCGTCTTTAACCTTTTCATCATCACGGAGGCGTTTTAATTCATTTAATCGTTCAATCTGTTTTAAACGAACAGCCGAATTATCAATATCTAAAATCTCAATTGGTTCTTCTTTATCAAGACGGTATTTGTTCACCCCGATAATCATTTCTTTGCGTGAATCAATTTGCGCCTGTCGTCTTGCTGCTGCTTCTTCAATTCGCATTTTTGGCAGACCGGTTTCGATCGCTTTTGCCATTCCGCCTAAAGACTCAATTTCTTCAATATGTTCCCAAGCACGTTCAATTAATTGATTGGTTAAGGCTTCGACATAGTAGGAACCGCCCCATGGATCAATGACGTTCGTGATGCCTGTTTCGTCTTGAAGGAATAGCTGGGTATTACGGGCAATTCGCGCTGAGAAATCTGTCGGCAGGGCAATCGCTTCATCCAATGCGTTCGTATGCAATGACTGCGTATGACCCATTGCCGCTGCATGGGCTTCAATCAATGTACGAATCACGTTATTAAATGGATCCTGCTCCGTTAAGCTCCAGCCCGAAGTCTGAGAGTGTGTCCGTAAGGCTAAGGCTTTACTGTTCTTCGGCTCGAAGGACTGCATCATTTTTGCCCAAATATAACGAGCTGCACGCATTTTTGCTACTTCCATAAAGTAATTCATACCGATAGCCCAGAAGAAGGACAGTCTTGGAGCAAAGGAGTCAATGTCAATTCCTGCTCTCAGACCTGTTCTGACATATTCAAGACCGTCTGCCAACGTATATGCCAGCTCGATATCGGCCGGTGCTCCGGCTTCCTGCATATGATAACCGGAAATACTGATACTGTTAAATTTCGGCATATATTTGGACGTATATTCAAAGATATCAGCGATAATTCTCATTGACATTTCCGGCGGATAAATATACGTATTCCGCACCATGTATTCTTTTAAAATATCATTTTGAATCGTACCGGAAAGCTTATCCTGCGTGACACCCTGCTCTTCTGCCGTCACAATATAGAAGGCCATGATTGGCAGAACCGCTCCGTTCATCGTCATTGATACAGACATTTGATCGAGCGGAATGCCGTCAAAAAGAATCTTCATATCCGCGATTGAATCAATCGCTACGCCGGCTTTCCCGACATCGCCGACAACACGGGGATGATCCGAGTCATAGCCGCGGTGTGTCGCAAGGTCAAATGCCACCGACAGCCCCTTCTGCCCCATTGCCAAGTTGCGGCGGTAAAAGGCATTACTTTCTTCGGCTGTAGAGAAACCTGCATATTGGCGCACTGTCCACGGTCTGTTCACGTACATCGTAGGGTATGGTCCGCGTGTATAAGGCGGAAGACCCGGTTTATCATTTAAATGAGCGGCATTTGCGCTGTCTTCTTCTGTATATAAAGCTTTCGTTGAGATTCTTTCATTTGTTTCAAATAATAGGTCGTCGAGCGAACGCTCAATTTGACGCTCTGCTTCTTCCTTCCATTTACTGCCGTCACCCTTCTTGGCGGAAGCAAATGAGATGCTTTTGAAATCCGGTTTCTTACTCATGGACCTTTTTCACCTCTATTTCATTTAAAAAGGAACGCAATGTTTCATAACAATTGCTTTTCATTGTAATAAAATCAATAACACCGGCCTGCTTCCAAGCTTCTGTCTCTCCCTCCGGTGCAAGCCCTGCTACATAAAGCTGAAGCTCAGGGAAACTCTCACGGATGGTCTTTATTACACTTAAGCCTGATTCGGCATATTGTGCATCTGAGCCGCATAGTACATAAAAATCACATTTCTTTTCGTTGATAAAACTCGAAACATCCTCAGATGATTGTAATTCACCGCTCCGCTCTGCCGCAATTCCGCCGGGAGCTAGGAATCCATCGATAAAATCAGCCCGTGCTTTATGATTTTTTAAGTATCCTAAGCAAATCAACCCGCTGATAGGTTCCTGATTCATCTGCGCTAACTTCTCTGCTCTTTGCCGCAGCTTTTCGTATGGCTCTGCTAAACGTTCCTGTTTCACCGGAGCGAAATCGGTCACTAAACCCGTTTCCTCAACTTGTGCTGTCAGCGGCTTATCCTTGAGGTTTGCATATTGATTCGTACCGACAATCGTTTGTTTGCGTGTCGCAGTATCATACATCCGTTTTGCTTTCACTTCTTCGATTTGTGCTTGCAGCCAGCCGCTTTCTAACACCGCGGCAATCCCGCCTTTTTCATCGATTTCAAGGAAAAGTGCCCATGCCTTTTCAGCCAATTCGTCTGTCAGTGATTCGATATACCAGGAACCTCCTGCCGGATCAATAATGGAACCTAAACGTGCTTCATTTCTTAAAAGCAGCTGTGTATTGCGGGCAATCCGTTCGGAAAATTCACTAGATTTCCCTTCCGGCTCATCGAAGGGACTAACATGTAAATACTGTACTCCGCCTAATACCGCGGCAAACGCTTCATTTCCAGCGCGTAATAGATTCACATATGGATCATAAGCTGTTTTCGTAAACCAGGATGTATCAGCGGAAATCTCCATTTGCCCTTGAAGTTCTTCTGCCACTTGATAGGCTTCAGTCATTTTACTCCAAAGGACTCTTGCAGCTCTTAATTTCGCTGTTTCCGTAAAGAAGTGGCTGCCGATGGAAAAATGGAAGACCATTTTCGGGACAATGTCATCGACTGACAGACCATGACTTTTCAGTTGTTCAATATGATAGACGGCTGTTGCGAGCGCAATCGCTAACTCTTGAACCGCACTGGCTCCGCCGTTATGGTAAACGGTTGTATCCGTAAGAATCGTTTTCAAGTTTGGATTTGCTGCCATACCTTTTTGAATCGTTTGTGCAAATTGGGCATATTCTACCTCGTCTCCCGCAAAACTCCTGCCATTTTGTGCACGAAGAGAAACTGGATCCTTGGCAATATAGCCGCTGTTTTGATCAGCCACTGCTTCGACCGCTGCGAGGATCTCCTCCAGATAGTCCCCTGCATTAACCGCAAACGGAATGTTCTGATCCAAATTTTGCAACAGTGTAGATAATTCCTTTACGATCTCTTCAGTTGGAACAAAAGAAACAGTATTTTGCCCCTTATTCATCGATGAAGTTAAACGTTCTTGCAGCTGCCCCAAATCCGGAGCATTGATTTTTTGGGCAATCTTCCAGTTTTCTTCTATATAGCCCAAAGCCTTGCTTCCACGCCGATAATCTCCTTGACCAGGGAATTGCGGAACAACGCACCCTGCCCGATCTTCTTTCGTGTAAAGCGGTTTCAATTGAATGTTTTCATAAGTTTTCCTTGAAAGACTTTCCAAACTTTTGCCTTTTAAGGATTCTTCTGCCTTTTGTCTCCAGCTTTCAAATGTCTGTTCTGGAAATGAGTATCCAATGATATCCTCTAAACTCATGACATGCCGCCTGCAATAGACAGCATTCCCCCCCTTCGAAATCCTCATAAAATAGAAATTGCTGGCAATAAATTGTGATAAAATTCAAAATCTTCATCGCATAACATAATTTTATTACACGATAACAAAACTAGCAACAAGAAAAAAACTGATTCACCATGAATGAATCAGCTTTTTTATCTAATAGTTAATAAACAGAAGTATGTTCTTTTGATACTTTCTCAAGCAATTCTTTTACCCTGGATAAAAATTTACCGCAAATTAATCCATCGAGGATCCGGTGATCAAGAGAAAGACATAGATTGATCATATCCCTGATCGCAAGCATATCATCGATGACAACCGGACGCTTCACGATCGATTCCACCTGCAGGATCGCTGCCTGCGGGTAATTAATAATCCCAACGGATTGAATCGAACCGAATGTTCCTGTGTTATTAATCGTAAAAGTACCGCCCTGCATATCATTAACTGTCAGACGTCCGGTGCGCGCTTTCGCTGCCAGCTCCGTAATTTCCCTAGCGATAGCCTTGATTGATTTTTCATCGGCATTTTTGATGACAGGGACAAATAACTCTTCATTTGAAGCAACAGCTATTGAGATGTTAATTTCTTTTCTTTGAATAATTTTATCGCCGGCCCATGTGGAATTCAACTGCGGGAACTCCTTCAAGGCTTGCGCTACCGCTTTGACGAAAAAGGCGAAAAAGGTCAAATTGAAGCCTTCCTTTTGCTTAAACTCATCTTTAATCTCCTGGCGGTATTTCACAAGATTCGTGACATCGGCCTCGATCATCATCCAGGCATGCGGGATTTCAGACTTACTCCGCACCATATTTGACGCGATCGCCTTGCGCACTCCGGTTACCGGAATCTCAATATCCCCCATACCGGTGATGACCGGCATGGGCGGAAGAGCAGCTGGTGCCAATGCCGGCTCCTGCACTTCCGACTGTACGACTGTCGCTTCTTGCGCCGATTCCGTGACTTGCGGGATGACGCCGGATTCGATAATGCGCTGCACATCTTTACGCGTAATCCTCCCGCCCGCTCCTGTTCCTTTAACGGCTTTTAAATCAATGTCATGTTCCTGTGAAAGCTTCAGTACCGCAGGGGAATATCGGCTTTTGCCTGCTGTCTGTTCCCCATCCTCCATTTGTGGAGCAGGTTCTCCCTCTGCTTTTACAGAGACAGGATGAACGGCTGCTGCATCCCCGGCTGCTTCTGTCTCGATGGAACAAATCACCTCACCCACGGCATAGGTGTGGTCCTCACTCCCTAAATCTGTAATAATCCCCGTAAACAGGGAGGGGATTTCCGCCGTTACTTTATCTGTCATCACTTCAGCAAGGGGATCATATTGATTTACCCGATCACCGACCGCGATCATCCATTTCGTAATCGTCCCTTCCGTTACGCTTTCGCCCAGCTGAGGCATTGTAATTTTTTCTATGGCCAAAATTGACCCTCCCCCTTCTTTAGAATTCAGCCAATTCGCGCATGGCCTTTTCTATTTTATCTTCGTTCATCATAAAATATTTCTCCATTGTTGGTGCGTATGGCATTGCCGGGACATCTGGTCCGGCAAGCCGTTTAATCGGTGCATCTAAATCAAACAAGCAGTTTTCAGCAATAATTGCCGCTACTTCACTGATAATGCTGCCTTCTTTATTATCCTCGGTAATGAGCAGCACCTTGCCCGTTTTCGCCGCACTTTCGATAATGGTCTCTTGATCCAGCGGGTAGACGGTCCGCAAATCCACGACATGGACGGAAATGCCATCAGCCGCTAACTTTTCAGCTGCCTGGAGAGCAAAATGGACACAGAGTCCGTAAGTAATGACGGTGATATCCTCTCCCTCTCGCTTCACTTCCGCCTTCCCCAGTGGCAGAACATAATCATCTTCCGGTACTTCCCCTTTTAGAAGACGGTAGGCCCGTTTATGTTCGAAAAATAATACCGGATCATCATCGCGAATCGCTGCCTTTAGCAGACCTTTGACATCATACGGTGTTGATGGCATCACAATTTTCAACCCAGGCTGATTCGCGAATACAGCCTCAACGGATTGGGAATGATATAAGGCACCATGAACCCCGCCTCCATACGGTGCACGGATGACCATAGGGCAGCTCCAGTCATTATTGGATCGGTAGCGGATTTTCGCCGCCTCAGAAATAATTTGGTTCACCGCCGGCATAATAAAGTCGGCAAACTGCATTTCGGCAATCGGGCGCATACCATACATTGCGGCGCCAATACCAACTCCGGCTATTGCTGATTCAGCCAAAGGCGTATCAATGATCCTATGCTCGCCGAACTGCTCGTAAAGTCCATGTGTCGCTTTAAATACTCCACCTTTTACCCCGACATCCTCGCCCATAATAAACACGCGCGGATCTCTCTCCATTTCTTCACGAATGGCCAGAGTGATGGCATCAATATAGGATATTACAGCCATGTCTTATTTCCCCCCTGCCTGTTCTTCTGCGTATACATACCGCAAAGCATGTTGTGGTTCGGCATATGGTGCCTCTTCGGCATATGTTGTCGCCTCATTGACGATCACCGCGATACGCTTTTCCAGTTCTTCTTGCAGGGATTCTGTTAAAACACCTGTTTCTTTTAAATAGGCGCGGAACGTGAACAATGGATCCCTGGTTTTCGCTTCACTGACTTCATCCTTTGTCCGGTAACTGGAATCATCGTCATCCGATGAATGCGGGGTTAAACGGTAAACAATCGTTTCAATTAATGTCGGACCCTCTCCCCTCCGTGCCCGATCGGCTGCTTCCTTCATCGCTGTATAAACGGCTAATGGATCATTGCCATCTACCGTCACTCCCGGCATGCCGTAACCGATCGCCCGGTCGGCAATGTATTCGCATGCCACTTGTTTCTTTAATGGAACGGAAATAGCGTAGCCGTTATTTTCGCACATAAAGATGACGGGCAGGTTGTGAACGGCGGCAAAATTAGCCCCTTCATGGAAATCTCCCTGGTTCGAGGAACCCTCGCCGAATGTCACGAAACTAACGAGATCTTTCCCCTCCATTTTTGCCCCTAAAGCAATCCCTACAGCATGCGGTACCTGTGTCGTAACAGGAGAAGAACCAGTAACGATCCGGTTTTTCTTTTGCCCAAAATGACCGGGCATCTGGCGTCCCCCTGAATTCGGATCTTCAGCCTTCGCGAAGGCTGAAAGCATAATTTCCTTTGTCGTCATGCCAAAGGCTAATACAACTCCAAGGTCGCGGTAATAAGGCAGAACGTAATCCTTGCTCCGGTCAAGGGCAAATGATGCCCCAACCTGTGCAGCCTCCTGTCCTTGACAGGAAATCACAAAAGGTATTTTCCCGGCACGATTTAAAAGCCACATTCTTTCATCTATTTTTCTTGCTAAGAGCATCGTTTCATACATCTCTAACACTTGTTTATCCGTTAAACCAAGTGCCTGATGGCGATTTTCACCCATATATAAATCCTCCCTAACCATTTTCTAAAGAAGCTCGATTCTGGACTTTACGGCTAGTTTTCTACAACCCGTCTCACGGACAGCACTCTTTTTTGACGGTAGTTTAGTTCCCTTTTATCCATGAATCGCTTTGCCGTCAACTGCCAATGCCGCCTCCCCCATAATTTCGGAAAGGCTTGGATGCGGATGGATGCTATGGGCAATTTCCCATGGGGTAGCATCGAGCACCCTGGCAAGCCCCGCTTCTGAAATTAAATCGGTGACATTTGGACCAATCATGTGTACTCCGAGCACATCATCGTTTTCTGCGTTAGCAACGATTTTCACAAAACCATCACTTTCACCGAATACTAGCGCTTTCCCGATCGCCCGGAATGAAAATTTGCCTATTTTGACTTTATAGCCTTTTGCTATCGCCTCTGCCTCTGTGAAGCCGACCTTCGCTGCCTCAGGATGGCTGTAAACGCAAGAAGGAATCAAGCTGTAATCAAGCAGATGCGGCATAACACCAGCCAAATGCTCTACTGCTGTCATACCTTCATGCGATGCGACATGGGCCAGCTGAATACCGCCGATACAGTCGCCAATGGCGTAAATATGGGATTCCTTTGTCTGATAATATTCATTCGTCTTAATCACGCCGTTTTCAAGCACAACATCTGTGTTTTCAAGACCAATTCCCTCCACATTCGCCTGCCTGCCGACGGATAAAAGCAGCTTATCTCCCTGGAATTCGCATAATTTTTCATTGATCATCGCGGTGATCGTAACTCCGTTCTCTTTTTGCAATGTTTCTGGCAGCACTTTAGCTCCTGTGTTCACTTGGATCCCTTTCTTTTTAAATAAGCGCTCCATCTCTTTGGAAATCTCCGCATCTTCTGTCGGAAGAATGCGTTCTGCATATTCAAGTATTGTGACTGATACACCGAAATCGGTCAGCATCGAAGCCCATTCCACTCCAATTACTCCACCGCCGACAATGATGATCGATGACGGCAGTTCCTTGAAGACCAAAGCTTCATCTGAAGTCAGAACATATTCCCCATCGATGTCAAGCCCCGGCAGGGTTCTCGGACGTGAGCCAGTTGCAAGCAGAACATTTTTAGGGATAAGCATTTCGTTATCGCAGCCGCTGTTCATTTCGACGGAGATCGTTCCGGGAAGAGGAGAAAATATCGAGGGTCCTAAAATACGTCCTTTTCCTTCGTACACATCAATCTTTCCCTTTTTCATCAGGTGCTGGACCCCTTTATGAAGCTGGGATACGATTTTCTCTTTTCGTTCCTGCACTTTTGCAAAGTTCAGCGCTGCATCACTGACTGTGATCCCAAACTCTTCACTGCGTTTAACCGTTGCATAAATTTCAGCGCTGCGCAGTAACGCCTTCGATGGGATACAGCCTTTATGAAGACATGTACCGCCAAGTTTTTCTTTTTCTACTACCGCAGTTTTCAGTCCAAGCTGTGCTGCGCGTATCGCTGCGACATAACCGCCGGTTCCCCCGCCAAGAATGACGAGATCGTATTCAGTAGCCAATTCGTTAACCTCCCTGTAGAGGAAGAATGCCAGCCTATTCGGCCTTTAAATTCCATTTCCCCTGTTTAAGTTGAATATCCTTGTATAGAATGCCTGTCATAGTCGTTTATGGTCTAATCGATACCTTCACGTTTGGATATTCCTTTACATTCTCTTCCCCGCGAAGGACCCTTAGGGCTCCCTCCGCCAAGGAGAGCAGTTCATTTTCTCCCGGATGGACAAAAACATCGGCAATCCAATTGACGCGGCCTGAAATTTTTTCCGTTAACCTTTTGTTTTCTGCCAATTTTCCCGTCAAAATAATGGCGTCCACCCTGCCCGCTAAGACCGTACCGGCTGCGCCGATTTCTTTGGCCACCTGATAAGCCATGGCGGAAAAAATCAGTTCTGCTTTTTTATCTCCATTCAAAATCCTTTTTTCCACTTGTCTGTGGTCAATCGTTCCCAAGTAACCGAGAAAACCGCTTTTTTCCACGAGCATTGCGATGATTTCCTCTTCGCTATACTTGCCGGAAAAACAAAGATTGATCAAAGCACCCGTCGGTACAGTACCAGCTCGTTCCGGACTGAAAGAGCCTTCGCCGTGCAGGCCGTCGTTAACATCGACCACTTTTCCCTGCTTATGCACACCAATCGTAATGCCCCTGCCTAAATGGGCGACAATTAAATTTAATTCCTCATAATGGCGCGCAAGCTCCTTTGCCACTCTGCGGGCCGCCGCTTTTTGGTTTAAAGCATGAAAGATACTTTTCCGCTCGATTAAAGGGAAACCGGATACCCTCGCTATTTCATCCAGTTCATCGACGACGACCGGGTCAACAATAAAGGCCGGGATATTGAGACCGGAAGCAATTTCATAGGCGATAATGCCGCCTAAATTGGAGGCATGCTCGCCGGAAAAGCCGGTACGCAAATCACTCAGCATTTGCTCATTGACTTCATAAGTCCCCCCCTCAATTGGACGCAGCAGCCCGCCGCGGGCACATACAGCATCCAGCTTTGAAATGTTAATACCTTCGTTATGTAATATTTCAAGCACATCGTTTTTCCGGAGTTGGTATTGATCGGTAATTCTTTTGTAAGAATTGTTTTCTCCGCTATTATGTGTGATGTTTTTTTCGAAAATCGAAATTTCATTTTCAAATATCCCTATTTTTGTGCTGTTTAAACTTGGACTCATGATGAGCATTCTAAATTTGTGTTCACGCAACGTTACCGCCTCCATTCAATTCTTCATCCTGCCGCGGGGAAAAAGGAGAGACCGGAAGAACGAAAGCCTCCCCATTCCATTTTCACCTTATCTCCTGCTCAAAATGTGAAGACCGTTTTGCAGAAATTGGCTCCGCGACTTCCGCATTTGTTCGATTCTTTCCTCCGCCATCCGGTCAGCGGCTTGATGGGCTGGAATTTCGTCGCGTTTCGATATTTCCAGTACTTTGGCTATTTGTTGATAAATCATTTCCACCTTCCGCATCGCGCGCTCGCGGTTATAGCCATGGAGTTCATCGGCCACATTAATCACACCACCAGCATTAATAACATAATCTGGAGCGTAGATGATTCCCATTTCATGAAGGATGTCGCCATGTCTGGGCTCTTTTAGCTGATTATTCGCCGACCCGGCAATCACTTTCGCTTTCAACTTCGGAATAGTCTGATCATTGATGACACTGCCAAGAGCACATGGTGCAAAAATATGACAATCTGCTTCATAGATGTCATCCGGTTCAACGGGTATTGCTCCGAACTCCGCTACGGCCCGCTCTACGGCTGATTTTCTGATATCCGTCACAATCAATTTCGCTCCCTCTTCATGGAGGTAGCGACACAGCACATATGCCACATTTCCTACTCCCTGAACAGCGACCGAGAGTCCATTCAGCGAATCGCTGCCGAATGCTTCTTTAGCTGCCGCCTTCATGCCGCGGTATACGCCATACGCCGTGACAGGCGAAGGATTGCCCGAGGAGCCAGACTCCGGTGATATTCCTGTGACATAATTCGTTTCTTCATGAATAATATCCATATCAGCAACGGTCGTTCCGACGTCTTCTGCTGTAATATAGCGGCCGTTTAAGCCCTGGATAAAGCGGCCGAATGCACGAAACATTGCCTCGCTTTTATCTTTCTCTGGATCGCCGATAATGACGGTTTTTCCGCCGCCGAGATTTAACCCGGATGCCGCATTTTTATAGGTCATTCCTCGTGCCAGGCGAAGGGCATCTTCAATGGCGGCTTCTTCTGAATGATAGGTCCACATCCTTGTACCGCCTAACGCTGGGCCTAGAGTTGTATCATGGATGGCAATGATCGCCCTTAAGCCCGATGAAGAGTCATGACAAAACAGCAGCTGTTCATAATGGTATTTTTCCAAATAAGGAAATAATTCCACGTCCATTCCTCCCAATGATCTTTGAAAGTCAAAGAATGCAGCAGTCTCGACGTCTCCGGCAGGATAGTTGGAACATCTGGACATATATCGTAAAAGAATTAACCACAGTCATTTCACTATAGTAATAGAATATTTTTACATACTGAATTGGAGCTTGCATACATTTTTCTTTTTACTCACATTATATCAATGCAAGAATCATGCCAACTAGAAGTCAACTTTTGGGAAGGAAAAAAGTTGTCATATTCGCTTTTATGACCATTCTTGCCATTCTTTTCACAATGAAAACATGAAAGACTTTGCATGGTTATGAAATTTATTGCACGTCATTATTTGCAAGATGATATTTTTCCAGCTTATAATATAAGTTTCGCACTGAAAGACCGAGGCTCTTAGCCGTTAATGTTTTATTTCCGTTCTGCTGCTCTAGAGCTTCCATAATGATTTTTTTCTCAAATTCCTCTATCCTCTCAGATAATGTACGGTTGGTACCCATGCTTTCTTGCGCCTTTTTCTCCGAAGATAAAACGTTTGTCATACCATGCAGATGATTTTCATCAATGAATGTTTCATTTTTATTCATAAAGATCATGGCTCTGCCTATAATATTTTCCAGCTCGCGGACATTTCCCGGCCAGTGATATGCCATTAGACGGGTATGCGCGGCATTGGTTAATCCTTCCACATTACGACCGTACTCCTGATTCATTTTTTCAATCAGCCGCTCAGCTAACGGCTTAATGTCATCTTTGCGCTCCCTAAGAGGCGGAATATAAATCGGCATGCGGCTCAGGCGGTAATACAAGTCCTCACGAAACGAACCGTTCAGCATCCCTTTTTCCAGATTGACATTGGTTGCGGCAATGACTCGTACATTTAGGGAAGTCGGCTTTGTTCCGCCGACCCTTGTTATTTCATTCTCCTGCAGCACCCGCAAAAGCTTTACCTGGGTATTCAAAGGCAAATCACCGATTTCATCAAGAAAAATACTGCCGTTTTGCGCTTCTTCAAACAGACCTCTTTTTCCTCCCCGCTTCGCCCCGGAAAAGGCGCCTTCCTCGTACCCGAACAGTTCGCTTTCGAGCAGGGATTCACTTAAGGCCGCACAATTAACACGGATAAATTTATTATATTTCCGCTCACTTTCATCATGGATCGCATGGGCGAACATTTCTTTTCCTGTACCCGACTCCCCGCGCAGGAGAATGGTTGCCGGAGTTTTGGCCGCCAGTTTAGCTTGTCCGATGGACGTTTTCATTTCTGTCGATGTTCCGATAATATCTTCAAAGGTATATTTTGCCTCAAGCGTTCGGATGATTTGCCTTGCCTTGTGTAATTCTCTGCTCAAATCCTGAATTTCCGATACGTCCCGAATGACCCCGATGCTTCCCTTCAGCTTTCCATCAACTATGACCGGTGCACCGTTGACAATGACTTCTTTTTTATTCGGTCCGACTTTCATCGACACCCCTCTAACAGCCCTCCGCGTCTGCAGCACTTTCATATGAACACTTTCGCCCTCCGCGATATCCGTTGTCGCCGGTTTGCCGATAATCTGGCTGGCCGCGAGACCCGTAATTCTCGTATAGGCCGGATTAATCATCATGCCGTACCCATTTTCATCTACCACCGAAATCGCTTCATCACTGGAATTGAATATAGCCTGTAATTTCGTCTCTACCTCTTTTAAATTCGTAATTTCTTCCGCAAGACGGACGGCATCGGTAATGTCCTTGAAAACAGACAACGCTCCGTTTAACCGCCCATTCTCATCAATGATCGGGAATCTCGCTGAAATGATTTTGCGCCCGTTGTTTAAACGGATTTCCTGGTTCGTTTCGATTCTGCGCGTTCGCAGCACACGCGGCAGCTTGCTGGACGGAATCACTTCGTGAATATGCTTTCCGATCACAGCGAAGCTTTCCTCCCCGATCATTTTTTCCGCGCTTTTATTATAAAGAATAATCTTTTCATCATTATTAATCACAATCATGCCATCGTTGGTTGAATTAAATATTAATTCATGAATCATGGATTCCATCATGACGTCCTCTTCCTATGAAAAATTTTTCATATTAAAACAAAGCCTTATGCATTATTTTTCGCATTTCTATTTTATTCTTTATTGCCCGCCTTGACAAATCTTTTGGATGATTTATGATTTTGATATCACGATAAAAAGAAGGGTCTCTTCATGAATAGAATTCTAGCACTTATTATTTTATTATTACCGGGAATCATGGCTGTAGTTGGCTTTAAACTAATGAAGGATATGGTATTCGGGATTCTCTATAAACCGATACCGTTTCTTTGGCTGCAATTTTTGCTTGGACTGGCTATGTTTATCGCAGGTATATGGTTCATTGCCGGTTTTATTCTTCATCGTGATCGAAAGAAGAATAAAGTACAATCACGTTTTCAAAATCGCGAACCAGACGAAAAGAACGATGACAAAAAGCCTGATGCATGAGCATCAGGCTTTTTGAGTGGTCTGATTATGTAAATGTGCTTGGAAGAATACCATTCGATTGACTGTCTTAAACACCAAAATGAGGATTGTTCAGATTACGACGGAGTGATACAGCATAAGCGGGATCATCCGTAATAAAAGCGGTACAGCCGTAGTGAAATAGACGCCGCATATGCTTTCCTTTATTAACCGTATATGGTCTGACCGCCACACCATTGGCCAGTGATTGCTGCAAAGTATCATCCGAAAGATGCACATACTTTGGATGAATTCCCTGCACCCCAATGGAGGCGGCATAAACCCATGGCTGATAAATTTGTTGTGACAAAAGCGCAGCTGTTTCAATTTCTGGTGCCAGTCTGCGGCACAGTACCAAGCTATTGTGGTTAAAGGAAGATAAGATGATACGATGCGATAAACCATATTCACGTATCAGCTTGATCACCTTTTCTTCCATTCCTGCATATGCAAACACATTATTTTTCAATTCAATATTGCAAATCAATTGATTTTCCGTCAGCCATTGCAGTACTTCTCTTAATGACGGCACCTCTGACTTTCTATTCATCCCTGCATTCAAGCTCTTGATCTCCGAATAGGTTAAATCTTTAACATACCCTGAGCCATCGGTCGTACGGTTCACTTTTTCATCATGAATGACGACGACTTCACCCTCTTTTGTCAGTTGAACATCCAGTTCAATTCCATCAGCACCTGCATCTCCTGCTTTCTTAAACGCTATCATCGTATTTTCCGGATACAGTGCTGAGAATCCTCTATGAGCGAATACTAAGGTCATAGCTAATTCACTTTCTCCAAATAATTTAAGAAGCTCTGTGCTCGAGACGAAGCTTGTCGGCAACCATGGCGATAAATTCAGAATTGGTTGGCTTTGCTTTTGACATCGATACAGTATAACCGAATAAAGAAGAAATCGATTCAATATTCCCTCTGCTCCATGCTACTTCAATCGCATGACGAATAGCCCGTTCTACACGACTTGCCGTGGTATTATACTTTTTCGCAATATCCGGATACAGTACTTTTGTAATAGAACCAAGCAACTCAATATCATTATAGACCATTGAAATTGCCTCACGCAGATACATGTATCCTTTAATATGTGCCGGAACACCAATTTCGTGAATAATGCTGGTAATGCTGGCATCAAGATTTTTTGGTTTTGATTCGGCATGAGGGCGGTAGCCTCCTGTCGACTTGCGAATGACTGGTGCTGGTTTACCGCTTAATTGCCGAATTTGATTGACGAGATTTTCCATATCAAACGGTTTTAAAATAAAATAGGAAGCGCCTAATTCAACCGCTTTCTTTGTTACATCCTCTTGGTCAAAGGCTGTCAGCATAATGACATTTGGCACATGACTTTTATTTAAATCACGCAGTTTTTCCAGTACGGCAAGACCGTCTAAATGAGGCATAATGATATCCAGGACTAAAACATCTGGATCAATATTTTCAAGCATTTCCAAGCACTCTTGACCGTTATGAGCTACTCCTACGACTTCCATATCTTCTTGAGAATTAATAAATTCCTCCAACAAATGGACAATTTCGCGATTATCATCAACTACACTAACTTTAATTTTCCTCACTCGTTATTTCCTCCCCAATGTTCTTTTCATTACACCCAATTATCTTTATCCTAAATCATGTCTAAACAAGACGACGGGAATGTTTTTCTCTCTCTTATTTATATTCTAAATGACAATTTCGACAATGCAACTAAAATTCCTTTTCATTATTTTAATTTTTCTTAATATATCCATCACTTCTAAGTATTTTTCTGTGATTTCTGCTTGTTTCGACAGATTTCACCCCTGTAAACTAGGTTTAAAAATCATTTTTGTCGAAAAGTTTTTTCACCAAAAAATGCGTCTTATTTGCTTTTAATGGTAAATATGGTTTTGCATCCGAAAATCAATACTTTTTGACGTTTTCATAAAGTGTGCATACAGAAAATGTTGAATATCTTCCTTAACATAACAAAAAAATTCCATTCCCCCAAGTGGTAAATGGTGGTACAAAGAAAAGACGGGAAATGATCCCCGTCTTTTTAAGAAGCCTTCTCTTCAGCCTTTTCATAAATATCAATTCCTGCCTCATTTAACATCCATTCAATGTGAACGCCATACCCACTTGTTGGATCATTGACAAAAACATGGGTAACAGCGCCGACAACCTTCCCATCCTGAATAATCGGGCTGCCGCTCATTCCTTGAACGATTCCCCCCGTTTTGTTTAATAGTTCAGGATCAGTAATCTTAATCACCATTCCCTTTGTTGCCGGGAATTTTTGCGGGATGGTGCTGACAATTTCAATATTAAACAGCTTTACCTCGTCATTTTCCACAACCGTTAGAATTTGTGCCGGTCCTTCTTTTACCTGATGCGATAAGGCTATTGGAAGCGGCTCATCCATAATTCCGTTTTTCATTTCTCTGTTTAATTCACCGAAAATCCCATAAGGACTGTTTCGTTTAATATTTCCAATTACGGTCTTATCTGGAGAAAAGCGGGCTAATTTCTCGCCAGGATTGCCATTGCTTCCTTTTTCGATTGATGTGACGGTCGATTTGACAATTTGTCCGTCACCGACAACAATCGGCTTTTTCGTATCCATATCGGATATTACATGTCCTAACGCACCATATTTT
The DNA here is from genome assembly GCF_014207535.1 of Bacillus benzoevorans. Classification (GTDB taxonomy): domain Bacteria; phylum Bacillota; class Bacilli; order Bacillales; family Cytobacillaceae; genus Bacillus_BD; species Bacillus_BD benzoevorans. The sequence continues at coordinate 290,491 of NZ_JACHGK010000003.1, forward strand.
TTCGTTTCGGGATGATAAAAGGTCATCGTTCCAATTCCAGCCGCAGAATCGCGAATATATAGACCCAGTTTAAAATTCTCTTCCCCTTTTTCCCTTTGCGGCATGAGCTCAGTCATAAATTTACCGTTTTCCCTCGTTACCATCATTTTTAATGGTTCATGATTTGCTCCTGCTTCTTGCACAAAAGGAGCGACATCGGTCATTTTTTCAATCTCTTTCCCATTTATTTGCGTGATAATATCGCCAACTTGTATCCCTGCCTGTTCCCCTGGAGATACTTTACCACTATCGGTTGCTACCTGATGGTGTCCGACAACTAACACCCCAACGGTATTCAGCTTTACTCCAATCGATTGACCACCGGGAATGACTTTAAAATTCTTTAATACATTGACATCGACCTTTTTAACCGGAAATCCTGCCAATTCCAAAAACATTTCATTTTTTCCTTGCTCTTTTGCTTCAAGCGATACAGACTCATGATTCTGGCTTAAAGCCACGATGGCCTGTTCAGAAGGTACGGTTGCCGAAACTTGAACTGCTTTTGGAAACTGGAACTGCTGCCCTTCAAAAAGGGTAATACTATTTGGAAAGTGTTTATATTGTTGAACAGGTTTTGAAAAACCTATAGCAATTAATGAAACAAGGAGAATTCCACCAATTATTTTTCTTAAAAAATCTTTATTCAATCCATTCACTCTCCTCGCTTCTAGTCCAAAAACCGTCTTAATGGCTACATCTATAATTTTGCCTGCATGATGTGCATTTATAACTGTGACGGTAATAAAAAACCTGTAGAATGAGGAAATATTTCGCAATCTTCTTTAAGTGAATGAATATGTCCGGCAAAAAGAAGGCTTGTGCAAGTAGAACCTGCCCCTTCCATACGGCGGCTTTAGTTTAGCCGATGTATCAATTGGGTGTCAGACCCCATATGTAACAATCCTTAATACACCTTTGTATTATGAGCAAGCTGAAGTAATTCTTTCGCATGCTCTTTTGTTAAATCAGTGATTTCCGCTCCCGAGATCATGCGCCCGATCTCCCTAATTTTCTCTTCTTCAGTCAGCGCCTTAACCGTTGTTTTCGTTCTGCCGTCTTTGGTGGCTTTTGCAATATATAAATGAGTATCTGCCATTGCCGCCACCTGAGGCAGGTGGGAAATACAGAGGACTTGGGAATCAATTGATACTTTATGAATTTTTTCGGCAATTGCCTGTGCTACCCGTCCGCTGACCCCGGTATCTACTTCGTCAAAGATAATGGAAGTGACTTCCTGATGCTTCGAAAAAATGCTTTTTAGTGCCAGCATAATCCGTGACAATTCCCCTCCCGAAGCAATTTTGGATAACGGTTTTAAAGGTTCGCCAGGATTAGCGGTTAAATAAAATTCTACTTGATCCATGCCATTTGCTGAAAACTGGTTTTCCAGTTTTGCCATTCTTACTTCAAATACTGTTTTTTGCATGTAAAGTTCTTTTAATTCATGATGGATCGCTCTAGTTAATTCCTTGGCAAAATGACTGCGGACGCTGGTTAATTCTTTTCCTTCCACCATCAGATCCTTCTTCAGCGAGACAAGCTCTTTTTGCAGCTGTTCGATGTGGGTTTCTTTATTTTGCAGCGTTTCAATTTCCTCGTCAATTTTCGCGCCGTATTCTAAAATCGCCGCGATCGAGGGACCGTATTTGCGCTTTAATTGATTAATTTCCGTTATGCGATCCTCTATTTCATTCAGTCTTTGCGGGTCAAATTCAAGATTATCCAATTCACTTCGCAGCGTTCGCGCTGCATCTTCCAAAACATAGTAGCTGTTTGACACCGACTCCGCTAATTCTTTATAATCAGGGTTCAGCACAGCAGCATCCTCTAAATTATTCATCACTAGACCAAGCCAGTCCAATCCTTTTTGCTCGCCGCGCAGCCCATTATAGCTTAATTGAACGGCTTCATGGATGCGTTCAAAATTAGATAGCCGCTTTCTTTCCTCAAGCAGTTTCTCATCCTCATTTAATTTCAAATTAGCCGCTTGAATTTCCGAAAGCTGGAATTGAATCAAGTCAAGCCGATGTGCCATCTGCTGTTCATTTTCATTGAGACTATTCAACTTTCTCAGCGTCTTTTCGTAATTTCGGTATACCTGTCCGTATTCTTCCAAAGCTGCGGTAACTTTATCTTTACCAAACTGGTCTAGAAGGGACAAGTGCTTCGTTTCATCCATTAGCTCCTGATGTTCATGCTGACCATGAATATCGACTAAAGTACTGCCTATTTCACGTAAAACGGAAATGGTGACGAGTTTTCCATTGATGCGGCATACACTCTTCCCACTTTTATAAATGTCCCGCCGCAGGACTATCATGTCGTCCTCTATTTCAATGCCCAATTCCAGTGCCTTCTTAAAAATAGGATGACTCATTTTTTGCAGCAGAAAAAGGCCTTCAATCTCGGCACGGTCTTCTCCGTAACGGACAAAATCTGAAGAGCCTCTCCCGCCAACAAGTAAATGGATCGCATCAATGATAATAGATTTCCCTGCACCTGTTTCACCAGTCAAAACAGTCAAGCCCTTTTCCAAAGAAATAGACAGGGTTTCAATAATGGCAAAGTTTTTTATCGACAGTTCACTCAGCATGTCCGCTCACCTCTTTGAATTAAAGTAAATCAAGAAATCGCTGCGAAACGATTTCTGTGTCTTTTTCATTTCGGCAAATCACTAAAATCGTATCATCTCCGCTGACAGTGCCAACAATGTCCTCCCAGTCCAAATGATCAATCAGTGCGGCGATGGCCATCGCATTTCCGGGCAGTGTTTTCATAACAAGCAAGTGACCGGCAGAATCAATCCTGACAAAGGCATCAATTAAATGCCGTTTCAACTTGTGAAGCGGGTTAAACCTTTGATCTGCGGGCAGGCTATACTTATAACGCCCGTCTAATAGCGGAACCTTCACTAAATGGAGTTCTTTAATATCGCGGGAAACCGTGGCCTGTGTCACATTGTATCCCTGACTTTTTAATTCATCTACCAGTTCATCCTGGGTTTCTATATCATTATTTGCAATAATTTCGCGAATTTTTATATGACGTTGTCCTTTATTCATTGTTTCACCTCATGAAATGTCTCCATTTGGGATATTCACTTATATGTTAGCCGATTTTTTTCATTTTGTACATGAATATTTATGCAAAAAAGTGAGTTAATAACTCAGAAGACATCCATCCTAATATCAACGCCTTTTGGAATATTATACAACATTCCTTGTGAGAAAAACAAACGATTGTTCGTTTAATAAAAAAAAGAACCGCACTCTTGTTAATCATATTCTTTAACAAGCGGCCATTCTTTTACATAAAAATATTAAATATGTGATTATTCCACGTCAGGTTTCGCCTTCAGTTCTTCATGAGCGCGTTTCACGATTGCCTCCGGTGTTTCCTTAAGTTGATTTTCTCCCTCTGTCAAATCTCCGCCCCAGTATAAATGCAGCAGAAATTCAATATTCCCTTCTCCGCCGGTAATAGGGGAAAAAGAAAGATCTTTTACCACATATCCTGTTTCTAGTGAGAAATCGATCATCGATTGAATCACTTGCTGATGAACCTTCGGATCACGGACAATTCCCTTTTTGCCAACCTGTTCCCGTCCGGCTTCAAACTGCGGCTTTACAAGAGCCACGATATCGCTTCCCGGCACCAATAAGTTTTTGAGAACCGGGAGAATTAGCTTCAATGAAATAAACGATACATCTATAGATGCAAAATTTGGCATTTCCCCTGCTAAATCACTTGGTGTGACATAACGGAAGTTTGTTCGTTCCATGACCACAACCCGTTCATCCTGGCGCAGCTTCCACGCCAGCTGGTTGTAACCGACATCCAGTGCATAGGACAGCTTCGCCCCATTTTGCAGAGCACAATCCGTAAATCCCCCTGTTGAGGCCCCAATATCCAAGAGAACCTTATCCGAAACACTCACATCAAATACTTTTAATGCTTTTTCCAGCTTCAGACCTCCCCTGCTGACATAGGGCAGCGTTTTCCCTTTCACCGTAAGCGGAGTATCAGCAGGAATTTTTTCTCCGGGTTTATCGAGACGGGTTTCATGGCTGTATACAATCCCTGCCATAATCGCCCGTTTCGCCTTTTCCCTCGTTTCAAATAACCCTTGTTCTACCAATAATACATCAACGCGTTCCTTCTTACTTTTCATCACTCAAGCCCTTTTTTGTTTTTTTCTGGCAATCGAATTTATCTTCTTCACAATTTCTTCTACTGTTAGACCGATTTCCTCCAATAATTCCTTCACACCGCCATGTTCAATAAAGCGGTCAGGAATTCCCATACGGTGTATTTCACTATGGTGAAACCCGTGATCGTGGGAAAATTCCAATACAGCGCTGCCAAAGCCGCCCTGAAGAACCGCCTCCTCAATCGTTACAAGCGGAATATTCAGCTGCAAGAGGGAAGTTAACAACTTCTCATCCAACGGTTTGATGAAACGGGCATTGACCACTTTCACCGAACAGCCTTGCTTTTCTAAAATCGCTGCAGCCTTTATCGCCATTGGAATCGTCGTACCAAAGGTTAAAATGGCTGCATCCTTTCCTTCTTTTAATACTTCCCAACTGCCAATTGGTATCGCATGAAGCGTCTCATCAAGCGGGACACCAAGCCCGTTGCCCCGTGGAAAACGGAGTGCAATCGGTCCGTCATCATACGTTAATCCGGTATACACCATATGCTGGCCTTCATTTTCATCCTTCGGCATCATAATGACCATATTGGGAAGATTGCGCAAGAAGGCAATATCAAAGACACCTTGATGCGTTTCGCCATCTGCTCCAACTAATCCGGCACGATCAATCCCAATAAAAACATTTAAATTCTGACGGCAAATATCATGAACGACCTGATCATAAGCGCGCTGTAAGAAGGTGGAATAAATGGCAAGGAACGGTTTCATCTTCTGCGTCGCCAGTCCCGCCGCAACGGTCGCCGCATGCTGTTCAGCAATGCCCACATCGAACATCCGATCAGGAAACTCGCTGGCAAATCCCTCAAGCTTAGAACCGACCGGCATCGCAGGTGTAATCGCCACGATCCGCTCATCTTCCCGTGCCATCCGTCTTACGGTTTCACTCACAAGCTTACTCCAAGCAGGAGGCGAGTTAACCGGCTTTAAAAAGTCACCCGTTTCAATTTTATAGGGTCCTGTACCGTGCCAGTTCCCGGTACGGTCATTTTCAGCCGGTTGATACCCTTTCCCTTTTTTCGTAATCACATGGAGTAAAATGGGTCCTTCCATCTTTTTGGCATAAGCAATGTTTTCAAACAATGCCTCGTAGTTATGTCCATCTACAGGACCAAGATAGGTAAAGCCTAATTCCTCAAAAAAGACCCCGGAAACCAATAAGTATTTTAAGCTGTCTTTTATTTTTTCTGCCGTTGCCGCAATTTTCCCGCCAACAGCTGGAATTCTTTTCATCAGTGCTTCCAGTTCATCCTTCGCCCATTGGTACTTTCCGGCGGTGCGCAGCCGGCCTAAAACATTGTGCAGGGCCCCTACATTCGGAGCGATCGACATTTCGTTGTCATTCAATATGACAATCATATTTTTTCTTTCATGACCGATATGATTGAGTGCCTCTAATGCCATCCCTCCGGTGAGCGCACCGTCGCCGATGACAGGAACGACATAACTTTGTTCCTTCCTTAGGTCTCGGGCAATCGCCATCCCCATCGCCGCCGATAAAGAAGTCGAGCTGTGTCCAGTTTCCCATACATCATGCTCACTTTCCATCATTTTAGGAAAACCGCTTAATCCTTTATATTGACGCAATGAATCAAACTCGGAAGCTCTGCCTGTTAGAATTTTATGAACATAGGATTGATGTCCGACATCCCAAATAATTTTATCATTCGGACTGTCAAAACTGCGATGAAGAGCAATGGTCAATTCAACAACTCCTAAATTTGGACCAATATGACCTCCTGTTTTAGAGAGTTGATGAATCAAAAAATCGCGGATCTCTTCACTGAGCTTCTCTAATTCCCTTATCGTCATCCCTTTCAAAAACGAAGGGTCTTTAATATTAAATAGATCCATTCAGTGGATCACTCACTTTCATTTCTTATTGTTCAACGACCGATATTTCGTCATTTTTTGTTTTAAGAGCAAAAACATCTATCTATAAAGTACATCATTGTAACCGATTTTTAAAATGTTTGCAGCCCTTTCATAACGGTAAAAAGACCGCTAGCACCTAGATGGTGATAACGGTGTTTATCTATAATCATACGATAAATTACTGGAGCTATTCCAATTAATCTTCTAATTAATGATCTCTTTTTGCCACAAGATCGGTAATTTCCTGAAGAAGTGCAGTTTTGGCACCTGTTTTTTCTAAAGCTGTCAAAGCTCCTGCAATTTGCTGCTCGAGGGCCGCTTTTGCTCCTTCTACACCTAAAAGGGCTGGATAAGTGGATTTATGTTTGTCCTCATCACTGCCAACAGGCTTTCCTAATATCTCTTCATTTCCGTCCAAATCAAGTAAATCATCACGAATTTGAAACGCAAGACCTAAATGCATAGAAAAATCATGCAGGTATCTTTTCGTCTCCATATTGGCACCAGCAATCACAGCCCCTGCCATGACGCTGTAAGTTAACAGTTTACCTGTTTTATGACTATGAATGTATTCCAGTTCCTCTATATTTAAGCTTTTATCTTCGCCTTCAATATCTGCGGTCTGTCCGCCGACCATTCCCTCAGCACCTGCAGCTAACGCCAGTTCGCGGATTAATTCAAGCTTTGCTTCAAGCGGTATTGACTGTTCTGGAGCCTCGGCAATCATTTGAAAGCTAACGGTTAACAAGGCATCCCCTGCCAAAATAGCATTTGCCTCCCCGAAAACCTTATGATTAGTCGGTTTGCCGCGGCGCAGGTCATCATCATCCATGCTTGGCAGGTCATCATGAATTAGTGAATAAGTATGGAGCATTTCGATGGCACAAGCAGGAAATAATCCCTGTTCCGGATCTTTCCCCAGTGCATCCAATGTTGCGAATAATAATAACGGTCTGATCCGTTTTCCGCCTGCTGTCAGGGAATAGAGCATGGCATCTTTTAGCACGGCCGGTGTTTGGAGTAGATTGACACTCTCCTCCATCTGTCTCTCGAGTATCTCTTTATATTTTCTGAAAAAAACTTCAAAGGTGCTGCTGTCTGACAAAATTTACTCCTCCTCAGGGATAGTAAAGGTTTCCTTTTCGCCATCAGATGTCAAAATCTGCGTCAATTGCTCCTCTACGCTTTTTAGCTTTTCATGACAAAGCTTGGAAAGTTCCATTCCATTTTTGTAGATGGAGATGGCTTCTTCTAAAGGAACATCTCCTTCTTCAAGTCGATCTACAATGATTTCTAACTGCTCCATTGCTTCTTCAAATGATAGGGTCTTTTCTTCTGCCACTGTCTTCACTCCCTTTTATCCACCACTTCACAAATTAATGTGCCGTCTGCTAGCCTTACTGCCACTTTCTCCTCTACGTGAACATCGGCAACGCTTTTGACAAGCCTGCCATCCTCTGCATAGGTGAGACTGTAACCACGTTCCATAATTTTAAGCGGACTTAATGCTTCTAAGGTTGAAAGCATAGCAGCAAAATCGGCATGCTTTTTAGCTAATATGACAGACATCGCTCTTAGTAGTGCTTTTGCTGTCTTTTCCTGCTGTTCCTTCGCCCCAGCCAACTGGGCATGCGGATGATTTCTGTTTAGACGTCTATCCGTATGCTCCAACTGCGCCCGTTTCAGCGAAAACAGCTTTTGTGAATTTCGTACGAGCTGCTCTTGTATTTTATCAAGCTGCTCCAATTTTTGTTCATACAGCCTGTGCGGGTAGCGAAATGCGTAGGATTTGTCCATCCGTGTCAGTTTAGTTCGCTGCTGACTGATTTTCTCCTTCATTCCCCGAGTCATCATCATTTGTCTCGTTAATACCCGTTCTAAGAGTTCATTGATATGCGGTACGGCCAATTCTGCAGCGGCCGTTGGTGTCGGCGCTCTTAAATCGGCGACAAAATCAGCGATCGTGAAATCTGTTTCGTGTCCGACAGCCGAAATAATTGGGACATTCGATTCATAAATGGACCTTGCGACGATTTCCTCATTAAACGCCCATAATTCTTCTATTGAGCCGCCGCCGCGTCCAACAATAAGAACATCGATCCCGTGAACAGTCTTGTTCGCCTCTTGGATTGCTGCGGCAACCGATGGTGCGGCTTGCTCTCCCTGCACTAATGCTGGAAAGATTAAGATATTGGCAATCGGAAATCTTCGTTTTATGGTGGTAATAATATCGCGAATCGCTGCTCCGGTCGGAGATGTAATCACCCCTACCGTCTTCGGAAACTTCGGCAGGCTTTTTTTATGCTCTTGGGCAAAGTATCCTAGCTTGTTCAGTTTTTCTTTTAACTGTTCAAAGGCGAGATACAAATCACCGATTCCGTCCGGCTGCATTTCCTTTACATACATTTGATATTGACCGCTCGACTCATACACGGTAATTTCGCCGCGCAGCAGGACCTTCATCCCATTTTCCGGGGAAAATTTCATTGAGCGGTTATAGCTGGAAAACATCACGGCCAGAATTCTGGCTTTCTCATCCTTTAAGGTAAAATACATATGACCGCTCGAATGCTGTTTGAAATTGGAGATTTCTCCTTTGACAAACACATCCTGCAAATGCGGATCCGCGTCAAATTTCCGTTTAATATATTTTGTTAAAGCACTGACGGTTAAAAAACGCTGCTCCTTCATAGGCAAACTCCTTAAATAGGATCTGTGCTCCATCAAACTGCCGTTCTTCTTTCAAGCGGGATAAACGGCCCGAAGCCCATGATCCGATAAATTTCGCGTGCAGAATTTTTAGGCTCACAAAACCTTACTTGGTAAGCGAATCCTTTACCTTTGACAGAACGCCGTTTATGAATTTGCTTGATTGATCGTCGCCATATATTTTGGCGATCTCGATCGCTTCATCGATTACAACATTTGCTGGTACTTCATCCTGACAGTAAATCAATTCATAAACGGAAAGTCTAAGTAAATTCCGATCGACATTAGCCAGCCGCTCAATCGTCCAGTTTTCCAAATGTTTTTTGATGTTGGCATCAATATCTTCCATATGCTGGGCTGTACCCGTAACAAGGCGTTCTAAATACGAATCAGATTTCTGTCCCTCCAGTACATGTTCCAGAGCAGCATTCGCCTCCGCTTCGCTCACATCTATTTGAAAAATTGCCTGCAGAGCCTTTTCTCTCGCTGTTCTTCTTTTCATCATATCGTTAACCCCTTTAATCATAATATAGCAAAAAAACTTTGAATACGATTCATATATAAGTAAAATCTACTTCATTGTCCGTTTTCACATAACACGATAATAGCATATCTGCATTAATTTCGCACTTCCATATCAAATATTCTAAAGCAGCTGCAGATCATAAAGAAAACCCGCCGATTGGCGAGTCCAAAGGGTGAAGACAGAGGTGTGGTTGCCCTTATACTTTTTTCCTAACAATTGCGACTGCTTCGAGATCCTTCTTCCCGCAATTTTATACTTACTAAAAGTGCAAAAATAAGGCTGACCTGGAATGGCAGCCTTATTTTCCATATTCAGCTTTGGCCTCCGTAACTTTCCTCCCATTAAAAGGAGCGTAAAAGCCAATTTGAATTTTGTCTAAAGTTCTTCCTGATATTCAGGTTCCGGATTATGATTCTCAAATTGAATCCCAACAACATGAATATTGATTTCTTCAGTTTCCAGAGCAGTCATATTGATAAGTGCCTGACGGATGTTGTCCTGAATGCCTTGGGCAACAGTTGGGATGGAAACCCCAAACTTCATGACACAATAGACATCGACGCGAATTCCTTCCTCAAGAAGTTCCACCTTTACGCCTTTGCCGTGAATTTTCTTCCCGAAGCGTTCCACGACACCAGAGGCAAAATTCCCCCTCATCGACGCAACACCCTCAACCTCAGATGCAGCAATACCTGCAATAATTTCAATCACTTCAGGGGCAATTTCCACTTTTCCAAGACTGTTTCCACCTGGATTCATTTCCAAAATGTTATTGACACTCATCAAAAGGACCTCCTCTTATTATTCGGATTTCATCACATCATTTAATTCCAGGAATTTTGTATTAAACTCACCTGAAACAAATTGTTCGTTGTTCAGCAATTTCAAATGGAACGGAATTGTCGTGTGAATTCCTTCAATAACAAATTCACCCAAGGCCCGTTTCATTCGTGCAATCGCTTCATCACGAGTTTTTCCATATGTAATGACTTTAGCAATCATCGAATCATAATATGGAGAGATCGTATATCCTGGATATGCCGCTGAATCAATACGAACCCCTAATCCACCCGGTACTAAATACATTTTGATTTTCCCCGGGGAAGGCATGAATTTCTTTTCAGGATTTTCTGCATTAATCCGGCATTCAATCGCCCATCCATTAAGAGTAACATCTTCCTGAGTCAGAGTAAGCTTTTCACCGGAGGCCACAAGGATTTGCTCTTTGATAAGATCAGTCCCTGTCACCAACTCTGTCACCGGGTGTTCTACCTGGATACGGGTATTCATCTCCATAAAATAAAACTTACGGCTGCGGTAGTCATAAATGAATTCTATCGTACCTGCACCTGTATAATCAACTGCTTTAGCTGCTTTTACTGCAGCATTTCCCATTTCAGCGCGAAGTTCACTGTCAATCACCGGCGATGGTGATTCTTCTAATAATTTTTGCAGACGTCTCTGGATGGAACAGTCCCGTTCACCGAGATGTATAACGTTGCCAAAGTTGTCAGCCATAATTTGAATTTCAACATGGCGGAAATCCTCGATATATTTTTCAATATACACACCCGGATTGCCAAAAGCGGTTGCCGCTTCCTGCTGCGTAATGTTGATGCCCTTAATTAATTCTTCTTCAGTACGTGCCACGCGGATTCCTTTACCGCCGCCGCCTGCTGTTGCTTTTATAATAACCGGATATTCTATTTTTTGGGCTAATTCGATCGCTTCATCAATGCTGTTGATGATACCTTGAGAGCCCGGCACAATTGGAACACCAGCTTCTCTCATCGTTTCACGAGCAATGTCTTTAATTCCCATTTTTGTAATTGCTTCAGGTGTTGGTCCGACAAAAGTGATATTACAATCACGGCAAAGCTCAGCAAACCCTGCATTTTCAGCCAAAAATCCATAGCCCGGGTGAAGTGCATCACATCCTGTAAGCTTCGCCACACTTATAATATTCGTTGTATTTAAATAACTGTCCTTGGAGGCCGTAGGTCCGATACAATATGCCTCATCGGCAAGTTGCACATGAAGGGCTTCCTGATCGGCCTCAGAATATACCGCCACGGTTTCAACTCCAAGTTCGCGGCAGGCACGGATAATCCTGACGGCGATTTCCCCTCTGTTTGCTATTAATAGTTTTTTGATCATGTATATTGCACTCCTTACTCAGGTTTCACTAAGAATAAAGGCTGTCCATATTCAACAAGCTGTCCATCTTTTACGAGGATTTCAACGATTTCTCCGTCTACTTCAGCTTCAATTTCATTAAACAGCTTCATCGCTTCAACGATGCAGACAATTGAAGCTTCAGATACTTTTGCTCCAACGCGTACATATGGATCTTGATCAGGACCTGGAGATTGATAGAACGTACCTACCATTGGCGAAGTAATTTTTTGTAGATTTGCCGTATCTACTGCTGACTCTGGCTCACTTACCGTTTCGACAGCTACAGCTTTCGCTTCTGCCTGAACCGCCTGCACTGGTGTTTGAACCGCTTCAACCGCTGCAGTTTGAACTGGCTGCTGTACAGCCTGCAAAGCGGCAGGTACAGCGACAACTTCTCCAGCGCTATTTTTTTTCATTTTGAGTTTAGCCCCATCGGCTTCATACACGAACTCGTCAATATTTGACTGCCCGATTAATTTGATTAATTCTCTGATTTCTTGCACCTTAAACATGTTAAAAGAACCCCCCTGGTTTTTCATTATAACAACTTGTTAGTATTATCATACGATAAGACATTTGACAAGTTCAATAACGGTTTATATTCATTTTTTGGTGCACCCCAAAATGTTTACCCTTACATTTTAACATTTTAAAATGTTTTGTAAATTGCTAATGTAATATTTTATCGCTATTTTTCGACAAAAAAATAAAGGAAAAGTATGTAACTTTTCCTTTATTTCAAACTTTTATTTATAATTATCCATATATTTTACTAAACTTTTCCTATTTTCGACACAAATCCAGCTATCGTTACCTATCACTTCGTGTTTTGAAATTCTACAACGGCATGAAGCGGTCCCAGCTCGCTTCTCACGGTTTGAATGATTTTATTAGCTTCAGAACGGGATTGCTTTTCTGCTTTGACCGTGATGCTGACTTGATTTCCTTCAGCACGGACCAGTACGTCCTCATAATCCATCGCTTTAATTAACGTTTCCAATAAATACTCTTTTTGTGCGATATCATTTAACTCATCCATCTTTTCCTTTGCCTTACTTCTTTCTTCAGCGGAAAGCTCAGTAGAAGCAATGGTTTTTGTTAATTCTTCTTTCATTTTACTTCTTTCATCCATCAGCTGCATCCTTAATGTTTCGAAAACTTCGTCACCTGCTGCATTCGAAATAATAGCCATATCTTTTTCATTCGCAGCTGCTGGTGCTTGACTATCTTGGCTGATGTCTTCATCTATTTCTTTATTCGTGCCTTTTTCATCAGCATTTTTTTCCGTTTTCTCTTCCTTTTGTTCGCCAACAGCCGCCATATCAGTTGGCTGCTGCTCCGGAGAAGTAATATAATAAACAGACAGGACTACAACTAAACTCAACATCGTTAATAACCAAACAGTTTGTTTTTTTAACAGCATCTATGAATCCCCCTTCGTTTTTTTCGGTAAGACAGATACCCGGTGACTAGGAACATCCAGCACCCTCGTCACAGCCTCGATAATCCATTTCTTCACCTGAATGTTATCCGCACCGTTTGCGACAACAAGCACGCCGCGTATAGCTGGTTTCTTCGTTTCAATTACGATCGGTACTTCTTTTTCCCCATCCTGGATGATCACGAGCTGATCATCGGTGGAATGATCCTCAACGTTTCTTTTCCCGCCTTCACGGTCGGTCTCTTCGGTCACTTGATTCTGCGATTTTGCATTTTTTTCGAGAATCCGCTTTTCCGTTGCATCAACGTTGACCACTACGGTGACATCACTGACTCCAACAATCGTGTCCAGCGCCTCTTTTAATTGATTTTCGTATGCTTGTTCATAGGATTCAATTTCGCTATTCCCTGATGATTTTTTGTTGGCAAAAACTTCAGACGCTCTTTCTTCCCTCTCGTCCTGTTGGTTAAAAACAGGTACATCCTCTTTTGCTGATCCGTTAGGTCTTACTACATTACTTAACAGCATAATACCGGCACCAAACAATAATAATAAAATTAAATAAGGATACTTCCCTTTTTTCTTCTCTACGCGCTCAACTTTCGCGTCTTGTTTTTTCAGCCATGAAAATGGTCCTTTATCCTCTTTCATTCGCCCCCTAGTCCCCCCCATCTATATGAACTTCAATCGTATTTTCATCCATATTCCATTGCTTTGACAGCAAAGAAACGATTTTCTCTTTTTGTGATGTTTCCTTTTCTTTTAAAAGGGGCTCATTCGCGTTAATTTCTATCGTTTTTACTGCTTCTACTGCTTTTCTCTCTTCCGTCTGTTCAGTTAATTGGATAACCACCTTTTGTAAATTTCCTGGAAAGGGACGCTCATCATTCTCATCCATTAAGAATTTCAGATCCGTAATCACGAAACCGTATCGGCTCATCAACTCCTTTTCTGCCTTCTCTTTTAATTGGACAGTCATTTGTTTAAAAATATATGCGTCCTGAGAGGCTTGTATTTCATTTTTCTGTAAATCCATTAAATTTTTTATCGCATTCTCTTGTCCCTCTCCGATGGCCGGAACGGATAATAAAGCTTCATCCAGATCATACGTAAACAGTTTGAATACAGGAGTCAGAATAATCGAGATAAGCAGCAAACCGACTACCATTTTCGTGTATTTTTGGAACTTAGAGTTTGGGAGGATCATATCGAGCACCGTAGCAAAGAGGACAAAAAGAATGATATTTGTCACCCATTCTTTAATCAGTTCCATAGGACTTGTCCCCCCTAACGCACCATTATGGTTAAGTTCCCTGCAGCAATGATGACCGTAATACTAAGGAAAAACATGAGCGAAACAATCGCCAGTGCCGAAAAAACGTAGAGAATGCTTTTCCCGATAATATCAAGGCATTTAATAATCGGTCCGCCCCCTAGCGGCTGCAGAATCGCTGCTGTAAATTGATAGATGAGAGAAATAATCAGCAGCTTCACAGCTGGAAAGGCGACGATCAAGAGCAGAATGGCGACTCCGATAATGCCGACTGAATTTTTCAGCAGAAGTGATGCACTCAACACCGTATCGGTTGCATCGGTAAACATCCGCCCAATAACGGGAATAAAGTTCCCGGTAATAAATTTCGCCGTCTTAATGGCAATCCCGTCTGACACAGCTGCCGACGCCCCTTGTACGGAAATCACTCCGAGAAAAATTGTAAAAAACATACCAAGCAGGGCAATGCTGCCATTTCGGAGTAAATTGGCCAGTTGGGTCACTTTATACTGCTCACTAAGAACGCTGACAATGCTTAAAATCGCCGAGAGAAAAAGAAGCGGAAGCACGATATATTGAATGAAATGACCGCTGATATTGATCAAAAATAAGATAACCGGATGGAAAAAGGCCGCCGATATCAGACCGCCGGATGCCGCAATCAATGCGAGCAAGAGCGGAATTAAGGCCATGATAAAGCTTGTCATCGTGCTGATTGCATCCATCGCATAGGAAATCGCCACATGAAAGCTGTTTAAGGCAATGATAATGAGTACCATGAAGACAACAGCATAGGCCGATTTACTGATCGTGCCGCTTTCAAAAGCATTTTGCAGCGATTGCAAAAACATGCTGAGAACGGTTAACATGATAAGAGAGCCTAAAAGCTTGCCATTCGCAATCAGTTCTTGGAAGGCAAATTTGACAATTCCCATCAGCCATTCCTTAATCGAGAGCTCTTTTTCCCCGCTGATAAAGTCATAGAGACTGCCTTTTTGACTTTCCGGCAGTAATCCTCCATATTCATCAATAATGTTCTCCCAGAAGCCTTTTAGCTCATCGAGATTCAGGCTTTGCATCTGTGTGTCCACCATTTCTTGGAGCACCGATGTATCTGTCGTTTTCACGTTGTCTGTTTCTGCGGCAGCCCCCGGTACAAAGAGCAGGAATCCTGTAATTATGAATAAAACTAAGAACGACAGCCGCTGCTTCAATTTCCTTTCACCTCAACTCGGGATTAGCCTGATGATTGTTTCAATTAATACCGTTAAAATCGGGATAGCCATCGCCAGGATTAATATTTTTCCGCCCATTTCAATTTTGGAAGCAATCGACCCTTGGCCAGCATCCTTTGAAATTTGTGCGGCAAATTCAGCGATATAGGCAATCCCAATAATCTTTAAGATGGTCTCCACATAAATTAAATTAACTTTTGCATTAATCGCCATTTTTTCAATCATCGAGATAATCGCGTAAATTTGATCGACTAAAAACAGAAAGATAGCACAACCAGTGAATACGATTAATAAAAAAGCAAAATTCGGTTTTTGTTCTTTTAAAATTAAAGCAAGGAAAGTGGCAATTAAGGCGATTCCAATAATTTGAAAGATCTCAATCGCAAATCACCCCGCTATCCTTGAAATAAAAAGACAGATTTAATTTTTTGAAATAGATCATCTACAATCGTTGCAACCATAAATAAGATATAAATAAATCCAAACAGGGTCACCCATTGGGCATATTCCTTTTTACCGACCTGGTCGAGAATCGTATGTAAAAACGCCACCACAATCCCTACGCCGGCAATTTTAAAAATAATATCAACTTCTAGCCCCATCTTCTAATCCTCCTCTACAGCAATAAAATGATCAACAGCATCCCCGCTAAAAACCCCACACTTTTCACCATTTTCTCGTATCTTGCTTGAATATCCCGTGCTTCGTTTTCTTCTCTCTCCAGATGGGTAGAGGCTAGATGGATTTGCTTTTGCTGGGACAGGCGGTCATGCCGTCCAAGGGTTTCCCCGAATTGTTTCATGATTTCAAGTTCACTATTTTTTAATGCAGTCAAGCCCCACACTTCATCGAGAACTTCCTCCCATGCCTCCTTGACCGTTGTCTCCGTTTCTACTAGTTTCTGTGCGAATCTTTCGAAAAATAAAGCCAATGGGTTCGTAATCTGTGCCGCGATTCTGCGTGATGCCTCATGGAGCGGCGTATGTCCGTACATGATTTCGACTTCTAAAGATTGGAGTGCTGATCGTAATGCACGCAGCTGGCGAGGTCTTTCACTAAGCTGGCGTGCCGTTTCAAAACCTGCCCACGTTGTCGCCATCATGATCAACACCGCACCTATGATTTTCACCATTTATTTCACACTCGCTCTAGTTTTCAATTCCCTGCCGTGACCATCTTCGATTCTGGTTACCGTCCCGGGTCCATCCTGCCTGCTTAGGATGATAAAACGCTGAAAGATGCGTTCATCGAGGATCCTTCTTAACGAAGGCCGGTTTCGGACTTCCTTCAATGATTCCCCGTGTGTCGTCATCATCAGTTTAATGCCCGCATTAACGGCCTCTAAAATCGCTTCACTGTCTTCTTTTCTTCCGATTTCATCGACAATGAGCACCTCTGGACTCATCGAACGAATCATCATCATCATACCTTCTGCTTTGGGGCAGGCATCCATGACGTCAATCCTCGGACCAAAGGACATTTGCGGAATGCCTGAAACACAGCCGGCGATTTCAGACCGTTCGTCGATAATCCCTACCTTTGCCGCAGGAAATCGCCCCTTCTTGTCGCCACTGGAAATGATACGGGCAATATCCCGCAGCAGCGTGGTTTTTCCAGTTTGCGGCGGTCCGATGATCATCGTATGGAACCATCGTTTGTCATAGAGGTCCGTGATAATCGAATCGGCGATGCCGATCTTCTCTCTTGCAATGCGAATATTAAAGGAGGACACATCCCTTATCGCCTTTACCTTGCCGTCTTCAAGAATGACCTTCCCCGCAAGCCCGACACGGTGTCCCCCTTCAATCGTAATGTAACCCCGCTTCAATTCTTCTTCCAGGGCATAAATCGAAAAATGACCGATTTTATTTAGCAAATGAACCGCATCTTCTGACCCGACGATATACGGAAAATACTTCACGGTCCCTTTGACGGAAATTTCAAGCGGCCGTGAAATCCGAACACGTATTTCTTCTATTTCGTTTATTTCGACAGGAGGGATTTGACTAATTTGATTACTGATGTTTTTAGGCAAAAAAGATAAAACGGTCTGCACTATTATTCCTCCCTTTATTCTTGTAGCGCTCATTTAAATGTATGGCCTGCTTGACCACATTATGACCTTAATCTACCTGTATACAGTTATAAATGATGGCGGGCAGTGCAAAAAAAGGAAGGCAGTATATGTGAGGAAGATTTGAAGAAATAAAAAAAGCAACAGCCTGAGCCATTGCTTTCATAATGATTGATTATGCGCGGGAAACATAACTTCCGTCAGTTGTGTTAATAATTAGGCGATCACCTTGGTTTACAAAGAAAGGAACTTGAACTACCAGACCGGTTTCAACTGTGGCCGGTTTAGATCCGCCAGTAGCTGTGTCACCTTTAATTCCTGGTTCTGTTTCTGTTACTTCTAATTCAACTGTATTTGGCAGTTCAACGCCAAGTGTTTCACCGTGGTACAAAACGATTTGTACTTCCATGTTTTCCTTCAAGAACTTTAATTCATACTCAATGGAGCTTGCTGGAAGTTCAATTTGTTCATAGGATTCATTGTCCATGAATACGTGCTGGTCGCCGCTTGCATATAAGTATTGCATTCTGCGGTTGTCAATTTGTGCTTTCGCTACTTTTTCACCGGCACGGAAAGTTTTTTCCTGTACACCGCCAGTCCGTAAATTACGAAGTTTCGAACGTACAAAGGCGGCACCTTTACCTGGTTTAACATGCTGGAAATCCATTACGCGCCAGATTCCATTGTCCACCTCAATCGTTAAGCCTGTACGAAAATCATTAACAGAAATCATAAAAAAATCCTCCTAAACTTATCACAATATAATGAGTTCTTTGGCAGAATGGGTCAACAGTTCATTGCCATCACTTGTGATTAAAACATCGTCTTCGATCCGGACACCGCCAAGTCCTGGTATATAGATACCAGGTTCGCAAGTTACGACCATACCCGGTTCAAGAATCGTATCCGATCGGAAAGAAACGGCTGGACCTTCATGGACTTCAAGACCAATTCCATGGCCTGCAGAATGACCATAATAGTCACCATACCCTTTTTCCGTAATATAATCCCTTGTTAAAGCATCTGCTTCTTTCCCGCTAAGCCCCGGTTTGTAGCCTGTCGCACCGCGAAGCTGAGCCTCAAGGACAATATAGTATATTTCCTTTAACTTTTCATCCGGCTCCCCTACAGCAATGGTTCGGGTGATATCGGACACATAACCTTGATATAGGGCGCCAAAATCCATCGTTACGATATCGCCTTTTTCAATCAATTTAGCCGTTGCGACACCATGCGGGAGGGCAGAACGAACGCCCGAAGCGACAATCGTATCAAAAGATGATGCTGTTGCTCCAGCCTTTCGCATAAAGAACTCTAATTCATTCGAAACTTCAAGTTCGCTTATTCCTGATTGAATGAATTGTAAAATATGGGTAAATGCAGCATCAGCAATTTCCGCTGCTTCCTTTAATATCTTAATCTCTGCAGCGGTCTTAATCAAGCGTAACTTTTCAATCACCCCGGATACTGGTACGAATTCTACTGAAACAGCACTCGTATATTCTTGATAAGTGGAATATGTCATATGGTCCGGCTCAAATCCAAGTCTTTTTATTCCTTGTTCCTGCGCAAGCCCCGCTATTTCATCAGGAATGGTCCTTTGCTGCTGAATGATTTCATACCCGGTACATTGCTTAGACGCTTGCTCCACATAGCGGAAATCAGTAATAAAATAAGCCTTGCTCCTCGTGATCAAAACAACACCGGCTGTACCGGTGAAGTTAGAAACATAACGTCTGTTATAAGGACTGGTGATTAACAATGCGTCCAGCCCCTGTACTTCTATCGCCGCGCGGAGTTTTTCGATTTTTTCCAAATGACCCTCTCCTTTAATCAATCCGCTGATGCATGTTAATCATTGCCGGTCGGAATTTCGGCGGGTTAAGACTACTTCCAGCCGGAATCATCTATCGCTTTTCTTAAAAAAGAGCGGCAACCAGCATTTGCGGATTTTTTCCATTTCAATGCTTATTACTATGGAATATTTTAACACAACTCATGCCGCTACAGTTAATTTAAGTGGAGGGTACTTCCTCACGGCCGCCGCGTTCCTCCTCCCGCTGTCCTGAATATTGCTCATAGCTGATTGTATAGCCAACAAATAGACCATATAAAGCATAGAAGCAAGCGGAAGTTATAATTGTATTGAAATCAATCTGGTTAAATGGCTTGATTCCTGGAAAAAGCGGGTGCAGCACAAGAAAGACAAGTAAAAATAAACCAAGACCATAGGCAATGCCGACCCACATGCTTTTGAATCTTCTCAGCAGGGCGTAATAAATGAGCGATGCCAGAATGGAGACTCCACCAAAGAATATAATGGAAATAACCGTTCCCAGCCATCCTTTTTTCCATCCCCCCAATGCCCACGGTTCTAAAATCACTCTAGGGGGAATATTGGTTAAATTAATGACATACGCCAAATAAGCAAGTCCACTGAATAGAATCCCTCCGACCAAACCGGTTAATATGACCAACGTCATAAAGGACATGGGTTTTTCTTTTAATTCACTTTTTTCTCTTGTGTCTTTTTTTTCTTCTGCCATTTCTAACACCTCCATTACTAGTATGTCCTCCTTGGTTTATTCCTTGCATAGAATAACAGCACAATGAACAAATGATGGTTCATTTTCATATCATATAAGCAAATATAATTGAAAAACAAATAAGAAATTAAAGGTTTTTTTTATTTCAGCTAGAATATATATAATATAGGTAGATTAATAAAGATAATTCTGATAAAATATTCCATTAAAAATTTCACCAAACCTTTTCAATCATCTTTCTATTCTGATTTTTTTAAAAATACTCATATTAAAGGAAAAAACATGTTAAAATTAGTTATATAAATAAATATTTCAGATAAAACAAGTTTAAAAGCGACAGAAAATGCTCATCATGCTCATAGGGAGGTGGCTTTCATGAAAAATAGGATCTATACTTACGTTGTTGCAGGATTAATTATCTTTGCGGTCGTTGGTGCATTTTCAAATTTAATAACGAATCCCCTTGCCGTTTTAAAAGGACTCGGGTTTATGATAGTGACCGTTGCTGTCATTTTGCTGCTCGTGAAACTTTTTTACAAACCAAGTCCAGAAAGACGTGAGCAACGAGCATTCGTAAAAGCCGCAAAGAGAACAACAAAAAAAGGCAAAGTCAGTCGACCTGCAACGAAAATGAAATTAAAGCCTACGCAAAAGCAAAGTTCTATTACTTCCTTCAAAAAAATGAAAATCCGCAAAAAAACCGATTCGAATCCAAACTTAACCGTTATTGAAGGAAGAAAAGGGAAAAAGAAAAACCGTGCCTCATTTTGAGACCCGGCTTTTTTTCTGTCTATTTTGGTGATTTAATACGCCCAAGACGATAAAAATTTCCGGGCACATTCTCTCCCATAATTTTTCAGCTTCAATTTCTTCTCCTCAGATATCGAAAACTCGGTTGTTAATCCTTCCTGCAGCGGAATAAAAATAATATCCTTTTCATGTTTTCGGGATATATAACGCGAGTCATGTGCATCCTTCATCGTTTCAAACAACGCCCCAAATAATTGGAGCGCATTACTGATCTCATTTTTGGGATGATCCTGCTGCTGACTACTTAGCTTAATTCCTAAAACAGGTCTAACCTTATTCACGTTCTCCCGATCAAACAGCCACATCGGAAAATTGCTCAATACCCCGCCATCTACAATAATACTCGTTTCGTGCTGAGATTTCAGCCGGACAGGCTCGAAAAAAAATGGGAGACTGCAGCTCATTCGAATCGCTTTGGCGATGGGGAATGTGTTCGGCTCAATTCCATAAGAATTTAGGTCATCCGGCAGCACCAAAAGCCGGCCATTTGTTAGGTCGGAAGCAATTACCCTTAATGACTGCGGCGGTAGATCGGCAAAAGTAACCAACCCTTTTTGCGCCAACACGTTTGTGAGCCATTTCTCTAGTTCGTTTCCTTTATAGAGACCAAGCCTCCAGTATAAATAAAGCCATTTTGTAACAGCCAGCGGCAGTATTGATCTTCTTTCATCTAACAGCATCTCTAATTTAAGATCACTTAACAGTCGATCGATTTCATCACTTGTATATCCCGCAGCAATTAAACCGGCAATAATTGCTCCTGCACTTGCTCCTGCGACACGGACAAATTGAAAGCCCCTTTTTTCGATCTCCTCATAGGCCCCAACGAGGGCAATCCCTTTGATGCCCCCTCCAGAAAAAACACCGTCAATATACATAGCAGCCACCCCTAATGAAGTGTTCTATACTACATATTTAATCGGGCGGGGCATAAAATAGTACATTGGACAATGAAAAAAGATGGGGGACTGGGGATATTTTGATTGTTTAGTCGCTCGGTTCTGGATGATTGACGCGGTACCCTTTATGAAAGACATTTTTCTCTATTCTAGACCTAAAAAGGGAATCAGCATTCCCGCCGATTCCCTTAGACCGTTCATATTCTTAAATATAGATTACAACCCGCATTTTAATTGTGCATTACAGTTTGTACAAGTGTTACAGCCGCCGATTTCTTCGACTGTTCCTTTGCGGCAAACAGGGCATGTGTCGCCGACCTCAGATCCAATCGTTACAGATGTGGAGCGAAGATCATTGATTGTGTCGATTAAAACCACATGTGATTCAGGTTTCTTGCGTTTTTTCAGCGGCTTATCATCAACGCTGTTTTCTTCTGCTTTCAGCGTCAACACTTGTGAATCGCGTGAACCGTCAACATAAACTGTTCCGCCTTTTGCGCCGCCATGGTATAAGCGTTGATATACCTTTTCAACCTGTTCAACGCTGTAGCCTTTCGGTGCATTCACCGTCTTGCTGATTGAACTATCAATCCAGCGCTGGATCACACATTGTGTATCCGCATGTGCTTCCGGTTCGAGTTCCATCGCTGTAATAAACCAGTGAGGAAGATTTTCCGAATCTGCTTCTGGATGTCCATCTAAATATTCTTGGACAATATCTGCTTTTACTTCAATAAATTTACCTAATCTTCCGCTTCTGAAGTAAGAGAAGGAGAAGTATGGTTCAAGTCCAGTTGATACTCCAACCATTGTCCCGGTTGATCCCGTCTCTTTATTCGCATAAAGACGCTACTCTTTATACCGCCCATATGAGCTGCTTGTGCTTTTACACAAGGATAGACTATATCAAACACTCAAGGAAGAGTGCCCTCCTATTTCCCTCGTCCATCACTTACGAGGTACGAGCTGCCGCTCTAGTCGTTGAAGCTTTTACCTTATCATTTTTTGTAAGAGATAAGGTAACTTGCCTGCTGATTGCCCATTGTTACATCCGTTTCATTTTTATACCCTCACGCTTATTGTTACCAATTACGTTGTGGTTGAAACGGCTTTAGGGTGTCCCAGCAATTAAAGAGGTTTCGATTATGTGTCGCCACATAAAAGCCCAAATTATTTAGGTGCAACAGTTAATAAGTGGGAATTACGAATACCATGTTCAAGAATCGATTCCCTGATATCTTCCGGCATTTTCTTCATGTAGCCTGTATCAATAAAGGCTTGGCGAAGACGATTTGTGTCCTCATCCTTTTCAGCGGTTAAGAATGGGAAGCTTCCTTTTTCTTTTGCCAGTTCTACAGATGTACGGTAAGCGGTTGTTGCCATGATTTCAAATACTTTATCAACGAGTTTATTTCCTTCTTCAGAACCGTATTCTGTTTCGCAATAGATTAGCAGGTCATGTAATCCCATTACCCCAAGACCTACACGTCGCTCACCAAGAGCCTGCTTTTTATTCTCTTCAAGGAAGTATGGAGTTGCGTTAATAACATTATCCTGCATGCGAACGCCAACTTCGACTGTTCTTTTTAGTTTTTCAAAGTTAACTGTTTTGGTTTCTTTATCAGCCATTTCAGCTAAGTTAACGGCTGCTAGGTTACACACACTAAATGGTGCGAGAGGTTGTTCCACTTTTGTTATCTCAAGGACTTTTTATTCCTTGATTCTTACACTTGTTATTCGTGTAAGGTCAGCATATCTTTTCACTAATAGACTTTAGTGCTGCGGCCTCGTGGATCGATTATATTCTGTTATTAACAGGTTCACGATCTATGCGTTGCCCCTGACTGAAGTATTACCTCCAGCCTTCGGTTCGGATTAGCAGTTTTCAGCCTTCCCGCTTTATTCCGCAGTTTTTAACGTGAGGCAAATCAAGCTGCTCTACCACACGGATTCGTTGCTACAACTTTTTGACCGTAAGCTTTCGCATTTGTCATGTCGTTGGCATTGTCTATGAAGAAGATTCCCGGCTCTGCAGAGTACGTCGCGCAGATATTAATTAAGTTCCAAAGCTCTTTGGCACGGATCTTTTTATAAGTGCGGACTTTATGTCCAAGTTGTTCCCACTCGCGTACGTCCCCTACTTTATGCCATTCTTCATTATAAAGTTTCATTTCTTCGCCACTGTAACCTTCAACATCTGGGAAACGAAGCTCATAAACCGCATCATTTTCAACAGCTTCCATGAATTCCTTCGTTAAGCAGACAGAAATGTTGGCTCCTGTTAAAAATTCAGAGTTATGAACAGAGAATGTTCCTCCTGTTTCCAATGTTTCTTCAGCATGTGCGATAATATCTTCACTGAAGCCGCCGTACCCAGGAATATTTTTGTAATTCACAATTCCTTGATACATCGCTTTTTCCTGCTCCGTTAATGGAGTAAATTTCAGCTTGTCTTTTGCCAGCTTTTTAATTTTTTCATCCTCTGTATTATCAATCAAGAAGCGTAAAATACGCGGATTTTGCATTTTGGCAATGATAAATTCAATAATATCTGGATGCCACGTACATACCGTCCCTTTCAGGATATTTGTTCTGCTTTTCAGCAGACGGCCTAGACTATATCATCACCCTCAGCATTATCTGTTAGGGGCCGGGCGCTTGTGAGAGTTTATTGTTGGGACTCACTCTCTAGTCGTTGAACCTTCGCCATTACCTTTGCCCAATGACGCTTGGCTGCAGATTGTCCAATACTTACAATTTTCAGCATTCACGCTCACCGTTTCCAGTCACGTTGTAGCTTGTAAGTCTCTAAGGATTTCCCTGCAATTCACCCAATTTTCTAGTCGTTCATTCTCTGAACGACGCGGACTAGTGCATCTATATCTTCACTTTCTCAATCCGCTAACATAATCATCTGAGCGCCCCTGCGCGAGCCGCCCTGCTCAACTAAGTGAGTCAATTTCGCAATATCATCGAGCCATGATACAGAACCGGATGATTTGCCGTTTACTCCTTTTGCCAGCGTGTTGCGCGGACGAAGTGTTGAACCGTTTGTTCCGACACCGCCGCCGCGGCTCATGATTTCCATCACCTGCTTGCGGTGTTCGGAAATTCCTTCTCGGGAATCCTGTACATATGGCATGACATAGCAATTAAAATAGGTCACATCTGTATCAGCACCTGCTCCGTAAAGCACGCGTCCCGCCGGAATAAAGTTCAAATTCACAAGCTCCTGATAGAACTTCTCGAACCATTCCTGGCGTTTTTCTTCCGTTTCTTCTACCGAAGCAAGCCCCCATGCATTCCGTTTCGCAATTTGCTCATAGTAGATTTCCAGCGGTTTTTCAATCACATCCAGCGGACGTTTAATCACGCCTGTCTTTCTTTCCTCCGGATCGTCTAATGACGCGCGGAATTCTTCTTCCACCAATACTTTAGCAAATTTCTTTTCCCAGTTAATCTCTAAGATGAACCCGAGACCGCGGGCTGGAAATTTTGGATCCTCTTTAATCGTCAATACAACGAAGTCTCCGCTTGCCAGCGTTGTTTTTTCCGTATCCTTAAAGGTATAACGGTCCAGCATAACAAGGCGGGAGACCCCTTTGTGAGTGATTTTCATATCTGAAGTAACAGGGAAAACCTGCGGGAAAAGTTCTATATCCTTATTTAATCGCTGTAAATCCATATTTAATTTTTGTCCTAACACAACCGACATATATACAACTCCTTCAAATAGTCTCCATGTAAGCTCTATGTTCGATTTAATAGATAACTTTTTTGGCTATTTCAATTTCAGTAATTTAAAGTTATCACACCCACCTAATAAAATCAATATATAGTGCTATAAATATTTATAATGACACAATATATTGAAATCGGGTCAAGTATTTCTCTATTTGTCAAACTTAAAATAAACTAAAAAAGAGAGAATAATAGAGATAAAAACGGATTATCACCCATAATTGCTAAAATTCGCCTTTATTTACGACTTGCACTTTTTGCTAGAAAGGAGTGCAGATAAAGCCATAAATTTCATATAAAAGGACTATGCAAATAATGCAAAGTCCGCTTATTTCATAAAATTCCATTCATCACTTTCATAACGTTCTTTCGCGATAGTATGGACATACTCCAATTCTCCTGCTGTTAATTCGTATGGCTCTAACTGAATATCCAGACCTTCTTCAAAGCCTTTGTGAAAAGCCGTTTTTGCCTCTTCAAGCGTAATCTGTTTCGGACTGATATCATTAATGGCCACGGCTTTATTTTTAAAAGCTTTCTGCATCCGTTCTTTTACCCTCTCATTTGGATATTTAAACAGACTGAAAAGCTTGTCTTCATCCAAATCAAGTAAAATAGAACCGTGCTGCAGAATGACACCCTTTTGTCTCGTCTGGGCACTTCCGGCAACTTTTCGTCCTTCGACCACCAGCTCATACCAGCTTGGAGCATCGAAGCAGACAGCTGAATGCGGGCTTTTTAAAGCTTGTCGTTCCTCTGCCGATTTAGGTACGGCAAAATATGCCTCTAAACCCAGTTGATGAAATCCTTTTAAGATCCCCTCAGAAATGACTCGGTAAGCTTCTGTCACGGTTTTCGGCATCTTCGGATGGGACTCTGATACAATGACGCTGTAGGTAAGCTCATGTTCATGGAGAACACCCCTGCCCCCGGTTGGACGGCGGACAAACCCCAGTCCCTGTTTCTTTACAGCTTCCAAATCGATTTCCTTTTCCACCTTTTGGAAATAACCAATCGACAGTGTGGCCGGGTTCCAGCCATAAAATCGAATAACGGGCGGAATTTTTCCCTCGCTCTGCCAGTTCAGCAATGCCTCATCCAATGCCATATTAAACGCAGCAGAACTATTTCCTGAGTCAATGAATCGCCATGTCTCTTTCAACATCATCGCCCTCGTTCTTGTAGTTATTATTGAAAATCCTCTTTGAATTGCGGCAAAATACCCATTCACCACTCGGGTAGAGCTTTGCCTTTATCTGTTTTCACACAAACTCTAGTCTAACAAAAATGGATTAAAAAACAAAGTAAGTTTCTTCCTAAAGTTTTTTTCTTATTCCCTTTACTACAAGGAGATATAACTTATATAATATTATTTGGCTTATCTAAGCGCGAAAGGAGAAATTATTTTGCAGACTCTTTATTTCCTTC
Source organism: Bacillus benzoevorans (assembly GCF_014207535.1). Lineage (GTDB taxonomy): Bacteria > Bacillota > Bacilli > Bacillales > Cytobacillaceae > Bacillus_BD > Bacillus_BD benzoevorans. The sequence goes on from NZ_JACHGK010000003.1 coordinate 317,481, forward strand.
TCATTTTGAGTGCAGCATTCCTCATCTATTCACTCATCACATGGCTGTATCAGAAGAGAATTGTGAAAACCTTAACGGAAGGAGAATTCATTTCCGGTTACCGCAAAGCACAGCTGATTGACGTTCGCGAACCGAATGAATTTGAAAATGGACATATTTTAGGAGCAAGAAATATACCATTATCACAAATGAAAGCGCGTCTTCAGGAAATTCGCCCGGACAAGCCCGTTTATTTATACTGCCAAAGCGGGATGAGAAGCGGACGTGCAGCTCAATTACTGCACCGAAAAGGCTATAAAGACCTTTCTCACTTAAAAGGCGGCTTTAAAGGCTGGACTGGTAAAATTAAAACGAAAAATTAGCAGTATAATAGGCTGCCCCCATAGGTGTCAGACGCCCTCGCATTTACACTTTAAGCGGCGGAGTCTGGCATCTTTGCAATAGGACAGCCTGTTTATGTTTAACTAATAAAGTTTATTTTTGATAGCGCAGTACCGGTGTCCGGGCAGCCTTTGTTTCATCGAGACGACCGATCACGGTTGAATGCGGAGCTTCTTGAACGATTTCCGGATTTTGCTCCGCTTCCTTCGCAATTTGAATCATGGTCTCTATGAAGCCGTCAAGCGTTTCCTTTGACTCTGTTTCCGTCGGCTCAATCATGATACACTCCTCCACATTAAGCGGGAAATAGATCGTCGGCGGATGATAACCGAAATCAAGCAGGCGTTTCGCCATATCAAGCGTACGAACCCCCAGCTTTTTCTGGCGCTTTCCGCTTAAAACAAATTCATGCTTGCAGTGCTTAGTAAATGGAAGATCAAAGTACGGTTCCAATCTTCTCATCATATAATTGGCATTTAGTACGGCATATTCCGTTACCGCTTTTAAGCCGTCAGGACCCAAGGAGCGAATATACGTATAGGCACGCACATTAATACCAAAGTTTCCGTAATAAGGCTTCACACGGCCAATCGACTGCGGACGATCATAATCCAGCACATATTGGTCACCTGACTTCGCCACAACCGGTTTAGGCAAAAATGGAATGAGATCAGCCTTCACCCCGACTGGACCTGAACCGGGACCCCCGCCTCCATGCGGACCGGTGAACGTTTTATGGAGATTTAAATGAACAACATCAAATCCCATATCTCCAGGACGTGCTTTTGACAGAACAGCATTTAAATTAGCACCGTCATAGTACACCTTACCGCCTGCATCATGAATGATCTCTGTTATTTCAAGAATACTCTCTTCAAACAGACCAAGGGTATTTGGATTTGTCAGCATCAGTGCTGCTGTATCAGGACCCACGACTTTCCGTAAATCCTCCAGATCCACTAACCCTTTCTCGTTTGATTTAACGGTCACCGCTTCAAAACCAGCTACAACAGATGACGCAGGATTCGTACCATGTGCCGAATCCGGGACTATGACCTTTGTCCGGCCGCTATCGCCATTTGCCTCATGATAGGCGCGAATCAGCATCAGCCCCGTCCATTCCCCATGAGCACCGGCAGCAGGCTGTAAGGTAACGGCATCCATGCCGGTAATTTCCGTTAAATGTTCCTGCAGATCATATATTAATTCAAGTGCACCTTGGACAGATGATTCATCCTGCAGGGGATGAAGATGGGCAAAGCCATTGAAGCGGGCCACCGCCTCATTAATTTTCGGATTATATTTCATCGTACATGAACCTAACGGATAGAAACCGGAATCAAGCCCATGGTTTCTGCGCGACAAAGCGGTATAATGACGCATAATATCCAGCTCTGACACTTCCGGCAGCTCAGCTTCCTCTTCACGGATATAACCTTGCGGCAGCAATCCAGCTATATCCACTTCAGGCACATCAAATTCCGGCAGACTGTAACCGACGCGTCCCGGCGTACTCACTTCAAAAATTAATGGTTGATTTTCTTTATGCATGGTTATCCCCCAATTCTGTCACAAAATTATCTATTTCTTCTTTTGTTCGTAATTCTGTTACAGCGATCAGCATATGGTTCGCCAGTTCCGGATAATTACGGCCTAAATCATAGCCGCCAATGATCTGCTTCTTTAATAGATCCTGATTAATTTCTTTTATTGATTTATTTAATTTCACGACAAATTCATTGAATGTCGGCCCTTCGAAAACCACCTGAATTCCCTTTTGCTTTAATGCCTGTTTCGCATACTCGGTCTTTTTGATATTAGCCGCTGCCATTTCCCTGACGCCTTTTTTCCCAAGTGCTGTCATCGAGACTGATGCCGCCAAGGCATTTAATGCCTGGTTCGAACAGATATTAGAAGTCGCTTTTTCACGGCGGATATGCTGCTCACGTGCCTGCAGCGTTAAAACAAAGCCTCTTTGTCCTTTTTCATCAGAAGTCTGTCCAACAAGACGTCCCGGAACTTTCCGCATAAGCTTAGATGTAACAGCGAAATAACCGCAGTGCGGACCGCCAAATGCAGTCGGAATACCAAAAGGCTGCGCATCGCCGACCACAATATCCGCACCAAATTTACCGGGAGGTGTTAGAATTCCTAAAGCAAGCGGATTACTTGAGACAACCATCAGAGCCTTCGCGCCGTGAATCACCTCCTCCAACTCTTTTAAAGGCTCAACTGCACCAAAAAAGTTCGGATACTGCACGAGTACGGCCGCTATATTCTCGTCAAGCAGCCCCTTTAATGCTTCCACATCCGTGAGCCCGTTTTTATGCGGAATTTCCACGACTTCGATTCGCTGACCCTTTGCATAAGTGCGCAGCACTTCCTTTGATTCCGGATGAACGCTGCTTGAAACCAGTACTTTTTTGCGCTTGGTCTGCCCGCAAGACAGCATGGCTGCCTCCGCCAGTGCCGTGCCTCCGTCATACATCGAGGAGTTCGCGACATCCATCCCCGTTAATTCACAGATCATTGTTTGATATTCGAAAATCGCCTGCAGTTCCCCTTGGGAAATTTCCGGCTGATATGGTGTATAGGCAGTGTAAAATTCTTGCCGTGAAATCACGTGATCGACAATAACCGGGATATAGTGGTCATATACACCCGCTCCCAAGAAACAAGTATTGCTGCGCAAATCAGCGTTTTTCGCAGCCATTTGTGATAATTCCTTTAGCAAAGCCGGTTCAGATTTTACCTTTTTGATGTTGTATTCGCCTTTAAATTGAACCTGCTCTGGAATATCGCTGAACAATTCAGCGACAGATGAAACGCCAATAGCCGAAAGCATAGCCTTTTTATCCTCTTCTGTCATCGGTAAGTAGCGGTGATTCATTCTTTTCTCCCCCTCGTCCTATTTCGCCCTTTTATAAAAAGGTGTTTCGATTACTTTTGCTTTTAATCGTTTTCCACGGATTTCAACGAATAGTTCATTTCCCGGATTACCATGCTCGGTCTTGATTAGGGCAAGGCCAATATTCTTATTCAATGTCGGCGACTGTGTTCCCGTCGTGACTTCACCAATCCGTTCCTCGCCGGCATATACAGGATAGCCATGGCGCGGAATGCCCCGATCAATCATCTCAATACCGACAAGCTTACGCGGCACACCCTTTTCCTTTTGCTCCTGGAGTGCTTTTTTTCCGATAAAATCAGCCTCTTTCTTCAGCTTAACAGCAAAGCCGATTCCCGCTTCCAATGGCGAAATATCCGCCGACAGCTCTTGACCGTACAATGCCAGCACTGCCTCAAAACGAAGCGTGTCCCGTGCCCCTAAACCAATCGGCAGAACGCCTTCATCGCGTCCAGCTTCGAGGATTTCACGCCAAAGCGCTACAGCGTCTTTTGCGTCACAATAAATCTCAAAGCCATCCTCCCCAGTATAGCCCGTACGGGAGAGAAGCACTTTTTTCCCATTAATGACCACCTCTTGCTGAAACTTAAATGGACCGATTTCACCCAAGGAAGTGCCTGATGATATCAGTTTGGCAAGAATGGATTCCGCCAGCGGTCCCTGTAGTGCAAGCTGAGACACGTTCTCTGAAATATTTTCCAGCTCCACATCACCCTCTTGATTCTTCTTCAGCCACTCGTAATCTTTTTCCGTGTTTGAAGCATTGACAACAAGTAAATAATCATCATCTTTTATTTTGTAGACGAGCAAATCATCCACTGTTCCGCCGTTTTCATAGCACATCGCATTATATTGGGCGCCGCCGTCTTTGATTTTACTAATATCGTTGGTACACATTTTTTGCAAAAATTGAAGACTCCCTGGTCCTTTAACCGTTACTTCTCCCATATGGGAGACATCGAATAGTCCTGCCTTCGTACGGACCGCTTCATGTTCTTCTTTAATACCGGAAAATTGTACAGGAAGCTCCCAGCCTCCAAAATCGACCGTTTTTGCACCATAATCCTTATAAACTTCAAAAAGCGGGGTGTGCTTAAGCTCTGACATACAAAAATTCCTCCTTCATCATAGGGCTTCAATACCGGGCATTCCTTTATCATACATTTGTTTTTTATAACGGATTTAAAGACCACAAAATCAGCATACTCGCCCCATTCGGAGCTACAAATGTATTCTCTCCCCTTGCTGTCATTCACATTCATATAATTTTTTATTATGGTTATACTACTCTTATGAAAAATTATTTATTTTGTGTTCATTTTCTAAACGTTTTCGAAGGCTATCCTACCATTTTATTCCATATCGAGTAATACCATTATTGGAGGGATTCGTATGACGATGCAGATTGAATTTGATCCTTCATGGCAGGAGGATTTCGCCTCTCGGATCGAGGCGGACGGTCCATGGGGAAATTGGGAATTATTCAAGCTGGCCATGGAAGTGGAGCACCATGTCGTCATTCCGGAATTTGAAGGGCTCTTGGCACCTAAATATTTATCCCAGCTTACCCCGCTGCCGCATCAGCTGGAGGTAGCGAAGCAAGTCGTGGAAAATATGAATGGCAAGGCTATTTTAGCGGATGAAGTAGGGCTTGGAAAAACGATTGAAGCGGGTTTAATTTTAAAAGAATACATGATTCGCGGCCTTGTGAAAAAAGTATTAATCCTGGTCCCAGCCTCCCTTGTCACGCAGTGGGCTTCCGAATTAAACAGCAAATTCTACATTCCCGCTGTGGCACAGAGAAAGAGCTATGTTTGGGAGCAGTGCGATGTCGTCATTTCTTCGATCGACACGGCGAAACGGAGTCCGCACCGCGACATCATCTACAGCCTGGACTATGATTTAGTGATCATTGACGAGGCTCATAAATTAAAAAATAATAAAACGAAAAACTATGAATTTGTGCAAAACCTAAAAAAGAAATTTTGCCTGCTTCTGACAGCTACACCAATACAAAATCGGATCAGCGAAATCTTTAATCTAGTTTCCTTATTAAAACCAGGGCATCTTGGCAGCGAAAGCGACTTTTATAATCAATACAACAAGGATTCCCGCTCGGTTGACGATGATGAGCACTTGAAGGAACTCGTCAATAAAGTGATGATCCGCAACCGCCGCACTGACACTGGAATTGAATGGACAAAACGGATTGTTGATACGATTGCGATTGATTTTTCTGCCGAAGAGAAAGAGCTGTATGACGCGGTCAGCTCGCTGCGCGGCGCAGACAACAGCAGAATGTTTTCTGTGATGACGCTCGAGCGGGAAGCCTGCAGCAGCAGAGAAGCGGTATTCTACACCTTAAAAAATATGCTCAGTAAATATGAAGAGCCATCACCTGCTTTCACCGGGCAGGTGCAGCAGTTAATCCATCTGGTCGAAAAAGTAACCTCTAATGCCAAAGCGGAAAAGGCGCTTGAACTGATCAAGCAGATAAACGATAAAGTGATTATCTTTACGGAATACCGCGCCACACAATTATATTTACAATGGTTTTTAAAACAGAATGGCATCACCTCTGTCCCTTTCCGCGGCGGCTTCAAACGCGGAAAAAAAGATTGGATGCGCGAGCTTTTTAAAAATAACGCCCAGGTCCTAATCGCGACAGAAGCCGGGGGTGAGGGAATCAATCTCCAATTCTGCCATCATATCATTAATTTCGACCTTCCCTGGAATCCGATGAGACTCGAACAGCGGATTGGCCGGATCCACCGGCTCGGTCAGGAACAGGATGTCAAGATCTACAATTTTGCGATCAGGGGCACAGTCGAAGAACATGTATTAAAGCTCTTATACGAAAAAATCCATTTATTTGAAAAAGTGATCGGGGAACTGGATGATATTTTAACGAAACTGGAATTTGGCAATATTGAAGATCATTTAATTGATATTTTTAACCACTCCTCCTCAGAAGGAGAAATGAAAATCAAAATGGATAATCTGACATCCATGATTCAATTTGCTCAAGAGATGAAGGGGGACGCAGACTATGCAGCAACAGGACATTCTTAATTATTTAGAGCGTTATTTTCTCGCCAACGGCTGTGAAATGAAAGAAAATCAGCCGGGATATATGACAGTACAATTAACCGTCGACCTTGATAAAGAGTTGATGAACCGTCCCTTTTACTGGCATTATCTTGAAAAAACAGGCGGGGTGCCAAATCCAATGACCCTCACCTTGATTCATGATAGAGAGAAAGCTCCTGAAAATATAAAAGGGGAGACAGTTCATTTCGGTTCCCCCCGGCTGCATCAAATCTTTCAATCGGCGAAAAACCTGGCACGATATATTCGTTTATACGAGGATACACCCAACCCGGAGCAGCAGCAGCTCCCTTTAAAACCATGGCTTGGTCTGAATGTAAAAATCTCGTACCAGTGCGACCGCAAAAAGGACATCTTGCGCTCGATCGGCTTGCAATTAATTAACGGACAAATGGTCGAAAACTTTTTTGCCCGTCTGACGCAATGCAAACTCACACCGAAAATACCAGACTATTCCTTTACCCTTTCTCCTCTAATCATGCCAAAAAGCGGCGTTCTAAGAATTGAAAATTATTTACGCCGGGAACTGGAACAGGAAGATACTACTTGGGCAGAAGAGGCAAGGATACGGTGGCAACAGGATTTAGCCCTCCTCGAACATTTTTATCAGGACAGCGAAGAAAAAGGAGAGAGCTATTCAATTGAGAAAAAAGCATTGCAGGAGCAATACGAGCCGAAAATCACCATTTCCATTATTAACGGAGGCTTATTTTACCTTCAATCTTAACAGAAAAAGGGGGCTGCCTTGCGCTGGATCATAAACCTTCGGATTCCTGCGGAAGTCAGCCCCCTGTTTTATTCCGTTTCATTTTTAAACTTTAGCTTCTTTCTTTCCCGCATTTGCAGCATAAAGACAAACGGGACAATCCCGAACCAGCGGTACATAAAGCCCGCTCTTTGTTCTTTTTTTTCCTGCCGCAGTTTTTTCCTTTCATCCCGCGGCTGGTCAATATATTGAACAACTGTCTGCGTAATATATTTTACGTAATCATTTGTTTTCATGTTCAAACCACCTTATATCACAATGAACATGATTAGTATGTCCGCAAGTTACTTTTTTAAACCTGGTATTTTTTGTTTGCGGCCGTCACATTTCAATCCATTTAAAAATCTTTCCCAGATCACGGTCATAATAGGCATGCGCTTGAAACACGGACACTTGCTCTTTTTTTATAAAAATAGATATATCCCATACACTATCTGTTATTTCTTTTATAGAATACTCCACTTGCACCTCTGAAATTGAAAAGGTCCCGCCCGCTGCTGAAGGTTCTTCAGCAGCAAGCTTTTCTTCCAATACCTGAACGGTCCGTATAATATAGGTGTCCATCATTAAAATATTTTCTGTTTCCTTAGTCATTTTTTTGACTGTCAGAAAATGCTCCATACTTAATAGAAGGATGGTGGAAAACAGGAGAAGAAAACAGAGCGTCAATGGATACATAAAACCCTGTTCGTTACGTACCATCGCTATTCCCCTCAACAGGCGTGCGAATCAGCACCGAATAGCCTTGCCCAAATGTATCGGACACATCGATCCTGACTCCCTGCAGCACGGGTTCAAAGGCAGCTGTTTTAACCTGTTGCAAAATCAACTCATGTCCTTGCCCATCCACTCTTCGACGCAGATTTGAGCCCCACATTTTATATTCAATGAGATGTGTATTCATCCTAATCATGAGACAGTCCCCTGTGATCATCAGCTCATCGCTCATGCGGATTTCTTTTTTCGCCTGGCTGACAAAAACCTCCCATTCCATCTCCTGCAAATCTTCAGCAAAAACGCCCTGACTTAAAAGCAAGTTCACCCCTAAAGGGAAAAAGGAGACAAGTACTAAAAACAACGAAAAGGAAAGAAGCATCTCGACAAAGGTAAAACCGCTGTTATGGCACTTCCCGGCATAATTGATTCTTTTTTTGCAGTACGTCCTCATAGGTTACACACACCTCCTTTCCCCCTTCCTGCCACATGACCTCATAGAGGATGCCACCCTTTACCACGGTGTTGTTTATCCTCTCAGGATGTTCAATGAGAACGGTTTGAATCGACTCATATAAAAGATGAAATGCCTCTTCCTGCTCATAAACTTGAATCGTCTGTTTTTTCACCTGCAGGATATACGGCACGATAAACCCTGCAATCAGCAGCCATCCCGCAAGACTTAACATCAGTTCAGCCATATAAAAACCGTCATTCTTTAACAATTTTGATTCTCCCTACTCCAATTTGAATGGTGACCACATAATTTTGTTCCCCAGCAGAAAATTTAATCGTGCCAAATTGGGCAATCCTTCCATCCTTGTTAAATTGAAAAATGGGTTTTAATGTCCCTTGTCCCAGTTTAATCGCCTGAGAAATCTCACGTTCGACAATCGGCTTCCCGCCAGAACTCTCCATAATTAAATACTTGTTTTCCTGAGGTCTCATATACACAACAACCAGCTGCTGCCTGGAAATGGCATACTGCTGTGCATAGAGAAGGTCACCCTTCAGCTGTGTGTAGAATTTCTCTTTTTCAAACATAAGATACTGCGGCCGAAGCCACACCGCCGAGACCGATGCCATAACAAGAAATACACTCAAAACAAACAGCATTTCAATGAGCGTAAAGCCAAATTGAGTTTTCATCTTATGTTCCCTCAACTCCCCGCAACAGTCACGGTACCATTCACGGCATCAATCGAAATGGCTTTGCCATTTGGACAGCTTGCTTCTCCCTCCTTTAAATAACCAGCCCCCTGAAGCTCAGCAAATGACGGTACCGCGCCATTATTGTCCATACGATACGCCTGCACCTGACCCTCGACCATGCGGACAAATGCTTCACAGCCCTTGCTGTTAATCGTTGAATTATTTTTTGTCACATTCGGTATCGTAATGATTAATAAAACCGAAATCACGAGCAAAACGATCATCATTTCTATCAGCGTGAAACCTTGTTGATTTTTTACCATATTCCTTCTCCTTTCATTAGAAACTATCCAACATATGAAACATCGGCAGCAGTACCGCTAAATACATGGAGACAATCATCAGACCAATCATAGCAAAGAGAGCCGGTTGGATTGTTTTCATTGTTTTATCAATTTTGTCTTCAAGCCTTTGCAAACAGGATTGAGAAAAAAACACCAATTCCTGATCTAACCTTCCGTTTTTCTGCCCATGGTGAATGATCATGGATAATTCCTTTTCAAAAAATGAATACTGCTTCACAATCTCGTCCAATTTCCCGCCCATAATGAGCCCCTGCTTCATCTCAGTTGCCAAACTGCTGTAAAAAGGCTGTTGGACATTTTTTTCAAATAAAGAAAGCGACTCATTTACCGATAATCCGCCGCACAGCAGATAACTCAATTGGATAGAAAAATAATGCGTGTAATAGAGGCGGAAAAAGGAAGCTGCAAACGGAATTTTCATCAGCCTTCTTTTCTGTTCTAACGGGTGTATTTTACGGAAGCGGAAATAATAATAGGATACGAGAAGGATGAGCAGTAGGAAAAACAGGGAAAAGAAAAATGGCAGAGAGTCAGCGAAAGCGGTCACAACTCGAGTGAAAAAATTTTTCTCGACATTCATCGAGACAAACAAGGAAGAAAAGCGGGGCAGAAGTAATTTCTCCATAAAAATAAAGAGAAAAAGCGTGGTCAGGATGAGAAACAGAGGGTAAAGCAGCAACTTTTGCAGTTTCGCCGTATCCCGCACTCTTTTTTCCATCATCCTGCTGCCGGCAAGAAAAGCCGTGGATAGATCGCCGTGCTGTTCAGCGAAAAACACATATCCGATTAAATCATGATGAAACCCTAATTTTTGTAAGACCTGATAAAAACTCTCTCCCCTTTTTAAGGCTTGAATTCCTTCTATTAATATAGTTTCATGCCTATTTGGCAAGTGATACAGGATGGAATTCAGTGCTTCGGCTAATGAATACCCTCTTGTCAATAGCTCCCCCGTCATGGATAAAAACTTTACCTGTTCATCCAGTGTCCATTTACGTTGTTTCATAAGATAATATCCATGCATCATATTCCTCTTCCTTTATATAGCCTAAGGCAATTCCTTTCCGAATTTCATCGTGCAATGTCCGAAAACGGTACTGGGAATGCTCCCCCCTGGCTTCTCTTAAAGCGGAGAGGAGTGGTTGCCCGGAAAGAATTTCAAACACACTCGCCCGCTTTACTCTGCTTAATGAATAACAGGCCGGCGGACATTCTCCCTCACATAATGGGCAGGTCAGCTCCACCAAACGCTGTGCCGTTACCGCAATCAAGGTTTGCTCGATCTCCTGATTGTTTACCCCAAATTCACGAAGGCGGTATATGGCTCCTTTGGCATTTCTCGTATGCATCGTTGTTAACACAAGATGGCCTGTCAGCGCAGCACGTACAGCAATTCTGGCTGTTTCCGCATCACGAATCTCTCCTACCATAATAATATCCGGATCATGCCGAAGAATGGCCTTCAGTCCCGTATGATAGGTGATTCCCGCTTTTTCATTCACCTGTACCTGGAGCACGTAATCATTTTCTCTTTCAATCGGATCTTCTAAAGTAATAACATTGCGGTTCAGAACGTGGGAAGATTCATGTATGAGCGAATATAACGTAGTGGTTTTCCCGCTTCCTGTCGGTCCTGTAAGAACAATCAATCCGTGAGCGTGCCTCATCAACCCCAGTAATTGCTGTGAAACGGAAGGAAATAGAGCGAGATGATAGTTTGGAACCATCCCTTCAGGGGGAAGAAGCCGGATCACAAGGCTTTCATTTTGGCTTGATGGCAGCGTCGACAGCCGCAAACCAATGAATGCATCGCCAAGCTGATAGGTACAGGCACCGCTTTGTGGCCGCCTTTTTTCTCCAATATCCATCGATGCTATAAATTTAAAATGAGAGATTAAACGGTCACATTCTTCTTTGGGTAAATACGTTTTGGGAATAAGTTTGTTGGAAATGCGTAATTGGATAAGGGTATCATTTCTTCGGGGGATAATGTGAATATCGGTGGCATGACTTCTAACAGCTTCAGTCATCATTCTGTCAGCCAGCCTTTCAATTAAGCTCAAGTGCTATAGCACCGCCTTTCTTTTTGAACTACAAAGTCTAGTGCTCTCCTGCCTGATCTTATAATAAAGGAAATGCATAGGTTTGTATCAATGTTCACAAATTATTCATATATTTTTTTGAATCGTGCTTCTGCTTCTGTTCAATAACTGTTTTTAATATTATAATAATATTCATATTACAAAGTACCCACAGCTTATTTGCAAAATTTGTCGAATAGGTGTGAAGTTTTTTCTAAATTTCACTTTAAATACTGTTTTCCCTTTCATAATAGTATTATAATTGAATTAAAATAGCTGCACGAGGTGAACTTCAAATGGAACAAACTTTAAAGATAACCAATGTTTTATCAGATCCGACCCGTTATTATATTTACACCTACATTACAAAAAGTCATAAAGAAGTAACAGTTCAAGAGATCGCAGACAATTTTAATATTCATCCCAATGTAGCCCGCCTGCATCTTTCGAAACTTGAAGATGTCAACATGCTGGTTTCTGAAACGAAAAAAACCGGAAAAGGCGGCCGTCCAAGTAGACTATACCGCTTGTCTGATGATGTCATTCAATTGCATTTTCCGTACAGAGATTATCAACTATTGTCAAAAATTGCGATGCAAACCATGGCTTCTCTTGGTGAAGCAGGACAAAAAGCACTTCATGCAACAGGTAAACGGTTTGGCCTGGAATTAATTGAACAGGAAGTATCCAAAAATCCGCAAATTGGGGAAACGATGACATTCGAGAATAAGCTGAACATCATTAAAAGTGCAGCAACCCTTGCTGGTCTTTCACCGGAATTTGTTGTAAATGAAGAGCAATCAAAAGTTTACTTCCAGGTGTTTAACTGCCCATTTAAAGAAATAGCATCCGAACATATGGAAAGTGTCTGCCAAATGCATGCATCATTCTTAAAAGGCATGTTTGAAGCGCTGTTCACAGATGTTGATCTAGTTGAAGGGGACAATATCATCGCTGGCTGTGAAGCATGTTCTTACCAAGCAACTCTTTCAAACTAACGGGTTCTTGCTATTAAAATGACCGTCATCTTGATAAATAGCGCAAAGTAAAGCAATCAGCATTCTGGTTGCTTTCATTTTACTAGCAGATATTTTGCAAATGTAAAAACAAAGTGCAAACGGTAGTTTACTTTTTCAGAATACTTCATTATAATAAGTGATGAATCTCATAGGCAAAGGGAGGGATACAGGTGGACCGAATGTTTCGAGTTTTAGGATTTTGGACAGGGATTTTTGCAGTTATGTTATATTTAGGTGATATGTATACAACATCCTTACTTTTCTTCGTTCAAACAGGGTTCTTTCTGCTTCTCAGCTATTTAAAGCTATCTGAGCGTATGTACATCTATATTTTTGGCGGGTACTTAACAGTATTTTTCATCGGTTTTACATACTGGACAACCTTTATGATGATCCCAGGTGCAGGTGGCCATTAATACGCTCAACAAAAAAGCGATGTATCATCATCGCTTTTTTATTTTGTAAACTCTTACATTTATGATTTTTTTGTGAACAAGCCATCAGCAGATGTTCACTGCTTTTCCTGCAGCAGCACCTGAAAAGATGTGCTCATACTGCCTGGCATAATCAGGCTTTTAATCGCACGATTTCGTTTGCCTGCCTCAGAAAATGGATTAGTGTCAGCATGGTCCTCCAATTGCTTTAGAATGCCGATATGGAGCAAAAATTCATCCTGGCGCCATTTCCCTGCTGTAACTAAGCCGCACTCTTCGCCAATCTGTTGCAGCGTGTCCCAATCGATATGGCTTGTTACATCCATTTCTCCGGGATGGAGGAAGATATTCTCTATGAGCTGATGCTGATAATATCCTCTTAGACTGCCATCACGCCGCGCCGGATGCTTCCATTCTTCACGAGTATAGCCATAATCAACGGTAACAATCATCCCTTCCTCTAACACTAATGCCATTTCTTCTGCCATGTTCTCCATCGCAAGCGCAATTTCGATCCGCTGCCCTTCAAACAACTCCACGTGATATTTCTCGACATAAGCGGCAATCGCTTCATGCCTCAATTCCGTTTCCCGTTCGATAAGCTCTTCTCCCTCACATGCCACCATCACTTCAAACTGTTCCCCATTCTGTTTTTTTATCACGTGAACCGGCAAGGCATCAAACAGTTCATTGGAAAAAATCATGCCGCAAAACGGGGCTAACTCGGCAAGCGACGCTATGTATGTAACAGGTCCCGCACCCATGAGCAGCTCTTTTTGCCGCTTAATATGGTAGGGGCTCTTCTCCACGATGAAATAAGTAAGTGGAGGATTAGCATGCTCCTTCCATTCCTCAAGAAATGCTTTGGCAAATCGGCCATTCCCCGCACCCAACTCACAAAAATGAGGCAGCAGTTTTTTTTCCGCAACGAGAGAAGCAAACCATCTTGCCACAGTCCTGCCAAAGATATCGGAAATATTACTTGTGGTAATAAAATCTCCCTGACGTCCTATTTTTTCTTCCTGCCGCATATAATAGCCATATTGAGGATGATATAAGACTAATTCCATATACTCCGCATAAGAAATCATTTGCCCGGGCTGCTGCTTGATATAATTAATAAGATAATTTTTCATATTCACTCCATTTAAATATGTTTTTACTATTGACACAGTGTTAAAATTGTTATATCTTATATTTAGCAACTTTAATAAATCCCCTCCCATTACTAGAATTCGAACATTCCCAAGGAAGACCCTTCTCGAAAGAGAGGGGTTTTTCTATTTTACCCCCTTTTTTTAAAAAACAGCCTTTGGTTTATCGCGTCTGATCTCCGCTGACTCCAAAGGCTCTTTTATTTTACTTTATACGATTAAAATCCATTAAGAAACGGATTGGATTCCATTTCCCCACTAATGGTTGTTGTCGGACCATGTCCAGGAAGCACTTCTGTTTCCTCTGGCAGCGTCAATAATTTTGTATGAATGCTATTGAGCAGCTGTTCATGGCTTCCCATATAAAGGTCAGTTCGTCCGATACTTCCATGGAACAATGCATCCCCAACACATACTAAACCAGAATCCGCGAAATAATAGGAGACACTGCCTGGAGAGTGTCCAGGTGTTTCAAACAATTGAATTTGAAAACCGCCAATATTCAACTCCTGATCACCATCCAACAGATGATCCGCGTCACGGATGACAACATGCTGTCCGTTGAACTTAATCGATGCATTGTATTCCGGATTGGAAAGCCATTCCTGCTCATTCTTATGTACATAAACTGGAATGTTATATTCATCGCGAATCACATCAACCGCGCCAATGTGATCATAATGGGTATGAGTTAAAAGGATAGCGGCAGGCTTTAATTGCTTTTCCTTTATGATATTAATTAGTTTGTCCCCTTCGTTCCCTGGGTCCACCACCACGCAGGTTAAATCTTCTTTGGCGAGGATATAAGTGTTTTCCTGAATCGCCCCTACAGGTATTTGTATAAAATCCATAATCGTCCAAATCCTCCATTTCAATCATATTTCCAAATTAATATTACACTATCCATACAGGAAATTGAAACATTATGATTGCAGTATACTATCTTTATGACAGCAAATTCATAAATTTTATAACAGAAAAAGAGGAGAGTCCCTTTTTTACCTCGACAAACAATCAGAAAAATTATAAAATGGTAGAGGTATGTTCTATCTGTTTTACATAGTCCGACACGGTATGAGAGCGCTTTATTCATTGTGTGCTTTCGAACCTGTCAAAATGATAAGACAAAGGGGGTCGTGTCTAATGGGTACAGTTATCATTTTTGCATTAGTTGCCATTCTTGCAGCATTTGCATCGCTTAGTGCATTAAAAAACAAAAATATCCTTGGTTCTATTTTCGGTATTCTAAGCTTCTGTGTCTTTGGCTTTTTCTCAGTAATGACACTTATCAACAGCGGCTTTCCAGCTGCTCACTAATGATGAAAAAAGCTGTCCCATTCGGTGTTCTACCACCGTGGGACAGCTTTTTTTACCGTATTCTCCTAAGAAGTCAGCTTTATGATTTTCTTTTTATTTAAGTCGATTAATTTTTCGAAATTGTAGCCATACAAGCAAAAGTTTCCATCCCTTGAACAGCTCAAAGGTTCATTTTTCAATCCTTCCAAAATTTTAACCTGCTTATTGCTTTTTAGATCATATTTTATTAACTGAAATTCCTCTTCCCGTGCAGCCTTTTCCTTATTTACTGCAGGCGCTAGATAAATAAACGTATTCAACCCGCTTTCGTAATCATAATAAGGAATCAGCCGATCAGAGAAACCGGATACCTGCGGCGCGGCAAAAGAGCCTATTTCCTTCATATTTTTTTGATAGAAATGATAAATGGCCATATCATTGTTCTGTGGGTCCCCGGCCATGGTCATGAGCACGTTTTTAAAGGTGTCCAAGTGATAAATATCCGTCAACAGCGTTTTCTCTTTGCCGCTGTTTTTATCCAATTGGATTAAGTCCGCCGTTAAGGCCGTATTCTCACCGATCCAGTCAAGAAAAACAAGCTGATCCATCGCATACCATTTTGAAAATGGATCGGAAAAGTCCGCTTCGGTTATTTTTTTATCAGCAATGGATAAGAAGAATGTCCGTGCCTGCCAATCTTCTGAAAAGGTGGAAATAAAGATTTGCTGCTCGTTATAGGGATTCCAATCCATTGTCAGATCAAATGCGTTCATGGTATGAGTAAATACGACAGAACCATCCTTTTTCGTAATGGTAATAAGACTAGTAGATGGTCCGGAGGATGAGCGGATAAACATGTATTCACCGGAGTCACTAATATCAATCGACACAATCATCGATTTGCTCATTGTAATCAGACGGTTTGTCCCTTTATCCAGATTGTAAGCATACACATTGGAGCCTTGAACGACATTAGTAGAATAAATAATCGTATGTGAGTCGAGCCAGCCGTATACCTTATTAAACACCCCTTCCTCGAGCGAAATGGGGATGTTGTCTATTACATTTGCGATATCCCCTGCATTCTGTCCATTTTCCTTCGGACCTAAAGAGCCTGCCGATTGGTCCTTAGTACAACCTACAGAAGCAAATGCAATCAACAATAACAACAGCCACAAAAAAAAAGCCTTACCTTTCATTACTCCTCTACACCGCCTTTTAATACAATGGCCTTGTTATTGCGGCGATTTTCCTGATGCTTATCCTCAAAAAAAGCCCGTAAATCCATTCATTTTTATGTACCCTTACTTCATTATACGGGAAACCACTACGACAAGTTTCATTTTTTGAAAAGATCGCAAAAATCACCCTAACTATTCTTTCAATCAATCTTTAATTTTACTCATCTTGAAAGCGGATCACAAGTATCCTTTTACATATTTATCAGCTTTAATTCTTCCATAAAAACGAATATTAAAAAAGACCTCCCCTGCGGGTTTACATATATAAACTCGCAAGGAAAATCCCCAGGGCATCATGATAAATTTCATCGAATTGTGAAATAGGAAGCGGATTTACGCCCTCACCTAATTCAATCGTAAAACCAGGGCGGCGGAATTCCTGAATGAACCAATCTTTATATCCTGCATGACTGTCAATATAACGGACGGCCTTATAACCGCTCACCCGCGCAAATTCCCGCGCCAGCACCCCAGATTCCGGCGGTTCTAGGCCTTCATAGCCCCAATAAAACTCTTTCCCCTGTGTGTGGAAAGCAAGCATACGGTTAAAGCGTTCATTGCGGGCTAAATCTGCCATAGCGATCGCTTCCGGCTCGGTCAGAGGGGCATCCCCCGGATAATCTCTTGGAGCCGGGGCCTTCGGTTCTTTCCTTTCTTTTTCAATTTCCCAATTAGCCGGAAATTGATTATTTAAATCAACCCCTCTAATATTGGCCTTCCAGCCGCTAAAATCACTGCTCCCCTTATTCATCCGCAGTATCTGCTCACTTAAAGCAGGAGGCGGTCCGTGCTGCACCAAATCCACCCCATCCGGATTCACCATCGGAACAATGGATAAATCAACCGATTGATACAATGGCATCATCGCTATGCCCCGAACCTGTCTGCTGTTCGTTAAACCCAATAAATACGTATTCAAAAACGACATCAACACCGGAGTCGTGATCCATTCATTGGCATGAAAGGAAGCATCAAGGTGCACTTTCTTGTTTCCCGTGCCAACGCGGATTTCATACAGCTGCTTACCTTGGACACTTTCACCGATTGAACGAACGCGGATAAAAGGGAAATGCTCCCTAAGTACCTGGATGTCCCGTGTGAGGCGGGCATAATCATAGTTGACCCTCGGATTAATATCCTGTGCGGTAATTCGGCGCGGCAGCTGGATCATCTGACCAATCATTAGCCGGTTGGGATTGATATTCTGATTCACAAGAAGCAGGGCATCAACGGATAGATTCCGTGCTGCCGCCAACTTCCATAATGAATCACCTTTCCTTATGTTGTATGAGACAGGAGCAAATCCAGGAATCTGAATTTCTTGACCTATCTTCAAGGCATTGGCGTTTATGCCGGGATTGGACTGCAGGATTAAATTAAAAGGAAGCAAAAACAAACGGCTATAGTACCATAGTGTATCGCCGCTGCGTACTCTGACCCTCATTCCTTTTCCTCCCTTCCATCACATCCATCATATGAGGAAGGAAAAAGAAACATGCCTATATTCTATTGCGGGCAGTGCTTCATTTTCATCCTACTTTGTGCGGACCATCCAAGCCGCACCAATGACACCGGCATCATTCCCCAGCGCAGCCAATTTAATTTCTGTTGCGCCGGCAGAAGCAGGAAAGATATATTTTGCAAATGTACTTTTAACAGGATGAAGCAGGACATCGCCCGCCTTTGAAACACCGCCGCCAACTATAATGATTTCCGGATTTAACGTATTGGCGATATTCGCAAGGGCAATGCCAAGATAGCGTGCTGCTTCATTGACAACATCGAGCGCTGTCTCGTCACCTATGCCTGCGAGAGAAAAAACATCCTTCGCCGTAAGGCTGCCATTTTCAGCAAGCAAAGAGGTCAGTCTTTTCCCTGGATCGCGGTCTTGATGAATCCGTTCTTCCGCCAATCGGACAATCCCCGTGGCTGAGGACACCGTTTCCAGACAGCCCTTTTTCCCGCAGTTACAGGGCGCACCATTTGTGAGGACAGAAGTGATATGCCCGATTTCTCCGGCGGCACCGCGGATTCCATGGACAATGCTGCCATGCACAATCACACCCCCGCCGATTCCGGTTCCAATAGTGATACAGAGCAAATCCCGCGCCCCCATTCCTGCACCCTTCCACATTTCACCTAGAGCCGCGCAATTTGCGTCATTGTTAATCCTGACAGGAAGCCCAATGGACTTCTCAAGAATTTCCTTCACCGGATAATGGTCCGGCCAGTCTAAATTCGTGATTTCATAAAACATTCCTGTTTCCTGATGAACTGGTCCTGGTGCCCCAACACCTATGCCGGCAACATGCTCCTTCGTCATTTGATGATGCCCGCATAGATTTTTCACAGCCTCTGGTACGGTGACTGAAAGAAAGAAACCGCTATCCTTATTGGGCGTTCGAATGGCACATTTTTCAATCATCGCTCCATCATTTGTTAATAAAGCGATTTTTGTTGTTGTCCCGCCAATATCGATGCCGATCAGCATTTTTTCAGTCATTTCCATGCCTCCACTAGTGTTCTTTTTCTTCCTTCAGTATGCGGATTTCATGGCGCAGTAATAACAAAGCAGACTGAAAATCCCGTGTTTCCATTAATTGCGACTTATACAGCTCCTGAATCTCCATCTCCATTAACTGGAGATCGGCAATTCGATCGCCGGTGTAAATAATCGCACCAAATTGTTTTAAATACTGCTGTATATCATAAATTGTTTTCATCATCGTAAACCTCTTATTATTGTAGAATTTCTCATTAAAAAAATCATTTGTGAGCTTAGTAATGAAGAGATGATGCTCCTCCAAATGATTCAATATCAGTAAGTTCTTTTAAAAAGCTTTGGTAATCCGCATCAGACGGCTGAATTGCAACCGCTTCCTCTGCGTATTTCTTTGCCTGAGGATAATTTTTTTCCGAATAATAAATAATCGCTAAGTTATAATAAGCTTCATGAAAATCAGGTTTTTTTTCAATGACTTGCAGCAGATGGGCTTTCGCATCTGCTGCATTTCCCAATTTTATTTCTGTTGCCGAAAGCAAGAACAGAAGTTCTGCCGAATCATGCCCATCATTGGCAATACTGTCCAGCACCGTATAGGCCTTATCATATTCATCATTTTCAACATACTTTTTCGCTAAGGCAAATGCAGTCTGCTCGCTCATCAGCGGTTTCGGCTGATTCAAGCTGTATTGAACTGCAGCAAAAATAAGAGCAGCTCCTAAAACGGCGGCAGAAACTTGAGCCAAAGGTCGTTTTTTCTTTGGAAAATGAACCATTGCCGTCGCTATAAAACCGCCGATTAAGCCGCCGATATGACCGGCATTATCTATTCCGGAAACCGTAAAACCAAAGGCTAAGTTAATCCCTAGCACAATGATAATATTTAATCCCATTGTTCGGAAAAACAGCTTAGGATATACCGTTCCAAAATAAAGCAAAGCGCCAAACAGCCCCATAATCGCTCCGCTTGCTCCGGCGGAAATATCAGGACTAAACAAAAGACTGGCTATCGTTCCGGATACTCCAGCAAATAAATAGAGAAAAATAAAACGGATATTCCCGAATATTCGTTCCACGAATACACCAAGGAAATATAGAGCAATTGAATTCATCACTAAATGCAAGAGACCGATATGAACAAAGATCGGCGTAAACAGGCGCCACCATTCTCCCTCAAGAATCAGTGAATTCACCTTGGCTCCAAAACGAATCAGAACGGAAGTCGCTGTGCTGCCCCCTGCCGCCTCCATCAACAGAAAAACGATGACCTGAATGGCTAAAAATATATATGTAAAGAACGGCTTTCCGTTATCAAAAAGAGCCCTTTCCGACTTTATTCTTTGTTTCGCCGCCGTTAACGCTGCCAGCTTTTCGCCTTCAATCTCGGTTTCTGTGTATTCCTCTTTCCAATCGCTGAAAATCAGCTCTCCCACATACTGTTCGATGCTTTCTCTCCCATGCTGCTGTTCACAAAGCAGCGATGTCACCTTCGTTTTTTCCCCATTGGGAAAGAGGAAGGGCTTTTCAATGCGAAATTGGTAATCATCCACTGGAGGATAGGGTGTAACATATATATTTAATACATGGATTTCTCTCTTTTTTACTTGTTTCCGGATGCTTTCACCGTTAGCCGCAGTCATTTCAATATCCCGCTGCATCCAATTGCTCCAGTCCAAATGATGGAGGAGAATGCGAATTACTTGTGTTTCTTTATCCTCTAATCTCTCCAGCCAAAGCTCCTTTTGCGTCTCGGATAGCTGAATAATGCGGTATTCCTTCCGGCTGATAAAATAATGCGCAAGCCTCCAAAAAACAAATTCATCCTGAAAACTCAAGTTTCCCCTTCCTTTCTACATCCTAAGCTGTCCTAATAGTTTTACTATAGGCAATTTCGAACCATTCGTAAAGGAATTTGAAAAGCAGTAGTGTTTCACCGGTCAAGCCCGGCTCACGTTCGTACCGGCTGCCGTTGGGCAAACTAAACAAATGAAAAAGACCCTTGGATGTGGGTCTTTCTGACAAAGGTTATGATGCTGGAGAAGGATTTTTCGGAAAGACAAGATTCATCATCCTGCTCTTTACTCCGGGAATATTCATGAGTGCTGAAACAAACAGCTGTCTAGAGAGCGCATTTCCTAATAATAAATTGAGAACACGGTAGCGTTTTTGAAAAAGATAATATCCACCAAAACCTAATAAAACAAGTGATAAAACTTTTCGCATCTGTATATCCCTCCTAACCATAGTTTGAGATAAAATGATACAGATTATCCAAGGATTGAAGGTTTAGTGACAAAGTTATCTTCTATCCCATTCGCTTATTTTTCAAAAACCGTCCCCATTGTTTTCTTTAAGATAGAAACAGAATGGCTAAACTTATCTGTTTCCTCATCTGAAAGGCTGACTTGAATGACTTCACGAACCCCGCTTCGATTGACGATTGCCGGCACCCCGATATAAACGTCATTTTGCCCATATTCACCGTCTAGTAAAGCTGAAATTGTAAGAACCGAGTTTTCATTTTGCAGTATAGCCTTCGTTAAGCGGACAAGCCCCATGGCAATTCCATAAAAGGTGGCCCCTTTCCGCTCAATAATATGATAGGCGGCATCGCGGACATTTAAGAAAAGCTTGTTTAAATCCTCCCAGTTATACGCCTCGCTATTTTTGATAATCTCGCTGATTGGACGAGTCGCAACGTTCACTCCGCTCCACACCGGAAGTTCTGTATCGCCATGCTCTCCGATAATATAAGCATGCACATTCCGCGTATCAACATCAAAATATTCACCTAGTAAAAACCGAAAGCGGGCTGTATCAAGAATCGTTCCAGAGCCAATGACACGTTCCTTCGGCAGACCGGAGAACTTCCAAACAGCATAGGTTAATATATCAACCGGATTCGTCGCGACAATGAAAATGCCCGCAAAACCGCTGGCCATTACTTCTGCTACGATCCCCTTAAAGATTTTCGTATTTTTTTCTACCAGATCTAAACGAGTTTCTCCGGGCTTCTGCGCTGCTCCTGCACAGATGACTACGATATCGGCATCCTTACAATCCGAGTAATGACCAGACCAAATTTTCGTCCGTGCCGGAGAGAATGGCAACCCGTGATTTAAGTCCATGGCATCTCCCTCGGCTTTTTTCTGATTAAGGTCAATTAAAACGATTTCCTCGGTCAAACCTTGGTTTAAAAGGGCAAAGGCGTAGCTTGATCCAACAGCACCTGTCCCTATAAGGGCTACTCGGTTCACACGTTCTTTCATGTTCAGAACCTCCTATTAATGTTCCTTCTTCTATTGTGTTTCATTCACAGCTACTGTGAATGAAGACTCAATTCATGATTATCACTGTATTAATGTCCCCAGTAACAATGCTGATAAACCTGAAAGAAAATTAACGGTGTCATTATTTAAAAAGGGAATTCCTTTTATCAGGTTCGTTTTCCGTCCGCAGTGAACTGTCTTTTCCGTTTTCATGCCGCACACGGAACATTGATAGCCCGCCTGGATAAACGCCCCAAGAAGGGTGTCCACTACATTACCGGTAAATCCGAGGATGAGAATAAAAAGAAATTCCCCTTCTGTTAAGTGAAACAGATAATAGGAGGCGCAGGCAATCACGAAGGAACCAAGTAGCGCGGCGGAAGTGCCTAAGAGACTGACAGCCCCGGAGGTGCCTCGTTCCACCCTTTTAAAGGTCTTAATAAAGAATGGCTTTACCTTGCTCATCGAACCGATTTCAGAAGCCCATGTATCTGAGTTGGCAGCCGCATTGCAAATACAAAAGCCTAAGAGAAAGAGTTTATCTTCTGTTGCAAAATAGAGCGCACTGGATAAAGCGGCAAGTCCGCCATTCGCCATCACCTGCTGCCAATCCCGCCGCGACCCCTTCACAAGTATTTCCTCTGCCTTGCTCTTATTGGCGCTTTTTATTTTCGACCAGAAGCTTGAGCTGACAAAAAACAGGCCCAATATAAATAATCCTTTTAACCCAAGACCGAGAACGGTGAAAAAACCGACACCAAAAGCGGCTATTGCGCCGGATACTGTCAATAATCTGGCAGAGTACCCTAATATCACCATCACCGCAATGAGGATGTAAATAAGGATGTCACCATTCATGAAAGTGAATATCTTCCATCATTGGTGATGATTTTCCCTACAGGCAGGTCATGCTCTTCAACTGGAATTTCAGGAACAATCTGTTGAGCAAAAGCCAGTGATATCGTACCTCCCTTGAAATCCTCAAGGAAGCGATCATAATAGCCGCCGCCAACTCCCATACGGTATCCTTGTTGTGTAAAGGCAATTCCAGGGACAAGCAGCAGGTCAATCTCCGCTTTCGCTGCCAGCTCCGTTTCCGTTTCAATTGGTTCAAGCAGACCAAAATAAACGGATTCCAATTGATTAAAACGCTGTAAATAGCGGAAATCCATTGTCCTTTCCTTGTCATGACATTTAGGGACAGCCACTCTTTTTCCCTCTGCCCAAGCAGTACGAATAATTTGATATGTATCAACTTCAGGTGCAATAGAGATTGTTATCCCAATCACAGAAGCAGCCTGCCAAAGTGGGTCCTTATACAATTCCTGGGCGATTGTATAGGAATAATGCTCATATAATGGCTTTGGAATTTGCTTAAGTTTTGCTCTTATCTCTTTCCGTAATTTTTGCTTTTCCAATTCAATTCCTCCTTAATAAGGGTTATTTTCCCAAATTCTGCATTGCCCTTCTATTTTTCTCTAGAAAAACTTTTACATGCAACAAAAAAACAGCAGAGAAGCTCTGCTGCTTATTTTGTTTCGCGATGTGTTGTTGAGCGTTTTTCTCTTGGGCAATATTTTTTAAGCTCAAGACGATCAGGATTATTTCTTTTATTCTTTTTAGAAATATAGTTACGGTCTCCGCACTCTGTGCAAGCTAACGTAATATTAACACGCATGTTATTTCCCTCCAAACCATGTAAACAGTAGTTCGTTCATACGACTTTACTATAGTACCATTTTTCAAACAGAAATGCTAGTCTGTTTTCACAAAACGTACTGAAAATACAATTTTTCTTTTATTGTTCTTCTATTCCTTTAATGCGGACTACGTTCGAACGGACCAATGGGAAAAACTTTTTATTTGAGAGTTTAACGCCAAGCTCCAGCATGTAGGAACGGCTGGGCTGAAATAGTCTCCACGCCAAAGCTTCCTTCCCTCTTTCCAGCACGGACTCCTGTACAATGTGTGCACTTCTTTCTCCATGCGGCAGATACGTTACATCATAGAGTCTTACTACTTTTGCATTTTGTTTCAGCTGTTTCGTTATGTACAACGGTGTTCTTCTTACATCAACAAGTGTCCAATAAGGAAATAGCTGCTCTCCCCCTGTAAACCATTTGGATAAGAATGAAGCAGGTACAAGTCTTTTTCTGTTCCAATTAGCCTCCTGCAAAATACGAAGCAGCTCAGGCTGATGTATCTTCACTATCGGCTGAGGTTCTTCTGACGGTTTTTCTTTTTGCGTATGATTATACTTTCTCCATTGATATTGTACCTTCCCAACGGTTGTATCTAACTCTTCAGCGATTTTTTTAAATGTAAGCCCTTTTCGGCGTAATTTCTTTATTTCTTCAATCATGTTGCATCTCTCCCAAGACCCGTGTGTGTCAAATATTTTAGTTTAGTATACTTTTATTCCATTTTCCAAATCTAATGGTAACACTGTTAAGTAAACCCTACAATAAGCTGATTTTGTCGGAATATGAATATTTTATCTGTCCTAAAGAGCGTTCTCCAGTTAATTCTCACCTGCGCTATGTCGAATTTTGTCATCTTTATGATAAAATGAAAAATGTAGCTCAAGTGAGAGGTGATAAAATGGAAAAAATACTGATCATTTTGATTATTATCGCAATCGGATTATGGATAATCTCCTTTTTTCTCAAGGATCCCTATAAACAGCTGCGGGAAGACATGGACCAGCTCTTTATGCAGCAGCTTGAAGAGATTTATCATATCAAAAAGAAGCTAAAAGTACTGGAGGAAGAACTGCTCATCAATGATATTGATTTTACCCTGCCGCTCTCACAGGTCCGGCCTCTCACAGCAGAAAAGTCTTCTGTCCACGAAATTATCAAAAACCAGGTCTGGTCATTAGCCCAGCAGGGAATCCCGCTCAATCAAATAGCAGAACAAGCTTCATTATCCGTTCATGAGACAGAAGCGATTCTCGCTGAGTTCAATGAAAAATCTCAATAATATTCACACAGAAAGGAGCAGTCTTGTTTAAGGCTGCTCCTTTTCCACTGGATGTCGCTTATTCTATTGATTCAGGTCGTAATGCCGCCCCTTAACCAGATAAAAGATGTATTCAGAAATATTTGTAATATGATCAGCGGTTCGCTCTAAATAACGGCAAATAAACAGCATTTGCATCACTTGGGGAAGATTTTCCGGATGTTCCTTATTCATCTCAAACAGCTCAGCAATCGTTTCACCATACAACGCATCTACTTGGTCGTCCATATCGGCGACCTTTTTCGCGAGCGACAAATCCTCTTCATTAAATGCCTTTAACGCATCACGGAACATTTCTCCTGATATTTCATACATTTTTTTCAGTTTGGTAATCGTCTCTAAATGCGACTCCTGTCCAATTCGAATCGTTGACTTGGCAATGTTTACAGCGAAATCAGCAATCCTTTCTACGTCAGTAGAGATTCTAATCGCAATTAAAATTCTTCTTAAATCAACAGCCACAGGCTGCTGCTTCGCAATCAGCAGCGTAGCAAAATCATTTAATTCCTCATACATTAAATCTGCTCTCGAATCTCCGTCCATGATTCTTAAAGCATGGTCAACATCATGGTTTTCCAATGCCTTGATTGACTGCCCTAGGGCATCGTAGGCAAAATTCGCAAGATCCACTAACTTTTGCTGTAATTGCTTCAATTCTTCCTCAAATGTTTCACGCACTGACATCGTTGTTGTCTCTCCTTTCACGATCGCTATCTCCTCCCTCTTATTTTCTTGCTCTATTTTCCTAAGCTATTATCCAAAACGTCCGGTAATATAATCTTCTGTCCGTTTCTCTGTTGGAGTAGAAAAGATTTTATCCGTTTGATCAAATTCAATGACTTCTCCATTTAAGAAGAAAGCTGTTTTATCAGAGATACGCGCAGCCTGCTGCATATTATGTGTCACAATGATAATACTGAAGTCTTTCTTTATTTCCTGTACCAGTTCTTCTACCTTTAAGGTTGAAATTGGGTCAAGTGCCGATGTTGGTTCGTCCATTAGAATGACATCAGGCTCAATAGCGAGGCAGCGGGCGATACAAAGACGCTGCTGCTGACCGCCGGAAAGACCAAAGGCATTATCCTGCAAACGATCTTTTACTTCATCCCAAATGGCGGCTCCTCTTAAGCTTTTCTCCACAATTTCATCTAGAATTTTCTTATTGCGGATTCCATGCACTTTTGGACCATACGCTACATTTTCATAAATCGATTTCGGAAATGGATTTGGTTTTTGAAAGACCATTCCTACTCTGGTACGTAATTCTTCCACTTTATAGGATTTATCAAAAATATTTCTGCCGCGATAGTTAAGCTCACCGGAAGTTCTAACGCCCGGCACTAACTCAATCATCCGATTCAATGTTTTAATATAGGTAGATTTCCCGCATCCTGACGGCCCAATAATCGCTGTGACTTCATTTTCAATAATATCTAAATTAATGTCTTTTAAAGCGTGGTTATCTCCATACCATAAATCTAGATGGTTCGTTTTATATACGGTTTGTCTGTTTTCAGCCGCTTTCTTTTCCAAATTAGCGGCATTTTGTTTTTGTTCGATCGCAATATTCATTTGAAATTCACCTTCATCCTATTATTAAAACTGCTCCAAGTCCAAGCCAATATTTCTTACTTTTTAATCTTTTGGCTCTGTTAAACTTGGTTGTTGATTTCCGTTCCAAACACTTCGCTTTCCGCTCATCTACGCCTGAGCCTCCTCG
Organism: Bacillus benzoevorans; assembly: GCF_014207535.1. Taxonomy (GTDB): domain Bacteria; phylum Bacillota; class Bacilli; order Bacillales; family Cytobacillaceae; genus Bacillus_BD; species Bacillus_BD benzoevorans. The sequence continues at coordinate 344,613 of NZ_JACHGK010000003.1, forward strand.
CCACTTCGTGCCTGCGGGGTCTCGTCTGTCTCGCTGTTCCCGCAGGAGTCTTCGTGCCTTCCACTCCAATCAACAAAGTCCTCCAAAATCAACATTGACCTTTAACACAGCCAATCTTTTAATAACTAAAACTTTTTCTGAAATTTATTCCGAATGAGTACGGCTATAGAGTTCATGCCAATTAATAGGATTAATAACACCATGATTCCTGCTGCGGCGAGCTCCTGAAATTCTGCCTGTGGTCTTCCCGTCCAGTTGTATATCTGCATTGGTAAAACAGTAAAAGTATCCAAAACGGAATTTGGCAAAAATGGCAAAAATAGCGGCAAACCTAAAACAACAAGCGGAGCTGTTTCACCAATGGCACGGGAAAGAGCTAAAATTACACCTGTTAAAATCCCAGGTATCGCTGCTGGCATCACCACTCTCACGATTGTTTGCCATTTTGTGGCTCCCATGCCAAATGAAGCCTCCCGTAATTCCTTTGGTACGGAACGAATAGCTTCCTGGGATGCGACAATAATAACCGGAAGGATTAATAAACTCATCGTTAAACCGGCTGCTAATACACTTGTGCCAAGTGCTAAGGCACGAACAAAGACGGTCAAACCCAATAATCCAAATACAATGGAAGGCACACCGGCAAGATTTGAGATATTGATTTGAATAAAAGCTGTCAAGCGATTTTTCATCGCGTATTCTTCCAAATAAATGGCCGTTCCAACCCCTAGAAACAGCGAGATAGGCGCGACAACAAACATTAACCAAATTGTCCCGTTCAATGCCGTATATACCCCGGCATCTTCTGCTTTCCGGGATGGAAGGCTATTGAGAAACTGCCAATCAAAATAATGAACCCCTTGTGTCACAATTCTATATAACAAAATTCCTAATACGAGCAGACTAAATAGCGTTGCAAGGAGAAATATTCTTTTGAAAATGATGTTTAGATATATTCGAGGAGTCATTTTCGCTGTGACCCTGCTATGGTCAATTAATTTCATTTTAATATTCCTCCTTGAAACGGCGAGTAATAAATTGAGCTAACAAGTTCATAATTAACGTAAACATAAAGAGTGTGAAACCAACAGCATAGATACTATAATAAATCGTCGTACCATAGCCAGCGTCTCCTTGGCTGACTTGAACGATATAGGCTGTCATCGTTTGAATTGAACCCGTTACATCCCAGCCCAAATTCGGTGTTGAACCACCGGCAACGGCTACAATCATCGTTTCCCCTATCGCACGGGAAATACCTAACACAATAGAGGCGATAATTCCTGACATCGCTGCTGGAAGCACAACCTTCACAGCTGTTTCAAATTTCGTCGAACCCATTGCTAGTGCCCCTTCTCGCATCGTTCTTGGAACGGATGACATCGCATCCTCTGAAAGAGAAGCAATCGACGGTGTAATCATGATTCCAATCACAATCCCTGGGCTCAAAGCATTAAAAATTTCAAGGGATGGAATGAATTCTCTTAAAATCGGTGTAACAAAGGTTAAAGCAAAAAAACCGTAAACAATAGTTGGAATCCCTGCCAACACTTCCATGATCGGTTTGATCATGCGGCGGTTTTTATCGGATGCATATTCGCTTAAATAAATAGCTGTTCCGATCCCTAATGGTACGGCAACAATGATGGCAATTAGTGTCACCCGAAGTGTACCAGACACAAGCGCCATAATGCCGAATGTCCCTGGCTCAGAGAATGGGTACCATTTTTCGGCCGTTAGAAATTCAGCAATTGAAACACGATCAAAAAAAGTAAATGTTTCAAATAAGAGCGTAAATAAAATGCCAATCGTCGTTAATACCGATGCAATAGCTGTCAAAAGCAAGACAATCGGCATTACCTTTTCAGCTGAAAAAAGTTTCCTCTTTTTCTTTTTTTCCATAATCAAATCCTGAACAGAAAATGATTTTACTTGATTTTGTACCGCCAAAATGAGTTCCCCTTTCATCCACATGCCAAGATGAGAAGCAGTTGCCATCATGCTTCTCAGAGTTAACTTCTGTGGGTGCCAAAAGCCGGATCCAAAGACCGGCTTTTGGCACCCACATTCATGTTTATTTGCAGCATTTGTTGAAAATGCTAAATTATTTTAAACCTTGAAGAGTTGATAATGCTTCATCATATGAAGGAAGTTTAACATAACCCACTTCTTCAGATAAGGAACCAGCATTTTCTAATGCAAATTTAACGAAATCATAGATTTCTTCTTTTTTCACAGATTCATTCTTCACATAAATGTATAGCGGACGTGAAAGTGGTGCATATTCTCCGCTTTCAACCGTTTCGTTTGTTGGCTCCACTGCGCCGTTCCCTCCATCAATTGGAACCACTTTTAACTTATCTTTGTTTTCCAAATAGTAAGCATAACCAAAGTATCCGATGGCATTTTTCTCGCCTGTAACCCCTTGAACAAGGATGTTATCATCTTCAGAAAGGGTTGCTTTTTCAACAATCGGCTGTTCTTCTAAAATGACTTCATCAAAATAATCAAATGTTCCTGAATCTGTTCCAGGTGAGTAGAATTTGATCTCTTCTTCAGGCCATCCTTCGCGGATATCAGACCATTTTTTCACTGTACCATCTTCTAACCACATTTTCTTTAATTCATCAACGGTTAAGGAATCTACCCAATCATTATCTTTGTTCACAACAATCGATAAACCATCTTTAGCAATTTCAAATTCAGTAAATTCAATTCCTGCTTTTTCCAACTGTGCTTTTTCCTCATCTTTAATTGGACGTGAAGCGTTACTGATGTCTGTTTCACCAGCGATAAAAGCTTTGAAGCCGCCGCCTGTACCAGAAGAGGCTACCGAAACCTTCATTTTCGGCTGTGCTAAATTATATTCTTCCGCAATGGCTTCCATAATTGGGAAAACAGTGGAAGAACCATCAATATTTACTGCACCCTCAAATTGTTTGCTGTCTGCTGTTTCCTCAGTAGTCGTATTATTTTCTGATCCTGTTTCATTATTTTGCGGTCCACAGGCCACTGTAAACGCTACTACACCTGTAAGCATTGTTGATAATGCAACATGTCGAAACTTTTTATTCATTTCTTTTTCTCCCCCTGTTTCGGTTTGTTTTCTATACACTTAACAATAAACGGCTAGTGTAAATCGCGTTTTAATGAAATGTAAAGCTTTTGTAAACGGGAGTGAATATTGTGTAAATTTGTCGAAACTTCATTTTAAATTGTGTGTTTTTGGAGCAACTTTATGAAGTATAAACTCCTTCTCTTCTTTTCTGGCTGTCTCCATTATTAGGTTACACAAAAAAACCTGCCATTCTTTGCGAAAGGCAGGTTTTTGTATTCTTATTCTTCATTCTTTTTTTCTGTTTCACTTTCACCGTTGGCTGCTTCATCAGCAGTGGTTCCTCCGGCTGCACGGGCCGCTTTTATATCAAAATACGTATCCATGACTCTGCGCCCGATCTTCAGGTTCGAGCGATTATCGGTTCCTCCCGTATATGCCCATGGAACGATGACGGCCATGGCAATTTCCGGGTTATTTGTCGGCGCATAGCCGACAAGACTGAGGTTCATGACTGGGGACATACGATAATTCGTCAACGGACCGTCATAAAAGGCCTGCGCAGTTCCGGTTTTCCCCGCAGGATAATATGGGGCATTGCCAAAGAATCCGTAAGCTGTCCCGCCCGATTCCCCCATTACCTTGCGAAAGCCAAGCTGTACCCGTTCGATCCAGCCACTTTCAAGATCTAAGCGGTTCAACACTTTGGGCTGAATCTCCTGGACAATCGGACCAAGCTCATTATCCATTTGTGGTTCGCGGATTTCCTTGACCATATGCGGTTCCATGCGGCTGCCGCCATTGGCAATGGTTGAAACATATTGGGCCATCTGCAGCGTGGAATACGTATCATACTGCCCAATGGCTAGGTCGAGCATTAAACCTGGTGTAGTGTCTGTTCCTTTTGCCCCTATCTGTTCATTCGGCAGATCAATCCCCGTCCGTACGCCAAGTCCAAATTGGGCAAAATGCTGGCGGATAATATCAAAGCCTTCTTTTTTTAGAGGCAGAGAGCCGCCTGGTATATAACGTCCGCCGCCGATCTTGATCGCCGTATGGAACATGTACACGTTTGAAGATACCTTTAAGGCGTTCACATCATTTATGGAACCAAAGTTTTTCCACGATTTTTTCGGCTTTGTTCCAGCAATAATAAGCGGTGCATCATAGAATGGTGTACCAGGGCTGATCGCACCTGTCTGGTAGCCTGTCAGGATCGTAGCCCCTTTAACGGCAGAACCGACATTATAGGTGGTCGTAAAGGTGCCCAGCGCATCATCCTGCATTTCCGTTTTGCCTGTTTCTTGGTTCCGGACAATCCGTTTACCTGCTAACGCCTTAATTTCCCCGGTATTCGGGTCCATCAGTACGACATAGGCGCGGTCTAAAAGTCCTGTTCCGGGATATTTTCTCGCCGTCCACAACTCTTCTTCAATAATTTGCTCCACAGCACGCTGCAGATCCATATCTACCGTTAAGATCAAGTCCTTGCCCCGCTGCCCTTCCGAAATCATTTCAGTGCTGACGATATTACCGGCTTTATCGGTCACATTTTTGACCTTTGCCTTTTGTCCATGGAGCACATCTTCATATTGTTTTTCTAAATAGCTTGTCCCAACGCGGTCGTTACGGCTGTAACCTTTTGATAAATAGTTGTCAATTTCTTCCGCAGGCAGACCCTTATCAGAGGTTGTCACCCCTCCAAGTACAGAGCGTAAGGTATCTTCATACGTATAGAACCGTTCCCAGTCGGTTGTCGTATCCACCCCGGGCAGCAGTGAGAGGTTTTCACTGACGACGGCAAATTCCTCCGGTGTGACATCTTTATTTTTCACAATCTGCGGGGTGAACTTATAGCCGCTTGTGAATTCACGATAAATCGCGAGTACCTCCATATCGGCTTTCGATAATTCACTTAAGTCTTTTTCCGTAATCCGATCGAGAATGAGACGATAGACTTTTTTATCATATTCCTCGTCTTTATATTTTTCCTGCAGCTGTTTCCGTTCTTTCTCAGAAACCTTTTTCTCCGCTTTCTTTTGATGTTTAAGAATCCAGAAATCTTTTTTATCTCTTTCCGTCACCTTTTTATCATCTTTTTCAATTAATTTGGACAATCTTTCAGCAACAAGGAGCATTTCCTCCTGGTCGACCCCATTGTTCGTATACGTAATCGCATTTTGCGGAACATTATCGACAACAATTTTGCCGGTTGAATCGATCATTTTGCCCCTTGGCACCGGGTTGTTGACTGTTACATCCTCAGTTCGTTCAATCTCACGCTTATAATCATCTCCATAGACAATTTGTACGACACCAAGCCGCAAGACCAGCACAGAGAATAATACAAAGACAATAAAAAAGAGCATATTTAAACGAAAAGGGACATGCGTCTTCTTCTTTTTCCTCTTTTTCAAACGTAATCACACATCCTTTCCGAAATGGTTCTTTGTTTACTATTTTAAAAGAAATAATAAAATAATACTATAAAAAGCCAAGAAATAAACTAGAAAATATTTACATTCATTTCCTGCAAAAGAATAGAGTAGGCGCATGAGTTACTCATGCGCCTCTCACAGATCCGTACGTGCGGGTCATCGCATACGGCTCCTCCATGATTATCCCCGTTGGGGA
>NZ_JACHGK010000004.1:0-197270 GCF_014207535.1 Bacillus benzoevorans
TACGCATCGTCGCCTTGGTGAGCCGTTACCTCACCAACTAGCTAATGCGCCGCGGGCCCATCTATAAGTGACAGCCGAAACCGTCTTTCAGCCTTTCCTCATGAGAGGAAAGGAATTATCCGGTATTAGCTCCGGTTTCCCGAAGTTATCCCAGTCTTATAGGCAGGTTGCCCACGTGTTACTCACCCGTCCGCCGCTAACTTTTGGGAGCAAGCTCCCAAAAGTCCGCTCGACTTGCATGTATTAGGCACGCCGCCAGCGTTCGTCCTGAGCCAGGATCAAACTCTCCAATAAGATGAGACTTTAATTGTGAGGCGGTTTTCCTCACAATTATTAGTCGAATCGATCGGGCATTTACGAACAGTTTATCCGAAGGATATTACTGTTCGTTAATCGCGATAAAGAGTATGAGTTAGCTCATAAATTTTGTTGTTAAACACAACTAGAATTAACGTTGACGTTTTCGTTTGTTTAGTTTTCAAAGAACAATTTTTTATTCGCTTCAAAAGCGACCTTTATAATTTAACATATTGTTTCCTGTTTTGTCAACAACTACTTCATTTATTTTTTTCGTTGTTGCAAAGTCGTTTTGACGACAAGATATAATATATCATGTTTAAAAAATAAATACAATAGTTTTTAAAACTTTTTTCAAAAAAAACTGCGAGTCATAAAAAACAAGCAATGCACATAGTTTTTATTAACTCTACATACAAGGTGTTGATTTGATGCTGCAAACTTTCGCGTTTTATTTATCGTTCATTATGGCTGTCTTTTTATATTCATATGCATATATAGAGGGATTAAAAATTGCTAATACTGCAGGAAAAGTTCATGGTGGAACCTTTATTTTTTCAGTACTTTCAGCATTAGTCTTTTCGTCCTTCACCTTTATTTTCATATGAATAATAATGGACTTTCAATGGATCTTTATTCAAAAATAGAGACACTTGAAAGCCCATTTTTTTATTTTCATTCATCTATTAAGAAGAACATAATCCGAAATTATAGACAAAAACCAATCCTTATTAGTAATAAGCTCGAGTTCTTAAACATATTTATACAAGAATCCAGGTATCATAAAATAACACCGCAAAAAAAAACAATATTTAATATAATACACCTAATCGTCATTTATTATGGCCATTATATATATCTGAATACTTCTTTGTTTTATCCGGCAATCTTAATTATCTGGATCTTTTGGCAAAAAAACTCTACGCTTAATTCATAAGACAATAAATATAGAAAGAGCGATGGGAATGAACAGTGTAGATTTAGAACTATTAATGAAGTTGGGGATTTCCGCAATTTTAGGAATGATCATCGGACTCGAAAGAGAATTAAAACGAAAACCGGTTGGTTTAAAAACGAGCTTAGTCATTTCTATAGTCAGCTGTCTTTTAACTATTGTGTCCATCGAATCTGCATATAAATTTCCACGAAATGATGACATCAACATCACGATGGATCCTCTTCGCCTCGCGGCACAAATCGTCTCTGGGATAGGTTTTCTAGGTGCCGGGGTTATTTTACGCCGAGGAAATGACAGTATTTCGGGTCTGACAACTGCCGCTTTAATATGGGGGGCTGCCGGAATCGGAATTGCCGTTGGAGTCGGTTATTATGTAGAGGCGATAGCAGGAGTAGCTTTATTGATTATCAGTGTAGAAATCGTCCCGTTCTTCTTTGGACTTGTCGGACCTAGTCAATTAAGCCAAAAGGAAATAACGATGCATTTAAGAGTAGACGATCAACATAATTTGGACGGAATCATTCATTCATTCAAAGATCTTAATATGACCATAAGAAGCATACGAATCAAGGATTTGAAAGAAGGCGATCAGCTCCTCAGCCTTGTGGTAGCTGTGAATTATCGCAGAAGCATTACTGATGTTTATTACGCCGTCTCCCGTATCGAAGGAGTCAAAAGAATGGAAATTGGGAGTCTGCAATAGTTTTTAGTCTGCAGATTCCCTTAGGAAATAAAGAGAAGCTCCCCACGGAATTTTTATAAAAAACGGAGTAATCCCCCTTGCACTCAGCTCGGTTTCTGGCTATAATATATTTTGTACCTATCGGGGGATTAGCTCAGCTGGGAGAGCGCTTGCATGGCATGCAAGAGGTCGTGGGTTCGAGCCCCATATTCTCCATATACTAAAACCACCAAAAACCTTGAGAAGATTCTCAAGGTTTTTTATTTTTTCAGACCGCAAGCCTTTGCAATCAATTCATAGGAGCGGCGTTTTGCTTCAGGGGAATGCGTAATCGTTACAAGCATGATTTCATCGGCACGGTATTTCTGCTGCATTTGGGTCAGCCTTTCTTTTACTACATTGGGGCTCCCAATAATCATTTTCTGTTTCATCTTTTCCAAAGCTTCTTTTTCTTTATCTTCAGGAACATATTGCTTAACCTCTTTAATAGAAGGAACCAATCCGTGACCTTGCCCGTTCGCTTTTCGCAGCGACCAAATTAAAGTGCTGAGTGCCAGTTCTTCCGCTTCTTCCGTCGTTTCGGCACAAATAACCGAAACCGTGAGCATCACCTGCGGCTTTTCTCCTTGCTTTCTTTCCCTAAAGCGTTCACGATATTCTCTAATCATTTCGCTTCCATCTTGATCACTCATAAACAGTCCAAATGCATAGGGTAATCCTTTTTCCGCAGCAAGCATCGCACTCTTCTTTCCTGTTCCTAAAAGCCAGGCTGCCGGTGCAATAGGAGGCACAGGGGAAGCAGATAATTTTACATATCCACTTTCCGTTGGATAATCATCTTCTAAAAAGCGGACAAGGTCCTCTACCTTTTCCGGCACTTTCCAAACTTCTTGTAAAAAGTTTTCACTTAAGGCGTTCGTTGCTTCGGCAGAACCGCCTGGAGCGCGTCCGATTCCTACATCAATCCGGCCGGGAAAAAGTGTTGCGAGCATATTGTAAACCTCTGCCACCTTAAATGGTTTATAATGTGGCAGTAACACAGCACCAGCGCCAATTCGTATCGTGTTTGTATGCGCACCAATATAGCTTAACATTACTTCCGGTGCAGGACAGGCCAGCCCCGGCAGATTATGATGCTCGGCAATCCAATAACGGGTATAGCCCAGTTCTTCCCCTGCTTGTGCTAATTTCATTGATTCATACAGGGCATCCTGTGCTGTCTGATCGGAGGAAATGGGTGATTGATCTAATATACTTAATTTCATAACTTGAGCCTTCTTTTATACTATTAAAGCCAGTGCATCACTGCTGACTGACCTTCTAATGAAGATAATAACATTTGCAGCGTGATAGAGTAAAATGGAAATTTCCTATTTTTAATATAAATGAAACTTTTCAGACACTGGTACGTATGTTATTGCGAGGAATCGAAATCATTTATTATATTTTAGACGAGGAGCATTATAATGAAAAAACTGCTTTATCTATTTGCTGTGCTTATCCCACTATTGTTAAGCGGGTGTTCTTTACTTGAGGAAACAAATAAATCGCTGGAATACGTAAATGAAACAACGGACTACTTAAATGATTTAAGTACATTCGCCGAAAACGCACCGCAAATGTTCCAGGATGCTGCGACAAGCCAAGAAACAAAAAAAGATTTAGAAAACCAATTAACGAGCCTGTCAGCGGAAATTGAAAACTTTAATTCCATTGAACCGCCTGTCATAGCTGAAGATATTCACCAGCAACTGGTAGCAAAAAATGAAGTGCTCATTGATCAGATTAATCAAGTCATGGTGAACGGAGAAATCCTGCTTGACCAGATAGAAAATACAGGAATTTATACGACAATAGAAGAAATTACGAAGCTCCGGAATCAGCTTGAGGAATTAGGAGTGTAACTTAAGTTCCACCAATAAGGTGGGGCTTTTTCTAAATAAAAAAACTCCAGTTACAAAGACATATTAATGAAGAAATCATCTTTGCAACTGGAGTCAACTCTATTTATGGAATGGGACAATATGGGGAATTACCCTCAAACAAGCACTTGCATATCACTCTTTGGAAAGGTTTTACATGCCAATGTGTAATCCTGCTCTCTTTCAGAATCAGGAAGCACCGCTTTTGAACTCTTCCCTCTTTCATAGGAGCCTTCATTCACTTTAATTTTACATAAACCGCAGCCGCCGCCTTTACAGGCATAGTTAATCGTGACTCCCTGTATGTTGGCTGCATCAAGAAGAGTCTGATTGTCCTTACAAACCAATTCTTGCTGGATACCATTCTGGTTCAGTACTTTTACTTTATACATAGGTTCTCACCTCAAATCAAATTCACTTGTCGATTCTTAACTTAGAAGTCGAAAACTTTTGCTGAATGAAGTTAGAATTCATCATATGCAATATCCGCACCCTTAACGCCCGCTTTAGAAAGAGCATCACAAGCTGTTTCGATCATGATTGGCGGACCGCAAAGATATGCATCAGCATTAGTCATATTCTCAAGCTTGCGTCCAATGATATCAGCAATGAAACCTGTCTCGCCATTCCACTCCACTGAAGGATCCTGGTTTGATAAGGCTGGGACAAAGTGGAAGTTCGGGTGTTTCTCGGCTAACTCCACCCATTCTTCAGTCAAATATAAATCATTTGTTGTACGTGCACCATAGAAGAACCATGCTTCCTTTTCATAGTTTTCTGTGAATAGCTCCTCAATTAGTGATTTTATTGGAGCCATACCGGAACCGCCAGCAACGAAAATGATGTCTTTATCACGATTACGGAGCTGCATATTTCCGTAAGGACCCGATCCGGTAAGCTTATCTCCTGCTTTCAAATCACACATATAATTTGAACCTGCGCCATCCTTTACACGCTTTATATGAAATTCAACAATACCATCTTCTTTATATTTAGTGGCTACAGAATAAGCGCGGGTATCTTCAAGACCCGGAATATCAAATTCAAAGAACTGTCCTGCGCCATATGGGAAGTCCTCTGCTAATTTTAATTGGATCATATGGATATCGTGAGTGCACTGCTTATTCTCCACTACTTCCGCTGCAAAATCATGAACAGCATAGAAAGGAAGATCTGATTCTTCTTCTTCTACTTCGATGACAAGATCGCTTTCTACTAATGTACTGCACATGAGAGTGATGCCTTCTTCCCGCTCAAAGCTCATTAATGAGTACTCTGAAACACGATCCATAATTTCAAAGTCACCTTCAAGCACCTGGCACTTACAAGCTGAACAGCTGCCGTGACGGCATCCGTATGCTACTTGAATCCCATTGCGGATCGCAGCATCTAAGATGGTCTGGCCTTCTTTTACTGTAATCGTTTTACCGCTTGGCTCTAATGTCACTTCATATGTTTCTACTGCAGTTGAAGATTGGCTCATCGTTCAAAACTCCCCTCTCATTATAAAAATGTTTTGATGGGAATAATAGAGTATAAGCGTAAACTTATACTCTATTATTCCTTGTATAGGCTATAACCGGACACTGCCACTTATGCTATTTCTAAAAAATCTCCATTGCGGATACCCGCTTCTTTCAGGTCACCATCTAACGAAACCTCTACCTTGCCATCGCCGCGAATTAAAAAGAGGCGGTAGTTCTTGTCCTCATTTACCTTCCAGGCACTAAGGCATATCTCTAGTAATTCTTTGTTTGTCATATCATAACGGGCTCTAACCCCGATATTTCCTAGTAACATATTGCTTTCTGCTGCTTCTTTTAATACCGGCCAGACAATCAATTGATTGTCATCTTTTAAATAGTTTGCCATGCTGCCGCCTCCAGTTCTTAAACTTTAGAAAAATTTCTTATCCAGTCCTAAATGCTTCCGGTGCTCCAGCCAATGAGCATGTTCTCTTGAGGAATAGTGCTCACCTGCTTCTTCCGGCGATAGACCTGTATATTTGAATATTCCGGCAACTGGATCCTCACCAAACTCTCCAGCCAGATACGCTTCGGCCGGCCACCAAATTTGCACATATTTATGAGGTTCCTGTTCAAAGATATGTTTACATCCCGGTGAGCATGTTTGATACGTTTTACCGTTATACTCACTGTATTGTGTCCACTTTTGGGTCGGATTTTCCGGATCCGGGAATTCTGCAGGAATCTGACATACCGTACAAATGGATGGAATACCAGGGCTTGCACCAGCCAAAACATGATCATCCATGCGGTGGAAATATGGTGCATAATATTGGTCGAATAAAGGATATTCCTTTGAAAGCCATTCATAATCATCCGGCTGCAATTGGAATCCTCTGAAGAGGTTCGCATGTTTATAGTGGTCAAGGATGCGCATAACAGAGTGAGAATAAAGTTCTTTTTCTTTAATGCTGTCTTCAGCATGTTTCGGCAGGCGGATGCCATATTTTCTTAAATCCTTAAACAGCCCATTAAATACCTGTTCCTCAACATAAATCTCAAATGCCTTCTTCCAAGAGATTGGACGAATACGAGGATAATAGTCTACAAGTGCCGCAATGACTGAGAACAAGCGATACGCTCTCCAATACCATTTATCGAGCCAGCCTTGGATAATCGGAACATTGCGTTCATCTTCCTCCAAGAGCATTTTTAAAGCAGACATTCCTAATGCCATGTGGCGGGATTCATCCGATTGAACCGTTTTACCGACAGCGGCAAAGTTTTCATCTCCTACTGCACCCGCAGAAGAAGCAAACGGCAGGAATAAAATATTGGTAAACACATACTCAAATGAGAAGGAAATCGCCATTAGTGCTTCAAAAGGACCAGCTGTCATCGCATCATCAAAGAATGACTTTGGTACTGTATTGAACCATAGATTCTGTGTTGTATTAGCAAAATTATGAAGTCCGTCAATCTGCTTGCTCATATGTGCATAGTGTTTAATCTCAATCTGAGCATGACGCAGCTCATCAATCGCCTGATTAAAAGTAGCAAAACGAATCTGTTCGATCGGAATATTGCGTCCGATATAAGCCATTAAGCGGTGTGCTGAATATTCGGCAGGCTGAACTGCTGTCGCAAATACTTTAACCCCTTCATACCAGCGTGAATCTACCACTTTGGCATGACCGTCATTTGCTTCAAAGGCATTGCGGACTGCATGGTAGATACCGTCCTTTTCAGACTGAATCTTTACATACTGGTTGTAGGCCATGCGGAAAGGATCTTCCCATCTGCTTGGGTCTTTAATAATAATGCCCTCTTTTTCAATCAGCGGGTATACTTTATTCATATCGAAATCTTTTGGTTCCCACATTAAATCCCTAGTCATTGCATAATATTTCTCTTTAACGCCCAACTTAGCCATGATGCTGTCCCCTCCTTAATTAAGCCTCTTCCCATTCGATGATAATCTGCTCTTCGTCCCATTCAGTGATAAAACCAAAGCATGAGGACATATAGATATGCAATTGATCCATATCAAAATCGGCGCCAAGATGCTCTTCCACTGTTTCGCGATTCAGTACCAGCCTTTGCGGTACTTTTACTTTCTTATACACCATATAATCTTCAACTAAAGCGCCTTCATTATCTTCTTCAATCGCCGCAATAATCGCAGAAACAATTGAACCGCCGCTTGTATCTAAATCCATGCCAACATATGCTTCTTTTACGTTCATCGTTATCGTTCCTTTCCTAATTAAGTGCTGCTTCATATTGTTTGAACGGTATTTTATGTTTTTTATAGACAGGAACTATATGTTCTTCTTCTACTTTTTTCAGGGAAGCTTCCAAATCTATTTCCATTCCATGTTTTTCAAAAAGCGGTTTTAACGCTAACACTGCTTCAAATGCCTTTGGATACCATTTTTCTACCCATTCTTGAATGATTTCAATATTTGAAAGAGTTTCTTCCGGTGTCTCACGCGGGTCGCTCAAGACTCTGCCCCAGCGGTAATCGCCTTCCCAATCCTCGTAGCCCATTGATTTTAAATAATCCCAGCGGCTTTCAGCTGTATCTTTTGCCAGCATGCCAAAAAGTGATGCGGTCCAGTCACGGCTCCAATCGAGCTGTTTTCCAATTACCAGATTCAAAATAGATAGATGAGTATCTCCCTGTTTGATCGCCTCTTTGTTAAATTCACGGTACATTAAGTTTCCAAGCAGTAAATCAAGGGTAAGATTGGTGGCGATAAGCACTTCAGCCCAATCATCCGTTAGTAGAACTTCTTCTACATAATGACGGAGCGGCTGAAATGCCGGTTCATTCAGTAAGACTTCTTTTCCAGCATTAAGGAATTCATCGTGATGTTCCTGCATATTCATCGCCCATTGTGAAATCCATTGTGCCCGTCCAATTTTGTCAAATGCCTGGTACGTTGCACATTGTTCGATGGCTGTTCCTAATGCATAACGAATCACATACTGCATTTGAACACTCTCGCCATATTCAAGGTGACGGAGTGGAGTATAAATTTCCCTTAAGGCATTTACCCATTCCGGAGAAAGATTTTCAATCACTTGGAGCTCATTAGCATAGGAGAAACCATTTTCAACTTCTTCGGCCAACTTTTTGCGGTTATTTACATATGGTGTGTACCAATACTTTTTCGGGTCACGGAATGCTTCCCAATCGGAACTCTTTAATCTCGTATAACGTGGATCATAAATATCATAATCACGTTCATCAAATATATGGCGGTAATGCATATGAACATATGGCTGCTGTCTTACTGTTACATCTTCATATTCATTCTTCGTTTTATAATCCCACGCCTGATCTCTGATTGTCTTTTTGAACGTTGGTTCTGTTGTCATCCTTTTTCCTCCTCGTTCCATTCACTCAATTTTAAGAGACAAAAGCGGCAAGTGAAGCCGCTTTTAATCAAGTTAAAGCTGTGCTGAAAGAATCAATTAATGCTCTTCTATGATAGAAAATACCTTGTCCTATTTTATCTTCAGTCCAAGTAATCGTTGGGAAGTCAGGATAAGCAATGTATCCACCTGCAAACGCCTCGTTTCGGTTACCGGATGGGTCATAGAAATAGACGGTTTCTCCTCTTGTAATACCATGACGGGTTGGTGTTACTTCTATTTGCACTTCATTTCTCGATAAAATATCAGCAGCCTTTAATACGTCGTACCAGTTATCCACGTGGAAACCTGCATGGTGCAGTTTTGCATTTGGTCCTTTAATAAAGGCAACATCATGCGGTTTTCCGTTTCTAGCATGCATGAAGCTTCCAATCGTTGTTTCTCCATCCACTGTCGTGATTCTTTCACTTTGGTGTAAATCAAGTACTTCTGTGAATAATCTCGTTACCGTGTCTACATCATCACCGGTTAATAGCAGGTGGTCCAGACGATGAGGGGCAATTCCTCTTAAACCTTCCGGCCATGGATGAGGATTTAAATTTCCTGTTCTTGACCCGACAACCTGGATATCAGAGTATAATTCTAATTGATGTCCTGTTGGCAGCTCGAAGCGAATCGCTTCACCTTCTCCTAATCGTGTACCTTTAGAAATTCTCTTTAACGTACAGCCAAATTGTTCAATTTTCTTCTCAAAATCAGCCAGTTCGTCATCGTTTTCTACTTTAAACGCAAAGTGGTCTAATCCAGCAGAATCTGATTCTTGAAGAATAACGCTGTGATGGTCAAATTCATCCCACGCTTTTAAATAAACCTTTCCTTCACTTTCTCCAGTTATATCTAAACCAATAATATTGGTATAATAATCTACAGCTTGTTTCAAATCCAATACCTTAATTTCAGCTCTTCCAATACGCATAATTGACATGAAAATCACCTCGTTGTTTAATTGGTATTATTTTTATGTTTTTTAACTTAGTTATATTGATAACGTATTCACAGTTTATAATTTTCCAAAAATTTTGTATACGACATAATCATTTGAATTTTTTTTAGTTTTCCGCATTATTCATACGAATTTTTTATACAAAGTGATAAAAATCATGATTTTAATCACTTTTCGCGAATGTAAGACTGAATATTCAGGTTATTCATAGCAAATAAAAGGCAAAAAAAATCCTGTAACTTCTTTTTTCTTAGGAGTTACAGGACGATAAATCAAATTTATGAATTTAATTGTTTCGCTTTAGCATCGCGGAGGAAGAAATTCTCGCACAGATCAGCAAATTCATCCTTTTTCTCGATTTGCGTCCAGTGTCCGCATTTAGAGAACAGATGAAGCTCTGAATTTGGCATAAGCTCGAAAAATCTTAAACTTGTTTCTTTATACGGAATAACAATATCGTCTTTTCCGTGAACCATCAGCACTTGATGATCAATCTTTCTAATTTGTTCATCAGTAAGTGCCAATGCATCCAATTTTTCTTGGCGCGGTTCGGCAAACATTTTTGAGAAAGCCTCTTGAAGACCAGGCTGAATGCTGGCTTCATAGCGCAGCTGCGCTAATTCATCTGTGGCAAATTCATCGCCGTAGCTAAAAATCTTGAGCAGGTTTTTCATATTCTCAACACTTGGTTCATAGCCCCATACTTTATCTAAACCGTAAGTGATAGGGTATGATGTACCAACAGCTCCCATTAGCACCATCTTTTTCACCAAATCCGGTCTTTTATTAGCAATATGCAGGGTTAATGCACCGCCCATTGAGTTGCCGATAATGTGAACGCGGTCTTGGATAACGTTTTCAATAAAAGCAATAAGATGATCTGTCCAAGTATCGACATTATATTCAATATCGTCTGGTCTTTCTGTATAACCAAAACCGACAACATCTGGTGCATAGATATGGAAGTTTTCTGCAAGTCTTGGAATAATTAATCTCCAGTTCGCCCATGCCGTTACCCCTGGACCTGAACCATGAATCAATAAAATCGCTTCACCGTGGCCTGCTTCATGATAGTGTGTTGAAATGCCATTGACATCAATGTATTTAGAGTAATCCATTTTGTACTCCCTCCATTTTTTAAATGATTTACAAAAATAATAATTATTCTGTAAATTAAAACAAATTGTAAATCCTATTTTCAAAAAAGTCTATCAAAAATTAGAAAAAGGCTGGATTAGTTATGATCCAGCCTGCAGATTTTTAAAGATCCATATGATTTAATAAGTCTCGTAATTCCTTTAATTCTTCAGTAGAAAGGGTAACTCCTTTTCCCATTTTCGTGTGATCTGGTGCCCAGTCACGTAAATCATATTTTGGCGTTTTCCCATTCCAGCTGATCAGATTTAGTTCTTTGTTCCACCCTTTTGGAGATTGTGACAGGGTTCCTATTGTTTCTTGAATATCATATTTAATGTCTGCCATTTATTTTCCTCCTATAGTTTTTTCTCTAATCATTGTTTGCCTATCCAATTTATACCATAGATTCCAAATACAACACCAGTTATCTTATCTAGTGCATATGGTCTATTTTAAGCTGGAAGAACAGAGCTGCATTTTCTGACAAAAACTGACGATATTTTGTCATTTTTAGCGGATCATATTGTATTTTGTTTTTTTTTGCGATTATAATAGGAAAGCAAGTAAATAAGGGAAAATATTGGTTAATCTAACTATAGCACGCTGATAAAAGGAGCTGTAAAAATGAAACTTACATACACAGGTAAAACAAAAAATGTTTACGCGTTAGAAGATGGAAACTATTTGCTGCAGTTTAAAGATGACGTAACGGGTGAAAACGGGGTATTTGATCCAGGTGCCAATACAGTCGGATTAACGATGGAAGGTGCAGGCCGCGCCGGATTAAAGTTAACCAAGTTCTTTTTTGAAAAATTACAAGAAAAAGGGATTCCTACTCACTACATTGCTGCTGATATCGAAAAAGCAACCATGACCGTCAAACCTGCACAGGTCTTTGGAGAAGGATTGGAAGTTATTTGCCGTTTCCGCGCAGTGGGAAGCTTTTTACGCAGATATGGTAAGTATGCAACAGATGCTCAGCCACTCGATGCATTTGTTGAAGTGACGTTAAAAGATGATGACCGTCAGGATCCTCCAATCTCAGAAGATGCACTTGACATGCTTGGAATCTTAACAAAAGAGGAATACCAAACATTAAAATCGTTAACACAGCAAATTGCTCATGTTGTGAAAGATGAACTCGCAGTAAAAGGAATCGAATTATACGATATCAAATTTGAATTCGGCCGTGTTGGCGAAGATAAGCAAATCGTCCTAATCGATGAAATCTCCGGCGGAAATATGCGCGCGTATAAAGACGGAGAGTATATTGAGCCGTTAGAACTTGAAAAAATGTTTTTATAATCTATTGCCATTATCGTAAAAAAGGCCTTCTTTTCGAAGGCTTTTTTATTCGTATTTATTTACTCTGCTGTACCGATTTTCATATCGTATAAGAATAAAGCATGGACGTCATGGACGTCTTGATCAATGCGCTTTAATTTTTAAATGATGCCTTCGAATGAAGCCTCTTCTTCTACTTGTTCACCAAGGAATAAGTAGTCCTATTATACTATATAAGAGGCTTTCTATTAATTATTCCAGAATAATAATATTCGATATTTTATGGACAGAATTTCATTTTTTTGTGTGATTTTTAAACAAGAAGGAGTCCGTCTAAATCTAGAATTTCAATTTTCTTATGTAATTTCTGTTTAATGAGTCCGTCCTGCTCCAGGTCAGCAAGTTTACGGCTGACTGTTTCCGGAGTGGTTCCAAGATAGGAAGCCAGGTCTTTTTTACTCATAGGCAGTACAATCTCATGGCTGTCTTTTTCCGCATCGATACACTCAGCTAAAAACATCGCAATTCTGGTTTCCACTTTTTCAGTCGCAAATCGCGTTGTCTGTTTCTCCGACTGATCCAGTCTGTTTGAGAACTCGCTTAGTATTTTTAATGAAATCGTTGGGTATTTCAATAATAGCTTTTGCAGATCCGTACGCTTGATGACACAAACCAGCGTTTCCAGCATCGCTTCTGCGTAAGATTCATGCACTCCTTCATTAAATAGTGCCAATTCACCTGTAAAGTCCCCTGGTCTTAGGATGCGGACGAGCTGTTCTTTTCCCGACTCTGATAATCGGTAGATTCTGATTTTCCCTTTATTTACGAGATAAAGGGCATCGGACTGCTCTCCTGCCTGATAAATCATTTCTCCCTTTTGAAAGATTATAGACCGTGCCGTATTCATGATTTCATCCATTTGTCCCTCTTCTAAGTGATTAAATATCGGGACTAAGGAAACGCATTTATCTTGTGTTCCTTTGTGGTGCTCTCCCTCATGTATACAGCCGTGAGTTTTTTCCATATATACTCCTCCATTTTACTGAGTCTAATTCTATTATACATGAGCTGTCTGTGGGTTTCCCGTGACGGGGATCAAGTCTGAGGGGTTTTCTTGTTTTTTGTATGAAGTACACGAAGTTTACCTTGAAAAAACAAGCCTCCACCAAAAAGGATGGGGCTTGTTAAGCATAACTTACTGTTCGTTTAAGCTTGTTACTGAGACACTTTGTTTTTGATTGGGATTATTTAAAGAATGAATAGTGGCTAAGCCCTTTTGCTGGTCGACATGCTCGATATAAACGTTTTCTCCATTACAGGTTACGTTAGCCATAACCGGTGAAGATGCGATTTCCTGCGCACGCTGCATTTCCATTGCGGCACCCCCCTTTTGTTTTTCCATAGTATTATTTGTCTGACCTTCTCGTCCTATACCAGCGGTTAATCAACTGTTTACGATATTATTTTTCATTTTCAGATCAAAAAAACCAGTTCCGGACGGAACTGGTTTCTAAAGGCTTATAAATAGCCGCGCTTGCCGTAAATGAACTAAGAAAGTTTTAAACCACCACTCCTAAAAGTGGGTGTTCGCAGAAACAATCCTGCATGCCCCCCTTGTCATATAGACGGAGGTTTGTCATTCCTGTTTCAATGTTAAACTCCCTGTTACAGCTTAAAGGTTAAAACTTTATTATGATTACGTACAACGCAGCCTGTGTTATTATCATAATTTATCGCGATTGATAATGCAATAGTAATTTTATCTAACTACGTTTGAAATAGTGGAATTTTTATTAACCTCCATAATAGTCAATCTTTCCCTCAGATCATTCAATTTTCGCATCAATTTCGGACGTGTCTATATTGTCTCCAAACCAATCATGCAATTTATCCCTAGCATGAGACTTAATGTCCTCGTCGATATACATCGCAACCTGAAAGAGGGCAATGCCTAAAGCGCCTAAATCATCCGTAAAGCCTGCTACGGGCATAGCATCGGGGATCAAATCAGCAGGAAGAATAAAATACCCTAATGCACCAATGATGACGACTTTTGCTTTTTTAGGTACTTCCGGTTTCTGCAAAGTATAATATAAAAGCAATACGGCATAAACGACTGAAGAACCCGCTTTTTTAGCAAATCTTTTTAATTTTCCCCAAAACTTGTCATCTGAAAAAAATTTACCTGACTTTTCTATTTCCTTTTCTATGTTATCCGGCAATTTGACCATTTTACCATCACCTTATCTATTTGCTGCAAATTTTTATTTATCACTATCATAGCTGATTCACCGTTTTTTTTAAACTAAACCTACTCTCCAAATACAAAATAAATTTTTAGTTTATCTGTTCTTTTTAAACCTTTTTCTTGGAATAAAAAAATTTATTCCAAGCTCCTTCAGATTTTTTAAGCACTTTGTCACAATTTAGACAAATCAATTTTGAATACGATCTTTCTTTTTGTTCATCCTAGTATTAAAATACGGATAGAAAACGAGGAGGGGCGAATAAGATGAGATTTCCAAAAAACGTAATTCTCGAATCTGTCGCAGAGAGAAAAAACGATCAAGCATTCGGTTTAGAGTTTGTTCAAGAATTGGGGAACGATGACGCTGGCTATTCAGAAATGATCGTAGTGATTTTTAAATACAAAGATAAATATTACAGTGTTGATATTCAGCACCTAAACGGTAAGAATAACTATGACGAATGGTCCGACGAAATTGAATGTCCTGAAGTTGTACGTAAAGAAGCGATTCAATATTATTGGGAAGAAGTTAAAGCATAAGCTAATCAAAGATATTTAATGTAAGAAAGCCTTGATTTCAAGGCTTTTTTGTTTTTCATTTTTATATTGTATAATTTACCTATAAAAGAATATGGGGTGATGACAATGTGTGGAAGATTTACGTTATTGGCAGATTTCAATACCATTATCGATCGTTTTGAAATTGAAGCGGCGATTGCAGAGGAATTATATCATCCCAGTTTCAATATTGCCCCTTCCCATTCAATTTTGGCCGTTATAAATGATGGAAGCAAAAACCGCTTAGGCTATTTACGCTGGGGATTGGTCCCGTCGTGGGCGGAGGATGAAAAAATCGGTTACAAAATGATTAATGCCAGAGCAGAAACACTGGCGCAAAAGCCAAGCTTTCGCGACGCTTATCAAAAGAGACGCTGTGTCGTTTTAGCCGACAGTTTCTATGAATGGAAACGCCATGAAGATAATGCTAAAACACCGATGCGCATCAAACTGAAATCGGATGAGTTATTTGCCATGGCAGGAATCTGGGAACGCTGGAAATCGCCAAAAGGAAATACCCTGTTCACCTGCACGATTATCACTACATCTCCCAATGAATTAATGAAAGACATCCACGACCGCATGCCTGTTATCTTACAACGGGAAGATGAGAAGATTTGGCTGGACCCATCAATCCAGGATACAAACCGATTGAATCAGCTTTTAAAGCCATTTCCGCAGGAATGGCTGGAGGCCTATGAAGTGTCCAGCTTAGTGAACTCACCGAAAAACAATTCTCCAAGCTTAATTGAACGAGTTGGGTAGAAATATCAGGCAGCAGGACCTGCAAAAAGAAGCCGGCATTTTTTTGTCAGCTTCTTTTTGCCTGCTCAGACCTGTGTATTTTGTTTATAAAAGCAGTGATTTTCTCAGGAGCCTTTTGCCCCGGCTTGACTTCTACACCGGTCAGGACATCAACAGCAAAGGGATTAACTTGTTGAACTAACGGTGCAATATTCGCAGGATTTAATCCCCCGGCGAGAACGACGGGCAGCGTACTTTCCTGCTGGATCTTTTGAAAGGTTTCTAAGTCCACCATGACACCTGTCCCGCCAGGCATCGCTTCTGTATAGGAATCAACGATAATCGCGGAGATTCCTGTTTTACATAATTCACGTGCTGCAAGCGCTGGGTCAATTATTTCAAAATCACATTTCCCCTCTTTGCTAATGCGCAAAGCCTTCATTGTTTTTATTCCGTGAGATTTAAGCGTTCCGGCTATTTTTCTAATATCGTTTAGCGTTTCTTTATAATGCAGCTGGACAACGTTTGGAGTTGTCTCAAGAGCAGTCTCTATCACATGCTCAGCGTTTCCCCCTGTGACAATACAGGTGCTGACAAATGGCGGCACCTGCCCAATCAGTTCTTTCGCAGCATCCCTCGTTAAATTCCATGGTACTGGAGTTGGATAATCGACAACAAAACCGAGCATGTGCACACCGGCCTGCACACAGAGGCTGGCGTCTCTCTGATTCATCAGACCGCAGATTTTGACTCTTGTCACAAGATTACCCCCTCCATACACGCAAATTTTGATAGCAGGCTGGCGGATCGGCTGCCCGATGAATCGCTGTTCCCACCAACACCCCATGCGCACCAGCTTTTGCTGCACGAATCACATCATCCGGGGAAGAAATGGAACTTTCACTTAACAAGAATGCCCCAGGCGGAACTAAACCTGCCAGTGTCTCTGTCGTATTGACATTTCCATCATCCATTTCCCACTGGATGATGTTTCGATTGTTAATCCCGATAAAGGATAGATTTAAATCCCTCACGGCGAGAATTTCTGCTTCGTCATGAGTTTCAACTAACGGCTCCAGCCCTAATTCTTTTGCTTCCTCTATTAACTGACACAGCTGTTCGTTTTCTAAAATAGAAGAAATAAGCAGCACACCGCTTGCACCGTACTCGGCACTCTCTTGCAGTTGTTCCTTGGTTTTAATAAAATCTTTTCTTAAAATAGGAACGCTGACAGCATGTGAAATCTCCCGCAGCAAATCCAGGGAACCGCCATAGTGTTCAGCTTCTGTGACGACTGAAATGACAGGTGCTCCCGCCTCTTCTAAATGTTTCGCCGTTTCTACAGGATTCCGTCCGAACATTAAGTCACCTTCCCCTGGCGACCTCCGCTTCATATCAGGGATAACAGGTACTCTGCCAAGCTGATATTCCTTCCACAATGCCGATGTACATTTTGTGCATGCCCCATTTTGATTTTTTTCCTCGTTCCCCATCTTATTTCACCGCTTTTAAATCATTGGATGCTTTAATTAATTGATGCAGCTTTGCCTCCGCTGCCCCGCTGTCAATCAATTCACCGGCAAGCTTTATTCCTTCCGCAAATGAATCGGCCCGATCACCAATCATTAACGCTCCTGCTGCATTCAAAATAACTGCCTGACGGCGCGGTCCTTTATCTTTGCCAGAGAATACATTACGGATCATTTCGGCATTCTCCTGAGGCGTTCCAGTGGCAATATCTTCTAATGTACAACGGGATAAGCCAAAGTCTTCAGGAGCAATTTCATACGTCGTAATGATCCCGTTATTCAGCTCGTTGATTTTTGTTTTGCCTAATAGAGAAATTTCATCCAAACCATCTTCCCCATAAACGAATAAAGCTCTTTTATATCCTAAATTCATGGCAACTTGCGAAACCGTATCCAACAGTTCCGGTTTATAAACCCCCATCACATGCTTCGTTGCTTTTGTTGGATTGATCAGCGGCCCGATAATGGTATAGAAAATCGTCTTGATGCCCAAATCCTTTTCCGGAGGCAGAACTTTGCCCATGACCGGATGGAATAGCGGTGCATAAAGGAAAGCGATGCCGATTTCTTCGATTAATTTCTCAACCGCTGCCGGGCTTAGGTGAATTTCTACATTTAATGATTCTAATACATCCGCACTTCCAGACAGGCTGGCAATGGAGCGGCTTCCATGCTTGGCAACTGGAATGCCTGCAGCAGCGGCGACAAAAGCGACAGATGTTGAGATATTAAATGTACTCAAACCGCCGCCGGTGCCGCATGTATCCATCATTTCTTCCTTTACATTCGGATTGATATGAATACAATGATCACGCATCGCTTTCGCAATAGCTGAAATTTCCGTCAAGGTCGGTCCCTTCATTAAAAGTGCAACCTGGAATCCCGCTATTTGAACATCACTTAGCTCATCATTCTTTATGGCTGTAATCAAACTGTATGCTTCCTCTGCTGTTAAATCCTGCCGTGCTGTTAACTTTTGCAAGACGTCTTTAATCATTCCTATCTCTCCTCACCTAATCTAATCATTCAAATAAAAAAGCTTTCATCCCATAGAAAAGGGACAAAAGCTTACAGCTTCTGCGTTACCACCCAAATTGGGGACTTTTGTTAATAGAAGTTAAAGATTTATGAATATTCTAGCATCTATTCTCGACATATGTCTACAAATATTTAAGCGCCTTCCTAGTGCAGCGAAAATCTTCATATTTTCTTGACATTTCCCTGAAGAGTTCTGGAAACCTGCACGATATGATCAAATTGAAAGATAGATAACCACTATTATTTTAAAGGAGACGATCGATATGAAATGGAAGAATCTATTATTGGGCGGTGCTTTGGTTAGTGCATTCTCCTTAGGGGCAATGTTCGCTCCAATTGATGAGTTAGCAGCCAGTACGAATAAAGATTCAACTGTAAAAAATACCCCCGCTGCTGTTGCAGGGGAAGGATCATCTAATGTTATCTGTCCTGTGACTGGAGCAGAAATGGGCAGCAGAGCCGGAAGAGGCATGATGGGAATGGGAAAATATTTTTCCGGAACGATGTCTGAAGTGGTTGCTAAGGAGCTTGGCCTGACCGTTGAAGAACTTCATGCAGCCAGAAGCGAAGGAAAATCAATTGCTGCCATTGCTGAAGAAAAAGGAATAGCTGTTGATACATTAATTAGCAAAATGATGGAAGCCCGGAAAGCTGAACTAAATCAACTCGTGAAAGATAGGAAAATAACAGAGGAGCAAATGAATCTCATGCTGGAAAATATGGATGCCAACATGAAAACAGCCATTGAACGGGAATCTACCGGACCGATGAATGGGCGTGGAGGCGGTATGGGAATGGGACAAGACCTCAGGATGCATGGCATGGGAGGCCAGCTCTAAATTCCATATAATAAATCAAGAATGGATCAAGGTTGAAAAACTCTGAAGTCTGCTTCAGAGTTTTTTGCTCTATTTTTAATAGATTAAGATACGGAAACCATTCCTTCCCTTGCTATAATAATTAATAGAAGTCAGGAGGGAGCTTTATGAGAAAGATCATTGCTGTGGTTGATGATGAGGAAAAAATCCGGGAAATAATCAAATCATTTTTGCATAATGAAGGTTATGAGGTTTTGGAAGCAGAGGATGGAAAAGAAGCGATTGAATTGGCGGACCAGCAGGCTATCGATCTGATGCTCCTTGATATTATGATGCCGAATATGGATGGTTTGCAGGCGTTAAGGGAAATTCGCCTGATCAATAGAAAGCTTCCAGTTATTATGCTTACCGCCAAATCGGAAGAAATTGATAAACTATTAGGGCTGGAAATGGGCGCCGATGATTATATGACGAAACCATTCAGCATGCGGGAGCTTGCCGCCAGAATGAGAGCCGTTTTAAGAAGAAGCGCACCCGATGTGGAAGCGGCAGAAGTAGATGAAATCATAAAAAGGGGCGATATTGAAATTAACTTAAACACCTATGAAGCATTCATCAACGGCGAAACATTAAACTTAACCCCCACGGAATATAAAATCCTTGTAACCTTGGCACAAAAGCCGGGAAGAGTATACAGCCGCTTACAATTGCTTGATATCTCCATGGGCGAAGCTTTTGCCAACTATGAACGCTCGATTGATACACATGTCAGCAACCTGAGGAAAAAGGTTGAAAAGGATCCGGCACATCCTGAATATATTCATACGGTATATGGAATGGGCTATCGTTTTGGTGACAAAAAATGAAGCTGCAGACAAAGTTAATCAGCGCGTTCATCGTCATTATTCTCTTTATAGGAATCAGTCAGGCTCTTATTTTAGAGAATAAGATTCAGTCAACCTTTCAAAACTACCTGGAGCAGTATAACGTTGGTTTTATGGACCGAATGAAAACAAGACTTGAACTGTATTATGAGGAAACAGGGTCGTGGGAAAATGTCCAGGAGCTTTATTTTTCTACCAGCACAGGTTTGATGGGACAGGGAAACGGCATGATGCGAGGGATGAGCGGAAACGGGATGACCATGGCTTTAAGCAATGCTGATTTAG
Organism: Bacillus benzoevorans; assembly: GCF_014207535.1. Lineage (GTDB taxonomy): Bacteria > Bacillota > Bacilli > Bacillales > Cytobacillaceae > Bacillus_BD > Bacillus_BD benzoevorans. The sequence continues at coordinate 20,235 of NZ_JACHGK010000004.1, forward strand.
TCCTTTTAGATAAGAATGGAATGGTCATTGCCGATACGGCAGGCACTAGAATCGGAGAAAACAATAGCGGTCTTTCCGGAAAAAAGCAAGATATTATCATTGACGGTAAAAGAAAAGGAACTCTTATACTCTACCAAAAAGCATGGCAGAACTTAGAAAAGGAATTTCTGCGTTCTGCCAATCTAGCCGTTATGATCAGCAGCATGATTGCTTCCATTATGGCCGTTCTGTTTGCTTTCTGGATTGCTAAGAGAATCACGATTCCGTTAAAAAGTCTTGTTAGAGGGGCGAAACGGACAGCAGAGGGCGGAAAATGGGAGACAGTCAGTATCAACACAAAGGATGAATTTCACGAGCTTGGAGAGGCTTTTAATGATATGGCACAGAAACTGGCCAAAAATGAAGAAGTCAGGCAGACGCTTGTTGCCGATGTCGCTCATGAACTTCGCACCCCGCTTGCGATTCTGCAGGGAAAATTAGAGTCGATTCAAGAAGGAGCCATTGAATCAAGTGAAAAGGTTGTGCTCGAACTAACCGATGAAGTCTACCGGTTAAACCGTTTAGTCAGTGATTTACAGCAATTAAGCCTAGCTGAAGCCGGTCAGCTTCCGCTTCACTTAAAACCTGTTCATATAAAAGATCTGGTTGAGCGGATCTGCAGTAATCTGCAGTGGAATGCAGACGAAAAAGAGATCACCCTTCTTTTTGACAGCATCCCGGCGGATTGCCTGCTTGAGCTTGATCCAGACCGGATCACACAAGTCATTGTCAATCTAGTTGGAAATGCGCTCCGCCATGCTCCCGAAGCCGGGATTGTGGAAGTATCATTGCAAAAAGAAGCGGATGCGATTTATCTGAGAGTATCTGACAACGGACCGGGAATCCCCGAGGATATTCTTCCGTTCATTTTTGACCGTTTTTACAAACACGACCGTTCGAGGTCCCGGAACAGCGGTGGAACCGGTCTTGGGCTGTCGATTGCCAAAGGCTTTGTTGAAGCCCACGGAGGAACACTGACAGTAAAAAGTGAAATCAATAAAGGGACTGTTTTTACCGTCTCGCTGTTGAAAAAATAACCTTATCAGTGCAAAAAAGACCCCAGAATCCATTCTGAGGTCTTTTTTGCACTGACGCTATGTTTTACATCTCCTGTGCCTGAATCTTACTTGCATTTAGGACTGTTTTGTCTTTTCCCTTCAGATTGAAGATACTATATAGCACGGGAACAATATCTGTCTTCTCACCATCAACAGTCATTGTCGTGACAACGTCGCCATTAATAAGGCTGCGCAGTCCCCGGCCGACCATCGCTGGCATCAGTCCTTTTCTGCCAGCTTAAGACTTAAGGCGCAGGCGGGAATACAGTCGATATCACTTAGTCATTCATTGCCGTGCAGCTGCGCTTTTTTATGATAGGCTGTGTTAAAGACCAATGTTGATTTTGGAGGACTTTGTTGATTGGAGTGGAAGGCACGAAGACTCCTGCGGGAACAGCGAGACAGACGAGACCCCGCAGGCACGAAGTGGCAAGGAGGCTCGGCGGTTGCCCGCGGAAAGCGAAGTGCTTGGAACGGAAATCAGCAACCAAGTTTAACAGAGCTTTATGATAAAGTGTAAACCGTACAGAAAAGTTTGAAAAGTCTAGGCATTCGCATAAATTTTACTATTAAGGATATGTGATTTGTATCCTATGAATCTTGTTTGTTCATGTAGTATAATGGCTTTAGCAGGATCTGAGATTATGTATCCCCTTTCAAAGTTCATATGATAAAAGGGAATATGTTTCGTCCTGAAAACATTCAAGAACAGTGAACATCATTTGTATCTATTAGGAGGGAATCGTTCGAATGGGTGAGGCAACAAAAATCAAAACCGTGTGCGGTTATTGCGGCACCGGCTGCGGACTTCTTGTCGAGGTAGAGGATAATAAAATTGTCCGTATCCGTGGTGACAAGGACGCACCTGTCAATAAGGGACAGACTTGTGTAAAAGGTTCATTTGCTTATGAATATGTTCATGCGAAAAGCAGACTTACTGCACCGCTGATTCGCAAAGCAGGTCAGTTAGTGGAAACAACATGGGAAGAAGCATATGACTTTATTGTTGAAAAACTTAAACAAATTAAAGCTGAATTTGGTCCTGAATCGATCACAGCATTTGCGACAGCAAGAAGCACCAATGAAGTCAATTATGTAACGCAAAAATTTATGCGTGCCGCTATTGGCAGTAATAATATTGACGGCTGTAACCGTACTTGACACGCTCCAAGTGTTGCCGGTCTGGCAACTATATTTGGCAGCGGTTCTCCAACTAACACTCTGGAGGACTTTGATCGTGCGGATGTTCTTCTGTTAATGGGTTCAAACACCACAGAAGCGCACCCAATTATTGGAAACAGAATTAAAAAAGCGGTTAAATCAGGTTTGAAAATGATTGTCATCGATCCGCGAAAAATTGACATGGTAAAAAGCGCGGACCGCCACCTGCAAATTGAAGTAGGTTCGGATATCGCCCTGATGAACTCCATGATGCATGTCATTATCAATGAAGGCTTATATGATCCAGCTTTTATTAATAAATATACAAATGATTTTGATCGTTTAAAAAAACAAGTTGAAAAATACACACCTGAATATGCAGCAGAGATTACTGGGTTATCTCCTCAGGAAATTATCGATACGGCAAGAATCTATGCAACAGCGGACAAAGCGATGATCGCTTATACATTAGGAATTACCGAGCATCATTGCGGTGTTAACAATGTATTCGATGTCGGAAATCTAGCGCTGTTAACCGGACATATCGGCCGCGAAGGCTGCGGGGTTATGCCTCTAAGAGGACAAAACAATGTGCAAGGTGCAGGAGATATGGGATGTCTGCCAAATCAGCTGCCTGGCTCCTTCAGCATTACGGATGATGAACACCGCGCCCGTTTTGAAAAAGCCTGGGGTGTCGAAATCAATCCTGTATCCGGTGATACTCAAACGCGTGCATTTGAAAAAATGGAAAACGGTGCCGTAAAGGCTCTCTACTGTATCGGTGAAAATCCGCTGATGGCAGATGTGCATATGAACCACACAAGACAGCTGCTTGAAAAGCTTGATCTCCTGATTGTTCAGGATATTTTCTTAACAGAAACGGCTAAATTAGCAGATGTCGTACTTCCAGCCAGATCATGGGGCGAAGTGGACGGTACTTACACGAACACAGATCGCCGCGTACAGCGCATACGTACTGCAGTTGCGGCCCATCCCAATACAAAAGATGACTGGGAAATTATTAGTGATATCTCAACGAGAATGGGCTATCCTATGAAATATAACAACAGTGAAGAAATATGGGATGAAATGCGTTCACTCGCATGGGAATTGTATGGCGGTATTTCTTACGCGCGATTGGATAAAGAATACAGCCTGCACTATCCATGTCCGGACGAATCTCATCCAGGTACTTTCATCCTTCATGAAAGATTTTATAATGAAGAGGAAGTAAGCACCCCATCTTCATTTATACCGGTTCCTTATACAGAGCCGATTGAAATGCCTGATGAAGAATATCCATTCACGCTTACAACAGGCAGACGCTATGAGTCTTATAATACTCATACCCAAACAAAACATTATGCCAGCGGGGCAAAATTAAAGCAGACAGAAGAAAGTGTGGATATGCATCCGGACGATGCTGCGAAGCTTGGCGTTGAATCAGGTGAAGTCGTCGAAGTTTCATCACGCAGAGGCTCTGTTCAGGTTAAAGTAAAAGTAACAGAACAAGTAGCACCAGGACTTGTCTTTATGAGTTTCCACTTCAGTGATGTTCCGACAAATGTCTTAACGATTAATGAATATGATCCGATTTCCGGTACAGCAGAATTTAAAGCATGTGCCGTAAAAATCAAAAAACTAGCTGCCGCAGTCTAATAAGGCAAAAAGGTCTGTCTTTAGGAGGTTTTCATACCTCACTAAGACAGACCTTTATTATTCGTATCGTTTTTAATTTTTATGTTTTTCCTGTAATAATTGATATTAATTTACCATTAGGCTGCAAATTCTCCAATAAAAGTTTGCAGCCTGATTTTTTGTTCAGGATTCCCTTCGTTTTCTACATAAAAAAAATTCACCTCACCCATACTAAGCAGGAGGTGAATGGATTGAATTTTTCATGGATTCTAGGGCTGCTTTTACTCGCACAACAGCAGCCGCTACCTGAGCAAGTACCTAATCATTTAACAATCAGCTATGAACAGCAGCCTATTATGATGCTCAATCGGTCTGATTTAGCTATCCCTTTGCCTGGTTTTCCTTTGATCGATGAACAAAAAAGGAAATTAACCGCTGACCGAGTCAATAAACAAATTCGCCGGGATCCGGTGGACGCCTACATCAATGAACAAGGACAGCTTATCCAAGAGAGAGCGGGAATTGAATTAAACAAAACTGCATTCACTGAACGGCTCTATACTTTTTTTTACCAGGACGGACCGGCAGATATGGATGTCCCATTAAGAACGATATATCCCCGTGTGGACAGTGAACTCCTCTCTGATATTAGAACAAAACGGATCGGGCATTATGTTACCTATTTCAACAGTAACAATAAAGAGCGTTCTTATAATATCTTTCTTGCGGCACAGAAAATCAACAATCAAGTTGTTTTTCCGGGAGAAACCTTTTCTTTTAATCAATCCGTCGGTGAACGGACAAAAGCAAAGGGCTACATGCCAGCGAAAATCATTGTTAGAGGAGAATATTCTGAAGGCATTGGCGGCGGCATCTGCCAAGTTTCCTCTACCCTCTTTAATGCCGTTGACCGCGCAGGTCTTCAGATCGTAAAACGGTACTCACACAGCAGACGTGTTCCCTATGTTCCCCCTGGAAGGGATGCCACTGTCAGCTGGTACGGGCCGGATTTCAGCTTTAAAAATGTATATAACCAGCCCATTTTAATTCGAACCAAAGTACAACACGGCATGATGCTCGTATTTATCTATTCATCTGACAGTATCAGCTACACACCGAAACAAATTCCAAGCACCAGCTTCCGTCAGGCACTTCATCCAGAGAAGACGGAGATAGCAGTGCCTCATCAAAATAAAGAATTCTGAACCAATGCTGCTGCAGTAAAAAACACTTGGGCTTCCCAGTGTTTTTTTGCGTATACCAGCCGCGAAATTCAGCCTCTTTCCATTGTATTTGTTGAATTCCCTATAGTTTTGATAGCTTTTGTCATACAGCAGGAAAAAGAACTCCTCCTTGCAGAATATAACAACAACAACATCAAAATGCAGATGAATTCCAAATACAATAGAAATTGAAAGGAATGGGAAAGATGAGCCAAAGCCAAATTTTACGTGCCTATTCAATTAAAGAAGTAGCAAAAAAAATAAATATTCCAACCGGTACGATCAGACAATGGGAAAAGGATTTAGACGGTCTGCTAATTATTCCGCGTTCAAAACAAGGGGCACGCTTTTTCACTGACAATGAAATTGCCCTTCTGAATAAAGTCAAAGAACTCCGCAGCCAAAATATCAGCAAGACCATGATTCGTTCCCTGTTAGAAAAATACATGCAGCAGAATTCGGAAGATTCCTGCGAACCAGCCGAAGTTGATGAGACTTATGCGTCCTATTCCTCTTTCGAATCCTATGAACCGCTGGATATGGAGGTGCCGCCCCAGGAAATGACCCCCTATATAAATGAAATACAAACAAGCCATCCAGAGGATTTTCAACTTTCAATCGATCTGTTCAAACAGGAATTATTAAACGAAATTAAAAGCGAGATCCTTCAATCACGACAAGATATTGTAGATGAGTTCAGAAACGAAATTATGAATTCATCCCTTCATACAGTAAAAGAGCTTTCTAAATCAATCCAAAGAGCAAATGACAAAAGAAAGGCTGATGTTCTCGAGATTTCCGACAAAATTTCACAGGCTTCGAAACAAACATCCGCTTCGTTCACAGCCGTATCCGACGGTTTGCTAAAGGATTCGAAAACGCATTATGAACGGATGATGCGGCAAATTCAGGAATCAGCCAAAGCAAATGAAAAGAATAATAAAATTGTGCTGCAAAAAGTGACACAGAAGGTTAAGGATACTCAAGAAGAGCTAAGATATGTTGCGCAAAACTTTGATGCACAGCAGGATTATTTAATTGATTCAATTAATAATCTAAAAGAATCAAAAGAGGAAATTGCCAAAAGGGAAGAAATCTTTCAATCCATGCTGGCCAGTTATCGGGAGGTTGCCGCGGCAAAAAACAAAAAGAAAAAATGGTGGCAGGTTTGGTCCGGAAAGAATCAATAGAAGTTACTAGAGATGTGTGTTTAAGTGATAAACCACTTAAACACACATCCCTCCTTTTTTCCACTAAAACTTAAAAATATACGGTCTATCCCCTTTTTGCGATCAGATCCCTTTATAATGAAAAGTTCACAAAAATTAACTCAGAAAGTGTCGATATATGTTGATTGTAAAAAATATTTTCTGTATAATCAGCCTGATTGACTATGATTTTTGAACAGGAGGCTGAAAAAGAATTGGGAAAAGCATTGATCATTGGTGCTGGCGGAGTTGCCAGCGTAGTTGTGCACAAATGTTGCCAAAATCCTGATGTTTTTGAAGAAATTTGCATTGCTAGCCGCACAAAGTCAAAATGTGATGCATTAAAGGATAAATTAGACGGTGGTAAGACGAAAATTCAAACCGCTCAAGTTGATGCCGACAAAACTGAAGAAGTCATTGAACTTATTAACAGCTTTAAGCCTGATGTTGTCATAAATGTTGCACTTCCTTATCAAGATCTAACCATTATGGATGCTTGCCTTGCTACAGGTGTACACTATGTGGATACAGCAAACTACGAGCCGCCTGATACAGCAAAATTTGAATATAAATGGCAATGGGCCTATAAAGAAAAATTTGAAGAAGCTGGCTTAACGGCGCTGCTTGGCAGCGGCTTTGACCCAGGTGTAACAAGTGTATTCTCTGCGTATGCACAAAAACATTATTTTGACGAAATTCATACCATTGATATCGTCGATGTCAACGCCGGTGACCACGGATATCCATTTGCAACAAACTTCAATCCGGAAATTAATATCCGTGAAGTAACGGCAAACGGCCGTTATTTTAAAGATGGCGATTGGGTGGAAACTCCGCCTCTATCCGTGAAAAAGGTATACGATCTGCCTGAAATTGGACCAACTGATATTTACTTAATGTATCATGAGGAATTGGAATCTTTATCAAAAAATATTCCAGGCGTTAAGCAAATCAGATTCTGGATGTCTTTTTCAGAGAGATATTTAACTCACTTAAAAGTGCTTGAAAACGTGGGGATGACTTCCATCGAACCAATTGTTTTTGAAGGAAAGGAAATTATTCCGCTTCAATTCTTAAAAGCACTGCTTCCTGATCCCGCATCATTAGGACCAAGAACAAAAGGAAAAACCAATATTGGCTGTATCATTAATGGTGTGAAAGATGGAAAACCGCAAACCTATTATGTTTATAATATTTGTGATCACCAAGAATGCTACCGCGAAGTCGGTTCACAGGCAGTTTCCTATACAACAGGGGTACCTGCGATGATTGGTGCGATGCTCGTTATGAAAGGAATCTGGCAAAAACCTGGTGTTTATAATGTTGAAGAGTTCGATCCAGATCCATTTATGGAAGAACTAAATAAAAATGGATTGCCTTGGCACGAAAGCTTCGCGCCGACACCGCTGGATTGAGGGATAAATAATGAAGCAAATTGATTTTCACGCACTTCCATCCCCTTGCTATGTGGTGGATGAAAGACTTCTTACGAAAAATCTTGAAATTTTGAATTCCGTCCAAGAACGGACAGGAGCCAAAATTCTTTTAGCGCAAAAAGGCTTTGCGATGCACTATGAATATCCTTTAATCGGGAAATATTTAAAAGGCGTGACATCCAGTTCACTCTTCGAAGCCCGTCTTGGCTATGAAGAAATGGGCAAAGAGGTTCACGTTTATGCACCAGCCTATTCTGACGGAGAAATCGATGAGATTCTCAACTATGCCGACCATATTGTCTTTAACTCTTTTCCACAATGGAAAAAATTCAAAGACAAGGTTAAGAGTCTAGAGAAAAAAATTGAATGCGGCATACGCGTCAATCCTGAATACTCTGAGATAGAGACTCCGATCTATGACCCTTGCTATACGGGCTCAAGGCTGGGGGTTACTTTAGCTAATTTCAAGCCGGATGAACTTGATGGTATTGACGGTCTGCATTTTCATACGATGTGCGAACAGAATTCAGATACTTTAGAGCGTACAGCGAAAGTGTTTGATGAGAAGTTCGGCAAATACATGAAAGGAATGAAATGGCTGAATTTAGGCGGGGGACATCATATCACAAGACCTGATTATGATATCGAGACCCTTGTCCGGACCATTTTATTTTTAAAAGAAAAATATTCTGTTGACATTTATTTGGAACCTGGTGAAGCCATTGCCTTAAACACAGGTTACCTTGTCACGACGGTCCTCGATATTGTCGATAACGGAATGCCAATTGCCATTTTGGATACGTCTGCAACATGTCATATGCCTGACGTACTGGAAATGCCATACAGACCGCAAATCATCGGTGCAGGAATGCCTAACGAGTTTGCTTATACGTACCGTTTGGGCGGCATGACCTGCCTGGCTGGAGATGTAATCGGCGACTATTCTGTCCAGGAGCCGTTAAAGCCTGGAGACAAGCTTGTTTTCACGGATATGGCCCACTATACAATGGTGAAAAATCATATGTTTAATGGGGTCAATCTGCCTTCCATTGCAGCGTATAATGACGCGGAAGGAATCAAAGTTATCAGGCAATTTGGTTATGAAGACTACAGTACCCGGCTATCATAATGATTGACACCAACTAGAATAACATTCAAGACGGAAAATAGAGACGGAGTCCATCTCCTCTCTATTTTTTCGCCCTGATATCCACGTATCTTTTATCAGGGACAGTATGCACAGATAATTTCAATAAAATGAACATATTTTTCTTTTGATACAGCAAAATAAGAACTGCTGCTTACATATGAATAGGGAGATGATTTATTTGAGATGGCAGAAAAGGATTCTTTCGATGATTCAAGAACGCCAAGATAAAAAAGTTGCCCTCGCAATTGATACCTCGACCAATGACGTACCGACTGACCTGATTAATAACATTGTTAAACTCTTTGAAACCTTAAAACCTGATACTACACTGATTCAGGCCGACTATAAAATCAGAAGTATTGCCCCGGTCAAAGCAGACACAATTAAATATTTTACACACGGAAAAGCCTCCTATACATTAGTTCTGGAATGGGCAGAACAGGAGAAAATAGATACTTTATTTTACATCACCGATGTAACCGGTTATATCTATGAAGAAATGGACAGTGTTAATTTCGAAATGTTCTGGTTAGTGCCAGATGAATTTCTGCCGAAGGTTCCATTTGGCAGAGCTATTAAAATTGCATCATAAAGAAGGGGAGCAGACACTGTTCCCTTTTTTTGCTTGTGCTGAGCAGCCGGCTGATTCCGTTGGTGCAAATAGGTGCTCTCTAATCGGCTCGTCGATTTGTGCTAGTCCCGTATTTGGGAACTTGTTCATTCTTCTTTATCATTTAACGGGCGGCTTTCCAATTCAAGTAATTGCTTTTTCATGTCCAAACCGCCGCGAAAGCCGGTCAAAGAACCATTTTTCCCAATGACCCGGTGGCATGGCACTATGATCATGACGGGATTTTTTCCAATAGCCGCCCCTACAGCGCGGACGGCTGCATGTCTTTTGATGTGTCTGGCAATATCGGAATATGACCTTGTCTCGCCATAGGGAATCCGGCATAATGCCTCCCAGACCGCAACCTGAAACTCCGTCCCTTTGAAATCAGTAGGAATGGTAAAATGAGTCCGTTTCCCTTCCAGATACTCTGTTAATTGTTCCACATAAGGCTGCAAAAGTTCTGCATCTTCTATCAGTGGACTGCCTGGATAGTTCTTTTCTGCCCATTGAACGACTTCCTCAAAAGGCTCGTTTAAAGAACCGACAAAGCACATTCCTTTTTCTGTAGCGGCTACATGCATCCTCCACGGATGATGAATCAGCAGCGACCAATAAATGGTTATCTTATGATCGGATTTCATTTGAGTACACCCCTTCCGTAGGGTTTGATTGAATTGATTCTACTGTCTTTTCTACCCACGATGTTCTTCATTCTATTAAAAAAACCCATTCCAGCTTATTAGAAATGGGCTTATCCTTATATTTATTTTTACATTAATTTGACTTCGTTATATCTACAGTTTTAGTCTTTTTTGCCTTTTCATTGTCGTCATCTTCATCGTCAATTAAGCCTTTTGTAGAATTTTTAAATTCTCTAAAAGTTTGACCAACAGCTCTGCCAAGTTCCGGAAGCTTTTTAGGTCCAAAAATAATCAGGGCAAGGACTAAAATTAAAATTAACCCTGGAACTCCAATATTCGAAAGCATCCAATTTCCTTCCTTCTGCTTTTTTTATAATCCTCATACTTTATTCAAAATTATACACTGTTCGGCAATATCCTGCAATGCTGGATGTAGAGGTGGTTTAATGTGTTTTATTTTCTAAAAATGCCGCGCTTTTTGCATATAAAACACTGTTCATCATGTATTCTTATGATTTGAAATCGTTTCTTGCCAGAGCGGCATACCTTTTCATAAACAGAATAATAAGTACTCTTGTTTCTTGAAATCTGATGTTCAACTGACAGTGCTTGTTCAGGACTGACATCTGCACATGGGTGACAATTTGAATATTCCTGTGGAGAAATAGAAAATTGAAATTTAATAGTCCTATAATCTTGCTACATTAGGCCTTTTTTCATAAAATTAAAGTAGGCGTTTTCTCCCCGCTTAGTTCTTCTGATGTTCCCTTTCAACAACATCTTTTTCTCTCTCATTTTCAATACCCAAATGAATATTCGAAAGGTTGTGGAATATGATTATTCAGCATTGTTTTGAACCGCTGGAATTGAAGATTTTGCGAAGTTTAAACGAAAGAATGGAGTTACCTGATAAAGAAAAGCATCGGCTCTTTTCTCTTAACAAGGGATATAAGGGAGAAAAAATATTTGAAACAGATTGGCTGAAAAATCTATCATGTGAATGTTTTATTATTAATGACTTGTTGCTCGAATATAGTGGGAATGTGTTTCAAATTGACACATTGCTAATTTCACAAAAAACTATTTATCTTTTTGATGTTAAATATTTTGAGGATGATTTTTATATTATAGAAGGGAAGTGGCATCGAAAATCCTCAGAAAAAGAAATAAAGGATCCTTTGTTGCAGTTAACCCGTTGTGAATCCTTGTTTCGCCGCTTGCTACAGGACATTCATGTGAATCTGCCTGTCGAAGCAAACCTCATTTTTATTAACCCTCATTTCACTTTGTATCATGCTGCTCTTGATTTACCCATCATTTTTCCCGGTCAAATTCAACGTTATATGAAAAATATCGAAACAAGTCCATCCAAATTAAATGAAATGCATTCTAAATTGGTAGACCAGTTAATGACTAGGCAGTTAGATGAAGCAAAGTATGCACGATATCCAAGTTATAAATATGAATTATTAAAGAAAGGACTTACATGTGGTAGTTGCGATTCATTTATGGTGTTGTCTACAATTAGAAACAAGTTAATTTGTCAAAAATGTGGTCAAATAGAAGTTGTTGATGATGCTGTTATCAGAAATGTAAAACAGTTTCAGTTGCTTTTTCCAGAGAGGAAGATTACAACTAATATCATATACGAATGGTGTGGTGTGATTGAGTCTAATAAAACAATACGAAGGATATTAATGAAGAATTTTAATCATATTGATCATGCTAGACTTTCTTATTTTGTAGATAGGTAAAAATTAATAGTCACTATGAAATAAAAAAGGCTTTAGTTTTCTATTTCCGACAGGATCTTTCAACCTTGATAGTGACCGTCGTTTGCCTTTTCTCGAGTTGTCGGGTTCTATCCGCCCTTGATAGTGACCGTCGTTTGCCTTTTCTCGAGTTGTCGGGTTCTATCAGCCCTTGATAGTGACCGTCGTTTGCCTTTTCTCGAGTTGTCGGGTTCTATCCGCCCTTGATAGTGACCGTCGTTTGCCTTTTCTCGAGTTGTCGGGCTCTATCCGCCCTTGATAGTGACCGTCGTTTGCCTTTTCTCGAGTTGTCGGGCTCTATCCGCCCTTAATAGTGACCGTCGTTTGCCTTTTCTCGAGTTGTCGGGCTCTATCCGCCCTTGATAGTGACCCTTGGCTTTCTTTTCTGGAGCGGACGGGCTTTATCAATCCCCACCGACAGCAGAAAACCCCCATTCACTCCGGAACAGGGGGCCGCCACGCTATCAAACCTTACTTACCAAGGCCACTTACTGCCTTCATCATCCTCCAACAGCAGCACTTTAACTTTATCACCAATCGCAAAGCCGCGTTCGCCGCCTGGGAGTACAGCTAATACATCGGTATGGGCCAGGCTCGTAACGACATTCGATTTATCCATACCAGCGGACTCGACAACCAGCTCACCGTTATCAAAGGAGAGCTTGCTGCGAACAAAACGAGTCATTGGGTTTGGGCGCTTATAATCAACATGTAAACGCGCGGTTTCTGCCTTTAAATGCAGGTTTTCACAGAAAAGCATATTTCGCACAACCGGCCGCACAAATAGTTCGAAACCGACATAGCTTGCTGACGGATTCCCGGATAGACCGAAGAGGAACTTGCCGTCGAGTACAGCCACCGTTGTGACACTTCCTGGACGCATCGCGATTTTATTAAATAAAACCTCGCCATTTAACGCTTTATACACATCCGGCATTAAATCGTAATCACCGACAGAAACACCACCGGTCGTAATAAGCAAATCAAACTCCTTTAATGCTTCAGCAACCGCCGCAATACAGGAATCCAATTCATCCGCCAATTTCCCTAAATAAACCGGCTCTCCTCCGACCCTTTTCACCTGACCGAAGATCATATGGGCATTGCTATTGCGGATTTTCCCATCCTGAAGTGGTTCATCGACCTCCAGGAGCTCGGAACCGGTGACAAAAATTCCAACCCGCGGCTTTACAGCAACACGGACTTTTGCATAACCGAATGTTGCTAGTACTGCCATCACACCGGGATTAATTTTTGTCCCTTTTTTAAGCATGACATCCCCTTTTTTCGCCTCTTCTCCTTGGTAGGATAGATGGTCACCCTTCTTCACTTCACGCTTAATCGTGATATAGCGCTCACCGTTTTTTTCCACTTCCTTCACGGCTTCAAGCATGATGACGGTATCACAGCCATTTGGCACCTTTGCTCCAGTCATAATCCTGATTGTCTCGAACGGACCAATATCATGAGCTGCGACCATGCCTGCCCCAATTTCCTCCAATACCCTCAATTCCACAGGTTCCTCTGAGGAAGCATGCACCGTGTCAATCGAACGAAGGGCATAGCCGTCATACCCGGAGCGAGTAAATAACGGAACATCATTTGTGGCGATAATATCTTCACCCAAATAGCGGCCGTCGCTTTCAAAAATGGACACCTCTTCTGTTCGGCCTGCTAATAAATGAGCCGTGACTTTTTCCACCGCCTGATTAATCTGTAATGGAGTTCTTTTCTCCAACATGAAATCACCTCAACTAGGACATATCCTTTTTTCTGAAAGACGCTGTTAAATCTTGTTGTTGATCCGTATATCGCCTTATGTGCATGGACTTGCACAGGATGTGCTGACTTCGACGTTCGCCATCTGTGCGTTTGTACCAAGGAAAAGTCGTTCACGCCATACACATAAGGCTATTATCAACATTGAACTTTATCTAAGCCTTCTGAACAATATTATTACTATTATGTACTTTTCCGCTATTCTATTAAAACACAGCCTGAAAATCTATTCTGTAATTAAAAACACAGGGACGGATTATCTGCTTTTGATTAATAACTCCACTGCTTCCTTTACTAAATGATCGGTTTCTTCCCCTTTTTCAATATTCTCACGGACACATTGCTCCAGATTGGCGCTGACAATGACGCCCATTGCCCGGTCAATGGCATTTCTGATAGCGGACATTTGCGTGACGATGTCTCTGCAGTCTTTCCCTTGTTCCATCATACTGATGACACCCTTCATTTGTCCTTCAATCCTTTTTAAGCGATTCAATGCTTTTTTATCATAAACATACCCTGCCATCGTTAAACCACCTTCTCCTTTATCTTATATGACAACTATCGTTCCTTCGCAGACACAAGGTCATCCTGAATATAGTTTACCGCAAAACATTACGTGTAGGGGTATTATAATACAAAAAATTAAACAATAAAAGTTTTTTGAAATACAGGAGTTCCATTGCTGGTTTCACCATTTTCTTTATTCTAGTCTGCAGCAGATCAGTATGAACCATACTGCAGTAACGTTTTAGTTCCCTAGGGCAAATAACCAATAATATACAGACATATCTTAGTGGAAATAACACAAAATATTTCTCGTACAATACTTCTCAATGAAAGAAGGAAACAACAATGACAGTGATTACACAAGTCAAAACGACATTGGCAAGTTTAAAAAGCGCACAGGCAAGTTTTGAAACATTTAGTTTGGGTACTGATAACCAATCGGCAAAACAATTGTATAAGGATGCTGCGACACAAACACAAACGATCATTGATAATATTGAACCGCGGCTGCAGGAAATTGAACAAGAAGAGCCCCAGTATAAGGAATAGCGACACAATCCGGTCGGCTCAAGCTGACCGGTTATCTTTATTTACTCTATTACTGCGGGTACTCCGCCGATCATTTAGCCAATACAACAGCGAGGTTATGCAGCCATGACAATATTCTCGAATGTTAAACAAACTTTAGCTACAGTAAAATCCATTGAAGCACAGCTTTCAGCTCTCGCCCTCAATTCACTGGATCCATCCGCTCAAGAGACCTTCCATAACATGATGCTATTGATGGAGGAAGTGAAACAGGATCTGTACAAACGTACGATGGAAATGCAGCTGGAGGAACCACAGTATAAACCATCCTAACGTGAAGGAAACAATCATCATAAGGTGGTGCTACAATGTCCGAATGGACGCAGATATTCATTCGCTCAATTATTTTTCTATTCGTTTTACTCATCTTGACCAAGATGTTAGGAAAAAAACAAATATCGGAAATCTCCTTTTTCGAATATGTATCCGGTATTACAATCGGAAGCATTGCCGGTGAAGTCATTATGGGTTTAGACGGGAAAATCGGCCATGGTATACTTGGTATTGCCATATTCAGTCTTATTACCTTACTCGTAGATATGCTTTCTTTAAAAAGCAAGAAGTTCCGCGACATAGTTGAAGGCCGGGGAACCATTTTTATTAAAGATGGCAAGATCATGGAAGATAATTTAAAAAAGGAGAAATATTCTGTTGAGGATTTAAGTGCCCTTCTGCGCAAGAAAAATGTATTCAGCGCAGCTGATGTAGAATTTGCTTTATTGGAACAAACCGGTGATCTAAGTGTTTTATTAAAAAGGGAAAACAGACCATTAACACCAAAGGACCTGAATATCCCTGTTGCCAATGAAAAAGAACCACAAACCGTTATCATGGATGGAACCATCATTAATGATTCTATGGCGGCCGCAAGCAAAGACCGGAAATGGCTTCACATGGAATTAGACAAATTAGGTGTGACAGTTGAAAATGTTTTTTTAGGGCAAATTAACTCTTACGGAGAATTAACCGTTGACCTGTATGATGACAAAATCCAAGTTCCGTCACCACAGGTTCGCCCTTTATTAATGGCATTAATGAAAAAATGCCAGGCTGACTTTGAATTGTATGCCCTGGAAACACAATCCGCGAAGGCAAAAACAATGTATCAAACGAATGCCCAAAAAATGGAGCAGGCAATTTCTACCCTTACTCCTTACTTAAATCATTAGCCTGTCTTGGTGGAATATATGAACGAAAGGACTCGTTGCCAGCAACCGAGTCCTTTCCAAATTTTATACCATATCAAATACGCCTTGGCGTATTTACGTCCGATTTTTTTCACGCTTCAAAGCGCCACATCCTGTCGCGCTAAGCCCGATTGACTTTTCTAAGAACTAAAGTTCTAAGAAAAGCCTTATGGCTTCGCCTGACTAGGACGTCCTGTCCGTCGTCGAGCTCGCTCGAAAAATTTCCTTTGAAAAATCGAGGCATCCGCCGGAGGCTTTAACTTTATTCAGCCGGGGTTTGAACCTCACTGAACTGGTTAAGTTAATGCATTCATCCCGCCACTTATAGAAGTGGGGGACCTCTGCTGAATAAAGTTAAACGATTTACATGCTTTTATGTAGAATATCAAGAACCGTTCTTAATTCCGCCACTGGAATTTGCCCAGGTGCCGAAGCCTCTTTACCGGCCGCAAAAGTAAAAGCGGAACCAAATACTTCACCTGCCAGCCGGCTGATAACACCAGTCCCCCCCATGGACATCGTGATAATCGGGCGGTCAGCATATTGGGTTTTCATCGTATTCGTTGCATCCAAAAGGGTCATCACATCATGTACAGATTGCGGCATAACAGCCATTTTCGGGATATCTGCACCATATTCCTGCATTTTACGAAGCCGTGCCACAATCTCTTCTTTTGCCGGCGTTTTAAAGAAATCATGATTAGACATAATGACATAAACACCATTTTCTTTCGCCGCGGCAAGAATTGCCTGCAGCACTCTTTCTTCATTAAATAGTTCTACATCAACTAAATCAATGTTTTTCGTCGTGATGGCAGCTTGATTTAGCTCTGTATAGTATTCGTCACTAATTTCCTTCTTGCCGCCTTCTTTATGACTGCGGAACGTGAAAAGAATCAGCTCTTCTTTAAATACGGTCCTTAACTTAGCAGTCATTTCTTTAACCGCATGTATATCCTCTACATTCTCATATGTATCAACACGCCACTCAATGACATCCGGTTCCATTTCCCTTACAAGTTCTGCCTCTTGGAGAATACTCTCATCCGTACTCCCGACAAGAGGGACAATGATTTTCGGAACCCCCTCTCCAACCGTTAGATTTTTTATTGTTAAAATACTCATGCACTTCGCCGCCTTCTACCGCAATTATCTTGGTTCATCTAAACCCCAAGTTACTTTCAATGACTCTACTATGTACTCAGCCACTTCCTCTTCATTCAAGTTATCTGTTTTTACCTTTGAATGATGATGGGCATAAGCTGACTGCCTTTTATAAAATAATTCTTTCATTTCATCCATGCTTTTGTTTTGCAGAACAGGACGGCTTTCGATAATGAGATCAATTCTCTCCTTCCAATTTTCCCAAGAGATATCCAGATAAAATACGATGCAATTAGCTAAGCAGGCTGCTCTGATTTCTTCCTGCATAAACGCTCCTCCGCCAACAGAAATCACATGCAGCGGCTGTTCACTCAAAGTCGTAATCATGGTTCTTTCCCTTTCACGAAACGCCTTTTCACCGAATTGTTCAAAAATTTTCGTAGTGGACATGCCGAACTCTTTTTCGATTTCTTCATCAATATCTAAAAAATCCCGATAAAGCTTTTTCGCTACCTTTTTTCCTATTGTCGTTTTTCCAACTCCCATAAATCCAACGAAGACGATACTTTTTTCGCGCATAGACAACTCATGTCTTACCATTTTGTCAAGTGATCCCCTTTTTTATTTATTATCAGCAATTAAATACTATAATTATATAGTACAGTCGGGTTTTTGTAAAAAAAATGGCCATATTTTATTCGCTTTCTCAAATATTCCTAGTGAAAAACTCCTATAAATATGGTATAGTATTTATTGTCAGATTACTCCTTTACATTTTGCGGATGTGGCGGAACTGGCAGACGCGCTAGATTCAGGTTCTAGTGGTGGAAACACCGTATGGGTTCGAGTCCCTTCATCCGCATCTACTTAAATATTACTGCTCTCCTCCGGGAAGCAGCTCAGCTTTTCAAACACAAGGTTTGCGGGTGTAGTTTAATGGTAGAATTCCAGCTTCCCAAGCTGACGGCGGGGGTTCGATTCCCCTCACCCGCTCCAAAGTCTAAAGGAGAAGTACCCAAGTGGTCCAAGGGGGCGCACTCGAAATGCGTTAGGGCGGGTATCCGTTGCGTGGGTTCGAATCCCACCTTCTCCGTATTGAATCTAATCAGTATCTTAAAAAGGCAAACCTTAGTTGGTTTGCTTTTTTATATTTCAGGAAGTCTTTTAAGACACGAAAAAGGATGGCAGTGTGCCATCCTTTTTTCATTAATTAATTTTTTCTAATGGAGCGGCGTCAGATGTGCGGGTTGTCAGCGAAACAATGTATCCGATGACAGCACCAACTAATGCTGGCACCAGCCATCCCATACCTGCATTAAAGAGCGGCAGATATTGTCCAAGGAATGAAGTTAATCCGCTTATTGGAATTCCGGCAGCATTAATCCCGTCAATCACACTGAAAATTCCTGTTAATAATAAACTCCAGCGGTACACTTCGACACGGCCTTTAAACAGTGGCTCTGCAAATGTCAGAAAAATTAAGACAATGGCGATTGGATAAACCACTACTAATACAGGTACGGAAATCGTAATTAATTGATTTAAACCAATATTTGCCACCGCTGCACTAAACACAGTAAAGACAATCGCCAACGTTTTATAAGAAAACCTTGGAAATAAGCTTGAAAAATAGCTTGCACATGATGTAATCAGCCCGATAGCAGTGGTTAAACAAGCAAAAAGAATCGCCAAGCCAAGAATGATATTACCGTAAATACCAAAATGGGTATCTGCTGCAAATGTCAAAATAGCCGGACCATTATTTGTTTCCCCAGCAGCAAAGTTTGTCGTTACTCCCATGTAACCAAGTCCTAAATAGATAGCACCTAAACAGCCGGATGCAATCAGGCTTGATTTAATCGTTGAGATGGCAATTTCCTTCTTATTTGATACACCCATGCCTTTAATGGCATTAATAACGATGATTCCAAAAACTAATGAAGCAAGTGTATCCATGGTTAGATATCCTTCTTGGAACCCTTTAAAGAAGGCATTATCGAGATAAGCGCCAATCGGTTTCATCGGTTGATCAAGCGGAGCGATAAGTGTAATCGCTAATAAGATCAATAAACAAATTAATAAGATCGGTGTCATGACTTTTCCGACACGATCAACAATTTTACTTGGATTCAATGATAACCAGCCGACAATAACGAAAAAGACAATGGAATAAATCAGCAGGCCTATATTAAATCCGCCTGACATTTCCGGCAAAAACGGAGCAGCAGCAATTTCATACGAAACGGTACCAGTACGCGGAATCGCAAAGAAAGGTCCAATTGATAAATAAAGAATAACTGTAAAAGCAAGTGAAAATGTAGGATTAATTCTGTTTGCCATTGATTGCAGGTGATCATGACCTGATAACCCAATCGCCAGTACCCCTAATAGCGGCAGACCAACACCGGTTAATAAGAAACCAATAATTGCCGGCCAGAAATTATCTCCGGCTGCCTGTCCTAAGGCCGGAGGAAAAATTAAATTTCCAGCACCAAAAAATAGCGCAAAAAGCATAAAGCCAATGGCTATCAAATTCCCTATGGATATTTTTTGTTTATTCATTGCATACCCCTCCTATAAATTTGACTCTATCGCAATAGAAAATGTATATTTAAATCTTCAGACAAATTTATACTGAGATATTTCCTTTTGATAAAGCCGCAAATAACATTGTTAATTATTACACAAATAACATCTACTTACAATACATTATCTTGATATATAATTATAGATACTTCTTCCAAATTTACAGCTTATCATTTCACAGTATTATTAATATTTCCCAATTAATTGCATTTATCACTTCATTATACTGAAAATAGTTTTTAGAAACACATAGAAAAACCTGCCGATGATTTACGGCAGGTTTACTCTTTTACCTTATATCCTAAAATGTTTTTAGGAATTATCCTTTAGTCTCCCGGCATCCTTTAACGCCTTTTTCAGCAGGATCTCAATTTGAGCATTCACACTTCTCAAATCATCACTTGCCCATTTTTCAAGTGCATCATATATTTTCGGATCAATTCGCAGCAGAAATCTTTTCTTTTCCGGCACGTGTTCTCACAACCTTAATATATCGTTCCTGTATTAATGATTGGCTGGCTTCCTTTATCTGACACTAATGCAACCATAAGATTATTAACCATTTGCGCCTTTTTCTCTTCATCAAGCTCAACAATTTGTTCACTGCTTAGTTGCTCAATAGCTGATTTTACCATAGAAACAGCGCCGTCGACAATCACCTTTCGTGCTGCCAATACGGCTTTTGCCTGCTGTCTTTGCAGCATAGAAGAAGCAATTTCACTGGAATAAGCCAAATGCATGATTCTCGCCTCCAGTACTTCTACCCCGGCTACGGTCAAACGTTTCTGCAAATCCTTTGTTAATTCATCGCCAACTTCATCCGAATGCTGACGTAACGATATTTCATAATCATTGTTAAAGTTATCATATGGATACTGGCTCGCAATATGGCGAAGACCTGTTTCACTCTGCGTATGAACAAATTCTTTATAATACTCAACATCGAACACAGCTTTTGCTGTATCCACCACTTTGTAAACAACGACAGCCGCAATTTCAATTGGATTTCCTTCTAAATCATTTACCTTCAATTTATCACTGTTAAAGTTAATTACTTTTAATGATACATTCGTTCTTGACGTAAATGGAAAGGTAAACCAAAATCCCTCTTTTTTAATCACACCTAAATAATTTCCAAACAGAGTAAATACCTTTGCTTGATTTGGCTGAATGATGGTGAATCCAGTTAATACAATCAGTAATAGGAGAGCAACAACAATCGCAATGATGAGATCAGAAATGACAAGACTGCCGGTAAAGCTTATGAAAAAATAAGCCATTGCAGCTAACAGAAGTAAAACAATAAACACTCCAACAAATCCGTTTAACTTAAAAATATCCTTCTCTTTCATCAAACTCCACTCCTTTTCAATATCTCTTTGTTATCATTATGATATCACATTAATATTAAAAAAGGAAGGTATAAAAAGGTGTTTTTTACCAAAAATAAAAAAATCCCGGTAGTCTACTGACTACACCGGGATAAACTGTTTGCCAAAAGATGCCTCTTTCTCCAGCTGGAATTTTTGCTGCTCTTCTACTTCCTGTCTCCGCATCTGCTCAAAGCGCTGCAAATCGATGAGACTTAAATCTTCAATCGAATCCATTTCATTCATTAATTGAAACAGGGTATCGGCGTCCTTCATCGCACTGTTAATACCAATAGCGCCTGTCGGACTCATGGTATGTGCCGCATCACCAATAATGACCAGTCCCTTTTTCACCCATGTATCACAGCGGCTGCTTTGCACCTGCAGTAAGACAAAATCCTCCCATGATCGGATATGAGAACGGGCACTTTCCTCCAATTCAGGAAACGCCGCAATTAATTGGTCAAGGAACGGCTGGAAGGACTGCTGTCTTAATTCAGAATAAGAACCTTCCGCAATATTCCAGCCAATTTGGACAAACCCGCCCTGCTGGGTAAAAAGTGCCAGCTGCTCATGATTAACAAGGGCAAGACGGACAGTCGGATCCCAGCCTTTTGGCGCCGGGATTCGTGCCCAAAGTAAATCATAGCCGTGTTTTATTTTCTCAAACGGAATCTGTGCGAGTTTGCGAACAGTGGAAAAGCGCCCGTCAGCACCGACCACTAAAGGGCTTTTGATGGTGACCTCTTTTCCATCCTTGATCGCTGTAACACCGGCACATTGACCGTTTTCCTCTATTAATCCCGAAACCTTTGTATTCAATAACAAAGTAAAGGCTGGAAGGGGCTGGCTTTTTTCGAGCAGAAGCCCGAGCAGATGCTTTTGCGGTACATGAATACCAACATGACCGGATTGGCTGTCAGGAAAGATCCGTTTAAAAACTCCCCCTTCATTCCAATATTCAACCCGCTCCATTCGCAGCAAGCCGATTTTCTCCAGTTCCTCAAAAAGCCCGTATTTTCTTAAAATCGCTTCCCCTGTTTCATTCAGGTGTTCTCCCCTGAATTCCTTATTGATATTCTCATGCCGTTCAACCAATATCGTAGAAATATTATGTCCTGCTAAAATATAAGCTAAAAGGGCCCCTGCAGGACCTGCACCAACAATACAAACATCAGCTTTAAAGTCGTATTCCTTCACTTTTTAATCACCCATTATCATCAATTGCTTTACCTTTTTGTCTTTGGGTAAGCTGTAATTAATAAATCGTTTCCGATGTGTGCAACAGAATCAAATTCTAACTGCACTGCCTCATCCATGCTTTCAACATCAGCCCCAGTAAAAGGCGTAAGTGAATGGCGCCCGCCTAAGATTTTCGGTGCCACGTAAATTAAATATTTATGAATTAGACCGGCACGCAAAAAGGCCCCGTTCACTTCACTGCCGCCTTCAACAAGCACATCCGTCAGTCCTTGTTCAAATAATACCTGCAAAATAAAACCCAAGTCCAATCCATTCGCTGTCTCGGGGGCATAATGCACCTGAACTCCTTTCGCTTTTAGAGCTTCAGCCTTCGTCTGATCGGCGCCTTCTTTGGCAAAAATCAAAGTTTGCGCATCATGACAATCTGTTATATGAGCATCAAGCGGTGTTCTTAAATTCGAATCCAATACAATACGGACGGGGTTTTTACCGCCTTCTTCAATCCGGGTGGTCAGCATCGGATTATCCGAGAGCACTGTTCCGATCCCGACTAAGATGGCGTCCACTTCATTTCGCAAATAATGCACGGTTTGTCTGGATTCTTCCCCCGTTACCCATTTGGAATGACCATTATAAGCGGCGAGTTTTCCATCCAGTGTCATCGCTGTTTTCGCAATGACAAATGGTCTTTTATACACCATATTATGAATAAATCGTTCATTTAATTTAGCAGCCTGGGTTTCCAGCACACCAACCGTCACTTCAATTCCTGCTTCTTCTATCAGTTTAATCCCCTTTCCGGCAACAAGAGGATTGGGATCCTTCATCGCAATAACAACACGGGATACTCCTGAATTTTTCACAAGTTCAGCACAAGGAGGTGTTTTTCCGTAATGGGAACAAGGTTCAAGCGTGACATAAAGGGTAGCTCCTATCGCATGATCACCTGCCATACGGAAAGCATGCACTTCTGCATGTGGTTCTCCTGCTTTACGATGCAGGCCGGAACCCACGATCATTCCCTTATTGACAATAATCGCTCCTACAAGCGGGTTTGGATTGGTCTTTCCTCTCGCGGTCTGGGCTAATTCCAAGGCGAGGTTCATATAATATTCATCATTTTTCAAGATACATTCTCCTTAGCCAGCAAAATTTCATCATTGTTTTGAATATGCCCTGATTTTTCAACTTTTGTTGCTAAATAAAAGCGATTATAGTCGGAGATATCGCCCCATAAAGGAATATGGTCAGCAATTAACATACCAAAGCTTTTTAAAGCGTTGATTTTCTTTGGATTATTGGTAATAAGCGTGACCGGCTTTTGTCTAAGACCTTTCAGTACCGTGATAGCTTCCACATACGAACGAGTATCGTCCGGAAAACCAAGAGCATGATTTGCCTCTACTGTATCATATCCTTCCTGCTGCAGGATATAGGCTAATGATTTCGAGAATAATCCGATCCCTCTGCCTTCATGATTAGCTAAATAAACAAGAGCCCCGCTGCCATGTTCGACAATCATTTTCATTGACTGACGAAGCTGAAAACCGCAGTCACAACGTTTGCTGCCGAAAATATCACCGGTATGACAAATACTGTGCATCCGGATAAGTGCTTCTTCTGAATGTTCAAAATCACCATATACTAATACAGAGGACTGCTGACCATCAGCTAAACGGGCTGTCGCAAGAGATTCAAGCAGCTTTTCTTTATCAGAAGGCAGTCCCTCAAGAGGAAGCCAATTATACCATTGAAATGTAACTATCTTGTCTTCTAATTGAACCGGCAGTTTAACAGGACCAACGAGACAAATATCTTTATCCTGAATATCAGTTAATATCGTCATTTTATCTAGTAATATATTTTTTACTTTATCTGAAATCATTCTGTTCATCCTTTCAGGATCTTTACTTTAACACCACGTATAAGTTACTTACTATATGTAAGTTAGTATATAATCGTAAATAGTTGACGTCAAGTAATTTAATCACTATTATAATAGTAAATAATCATTTTGTAATAAAGGTGGTAAAAGATGGTCGAAAGTACACTTTGTCCTAAATTTCATAAAGCTGTTGAATTATTCAGCAAGCGCTGGAATGCTTTAATCATTAATCAATTATTATCCGGACCGCAGCGTTTTTGCAACCTAAACGCTTCCATGCCGATCAGCGGACGACTTCTTTCAGAAAGACTAAAAGAATTAGAGAATGAAGGAATCGTAACAAGAGAGGTTTATCCGGAAGTACCGGTTCGTGTGGAGTATACATTAACAGAAAAAGGGCTGGCATTAAAGAATGCACTGCAGGAAATCGAATTATGGTCTAAGAAATGGATACAACTTGATAATCAAGAAAGCAAAAGAGGATGATTAGTTGGTCATCCTCTTTCTATGTTTGCGACTTCAAGCCTCATGATGTTTATTTTTCCTAAAGGCTTTCATCAAAGTTTCATAAACAATTGGAACAATTAACAAAGTTAATAAGGTTGAACTTATTAGCCCGCCGATCACCGTTACACCCAGTCCCTTCGAAATTAACCCGCTTCCTTCCATGCCAAATGCCAACGGGAGCAGAGCCCCTATCGTGGCGATGGCCGTCATTAAGATTGGACGAAGCCGCGTACCTGCTGCTTCAAGCAGGGCATCTCTTGTTGAAAGTCCCTCGTTCTCCTTAAGGATGACACGATCGATCAATACAATCGCATTTGTCACAACGATTCCGATTAACATCAGGAAGCCAATCATGGCTGATACACTAATCGTTTCATGGGAAGCTAATAATCCAACAAGCCCGCCGATTACGGCAAATGGCAGGGAAAAAAGAATAGCAAAAGGAGCTAAACCTCCGCCAAAGGTAACGACAAGCACGAAATAGACAATCG
Organism: Bacillus benzoevorans; assembly: GCF_014207535.1. GTDB lineage: Bacteria > Bacillota > Bacilli > Bacillales > Cytobacillaceae > Bacillus_BD > Bacillus_BD benzoevorans. Next base: position 45,384 of record NZ_JACHGK010000004.1, read on the forward strand.
CAATTGCCGCACAAATCGCCAGCCCCAACTGCATAAACGAATCTGTCATTTGTTCGGTTACACCGCCCATGGATACCTCTACATGTTGAGGAAGCTTCAGCATGTCGGCATTTTTCTGAACAGCCGCTGACACAGCAGCAACATCTTTTGTTTTAATCTCGCCGCTGACACTAGCATAGATTCGGTTGTCTCGTCTGGTAAGGGTGTTGGATGTAGTCCCTTCAATTACTTCTGTTACTTCTTTAATGGGGACCGCTATACCCAGTGGGGACGGGATCGTTTTTGCTGTTAAATCCTCCACATTGCTATAGCCTTCCTCCTTCTCAAGATAAACATTAAGCTTATTTCCTTTATGTTCAACAGTTGTCAGCACTGCCCTGTTTTCTTGCTGTGAAAGCTCCATGCCAATCTGTGCAGCTGTTAAGCCCAACCGGCTTAATTTATCCTGATCTGCTACAAGCGTATATTCCTCATATGTTTTCGATAATGTAGTCGCAACATTTGTTAAATCTTTATTGTCTTTGAAAATTTGTTCCAGTCTTTGCACAACAGGCTGTATATCGGCAATGCTGTCACCAAAAATGAGCATTGACAGTGTACTGCCGGAGCCTGTTGAAGCCATATTCATAGAGGACCATTCACCTCTCGGAGCTTTTTTTTGCAATTCTTTCATTACCGCTTCAGATTCTTCGGCAAAGTTTTCTGTATCCTGCTCATATTCTACATAGAAAATGGCATTGTTCGACTGTCCCGGGTTCATCGGATTTTCACTTCCTAATGAAAACTGGATTGTTTTCACACCAGCGCGGGATTGGAAGATTTTCTCTGCCTGATCAGCGATTTTCACCACCTCTTCGCGGGTCTGTCCAGGCTCAGGACTGTAGACAGCATAGACCATTTTGTCCTTTTCAGACGCTATAAAGCTTACACCGATCATGGGAATAAGAAATAGGCTGCCGGCCAACAGCAATACGGCAAGACTCGTTGTGATGACTTTATGATTTAAAGACCATTTCAGAACCTTCTGGTATCCTTCTGCAAGAAAGCCTGGTCTTTGTTCATGATGTACATGTTCTATATCAGGAATCGATTCCTTAACAGGCGGCACGTCCTGTTTCGTATTGCTCTCCCGTTCACTTTCCTTATGGGAAACAGACGGAACCGCTATCGAAACGATGACCAACACAAGCAATATGGAGACAATCACGGATAAGACAGCTGTCAGCTCTGTCGGAACAAATGCACTCCCTATTAATAACAGCACTGCTGCTGCAGAAAGCAAAATTCTATGATGTTTAATTCCGTCTATCACAATGAAATGAAATCCTTTACCGCGGCTCCCCCTTCTCTCTTTATGACCAAGTTCCATCATTTCACGTTCTTGGTGAAGACCATTTTTGAAAAAAGAATGAGCCATCATCGGAACAACCGTTATCGAAATAACAAGAGAAGCCAGCAGAGAGAATACAACCGTCAAAGCAAATGGAAGGAATAATTCCCCAATCGGTCCTTTAACGAAACCAAGCGGCAGAAATACTGCAATCGTCACAATTGTTGAGGAAGAAATCGGAATAAACATCTCCTTTGCCGCTTCCACAATTAAACCTTTTCCTTTCAGGTCTTCATCTTCTTTAGACATTCTGCGAAAAATATTCTCTATGACAACAATCGAATCATCAATGACACGGCCGATGGCAACAGTCATGGCACCAAGGGTCATAATGTTTAAGGTAATCCCCATTTGATGTAATATCGTAATAGCAATTAATAAAGACAATGGAATGGAAATAACCGAAATAATCGTTGTTTTGAAATTTCTTAAGAAAATCAATATAATGAGCATGGCAAAGAGAGCACCAAAAATTGCTTTACTGAGCATCGTCTGAACAGAATCCTCAATGGGTTTGCCTTGGTCCATTACCGTTGTCATATTCAGCCCTGCATAAGCTTTTTCTAATTTCTCTGCCTTTTCCTTAACGCTATTCACGACATCAACTGTATTTGCATCAGCTGCTTTGACAATCTGTACGCCAATGGACCATTTTCCATTTGTTCTCGAAATGGATTCAGCTTTACTTGCCATTTCAATCGATGCAATTTCCTGCAGTTCAACTGTCGGAATTCCATGCGGCAACTGCACCGCTCCATCCGCAGGCGCCCGCTGTGCGCCCTGCATTTGTCCCGCTCCTTGTGATACAACAGGTATTTTCAACGTTTTTAAATCATCGATGGTCGTGATATTGCCATCCACTACGACTGATTTCTCTTCATCAGCAAAAGTATGTAATCCAAGCGGCAGCGTGACATTAGAGCCTTTAATCACATTTCTGACGGTTTCTTCGTTCAACCCGTATTGGATTAATTTTTCCTTAATAAAGGTTAACTTAACCTCTTGCACCTCATTCCCGGAAACCTGGACAGAGGCTACACCGTCCAGCCCTTTCATTTGCGGCACAATCATTTCATCCACCAGGGTTGTTAATTCCGCTAAAGATTTCTTATCGTCTGAAGCGCTCAAGGACATAACAGGGTATTCGTTTAAGTTTAATCGGGAAATCTCAGGGTCTTTGACCGTTTCAGGAAAGATTAAACCTGCAAGCGCCTCTTTTACTTCATTTTGCGCTTTCTCCATGTCCTTGCTATAATCATATTCAATTTGGACGGACGAAGCATTCTGAAACGATGTGGATATGACCGTACTGACTCCATCAAGATTCTGCACCTGCTGCTCAATGGGAATCGTTACATGCTCCATTACTTCTTCGGGTGTTGCACCGGGATACACGGTTGTCACAGAAACGAGGGGAGCTGTAATACTCGGAATCGTTTCCAATTTCATCGTCATTCCAGAATAGATGCCTGTTGCTGTTAGAATAATCGTTAATATCCAGATCGCAAACTTATTCTTTAATGAAAATTGAATAACCTTTTTCATAGAATCTCCTTTTGGTAAAGATGCTTTACTTTATTTACACACCATTGTGACTTTAGTCATACTCGTATATAACTATAACTAGGTATTTAGCCAACGGTCAAGATATTATTGCAAAAAAACAAAATATTCTATCCAAATAAAAAACTACGAAAGATTATTTTTGTTTATACTAAGAGATGCCCAAACGCTTTACTTATTCTTTTTTCGAGGTGAAGAATATTGCCACACACTTTTCTGTCCCACTTCATCCGTCTGCCGCTCATCCTTAGAACCTTCATTATCGTATTTATTTCCATATTCGGCTTCGGCATGATTATGCATCAGCTGGAACCCGCTGCTTTTCCTACGATATTTGATGGAATCTGGTGGGCGGTCATTACAGCTTCGACAGTCGGTTACGGTGATTTGGTCCCTGAAACAATACCCGGGAGATTTGCCGGCATTATTCTGATTTTAACGGGGGCCGGATTTCTATCCTCCTTTTTTGTCTCCCTTGCCGCGACAACCGTCACAAAGCAGAATGATATCCTTGAAGGGAAATCCGTTTTTAAAGGCAGCGGCCATATGATCATTATTGGCTGGAATGAACGGTCTAAGGGAATTATCCATACACTTTGCCGGCAAAACACACTTATTTCCATCGCCCTAGTTGATGAATCACTTGAAAAAAACCCGCTTTCCAGTAAAAATGTCCATTTTATTAAAGGCAGGTCAAACCAGGATGAAGTTTTAATAAAAGCCGGGATCATGAAAGCAAGCAAGGTGATCATCACGGCTGACCAGGATAAAGGAGAATTGCAGGCTGATATGCATTCCATTATTACATTGCTGGCAGTAAAGGGATTAAATACGTTTGTGCCCTGTATTGTTGAAATATTAACTCATGATCAGATAGAAAATGCCAAACGGGCCGGTGCCGATGAAATTATTGAAACAAATATCGTCACAAGCTTTATCATGCTTCAAAGCATTTCAACCCAGGATATGGTCACGTCATTCTTAGATCTGCTCTATCAAATGTCTGAGCGGAAACTAATGTATCAGGATGCCCCTCTAGAGGATATTGACAAGGATTATACAACGATTGGAATTGAACACTTAAAAAACGGTGTGGTGCTCCTTGGCATCAAAAGAGGAGAAGCAACGATCCTGAATCCGCCCCAACCGTTTTCTATTGAAAAAAATGATCAATTGATCCTCATCCGTTCTTCTTAGCTTTTATAACGTGAAAAAAAGGATGACCGAAAAATTTGGTCATCCTCTTCGTCTATGTTTATTGCAACCGTTTTTCTAATTCTGCTTTTTTCTCCTCATAGCCTGGTTTACCAAGCAAAGCAAACATATTCACTTTGTATGCTTCAACACCAGGCTGATCAAATGGATTCACCCCGAGCAAATATCCACTCATCGCACAGGCTTTTTCAAAGAAATAGACGAGATAGCCGAATGTATACTCATCCAGTTTCGGAATCAAAACAGCCAAATTCGGTACGCCCCCGTCTGTGTGGGCAAGCATCGCTCCCTCGAATGCTTTGTTATTCACAAAGTCTATTGTTCGGCCAGCGAGATAATTCAACCCGTCTAAATCATTTTCTGCTTGTTCAATCTTTAACTCCCTGCGCGGAGTTTCTACCTTAATGATGGTTTCAAATAGATCTCGGCGCCCTTCCTGCACATACTGCCCCATTGAATGAAGATCCGTTGAGAAGTTGGCCGATGAAGGGTAGATGCCTTTTTGATCCTTTCCTTCACTTTCCCCAAACAGCTGCTTCCACCATTCAGAAAAATATTGCAGTGCAGGCTCATAATTGATCAACATTTCAATGGTTTTCCCTTTGTTATATAAAATATTTCTTACTGCAGCATATTGGTAGGCCATATTTTCGTTAAGCTCAGATGAACTAAAATCTGTTTGCGCAGCTTGAGCCCCCTTCATTATCGCAGCAATATCCGCCCCACTGACAGCTATTGGCAGCAATCCCACCGCTGTTAATATTGAATAGCGGCCGCCAACATCATCAGGAATAACAAATGTTTCATAACCTTCTTCATCAGCAACCGTTTTTAAAGCACCTTTCGCTTTATCCGTTGTCGCATAAATTCGTTTACCCGCTTCTTCTTTACCGTATTTTTCCTCGAGCAGCTTGCGGAAAATCCGGAAAGCAATAGCCGGTTCTGTTGTTGTACCTGATTTGGAAATAACATTAATGGAGAAGTCTTTTCCTTCCAGTAAATCGATCACGTCCATCATATATGTAGAACTAATATTATTACCGACAAAAATAATCTGCGGCGCTGCGCGTTTCTCTTTTTGAATGATATTATAAAAACTATGCTGCAGCGCCTCAATAGCTGCCCTTGCGCCTAAATAAGAACCGCCGATTCCAATAACTAAAAGGATATCTGAATCACGCTTAATTTTCTCAGCAGTTGTTTGGATACGTAAAAATTCTTCTTTATCATAGTTCTCAGGCAGTTCAATCCAGCCTAAATAATCACTGCCGGCACCGGTTTTTTCATGTAAAGAATGGTGTGCTAACTTTACTGCATCCTGTAAATAAGTCATTTCATGCTCCGCAAAAAAAGCCAGAGCCTTTGAATAATCTAAACGAACATGTGTCATGCACGATCCTCCAGATATTATATCGTCATTTCGCGTATTACAAAATAAATTACAGTGATGCCCGGTAAATGTCAAGGACATCGTTCCGATCTAATTTCCTAAAATTACCAAACTCTCCTCTAGCCATGGCGCGGTCAGCCATTAACTCGAGTTTGCTGTGATCAATACCATAATCAGCTAACCGTGAGGGTGCCCCGATGAGTCTCCAAAATGCACGCAGTTTTTCAATTCCTTCAAGTCCAGCCTCTTCCGCCGTTTTCCCTTCAGGATTTACAGCAAATACACGTACGGCCAACTGTTTGAAACGTTCTGGATTTGCTGATAATGAATGCTTCATCCAGTTTGGGAAAAGAATCGCAAGTCCTCCGCCATGCGGAATATCATATACGGCTGAAACAGCATGCTCCATATTATGCGTGGCCCAATCCCCGTTATACCCCATTGAGAGCATGCCATTTAAGGCCATTGTGCCGCAATATAAAATGGTGGCACGATTTTCATAGCTTTCCAGGTTCTCCAGCAGCTTCGGCGCCGTTTCAATCACGGTTAGAAGAAGCGATTCCAACATGCGGTCCTGCAGATAGGTTTCCCGCTGCACATGGAAGTAATTTTCTAAAGTATGTACCATTATATCCACGATCCCATTAACGGTTTGATCGCGTGGAACGGTGAAGGTGTTCACTGGATCAAGAATAGAGAAACGCGGATAAACAACAGGATTTCCCCACCCATATTTCTCATTCGTTTCCCAATTGGTTATAACAGAGCTCCGATTCATTTCGGATCCGGTGGCCGCAAGTGTCAGCACGGTCCCAAGCGGCAGCGCTTCAGAGACAATGACCTTTTTCGTTACGATATCCCAGGCATCGCCGTCATATTTTGCCCCTGCAGCAATGACCTTCGTACAGTCAATGACACTGCCTCCGCCAACTGCCAATAGAAATTCAATCCCTTCATTTTTACATATTTCAACCCCTTTTCTCACCGTTGAAATACGCGGATTCGGTTCTACACCTGAAAGCTCAAAAACTTCAGTGCCTGCGGCATGTAATAGGTTCATCACTTGATCATATAAGCCGTTTCGTTTAATGCTGCCCCCGCCATAAACAAGAAGAACTTTTTTGCCGTAATAAGGAACTTCATTCTTTAATTGTTCTACCTGACCTTTTCCAAAAATTAATTTAACAGGATTATTATATGTAAAGTTATCCATCTCGAAACCTCCTTTATTTAATCTTCCACTTCTTTTCCAGCCCATTCAAACTACTTTTTTATTATCCTTCAACAAGGAAAGGAATGCAAAATATAACATTCACCGGGATATATTTTGGTATTTCCCTCCATCTCTTTTGTGATGAATATTTGCTTTTGAATCAAGATAGACTAATCATTGCATCAAATTCTTTTTAGGAGGCATTTCGTAGATGAGTACCATACAACGCATTGCACTATTATTTACTGTTATCGGGGCGATTAATTGGGGACTGATAGGCTTTTTCCAATTCAATCTTGTGGCCTCCCTCTTTGGGACTGACTCTCTCATCTCGAGGATCATTTATTGTCTAGTCGGGATTGCTGGTCTAATCAATATTGGACTTCTTTTCAAACCGAAAGAGCAATATTCAAGAGAACCGGAAACTAATCCTGCAAGATAATTAAAAACCTTGAATTTCTGTTTAAATTTTTAACATTATGGATAAAAAAAAAAGAAGTATAGAGCCTATCGATGCCCTATACTTCTTTCGATCATTATTTCTTTATTAAATCATCGCGCTCTGATTGGTCAATCCATTCTTGGAGCTTATCCTTTAATGTATTAAAGCCCTGTGATAGTTCGATATCTGTTGTAATGGCTGCAGCAGCCTGGCGCTTACGCGGTCTTTTGGCTTTTACATCCGCTTCCTGTACAGGTTCCTCTTCCGTAGCACGGATAGACAAACCAATTTTACCCGCCCCTTCATCAATTGAAAGTATTTTAACTTTTACTTCGTCGCCAACTTTCAAATGTTCATGAATATCCTTGACAAAACCATGAGTAATTTCAGAAATATGAACCAATCCCTGATGCTTTTCATCCAACGCTACAAATGCTCCATATGACTGTATTCCGGTAACTTTACCTGTTAGTACACTTCCTATTTCAAACTTTTCTGACATGAAAACACTCCTAATTTATCATTATTTTGTCTCTCGTTATACGCAATAAATAATTATACCATATTTGATGATAATTATCAAAAAAAATAAGCATTCCTCTAGGAGAACACTCAATTGGACCTTCCTCTTTATGACGGTTGAGGAAAATATTCCTTCCCTATCGCGTATAAAATAGGATGATACCGGAAAGACTTCAAGTAAAGGACTTTCTAGTATCCCCCTTTTTTGAAGAGGACATCCAAAAAGGATGTCCCTTTTCATTTCTCCTATAGTGAATCAATAAATTTTTTCATTCGTTTAATGGCCTCCTGAAGCTGCTCCAATGAAGAGGCATAGGAACAACGGATATGACCTTCGCCGCTTTCACCGAATACATCTCCCGGTACAACAGCTACTCCTTCTTGTTTCAATAAAGCTTCCGCGAACTCCTGTGAGCTTAAACCAGTTGACGCCACCGAAGGGAAGGCATAAAACGCACCTCCAGGAACATGACAGGTTAATCCGATTTCATTAAAGGACTGCACGATAAAATTCCGCCGGCGGCGATAGCTTTTGACCATTTCATCCACATCGGAACGGCAAGTTTTGAGTGCTTCCAACGCTGCATATTGGGCCATAGTGGAGGCGCACATCATGGCATATTGATGTATCTTTAACATCGCACTTGTGATTTCTTCCGGTGCACAGACAAAACCAAGACGCCAGCCTGTCATAGCGAAGCCCTTTGAAAAACCATTTACCAATAGCGTTCTTTCCCGCATCCCATTTATTGCCGCCATACTTGTGTATTCTTCATCATAAACAAGCTCAGCATAAATTTCATCAGCAATAATAAGTAAATCATGTTTTTCTGCTAATGCCGACAACTTTTCCAGTTCACTTTTATTCAGCATCGTGCCTGTCGGGTTATTTGGCGAACAAATTAAAATAGCTTTCGTCTTATCAGTAATGGCTTCTTCAATTTGACTCGGCAAAATCTTGAAATCATTTTCTTTTGTTGCCTGAACCGTTACAGCAACTCCTCCAGCAAGAGTTACCATTGGAGCATACGAGACAAAACACGGTTCTACCACAATGACTTCATCTCCCGGGTCAAGAATTGCCCGCATAGCAATATCAATCGCTTCGCTTGCACCGACCGTTACGATGATTTCCGACTTAGGAGAATACTCTACATCGAATTGTGTTTTCATATATTTAGCAATTTCTTCACGCAGCTCCAAGAGACCTGCATTAGCGGTATAAGAGGTATAACCTTGTTCCAATGAGTTGATGGCAGCCTCTCTAACAGCCCATGGCGTAACAAAATCAGGTTCTCCTACACCGAGAGAGACAACGCCCTCCATCCCGGCTGCTAAATCAAAAAAACGGCGGATACCTGATGGTTTTAATTCTTGAACAGTTTTTGAAATATAACTACTCTTGGTTGTTTTCATCAAGGAGACACCACAATTCTTTTGTCTTTATTTTCTGTTCCAAAGATAATTCCGTCGTGTTTATATTTTTTCAAAATAAAGTGCGTGGTCGTTGAAATAACAGAATCGAGTGTTGAAAGCTTTTGATGTACAAAGTGTGCTACCTCATTCATTGATTTTCCTTCAATAATAACAGATATATCGTAAGTACCTGACATGAGGTAAACAGAATCCACTTCTTTAAAACGGTAAATCCGCTCCGCAACATCTTCAAAGCCAACACCGCGTTTTGGTGTTACTTTTACATCGATCATCGCGGTTACTCCGGAATGCCCTTCAACCTTCTCCCAGTCAATGACCGTAATATATCTCACAATCACCTTATTATCTTCCAGTTTTTTAATGGATTGTTCAGTTTCTTCGACAGACAGCCCAATCATTTTTGCTACATCTTCAATCGCGATGCGGGCATCTTTTTCTAGAATTTCAACAATCTCCAATTCTTTTTCTGTTAAATTCATGGAAAGACCTCCATATGTTTTAAAATATATATATTATAGCAAAATTCACGTGTATGGTACGGACTTTTTTATGATTTTCAAAATAAAGTTCCTCTATATTTTTTCAAACTCTGACTTTTTCCATGCAAAGAAAAAGGATCGCCCCAAAAGTAAAGGTGTCAGACATCACAACAAAGGAGCTAGTATCACTTTACATATATCTGCACGGATCTAGATAAATTGTGGTCGACTGACACCTGAGGGACAATCCTATTTAGGAATATTTAACAATTAACTGATTTTATCTTCTGCTATTTCTGTTTTCGCCGCGGAATGAAGGATTTGGTTACCCGTAAATTCACCTTCCCATTTTGAAATGACAATGGTAGCAAGGGAATTCCCAATAACATTGACAACAGTACGAGCCATATCAAGAATTCGGTCAATACCAGCAATAAATGCCAGCCCTTCGATTGGAATGCCGACTGTTCCTAAAGTAGCCAGCAGGACGACAAAGGACACACCAGGCACACCGGCAATCCCCTTTGATGTAACCATCAGTACCAACATCAGCGAAACTTGAGCCCCGATACTCATGTCGATCCCGTACATTTGCGCAATAAAGATCGCGGCGAGTGCCTGATAGAGAGTAGATCCATCTAAATTAAAGGAGTAACCTGTAGGAATAACGAATGAAGTGATATGCTTCGGACAGCCGGCACGTTCCATTTTTTCCATAATCTTGGGTAAAACGGTTTCTGAGCTTGAAGTAGAATAAGCAAGGATTAGTTCATCCTTTAAAATACCAATTAATCTAAAAATATTAAACCCGGCCAACTTTGCAACAAGTCCGAGAACAACGATGATAAAAAAGGCCATCGTTGCATAAACAAGAATGACAAGCTTGCCAAGCGGCATAAGTGATGCAATACCAAATTTCGAAACCGTTACTCCGATTAGGGCAAAAACACCAAATGGGGCAAATTTCATAATTTGGTTCGTGACATAAAACATGGCATCAGCTGTGCCCTGGAAAAAACGCAGAACCGGTTTCCCTTTGTCACCAATTGCTGCCAATCCGAGACCAAATACAACCGAGAAGAAAATAATGGCCAGCATATCCCCTTCAGCAACAGCCTTAATCGGATTAGTTGGAACGATGTTAACAAAAGTTTCAGCCATCGAATGTGATTCTGTTTTTTCTGCCGTATCTACATAGCTATGGATATCCGTTTTTTGCAGTGTGTCCATATTGACGCCTTCACCAGGCTGAAAAATGTTAGCGGACAGAAGTCCGATAACAATGGCTATCGTTGTAATGATTTCAAAATAAAGCAGGGTTTTTCCGCCGATTTTCCCAAGCTTTTTTGTATCTCCTACTCCTGCCACGGCAATAATAATACAGGATATGACAATTGGGACAACGATCATTTTGATTAAACGGAGAAAGATATCACCGATCGGTTGTAAATAGGCTGCAATATGCGGATTGCCATAAAAAACGGCCCCCACAATGATTCCGAGAATAAGTCCGATAAATATCTGCCAGGCTAAACTAATTCTTTTCATCAAATTCCCCCCTTAATAGTTAGATTTTTGTATATATTAACGATGTGCATCAGTACGGGAAACAAAATAAAGGCAATAAAAAAAGACATCTTCTATGCCTTTTTAGCAGTCATTACAGCTTTTTGTACCATCCGTTTCCACGAACGCTTTCTATACTATAATAGTATAGTATTTTTATAAAGATGTAAATGTATTATATTTACATATTTTGTGAAACAAATTCAATAAAACACCTTATAAAGGATAATTCATTTAAGATATAGTTTCTCCACAGAAACACATATTACTATTTCCAAATAACTTATTTCTGTTTCTAATATTTATTATTGCCGAAATTAACTAAAAATAAAAAGAACAGCACTATCAGCTGTCCTTTTCGCGGGCATTTAACTTTAAACGTTCTTCTAATTCCTTCGCTTTTTTTTCCTCCCGTTTTGACCAGTTAACCACTACTTTCATAACCAGCACGGCAATGAGCACCATGATCATAAGCTTAAGGAGCGCTGGAATATACTCCATCTTATTTTCAGGAAAATATAAAAAGAATGACAAAACATATGGCAGAAACATGGATATTTCTTCCCTTCTCTGTACTTAGTACCATTTTAAACATTATAACAATGTTTTTATTTTCTTTCTATTATTCTGAATTTTCGCCAAGTATGGGCCCTTCTCCCTTGAAATAAAGAGAATTTATAGCAAAACGAAAAAGCCAAATCACGCATAAAGATTTGGCTTTTAGGCAAACTCATTAAATAGCTGGGAAAAATCAACCCGATCTCCAATCGTTGTTTTATCCGGGTTATGCAGATACTGCTTATCCTTTTCTACTAATTTGAAAATGTTATAGGTTGTTAACGCATCATCTAAGGCCCGGTGATGTTTCCCAACACCGTCTCTGCCATACTCCTGCACAGCTTTCCAAAGTCCGGTTTGATTCTTGTCACCGAAGAAACGCTTATACTCCATAGACAAATCTACCTCTCTGGCGTTAAAGGGTAAGCTAAGATCAGCCTGATGGCAGTTATGGCGCAGTACTTTCATATCCATATTCCCCCAAGTAACGACTGTATTTTTACACCCGTTTGTTAATGAGGAAAACTTCTGAATCAGTTCATGAAAGGTGATTCCTTGATTTACTTGCTCTTGGCTGATTCGAAGAAATGATTTACAGCGTTCCGTCAGGACAGGAAAACGAACAGGTACTACATAAGATGAATATTTTTCATAAATCTGATCATTTACAACCGCGACAATTCCAGCTTCAATAATTTCAGGATAAAACCCCTTCATTTTTTTACCTTTTTCCGGCATTGTAAATTCAAAATCAACAAATAAATATTGCTGTTCGTCTACCAACCTTCCACCTTCCTTTATCAAATGGCGCGGCAGGCATGTTATTAAAATGTATTCCGTTTTTGAAACCCCAATAACATACCCTTCCATTCTTGTTTTCTATTATTATACCATACCTCCTGAGCACAAGTGAAACACTGCGCCCTGCAAAATGCTTTGTCCTTAATGCTTAAAATCTTTTTTGGATCAAGCTGGTCCTATCAAACAAAGCAAAAAAGCTCTCGAGTCCGAGAGCTTTTTGACTTATCCATTAATAATATGGGACTCCGTATCCAAAACCGGCGCCGTATGGCGGGAAGGCTCCGTATGGTGGAAAGGCACCGTATGGAGCGTATGGCATAAACGGATATGGACGCGGACGCGACAAGAGTAGCGCGGCGCCGCCAGCGCCAACGGCTCCCCCTACGAGCCCTCCCAACAATGCGCCAGCAAACGGAACACCAAAGAAAAATCTTTGATTATTATAGTACGGGTTTCGGTATGCGTTCAATGGGGTAAACCTCCTTCTTATCTTTCATATTATTTCATATGCAATAAACACCCATCACGCTTGGGCAAAGGAGGAAAACTGGGAAAACTTTCAGATGCTTCTATATCTTTTGAGTGGTAAAATATTCTTCGTATAGTATTTTATGAACCAGAGGTGGATGACAATTAAGTTACTGCAGAAGCTTGGCCGCAGGAAAAAAGTAAAGTTGCAATTTTGCCGGAACAACTTGGATCGCTTTTTAGACGGACCTTCATTCAGCCAATATGAGATTTTTTTTCAAGAGGAACAAATAAATATGAAGGAATATAAATGTCTAAGCCATTGTGAACTTTGCGCAGACAAGCCTTACGCTATATTAAATGGTGAAATCATTGAAGCTGATACCGCTTTGGAGCTTTTAGAGCTAATCAAAATGAAAGTAAAATAATAGAGGACGCCCATTCACGGGCGCCCCATTGATTTATTCCTCCGTTTCAAACCTCTCAACGAGAAGCGCCAGAGTACGAACCATTACTCCTGTCGCCCCTGCCGGACCGAGATCATTGGCGTTCTTCCTCACCGCAGTACCCGCAATATCTAAATGCACCCACGGCGTATCTTCGGCAAACTCTCCGATAAACGCACCGCCCATAATCGCATGACCTTCACTTCCCGGTGAGTTATTTAAATCAGCGATTTTGCTGTTTCGTACCCGTTCTTTGTCACGTTCAAACAATGGCAGCCGCCAAATAGGTTCACCCGCCTCAAATGATGCCTCAAGTACCTGTTCAAACCACGCTTCGTTATTGGTCAGGGCACCTGTCGTTTCTGTTCCGAGCGCTGTGATGACCCCTCCAGTTAGTGTAGCCGCATCAACAAGATAATTGGCCCCATGATGTTTTGCATAGGTCATTGCATCGGCAAGGACTAGACGTCCTTCTGCATCCGTATTTAACACTTCAATGGTCTTTCCGCTCAGCGATGTAATGACATCATCAGGCTTTAAGGCATGACCGCCAATCATATTATCGGTTGCAGGAATCACGGCAACGACATTTTGTTCCGGTTTCAGTTCCCCGATGATTTCCATCGCCCCCAGAACCGCTGCCGCACCGCCCATATCGGTTTTCATCCCGACAATACCGGTTTTTGTCTTTAATGAATAACCGCCTGTATCAAAGGTAATTCCTTTCCCCACTAATCCAATGACGTCTTTCCATTCTTCCTTAGCCTGATATTTCAACACGATCATTTTTGGCGGTTCGCTTGACCCTTGATTAACAGCTAAAAGAGCCCCCATACCAAGCTTTAACATGTCTTCCTTTTCTAAAATTTCCACTTCAAAATCGTACTTGGCACCTAATTCTTTTGCATATTCTGCGAGATCAGCGGCTGTTAATAAATTCCCTGGAAGATTCACTAATGTTCTTGCCGAGTTTGTGGCATTTCCATAAACATAACCGACCGTTAATGCCGCCATTGCCTCTTCTTCATCTGCTGCTTCCGTATAAACGGTAATATGGTTGATGTTTTTTTCCGGCTCATTGGATTTTTGCTTGTATCCCTCAAATCGATACGCTGCAAGTGCAAGTGCTTCTCCTAATGCATGTGCCGCGTCGAGGGCTCCCACTTTTTCAGTAATAAAGGAATCTAAATAGACCGCTGCTTCCTCGTGCTTCTCCTCTTTTATTTTTTTCACAACAGCACCGAAAATTCCCCGTAATGCTTCAAAGGAAAGTGCTGCTTCTTTCCCTAACCCAACGAAATAAAGACGCTTCACAGCCATTTTGCCCATTGTATGTATTTTGCTTAGCTTTTTTTTCCTGGCTGAAATATCCCCATCTTTCACAAGTTCAGTTAACCCGCCTGCAAATGCTTGATCCAGTTCTAAAAGCTGCCCTTCGAATTTAGCCGGTTTCTCAAACAGGCCAATGATTAAACTTTCATGTTCAGCTGAAAAGGGTTTTTCGATTTGCACTGAAAACATGTATCCCGCCTCCTTTAATGAATACCATTATTATAGCCAAGAGTAAGAAATAATTCGACTTTACGTATTGTCCTCTAAATAGAGAAATAATTTCGGTAATTTTGGTAATGTACCGGTATCCTCAAATGAAACTTTATCGATATGCTGTGGTATAATAGAGAGAGAATTTCCAATAAATTCAATCACCTGTTCAAGGTTTAATCCCCAGTGTTTTGGACGGTATCCTGCTAAATAAAGACCAGCAGTCTCCATCATGGCACGGGCCCCTTTAATATTGCCGTATTCATAGTGGTAAATCGCAACACTCATTTGCAATAAGCCCTTTAAAAAAAAGTTTTGCTTATCCGTCATCCACATTTCTTCTAGAAGATCATGACAGGTATAATAATCGCCTTCGTTAAAGGAAATAAAAAATTGGTAATATTCCATAGGATAAATCACGAGTCTCATTCTCCCTCCGGATTTCGCCTTTTTGATATATATAGTAGCAAACGAGAAAGCATAACACTAAAATATTACAAATATTACCTGACTCATCGATTCGCTACCCATATTCGAATGGATTGCCGTTTCTGAAAATTTCATTTGATTATAAAATTCAACAAAAGGCAGGTTGTATCCATCATGGCCATTTTAGAAAACTTCTCGCTTTGGGCAGCTTTAACTTCCATCTTTTTCGCTCAATTTGTAAAGGTTCCCATTCAATTAATTTTACTAAAAAAGGTAGATTGGTCGCTGATTGTCAGTACCGGAGGAATGCCGAGTTCCCATTCTGCAGCCGTTACAGCTGTCTCTACCGGTATAGCTCTTGAGGTCGGAATGGATTCCCCTTTATTTGCCGTATCAGCTGTATTTGCCATTATTACGATGTTTGATGCTTCAGGAGTCCGAAGGCAAGCCGGTGAACAAGCAGCTGTACTCAATC
Organism: Bacillus benzoevorans; assembly: GCF_014207535.1. Classification (GTDB taxonomy): domain Bacteria; phylum Bacillota; class Bacilli; order Bacillales; family Cytobacillaceae; genus Bacillus_BD; species Bacillus_BD benzoevorans. The sequence continues at coordinate 61,320 of NZ_JACHGK010000004.1, forward strand.
AGTTAGCGGCAGATTTCAATCTTCTTTTGAAGGATATGAAGGCCTGGCACCATATGGAGGAAAAGGAAAAGCATAAAGAGTTGAAAGAACTCCTTGGACATAAGCCAATTGAGGTGTTTTTCGGCGGATTGACCGGCATTCTTTTGACGCTTGTCTTATATTATATTTTCAATGGATAAGACGATAGAAAATGAGGATAAATAAGAAAGAGTATTCAGTAGAAAAAGGTGTCAGATAACCACGATGATCGATCCGCCCGGCATGATCATACCGGAGGCATCAATTTCGTGGATGTCCGACACCTTTTTGTGTCAACTTCCTGTTTTTTATTTTCTTTCAGGATTTACATACTGTTGGCGAAACACCTGCATCGATACATCCTCATTTAAAGACATTAAATCATGTTCCGTTAATGAACCGTCTCCCATTTCAACGACATACACATCTAATTCCTTTTTGCCCCAATGTGTATATACGTCATCGACCGTTTCATAATAAAGATCTACGCGGTTCCCTTTAATGGCACCGCCTTTATCTGCCACTACACCGAACCCGTACTCCGGGATAAAGAGGATGGTTCCAATCGGAAACACACTTAAATCAGCTGCGACGGTTGAATAGAGATCTCTTTTGACTTTAACCCCTGAATAAGTAATGCCGAACTCAGGATGATCCGGGTTTTTCCCTGTCGATTCATATCCGGCAGTATATCCTGTCGCCACTACTTTTTTTACCGGATACTTTGACCAGTCAAACTGTTTCTCAAGATTCGGTTCTGTTTTGCCTAAAGCAATTTCGGAATCTGCCTTTACAGATTGTACGACTGCATAAAGAGTATGATTTTTAATCGAATAGCTAATATCACCCTTTACTTTCTCATAGATAGAAGCTGCAATTGATTTTGCCTCTACTCCTGTTATGAATTGAAAAGTAGATGTTAATGCTGCAATAAACAATACCGACATTAGCATCCGAATAGAAACCATTTTTAACCTGTCCATTTTTAGCTCATTCCTCCCAAAACTATTCATTTCCTAAGAGCGATAGAATTATGCATGAATAGTGGAGAAATAAAATCAGCCTTTTTGGACAATAAAAAAAGAGACTGCACGAGCCTCTCTTTAGAACATCTGATACCCTCTTTTTCGCAGTGCTTTAATAGTGACACCCGCTGCAATCGCTCCCAATAAACCGGTTACCAGAATTAAGATATCCGCTAAAGCCAGGTTAGATATTCGAGTAAGCAAATCCGAAAAAGAATGGCCTGCATCGGTAAAATATTCAATAAAACGAACCTTGTCGATAATAAAAATGGCAATAACCGGGTAAATAATCGCCATAATCCATGACATTCTTAATAACATATTTAAAATAAAACCAATTCCATAGAATAAAACGAAAAAAAGCACCATAGAAATAAGCAAAACAACGATATTCATCTGCATATGTATCCCCCCTTATCCTTTTTAGTGTACTGAATCGATTTTTTCCAGTCAATCCATATATCAGGAGAGATTTAGGAACAAATTAATATTTTCACAAAAAAGGGAACGAATCATCTTCGTTCCCTTTTTTAAGTGGATTAGATAAAGTTGAATTTTCCTTTTTTAAGCATTAAGGAAATACCGCCAATCATCAATAAAGCACGGTTATCAATAACTTTCTTCATGAATGAAGCTGGAGTTCCGACTAATTTTTTGCCATATACAACGCCAATTGCATTATGGTCGCCAAGTGAACATACCGTTCCTTTAATATCCGGAACAAACTTCTCAAGATCATTTTGATTACGCATTAATTTTGCGATATTTTTCGCAACCGCAATCCCTTGCTGCATCGCAATTTGTGCTGTAGGCGGATACGGACGGTTAATCTCTTCATTAATAACAAGCGCACAGTCACCGATAATGAAAATATCGTTAAATCCAGGTGCCCTTAAATCAGGCTCTACTTTCACACGTGCTCTCATTGACTCAATACCGGAAGTTTCGATTACAGCATTTCCGCGGACACCTGCTGCCCAAACAACTGTACCTGCTTTAATTTCTTCAATCTCATCTTCGCCTTTACCAACTTTGATTCCATCTGGTGCGCATTCTTTTATCGCAGTGCCAATTTTGAACTCTACACCTTTGCCTTCTAAGAATGAAACGGCATATTTAACAAGTTCAGGATCAAAGCCTGGCAGTACAGTCGGAGCTGCTTCAACACACATGATTTTTACCTTGCTTTGCTCAACATCATATTCCTGGCAAAGTTTTGGAATGCGTTCAACTAGTTCTCCAAGGAACTCAATTCCGGTAAACCCGGCACCGCCGACAACAATCGCTAATTTATTATCATCTTGTTCATCGTGATACGTTGAGAATTGATATTCAATATGTTCACGAATACGTCTTGCCGCATTTACGTTTACAATTGAGAATGCATATTCTTTTAAGCCTTTAATACCAAATGTTTCTGATTCGCCGCCTAAAGCAACAACTAAATAATCATATGCAAGTTCGCTTTTTTCAAGCAAAACCTTTTTCTCTTCAGCTTTAATTTCCATAACAGTATCTTGAACAAACTCAACCTTATTGCGGTCAAGAACGTTTTTAATATCGTAACGTACACGGTCGTGGTGTAAAGTCCCTGCAGATGCTTCATGCAGCCATGTTGTTTCGTAGTGATAATCGTTTTTATTCACTAATACAATATCCGCTTCATTTACTCCCAATGCTTTCTGTAATTTGGTTGCTGTCATTAAACCGCCGTAACCTGCACCTAAAATAACTATTTTTGGTTTTTTCAAATCGATCTTCCCCTTTGTTTATTTTTTCACATTTTGCTCTATGCTTAGTTGTACTTTTCCCTTACCCCATATCTTTATTTACAGGAAAAAGTTTGTGATATCCTTCACGTTGTTGTACAAAAAAAAGTAATAATAATGTCACAGAATGTTAACAATTTCTTTATGCAATTATTATATTATTCCTTTTCAAAAAGTTTTTCAAGCCCTTAATATTGTTTATACTTGTATACATGAAACTTAAACTAATAAATTAATCAGAATTATACATCTTTTGTAAAATTTCAGTCTTGTCCCTTTATGACATTATATGGTTCTGTTGTAAAATTGACAATGAAACGTTACTTTTATGGAGATAAGTAAGGGATATTCTAAAAAGCTGACTTATGAAGTCAGCTTTTTCTTGAAGATTAGCAATTCTCAGGATTTCCAGCTTGTTCTGCTGTACGGAAAGACGAACCGCAGCCGCATGTCGCAATCGCATTCGGATTATCAATAGTAAACCCGCCGCCCATCATGGACTGCTTGTAATCAATAATCGTACCGTTTAATACGAGAGCATCCTCTTTATGAACGACTATTTTTAATCCATGTTGTTCAAATTGATGATCATCTTCTTCGGCTTCTTCTACAAATCCCATGCCGTAGGAAAGACCGCTGCAGCCCCCGCCCTTTACAGCAACTCGAAGAAAAGAACCTTCCTCTTCATTTTGTTTCATCATTTCTTTTATTTGAAGAGCGGCAGCCTCTGTTATTTTCACCATTGCACTCATTTCAATTCCCCCTTTAACCATAGTACTTATATTATATACACAATATGTCAGACCCACAACTTATGCTATTTCATGTAAAGAGTCTAAAATACATAGTCTTTATTACCTAATTTAGTTTATAATAAGATAAGTATTTCTTCCTAATAAGAGGTGATTGATATGACTGTACTTGAAGCATTATTTGATAAAAAGTGTACCTGTCATTTATGTGGACACCGTTTTACTTCAAAAAAAATACGTTCACGTTATATAAAATGTCTTAACCACGACACTGACTTTTGTCCTAACTACGAGGATATTGAACATAATCCATTACTCTATACGATTTATGTCTGCCCGGACTGCGGCTATTCCTTTTCAGATGATTCTACACCACCAATAACAACAACTGTAAAGAAAATACTAGAAGAAAAGATTCGCAAAAACTGGACACCCCGAAGCTATTCAGACAAACGAACAATCGACGATGCGATCACTGCTTACAAACTGGCTTTCTATTGTTCCACATTGAAAAAGGAAAAACATGTAGTCATCGCCGGGATTTCCTTGCGCATTGCCTGGCTGAATCGCCTGCAGCAGAATTGCGAACAGGAGCAGCGCTTTATGGCCATTGCTTTACATGAGTATACCGAGGCTTATAACACCCTTGACTTTTTGGGGACCCAGCTTACAGAACTGAAGGTTCTTTATTTATTAGGAGAATTATCACGGAGGACAGACAAAACAGCCGAGGCCAGAAAATATTTCTCGAAAGTGATCGAAAAACAAAGGACATCGGCTGAACTTAGAATTATCGAAATGGCAAAAGAAAGATGGCGTGAAATGAGAGATTCTTCTTAAAAGACTACGTTCTCATCTATAAATTGGTAAATATGTTCAACCAGCTGCTCAGGGGTTTCCCCTGTTACGACTTCTCCATTAACTAAGGCAAATAGAGAATGGGCACATTTACCGCAATTGCTGAGACAGCCATATTCAACAACGTCTAAATTGGAATCCCGCTCCAATATTTCTCTTGCTTTTTGTGCTCCTTCTGCTAAATTACTGATACAAAATTCTATAATTGGTCTATACATATACTCCCTCACTCAAATCCAAAAGGCTTGTTAAAGATGTTTATTATTTATTCTCTCAGCCTTGTTCCAGAGCTGTCAACATTTACTTTAACAAGCCCTGCAAAAAGGCACCTTTTGGTTAACATAATAAAACATCCTATCGTTTATCGATCCACATTGCAAGTGAATTGCCTATCCAAAATATCAAGATAAATTCCCTCTACAGGCAATAAAAGTGTCAAATAACTTACTATTTAATAAATCTTTTATAAACATTGAGATTTTGTCACAATTTAGATATACTTTACATGATGAATTATTTCTTTATAATTAATAGATTTTATGAATAATTAATAGAGCACTATTTTTAAGATGAATACGTTTACATTGTCCATTCAAAAATAATATTGAAAGATAACGTTTTAAAAGAATTTTTTCGCGCTGGTTCATGAGTATGAGCGCAAATTCGACAGAACAAATTTGATTATAGATAAAAAGAGACCTTGTCCATAGTTCATTGGTTAATAAATCATTGCATGATGCAAGAATGAACATTTAAAGGGGAAATAACTATGAAAAATCTTATTATACTTGGTGGAGGGTATGGAGGAATCAAGATTATAGAGCGGCTCCTTTCCAGTAAAGAATTACCGGAAGATCTCTCGATTACTTTAATTGATAAGTCTCCGAAGCGATGCTTTAAAATAAAGTTTTACGCTCTTGCTGCTGGTTCAGCATCTGACCATGATGTACGAATTGATTTTCCAAATCATCCGAAACTAAAATTTATTAACTCGGAGATTACGGATATTAACTTAGATGAGAATAAAGTTCACATCGCTGACAGAGACCCGGTCCATTTTGATTACTTGATTATCGGGTTAGGAAGCGAAGATAAATTTCAAAATGTTCCCGGTGCTAAAGAATATACACACAGCATTCAAACCGTTGACAGTGCTCTTAACACATATAAAAAGCTTAAAAGCCTTCCCTCCGGCTCGGTTGTATCGATTGTCGGAGCAGGTTTGACTGGTGTTGAACTGGCTTCTGAATTGATCGAAAGCAAAATGGATATTAAACTGCAAATTTTTGACCGTGGTAATTATATCTTATCCGCGTTTCCTGAAAAATTGAGTGTATATGTGCAAAATTGGTTTGATAATCATGGGGTAGAAATTAATAATCATGCCAATATTACAAAGGTTGCTGAAAATACATTATTCAATCATTTTGAACCGATTCATTCTGATGCCATTATCTGGACGGCAGGAATTCAGCCAAATCAGGTTGTACAAAGGTTGAATGTAGAGAAGGATCAAAGGGACCGAGTTATTTTAACAGCGCAGCATCAAATTCCAAACCACGAACATGTCTATGTGGTAGGAGATTGTGCCAGCCTTCCTCATGCGCCAAGCGCCCAGCTTGCTGAGGGTCAGGCAGAGCAGATTGCCCAGGTTTTATTGAAGCAGTTGAATGGTGAGCGATTTACCGAAGAATTGCCTCCTATTAAGCTGAAGGGGATGCTGGGTGCTTTAGGCAAAAAGAATGGGTTTGGTCTTGTGGCTGAGAAGCTGGTGACGGGGCGTGTTGCGCGGCTGTTGAAGTCGGGCGTGCTATGGATGTACAAATACCACCGCGGATAGAGAGATGGGGCGTACTGTTTCACGTGCGCCCGGCTGTCAGGTAATGCCTGACAGCCTTTTTTGGCGTCTGGGTGCAAACTGGTAAAAGGTGATGACTAGTTTGTAATCGTTATCAAGTTAAAGGACAGACACTGTTTGATGAGTGGTTTTCTGTTTGTTTGGTGGTCGCTTGTTGGCAGGGCGTACTGCTTCACGTACGCATAGGGGGCGGGTTTTATCCCGCCCCCTTTTTTATTGCTGCAGTTGTTTATTGTTCTGCAGGTTTGTAGCCGTACTGTTCTAGTTCGGTGTAGAGGGTTTTAAGGCGCAGGCTGCCTTCCCCAATAATTTTGTTGTTGATGGTGATGACTGGATAGAACAGGTCCTCATCGATAACCTTTTGGGCGAATTGCTGTTTTTCCTTCTCCTCAGGCGGCTGAAATATGTCTACGTAGGTAAATTCGAAGGGCTGATTAGGAAATTTACGGGTAACCGCTGCCTCAATCCATTCGTATGTTTCTTTTGAAGAAGGCAGATTGACACAGCTGGCACAAATCTGTTCGGCTCCATAAATGATAATCTCAACGTCTTTCTGTTTCATGGTATACACCTCATATATTATTCATAAGTTTATTTGTCCAATGGAGGAGATTAGATATATCTTAACATATTAAATAATGATTTTCATTTTCAATGCTTCCTGAGGAGGGCGAGGAAACCCACCGTCCTCTGAGCGTACGTAAAACAGTTCGCCCCATTTAATGGATTTCCATTCTCAATTATAGCTTTTTTTATCCATTGTGATTATAATAATAATGAATAGAAAGGAGAGATATAAATGTCTGAAGAACAAAATTTAACAGCGCAAGTCCAAGAAGTATTAGATAAATTACGCCCATTCCTTCTTCGTGATGGGGGAGATTGTCAGCTTGTAGATGTAGAGGATGGGATTGTAAAATTACGTCTTCTTGGTGCATGCGGCAGCTGCCCAAGTTCTACAATCACGTTAAAAGCAGGAATTGAGCGTGCACTTATTGAAGAAGTTCCTGGTATTGTGGAAGTGGAGCAAGTTTTTTAATTAAGTTTCAAAAGGCGGACTTTTGGAACAATCAAGTCCGATCGAAAATATTCTTAACAAAAACACGAAAACCGGCTCATCGACGCCGGTTTTTTGTGTTTATTTATCATGCTCTGCTCTAAAACGCAGCCGCATTTTTTTCGATTACCACTTGGCTTCCCACTTTATCGATTTTGAGGATAAGATAGTCCATATCTGGAAGCCATTCTTTGAGACCATTTGCTACTGACTGAGCTGATCCCGGTTTGACTAAGCAAAGAATCGTTGGACCTGCTCCGCTAAGAGCTACACCATATGCACCATACAGAGGTGCTTTTTCTTCAATGATGTCCATATGCGGAACAAGCTGGCGGCGGTACGGCTGATGATAGCGATCGGCCTTCATCATTTTTCCAGCCAGTTCATAATTCCCGCTCAGAATGGAAGCCACTAAGACATTGGCGACGGCACCGGCAGCAACTGATTCCTTGAAGGAGATGCTTTCAGGCAACACTCCTCTGGATGTTTTCGTTAATAGTTCTTCTCTAGGTACGACCGCCACAACATCGAGATCCAGATCGTAGAATGAGACAGCATCGACAGAATCCCCTAACTGGCAGCCGATTAAAAGTCCGCCGTAAATGGAAGGACCGACATTATCGGGATGACCTTCAATTTCTGCCGCTATTTCAAGCTTATCCTGTTTGGTTAACTGTAATTGTCCTAACGTGTCAGCGAGTTCAATTCCAGCCACAATGGCGGTTGCACTGGATCCAAGCCCTCTGGCAAGAGGAATTTCACTGCTCACTTTTACTCTTGCCGGGGGCAATATTTTATTATATTTTTCAGCTGTTTTTAAAGCCATTTGAATGATGAAATTACCTTCATCCCTTGGGAACACTTCCATTTCCTCTGTTAATGGAATCACTTCCCACTTATCGGCATTTTCTACTTCAAGGGTTAAATAAAGATTGAGCGCCATTCCTACTGAATCAAATCCCGGTCCTAAATTCGCAGTACTGGCTGGAACCTTTATGATAAACATGTCACCATCGGTCACACCTTGACAACTCCTTTGATAAATTCAAAACCTTTTTATTCTATTTGTGTAAGTTTACACCTATTCAGCCTAGTTGCCGGTGCTTCGCTCAACACGATAACAGCTTTTAATATTTTTTACAGATTGTAGATCCCTTAATCTGCCTAAAATATCCTCAAAGTCTCTTTTCGATGCATGGTGTGTCACTAGAACCACTTCGGCCACTACCCTTTTCTGAATTGGCAGCTGAAGTATTTTTTCAAAGCTGATGTTGTGTTCGGCAAAAAGTGAGGTAATTTCTGCAAAAACTCCAATGGAATCAGAAACTTGCAATCTTAGAAAATATTTTGAAAAAATTTCAGCATCAGACTTCATATTTTTCTGATATTGCGGGCTGATCGCACTTTTTCCATTCACACCTAGACGCATGTTTTTCATGACGACAACGATATCGGATACGATTGAGGTTGCAGTTGGAAGGCTTCCTGCACCTGGTCCATAAAACATGGTTTCACCAACGGCTTCACCGCAGACATAAACAGCATTATATTCGTTTTGCACGGACGCAAGCGGATGGGAATTAGATAAGAATGTCGGCTGCACACTTACTTCAACCTTTCCATCATCCTCCTGAGCGATACCGATTAGCTTCATTGTATAGCCCAGTTGTTTACCGTATTGCAGATCTTCTTCCGTAATACCTGTGATCCCCTGAACGGAAACATCAGCTAAATCTATCTTCATTGAAAACCCAAGTGTAGCAAGAATCGCCATTTTACGTGCTGCATCCAGTCCTTCGACGTCAGATGTCGGATCCGCTTCAGCAAAACCAAGCTCCTGAGCTTCCTTTAATACTTCATCGTATGATGCTCCGCCATTGTTCATTTTTGTCAGGATGAAGTTAGTTGTTCCGTTCACAATTCCCATCATTTTCGTAATACGGTCTGAAGCAAGTCCATCAACAATCGTACGGATAATCGGAATTCCTCCGGCAACGCTCGCTTCGAAGAATAGATCGCAGCCATTTTCAGCTGCAACTGTTAAAAGCTCTGAGCCGTAAACAGCCATTAGATCCTTATTGGCTGTAACGACATGCTTTTTATTATTCAACGCTTGAATGAGAAGATTTTTCGTTTGTTCGACCCCGCCCATTACTTCTACAACTATATCTATTTCCGGATCAAATAAAACGTCATTTACATCTGTCGTTAAAACAGATGGATCTACTTCTATGGCACGTTCTTTATCTAAACTCTTAACTAAGATCTTTTTAACCTTTATAGGACACCCTACTTGATACATTAGCTTTTCCTGGTGATCTTCAATAATTTGAACAACACCGGAACCAACCGTACCAAGTCCTAATAAACCGATTGAGATTTCGTTCATTTTCATCGTCCCCCCTAAAACTGTTCCCTTTAAATGCACAAATGTTTGCGTATAGTAGACATTATAGTGGTAATATTTTAGTTTTACAAGGGACATTTTATATAAGAATCATCATGTAACCGATTACTTCCACATTTTTCTTACATCCTGATCATTCCATCTTACTATTATACTGCCGATGGATTAAATTTCCACTGTGAATCAACAATAAGATTGATAAGAGCCATTGAATAAAGACCGCCCAGCGGACAGCCTTGCTTTTACAGCCAGTCAATTTTGGGAATCTGATATTTGCGTACCGGGACTTCTACAAGCTCGAATATTTCTTTTAGAAAACGTTCATGTTCATTCGTTTGCACTAAATACTTTTCCAAACGGTCGATCAGCATTCGTCTTTGCTGCTCGGAGTTTGTTGAATAATACTCCTCGATACATTCAACATAATGAAGCGGAAACAGCAGCCGGGAATAGAACAATCTCCAGGCAAAAGAACTTAGAGGCTCAACAGTTTGATAATCGGTAAAAAAGGATTTCACTTCATGCTGATAAGTTCTAAACTGATGCAAATATCGTTCACGCGTCCACTCTGACAAATCACGGCTGCAATGGTCAAAGACCCAGTCAAAAGGGCTGCGGATTGAATCCTCCCCCCATGTATTGGCTGTGAAACGGGAATGACAAATCGTACCGCTGTCAATGGTCTTCGGTTCATCGTCAAGTTCTGTGTCGACTAAAAATTGAATCGCATTTTCCCCTATTGCCATATAATAAGAAAAGGACTCTACAAACATGCGGTCAAACTCACTTTCCGGCTGTTGAAAAAGCATTGAATTCCATACCTTTTCCATTTGATCCAGTCTCTTTTCCCATAATGATTTCCACTGCCCTATTCTGCTTGTTTTTTTTACTGAAAAAGAAATGGTTCTTCCCCTGAAATGGAATTTTGCTAATTTTCTGCCGATGCGATTAAGTGTCCTGAATTGATAATTCCGGCAGGTCAGAAGACAAAGCTGCTGGTTTTCTAATTTCAATATTCTGCTGTTGTCCTTTGTATGCATAAACGTGCTGACATACCGATCACCGCTGTTTTTCAGATGATTAGCCAGCTGCTCTAGTTCAGCCAGTTCCTCATCTTCCATGTTATCAACAGGAACGAAAAAAAATTTCTCATTGTCTTTTTTAAAGGATTGATAGCGGCCCATTGGTGCTGCTTCATTAGCATCAATGCCATAATGTGTTTTTAGCAGGTTTCCTTTCATACTCCCACCCCATATCGCTGCATATCATTTTGCTTGTAACTTTGAAATCCGACTTGATTTCTGACAAAAGAGAGAAATATTGCTAAAATAATGATGTTGCTGTTTTTTCATATATATGTTTAATGCTAAAGAAACTTGTGCAGTTCTTGTATAATCCGAGGATCATCGGAAATGAATAAGAAGAATATGGGATTTGCAGTAATAATGGCGGGAGAATAACTTTAAGAAAAGGTGAAGTTCATGAGTGAAGATGGAAAAGTCATGGGTATAGTAGAACAAACAGCAAGAAAGTGGCTCCATGACAGAGGCGTGAAAACAGAAGACATCGCTAAGCTTGTGTATCATTTGCAGGAAAAATATCATCCCAACCTGCAAATAGAGGACTGTCTATTTAATGTAGAAAAGGTCATTTCTAAGAGGGAAGTTCAAAATGCGATATTGACAGGAATCCAACTTGATCTTCTGGCTGAGAAAGGATTGTTGGAAGAACCGCTTCAGACCATTATCAGCAATGATGAGGGGCTATATGGCGTCGACGAAATACTAGCTTTTTCTATCGTCAATGTATATGGTTCAATCGGTTTTACCAATTATGGTTATATTGACAAAATGAAACCAGGAATACTAGAGAAGCTGAATGACAAAAGCAGTGGAGAATGTCATACATTTCTTGACGATATCGTTGGGGCCATTGCTGCAGCCGCTTCAAGCCGCTTAGCGCACCGTGCCGAAAACGCTGAATAATCAGTCTGACTCCATCATGTTGGGATCAGGCTCCTCGCAGCCATATCAAGAAATCATGCCAAGATCATGTTTTCCATGCGGGATCCTGACCCCTTCTAAAGTCGGCTTTCTCAAGCAAACTTCCATTGCTCAAGGCTGTCGAGTACATATGTTGGCCTCTCTTCATAACGCAACAGCCGCTCTTTCGTCGTGACACCTGTATGCACAAGCAGGGTATCCATTCCGGCATTCATTCCGGCCATAATATCTGTATCGTAATTATCTCCGACCATTAGTGTATCTGCCGTGTTTGTCCCCAAAACCGTTAATGCCTGTTCCATAATAATCGATTCGGGCTTTCCTATAAAGATAGGCTTTGTCTGAGTCGATACCGAAACCACTGACGTTAAGGAACCGTTGCCAGGCATCAATCCGCGTTCAGTAGGAATGGCAATATCACCGTTTGTTGAAATAAAAACAGCCCCATTGCGAACAGCAAGGCAGGCAACAGCCAATTTTTCATAGCTGATGGAATAGTCAATGCCCATGACAACAAAATCAGCATCCTCCTGAGCGAACTGGAATCCTTTCTCAGCAATGGCCGTCTGCAGACCTTCCTCGCCTATACAAAAAACCGTGGCATCCTGCTTACGGTCGAATATATAATTAGCCGTGGCCATACTGGATGTAAACACCTGCTCTGTTTTGGCATTTATGCCAAAATCCCGCAGCTTTTCCGCCACCTGTTCAGGTTTTCTTGATGAATTATTCGTGACAAATAAATAAGGTAACTCCTTTTCATTCAAGAGACCGACAAAATCAACCGCCTCTTTTATTACGTCTGTTCCGCGGTACATCGTTCCATCTAAATCAATCAGATATCCCTTATATGGCTTCATGCTAATCCTCGCTTCAACTTCTAAGATACCGTTCAGGATTTATGAGACGGAAAAATATAATGGCAGCAGCTATGTCCTTCAGACATACTTGTTTCCACTGTTATGGAACTTAATCCAAGGAATTCTTTAATAAATTCAATCTCCACCTGGCATAATTGCGGAAATTCCTTGGCAACATCAATATAAGGACAGTTTAACTCTTTAAAATGTGTTTCACCATTTTCCATTTCCATTTGCGGCATATACCCATCAAGCTCTTGAATGTCCATTAATTTTTCCAGTCTTTCCTGAAGTTCCTCTTGTTTCAGATCATTTTTGTATTTTTCCAGCAAGCGCATCTTTCGTTTTTGCAGAATGTCTTTTAACAGCTCCTCCTGACCGGCCTCAATTAACCCCTTAAGAAGTTCCATACTGAACTCCTTATATTTCTTCGGAAAGTAGTCCTCCCCCTGCTCAGCGAGGCGATAGACTTTTGATGGTCTTCCCATTGTCTGCTTCTTCACATCAGACCGAACCAGCTTTTCCCTTTCCAAAGTTTGAATATGCCGTCTTACAGCCATCTCTGTAATATTGATTTCATTTGCAAGCTCCATAATCGTCATGCTGCCATTTTGCTTTAAGAGTGCCAGTATTTGTTCTTTTGTGTTGCCAGCACTAATCATTTTCTCCACCCCTTCTATAATAGCACCCAATCCCCTCAAAGATGCCGCTGTGACTCACTGTATCATGGTTTAAAAGTTGTGACCGGCCCTAGTTCGTTTTCAATGTATTCCCTTACATTCGGTGCAAAATGCTTTAAGACAGTCAATTCTGTCTGAAATACTTCAAACAGTTCTTCATGATTGATATTTGTATAAAATTGAAGCAATGACTTCCGCAGCATAATGATGCGTTTGTAGCTTTCGCACATTTCTGCCGTAATAACCTTTTCATCCTCTAATATATCTAAAATATCTTCGTAACTCCCTGGATCGCGCATGATAAATCCATCAATCATACTGTTCCCTACATCAAGTACAGCCTCAATGACCATGTGAACGATTCGTTCTACTGCCAGTTTTTCAATAATGGTTTCGCATTCCTTTAGCTCTGTAAAAATCCCGATTTGTTTTTCAATATAACTTAATTGTTCTTCAATTTTCTCTCTATCCACAAAATACATTTTCAGACTCTCCTTATCATGTTGTCAGCAATAATGGTGATAGACGGCTGAGTGTACGTCATTTCACGGATAACAGCCGCTTTAAGCGTTCGCCTTTTGCCCTTATGCCTCCATAAGTTCTTGAATATATTGTATCATAATTTGTTTAAAATCCTATTTAAGATCCATATAATTATGAGAAACTACATTTCCCATTCACTTTCTGCTAATATATAGAAGACTATTGAAGTAGAATGCACCTATTGGAGATGAATATATTGGAACGTGAATTGGCATTAGAATTAGTACGTGTGACGGAGGCAGCGGCTATCGCTTCAGCACAGTGGCAAGGCAGAGGTAAAAAAATTGAAGCAGATGATGCAGCGACCACCGCAATGCGAAATATGTTTGATTCCGTCAACATGGACGGCATTGTCGTCATTGGCGAGGGTGAATTAGATGAGGCACCGATGCTGTACATCGGTGAGCGTTTAGGCACCGGTATGGGTCCTAAGGTGGATATTGCTGTTGATCCGCTGGAAGGAACTAATATTGTTGCCAAAGGGACAAATAATGCGATTGCTGTCATTGCCGCTGGGGATAAAGGGACATTGCTCCATGCTCCTGATATGTATATGGAAAAAATTGCAGTGGGGAAAAATGCCGCAGGAAAAATCAGTTTATTGGATCCGATTGAAAAAACAATCGATATTGTTGCAGAAGCAAACAATAAAAGAGTGAGAGATGTAACAGTTATTATTCAGGAAAGGGAACGTCACGAAGAAATTGTTGAGCGTGTCCGCGCTAAGGGCGCCAAAGTAAAATTTTTCGGTGATGGTGACGTTGGAGCCGCTATCGCAACCTGCCTCCCGCAAACCGGCATCGATTTGTTTATTGGAATCGGCGGGGCGCCTGAAGGGGTAATCTCTGCCGCGGCCATTAAGGCATTGGATGGCGATATGCAGGCAAGGCTCTTGCCGCAATCACAAGCAGAGGAAGAAAGGGTTATCGACATGGGTCTTAAAGAGCCACGCCAGTTATTAACCTTGAATGATTTAGTCTCCGGCGACGATGCGATATTCTCGGCAACCGGTGTTTCAGATGGTGAATTAGTCGATGGTGTCCGTTTTCTCGGCGGAGATCTTGTTGAAACCACTTCGATTGTGATGCGCAGCAAAACCAAAACGGTCCGCTATATAAAAGCCTACCATCACCTTGAACATAAACCGCATTTAATTGTTGAATAACATGACCCTGCAATGAATCAAAGCCGCATTGGCTCTTAAGCGAAGAAAGGGGAGATTGAAGGGTGGAAGAAAGATTTTATTTATATGATGAATCAGAAAACACAAAGACCCGTTTTATCAGCTTTATGGGAGAAAGCAACCGTTTTGATCTGGCTATTATTACTTCCGAACGATATTATGGAAAAAAATTAGTGCTGGATATTCAAAGGGGCCGCTTTGCCATTATCGGTCACGATGATTTAGAAGAAGAAGGATATCTAGAGCATGCCTTTCAAATAAATGAAGAGGATGCAAAGGAACTGACCTCTTTTCTATCCGAAATCGTTTAAGGCACTCACATGTTTTTGTTCCTCCTGTAAATACTACTCATGAGGTGAATAGGATGGATGAACAAAAGGAGAAAAAGTATTATAATTTCTCGAATGTGGAAAAGATGAGGGACTATATCATTCCGGAAGAATTTCCTGAAGGTCCTTATGGTTCAGCCAGGAGAAACATGGCTCCGGTGGAGAATAAAAGCACACCATGGCAGGAAGGACAGCGGCGCTATAGTGCTTTTAATTATGAATTTAAGTCGCTGCATCAGGACTTGCCACGGCAAATTGACGGCGCCCACCCGCCCCATGATGATCCAAACAAAGATGAGCAGCGGCCCTATACGGATTACAAACAATATTAATGCCCAACCCAAGTGAATATCTTGCTCGCTGCTCCCACAAAGAAAAAAAGGCTGACTATTTCGAGTCAGTCTTTTTTTCCCCTTTGACCTTTTTTACAATGAAATAGGCACAGCCAAAATTACAAAACTCATACAAATATTCGGAAACTGTACTAATTTTTGTATCAAACGAAGCCTTTTGATGATTATCTTCAAAAAAACCTCTTAAGCGTAACTGTCCATATCCCCAATCGCCGACAATGTAATCATACTTCGATAAAATATCGCTGTAGCGGCTGCGAAATGCTTCCTCATTAAACCCGTTGCGTCTTTCTTCTACAACTTCATACGTATTATTTTGAACGCTAACCATTATTTTCACCTCTAAAAAGCAAATTGCCCTCTACCAAGAATTTAGCCATAAAATGAAGAAAAGTGCAAGCGGCATGCGGTAAATCACCTCTATTATACCTCAACCGCCAGTAATTACTAAGATGAAAAGTAAAATTTGCGGTCACCCTAATGATATGGAGGTGTTTTATTTGAAAAAAACTTTGCTGATGATTGGGATTTGCGGGATATCTGTTTTAGCGGCATGTCAAAATAACGAGGCAAAAGATGATCTGTATCATGAAAGCGGAAATACCATTAATGTCAATGACAGCCGTGCCGATATTTACCGTGATGTGAAAAACGGCGATGTAAGTGAGGACTTTGGCTATGTTCGCCATCAAAAAAGCCCTATTGCAGGTGAACAGATGGCAAACAAGCATTACTCCGCCATTGACCGTGAAAAACTAGCTGATGTCATTTCGAAAAACGTGACGGATTTGCCAAATGTACTGGATGCCGCTACACTTGTAACCGATGAAGAAGTATTGGTTATTTATGAAACGGATTCAACCAATCGCCATTTGACTGCTGATCAAGTAAAAAAGTCTGCCATGGCTTTTGTTCCAAGATGGTATCATGTATATGTCAGTGACAATGGTCAGCTGCGAAATCTTGCCAATAGCTATGCACAGCTTGATTCAGACAGCCGTAATGCTGAGAATGGGATTAATAAACTCATTAAAGAAATGTTAAAATCTCCCCAGGGAGAAGACGTTAAAACAGAAGAAAACGCCAACGGAGTAACAAAAGGGATTGGTGTAAACAAAAAGTAAAATAAAGAAAGGACTGACCATTCGAAAGTCAGTCCTTTCTCTTTTGCGTCCATTATTCTCAGGCGTTTTTCATTTCCTGGTCATCATTTTTCAGGTGTTCTTTCTTTGACGACTGCGCCTGTTCATCTGCATGGTAGGATGAACGGACAAGCGGACCGGCTTCACAATGGCTGAAGCCCTTTGCTAAGGCGATTTTCTTTAATTCTTGAAACTCATGCGGATGATAGTATTTTTCTACTGACAAATGCTTTTTCGTAGGCTGCAGGTATTGACCGATGGTCATAATATCTACATGATTGGCTCTTAAATCATCCATTACCGCTAAAATTTCCTCTTTTGTTTCCCCCAGTCCAACCATCAAGGAAGATTTGGTTGGAATTTGAGGCTGCAGTTCCTTGGCACGCCGTAAAAATTCTAAAGAACGGTCATATTTAGCACGGGCCCGTACCTTTGGCGACAGTCTTTCAACCGTTTCAATATTATGATTGAGAATATCCGGCTTCGCATTCATCAATATTTGCAGGTTCTCGAATATGCCGCCCATATCTGAAGGCAGCACCTCGACCGTTGTAAAGGGACTTTTTCTTCTAATTGCTTTTATTGTTTCAGCAAAAATAGCGGCACCGCCATCCTTTAAATCATCACGGGCAACAGCCGTTACAACGACATGTTTTAAATTCATTAAACTGACGGAATCTGCTACTTTCTCCGGCTCCTGCCAATCTAATTCTGTTGGCATTCCTGTTTTGACTGCACAAAAGCGGCAAGCCCTTGTACATGTATCACCGAGAATCATAAACGTAGCCGTTCTTCGCTCAGCCCAGCATTCATGAATATTTGGGCACCGCGCTTCCTCACAAACAGTATGTAAACTTTTTTCCCGCATCATTTTCTTTATTCCAGTATAGTTTTGATTCGTATTTAATTTTATTTTTAACCAATCGGGTTTACGTTTCACTTCATTTTGTTCATCCATATCTAATCTCGCTCCATTCCTTGTTCAACTTTGTTTCTCTATGTTTCACAAACATATATCAAAATAACAATTAATTTATAATATACCCCACAAATGTCACTTTAACATATATTGGTATCAACAACAAGTTGAAGCCCCTGTTTTGTTTTTTTCCAATAATTTTCTGAAATGAAATCCTCCAATTCCAACAAACTAAGAGAGAAGAATTGATAGAAGGGAAGGTTTGTATGCGGCAATTATTCATCTATTCATTATGTACCATTTTTCTCCTAATGAATGGACCGCTTCCAACAAAGGCTGAGAAAAATGACACGAATGTATTCGCCCAAAGGATGGAATTATTTCAAAAGGTTGAATCCGTAACAAATATTCCTTGGTATTACCTGGCAGCTATTGACCAATATGAACGAAATATCCGCCAATCCCGCAAGGATATCCCAAAGGCTGAGGGCATCAGCGGTATTTATTTTCGACAGGAGGAATGGAGCGGAATCACCAATCCGAACCGGGAAGACGAAAATCCCCTTTCCATTCAATTTTTTGGCGGTATTGGCGCTGATGGAGATGGGGACGGCAAGGCCGACATGAGCAATGATGTTGATATCCTTTATTCATTTGCCAACTATATCTTAAAATACGGAGTGGACCATACACATATTAAGATGGCTCTGTGGGATTATTACAAAAGAGATAAAGCGGTTGGGATCATCTCAGGGAAAGCAAAAATATATCAGCATTTTGGCCGTATAGATCTGGAAACACATGCCTTTCCAGTACCGCTAAGAAGCAATTACAGCTACAGAAGTACCTGGGGTGATGCCAGAGGCTGGGGCGGAAGAAGAATTCATGAAGGGACAGACATTTTTGCCGCCTATGGTGTTCCGGTAAAGGCAACGGCTTACGGAATTGTAGAGATGAAGGGCTGGAACAAATATGGCGGCTGGCGTGTCGGAATCCGTGATATTAATAATAACTACCATTATTTTGCCCACTTAAACGGGTTTGCCAAGGATTTAACTGTCGGGCAGGTGCTAGAACCCGGGCAAATTATCGGCAGTGTTGGCAGTTCAGGTTACGGTCCCCCGGGAACGTCAGGAAAATTCCCGCCGCATCTCCATTACGGCATGTATCGGGATAATGGATATACAGAGTGGTCCTATGATCCATTTCCACATTTGAGATTATGGGAAAGACAAGAAAGACAGATGGCGAAAAGAGGCAGATAGAGAAATAAGCAGGTGCATATCGAAGATGCATCTGCTTCATTTTCCAATAGAGGCAAAAAAGCCCGCTTAACTTTCCGGCATATCGATGATGGGCAGGCTGCCACCGCCGCCATTATTATAAAACTGTGGGACATTCCCTGGGAAAATTCCCATTCCGATTGGAATATTCCGCTTTACCGTTGTCTTATCTGTGGCAAATGGAATAATAATTTCTATATTCACCTGAAGAGCAATATAAACTTCAATATGGGCATTGTTAATCCCATATTCCGTCACTTTTGTTTTCACATTGGATTGGACATCCCCAATGGCCGAAAAGCGGATTGGGATTTTCGGACCGAGACTTCCGAGGATAGCATTGTTGGTTGCCTGCCCTAAAGGAATATAATAGACAATGCCTTCTGTATCATTTGCTTTATCGACCGCAACGTCAATCTCGTCAAGTGATTCTAGAACGTCTAAATTTCCCCGTTCCGCTTCCTTTATATTCTTCTGCACAAGGTTTTCAATTTCAGACTGCAGCCTCGATATTTTCTCCGTATCCAATTGAATGTTTCCTGAACCATCCGTGTCCGGTATCGTTTGAAAAATTTCCGTACCCCCACCGTGTGCAATTTTATTATTAACCGCTTTGCTTATGACAAGCGTAGCGATTTTTCTCGTTTCAGATTTGGCATAGCTCATCAATGTCGGTTTAAGTCCTTCGTTGATGATCCAAAGTCCAACTGCTGTTGAAAAAATAAAAAAGACAAATGTTAATAAAAAAACGGTTCTTAGCGGCAAGGGTCCTTTTTTCAGCAGCCGTCGTCTGCGCAACTTTGCCAAGACAAATCCCCCCTCTACATGCTAATGTATGCAGCAAAAGGGGGGACTCATGCAAAAATCATGTCTCATATAACAAATAGAAGCTTGGCAGGATGCTGCCTCTGCGGCGGCATCCTTCGCTTAAATCATTTTCAGCATGGCTTCTTTTCCGCTCATTCCTTTATGAATCCCATTGGCTTCTGCTTCATATGTGACTGATTCCAGTGGAGCTTCCAGCAGCTGATCGATTGTTTTTACCCCAACGGCACGACCGGCAATGACTTTCCGATCTTTTAATTTTTCATTTAATAATGAAACATCTAAAGCTCCACACATGATATATCCTTTATCACTTGTGACAACTAAGAGATTTGTTTTCGGTAATTGCACAGAAATAGCAAGAAATATATGTCCGTTTATATCAATGGGTGACATATCCACCATACCTTATCACTCCTTTCCTCTCACTAAACAAAATATGAGGAAAGGACAAAAAGAGTGTATTAGTCTGCTGCTTGTTTTTCTGTCTCTCGTATTTTCCAGGCCAGCAAATGGCGCATGAAGTCAGGCAGAATATATTCTTTCTGTTCTGCACGGAAGATCGCAGGGAAAAACTTTCCGAATGTAAACATATCAGGAATGGCTACCGTATATTTCTGCTCGCTTTCAATTGGCTTTCCTTGAACAGTCAGAAGACTGTATGACTTTTTCCTTGTCGGCTGGATTCCGCTGTAGACCATTTCCCCCATAATTTTCCCGCGGAAACCAAAGCCCATGATCTGCATATCACTCCACTTCTCATCCATTGTCTGCAGAAGAACTTCTTTTAACTCGGCCCCCGTTAATTCAACCACACATGGATTGATTGGGTGAGGACATATTCTATGTAAATCAAATTTAGTCACGATACCCGGAACTAGATTTTCTAAGATTAAACCTTTATTAATAAAGGCACAATCTGCACCGCAAATTTCTCTTAAAGCATTGCACAGTAAGCTTGCCAATTCATCCTGCGATGTATGGACATAGTGCTTGGAGATTATTTCTGTGGAAAGCATCTCTTTTCCGGAATTAAACCATTCTTCAACCTGCTGAACTTCATCTATCATAGGCTGCAGTTCATTTGTATCATACAGCCATGCCTTTTTCTCAACGATTTTCTTTTCTTCCGGATCAATGGTTAAACAGATATGACCGACAAACATGCCATATTTTCCGGCACATGCAAGCATAGTATCCCCAGCCATTTTTCCCTTATGAAGAATATGATGGGTATGACCTCCGATAATGACATCCATTTCGGGAAATTCACGGGCAATTTGTTCATCATCATGAATTCCAAGATGAGATAACAGGATGGTTATGTCGCTAATACCTTTCAGCTCCTCCAGCTGACTCTTTAGTTCCTCATAAGGATCCGTTACCTTCCAGCCCATGAGCTGATAAAGATGGGGATAACAAGCAGTCAGACCTGTCACTGCCACTTTCATCCCTTTTTTTGTTTCATAAATCGCATTCGCTTTTACCCATGAAGGACGAGTTCCATTTTCCTGATACAAATTTGCCAGCAGGACCTCAAAAAGACGATGATCATATAAGTGCTCTAAATCTTCATGTGGGAAGGTGATGCCCTCATTATTTCCGATCGTAACGGCATGATACCCTGCTTTATTCAGCAGTTCAACATTCACATTACCATGGGTTGCTTCTGTCAGCGGATGTGAACGGTCTGCATGATCACCAAGATCAAATAGTAAAAATTCCTCACCTGCCTGTTCATGCCATTTTTTTCGTTCCTGCAAAAAGTGGTGAATCCGCGGCCAATGCTCAAAATGACTATGTAAATCATTGGTATGATAAATATGAATGACTTCCAAATTTCATCGCCTTTCCTTTCTTCAATATAGATAACGGCTATTTTCCTCTTTCCTTATGATACTCTATATTAACATAATCAGGGTATTTCGTTCAGTCATTCGCTCAGACAAGCCCTTGATAAATCAGGCGTGCTCCGACCATGATCAAAACAATGCGCAATAGAGCAACAATGGTTTTACTCGGTAATTTCTGATTAATGGACGCCCCTAGTTTTCCGCCGATCCAAGCGCCGGGAATCAATGCCGCTGCGTACAGCCAATTAATATTCCCCATATAAATATGGGCGATAGAGCTAGTCGCAGACGTTAAAAACAATAGCAGCATGGAAGTCGCAACAGCGATATGCGGGGGAAAAAAGAAGAGCAGAATCATAGCTGGTACCAATAATGAGCCGCCGCCAATCCCCAGCAGTCCCCCGAGAAAGCCGACCACTATTGAAATCGAAATTCCCGCTGCCGGTTGAAACCCATAGGTTTGAACATTTCCTGAAGCATCAACATATGTACGCCAAATTCCCTTTTCAGTTTTCTTATTACGCGGCTTTAATCGATCCTTAAACATTAAAACAAACGAAATAAAAATCATAAATAAACCAAACCAGATTGAAAAGGCATCGATATCCAGTTGTTTATTGACCCAGGCACCAAAAATCCCCCCGGGTCCGCTGCCGATAAAAAAGATAAGTCCGCTTTTATAATCTACTTTTTTCTGTTTATAGTAAGCGATCGTTGATGAAAGACCAGTAAAAATAATGACAAGCAGCGAAGTACCTGTTGCCACCTGCGGCGAAACTTCACTGAGAAGCGCTGTGCCGGAACCTAAAAATAATAAGGTAGGAACAATGATGATGCCGCCGCCAAGACCGACAAGACTGCCCAATGTCCCGGCTATCAAGCCCACAATTAATAATAGAGCCACTTCCAAAAACATGATTTTATCCTCTTTCCCTGTTGATATCATATGTCCGAACCATAAAAGCTGTCCGGAAATTCTTTTAGATTCAAAATTAAGAATAGCGGAATAATGTCTGGATGTAAACGGACAATATACCAGCATAGATTGTTCATTTTTTAGATAGAAAAACCGCCTGCCCTTTATGACAAGCGGTTTTTCTATTTATATGGATGATTAACCGATAGATCCTTCCATTTCGAATTTGATCAATCGATTCATCTCTACGGCATATTCCATTGGAAGTTCCTTTGTAAACGGCTCAATAAAGCCCATTACGATCATTTCTGTCGCTTCTTCTTCTGAAATTCCACGGCTCATTAAATAGAATAACTGTTCTTCAGAAACCTTTGAAACCTTTGCTTCATGCTCAAGCGAGATATTATCGTTGAGGATTTCATTGTATGGAACGGTATCTGATGTAGACTTGTTATCCATAATCAATGTATCACATTCGATATTAGCGCGTGCCCCATCTGCTTTGCGTCCGAAATGAACCTGACCGCGGTAGGTTACCTTTCCGCCATGCTTCGAGATAGATTTAGACACAATCGTCGATGATGTATTAGGTGCAAGGTGAATCATTTTTGCACCTGCATCCTGATGCTGCCCTTTACCGGCAATCGCAATCGAAAGTGTCAAGCCGCGAGCGCCTTCGCCTTTTAAAATAACGGCTGGATATTTCATGGTTAATTTAGAGCCGATATTGCCATCAATCCATTCCATTGTCGCATTCTCTTCACAGACGGCACGTTTCGTCACAAGGTTAAATACGTTGTTCGCCCAGTTTTGGATTGTTGTATAACGGCAATAAGCACCTTTTTTAATAATGATTTCTACTACCGCACTGTGCAGTGAATTGGTTGTATAAACCGGTGCCGTACAGCCCTCTACATAGTGGACATGTGCGCCTTCATCGACAATAATTAACGTCCGCTCAAATTGTCCCATATTTTCTGAGTTAATGCGGAAATAGGCTTGTAATGGAGTTTCCACCTTTATGCCTTTTGGAACATAAATGAATGAACCTCCGGACCAAACAGCAGAGTTCAGAGCGGCAAACTTATTATCTGTCGGCGGAATTACTTTTGCCCAGTGTTCACGGAAGATATCCTCATTTTCTTTTAAAGCGGAATCGGTATCTTTAAAGACAATCCCTAACGCCTCTAAATCTTCCTTCATATTATGGTAAACAACCTCTGATTCATATTGAGCAGAAACACCTGCTAAATATTTTTGTTCCGCTTCCGGAATCCCCAATTTGTCAAAAGTTTGTTTAATTTCCTCTGGAACTTCATCCCAAGATTTTTCGGATTTCTCAGATGGTTTTACATAGTAAGTAATTTCATCAAAATTTAGTGATGATAAATCTCCGCCCCATTGCGGCATTGGCATGCTGTAAAAATGCTCTAAACTTTTTAAACGAAAATCAAGCATCCACTTGGGCTCTTCTTTCATTTTTGAAATCTCTTCAACGATTTCTTTCGTTAAGCCGCGTTTTGACCGGAAAATGGAGACGTCTTTATCATGAAAGCCATATTTATAATCACCGATTTCAGGCGCTTTTTTAGCCATCGTCGTTTTCCTCCTTAAATTTGGTTAAGTGTTTCTTGACTGTTATTTATCTTCCTCATGAAGCGCCTTCTCCATCGCTTTCCATGCAAGGGTTGCACATTTAATCCGTGCCGGGAATTTACATACTCCTGATAATGCCTCAATATCACCAAGATCCAAATCTTCATCCACTTCGACATCTTTTCCTTGAACCATATCAGAGAATGTATTCGCCAGTACAAGTGCCTCTTCGATTGGTTTCCCTTTAATCGCCTGTGTCATCATCGACGCAGATGACATCGAAATCGAACAGCCTTCCCCTTCAAACTTCGCATCCACCACGATATCATTTTCCACCTTAAGCGTCAGCTGAATGCGATCGCCGCAAGTCGGATTGTTCATATTAATGGTCAAACTGTCATCTTCAATAACCCCGCGGTTACGAGGGTTTTTATAATGATCCATGATTACTTGTCGATACAAAACATCTAATTTATTAGAAGACATCGCTAAAATACTCCTTTGTTTTCACGAGACCTTCCACAAGCTTATCGATATCATTTTCCGTATTGTACAGATAGAAGCTTGCCCTTGCTGTTGCTGATACATTTAACCATTTCATTAGCGGCTGTGCACAATGGTGCCCGGCGCGAACGGCAATTCCTTCTGCATCCAATACAGTCGCAACATCATGTGGATGTACATCAGAAATATTAAATGTAATAACCCCGGTCCGCTTTTCAGCTTCCTGCGGTCCATAAATGGTCATGCCTTCAACTGTTGACATTTTTTCAAGTGCATACGCGGTAAGTTTGTGCTCGTGCTCTAAAATTTTATCTAAACCTACTTCTTGTAAGAAATCAATGGCGGCACCAAGGCCGATTGCTCCGGCAATAATCGGTGTTCCACCTTCAAACTTCCACGGCAGTTCCTTCCAAGTCGAATCATATAAACCAACGAAATCAATCATTTCACCGCCGAATTCAACCGGCTCCATGTTTTCAAGTAACTGCTTCTTCCCATATAATACTCCAATTCCGGTCGGTCCGCACATTTTGTGTCCGGAAAAAGCAAGAAAATCACAATTCAAATCCTGCACATCAACCTTCATATGCGGTACCCCCTGGGCACCATCTACGACCATAACTGCCCCATTTTCATGGGCAATTTGCGCGATTTCCTTAATGGGATTAATGACACCCAATACATTTGAAACGAGTGTGACAGAAACAATTTTTGTCTTTGCTGTAATCGTTGCTTTGACATCATCTAAAGATAATGTGCCGTCTTCCTGCAGCGGGAAGTATTTCAACGTTGCTCCTGTCGCTTTAGCTACCTGCTGCCATGGAATAAGGTTACTGTGATGTTCCATGTATGTGATGACAATTTCATCGCCCTCATGGAGATTTGCTCTTCCGTAGCTTGCAGCAATCGTATTAAGAGATGTCGTCGTACCTCTAGTAAAAATAATTTCCTCAATTGATTTCGCATTAATTAATTTTCTTACCTTTTCACGTGCTCCTTCATATGCATCTGTTGCTAACGTGCCCAGTGTGTGTACCCCGCGGTGAACATTCGAATTATATTTACGATAATATTGATTAACCGCTTCAATCACACTGACTGGTTTTTGCGATGTTGCCGCACTATCAAGATACACTAAGGGATGTCCATTGACTTCCTGATCTAAAATAGGAAAATGCTGACGAATTTCATTGATATCCATTATTTTACTTTCCTTTCAATCACTTCAACGAGCTGCTTTTTAACTCCTTCAATTGGTAATTGATTTACCACCGGCGCTAAGAACCCGTGAATGATCAGGCGCTCCGCCTCGTGTTTGGCAATACCGCGGCTCATGATATAGTATAGCTGAACCGGATCGACACGGCCTACTGATGCAGCATGACCGGCAACCACATCATCCTCATCAATCAAAAGCATTGGGTTTGCATCCCCGCGGGCTTTTTCACTAAGCATTAAAATCCGCGATTCTTGTTCTGCATTTGATTTCGATGCACCATGCTCAATTTTTCCGATTCCATTGAATATGGAGGTAGAGCCGTCCTTTGTGACACCATGTTTTAAAATATTGCTTGTTGTATATTTTGCATAGTGAACAATCTGCGTTGTGAAGTTTTGGATTTGTTCCCCGCGTCCAACGGAAACCATTTTCGTATCTCCAGAAGAACCTGTGCCAACAAGATTGGTTGTATTTTCAGAAATGGTGTTGCCGTCATTCATTAAACCTAAAGACCATTCGATGCGGGCATCTCTGTCCGTTATGCCGCGGCGGTTCACATAAGTCGTAATCCCTTGCGCAAGCGTATCTACTGCACCGTATTGAACTTTGGCATTCGCCTTCGCAACCACTTCAGTCACGATGTTGAATACACTGTTTTCGGGAGCAGCAACAGAAAGATAGTTTTCAACATACGTCACAGAGCTGTTATCTTCTGCGACAATCAATACATGATTGAATAAATTGGCTTCCTCATCATCATGCAGGAATACTGCCTGAATCGGCTCCTTAATGACGACATTTTTCGGCACATAAATAAATACTCCGCCGTTTAACAATGCCGCATGCAAGGCCGTCAATTTATGTTCATCGATTTTCACTGCATCTTTCATAAAATACTTTTGCAGTAACTCTCCATGTTCTCTCGCTGCTGTAAAAATATCTGTAAAAATAACCCCATTTCCCTGTAATTCTGTGGAAACAGATAAAAGAGTCGGGCGGTTATTTCGCTGAATGTATAAGTTTTGGCTGCCTTCATTATTATTTATAAGTGCTTTTACCGGTTCAGGTAAACTGTCAAAAGAAGTAAAATCTTCACTTTTAACAATATGCTTTTTGAATTGAGTAAAATTCCATTTATCAATTTTGGTTTTATCAGCTTTTGGCAAAGGTAGATTGTCTGCTAGTTCAAGGGCGCCAACACGTAATTCTGTTAACCAATCAGGTTCGCCTAATTCCCTTGAAAAAGAGCCAATGTACTCCTTATCAAATGAATTTTTAATTTCAGTAGTCATCAATAGCTCCTCCTAATCTTACGCTTCTTGGCCAACTGTTTCGTCTTCAATTCCAAGTTCATGCTTAATCCAGTCATATCCTTCTGCCTCTAAACGCTGCGCAAGCTCAGGTCCGCCTGATTTAACTACTTTCCCTTGCATCATGACATGAACATAATCAGGGGTTATATAATCTAAAAGACGCTGATAGTGTGTGATTAAAATACAGCCAAAGTTCTCTCCGCGCATGGCATTGATTCCTTTTGAAACGACTTTTAATGCATCGATATCAAGACCTGAATCGATTTCATCCAAAATAGCAATTTTCGGTTCAATCAGCATCATTTGTAAAATTTCGTTACGTTTCTTCTCACCGCCGGAAAATCCTTCATTCAAATAACGCTGTGCCATATCCGGATCCATTTCGAGGAAGTCCATCTTTTTGTCCATTGTTTTAATGAACTTCATTAAAGAGATTTCATCTCCTTCAGCACGGCGGCTGTTGATAGCAGAACGTAAAAAGTCTGCATTCGTTACTCCATTTATTTCACTTGGATACTGCATGGCAAGGAAAAGACCAGCACGTGCACGTTCGTCTACTCCCATTTCCAGAACATTTTTACCGTCCAATGTAATGCTTCCTTGAGTAACTTCATATTTTGGGTGACCCATTACGGCAGAAGATAAGGTGGATTTACCTGTTCCATTCGGTCCCATAATCGCATGGAATTCTCCGCCTTTTATCTCTAAATCAAGTCCCTTTAAAATTTCTTTTCCTTCAATTGAAACGTGTAAATCTTTAATGCTTAATACAGATCCTGCCATTTTATTATTCCTCCCGAATGTATATTATATCTTGTCGGTATTGACCTGTTATTTCATTCTCAATCTATTCTCATTACAATCTTATACTAAATGATAATGATTAGCAACACCTACATGTGATTTATTTTTAAAACTCTAGTAACAGATAGCTTTTCAAACAAATATGTTTAGAAAGTATTTTTTATATTAATTGAGAATTGAGGCCTAAATGCTTTCATACCAAGGCTGCACGCTCTATTAGTTTGTCCTTTCTTCTCTCTATAAAATATGAATATTTTCTTATATTGCGATTAAATATGAAAAAGCCATGGTCCCAAAAAGAACCACAGCTTTTATGTTTAATTTTTACTTAGAAACCGGGACGACAGCCCCTTTGTATTCTTTAATAATGAAATCTTGAATTTCTTTCGAATGAAGCACTTCTACAAGTGTTTTGATCTCTTTTCTATTTTCGTCGCCCTTGCGAACAGCAACAACATTTACATAAGGGGATTTTTCATCTTCAATTGCAATCGCATCTTTTAATGGATTTAATCCATTATCAATCGCAAAGTTAGAGTTAATGATGACAATGTCACCTTCACCATTATTGTAAATTTGTGGAAGTAACTCCGGCGCAAATTCTGTATCAAACTTCAGATTCTTCTTATTTTCAACGATATCGTCTACGGTTGCAGCTGTTTTATCAATGCCTTCTTTTAATTTAATTAAACCCTGAACTTCAAGAAGGGAAAGGACACGCCCATGGTCCGCGACAGAATTACTCATAATCACAGTAGCACCATCTGGTAATTCGCTTAGTTTCTTATATTTCTTTGAATAAATACCGATTGGTTCAATATGAATGCCGCCAGCATTGACAAAATCATAGCCGTTTTCTTTAATTTGCAATTCAAGGTAAGGAATATGCTGGAAGTAGTTTGCATCCAATTCCTTGGATTCTAATGCTTGGTTTGGAATAACATAATCCTGGAATTTTTCAATTTGAAGATCAATCCCTTTTTCTTTTAAAATCGGAGCTGCTTTTTCCAAAATTTCAGCATGCGGTACATTGGATGCACCAACCACTAGTTTTACCGCTTCTGTTGTCTTTTCTTTGTCAGCATTATTTGCGCCTGCTGCTTCTTCTTTTTTATCATTAGCGGTTCCGCACGCAGCGAGGACAAGTGCTAATAAAGCAGTAAATAAAAACAATAACCATTTTTTCATCTTCTGACTCTCCTTTTTATCTTTTATCGATTTTAGTAGTTATAATATCACCAATAAATTGGATAATAAACACAATGATTAATACGACAATAGTGGCCATTAAGGTTACATCGAAACGGCTGCGCTGAAAGCCTTCGAGATAGGCCAGGTTCCCCAGACCGCCAGCTCCGATAACCCCAGCCATAGCCGTAAAACCAACTAACGAAATGGCGGTAACCGTAATACCGGATACAAGAGCCGGCAATGACTCTGGGATCAAAACCTTCCATATCAATGTACTTGTTTTAGCTCCCATCGACCTTGCTGCTTCGATGACTCCCTTGTCGATTTCCCGAAGCCCGATTTCTACCATCCGAGCGTAGAATGGAGAGGAGCCGATAATTAATGCCGGCAATGCTGCATTTTCACCAATCATCGTTCCTAATAAAAACTTCGTGAAAGGAATTAATAAGACGATTAAAATAATAAACGGGATCGAACGGAAAATATTGACAACTGCACTAATACAAGAGTAAGCAAAACTGTTTTGCCATAAGTTTCCTCTCGATGTTAAAAATAACAGTAATCCGAGAATGATACCAAGAATAAAGGTCGCAACGGTTGAAATACCTGTCATATAAAGCGTCTCGACAGTTGCTTCCCACATTTTTCCCCAATCAACATTTGGAAACCACTGACTAAGCATGTGAAATCACCTCCACTCCCACCTGCTGAGACTGGATATATTCGATGGCATGCTGCACCTCAGTTTCACTGCCATCCAAATGAATAAACAGTGTTCCGTAAGCCCCATCCTGCGTCTGCGAGATTTTCCCCTGCAGAATATTCACTGTAACAGAATAATGGCGGATGAGACTCGTAATAAGCGGTGTTTCTACTTTTTCACCGATAAAGGAAAGCTGAACAACCTGACCCGTTGGATATAAGTGAAGTAAATGCTGAATCGTATCCTTCGTTTCCTCCGGTTCAGTCACCTGCTGAACAAAGCGCTTTGTAATCGGCTGCTGCGGATTTTTGAATAGTTCTAAAACAGTGCCTGTTTCAACAACCCTGCCATCTTCCATCACTGCTACGCGGTGGCAGATTTTCCGAATTACATGCATTTCATGTGTGATTAAAACAATCGTTAGACCTAAGCGTTTATTAATATCAACAAGCAGTTCCAAAATAGAATCGGTCGTTTGCGGGTCTAGTGCCGATGTCGCTTCATCACAGAGCAGTACCTTCGGATTATTGGCCAAGGCCCTTGCTATCCCGACTCTCTGCTTCTGACCGCCGCTCAGCTGTGCCGGGTAGGAATCCTCTCTTCCTTGAAGACCGACTAAGCTGATTAACTCATCCACTCTCTTTCTCCGCTCCGCAGACGGTACTCCGGCGATTTCCAGCGGAAAAGTGATGTTTTCTCTTACGGTTCTGGACCAAAGCAAATTAAAATGCTGGAAAATCATGCTGATCTCTTGCCGGGCCTGTCTTAGTTCCTTCCCCTTAATATGAGACACTTTTCGCTTCGCCACAGTGATCGAACCTTCAGTTGGAATTTCAAGCCCGTTTAACATTCTAATTAACGTACTTTTCCCAGCTCCGCTATAGCCAATAACGCCGAAAATTTCCCCTTCTTCTATATCAAGATTCACATCGGTAACGGCTGTTACTTTCCCCTGCTTCGTAGAAAAGATTTTCTTTGCATTTTTGATTGAAATCATGGCCTCTTTCACCCTCTTTACTATCCAATTTGGTACCGGAACTAAGCATCTGTATAGACGTTCCCATACCTGATCGCTATCCTGCCATAATATTATTCTCTTAAAATAAATGCCTTTCTGCATATGAGCAGAAAGGCACCATGATATCTAAACCTTTCTCCCATCTTTCAAAGCTCAGAAGCTCTGTGTGAATTGGCACCATATCAATCATCATTGACGGTTGCCGGGCTTCATCGGGCACATCCCTCCACCTCTCTGGATAAGAGTAAAACATTTTATTAAATTCACGGTTTAAACTAATTACGCTTGTTATCGTAGCATGGATAGCAGAGGGTGTCAACGCACCAAATGCTATTTTAATATGATACTCAAGTGAGTGACATACTTTAATTTTAAAGAGAGATTAAGCGCGTGAAGTAATTCCAGTTGCTGCTGCAATAGCCTGCTCTAAATCATCAATTAAATCTTCTGCGTTTTCAATCCCGACAGACAGACGGATTAAGTCTTCAGAAACACCTGCTGCTTTTAAACCTTCCGCATCCAGCTGCTGATGGGTCGTGCTCGCAGGATGAATAATTAAGCTCTTCGCATCCCCTACGTTTGCAACGTGTGCCCAAAGCTCAATATTATCAATTAATTTAGCGCCTGCTTCTCTGCCGCCTTTAATGCCGAATACGATCATGGAGCCGGCACCTTTCGGCAAGTACTTCTTCACTAACTCTTTATCAGGGCTGTTTTCCTGTCCCGGATATAGTACCCAGCTTACAGCAGGATGATTTTCCAAATATGCTGCTACTTTCACGGCATTCGCCACATGTTCTTTCATTCTAACATGCAGTGTTTCAAGTCCGAGAACAAATTGGAATGCATTGATTGGGCTTAAAGCTGGTCCCATATCACGTAAAAGCTGTACGCGAGCCTTTGTAATGTAAGCAGCTGCACCAACATCTTTCGCGTATGATAATCCATGATAACTTTCATCCGGTTCTGTCAGCCCCGGGAACTTTGGTGAATTCCAATCAAACTTGCCGGAATCTACGATGATTCCGCCTGTTGTTGTCCCATTGCCAAGAAGCCATTTCGTTGCCGAATGAACCACAACATCTGCGCCAAATTCAATTGGACGGCATAGGTATGGAGAAGCGAATGTATTATCGATAATGAGTGGAAGACCTGCTCCGTGGGCAATATTTGCCACTGCTTCAATATCAAGAACTTTTAAAGACGGATTTCCAATGGTTTCAGCGAAAATGGCCTTTGTTTTATCCGTAATCGCCGCACGGAAGTTTTCAGGATCTTGCGGATCAACAAACTTCACCTGAATACCGTATTTTGGAAGTGTTACAGCAAATAAATTATATGTACCGCCATACAAATTAGATGCCGCGACAATCTCATCGCCTGCTTCAGCAATATTCATAACTGCTAAAGTAATCGCAGACATACCGCTTGCGACAGCTAGAGCACCGACTCCGCCCTCCAACAAGGCAACGCGTTCTTCAAAAACAGCTGTAGTTGGATTTGTAATCCGAGTATATATATATCCCGCTTCCTTTAAACCGAACAAATTCGCTGCATGTTCTGTATTTTTGAATTGATAGGCATTATTTTGATAAATCGGCACTGCGCGTGCACCTGTTACTGGGTCTGGCTGCAATCCGCCATGAACGCTCAATGTTTCAATACGATAATTCTTTTCTGACATTTCCATCTCTCCTCAATATGATGACTTAAACTTTGCGGGTCTCATTTCCCTATGTTGTGTCAATTTGGAGAATCCTGCATCTAAGGTAAAAAAACCCGTTTATGAAATGATTACCATTACAGTTTATCATACCCAATATGGTTAAGGTGATAGTAACATAAATATAAAATAGGCGTCAATCATTTTATCTCCTTTTCTTATAGAATTACTTGGATTTAAGGAATTTCCGGTCGTGCTAAATAAAAAAGGGCTTCTAAGAGCAGCTGTTCGCGAAAGGACAGCGTCGTTTCAACATCTTTTGTAACGACAGCTTTCCTTAGTTTCCGTTCGCCGGCAAAGAGGGAAAGAAAGGTGTTCTGTTTTCCAGCCAGACTTTTCACAGAGAGAGCAGCACCATTATCAGGAAGCTGCAATGTATCATTTTCAATTTTGACCAGGATCTGTTCATTTTCGGTTAATAAGTAAAAAGAAAGCCTCAGCTCTTTCAGAATAAAACGGAATACCTTTTTTCGGTTAACTTCTAATGCCCATAATGTTAACAGTTCCCTCAACAGAATCGCCTCCGAATCAACCGTAATAGGAGTATATATTCCGTATGGTCTGTTTACTTTCCTGCCTTAGATATCCTGATTCGATCCAGTAATTTCAACAGAAAACAACATCAATCTATCAAGATGTTCTTAAAAGAGACAGAAAAAAGAGCAGCTCCCTTCTCTGCTCTTTTTTCTGTCTCTTTGATTACCCTTTATCTAAATGACGCGTTTCTACATGAAGATTGGCTCTTAATAAAACTTCCGCAAGATGCTGCACAGGGGCAGCGGCTACTTCGCGGTACATTCTATCGATATAAAGATTCTCAGCTTCAGGGAATTCCCTTATTAATTGTCTGCGCAGTTTTTCCCCCGCTGCATCTGCGTCAACTAAAATAAAAATTTCCTGATCGGATATATGATCGATTAACTCATCTAAGAGGGACTGGCTGATCGTGCCGTTGGTACAAATAATATCAACAGGCTCTTTCACAACCTTTTGTATTTTTCTTTTATCCGAGATCCCTTCCACAATGATAATTTTATCATGAACTAATTCGGTCATATTCGCCACCCCTTCATTAGAAAGACACGGCTTGACTTCCATCATGGCGAAAGCCGCAGTCGAATCTGCCATCCGCTTTATATACTATGCTGATAGTAAAACGAAAGCGCCCCTATTTGGACGCTTTCTAGATATATTAGTCTTCTTTCGTGATTTCCTCATACTTATCCGCAGTCAATAATTTTTCCGCTTCTGAAGCGTCAGAAGGTTCAACGACAATCATCCAAGCTTTCTCATATGGAGATTCATTAACAGACTCAGGATTATCATTTAAATCCTCGTTCACTTCAACGACTTTTCCGCTGATAGGAGCCATTAATTCAGAAACGGTTTTTACAGACTCAACACTTCCGAAGGACTCTCCTGCTGTGATTTCCGTTCCTGTTTCTGGTAATTCAACAAACACAATGTCTCCTAGTGCATGTTGAGCAAAATCAGTAATTCCTACCCTGACTTTGTCCCCTTCTGTTTTTACCCACTCGTGATCCTCAGTATAACGTAAGTCCTTTGGAATATTCATGCAGTTCCCTCCAATAAATATTATGTTTTTTTGTGATAAACTTACTTTTTCCAGGTTTGGGCAAATTCCTCTTCTTTAAAACCAACTGTCACTTTTTCTTGATCTGTTACAATCGGTCTTTTGATCAACATTCCATCAGAGGCTAGTAAATCAAGAAGTTCATCCTCTGATGCCTCTTTTATCCGATCCTTTAATCCGAGATCCCTGTAGCGCTGGCCGCTTGTATTAAAAAACTTCTTAATATCCAGCCCGCTTTTCCTGTACAGGTCTTCCAATTGAGATCGAGATGGAGGATTGTCGACAATATGTATTTCTTCAAAAGGAATTTGTTGGTCATCCAGCCATTTCTTTGCTTTTCGACATGTCCCACATTTAGGATACCAATAAAATATCAGGTTCATACATATCACCTCAGCAATCTCCATTAAATTGTAGAACTTGACATTATCTTACCATATTATG
This sequence comes from Bacillus benzoevorans, assembly GCF_014207535.1. Lineage (GTDB taxonomy): Bacteria > Bacillota > Bacilli > Bacillales > Cytobacillaceae > Bacillus_BD > Bacillus_BD benzoevorans. The sequence goes on from NZ_JACHGK010000004.1 coordinate 96,062, forward strand.
GTCCATATTCGAAATGATTAACGTTAATAAACCAAATTCAAAAAGCCCTCTGTTTAGAGAGCTTCAAAATCTTTTTAAACGACATACCGCTCTGACTTGATAAGCTTTTCTGCTGCTTCGCGTTTTTTTGCAATGATATTTACCGGTGTAAAACGGGTGAATTTCCTTAGTGCTGAGAGCATCATCCGTAATGTATCCCCTTCCTCCACCGCAAGCAATGTTTCTTTGGCGTCTAGTTCAAGCTGTTGAAAAGCTTCCTGGCAAAAAATTTCGCTGTAAAGCAGCTTCTGGCTGCAGAAGGCTGCCCCTAACCGCTTGATTGCCTTTTCGGTGCGCAGAACGGCCGATTCCATCGCATATACATTTGAAACGATATCTGCGATATTAACTAAGATTTCCTGTTCTTCCTCCAGTGCTTTAGCAAATTTCTTCACTGCTAATCCTGCCGCGAGAAGTGCTATTTTCTTTCCGTTCTCCACCAGCATTTTTTCCTTTGCGAGCGGCTCATCCCCCGGCTCCCGGGGCATATATGTCATGAGATCGGCTTGCAATTCTCGCGCCCTTTCAAGCAGCGGAAGTTCCCCTTTCATCCCTTTCCGCATTAATGTGGCAGGGACAAGGAGGCGGTTGATTTCATTTGTTCCTTCAAAAATACGATTAATTCTCGAATCGCGATAAATTCTTTCTATTTCATAATCGGCCATATACCCATACCCGCCATGGAGCTGGACTCCCTCATCAGCGATATAGTCGAGCATCTCACTGGCAAATACTTTATTTAAAGAACATTCAATTGCATATTCGGCAATCGATTCTGCTACTCTTTTTCCATTTCCGGCATCTTCTGGGGATAATTTGCTCATTTTTTCTTCAAACAAGCCCACCGTGCGGTAAACAGAGCTTTCAGCTGCATAAATAGCAGACGCCATCGACGCCAGCTTCTCCTTTGTTAAAGGAAATTGTGAGAGAAACTTCTTAAACTGCTGCCGTTGGTTTGTGTATTGAATCGTGATATCTAATGCCCGTTTTGCCGATCCAACCGCTCCAACCCCCAGCTTATAGCGGCCAATATTTAAGATATTAAAGGCGATCACATGACCTTTCCCCGCATCTCCAAGGAGATTCTCTTTCGGGACAAGAGCATCCTCTAAAATTAATGTCCGGGTCGATGAGCTTTTCAATCCCATCTTCTTTTCTTCGGATCCGGTAGACACCCCCGGATAATCTCTCTCGACAATAAAAGCGGAGAAATGTTCCCCGTCAATTTTGGCGTAAACAATAAAGACATCTGCAAAGCCTGAATTCGTAATCCACTGTTTTTCTCCGTTTAAAATATAATGGGTTCCGGCATCGTTTAATTTTGCGGTTGTCTTTGCTCCCAGTGCATCTGAGCCTGAACCCGGTTCTGTTAAAGCATAGGCGGATATTTTTTCCCCTGTTGCAAAAAAGGGCAGATACTTTTGTTTCTGGGCATCTGAGCCAAAAAGGATAATAGGCAAAGAGCCAATCCCGACATGGGCGCCATGGGTAATGGAAAAACCGCCGACGCGGGCTATTTTTTCGGTTATCAAGGCTGAACTAATTTTATCGAGACCAAGTCCGCCATATTCCTCGGGCACATCAGCAGCCAATAAACCTAATTCACCTGCTTTTTTCATCAGCTGTACGGAACGGGTAAAATCCTGATTTTCCAGGTGCTCCATTACCGGCACCACTTCTTTTTCGACAAAGTCCTCAATTGTTTTTGCCATCAATTTTTGTTCATCATTAAAATCCTCTGGTGTATACACCCTGTCACATGAAATTTTCTCGGTTAAAAAGCTTCCTCCGGCAATCGCCTCGTTGATTTGATTCGCCATCTCCATATCCCCTTCCCGTAAAAATCCGAATCACAGATTACAGCAATTCAAAAACACCTGCAGCCCCCATTCCACCGCCAATACACATTGTTACAACCCCAAATTGTACTTGACGCCGTTTCATTTCATGCAGCAGAGTTAAGGTTAGCTTCGTTCCTGTGCAGCCTAATGGATGACCTAAAGCGATCGCTCCCCCGTTCACATTCACCTTTTCTTCATCCAGGGCGAGTTCTCGAATGACCTGCAGGGATTGGGATGCAAAGGCTTCATTTAATTCAAACAGACCTATATCGGAAATCTCCAGGCGGGCTAATTGCAATGCTTTCGGAATCGCCGCCACCGGGCCCATTCCCATGATTTCAGGCGGAACTCCCCCAACAGCAAAGGCTCTAAACTTTGCCAGCGGCTTTAATCCGAGTGATTCGGCTTTTTCCCGATCCATGACCAAAACTGCCGCAGCCCCATCGCTGATCTGTGATGCATTTCCGGCTGTAACCGTCCCGTTCAGGGTGAAGGAAGGACGGAGCGCTGCCAGCTTTTCAATGCTTGTATCCGAGCGCACTCCTTCATCGCAGCTGAAGGAAATCCTTTTTTCAACAAGCTTATGATCCTTATTGAACGTTACCTGAATGACTTCGACAGGGACAATTTCCGCGGCAAATTTCCCTTCTTGAATGGCCTGCGCCGCCTTTTGGTGGCTTTGGACGGCAAAGGCATCCTGGTCTTCACGTGATACATTGAATTTCCTTGCTACTTCCTCAGCCGTATGCCCCATGCTCATGTAGTACTGCGGTGCATTTTCGGCCAGCTTGATATTCGGACGTGCCACATGCCCAAACATCGGAACTAGGCTCATCGATTCGACCCCGCCGGCAATTATCGTATCGCCATAGCCCAGCATAATTCTTTCCGCGGCAAAGGCAATCGACTGCAGCCCGGAGGAACAATAGCGGTTGATCGTAATGGCCGGGACTGTATAAGGAAGACCGGCCAACGCGCCGATATTCCGGGCGATATTCAAACCCTGCTCTGCCTCGGGCATGGCACAGCCGATAATCAGATCATCGATAGAGCCTTCGTAGCCTCCGGCACGTTTTAACGTTTCTTTGACAACAAGCGCTCCTAAGTCATCCGGCCGGACATGGGCAAGTGTACCTTTTTTTGCCTTTCCGACAGGGGTCCTTGCCCCTGTTACAATGACTGCTTCTCCCATTCACCCAGCACCTTTCCATTTTTTATTTGTTTAATTTCGCAGCGGTTTTCCTTTTATGAGCATATGCTGCATCCGCTGCATGGTTTTCGTCTCGGTTACCAAGCTAAGAAAGGCCTCTCGTTCCAAATCAAGCAGGTATTGCTCATCAACCAAAGTGCCGAATGGCACCTTTCCCCCTGCAATGACATACGCTAGTTTTTTGGCGATTTTCAAATCATGCTCGGAAATGTTTCCAGAGGACAGGAGCGATTGTGCCGCTAAAAGAAGTGTGGCGTATCCGGTTTCTCCTGTAACCGGAATCTTTGCTCTCTGCGGCGGTTTATAACCTCTCTCTGAAAGGGTCAAAACCACTTGTTTGGCATCATGGAGCAAATAGCTGCCGTTCGCACTGATTCCGTCAGATGCGTTGAGAAAATGATGCTGGGCGGCTTCGGCAGCAGAACCCGATACCTTTGCCATGGCAATCGTTTCAAATACCTTATTGGCCACCTTTTGCAGGTCAAATTCAATCCCTTTCGGCATGCTTCTCAACGTCTTGATATAGAGCTCCTTATTTCCTCCGCCCCCTGGGATTAAGCCCACCCCAGTTTCAACTAGTCCGATATAGGTTTCCGATGAGGCTTGAATATGCGCAGCAGGCAGGCAAACCTCGGCTCCTCCGCCGAGTGCCATCCCAAAAGGAGCAGCTACAACCGGTCTTGCACTATACTTGATTTTCATCATGGCCTGCTGAAATTGCTGCACAATGAAATCAAGTTCAAATAGGTTATCATCCTGTGCTTCCATTAGAATCATGCCAAGGTTGGCACCGACACAGAAGTTCTTTCCCTCATTCCCTATGACCAGCCCTTTATAATTTTTTTCCACTTCATCTACTGCTGCATGGATCATCTGCAGAATATCCGGACCAATCGCGTTATGCGGCGAATGAAATTCAAGCAGGACCACCCCGTCACCGATATCAACCAAAGAAGCGCCGCTATTTTTCTTGATGATACCGTTTTGTTGCTTTATTTTTTTCACATTAAGTATTTTTTGATTTTCCTCCAATCGACGATATTCACCATTGTGATAGTAATAGATATCCCCGGCTTCCTCCTTATAAAAAGTTGAAAAACCTTGTTCCAGCATATCTGTTACCCAACGAGGAATAGATTTACCTGATGTCTTCAGGATTTCTACTGATTGCTTTAAACCGAGAGCGTCCCACATTTCGAATGGTCCCCGTTCCCAGCCAAAGCCCCACTTCATAGCCTGATCCACCGCGGCAATATGAGGAGCAATTTCATCCAGTTTTTCGGCGGAGTACAGACATACCGGGGTTAGAACATTCCACAACAAACTTCCGGCCCGGTCATTTGAATACAAAAGCATCCGCAGCTTTTGGCTCCAGTCATTCGCCAGCCCGCTCTCTTCAATTGCGGCACTTTTTAGTTTCCGCCGCGGCTGATATTGCATCGTAACAGGGTTCAGTTCGAGAATTTCCTTTCCTTTCTTTTCATAAAAGCCCTGACCGCTTTTATTGCCCAACCATCCTCTCTTCATCATTTCTTGCATAAATGGCGGTGGGGAAAAATCCGCTTTCTCTGCTCCCACTAAGACCTGGTGAACAGTGTCTGCCACATGGAGAAATGTATCAATCCCGACGACATCAAGTGTTCTGAACGTTGCGCTTTTCGGCCGTCCAATTAAAGGACCTGTGACAGAATCAACCTCACCGACACTGTAATGACCCTTTTCCATTTCGCGAATCGTGACCAATAAACCATAAGTGCCGATTCGGTTCGCAATAAAATTAGGGGTATCCTTGGCAACTACCACTCCTTTACCAAGGACTTCCTCAGCAAAGTGTTTCATAAATTCAAGGACGTGTGGTGCTGTTTTTTCTCCAGGAATCATTTCAAGAAGCTTTAAATAACGAGGAGGATTAAAAAAATGGGTGCCGAGAAAATGACGGCAGAAATCTTCTGAACGCCCTTCTGACATGGCAGTGATAGAAATTCCTGATGTATTCGAACTAACGATACTTCCTTGTTTCCGGTATTGATCGACCAAGGTAAAGATTTGTTTTTTTATCTCCAGATTTTCTACAACCGCTTCGATAATCCAGTCCGCTTCACGCAGCTTGTGTCTATCATCCTCCAAGTTTCCGGCATCAATAAAGGAAAGATTTTGCCTGATGGTAAGCGGTGCCGGCTTCTGTTTTAATAAATTTTTCAAGGCATTCTCACTTAACCTGTTACGAACTTTGCTATCCTGAAGTGTAAAACCTTGCTCCTTTTCAGTTTCAGTCAGCCGCGATGGTACCCTATCGAGGAGCAGCACGGAGATACCTGAGTTTGCTAACAGAGCAGCAATACCTGAACCCATAACACCAGAACCTAATACTGCTGCTGTGCGAATATCTGTGACCAATTCATAACCCCCTTTTCCCTTTCACCTCTCCCGCTACTGTTAGTTTATAAAAAATGGACAATGAAATATGACAGATTATTTGAAAAACTCATCAAAGTATAGCGCCCGATTCATGAAACATTCATTATCGGACATGCTAAACGTGGAGGTGATTGTCATTGGTTAAAAGAGTAAAGAACCCTTCAAAAGCAGCGATCAGCGCAGCAAGTGTAAAGGGGAATGCCGGTCCCGGGGTAGAAAATGAGCACGGACCAGAAAAAGTAAACAGCCAAAATAACCAGTTTAAAAGAAGAACGGAATAAGGAGGCAAAAACAATGCAGCAGCAAAACTTTCAAACACAAAATCAACAGGTCGTTTTTCAGCAGCCGCCGGCTGTCATCTCCACAAAGGATGCGCTCTATTTAACGGATATGCTTTCCTGGAATCTGCTGGCCATGAAAAAAGCTAACTTCTATGCGCAGCAAGTTCAGGATCAGGAACTGATCCATGCATTTAATGCGTGCGGACAAATGCATCAGCGGCACTATACGCGTATCCTTTCACACTTAAACAATCAAAATCAAGCTTCATTTGGAAGCATGCAGCAATAAACAGGAGGCGGTCAGGATGAATCAAAATTGGCAAGGTCAGAACCAAGCGCTTGGGAATCCAGAAGCGCAGGTGCAAAAAACAGCGCAAATGAATGAACGTGATTTCACGAATGATTTATTAGCGACGGAAAAAGCGATGACGGATTCTTACAGCATTTATTTAAACGAGGCAAGCCACCAGGCCCTGTATCAGGATATCTGGAATATTTATTCCGAAGCGCAAAATGAACAACGGGAACTGTATAATCTCATGTTCCGCAAAGGCTGGTATAAACTTGAACCTGCAGAAGCACAAAAGCTGCAGCAAAAATTCCAGCAATTCCAAGGATACACCTCACAGTTCCCCTATGGAAACGGCACCATCCAATAACGAAAAATTCGGGGCGTCACAGTGGCGCCCCGAATTTTGCCAAAAAGCAGAGAAAAAACCGCAATCACGCGGCTTTTTCTCTGCTTTTGCTGTTCAATCGCTTTTGGAAAACATGTATTTCTTATGATGGTAGCGAATCGAGAATATCAGACCGACAGCGAGCATATTTCCCATTAAGGAACTGCCGCCATAACTGATAAACGGCAGCGGAATTCCCGTGATCGGCAAAAGACCAATCGTCATACCGATATTTTGAAACACGTGGAATGTCAGCATGCTGATGACTCCAACACATACATAAGTGTAAAAAGCATTCTTCGTTTCCATACCTACCTTTGTAATATGGTAGATCAAAAGAAAGAATAGGCTGATGAGAACGCTGGCCCCGATAAAACCAAATTCTTCTCCGACGATACTGAAGATAAAATCGGAATGGCTTTCCGGCAAATAAACCTCCCGGGTCCCAAATCCTTTCCCCGATGTTTCCCCGGAACCAATGGCGAGAAGCGATCGGACAAGCTGATAACCGGCCGAGCTTTGAAAATTATACGGATCAATCCAGGAATAAATCCGGCCGAATTGGTATTCCTTTACTCCTAGATATTTTTCCAAAATCTCCGGCTGCCAGAGAACAAAATAAAAAATAACAGAGATCAGGACGACAGCACTGCTGAAAATTGGCACTAAAATCTTCCAGGTGATCCCTGAAATGAATACCATTCCTAGTAAAATGGCGATAAACACAAGCGAGGTCCCTAAGTCCGGCTGCTGCATAACAAATAATAACGGCACCATCGTAACCCCGCCTAATTTGAGCAGGAGCAATAGATCTGTCTGGATTGTTTTCACTATATATTTGTGATGATGCTCTACTATGACCCTTGATAATGCCAGAATGATAAACACTTTCACAAATTCTGACGGCTGGATCGAGCCCATTCCGGGAACTTTATACCAGCTCTTTGCTCCATTAATCACCGGGGCAATTGGTTCCGGAGCAACGATTAAAAACGCTAAGAGAAAGAGCCCGAAACCATAGGCATACCATGATATTTTTTTTAATTGATCCGAATCCAATGTAATGACAGAGGCAATAATCATCGTTCCCACACAGTACCAGACAATTTGTTTCAAAAAGAAATTTTCCTGATACTGACCTGTTGATTGGGCGCTGAAAATGGAAATGCAGCTGGCAATGCAGAGCAGCATTAGAATTAATACAAGGTTAAAATCTATTCTCGACGTTGATTGCTTATTCGTTGTCATACTATTCACCTTCTAAGGAAACTGCCTTTCTTCCAGGATAGAAACCAATAATTATCATACAATGTCTCATTATATTTTTAAAATGGCCGGAGCACAACATTTCAATTTATTTTAAATAATATTTCTTTTTATCCATGAATAGCAGAGCATGATGATAAAGCAGGATCTTTCCTCCGCAAAAAAAAACTGCATGCCGTCATGTGACGGACATACAGTTTGAAAAGAGAGGAGGTTATGGGTATGCCGTAAAGGATAAGCAGTGTTATCCTTTACTATTACATATGTTTTTTTAGCAAAGTTGTACAGGCTATCCCCCTGCTTATGAAAAAAAGGGCAGTTAACTTCTTAAGGTATAAAAAGCGAGCACCAAAAGGCGCTCGCTTTTATTCTACAACCTCTTTTTTTGCTTTCACTGCTCCTTCTGGTTTGGATAAAAACCAGCCGGCCACAGCAATTCCAATTAAGACAATATAGAAGGTCGCCTTCCATGCAGATGATTCCGCGAAACTATGAGAAATGAAGGCTAACTGAGGATGTGCCAAGGTATGAACAAGTAATTTAACCCCTACCCAGCCTACGATACAGAATGCAGCAATCTCTAGGCCTGGCTTTTTATCCAGCAGCTTGACAAACATATTCGCGGCAAAACGCATAATCACTAACCCAATCATACCACCTGCTAAAATGACGATGAAATGACCGCCGTTCATTCCGCCGATATCAGCAATCGGCAGTTCCGGAAGTGTAACACCTAAAGCTACTGCAGCTAAGATTGAATCAATCGCAAAGGCGATATCAGCAAGCTCCACCTTAAGGACAGTTATCCAGAAGCTGCTCTGTTTTTTCGGCTTTTCTACCTTTTCAAGTTCTTCTTCGTCTTCTTTCGCCTTCCCTTTTGCCCATTTCCTAATTAGATGATTAATAGACATGAAGAGCAAATACGCAGCACCCAAAGCCTGAACCTGCCATACATCGACAAGATAAGAGATAATAAATAGCGAACCAAAGCGGAATAAAAACGCTCCTACTAATCCATAAAATAATGCTTTTCTCCGATTTTCTTCCGGCAAGTGCCGGACCATAATGGCCAGAACAAGTGCATTGTCTGTTGCCAATAAACCTTCTAACACAATTAAAACAAGCAATACCCATCCATATTCCATTAATAGTGCTAATTCCATTTGCAGCCTCCTTCTATTTTTAGCCAAAATAAAGACCTTTACCATGCTGGTAAAGGTCTGATTTTACGCATAATAATAGACCTTACCTGCTGGTAAAGGTCTGGCTAACAACGAATCATTCAAAACGAATCGCTGCCAACAAAGCCGGGAGATATCCTCCGTAATGACGACTTTGCTGTAAAAGCTACTCCCCTTTAGGAATAAACTCTTATTCTTATATAAACATATTAAAGGAGTTAATAGGATATTGTCAAGAATTTTATTTCTACCGCTATTTTTAGAGGACGTCATTTTTCCTGCTGTACGCCATTATTTACCGATAAAAAAATTTGAAAAAACTAAAACACTTTCAATCTTACTGAAATAAAATTTTTTATTTGACGGTCATAAAATGAAAATGATTATCGAATACTCTATATATCATAGGTCTACAGACTTATTTTCCAAACATAATTAAACGATACCGGTTGTGCATTCTATATTTATATCGTACAATTGGTTCTATATAGAGAACAAATAAAGAACGATTGATTTATTTTGGGAGTGAATAAAATGTTTAAAACATTGATAGATATCGATAAATTATTAGAAGATACGAAAATACTAGCAAAAAAGTCGGCACCGATAGAATATATTTCGGTTGAAATCGATCGTTTGCTTAATGAAACCTCTGACACGGGACAAATGAATTATGTAAAATAAAGAGGCTGTCCGTCATCAACAGCCCCGTACTTCATATTTCACATCGTCTTAAAACCAGTCGCTGTAACCCAATTTTCTTAAATTTTCTGCTGATGTTTGCAGACAGTCAAACGGATCACGGCCGTACAGTTCATCCTGCTCGACTAAGAAATACTGTGCCCCTGCTTCAAGACCGGCATCCATGATTGCCGGGATATTCAGATTGCCTTCTCCAACCTCAGCGAATTGAATCGTATTGACGAATCTGTTCATAAATTTGCCCAAATCTTTGTTAAAGTCAATATCAGTTAAATCCATCGCTCCGACACGGTAATCTTTTACATGTAATAAAGAAATGCGGTCTTTGTATTGCTTCACAAATTCTACCGGATTGACACCCGCTCTTTGAATCCAGTGTACATCGAGTTCAAAGCCGAGCTTCGTTGTATTATTTTTAATAATATCTAAGAGAAATGCACCATCAAATCTTTGGAATTCCAGATGATGTGTATGGTAGTATAACGCAATTCCATGCTCCGCCAGGCGGTGTGCCATGGCCTCTGCTCTTTCGACAAAGCCCATGATATCATCTTTATTGCCCATTAAATGAAGCGGCATCATACCAATGCGCAAAAAGTTACAATTTAATGTTTTGCAGTCGTTTACGATTTTATCAAAATCATGCTGCAATGTTTCTCCCGGCGCCCCTGGAAGCATTGGTTCAAGACCTGCAGACATCGCCGCAATCTTAATATCGAAATCCTCTGCCGCTCTTTTTAGTTCAGCAACGTTCTCCGCTGTCATCGGAATTTGTGATACTTCCACTGCATGATAGCCAAGTTCGCTGACCTTTTTCATCGTTTCATAAGCACCAAGCTCTGTTACTTTATCCTTCAGCATCATCATTTGCACGCCGATTTTTCCTTTAGCCATGGTATCATACCTCCAATTTAATTTCTTTGTTTAACTCTGAAGATGTACGGATCGCATCAATGATTTGAATCGATGGCAGCGCATCCTTTACGTGAACATAATCACTAGTGTTATTTGCGATAGAAGAATAGAATTGATTGATTAGTTTCATATGGCTGGCACCATAATAGAACTTAGATCCAGGCATTTTCGCATCCTCAACCATTCTTTCCTTGATGCCATCTTCATTCAATCGTGTTAAAATACTATCCTTTATCGTAAATTTCGCCTTTTCTAAGACAACCTGAAGCTCGACACTGGAATTTCCAAAATTGGCATTTGTGGCAAAGAACAAGCCTGTAGCCCCATTTTTATATTTAATATGGGCGGTTGCTGTATCCTCGACTTCAATCCCATAATCGAGTAAGTTACTGATCGTCCCTTTTAGCTCTTTTATTTCACCGCCAAGCAGGTGCATCAAATCCAGAGTATGAATCGATTGGTTAATCATTACACCGCCGCCGGCATATTCCATCATTCCGCGCCATGGTTTGACATCATAATAATTCTTTGGTCTAAACCAGGTAACCAGTCCCTTGACTCCAATTACCTTGCCATATGTCCCGCTTGCTGCGATTTCCTGCAGTGTTTCAAACGTTTCATTATAGCGGTTTTGAAAGCAAATACAGATTTTCACATCTGGATGTTCTGCTTCTAATTTCACTAACTCCAAACCCTCTTCTGTATTTAAAGCAAGGGGCTTTTCCTGAAGGACATGAATTCCCTTCTCTACGCATGCTTTCGTAGCATGCAGATGCAGATAGTGCGGCAGACAAACATGTACACAATCCAATTCTTCCTCTTCAATCATCACATGGTAGTCGGTATAAAAATGAACACCAGGGACCGCATCTTTTAATGCTTCATCGATATCACACACAGCAACGAGTTCCACATTTGGATTTTCTTGTATAATCGGTATGTGAATTTTAGAGATATCTCCCAGTCCAATAACGGCTGCCTTCAGCATTCGATCATCTCCCCGAGAAACGAACTCATAGAATATGGGCTATGAGTTCGTTTGATTGGTTATAAAAATAAATTATTGATTATTTTTTTCTGCTTCAATCTTTTTGTTTAATTCAGCTAGAAATACTTCTTCATCAACCGGCAGTTCTACTTCTTTCCCTAACCAGCTTGACAGATGAATAGCATTGGCTAATGCCACGCCATTAATACCGTCGCTTCCAGGAGCAATTAACGGAGTTCCATCGAGAATGTTAGCAGCAAAGTTTTCTAATACGTTGATATGCTGTTCGCCCCATACACTTTCAAATTCCAGAACTTCTTCCTCAGCGACTTCGCCAACACCGCCGCCCATGAAAAGTTGCATCGCATCTGCCCAAGTCATGCTTGCATTCATTTCGTTCTCAGTTTGTTTTAATCTTGTAATGGTTACTTTTTTGCTGTTGTCCACAACGATTTTTCCTTTATCACCTGTGATTTCAAAGCGGTCTGTACCAATCACATCATGTGTACAAGTAATAAATACACCTGTCGCCCCATTGCCATAATCAAGAATAGCTGTTACATCATCCTCAACCACGATGTCTCTTTGATAGCCATATTTCACATTCGAAGAAACCTTTTTCGGCATCCCGCAAATCCATTGCAGCAAGTCAATTTGGTGCGGAGCTTGGTTAACAAGAACGCCGCCGCCTTCTCCGCCCCATGTTGCTCTCCACTCACTTTGATTATAGTATGCTTGTGGTCTCCACCAGTTGGTAATCATCCAGTTTGTCCGGCGGATATTCCCGATTTCGCCATTATCGACAATTTCTTTGACTTTTTGATAAAGCTTATTCGTTCTTTGGTTGAAGAAAATCGCAAAAGTTAAATTCGGTTTTGTTGCCGCAAATTCATTGATTTCTTTTACTTGTTTTGTATAAACACCAGCTGGTTTTTCTAAGAGTGCATGAATATCGCGTTTTAATGCTTCAATTCCCATCTCCGCGTGCAGGTAGTGAGGAACGGTAGTGACAATGGCATCGACATTGCCGCTTTCAAGCATCTCAATATAGTTATCATAGAAAGGCACATTCGGATATTTTTCCGCACACATGGCCTTTTTCTCTGGATCGATATCGCAAATGGCGCCAATTTCCACATTTTTTACTTTTCCTTCAGAAATAAATCCTGCATAAGTACCGCCTTGTTGACCAATTCCGATAATTCCTAAACGAACCTTTTTCATTACGCATTCTCCTTGCTTTCGATATTTTTTAGAATTTCTACTAGTGCCTCATATTGCAGCTTATATCCGCCTTCACCATCAAGTCCTTTATTGTCCTTAATGATTTCTGTGGCATCCTCAAGTTCTAAGTCTTTTAATGAATCGAATAGAACGAGATGAGGTTCTAATGTTAAGAAACCTTTATAACCGCCTTTGATAGCTTGTGCCAAAATTTCGGGGATTTTTCCTTCCCCTGTCCCGCAGACAACATTTTGATTATCCGTTGTGACGGCGTCTTTAATGTGGATGTAGACGATTTCATCTTCCAGCAAATCATAGCAATCTTGCGTATCTTCACCGCATTGGACAAAGTTAGCAAAATCAAAAATTGCTTTAAAATAGGGGGAATCAACCGCTTTCAGGATTTCATGGCAGCGTCGTGAAATATCACCGTAAATATCCTTTTCATTTTCATGCAGCAGAATTACATTATATTTCCCTGCAATTGCGGCAAATTGTTTCAGTTTATCGATGACTTCATCTTTGTATGGATCTGCTTCTTCCCCTTTAGGGATGTAGAAGCTGAAGATACGAATATATTGACAGTCTAATACATGACTTATCTGACAAAGAGTATCGAGCATCTTTTTTTGCTTTTCAAATCCTTCTTCATCATTGATAAACACTTTACCGATTGGCGAACCGATGGAAGAAACAGCAACATTCCGCTTTTGCAGACGCGGCAGGACATTTTCCTTAATCTCTTCTACTGTGAAATCGCCAATGTTTTTACCGTCAATTCCGCGCAATGAAATATAGTGCATCCCCAATTTTGAAACGACCTCTAGCTGTGTATTAAAATCAGAAGAAATTTCATCTGAAAACCCTGATATGTTTAAATCTTGATTCACTGATGACTGTACCTCCTTGTTTATGAGAAAAATCTATTTATATCTTTTGTGAAATAAAACAAACTATACGATGTATGCTGCCCGTGTATCGTTTGTTTTCATGTTTTTATCTTAAATGAAATCGATTACAGATACTCGCAATATATTGCGCATTATAGTAAAATAAGAAGAAAACTTGTATACTAACACACTACCATTCATTCATAAAAGAGGTTAATATATGCAGTCATTCGAGAAAACCATAAAAAAAATTGGACAGTTCACTTATTTTTTCGCTGATATGGATACGATTTTTATGGATAAAGACTCAACAATTATTTGGGAATACGGACATAATCAATTACCGGAAACATTGCATCCCTATGTAAAAAAGATGCGAAAACAATTGAATCAAGAAAGGAGAAACGATGATGATAATGTCCTCTTTCATACAAATGAATTGAGAACGTATTATATGTCAGCAAAACTACATAATGAAGAGAAAGATTTCCTTGGTATCCTTATCGTCGGACCATTTCTCTTTGAAAAACCTTCCCCCCAGCTGGTTCAGAATGTGCTTTTCGAAAATAAACTGCCCATTTCACTAAGACATACTATGACTCAATACTATTTATCATTGCCTTTAATCAGTGAGTACAAGGTGGACATGATTGCCGAATTTCTTGCTTTTCACACGACAAACATGGACAAATTAAATAACTACCAGCCTAAATTCGCCAAGGCGGCGAATATGTTTCAAAATAAGTTTGAAGTTATTCCCGCTCCCCTACAGGAGCATCAGGAAATTTCTGTGGGGGCAATCGAGAAAAGATACTCTTTGCAAAATGAACTGATGTCAGCAGTGGAACATGGTGATATAGTAAAAGCGGAAAAATTACTGAATGAGGATATGCCCTTAGTTGAAAAAATACCAAACAGAATTCCAAATGATCCATTGCGCTCAGAGAAAAACTTAGCGTTTACCTTTAATACCTCCTTACGGATTGCCGTTGAAAAAGGAGGGTTGCATCCTTTATACATCCATAGTATTTCTGAAAAGTTTGCGATCCAAATTGAAAAAACGACCTCCATCCAACAGCTGGATGATCTACAGAATGTGATGATCCGTGAATATTGTGAAGCCGTGCGGAAGTACTCCCTTAAAAATTACAGTTTTCTAATCCGAAAAGCAATTGAGTATATCCGCTTTCACTTGGAACAGGATCTAAGCCTGGAAACGATTTGTACAGCGATTCATTCCAGCACATACGAGCTATCAAGAAAGTTTAAAAAAGAAACAGGTCAGACATTAACAGACTACATCAATGCACTAAGAATTAACGAAGCACTCTATGCAATGGAGAATCGTAATCTTTCCATTACCGATATTGCTTATATGGTTGGTTTTAATGATGTCAATTATTTTACGAAAGTCTTTAAAAAACTGAAGGGAATGACTCCTTCATCCTATAGAAAACAACTATAGCGCGAAGGGGCAAAATGAAAAAGCCCGTTGTTTTAGCGGGCTTTTTCCATTCGATACTATTTATTTGCTTCTCTTTTTGCTGCTAAATCAATAGCAAGCTGTTCTGTGCGTTTCTTGTTTAATGGATAAACGAAAACGATGAGTACGAACACAATACCAAGTGTAGCAGCAGGGACTAAAGTTGCCAGTGAATGAATCCCTTGCAGAGTTTCTGGTGCTTGCTTTGATAGTGTTGCGTTATATCCAACGGCTGCAATCGCTGCACCGCCAACACCTCCGGCCACTGCCTGTCCTAACTTGCGGGCCATTGAATAGATAGAGTAAACAGTTCCATCTTCACGTAAACCAGTTAAATATTCATGATAATCAATGACATCGGTAACGAATGCCCAAATAACAAGGTTGAAAATTTGATAACCAAGCATGGCAACAGCTAGAACAGCGATAAATTGAGTTGCATTTAAGTTTGGCAAGAAATATAAAGCTGTGTAGACAATTGCTGCTAGTAATAAACCGCCTGAAGCTACTTCCTTTTTACCAAATTTTTTCACTAATGGATTCACAAATGGCATGGCGACGAATACAGCTGCTGATTGAAGTAAACCAACCATACTTAAGCTTTGCGCACTTTGGAAGTAATCCTTAAATAGATAAACGTTTACTGCCCCAATTAACATGAAACAAATCATAAATAATAATGAAGAAACAAGGAATGTCATTAATGGTCTATTTTTCACAAGACCTTTCATTGTCTGACTCATGTTCACTTTTTGTTTATTGCTTTCAGGAGCCTGAATACGTTCAACTGATAATTTATAACAAGCCATATAGCAAGCGATAGCAAGAATACCAAAGATAATTGCCCCTAATAGGAAACGGTTCGCATCTGCTTTGTTGTCAACAAACAAAATCATTGGACCAACCACGTTAATAATTAAGCCTGCTAAATTTGCCCCTAATGTTCTCCAGCTTGATAATGAAGTACGTTCCACCGGATCCGCAGTAACAACAGAAGCCATTGAACCATAAGGAATATTAACAGTAGAATATAAAGTTCCCCAAATAATATAGGTTACATAAGCATATGCCAGATAAAATCCATGAGACATACCAGGAATATGAACGAACATTAATACTCCGCAAATGACAAGCGGGAAGGACATTCTAAAAATCCACGGGCGAAATTTTCCATTTTTACCTGCTTTTCTTGTATCAATGAATCTTCCCCATGTCACGTCTGCAAAAGCATCCCATACACGTGCCACCATAAATAACAACCCGACTGCCGCTGGATTCAAATGGTAAACGTCTGTGTAGTAAACCATTAAGAACGATGCAACAAGAATAAAGAAGAAATCGTTTCCAAAATCACCAAACAAATAACCAAATTTGTCACGCAGCCCAAACGGACGGACTTGTTTTTCGGATGTTCCATTGCCATTCTGCTTCGGTTGTGCCATACTCATTTCTTTTCGCCTCCGATATTTTAGTTTTAATTTACACTTAAGTTAGCGCCTTCATTCCCTGATTGTAGATTCATGTAAATTATTATTAGTATTAGTTCTGATTAACCATAAATACTACAACACTAGTATACTGATGTGATTAAAAAAATTAATACTAGTTTACTAGTATACATTTTAGGAAGGCGCTATCTTAATCAATGAATCATTTTTCCTGGATAGTTTGTCTCAACTACCCTGTAGTTAGATAATATATGTAAACGCTTTATTACGCAAGCGTTTTTTTATAAATTATTTAAAGAAAATATCTTCCATTTTTAAAATTGTCATAGTTTTATCACTGGGAAAAATGCTGCGAATATGCATGGTAAAATGCAGACTGTTCCGGCCAAACAGAAAGAGACTGCCGTGGTAGACAGTCTCTTTGGTTATCATCTTAAGAGCAGATTTTTATAGTCTTGTCTGCCATTTATTACACCAAACATTTTCGTTTGCTGTTCCACGGAATTCTGATTCGCCCATGATTTTGCCGATCACAGATTTGATCGTGATTTCATCATCATGGTAAGCATTGATATAGCATTTCACCATTGGAACGTCTGTTAAATGGGTTGTAAAGTTTAACGAAACGAATATAGTAGGCACCTCTTGTACATACCATGGCACTTCATTAGACATCGCTGTTTTCCACTGAATACGGTAATTGTTTTGCGCGCCATATCCGATGACATCAGCGAAAACAAGAGCGGCATCTACTTCATCACGGTATTTTAATGTCGGACCTTTTACGCGAGTAGTTCCATCATTAACCGTGACTTCAAATCCGCGTCTTTCCAATTCAGCAACAATAAAATCAAGTACTTTTGAGTTTGCTTCGTAAATTCCGCCTTTTTCACCTTCTAAGAAATAAAGACGGATCCGTTTATGTGTTTCGGGACGGATTGGCAGCTGATCAAAGGTGTTTTTCACCAGTGTGATTCCTTTATCAGCGGCACGTTTGGCCCGCTCCATATGATCATCACAGCCGACAACCTTTAAGTCTTCTTTTGTACGGAAGATCGATCCATCTGCTTTTGCCTTGTGCAGCCCGGATTTTGCCTTTAACCCTAATATTCTTTCGAGTGCATCTTGAAGACGTTCTTCCGTAATCACACCATTTTTGTATCCGTTCATCATAAATCCAAAATCTTCTTCAATATTATTAAAGAATAAGAACATGTCACAACCGGCAGCAATCGCCTGTGGAACATAGTCTTCACGGCGCATAGCAGAGGTCATCCCTAACATATGGGTAGCATCTGTCAACACTAAGCCGTTAAAGCCCAATTTCCCTTTTAGAAGGCCATTAATTAACTCAGGGGCTAATGTAGCCGGTAAAATATCTTTATCCTCTAATCCTGGTACCAATGCTTTTTGGTATTCAGGCAGGGCAATATGTCCGGACATGATTGAATCGACACCATTTTCAATATGGTTACGGTATACTTGACCAAATGATTCTTCCCACTCTTCAACCGATAATAAATTTTCCCCTAATACTAAGTGCTGATCGCGCTCTTCTGTTCCATCGCCAGGCCAGTGTTTAATACATGAAACAATATTACTTTCTGCAAGGCCTTTTAAATAGGAGTTTGTGTGTTTGATCACGGTTTCGGCTTTTGTACCGTATGCACGGGTGTTAACAATCGTATTTCTCCAATTTTTCAAAATATCGACACACGGATCGAAATTCCAGTTCACCCCGATCGCTCTTTCTTCACGCCCGCTGACATAACCGGCATCATAGGACACTTGCTCATCTCCTGATGCTTCACACATTGCTGCGGCAGCCACATACGTTCCATCATTACATGCCCCATTACCGCCGGCATCACAGTTTGCTGCGACTAATAAAGGGATTTTGGTATAGGATTGTAAATCGTTTAGTAAACTTTGCACTTGCTCTGCAGTACCGCCTTGGTAGCGAGCACCGCCGATGTGGAATTTTTCTAGGAGTTCTTTGTTTGTATAAGTATTACCGCTAAATTTGTCTTCACCAAAGAAAAATAAGTTGATAAATAATTGCCCGATTTTTTCTTCATCCGACATGCCAGAAATGGTATCCTTTACCCATTTAATATCTTCATCCGATAAGTGATACGGTTTTGCCTTTAAATCCACTTTAGGCATTGGGATATTTTGTGCAATTTTTGGTTTCATCGTAAACAAACCTCCTGCCGTTTATTTCAAATTATCATTGAATTCTTTGATTAATTGCTGCTGATATTCTCCGGCGAAGGCACCATCGATAAACTTGGCTAATGCTTCATTTTTAAACCGATCCCAAGAGAACTTCTCTTTTCCGACAAGAATAGGGTAATACAGGACACCATTCTTATTCGCTGCGTCTAAGTCGCCAGGTGCATCGCCGACCATTAATACATGTGTATTGTCAAAGTCGAATTTCTTCATTTCTTGAATACAATAAGCTTTTGTTCCGGCTTCTTGACCTAGCATAACGTCTACATGTACAGCAAGTTCATGTCTTGTCCATTCATCTAAAACCGCTGCTCCGTTAGCAGAAGAAACGATGGCTACATTGGCCACATTATTAGCAGCCTCTAATCCTTCTTTAGCGCCTTCAACTGGCTTGTCGCTGCCGGCTAATTTTGTTTCAATCGCATGATTAACCGCATTGCTCCACTGCAGTGCTTTCTTTAATTGCTCATCATTTGTTTTATCGATTTCTCTTTGCAGAGATGGAGCTGATAGTTCTGAAGTTGTTTCTGCCCATTTTTTAAAAGAAGAGATATCCGGCATCTCAATTCCTTCTTTTTCTAAAGCCGCAAATGTGGCTACAACCCCTTTAAAGCGATTGATCCCTCTTGTTTTTGTATAAAGATTGATATCGTTCCAAACTTCAAGAAAATGATCTTTAATATGATGAAGCTCCCAAGTATTCACAGCTTCTGGACCAAATGCCACTTTGTGTTTTATATCCATCGTGTCCATGGCGCAGCCGTCTGAATCGACACAAACTAGGAAGTCCTTTGTTTTTTGAAAATCCTCAATTCTATCCTTCAAGTAAATAACCTCCCAAATGCTTCATATGTAAATCTATCCGTGCTTCTTTATCCTTTGAAAAAAAATAGAAGCTTATCCAATGAAAAACCTATAAGAATACATAATGAAGGCTGCTACCCGCGTAAATCAGGGGGTAGCAGCCTAATGAAATATCGTGTTAACTAATTAAACGCCAGTATACGAAGAGAATCCGCCATCGATAGGAAGAACAACGCCTGTTACAAAGCTTGCTGCTTCTTCGCTGGCAAAGAATAGAAGTCCACCGATTAATTCTTCTGCCTCGCCAAATCTGCCCATTGGCGTGCTGCCAAGAATCTTTCCAGTACGTGCAGTTGGAGAACCATCTTCATTAAATAATAATTTTTCATTTTGTTTTGTTACTAAGAATCCTGGTGCGATCGCATTAACACGGATACCTGTTTTAGCAAAGTAAGTAGCTAACCATTGTGTAAAGTTGCTGATCGCTGCTTTTGCTCCGCTGTATGCTGGAATTTTTGTTAATGGTGTATAGGCATTCATCGATGATACATTGATGATGTTCGCGCCTTTCTTGCCAATCATATCTTTGGCAAATACTTGAGAAGGAAGCAAAGTACCTAAGAAGTTTAAGTCAAAGACAAATCCTACCCCTTTTGGATCAAGTTCAAAGAACGTTTTTAGTTCAGGATTGTTTTTAACTGCTTCTACATCATAAAATTCATCATCCGTTGTTCCGCGAGGGTTGTTACCGCCTGCACCGTTCAATAGAATGTCACAAGTACCAAGCTCTCTATCGATGATTTCTTTCGCTTTTTCAAGAGCTTCTCTATCAAGTACATTTGCGGCCACACCAATTGCTGTGCCGCCAGCAGCTTTAATTTCTTCTGCTGCTTTATCTGCTGGTTCTTGATTCAAATCCACGATCGCCACTTTTGCTCCGCATTCAGCTAACGCTTTGGCAAAATAAGAACCAAGCACACCGCCGCCGCCTGTAACAACAGCAACTTTATTTGTTAAATCAACTTTAAATGGAACTGCCATGATTAAATCCCCCTACTGTGAATTATTTGCTTTGACGACTTTTTTGTTCAGCTTCCCATAAACCAGTTAAATACGTTGCCCCTAAGGCACGGTCAAATAATCCGTAGCCCGGTTTGCCCGTTTCTCCCCAAATCATACGGCCGTGGTCAGGACGGATTGGACCTGTATAATTATTATCTGCCATTGCTTTAATGATTTCGTACATATCGATTGAACCATATTCAGACACGTGCGCAGATTCTTGGAATGACTTTCCGCCAGTCAGCTTGATGTTACGCGCATGAACAAAGTTTACACGGCCCTTTTCAAGGAAATAACGAAGCATTTCAGGGAAATTATTGCTTGGTTCAGCACCTAATGAACCGCTGCACATGGTAAGTCCATTGTTCGGGCTGTCATATAGGTTAATAAATCTTTCCAGATTTTCTTTGTTTGTAATAATACGCGGCAAACCAAAGATATCGTATGGAGGATCATCCGGGTGGATCGCCATTTTTACATTGGCTTCATCAGCAACCGGCATAATCGCTTTAATGAAATATTCAAGGTTTGCCCAGAGTTTTTCGTGATCTACATTTTTGTAGTGATCAAATAACACTTGTAAATCTTCTTTCTTGTAGCTGCTGTCCCATCCTGGAAGGGATAATTCACCACTTAATGGGTCCATCTTTTTGATTTTCTCTTCTTCAAAAATAAGTGCTGTTGAACCATCCGGCAGTTCATACTCTAATTCAGAGCGAGTCCAGTCAAAAATCGGCATAAAGTTGTAGCATACGCACGGAATGCCGGCTTTACCAAGGTTGCGTAATGTTTCTTTATAGTTTTCAATATATTTGTCACGTGTTGGAAGCCCGATTTTAATATCTTCATGAACCGGTACACTTTCAATAACAGAAATATGCAAACCTGCATCTTCGACTGTCTTTTTTAATTCCATAACCTTATCAAGCGGCCAAGCTTCCCCTACAGGGATATCATAAATAGCTGTTACAATCCCTTTCATTCCGGGGATTTGACGGATATACTCTAAAGGGATCGAATCAGTTTTTCCATACCAACGGAAACCCATTTCCATTTTCTTTTCCTCCTTAATCTAACTCTATACTGAAATATTTTTTTGCATTATTAAAACAAATATTCTCAATCAGGCTTTGCAGCATCGCTTGGTCATTTGGGATTTCTCCAGCTTCTACCCATTCTCCGACTAAATTACAAAGAATGCGGCGGAAATATTCGTGGCGGCTATAAGATATAAAGCTGCGTGAATCTGTCAGCATGCCAACAAAGTGAGCCAGTAAACCTTGATCCGCTAATGAAGATAATTGGCGAATCATACCCGGTTTTGTATCATTAAACCACCAGCCGGAACCGAATTGAATCTTGCCCGGAATACCTGACTCTGCCTGGAAGTTTTGAATCGTGCTTCCAATGAGTTCATTGTGAACAGGATTTAAATTATAAATAATAGTTTTTGGCAGAGCATCCTGCTGTTCGCATGCATCAAGCAAAGCATTTAATGGAGCAGCTACTTCACCTTGGTCACTAATCGAATCAAACCCGGCATCCGGTCCAAGTTTCTTGAACATTTTCGTATTATTATTACGGATCGCACCAAAGTGGATTTGCATCGCCCAATCTTTTTGCTTGTATTCCTTGGCAAGGAAAATCAGGAGCGCTGTTTTAAATTTCTTTTCATCTTCAAGACTGACCTTTTCACCTTTAAGCCCGGCCAGATAAATTCGTTCTAATTCACTTGGCTCTGACTGAGCAAATGGAATTTCACTTAAACCATGGTCAGAAATGCGGCAGCCTTTATCGTGGAAATATTGCACTCTCTCACCGATAGCTTGTACATATTCTGAATAAGTGGATAACGCTTTATTCGTTACTTTTTCAAGTGCTTTGACAAAAGGAACAAACGTATCTTTATTGATTTCTAATCCTTTATCCGGACGGAATGTCGGAAGGACCTTAACGCCGAAATCCTTTTGCTGCTTAATTTGTTCATGATAGTGCAAATCATCTGTTGGATCATCTGTTGTACAAATGACTTTGACATTAGATTTTTTGATTAAACTTTGACAAGAAAACTCGTCCTGCTGCAGCAGTTCATTACATTGATTCCAAATTTGTTCGCATGTATCTGGATTCAGTAATGCATCTATATTAAAGTATTTTTTTAATTCTAAATGTGTCCAATGATAAAGCGGATTCCCCACTGTAAAGGGAACCGTTTCCGCCCAGGCCTTGAACTTTTCTTTCGGATCCGCGTCTCCGGTAATATACTTCTCCGTAATACCATGCGCTCTTAAGCCTCTCCATTTGTAATGGTCGCCTTCAAGCCAAAGTTCTGTTATGTTGTTAAACTTTCTGTTTTCAGCAATATCCTTTGGTGAAAGATGGCAATGATAATCATAGATGGGCATGTCTTTTGCGTATTTATGATATAAGTCAACAGCTGTTTGATTATTTAAGATGAAATTATCGTGGATAAAAGATGCCATTCACTTTTCCTCCCCTTGTCTTAAATGTGTAAACATTGAAAAATTTATTTATTTAGAAGGATTCAATTGATCCGATATTTTTAAGCTTTTACGGATGCGATTTTATCCATGAATTGGCGTGCTACTTGTTCAACGGAGCTGTAATCTCCATTTACTACACCTTTTGTTAAGGCGCTGCCAATTCCAACGGCAAATGCACCATTGTTGATCCATTTATCAACGTTATCAACGCTTACACCGCCTGATGGCATTAATGCCACATGGGGGATTGGACCTTTCACATCTTTAATAAAACCAGGGCCCATTAAACTTCCAGGGAAGAGCTTTACAACATCTACACCCAGGGTTAGTGCTTCCATGATTTCAGTTACTGAACCGCAGCCAGGCAAGTATGGTACGCAGTAGCGGTTACACATAACAGCAATTTTCGCATCAAGATGAGGGCTTACAATGTAACGTGCACCTTTCATAATGGCGATTCTAGCTGTTTCTTCGTCCAATACTGTACCCGCGCCGACAATCATGCCTTTTTCGCCTAAAGCCGATAATTCGGCAATAGCATCCTCTGCTCCAGGAGTAGAAAACGTCACTTCTAGAGAACGAATTCCGCCTTTAAATGCCGCTTTTGAAATTTCAACTGCATCTTGTTTATTTTTCCCGCGAATAACGGCAACTGCATATCCTTCATGCATTTCTTGGAGAACTTCAAATTTCGGTAACATCATTCAACACCCCTGCTTGAGTTTCTTTATATGTTTTATCTTTATTGATAGCAAAACGTTAAAGCTTAGAAACCAGCTACACTTTATTTTTATCAAACAAAAGGCTGATCCATTTCATTCAACTATTAATATGTACATCCCATGGAAATATATCCGATAACGAATCAGCTGTTCATTTGACGCATATACAGAAAAAAAATTCTGTATACTTGTATACTAGCATACTCTTATGAGTGTGACAAGCGAATATTGTATGCTTTTACATTTTCTTTATAAAAAAAAGAGGCTGAAAGCTCAGCCCCCTTTAATCCTTATTGAAAGATCGGCATTTTATAGGAAAGATCAAAATAATCGGCATAAGGGCTGTCAGGCTGATACAATTTTCCCCAATTCTTTGTCGGCTTGAGAATATGAGTATGGACAACCTCTTCTACATGTTCGATATCCTTTTCCTCAATCACTTTGATAATATTTTTATGCTCTATGAATGCCGTATAGAAAGAATTCTCCATTTCTGAAAGAACCCTCATCCGATTATAATGGGTGCTCAGCCTTGTAATCGCATCCCAAACATGCTCTTTGTTATTTCCTTGAAAAATAATTGAGTGAAATTTAGTATCCAATTTATGGAATGCTAAGCCATCTGTAGCTTTTCGCTCAATGATCTCCTCTTGTAAAGCTACATTCCGCTTCAGCTCACGCAGCTTGTCTTCCGGAAAAGAATCACAGGCCATCTTCATAATTTCTTTTTCTAACGTGTAGCGCATAAAAGCCGCTTCCTCAATTAATTGCGGTTTTATTTTCGAAATATATGATCCCACCTGTGGAAGTACTTCAACAAGGTGCTCTTCTCTTAATTTTCCCATCACTTCCCGTATAGGTGTACGGGATATTTGCAATGCATCAGCCAGCTCTACTTCACTGATTGCTTGACCCGGCCTTAGTTTTAGCGACATGATCCCTTCTTTGATGACCCTGTATGAATATTCTTTGTTGTTCTCACCGGCTAGTCTTGCAGATCCTTTAAACATGATCTTTTACACTCCCATTGTTAGTTAATGATATCCGATAATGTTGTTAATTTTTATTATAACGACTTAGTAATAGTTAGATACCAGATAATATCCGGAAAAAAGACATTATACTCGATACTAGTATTCTAGCATTCGAAATTTATTTTTTCTAGTCTAAATGTATTCGCTTTCAGTCATTTTTTTGGAATTAGTTCTTTTATTATATTTCTTTATACCCAAAAAAAGAAAAGACAGCCGCATAAGTCATCTATATGGCTGACTTACACAAAATTATTTATCTATGCTACAATGATCTTTAGTCAATCATATTAGTTTTTAGGAAAGGAAACTCTCCATGATTCAGAAAGAAAGGGTTCAATCCGTTGAACGTGCTCTTACCATTCTTGAAATTGTTGCGGAACACGATGGAATTGGCCTGACCGAGATAAGCAAGACGGCACAATTAAATAAAGCAACCGTTCATCGTTTATTATCCACTTTAATCTCCATGGGATATGTGGAACAGAACGAAAAAACAGGGCATTATGAGTTAACATTCAAATTATTTCAATTAGGAAATAATAAGGTAGAACAAATCGATTCCTTTAAAATAGCCCGAAGCTATATCAGTGAGCTATCTAATTTAATTGGAGAAACGGTTCACCTGGTTGTTGAAGATAATAAAGAAGTGGTCTATATTGATAAATTTGAACCTAGTAAAGTGTTATTCCGGATGCATTCAAGGGTTGGAAAAAGAGCGCCTATGTACTGTACAGCAGTTGGAAAAGCATTGCTTGCCCACTATACAGACGAAATCATCAAAGAAGTATGGGATAATAGTGAAATAAAACAAATCACCCCGAATACAATTACGGATTTCGATTCATTTATGCAGGAGGCAGCCAGGATTCGCTCAAATGGATATGCGGTTGACAACGAAGAGAATGAAATGGGGATTTACTGCATTGCTTCTGTTTTTTATAACCATAAGGGAATGGTGGAGGGTGCTTTTAGTATCTCTATACCGATGGTACGTTTTAAAGAAACAGATCCAGACTTTTATATCAAAAAATCACTGGAATACAGTACGAAGATTTCCCAATCTCTTGGATACCGCTGATTATGGGAAGCATGCAAAAGAAAAACCAATGGGCAACGGTTCATCTGTTCATTGGTTTTCCTCCTGTACATTAGGGAATATGCACTGTTTTTAAATGAGTTAATTTCCAAAATGTGTTGTTCCCCTGGGCATTGACAAGTTCCACTATATTATTGGCGACGCTTTTTAGTACTCCCACTTTATTTGGATGATCTCCGAGATCAAAAACAAGCAATTGATTTTCATATTTTTTAATTTGTTCATCGAATGATCTAGCTAAGGGAATCGCAGCCGGCACAACGGGTAATTCTTTATTGCTTAAAAGATAAGGTGTAAGCTGTTTGGAATACGGGGTCAGCCTTTTCAAATGCTGCATGGAAATAAAAAGATTTTTATAAACGGGGGAATAAAATACCACATAGTCATTTAACACACTCGTAATATAGCCGTGTATCGATTTATTGCCTGTCACAAAAACTTCAAGAAACTGCCCTTTTGCATTTGTGAGAATTTTACGATAGGAAATTTCCTCTTTCTCCTGTAAAAAAGGCATATCCTCAGAAGGCTGCGGTGTATCTTCCTCATTAAATTTCTTTTCTCTTTCCTTTATATTGTGCAGATGCAGCATCGGTATATAATGATAGTCCTGACCATCAAACAGCACCAATATATCAAGACCTATATCAATGAGGATCCCGGAAAAGACCGTTTTGCCTGATATTTCAACTTCCACTTCCTTACCGCAGAGATTCTTTAATCCATTCATTCTGCCTCCTCCTTTCACCCTTATTAGACAAATGGTGCACAGCAGGTAATGCTTATGCACCATCATCAACAATTAGATTTAACCTTTCCAATGATAATCGATTGTTTTGGTAACCTTCTCAGAGCTTCTTGATTTGCTTCGTGAACTTTTGGAGGAATCTTTTGTTTTATTATCCTTATTTTTATTTTCGTTGGAGGAATTTTCTGCTTGGTTATTGTTTTGATTATTGTTTTGGTTGTTATTTTGGTTGTTATTTTGGTTGTTATTTTGATTATTGTTTTGCTGCATGGATCCTTTTGCACCGGAACTAATGCTGCGGATGTGATATGGATGGATGCGCAATACTTCTTCATTGCTTACTAATGTATAGTGACCGCCTGAGTTTTCAACAAGTACACCTTCCATCGCCTCTGGACCACCACGGTTAATGGAAACCCATTTATGCTCTAAATGTTTAAAAACGCCGCCAAAGTCAGACGCATCAATAGCTTCCGGATAAACAATTTGCTGCTGATTATTATTGTTATTGTTGTTATTGTTGTTATCGTTGTTATTATTTTGATATTTACTTACACTTTTGATATGGTGAATATTAAAGTAAACAATTCCGTCATCCTCTGTATAAAGATGGAGAAAGTCATTTTTCACTCCCAGTAATGCTCCATATTTTGATTCAGGACCACCCTGGTTAATTTGAATCGTTTCACCTGCCAGCTGTTCCACTAGTTCTGCGAAGCTGTCGGCTTCAGAAAATTCCACTGTATCCTCCTGTTGTGACTGCACCATTTGCGCGGAGTTGGACTTTGAATCCTCGCTGATACTTTTGACATGCTGCGCCTGATAATAGACCACTGTATTATTATTGTTGTTATTATTGTTGTTATTATTGTTGTTATTGTTGTTATTGTTATTGTTATTATTATTGTTGTTGTTATTGTTAGCGTAAAGTGTCACATAATCTGATTTTACATCTAGTAAAGTACCTGTTTTTGATTCTGGTCCTCCCCGATAAATTGTTACTGTTTTTCCTTTTAAAGACTCAAGAAACGAATGATATGATTGTGCTGCAGCACTCATAGTTTTCTCTTGTGACGTGCTGTTTGGCTTAGCGGCTTCCCCATTGTTACTCATATGAATCCTCCTTGTTATATATCCATATTGGTTATTAATACTGCATATATACGTATCACGGACTGGTTTGGCATGAGAATTTCGCCTAAACAAGTTAAATTTCGCATTAGCCTATTGCTACTTTAATCCAAATGGCTAAGCTGGCTCTTGATATACCTGCTTCTTGCCTGAATAAAATCAATAATGATATCCGGTTCCTTTTCAAAAAGTTCTATTCTGTCCTTAACGTATTGGTCCCTCGCTACATATGGACGAATCAAGTGATACATCGTTTCGATTTTCGGTCTGAGAAACTCTGCCGTATACTGATTCGCCAAGATCTCCAGAAGCAGCTCCTTGTATCTCCTGCGAAAGGACGGGACTGCCAAAAGCCTGGCTGTTAAAGTATTAAAGCCTTCAATCCGTACATAATCCTCGGGCATATCCTTTCCATTGACATCCCTGCCCCATGTGGCATCATAATCCCATGGTATGATTTCGAAAAGCCCTGTTTGATCACTGCGGTATAAAGCATAGTTATGCACAAACCCATCATAATTTTGTGTCAGAACAACACCTGACAGCCAGCGAAGGTACTGTTCAACGTTAAGGTATTGAATGATTTCCTTTTCAAACTCAAGTTTCGAAATGGTGTTGATTTTAATAATCAAATCCTGCAAATAAAAGTCCGCTTCTTCACTTCCGCATTTTTTTTCATAACCAAATTCCAGCGACTGCTTTACTCCCTTATCCAAGTCACTCATTAAAGAAAAATTAGCATCGCCATCGACCGCATAAAATATAGCCCCTTTAGCCAAATTGCGCTTCGCTAAAAAGTATTCATCTACCGATTCCAATTCAAGATAAAGGCCTTCATTTTTCCCATTTATTTTTAGAAAAATAAAGCGGGACTCCGGCGACAGGCAGCCAATTTCAGAAAAAAAGTCTAATGATAATTTATTTCTGATATGAGAAATGTCTTTAAACTCAGCATTGAGGTGAACTTCCTTTGCCCTGAGGTACGTTTTCGGCTTGTAGAAGATAATATGGTAGGATTTTTTCTCGAAGCCGCGAATATGTGATCCGCGGTAGGCGAAGTCAATATCAAGTTTTTTCTTGTTTATTTTTAAAACGGCTGGAAGCGGATCATCAATCCAAATATCCTTTCGCAGTTCCATGACATCCTGCGGATGAATATACAGCTGATATTCAGGGACTGTCTTTCCAGAGGTCATATTTGTCATCCTTTCTCTCGAGGCCATTCCGGTTGCCTTGTCATATGATTCAGATTCAGGCTGAAAATACATTGAACGGCAATGATCCCAGCCTCCTAAAAGAAATAGCTTGCTAGTTTAATCCTATGAAGTATCTGTAGCAATGACACTATAAGATACTCGTCTATTTTTAATAAATTACGCGTTTGTCTCATGCAAGAAGAGGACAATATACGTACTTTAAGGTAAGAGGAGAAAATGTAAGATAGATATATTTGTCTTATAGGGATAATCAATGTGTTTCCATTTCTCCTATATAAAAATAAGGAGGTTAATTTTATGGGTTTTTTCTCCAATCATGATATTCAGGAGGCCGTAGAAACCGCTAGACATCATCGACTAGACGATTTTCTTTTTCAAAATCCATTTGGCAAAAGGCGTTCCAAACGTCGAGAGGCGGTACAGGAAGAAATGTGTGTTGAGAGGAAGCAACATGAACCTGTTCAAGAAGAGCATGCTCAATGTGAACCTGTTCTCGCAGCGGTAGAGAATGAACGTGATACATGCCGAAGCAGGGATCGCCATAGAACCCGCGGTACGCGCAGAAGTTCTCGCCGTTCTTGCAGAAGTTCACGCCGCTCCGGCAGAAGCACTCACGGTACGCGCAGAAGTTCTCGCCGCTCTTGCAGAAGTTCACGCCGCTCTGGTAGAAGTTCACGCCGTTCTTGCAGAAGTTCTCGCCGCTCTGGTAGAAGTTCACGCCGTTCTTGCAGAAGTTCTCGCCGCTCTGGTAGAAGTTCACGCCGCTCTGGTAGAAGTTCTCGCCGTTCTTGCAGAAGTTCACGCCGCTCTGGTAGAAGTTCACGCCGCTCTTGCAGAAGTTCACGCCGTTCTTGCAGAAGTTCACGCCGCTCTGGTAGAAGTTCTCGCCGCTCTGGCAGAAGTTCCCGCCGTTCTTGCAGAAGTTCACGCCGCTCCGGAAGAAGTTCACGCCGTTCTTGCAGAAGTTCTCGCCGCTCTGGTAGAAGTTCCCGCCGCTCCGGAAGAAGTTCACGCCGTTCTTGCAGAAGTTCACGCCGCTCTGGTAGAAGTTCCCGCCGCTCTGGAAGAAGTTCTCGCAGAAGCAGCGGCGGTCCTCGCTCCCGCCGGCGCCGACGCCGTCGTTCTCGTTCACGCTGCTCACGCTGTTCACGCAGCTCATGCCGATGCCGATGCCGTTCCAGACAAGAAGCGCAACACTTTCATTATAATAGCCGCTATTGGAAAGATGGAAATATGTATAAATTAAGAATGACAAATAGAGACTAGTATCAAATTCGCTTTAGAAAAGAAAGACTTTTACTGAATGAAGTTCAATACGAAAGGTGATATCCGCGGATACCACCTTTTTTCAAATAGAGCTATATTTCGTTCCATATGGTTTCAACAAAAATAAAAACCACCATAAAAGAGAATGGCGGATACTTTTCAGCTTGATCTTTTTAATAAGTCAGCTGCCTGGTTTTCAGAAATATTATTAATCATGCTAATCTCACTTATGATGTTTCTTTGCGCCTGATGCAGCATTTGTTTCTCACTTGCGTTCAGACTCTTTTCCTTATTTTGGTACATAAGGTCCCGGACAACTTCTGCAGAGTCACTCATTTTTCCGGTTTTCAATTTTTCTAAATTAAGCCTATACCTTTCTTTCCACGGCAAGGAACTATTTGGTTCTATATGATGAAAATCGAATAAAATATGATTCATTGTATCTCTATCTACTACCGAACGAACACCCAGCTGATCCATTTTTGCCAGTGGAATCATAACATCCATATGACTAATCGGAATGGTAATCACACAATATGACTGCTTTTCACCTTGAATTTCCTTATCTTCAATTGCTTTTATCATACCAGCCCCATGCATTGGATAAAAAACTTTGTCACCTATCTGAAACAAACAATTCACCTCCATAAGCTTACAATTTCATCATATCACTATTTTCTATTAAATTCAAATTTTTAATTTTACCATACACATTATTTCGGGTCAAACATTTTCTATCTCCTTTTTACACTTTTTTATTAGTTAAAAAAAAAGCTGCGCGGGCAAGTATTTATTAGAATAATCATATTGTTATCGCAAATAAAAATTTTGATAATTTTCCCAAGGCAAAACAATTGAATTTTCACACTTTCCTTGTTATAATCGAAAAAAGGTTAAGGAGTTGATTTCCGATGAAGAGAAATTTTCTTAATGCACCTCAAGACCCTGAAGTAGAAAACACTAATTTACAAATTGCTGAAATGGTTTTGGACAAAGCACTTCGTGATTTCCAAAAAGCTCAATTATTAAAGGAAATCGACTTCTCACTGCGCGACAGAAATAAAGAAAAATTTATGGCGCTAACAGAAAAACTAAAACAAATTTCTTAATTGATGATAGCTATTATAAAACGTATTTTTTATAGAACTAAAACCCGATTTCCACTGTGAAATCGGGTTTTCTTTGCTTGCGTTTCATTTTCTCTGCTAGGTCGCATCCTGTTTCGGCAAAAGAAAAAAATTTATTTTTAAGAGCTTAGAAAGCATAATAATTCACCTTTTAACAAAACATGTAGATGGAGGTGAAATTTATGAAGAAATTATTATATGGTCTATTATGTTTTGCCTTTCTGGGCTTCCTGTCAGCCTGCGGCGGTGGCAATGACAAGGCTGAACAAGACACAGGCACGACAGAAAACAATCAGGCAAATGATCAAGCAGGTGATGAGGGCACCGCAGATGGGCAGGCTGCCGATGAGACAACCCCTGCTGCTGATACCGGTGAAGCTGAATCTAAATTTCAGCAAAGCTGTTCAGCGTGTCATGGTGCGGATTTAGTCAGTGGAACTGCTCCTGATTTGAATGCAATTGGTTCAAAATACTCCAAAGAGGAAATTTTAGGGATCATTGAAAATGGCGGGGCCACTATGCCTGCCGGACTTCTAAAGGGAGCAGATGCAGAAGCTGTTGCAGCTTGGCTTGCTGAGAAAAAATAAGAAAAGAGGAGCAGAACTGCTCTTCTTTTCTTACCGTAAAAACCGAAGACCGATAGACCCCCTTTTGAAAGGCGTGTTTTGGTTAGAGGGAGGGCGTCTTGGATTCGGATAGCTTTAGGTTTTCGTGGTGAGGTTGTCTGAATGTACCTGGGATTCGGACAGCTTTTCCGGTTCTCCGGCTGAGGTTGTCCGAACGGACCCTCCTTTTAAACAGCTTTTCAGCTAACTCAACCCGGCCAGTCAAAATCGGAGCCAATTTACGCAGTATTTTAGCAAAAAATGCTGTCGAAATAATGGTTATGAAAATGATTTAATATTATGTAAAACCGCCTTATAATAAGTAATAGGCGGACAGCGCGTGTGGCTGTCATGGTAATCGGCGTAGGTGGGGCCGCTGCCAAGAAATTGTAAAAACGCTTTCAGGTATCACTAAAATTTATCCATAATTATGGTATAGATGAACGATATAGAACAACTGCCATACATAGTGCATAAGGGGGGCTTAGCGATTAGAGGCTAAGCTTTTTTTATTTATATTAGTTTGGAACGGGAAATACACCCCGGAAGAGCTTGAAAGAAAAATTGCTTTTGAAAATGAGTTTGTTAATCTTAAATAAAAACAGACTCACCACTATTGGCAAGTCTGTTCGTATGTGTATTTACCACTACCAGGTTATGTAGTGGAGACGGTGGGAATCGAACCCACGTCCAAGAATATCGGCACTTAAGCTTCTACGAGTGTAGTCGATATATTCGCGATTCGCTGCACCATATGCCTATCGACGGGCGTCCGGGCAGCTAGTCTGGTTATTCTCTTCCTTTTTCCTCAGACGGTGGAATCCGGCGTAGCCTACTAAATTTGAGTCCGCTACCCTACCACATAGGCGATGGAGGGGCGAACAGCTGTGCTAATTAGGCAGCAGCTAAAGTTGTGTTTGTTTTGCCAGTTATAGGCTTTGACGTTTTAACGAGGCCGATCCCCTCGACTCGCAACCTAAGCTCGAACTACCCCTGTCGAATCCGTAGCGTCCCCATATAGAAAATCGATGATGAACTGAATCACCTATTCGATTCGCGGCAATGCCGCTGACGTTAGGATGCTCGAAGGAATCGAGCGAAGATTATCATCAGCAATCCCTGCTGACATTTATTATTATAGCATAAAACTAGCGAAGATCAATTGTTAACAGTTGGATATGCTGCCAACTAGAATAGCTTACATCTTTTGTCTGTCGCGGAAGGCACGTTCAATATCCCGTTTCGCTTCTTTTTGCTTTAAATCCTCACGCTTATCGTATTTCTTTTTACCCTTTGCAAGACCGATTAAGATTTTCGCATAACCGTTTTTCAAATAGATCTTTAATGGGACAATTGAGTAGCCAATTTCTTTCGTTTCGCCGATCAGCTTATTGATTTGCTTCCGATGCAGCAGCAGCTTTCTTGTCCGCTCCGGATCATGATTGTAGCGGTTGCCCTGCTCGTATGGACTGATATGCATTCCAATCAGAAATACTTCCCCATTGAGGATCTTCGCATAGGAATCCTTTAAATTAACTCTGCCGGCACGCAGCGCTTTAATTTCCGTCCCTTGCAGGACAATCCCTGCTTCATAGGTTTCTTCAATAAAATAGTCATGATAAGCCTTTTTATTTTGTGTAATCGTTTTACCTTCACCTTTTGGCATAGAGCTTCCCCACTTTCTACTGCTCTATATTTTAGCAAAAATTAGGACTGTATACAATGATAAGGACAAGCACAGGATAGTCCCGTGCTTGTTCGTTAGATCAAATTTGCGCCCGATTTTTTTCACGCTTCAAAGCTCCACATCCTGTCGCGCTAAGCCCGATTGACTTTTCTAAGAACTAAAGTTCTAAGAAAAGCCTTATGGCTTCACCTGACTAGGACGTCCTAACGTTTTTTGCTTTTCCTTTTTGCTTTAGGAGCATTTTCATAGAATTTTTTGTTTCTGTTTTTCTTTTTCCCATTTTTGCTTCTGTCACCGGTTTTATTGCGATTTCGTCCGCCTTCACCGCGATCGCCTTTGCCCTTGCGCGGCTTGCGTTCGGAACTGCCGGTTTTAATCACTTTCGTTCCTTCATTTGGATCGCGTCTGCGTGTGTTCTTCATGCCGACGATTTCAAAATCAATCGAGCGTTCATCCTTATCTACCTTAATCACGCGGACCGTGATTTCATCCCCAATGCGGAAGACATGTCCGGTACGTTCGCCAATCATGGCATAATGTCTTTCGTCATAGCGGTAATAGTCGTCAGTCATATAACTGACATGAACAAGTCCTTCAATCGTATTCGGCAGTTCAATAAACATCCCGAAATTGGTAACAGAACTGATGATGCCATCAAATTCTTCCCCGATTTTATCCTCCATATATTCCGCTTTCTTCAGCTCATCTGTTTCCCTTTCAGCGTCAACGGAGCGCCGTTCCATTTTCGAGGAATGGTCCGCAATCCCCGGAAGCTTGGCATCCCATTTCTCTCTTGTGGTCTGATCCATTTTTCCTTCGATTAAATACGTTCTGATGAGGCGGTGAACGATTAAATCGGGATAACGGCGGATCGGCGAGGTGAAATGAGTGTAATACTCAGTTGCTAATCCAAAGTGTCCGAGGTTATCCGGTTCGTATTTGGCTTGCTGCATCGAACGAAGCATAACAGTTGAAATAACCATTTCCTCCGGTTTGCCCTGCACCTCTTCGATAATCTCTTGAAGCGCACGCGGATGAACGGAATTGGCTGTTCCCTTTACGATATAGCCAAAGTTTGTGATAAATTCAAAGAAACGGCGCAGTTTGTCTTCCTTCGGTTCATCATGAATCCGATAGATAAACGGCACTTCAAGCCAGCTGAAATGCTCAGCAATCGTTTCATTCGCGGCTAGCATGAATTCCTCAATTAATTTTTCTCCGACGGAACGTTCCCTTAAGACAACATCTGCCGGTTTCCCTTCTTCATCGACCAGAACCTTCGCTTCTTTAAAATCGAAGTCAATCGCTCCGCGGTGCATCCTTTTGTCGCGAAGAATCTGTGCCAACTCTTCCATGAGCTGAAACATTGGAACAAGCGGCTCATAACGCTTGATTAATTCCTCATCTTTTTCGGTTAAAATTTTATTCACATCAGAATAGGTCATTCTTTCCGTTGTTTTAATGACACTTTGGAAAATATCATGGTTAACCACGACACCATCGGAATCGATCTCCATTTCACACGATAGCGTTAAGCGGTCTACTTTTGGATTTAAGGAACAGATTCCATTAGAAAGGCGGTGCGGTATCATTGGAATAACCCGATCGACTAAATATATACTTGTGCCGCGGTCGGCTGCCTCCAAATCAATCGGAGTTCCTTCACGGACATAATAGCTCACGTCGGCAATATGTACCCCGAGTTTATAATTCCCATTGTTCAGTTTCGTGACGGTAACCGCATCATCCAAATCCTTCGCATCGGCACCGTCAATGGTGACAATCACTTCGTTGCGCAGATCGCGGCGGTTTTGAATTTCACTCTCGTCAATCGAGTCAGGGGTATCAACGGCCTGCTGTAATACTTCTTCAGGAAATTCCTGCGGCAGCCCATGTTTATGAATGACTGAAAGGATGTCTACACCAGGGTCATTTTTGTGCCCAAGAATTTGCACAACTTCACCCTCTGCACTCATTCTCCCTTCTGGATAAACCGTCAGCTTAACAACCACTTTATGGCCTTCTACAGCTCCATGGGAAGCGGCTTTTGGAATGAAGATGTCCCCGGCAAATTTTTTATCATCCGGAATGACAAAGCCAAAGTTTTTGCTTTCTGTATAAGTCCCGACAATTTGCTGGGCTCCCCGCTCAAGGATTCGGACAATCGTTCCTTCTCGTCTCTGACCGGAACCTTGCGCAGAAACACGGGCAAGAACAATATCACCGTGCATCGCATTATTTTTTTCATGCGGAGGAATGAAAATGTCGTCCATCCCCGGTTCCTCCGGAATGACAAAAGCAAACCCCTTTGCATGTCCGGTCAGCTTTCCCTTTACAAGATTCATTTTTTCCGGCAAACCATAACGGTTGCTTCGTGTCCGGACAACCAGTCCCTTTTCCTCCATTTGTACGAGGGCTTTGACAAAGTCTTTAAACTCAGCAGAATCTGTGACTTCTAAAGCTGTTTCTAATTCCTGCACGGTTAGTGGCTTATATGCCTCATCTTTCATGTAATGCAAGAGTCGTTCTATATAATCTTTTATTTTTTCTTCCATGTAAATCTCTCCTTTAGAGATTTTTCTCTTTATTCTTCCCAATCCAGTTTCTCTAAAAACTGATAAATATCCTCATGTAATTGGTTTCTTTCCTTGTCGAGGGTAATGACATGGCCTGATTCTTCATACCACTTTATTTCCTTTATTGTGGATTCCGCCTCATTGTAAATAATATTGGCGCTATTCGTATTAATCGTTTGGTCATGGCGGGCCTGGATCACAAATAAAGGAGCATAAATCAGGTCTATGTGTTCCCGAACTTCGGTAAACAATTCTTGCAGCGCCTTTAGAGTTTGCATCGGAGTCTTTTGAAACTCTTCCATCTCCTTGTTGATTTGTTCCTCGGATTTACCTTCCTGTTTTTTATATTCGCGGGCATACTCGAGGATTCCTTCATACATCACTTCTTCACTCTTTATATAGGCCGGTGCACACATGGGGATAACTCCCTTAACAGGTACATTGTATCCTAACTTCAATGAAAATACCCCCCCGAGTGAAAGTCCGGCAACGGCGATTTCATGGTGGCCTTTATTTTTCAAATATTCATATCCATCCATTACGTCCTTCCACCAGTCTTCAGGTCCGGTGTGCACAAGCTGTTCCGGCGGTACCCCGTGACCTTTGTATAATGGGGCATGACAGGTATAGCCTCTTTTTTCAAGGTAACGGCCGAGCATGCGGACATCGGCTGTGTGGCCGGTAAATCCATGCAGCAGTAAAACAGCCCTTTTTCCCTCTCCGATTGTAAATGGTTTAGGTGTTATGATTTTCATGTGTTTAATCCCTCTTTGTTTCTCTGTCTGTTTCGAAAGAGTCTTTCATTATTATTTGCAGGAATGCTCTAGTAATTCTTTCGGGCGCGTATAAAAAAAACCTGA
Source organism: Bacillus benzoevorans (assembly GCF_014207535.1). Taxonomy (GTDB): domain Bacteria; phylum Bacillota; class Bacilli; order Bacillales; family Cytobacillaceae; genus Bacillus_BD; species Bacillus_BD benzoevorans. The sequence continues at coordinate 133,296 of NZ_JACHGK010000004.1, forward strand.
CCGACTGGCCAGGCTGTTTACTTTATTAAAGTTGAAAGTAGGCAACCGCTATAGTTAAAATAAAAAACAATACAGCTAATACGATTGTCATTCTGTGAAGCACTAAATCAATTCCGCGTGCTTTTTGTTTTCCGAATAACTGCTCCGCTCCACCTGAAATAGCACCTGATAAGCCGGCACTTTTTCCTGACTGAAGAAGGACAACGGCAATAAGAGCAATCGACACAATGACTAATAGAATCAGCAAAATAGTATGCAACATGAAGTAAACCTCCTAAATACGCACTTTTACATTATTTTTAATGTAGCATATTTTTCGGCTGGAGACAAATACTTTCTAGTTTTATTAACAACTTTCTCGGATAATTATGTCCATCTCACCAATGATCCTGATTTATCTTGCGGACTGCCATTGTTTTCTTAAATCCTTTCGTGACAGGCGGATAGCCTCCTTTGCATTAAAGCTTTCAGCAAAGCCGATGATCTCCTCTTCTTTATCCTGTATGTAATTTGAAAATGCCTGAAACCTTCCCGTGTCAAGCTCAAAGACATCCGTTCTAAGTGTGCCGCCGATTTGGTCTCTTGTTTTTACGATGTGAAAGCCATTTGAAACAACGTTTACCTCCATTTCACACTCTCCTTTTTTCCTTGAGCATAAACCAAATCAGTCTATTAATCAAAAAGGGAAAAATGTAATTTCAGGGGGGTTTAAGCGCTTTTTTGCGAAAAAAAGACCCTAAATTTTATTTTTATGGAGGTAAAAATGTAATTTGATTTTTTTTCATTTTAATAACAAAACACCTCCTATTATGTGAACTGCTTACACATAATAGGAGGTGTTGACTAATTGCGGTCCCAAAAACGGCTCAGGGAGACAAAATTCGCCGCCAAGCCGCAATAAGGGAATTATTTTTTCAAATTATAGAAAGATTGTAAGCCTGCATAAACAGCTGCATCGCCAAGTTCGTCTTCGATGCGAAGAAGTTGGTTGTATTTTGCGATACGGTCTGTACGGGACATAGAACCAGTTTTGATTTGACCAGCGTTTGTTGCTACAGCGATGTCAGCGATAGTGGCATCTTCTGTTTCACCGGAACGGTGGGAAACAACAGCTGTGTAGCCTGCGCGTTTTGCCATTTCAATAGCATCAAAAGTTTCTGTTAATGTACCAATTTGGTTCACTTTGATTAGGATGGAGTTGCCCACGCCTTGTTCGATACCTTGAGCAAGTTTTTTCGTGTTGGTAACGAATAGATCATCCCCAACAAGCTGAACTTTTTTACCAAGACGGTCCGTTAATAATTTGTGGCCTTCCCAGTCGTTTTCGTCTAAGCCATCTTCAATGGAGATGATTGGGAACTCATTGCAAAGTTCTTCATAGAAAGCAACCATTTCTTCAGAAGTTAAGCCTGTGCGGCCTTCGCCGGCAAGATCGTATTTGCCTGTTTCTTTGTTAAAGAACTCAGAAGAAGCAACGTCCATACCTAAGTATACATCTTGACCAGGCTCATAACCTGCTGCCTTGATCGCTTCGATGATCACTTCTAATGCTTCACGGTTAGAACCAAGGTTTGGCGCAAATCCGCCTTCGTCACCAACTGCAGTATTTAAGCCTTTGCCTGAAAGAACTTTTTTCAATGAATGGAATACTTCCGCACCCATACGAAGTGCTTCTTTGAAGGTAGGAGCGCCTACAGGAAGAATCATGAATTCTTGGAAATCAACGTTGTTATCAGCATGAGATCCGCCGTTGATGATGTTCATCATTGGAGTTGGAAGCTGCTTTGCGTTAAATCCGCCAAAGTAACGGTATAATGGAAGTCCTACAGAATCAGCTGCAGCATGAGCAACTGCCATAGAAACACCAAGGATGGCATTGGCGCCAAGTTTTCCTTTGTTTTCTGTACCGTCAAGTTCGATCATCGCTTGGTCAATCGCTACTTGATCAGTTACGTCCATGCCGATTACTTCTTCAGCAATCACTTCATTAACGTTTTCAACAGCCTTTAAAACACCTTTACCAAGGTAACGGGATTTGTCTCCGTCACGAAGTTCAACTGCTTCATATTCACCAGTTGAAGCACCAGATGGAACTAAAGCGCGTCCGAAAAATCCGGACTCTGTTAATACTTCTACTTCTACTGTTGGATTACCACGGGAATCAAGAACTTCACGGGCGTAAACGTGTTGGATATAAGGCATTAAAAATCTCTCCTTTGTCTATATGAACTTTTTATTTAAATGGTACCTGGCGCCGTAATCGGGACAAATGTCCTCTAGATGAGGACATTTGTCTTTTCGCGGTGCCAGGCACCAAAAATGGACAATTGTCTTTTTGCGGTGCCTGGCACCTTATTTGATGATGGAGGTTCCTGTCATTTCGGCTGGTGTGTCGATGCCCATCATGTGCAGCAAGGTTGGAGCCAGGTCAGCCAGGATCCCGTCATTGCGCAGTTCGATGTTTGGTTTTGTTACAATGACCGGCACTGGGTTTGTTGTATGAGCTGTCATTGGTTTGCCTTCAAGGGTGATCACCTCATCGGAATTTCCGTGGTCGGCTGTAATAATGACTTCCCCGCCTTTTGCTAAAATCGCATCTACCACTTTCCCTAAACATTCATCAACCGTTTCAATCGCTTTGATTGTTGGTTCAAGCTTACCTGAATGCCCAACCATATCAGGGTTGGCAAAGTTTAAGATGATCATATCAAATTTATCAGCTGCAATCTCCTTTAGAAGGGCATCTGTTACTTCATAGGCGCTCATTTCCGGCTGTAGATCGTATGTCGCAACCTTTGGTGAGTTAATGAGAATACGCTCTTCACCAGGAAACGGTTCCTCACGGCCGCCGTTAAAAAAGAATGTAACATGCGGATATTTTTCTGTTTCCGCAATACGCAGCTGTTTTAAATTATGCTGTGACATAATTTCCCCAAATGTATTATCCAGGTTTGTCGGTTTAAACGCTACATAGCCTTTCACAGTTTCGCTGAAATGGGTTAAGCAGACAAAACAAAGACCTTTTGGATGTTTTTCTCCTCTTTCAAAAGAACGGAAATCATCGTTTGTAAAGGTATTTGAAATTTGAATCGCACGGTCAGGACGGAAGTTATAGAAAATAACCGCGTCATTATCCTGAATCGTTGCAACCGGTTCGCCATTTTCCTGTGTAATCACTGAAGGAAGAACGAACTCATCATAGATTTCATGCTTATAGCTGTCTGTTACGACATCCAGCGGATTCGTATAAGCCGGTCCTTCACCGTAAACCATGGCACGGTAGCATTTTTCAACGCGTTCCCAGCGCTTATCTCTATCCATAGAATAATAGCGTCCGGAAATCGTTGCGAATTCTCCAACGCCATATTCTTTCATTTTTTCCAGTGTATCCTTGATGTAAATTTCCGCTGTTTGCGGACCTACATCACGGCCGTCTAAAAATCCATGTACATAGACTTTTTTCAGACCATGGTCTGCTGCAAGACGCAATAAGGCATACATATGTGTAATATGGCTGTGTACACCGCCGTCTGAAAGCAAGCCAAATAAGTGTAAGCTGGAATCATGTTTTTTCACATGATCGATCGCAGCTAAAAATGTTTCATTTTTTTCAAATTGTCCTTCACGAATTGCAATATTTACTCTTGTGAAGTTTTGGTAGACGACCCGGCCGGCACCGATATTCATATGTCCGACTTCGGAATTTCCCATTTGACCATCTGGAAGCCCTACTGCTTCTCCTGAAGCTAAAAGATGGCTGTGAGGAAAGTCATTCCATAAACGATCTAAATTAGGTTTTTTGGCTTGTGCCACCGCGTTTCCTTTTACTTCATCCCTGCACCCGAAACCATCTAATATAATTAATGCTTTTGGTGATTTACTCATTTCTTACCTGCCTCCACTAGTTGAAGGAATGATGCCGATTCCAGACTGGCACCGCCGACAAGAGCGCCGTCTATGTCTGCCTGCGCTAAATATTCCTTTATATTTTCTGGTTTTACACTTCCACCATATTGAATCCGAACCGCTTCTGCTGTATCTTGTGAAAATTGACCTGCGACAACAGAACGAATATGAGCACAAACTTCATTGGCATCTTGAGGAGTTGAAGATTTTCCTGTTCCAATTGCCCAAATCGGTTCATAGGCAATGACAACCTGTTTGACTTGCTCATCCGTCAGCCCGGCCAAAGCTTTCTCGACCTGTCCTGCGACAAATTCATTCGTAATGCCGCTTTCACGCTGTGCTAATGTTTCACCGACACAAACGATTGGAACTAAATGGTGACTAAATGCAGCTGCCAGTTTTTTATTGACAGCTTCATCTGTTTCATTAAACATTTCACGTCGTTCTGAATGACCGATAATGACATATTTTACGCCAAGATCCTCTAGTGCAGCAGGGCTGATTTCACCAGTAAAGGCCCCTTTTTCCGCAAAATGCATATTTTGCGCACCAATACCTACTTCTGTTTGACCCGCAAGCGATACTAATGTTTCAAGAAATAAAGCCGGCGGACAGACAACCGTTTCAACCTGCTCACCAGTCGGGATCGTGGACTTTTTGATCTCTTCCATAAAACTTTTAGCCTCTGAAAGAGTTTTATGCATTTTCCAATTTGCTGCGATGATTGGTTTCCTCATTCTATAACTTCCTTTCAAGCCTCTCCTAAGTGTTTCCTAATTCTGTATATCTGATGAGCGCTTTTTGTTATATTTGATTCCACTGCAGAAATTATCGATCATTTAGTGCGACTACTCCAGGTAATTGCTTACCTTCCATAAATTCTAACGAAGCGCCGCCGCCTGTAGAAATATGGCTCATTTTATCGGCTAGATGGAACTTTTCAACAGCTGCTGCAGAATCTCCGCCGCCAATGATAGAATATGTATCGTTCGCTTCAGCTAAGCTTTCTGCAACGGTTTTTGTTCCATTGGCAAACTTATCCATTTCGAAAACTCCCATAGGACCGTTCCAAATGACAAGTTTTGATTTTTGAATGACATCACGATAAAGTTCCGCTGTTTTCGGACCGATATCAAGTGCCTGCCACTCAGCAGGTATTTCATTAATCGAAACGACCTTTGTATTTGCATCAGGGGAAAATTCTTCAGCCACAACAGAATCAATTGGCATATAGAAATTGACACCCTTTGCTTTTGCTTTATCTATAAATGAATTGGCTAAGTTGATTTTATCTTCTTCAAGCAGAGATTTTCCAATCTCATGACCTTGCGCCTTAATAAAGGTGTAGGCCAGGCCTCCGCCAATAATAAGATTATCAACCTTATCCAAGAGATTATCAATCACATCGATTTTATCTTTAACTTTTGCTCCTCCAATAATAGCAGTAAACGGACGTTCCGGATTAGAAAGTGCTTTCCCAATCACTTCTAATTCTTTTTCCATTAAAAGACCGGAAACGGCAGGAAGATGGTGAGCAATTCCTTCTGTTGATGCATGTGCACGGTGAGCAGCACCGAAAGCATCATTGACATATATATCCGCTAATTCAGAAAACGCCTGTGCTAATTCTGGATCATTTTTCTCTTCTCCTGGGTAAAAACGGACGTTTTCAAGAAGCAGGACATCTCCTTCGTTCATTTCTGAAATGATCGCTTTAACAGCTTCACCATAGGCCTCATCCGCTTTTTTCACATCAGAGCCTAATAAATCAGATAGGCGTTTTGCTACTGGTGTCAAGCGCATTTCTTCAACAACTTTTCCCTTTGGACGGCCAAGATGGCTGGCTAAGATCACTTTTGCTCCTTGCTCCTGTAAATATTGAATTGTTGGCAGGGCTGCGCGAATCCGGGTTTCATCTGTTATTTGTCCATCCTGCATCGGTACGTTAAAATCAACACGGCAAAAAACTCGTTTTCCCTTAAAATCAACATCTCTTACGCTTTTTTTATTCAACAAAAGGTCCTCCTTTAGAAGCTGTTGGATCAAGCAGTCTTTTCTCTATTTAAAACTTTCAGGTTCTGAAAAAATCTATCTTTGTGATGTAGTATGCCTGCGAAAGTCTTGCTTAAAACATGATGCACGAAACCCTGTTACTCTTAGACAAAACCCAAGAAAAACGGACTGTTCTTCCTTTTTCCGCACAAAAAGGAGCGGGGCTTGTACCCCCTCTCCCCTGTTTCCCATTTTACATTATAGTCGTAAGTTGGAAGATAATCCAATAATTTTCAGTTAAAAATAAAATTATCTGTTTACAGTCCTTTTGATCCGATATATTGGACTAAATCTACCACACGGTTAGAGTAGCCGATTTCGTTATCATACCAAGAGATAACTTTTACTAAATTGCCTTCCATAACCATTGTTGAAAGTCCGTCAACGGTAGATGAAACAGTTGCGCCGTTAAAGTCTTTTGATACAAGCGGCAGGTCAGTGTAAGCAAGAATACCTTTTAATTCGCCTTCTGCAGCTGCTTTTAGTGCTGTATTTACTTCTTCTGCTGTTACTTCTTTTTCCAGTTCAACAACTAAATCAACTAATGATACGTTTGGTGTTGGCACACGGACAGCCATTCCATTCAATTTACCTTTTAATTCAGGCAATACTAGCGCAACGGCTTTTGCTGCTCCTGTAGTTGTCGGGATCATGTTTTCAGCTGCTGCACGGGCACGGCGGTAGTCTTTATGCGGCAAATCCAGGATTTGCTGGTCATTTGTATAAGAGTGAATCGTCGTCATCATCCCGCGTTTAATGCCAAATGTATTTTGCAGTACTTTAGCAAACGGTGCTAAACAGTTTGTTGTACAAGATGCATTTGAAAGGACATGATGGTTTGCCGGATCATATTTCTCTTCGTTTACACCCATTACAATTGTAATATCCTCATTTGAACCCGGAGCCGAAATAACAACCTTTTTAGCACCAGCTTCTAAGTGTTTCGCCGCATCATCGCGTTTTGTAAAACGGCCTGTTGATTCTATTACCACTTCAACACCTAGTGCTCCCCAGCCAATTTGTGCCGGATCACGTTCAGCTTTAACCGTAATTGTTTTTCCATTTACTACAAGGTTGTTGCCATCAACAGAAATATCTGCATCTAAAACTCCGTGAACAGAATCATATTTTAAAAGGTGTGCCAGCATCTTAGCATCTGTTAAGTCATTCACCGCTACAATATCAAACTCAGGATTATTTATCGCTGCACGGAACACATTACGTCCAATTCTACCAAAACCGTTAATTCCAACTTTTACTGCCATGTTAAATTTCCTCCTTTATGGATTCAGGATTATTATTATATGAAAGGGATTCACCCTTGCAACAACTCTTTTGCTGCTCCTTCATCGGTAATCAATATCGTTGATTTTGGAGCTTGTTTCAAATAGGCACGTATGGCCTGGGCCTTTGAAGAACCTCCGGCAACTGCAATGATATTTTTTGCATTCGCTAAGTCATCTAATTGCAGTCCGATGGTCTGGACCTTGTAAATCACTTCACCATGTTCATTAAAGTAATAGCCAAAAGCTTCACCGACCGCATGGGACTCTTTAAGCTTTGTCATGATTTCACTGCTTGATTTTCTTCGCTCCGCCATTGTGATAGCGTCTCCTATGCCATGTAAAACCATGCTCGCTGATTGAATTAAAGATAATACTTCGTTAATTTCAGGGTCTTTGATAAGTGATTGGTACAAATCACTGCTTACCTGATCGGGAACATATAAAACCCGGTGCTTAGCACCTGTTTGCTCAGCCATTCTTGAACAAATCGTATTGGCCTGGTTTTTGACATCTTCTCCGATGCCCCCTCTTGCCGGCACAAATAGAATCTCCTGTTTCCCGCTCATTGGCGTCATCATCTCTGCAACGGAGGCCATAGTCGAACCCCCGGTAACGGCAATGATATTTTCCCCCTGCAGACTACCCGTTATGCATGTGACACAGGCTGTGCCAATCTCGTTTTTGACCCACGGCTGTTCATCGCTGTCCCCGGAAACAATCATGACTTTTTTAATCTGAAGCCGTTTCTCCAATTGGGCTTCCAGCTGATCAATCCCCGAAATGTCTCTCATCATAAAATGAAGTTCAAGTAAAAGATCCTTTCCTTCATCCGTCAAACTCATTCCGGAACCCGTGCTGTAAAGCAAGTTTTGCTTCTTCAAAAAATCCACTTCGCTTCTCAGAACCCGTTCAGTCAAACCGAGCTGCATGGCCAAACTTCTTCTGCCGACCGGTTCCATCGAGCCAATAAACTTAAGAATCTGATATCTTTTTTGCATAACTTCAAGCAGGTCAGGCAATAATTTTTTTTGAACTTTTATTACTGATTTCATTTTATGCTGCTCCTTCACAACTGGTCAGTTTTTGTCCCACTTAGACATTTATTGTCCCACTTGCTTCAAAAAAAATCTCCCTGCACTTGTATACTAACAGGGATGTTTTACTATTTCAAGTAAGAAATGCCCATTATTTTTTTGTAAGCGTTTCATATATGAACTTTTTGTCAACCTGTCCATATTGGACTTCTTTCCCATCAATTTCAACAACCGGGATCATTAAACCATATCTCTCTGTCCAGTCGTCATTTAAACTGATATCGCGCTCTTCATAATCAAAAGGACATTCGTCCATTAACTTAAGTAATATTTCTTTCGCTGTCTCACATAGGTGGCAGCCGTTTCGAGTATACAAAACCAACTTATGCTTCGTGTTCCTCACCCCATAATCAAATGCGCCTTGGCGTATTTGCGCCCGATTTTTTTCACGCTTCAAAGCGCCACATCCTGTCGCGCTAAGCCCGATTGACTTTTCTAAGAACTAAAATTCTAAGAAAAGCCTTATGGCTTCGCCTGACTAGGACGTCCTGTCCGTCGTCGAGCTTGCTCGAAAAATTTCCTTTGAAAAATGCAAGGCTCGCCGGAGGCATAACTTTATTCAGCTGAATAAAGTTATCCGAACCTTTTTCTCTTTGACGAAGATGGAATCCCTAATTGATCACGATATTTCGCGATTGTCCTTCTCGATACTATTATACCTTTTTTTCCCTCTAATAAACGCACTAATTCCTGATCAGAAAGCGGTTGATATTTATCTTCTTCATCTATTAGCTTCGTCATCCATTTTTTCACTTCCTGGGAACCGGTATCTTCATTAGAAGCTGTTTTTATAGCACTTGAAAAAAAGGATTTCAGTTCGAAAGTACCAAACGGAGTCTGAGCATATTTTTCCCTGACTGCCCGGCTGACAGTGGATTCATGAATGCCTAATTCCTCAGAAATTTCTTTCATCGTCATCGGTTTCAGTTTCTCCGGACCGTAAATAAAGAAGTCAGGCTGTTTCTCCACGATTTTTAGTGCAACCTTGTGTATCGTTTCTTTTCTTTGCTCGATACTTCTAGCAATCCAATGATAATCATGATGCTTTTCCTTTAAAAATTGCTGCACTTGTTTATCTTGAAAGCGGTTGAATTTTTCATAATAGGATTGATTAAACTCAATTTTTGGCAGAACCTCATCAAAAATGCTGACTGAAAAGGAATTCCCATCCCACTTAATTGTAATATCAGGAATAATATAGGCGGTTTGCTCGGAGGAAAAATCAGATGCAGGACGTGGATTTAAAGACTGAACATAGTCAAAAACATTCTGAATTTCCTTCAATTCGACATTTAAGTGCTTTGCGACGAGCTTCCATTTCTTTTCAGCAAAAAGAACAAAGTAATCCGAAATAATACTTTCAGCAAGATGATTTTTCTTTTCTTTACGCTCAAGCTGCAGCAATAAGCATTCCTGTAAATTCCTTGCCCCTATTCCGGCAGGTTCAAGCCCTTGAATCAATGCAACAGCTTTTTCCACCCTCTCATGGGGAACCTCCAGAATATGAGCACACTCATCATGGCCCATCGGGAGGTAACCGTTTGCATCAAGGCTGTTGATTAAAAAGTTAAGTATTCTTTTCATCTCATGATTGTATTGTCCAAGGTCAATTTGTGACATTAAGTAACTGACTAACGATGTTTCATTTTTTGCCATTTGCTCGAGCCAGCTTTGCCGGTCGGCCTGGGTGGAGCTTTTAACCTTCTTTACTCTGTCATAACGCGGGTCAATGGTCTTGATATTCCCTGCTTCAATTTGTAAAAGGGGATTTTCAATCGCCTTATTTTCCAGAAATTCCGATAACTCCTGTGTGGAGTATTGCAGCAATGTGATCGCCTGTGTCAGTTCCTGGGTCATCGACAGTTTTATCGTTTGCTGCTGTCTTAAACCTGGTCGTAAATCCATTTATGCCACCACCTTCTTTCTTCATTCTACAATAACAGTATTATTATCGTCACGGGATTTTTATGACAAAATCGCTTAAAACTATGCATAAAAAGAGCCTTGCAAATGCAAGGAGGATCGAGTATAATAGAAAAGCGTTGGTTAACAAGTTTATTATTTTGCCCTCGTGGTGCAACGGATAGCACGTCAGATTCCGATTCTGGAAATGGGGGTTCGATTCCCTCCGAGGGCGTAAACAATGGTTGAAAAACCTCTTATTCTTTTTGAATGAGAGGTTTTTTATATTCTTATAAAGCGGTATATGACCAACAACAAGGTTTAACAGTGCCTATTTTTAAAAAACACAAGTATGAAGATCATATATTGTGGGTAAAAATGGAAAGGTTAATGTTGATTGAAAAAGTCGAATAATCCTTCTGGCTTATGAGTCTAATCATTTGACCTCTTTTGACCATCAGTGTATGATTAAATTACAAGTAACAGCAGTATTTACCACTTTCTGCTGATCTCATTATAACTTGAGGAGGATGTAAAATATGAATTTAATCCCAACAGTTATTGAACAAACAAACCGCGGCGAACGGGCTTATGATATATATTCCCGCTTATTAAAAGACCGCATCATTATGCTGGGAAGCGCTATCGATGATAATGTGGCTAACTCAATTGTAGCACAGCTTTTATTCCTTGAAGCAGAAAATCCTGAAAAAGATATCTCCATTTACATTAACAGCCCTGGCGGAAGCATTACAGCTGGAATGGCTATCTATGATACCATGCAGTTTATTAAGCCTGACGTACAAACCATTTGTATTGGTATGGCTGCTTCCATGGGTGCATTCCTTCTTACTGCTGGTACAATCGGCAAGCGCTATGCTCTTCCTAACGCGGAAGTCATGATTCACCAACCGCTTGGCGGCGCGCAAGGCCAGGCAACCGAGATTGAAATTGCCGCAAAACGCATTCTATTCTTACGCGATAAATTAAATGGTATTTTAGCTGAACGTTCTGGACAGCCTCTTGATGTCATTGCCAAAGATACAGATCGCGACAACTTCATGACAGCTGAACAAGCAAAAGAATATGGCCTAATTGACCATATCATTTCCCGCAGCTCTGCTGTTGAAAAGAAATCAGATAAATAATCATTTGCTTCATAAAAAAACTCGCAGATTTTTCGCTGCGAGTTTTTTGTTTAGATATCTTGTTCGATATAGTCTGCTAATTTGTTTAGTGCTTCTTCTTCATCTGAACCATCAACAATTAATTGTATCGTGCTTCCGGAACCGATAGCCAGACTCATTAATCCCATGATACTTTTCGCATTTACCTTTTTTCCATCCTTTTCTAAATACACATCTGATGAAAAGCGGTTTGCTTCCTGAACAAATAATGCTGCCGGACGTGCTTGCAGCCCTGTTCGTAATTTCACTTGCACCTGTTTTTCTACCATTTTTTATTTTCCTCCTGTCATTTGGCCTTTTCTTAATTTTTCAGCGATTTCATCTATTTTTCGCAGCCGGTGATTAATTCCCGACTTACTGATATTTCCGCCAGATACCATTTCACCCAGCTCTTTTAGCGTTACATCCTGATAGGCTACGCGCAGTTCGGCTATTTCCCGAAGCTTTTCAGGAAGGATTCCGAGACCGACCGTCTGTTCAATGTATTTAATATTTTCTACCTGGCGGATGGCGGCACCAATCGTTTTATTTAAGTTAGCAGTTTCACAATTGACCAACCGATTCACGGAATTTCTCATATCGCGGACAATCCGAACGTCTTCAAATTTCAACAGCGCAGTATTTGCACCAATAATGATTAAAAAGTCCGTAATTTTTTCTGCTTCCTTCAAATAAGTGATAAAGCCTTTTTTTCGTTCAAGCGTTTTACTATTTAAATCAAATGAATTCATCAATTCGCATAAAGCATCATTATGCTCTTTATAAAGCGAAGAAATTTCCAAATGATAGGAAGATGTCTCCGGATTATTGACAGAACCTCCCGCAAGGAAAGCCCCGCGCAAATAAGAGCGCTTACAACATTTTTTCTTGATTAATTCCGAAGAAATATCGTGAGCAAATTCGAACCCCTCCCCGATTATTTTCAAATCGGACAAGATTTGCCGTGCTTTTTCCACTAAGCGAACGATATAAACATTATTCTTTTTTAAGCGCATTTTCTTTCGAACCAACAATTCTACATTTACGGTATAATATTTCTTAATTAGCGTATAAATGCGCCTGGCAATTGCAGCATTTTCAGTTTGAATATCGATAGCCAGTTTTTTATTTGCAAACGAGAGTGAGCCGTTCATCCGGATCAGCGCTGATAATTCAGCTTTGCCACAGCAGTCTTTTACCTCTAAATTCGTTAATTCCTTTTTCGTCTCTGATGCGAACGACACTACTTCACCCCTCTCATTATAAGCGGTACCCCGCTTATCCAATACCGGCAATCCATGAGCCGATGCTGCCTGGTACCGGAACAGATTCCGGCAGCCAAGCTTTTCTAGGTGTATGATCAATCAATGCACCTCTGTAATACGCTCACGATCGCTTTAAGGTTTCATCAATTAACAAAGAATATAAAATTTTTGCTACTTCCTTTGTATCATGACGGATCACATCATCTTCAATCGAAACAATCTCACCAAAAATAACCTCCAGCCCGAGCGAATATAAACTATTTATATCAAAATGGACTGGAACGGCATCTTCCTTACTGTACTTCTCCTGTACCGGAAGAGGAATATCTTCATTGTTCACCAGAATGGTATTGATAAAAGGCTGTTTGATATGGTCATAAATGGCGCGGATATGATCGCCGGCCGTATAGTCATGCGTTTCTCCCGCCTGTGTCATTAAATTGCAAATATATACCTTTTTTGCTTTGGCACGAGCTACCTCATCCCCAATTTCAGGGACAAGAAGATTAGGTAAAATGCTTGTATAGAGGCTGCCGGGTCCAATGACAATCAAATCTGCTTCTCTAATGGCCAGAATGGTTTCAGGCAGCGGGGTTACATGCTCAGGTGTTAAAAAGACCTTCTTGATTTTCTTGCCGCAGCTCGGGATCTTCGATTCACCTGAAACAATTGAACCATCCTCAAAAATGGCATTTAGGACAACACTTTGATTGGATGCAGGCAGGACTTTTCCCCTTACATTCAGGACTTTACTCATTTCCTGAATAGCATGCATAAAGTTCCCCGTAATCGATGTCATGGCAGCCAAGATTAAATTACCTAGCGAATGTCCTGATAAGTCATTTGCAGCCTTGAACCGATGCTGAAACATTTCTTCAATTAGCGGCTCTACATCAGAAAGAGCAGCGAGAACGTTTCGAACATCACCAGGGGGAGGAATATTCAACTCCTCCCGCAGTCTGCCGGAACTGCCTCCATCATCGGCTACTGTTACAATGGCCGTAATGTCAACAGGATATTTCTTTAACCCTCTTAACAGTACAGGCAATCCAGTCCCGCCGCCGATCACAACAATCCGGGGCTGTCTATTATTCGTCATTTCGGTGTTTCCTTCCTTTTATCTATATCACGATGCGAAATTCTAGTATGGTAATCTTTCTCAAAATAATGACCGATATATTCTGCCAGTGCAACGGAACGGTGCTGGCCTCCTGTACAGCCCACGGCGATGACCAGCTGGGCCTTCCCTTCACGTTTATAATACGGCAGGATAAAGGCTAAAAGATCAGTTACCTTTTCCAAGAACTTCTGCGTTTCATTCCACTTCAGCACATAGCCCGAAACCTCTTCATCCATCCCGGTCATCGGACGCATATGTTCAATATAATGGGGGTTCGGTAAAAACCGGACATCAAACACAAGATCCGCGTCAATCGGAATGCCGTGTTTAAATCCGAAAGAAACCACATTGACTGTAAATAAGGACTGCTTAGTCGAAGCAAACTCGGTTAAGATTTTTTCTCTTAATTCCCTCGGCTTCATGTTTGAAGTATTATAAATGATTTGCGCCCTGCCTTTTAATTCATCAAGCAGTTCTCTTTCAAGCTTGATCCCCTCAAGCGGCAGACCGTTTTTTGCCAGCGGATGATTCCTTCTTGTTTCTTTGTATCTCCTCACAAGCGTGGCATCATCTGCCTCAAGAAAAAGAATTTGCGGAGTCACCCATGAGCTTTCCGCTAAATCATCAAGTGCTTTGAAAAGATGATCAAAAAACTCTCTTCCCCTTAAGTCCATGACGAGCGCAACTCTGTTCATTTTATTCCCTGATTCCTTCATCAGTTCCAAAAACTTCGGAAGTAAAGTAGGAGGTAAATTGTCAACGCAGAAAAAACCCAAATCCTCGAAACTTTGAATTGCAACGGTTTTTCCTGCACCAGACATTCCGGTAATTATCACCAATTGAATATCATTTACTGCTCCGGTACTCATGATTTATCCCTCCTATCCATTAGCTTGGGTCAAGACGATAGCTGAGCAATTTAAAATCTGGAGTATATGTAAAAGTTCCGTAAATAATTCCGTTCCCATGAATCATATACTCTAAGATATGATAATCTCCTTCTGCCATCGGAAGATTCCTGATTTCATCAACTGGCTGCCAGCGGATAATGCCTTCATCCGACTCTTCGACAGAGAGTCCATCTGCAGCAGTTGAAAAGAATGTAAACATCATCCATTCAGATAAGATTTTATCCTCATCTTTCATAATAAAGGTGAAAATCCCTTTAATGTTAGGATTGCGTAAATATATACCTGTTTCTTCGCGGAATTCCCGGATGCAGGAGTCACGAACAGATTCTCCTGGTTCCATTTTGCCGCCTGGAGCCACCCACCAATTTCGGCGCGGCTTCTGCAAAAGCAGCACTTTATCATCTTTTAACAATACACAATTTGTCACTCGCTGCAAACTGGATCACCTCAATTAGACTTTCACTAATGATAGTATATCTATATTCAAGTTGTTTTCTTTCAATGAGCGTTCTGAGAGCCACAAACTAAACAAAAGTCTGCGTCCAAAACTCATCCCAACCCCAGAGTGAAGCAAAGCTTCACGAACCATCTAAGCCCCACCATCCAGAAAAAAACCTCACTTGGAGGCATTTGTGAAGCCAAAACAAGTTTTTCACTTTATTATACTATTTTTATGTATCGGTCACAATGAAACAAGATTGTAGTGATGGGAGCAAAAAAATAGCACAGGCTACGCTGCCTGCGCTTTCATGAAATATCTTTAAAGGGGGTCAATTTCTACCTTCATCATACTCTAATTATATTTCGTAACGATTACAAAGAAATTAAAAGAAGATGAATTTTTGTAAAAATTTACTAATTCCCTGTCCTATGCTTTTAATTCCAATTCTTCAAGGAGTTCTTCTACATAATGCTGCACACTTGCTGCTGCTATGCTTCCGTCACCTGTGGCTGTAACCACTTGGCGAAGAGTCTTTTCACGGATATCGCCTGCAGCGAAAATGCCAGGAACAGCAGTTTCCATTTTTTCATTAGTAACGATATAGCCGTTTTCATTTGTAATGCCTAAGTTCGCAAATGGCTTTGATAATGGGTTCATTCCGATATAGATGAAGACTCCGTCTGCCGAAAGCTCCTGCTCGGCTCCCGTTTCTGTCGATACAAGTGTGACGCTGCCGACTTTCTTTCCGTCCGTCTCATTGATTTGTTTCAGCGTGTGATTAAAGATAAATTCAACCTTTTCGTTATTAAATGCGCGCTGCTGCAGAATTTTTTGCGCACGAAGCTCATCTCTGCGGTGAACAATCGTTACTTTATCTGCGAAGCGAGTTAAATAAACGCCCTCTTCAACGGCAGAATCGCCGCCGCCTATAACAAAAAGATTTTTCCCTTTGAAAAAGGCACCATCACAAACCGCACAATAAGAAACACCGCGGCCTCCCAATTCCTTTTCGCCAGGAACACCCATTTTCTTATACTCAGCACCTGTTGTAATAATAATAGCACGGGTTTTATATTGCTTTGAACCAGCAACAATGGTTTTATATTCTTTTCCGTCAATCACTTCTTTTATATCACCATATGCATATTCAGCACCGAATTTCTTCGCATGCTCAAACATTTTCGTCGACAATTCCGGACCAAGAATACTTTCATATCCCGGATAGTTTTCGATTTCTTCCGTATTGGCCATTTGTCCGCCTGGAATTCCCCGTTCAAGCATTAATGTTGATAAATTGGCACGTGAAGTATAGACCGCTGCTGTCATTCCTGCCGGTCCGGCACCTGCTATAATCACATCGTAAATTTTCTCTTCCGTCACGTTGTCCCACTCCTTTAATCATTCCCACTTGGCCGAAGCCTTTTGATTATTGCGCAGATAAGATTTTGTTAGTATAACCTTCTCATCACTATCCTATAAAACAACGGATCGGAAGTCCACTTGTTTGCTCATTGCAGATGATGATTCACCAGTTTAACGTATTTTTGCAAGGTTGAAAGGGAAAGACCATAATGATTGGCCACTTGCTGCTGTGACACTTTTTCACTGCGCAGCTTATTCCAGATATACTCGATTGCCGCAGCATAAGCCTTTTTATTTTTCAAAGATACCTTTTCCTTGAACATGGATATAAAAGCAGTAAACCACATTAAATATAGTCCTGCTTCTACGGTTCCGATTGGCTGATGCTGTTCGTACAGCATCAATGCTACTTCATGTGCAGCAGGAATCTGGCTGCTTTCCGGCTGAATTCCGGAACGAATCATGGACACATATTGTTTTTCCAGCACTGAAAATTGCTCGAATTTAAGATGCTCTTTAACGAAAAGATCGCTGCCTTGATCAGTTGAAAGGGAGATAAGAAAAACAGCAAAGAGTCTTTCCTCCATATGATTGCTGTCCAGCTTTTTCAGAATCGTTGTCACGCTCTCTTCATAGCCGGCGGCAGTCGGGTGATTCTCACTCCACGGCTCAAATCCTGCTTTTTCAGGATTGATTTCCAGTACTTTTTCCCACACAGTACGAGCAAGCTGCTCCTTCCCGGTAAAATAGGATGAATAAGCAAGCCAGTAATAGAAGGGACCGTCCCCTTCGTAACCATGCTTTTGCAGCTTACGCAGCAGCTGATATGCTGGTTCATATTCCCCGACCAATGCGAATGTCGCCCCTATCTTATATTGATGATCAGTTAGGATTGGCTGTACTTTCTTGAGCATGCTCTTTATCTCCATCACTTGCTTGAAGTCTTTTAGGAAATAAGAAAAGACCAGTTTATTACAGACGGCATGCAGATTTCCCGGATTTCGTTCCATGACGTCATCCAGTATTTGCAATGCCTTTTCAAATTCTCCGAGATAAAAATAAGCCAACGCTAGATTGTTGTAAGCAGACCAATGCTCCGGAAATTCCTTAATCACTTCATTCAGAATTTTAATCGCCTTTGGAAAATGACCGGATTCCAGCAATTCCCGCGCCTGCTCCTGTTTCATCATTAAGTCATCCTGCCCATAAAGATCTTCATCATCGATCTCATCTGCTTCGAGAGTCAGCACTTCAATTAGATCCTCTGCATCCTCGACAAATTCACCGTCAGACTCCATTTCCAGATAACAATTGGCATGATGATAAGCGTCTTTAAAGAAACCTAAATGGGCATAATTATTAGCAAGGAAGTAATGACACTCCACCATATCATGATCCATCTCTTCCATGACCATATGCAGCAGCTGATTTGATTGCTGATATTCGCCTAGTTCTGTATAAATAATGGCCAGCTGGCAGGCGATCATTGGCTCATGAGGTTCAAGCTGAAGAGCGCGCTGTAAATATTTTTTTGCTTTATGAAAATCACGGCGGCGAAACGCCTTTAAACCTTTTGTAAAATAGTATTCACCCGTTGGAATAAACGACAATACTTTGCCTGTTGGTTGTGTAACATGCGAGTTTTTACTCATGTAATCCTCCATATATCAAATGCGCCTTGGCGTATTTGCGCCCAGATATTTTCGAGCAAGCTCGAAAAATTTCCTTTGAAAATCTGAGGCATCCGCCGGAGGCTTAACTTTTTTCAGCTGAGGTTTGAACCCCCGCTAAATTCGTGATTGGTATTCGTTTCTAAACTTTAAAAGTGATTGGTTCTTCTGAAAAAAGTTATTTGGTTCTAACTTATCTAGTATATCACACTTCTATACACCGGAGAAGAGGATGAGCAGGAAAGAAAAAACTACGACAGCTTTCATACTTAAGCAAGCAAAAAACCGGCGGAATCCGCCGGTTTTTTTTATGTGAAAATTATTTTTGTTCTTTTGCTACATGTCTTTCCTTTAACACATTCAGAACTTCTTTGAATGGAAGCTCCTGCTCACGCATGAGGACAAGCAAGTGATAAAGTAAATCTGCAGCCTCCCATTTTAATTCCTCGTGACTGCGATTTTTTGCTGCAATAATAACCTCTGACGCTTCTTCGCCTACTTTTTTCAGAATTTTATCGACGCCTTTTTCAAACAGATACGTCGTATAGGCACCTTCCGGACGTTCTTTTTCACGCTGGTCGATGATTTTTTCTAGATCCATCAGAATTTGATAATCCGCTAGATTGGCTTCTTGTTTCACTTTTCTTCCTGGTTACAAAAATCTATTAAAAACTATTAAAAGTTTTCAAATAGTAACGATTCGCCCCCGAACCAAGAAAAAGGGGCATGCCATGACGATTCTCACGTCACTCCGTCAGGAAAGGACTCGAACCCTTGTCATGAACCTACTGTCCAGGACGACCTGCGGTGCTCTGTTAGAGCTGGCTATTGCGAAAGACCATTCCTTCTACTGGTCAGACTTCCGCAAGAATTTTGTAACCAGGATTTCACCTCCTTTAGTTGTAATTCTTGGTTTTTTACAAGAAATGTTTTGTGTAAGATGGTCGATTTCTTCATTATGATTCGTTTCTAATAAACAGATTCGAGTGATTTTCATCGTAAAACACCTCGTATACTGGTTTTAATTTATTATACCAAATATACGTTCGTAAGTGCAATAAAAACGATCGGTGCCTTTTGAATGTTTTGTTACAATTCAGTAGTTATTATGAAGCAGTTTAAACCTCCTTCAAAATCCGTTCTGAGAAACAGCTGATCGCTCCTGTATGACATGCCGGTCCTGCAGGTTGCACCAGAACCACGATAGCATCCCGGTCACAATCCAGCTTCATTTCAACAATCTTTTGTGTATTGCCGCTTGTGGCACCTTTATGCCATAATTCCTGACGTGAGCGGCTGTAAAACCACGTTTCCTTTGTTTCCAGCGATTTCGCAAGCGAAACAGCATTCATATAGGCCAGCGTTAGGACTTCTTTCGTGTTGGCATCCTGAACAATTGCCGGAATTAATCCTTTTTCATCAAACTTGATCTGTTCCATATTCATCGGACGTTTACACCTTTTTCCCTTAAATACGATTTCACTTCGCGTACAGAGGTTTCTTTATAGTGGAAAATCGATGCTGCGAGTGCTGCATCTGCTTTCCCATCAATAAAGGCCTCAGCAAAATGCTCGGCATTGCCGGCACCGCCTGAAGCAATAACGGGAACGGTAACCGCCTCACTGACTGCCTTCGTTAAAGCAAGGTCGAAACCGGTCTTCTCGCCGTCACAATCCATGCTTGTCAGGAGGATTTCACCGGCACCGAGTTCCACAGCTTCCTTTGCCCAAGCAATCACTTCTTTATCAACCGCTGTTCTGCCGCCATGGGTGTAGACACGCCAAGATCCAAGCTCTTCATCCCATTTCGCATCAATCGCCACAACGATACATTGGGCACCAAAAAAGTCCGATCCTTCTGTGATCAACTCCGGATGATTGACGGCAGCTGTATTCAAAGAAACCTTATCCGCTCCTGCACGTAAAATCCGTTTCATGTCTTCAAGTGAATTGATTCCGCCGCCGACTGTAAACGGGATCGCCAGCTCCGATGCCACCGCCTTAACCACTTCCACCATTGTTTTCCGGCCTTCATGGGAAGCCGAGATATCAAGGAAAACGAGTTCATCCGCGCCCTGCTCGTCATAAAAGCGGGCCAGCTCAACGGGATCGCCTGCATCACGAAGCTGAACAAATTGAATACCCTTGACGACACGACCCTCTTTTACATCGAGGCAAGGGATAATTCTCTTTGTAATCATTATACACCCACCTCTTTCAAAGCAGCAGCAACAGTGAATCTTCCTTCATAAATAGCTTTTCCGACAATGGCTCCTGATACGCCTGATCCTTCCAATTCCTTCAGAACGGCTAAATCCGTAAGGGAGCTGACACCTCCGGAGGCAATGACGCTTTTACCTGTTTCCAGAGCCATTTGTTTGACAGCTTCTGTATTCGGTCCTGTCAGCATCCCGTCTGTTGCAATATCGGTAAAAATAAACGTTTCCGCCCCGGCATCGGCAAAGCGCTTCCCGACTTCTACTGCTTTGACTTCCGATGTATTTAACCAGCCATGTGTTGCTACATAGCCGTTTTTCGCATCCAGTCCGATGGCGATAGCACTGCCGTATTTTTTCACCATCTCGATGGCAAACTCAGGATTTGAAATCGCGATGCTGCCAATAATGACTCTTGTGACACCATTTTCTAAATAATGATGGATATCCTCTTCTGTCCGAATGCCGCCGCCGATTTGAACGTTGACATTCAGCTCTTTCGCAGCCTGGATCACAAAGGTATCATTGACACGTCTGCCATCCTTAGCGCCGTCTAAATCGACCATATGGATCCAGTTTGCTCCCGCTTCCTTGAACGTCTTAGCCATATCAAACGGTGAATCGCCATAAACGGTTTCTTGATTATAATCACCTTGTATTAAACGTACACATTTCCCGCCTCTCATATCAATGGCAGGGTAAATGGTAAATGCCATAGCTCCTGTCCCCTTTCTTTTACGCTAACTCTGTGAAATTACGCAGCAGTTCTACCCCAAGATCGCTGCTTTTTTCCGGGTGAAACTGCATGCCAAACACGTTCTTTCTGCCGACAACAGCCGGTACCTCTTCAAAATAAGAAGCCTTCGCAATCAAGATTGAAGGGTCGTCTGTTTTGACATAAAAAGAATGGACAAAGTAAGCATAGTCTTCCTTTAAGTTATCTGTCAGGATGGAACCATTCACCCATTGCAAACGGTTCCAGCCCATATGCGGTACTTTATAAGATATCCCGTCACTTGACTCGCCAGGGAAACGAACGACCTTTCCCGGTAACAGCGAAAGACCTTCCATATAACCGTGCTCTTCACTTTCCTCAAACAGCAGCTGCATACCGAGGCAGATGCCAAGAAGCGGTTTGCCTGAAGCCGCATAGCCGCGGATAAAATCGGCAAGACCGGTTTCATTCAAGCGGACCATCGCATCCTTGAAGGCACCGACACCGGGAAGAATAAGCCCGTCTGCTTCATTCAACTCTGCTGCTTTTTCCGAAATAAAGTAAGGAACATGGAGACGTTCCAGCGCCTTAGAGACACTGAATAAATTCCCCATGCCATAATCGACAATACCAATCATTTTATAACATCCCCTTTGATGACGGAACACCTTTTACACGCGGGTCAATGGTTGTGGCCTCATCAAGTGCTCGTGCCATTGCTTTAAAAACAGCCTCAATCATATGGTGTGTATTTTGACCGTAATGGATAATAACATGAAGATTCATTCTTGCTTCAAGAGCCAATTTCCAGAGAAACTCATGAACCAGTTCTGTATCAAATGTCCCGACCTTTTGGCTTGGAAAATCAGCCCCTTTAATGACGAATGCGGGACGGTTGCTTAAATCAATGACCACCTGTGCCAGAGTTTCATCCATTGGAATAAAGAAATTCCCATAGCGTTTGATTCCTTTTTTATCGCCGAGTGCTTCCCTTAATACAGCACCAAGGCAAATCGCAATATCCTCTGTCGTATGATGATCATCGATATATGTGTCCCCATTTGCTTGGATTCTTAAATCAAATTGGCCATGTTTGGCAAACAAATCCAGCATATGGTTTAAGAAAGGGACTCCTGTTTCCAAGTTGGACTTCCCTGTGCCGTCAATATTTAGTTCTAGTTCAATCTGTGTTTCTGATGTATTTCTAACGATAGAAGCACTTCTTGTCATATTTAAATTCTCCCTGTATTCTTTTATCAAAATTACTTCTTAAATCTTGCTTCAATGGATCGAGCGTGTGCCTCAAGACCTTCGAGTCGGGCAAATGCGGCTATTTTCGCTGCATTTTCGTTAAAAGCCTGCTCACTGTACATAATAATACTCGACTTCTTTTGGAAATCATCCACATTCAGCGGGCTTGAGAAACGGGCTGTTCCATTCGTAGGCAGAACGTGGTTTGGACCGGCAAAATAATCTCCCACTGGTTCTGAACTGTAGCGGCCGATAAAGATGGCTCCGGCATGACGGATTTTCCCGATCTTTTCCATTGCATTTTCCATGATAACCTCAAGGTGCTCAGGGGCCAGTTTATTCACTGTTTCAATCGCTTCATCCACTGTTTCTGCTACATAGATGGCACCATAATCAGCAATCGCTGGAGCCGCAATTTCTTTACGCGGCAATACTGCCAGCTGCTTTTCAACCTCTGATGCTGTCTCTTCGGCTAATTTGCGGGAAGTGGTAACAAGGACACTGCAGGCCCGTGCATCATGTTCAGCCTGCGAAAGCAGATCAGCTGCAATTTCATTGGCTCTTGCTGTTTCATCAGCAAGAACGGTAATTTCACTTGGTCCGGCAATCATGTCAATATCAACATCTCCGAACACTTCACGCTTTGCCAAGGCCACAAATATATTTCCCGGACCTGTAATTTTGTCGACCGGCTTAATGGACTCTGTCCCGTAAGCCAATGCCGCAATCGCTTGTGCTCCGCCGACTTTATAAATCTCCTTCACACCCGACTCCTTCGCGGCAACTAGTACACCGGCAGGCAGTTTCCCGTCTTGACCCGGAGGCGATACCATAACAATCCGTTCCACACCGGCAACTTGAGCCGGCACGACATTCATCAGGACAGACGAAGGATAGGCCGCTGTTCCGCCAGGCACATACACGCCGACAGAATCAAGCGGAGTCACCTTTTGCCCCAGCATTGTACCGTTTTTCTCCGTTGTAATCCATGAATTTCTTAATTGTTTTTCATGAAAGACGCGGATATTTTCCGCTGCTTCCTTGATAATTTCGACCGTAGCATTCGGCACTTCTTTATAGGCTTCCTCTATTTCAGCATCTGTTACAGTTAATGAAGAAAGACGGACGCGGTCAAATTTTTCTGTGAAATCAAACAAAGCCTGATCGCCGCCGCTTTTCACCGCTCCAATAATATCCTTTACAATCGCACGCTGCTCTTCTGTTCCACTATCAACTGATCGTTTTAATGAAATATCTTCATTTACTTGGATAATTTTCACCGTACTTTGCTCCTAACCCGTTAATATAGTTTCACCTGATGATTACTTCATTGTAGTTTCTTTATTTAATACACCTGAAATGGCCTCGACAATTTCATTGATACGCTCATCCTTCATTCGATAGCTTACCGGATTGACAATCAAGCGTGAAGTAATGTCGACAATCTGTTCATATTCTACTAATCCGTTTTCTACAAGCGTTCTTCCAGTGGAAACAATATCGACGATTCGATCAGCAAGACCAATCATCGGCGCTAATTCAATCGAACCGTTTAGTTTAATGATTTCAACCTGTTCCCCTTGCTCACGGAAATACGCCGCAGCTACATGCGGGTATTTCGTCGCAATACGTGGTGCGACATCATTCATTTTTGTATTTGGCAGACCGGCAACCGCTAAATGACAGGCACTGATCTTTAAATCCAATACTTCGTAAACGTCGCGGTCTTCTTCCAGCATCACATCTTTTCCGGCAATCCCAAGGTCGGCGACCCCATGTTCAACATAAGTCGGCACATCCATCGGCTTTGAAAGGATAAAGCGGAAGTTCTCCTCTGGTACATCAATAATCAATTTTCGTGAATCATCAAATTCCGGCGGCAGCTTGAATCCTGCTTCTCGCAGCAATGCCGCTGCTTCTTCAAAAATACGCCCCTTCGGCATGGCAAATATTAATGGTTCTTTCATCGTGCTGACTCCTTCCCGGCGTTTCCAACTAACATCACAACTTCATCATATAATTTTGTACAGGCATCAATATCCGTCACACCATTAATATCTTGGAGAACCACTTTAACACCCTCATATCGTTTTTGCGCAGCTAACGTAATCGCTTCTTTGCGGCGCTCGCTGCTAAAAAGGATACACTGCACCGGTTCTTTACCTTCGATTTTTCCTAATGCCTCAAGCAGACGGTCAAGACGGATGGCAAAACCGGTGGCACCGGTATCCTTGCCGAACTTTTTCAAAAGCCTGTCATAGCGTCCGCCGCTGGCAATTGGAAATCCAACCTGACCTGCATACACTTCAAATAATATACCTGTATAATAGCTCATATGGCTGACAAGTGTTAAGTCAAATTTAACCTTTGTTCCTGCTTGACCATAATCCGTCAGAATCTCCCACAACTGTTTTAATTCGAGGAGGGCGCTTTTTCCTTTTCCGTTTTCAAGCAGTTTTACGGCAGAATCAATAACCTCTTCTCCACCGCGCAGTTTGAGAAAATCTAACAGACGCTGTTTATCAATGGAAGACAAGGTTAATTGCTTCACATGTTCTTTGTAGCCAACGTAGTTTTTTTCATATAAAAAGGTCGTTAATGCTTTAACCCGTTCTTCCGTTCCTAAAATATCAATAAAGAATTCTTGGACAAAGCCAATATGTCCAACTGAAAGCTGAAATGTCTCCAGTCCGGTTTCTGTTAATGAATCGACAAGTAACGCGATGCTTTCGCCGTCCGCGCTGATTGTACTATCGCCGATACATTCCACGCCGATTTGTTCAAATTCGGCAGGACGTCCGCCTTCGCGCTGCTGGGCACGGAACACATTCGCCGTATAAGCAAGGCGGAGCGGTAAATCTTCCTTTAGCAGCTTTGATGCGGCAACCCTGGCAATGGGCGACGTCATATCCGGTCTTAGGACAAGAGTATGTCCTTGCTGGTCAAGCAGCTTAAATAGCTGCTGGTCCAAAATCGCAGAAGCAGCACCAACCGTTTCGTAATACTCCAAAGTTGGTGTTTCCATAAATTGATAGCCCCATTGCTTCATCACTTCGCTGATCGCAGTGCGGACCGAATGCTTTGTTTCATATAATTCCGGTAATGTATCTCTCATGCCTAATGGCTTTTCAAACATAAATAAGCGGCTCATGCGCTAAAACACCTCAGTTTCAGAATACTTTAGTTCGCTAATGTATTAGTAAGTTAAAGATATTGTAGCCTTCCATAAACGATATTGTCAAGAGGGAATAAAGCGGATATGTACTCCGTTGTAACATTAGTATCACCTTAAACAACGGCTCCGATAAATAGGGGTGTTGATTTCCGTTCCAGGCACTTCGCTTTCCTGCGGGCGACCGACGAGCCTCCTCGACACTTCGTGTCTGCGGGGTCTCGTCTGTCTCGCTTCTCCCGCGGGAGTCTTCGTGCCTTCCACTCCAATCAACAAATTCTCAAAAGCCACATCGATTTACATAACAGTATAAATAAAAAAGGCGACAGGAATCCTCAAGGGATCTGTCACCTGGTGCGGGTGTACATGTTTCACCCTTTTTTAATCACCTGCATGGGATTTCCGCCGACGAAGGCACCTGCAGGTACATCTTTATGGACCAGCGTTCCGGCAGAGACAATGGCGCCGTCGCCAATGGTCACTCCGGGAAGAATGGTAGAATTGGCGCCAATCATCACTTCACTGCCAATCTTTACTTCACCAAGCCGGTATTCTTTTATTAAATATTCATGGGCCAGGATTGTGGTATTGTAGCCAATGACCGTGTTCCGGCCGACGCTGATTTTTTCCGGAAACATGATATCGAGCATCACCATTAAGGCAAAGGACGTCTCCTCCCCGACCTTCATCCGCAAAAATGTGCGGTAAAGCCAATTTTTCATGCCAAGAAATGGAGTATAGCGTGCCATTTGAATGACGATAAAATTTTTTACCACCTTCCAAAACGGTACGGTTTTATAGACATGCCATAAGGAATTAGCCCCTTCAACCGGATAGCGCTCGGTATTTCTCATCCTTGACTCACACCAAGAATGCGGAGTAAATCATCCATTGTGTCTAACATATAATCCGGCTCCCAGCGCTGTAAAAATTCCTTTCCTTTCAATGACCATGCAACACCGGCCGTTTTCGTACCAGCGTTTTTCCCCGCTTCAATATCATGATAGTTATCCCCAACCATAATCGCTTCATCCGGTGAAACTCCGAAAAAAGTCAATGCTTTATTTACACCTTCCGGGTCTGGCTTCACTTTTGTTACGTCATCAAAGGTTACAACGGTTTCGAAAAACGGAGTCAACCCCGTCAAACGGAGCCCCATTTGTACAATTACATTTCGTTTTGTTGTGACAATACCCATTTTATAGCCAGCTTTGTGCAGCTTTTCAATAGCATCATAAACGCCGGTAAACTCTTTCACATAATGGTCGTGCTGTGTTTTATTAAAATCAAGGTAGGTTTGCCGCAGCAGTTCCATTCGTTCGGCGTCCACCTTCGAAAAGGTTTCTTCAAGCGGAGGTCCCATAAAATGGATAACATCTTCTCGTTTATACTGATTCGGATAATATTTATCCAATGCATGTAAGAAGGATTGGATAATTAATTCATTTGTATCGATCAATGTTCCATCTAAATCAAACAACAGCGTTGTAATATTATGATTCATACGTCAATTCCTTTCCTTTTGCCAATTCGGACCGCTTCCAAAGGACTGCCACTGTCACGGTTAAGATAATGGCTACGGTCAAACGGATGAAGAGAAGATAATACACCGGTATGCCAAGCAGGGTAAAGACAAGGGTATCCTCGATCACCGCGTGGCATGTACTGAGAAAAATAAAGGCAATCGTTAAATCCTTTTTCGTTACACCTTCTTCTTTTGCCGCTTGGATCATGACCCCTGCACCATATGCCAGACCGAATGTCAGACCTGCAGCAAGTGTAGTCGCCGTATTTTTACTAACACCTAAAAACCGCGTAACCGGCTCCATCCATCCGGCAAATAAATCGATCCAGCCCTTTTCTTTTAAAAATTGAATCCCCAGCATAAGCGGAATAACAATCACCGCCAGCTGCACCACTCCCATAAAGGCATGCTGCAAACCAAGCAGGCTGATTTCTCCCCAGCCTTGTGGAACTGCTGTTGCAGCTGTTGAGGCGAAACCGAAATGTGCCGGCTCTGAGCCGCCCTGCCACAGCAGATTAATGAGAACCGCTGAGAGAATCGCGAGCCCAATGCGGTTGAGGAGCACAATCCACAGCTTGACGCCGACCTTTAAGACAACACCGGATTCAATCAGCATGCTGTGTGAAAAAGAAAGCATAACAGCGATAATAAAAGCTTCCTTTACGGTTAAATCAAGGGATAATATCGCTCCGATGGCCCCGTATAAATTAAGAAAATTCCCGATGACAAGCGGTATCGCCGCATCCCCTGATAAGCCAAGTACATTCATAAACGGGGAAATCACTTCCATCAGCCATGGAAAAAACGGAGTATACTGCAGCATCGTGACGATTAAAGTGATCGGAAAGATGATCTTTCCAAAAGTCCAGGTCACCTGTAATCCGGTCAAAAACCCTCTTTTTAAAGTTCCAGTCATTTCCACTATCTCCCTTTTCTTGCTGCTCTGTCTTCTTTCTGTCTGGATTTATTGCACTTTAGCTGTTCTTATCTAAATAACGGATATTCGCATAGCCCTTTACGCGCCGGTAGATCATCGCGATGATACCGAAGGCAATCAATGCCGCTGAAATCAGCTGTGCCATCCGCAGATCTCCAATCATTAAGCTGTCGGTACGCAAGCCTTCGATGAAAAAGCGTCCGGCTGAATACCAAATCACATAGGTAAGGAACATTTCGCCCCTCCCGAGATTCACCCTGCGCAGCAGAATTAAAACGAGAAAACCAAGTAAATCCCAAACCGATTCATATAAAAATGTAGGGTGATAATAAACCCCCTCGATATACATTTGATTAATGATAAACTCAGGCAGGTGCAGGTTTTCGAGAAAGGTACGAGTCACCTCTCCGCCGTGTGCCTCCTGATTCATAAAGTTTCCCCATCTGCCAATCGCTTGTCCTAAAATGATACTTGGCGCCGCGATATCAGCAAGCTTCCAAAAGGAAATGTTTCTTTTTTTCGTAAAAAAATAGGCCGTCAGCACCGAGCCAATCAAAGCACCGTGAATCGCAATGCCCCCGTGCCAAATTGCCATGATTTCCCCAGTGTTTTGGGCATAATAATCCCATTCAAAAATCACATAATATATACGTGCCGATATGATTGCAATCGGAATCGCCCACAGCATTAAGTCAGCAAACAAATCTTTATCGAGACCGCGCCGGGTTGATTCACGCATGGCAATCATCAGGGCAAGAATAATCCCTGCCCCGATTATCACCCCATACCAATGTACATCAATAGGGCCGAGCGAGACCGCTACCGGATCCAATGGCTGTATTGCCTTTTCCATCTTTTCCCCTCCAAATTATTTAGTACTCTTCATCCAGGAAGTGATTAGTATAAGAAATCGTCTTGCTGACCACCGTCTTCGATTGACTCTGACAGCTTGTTAGTAAAAATCTCCGCCGCATTGACTCCCATCCGTTTCAAACGGAAGTTCATCGCCGCCACCTCGAGAATGACGGCAAGGTTTCTTCCTGGCCGTACCGGAATGGTCAGTCTGGTCAAGTCAGTATCAATGATTTTCATTTTCTCCTCATCAAGTCCCAATCGGTCATATTGCTTCGTCTGATCCCAAATCTCCAAATTGATGACAAGGGATATCTTTTTATTGCTTAAAACCGCACCGGCACCGAATAAGGTCATGACATTAATGATTCCTAAGCCGCGGATTTCCAGGAGATGTTCAATTAATTCCGGCGAAGTTCCGACGAGCGTATTTTCGTCCTCCTGACGGATTTCTACGCAGTCATCCGCAACAAGGCGGTGTCCGCGCTTCACCAATTCCAGGGCCGTTTCACTTTTACCGACGCCGCTTTGTCCCATGATTAAGACACCGACACCATAGACATCAACCAAAACACCATGAATGGCTGTTGTCGGTGCTAGTTTGCTTTCTAAAAAATTCGTTAATAGACCTGAAAAACGAGTGGTCTTCTGCTTTGTCCGCAAAAGCGGCACTGATTCACGCTCCGCTGCTTCAATCAATTCCATCGGCACGGGAAGATCTCTCGTAATGATAATGCCCGGAGTGACATCGGTACATAGATTCTCCATCCGCAAGCCGCGTTCGCCTGCAGTCAGCTTTTCAGCAAATGTCAGTTCCGTCATGCCCACTAATTGAATCCGGTCAGCCGGATAGTAATCAAAATAGCCGGCAAGCTCCAGCCCCGGTCTTGATATATCACTTGTTGTAATCGGGCGGTTAATCCCCTCTTCCCCGCTGATCAGCTCAAGCTTAAACTTCTCAATCACGTCTTTTGTGCGTACTTTAACCAAAAGAGTTCTCCTTTCGCAATAAGCATTTCTATATTTATCACTGCCCGCAGCGTATTGCCCCCAATCATACTTTACAGTGTAATCCTTATGCAGGCATTCAGTAAACACTATTTTATCACTTTTTGTATGAGAACCAAATGGAATCACCTATTTCCGCTTAGCTTTGTTAAATCTTGTTGTTGATTCATAAACCGCCTTATGTGCATGGGTTCACTAAAGTTCCTTGTGCCAAGGAAAAGTCGTTCACGCCATACACATAAGGCTATTATCAACACTGAACTTTAACTGAGCCGGTCACTTAAGGAGACGGCACGACGCAAAAAGGACTAATGGGGAAACAAAGCCATTTCCCATTAGTCCTGCTTCGAAACGCAGCAGCATTACTTCTGCTCCTTCGATTTAAATTGATTTTGAATAATTAGATTGACGAACGACATGATGATCGCTGTTAAAAAAGCGGTACCGAAGCTGTTCAGCTCGAAGGAACTTCCCATTATACTGTCGGTAAGCAGCAGCGTGACGGCATTAATAACTAGTAAAAATAAGCCCAATGTTAAAACCGTTACCGGTAGTGTCAAAATAATCAAGATCGGCCTAACTAGAATATTTAATAACGACAATACGACACTGGCCCCCAGTGCTGCATAAATACTTTCAATATAGATTGAATCTTTGAAGAAACCGGCAAGAGCCATAAACAATACTGCATTAATTAAAATCCCCAGCAGCCATTTCATATTTCAACACCTCTACAACATAAAGCTTATATTCCCCACTATATGCTCATCCACGACAGGGCATACGTTATTATGAATATTTTATCTCTATTTATGATTTGCTAATCTTAATGACCCCCGTTTTGGAATCGGCAAATAGATGAATTTTGTTTGGAGCATCCTTCACGGATTTGAAGGTTAGGTTTTTCTGGATCAGCTCGCTTTTTTCTTCTACGATTTGAATCCCTTCCACATCTACCTTAAAGTTTCCTAGATTAGACTTCAATTCACCATTCACCGCAGCGCCTTCCGGAACGGCCAGCAAAATGCCGCCTGTTGTGGTTTTGGCATCAATCCATTCACATCGATTGCCAAATACTTTACACTCCACATCTCCGTTAAACGACTGCAGTTCTACCTTACGGAAATCTCCATTGATTGTAATCGCACCGTTAATCGTTTCAGCCTCCATGTCAGCCGCCACACAATTATTGAAGCTAATCGCACCGTTAGCCGTTTCTGCCTCGATGATGGAGCTCTTGATTTCATCCATGAGAATCTTTCCATTAGCGGTTTTCACTCTGAATTTCTTTACATCTAATTGTCTGCTGTCAATATTGCCGTTAAACATTCTGATTTTAATTTTTTCATAATCGGTTTGCGGAATATAAAGGACTGCATTGAGTTTCATCCACTTCTGACCGGTTGAAAAACGGAGACAATCGCCTTCGATGGCAAACATAACATCCTTTAAAAAGTTCATCCTTGCCTGCTCCTGGTTATCTACACGGTATACGCGCACCTGACACTCCACACGGACATCCTTTTGATCCCATGGAATGACCGTAATATTTCCGTTTGCTACATCGATATCCATTTTTTTAATAAAGGCATCGGTTTGCTGGAAGATATGCGAGATTTCAATATGCTTTCCGAAATTAAGATCGAGATCGAAATCCTTTAGTTTTTTCACAGCCATATCAACGAAATCAAAAAATTTATCTTTCGTTGAATGGTTTTTCCCCTGCCAGCCAGTATCCTTTTGTCCTTCCTTTTGCTTTTCATCAAATTGGACAAAGGTCGATAATTCCTTAATTAAGTTATCCTGCTTAGCTTCCATTGAAACGGTTGATTTATCCAGTTCAGCTAATAAAACCAGTGCCTCATCAACAGTCAGTTTTCCTTCTTCGACCATTTTTAAAATCCGCTTACGCTGTTCATTCATTATTGATTCCTCCTTTAATTAGAGAAATTGCCTATAGCGATTATACGAATGAAAGGATGAGAAGGTTTCAAAAATAACCCTCCTCATCCAAATAAATCCTTGCCATGAATGTTTAATCCCCTGTTACAGCATACTCTGCCTCCATCCGGCTCCTGTCACGGGCTAACATCGGCTTTAAATATATTCCTGTATAAGAGCCATCCGTTTCAGCAACCTCTTCAGGGGTTCCGGATGCAACAATCGTACCGCCTTTATCGCCGCCCTCAGGTCCAAGGTCAATAATATAATCAGCTGTTTTAATGACATCAAGATTATGCTCAATGACGAGTACGGTGTCGCCATTGTCGACCAGGCGCTGCAGCACTTGAAGCAGTCTGGCAATATCATCCACATGCAGTCCGGTTGTCGGCTCATCTAAAATATAGAGGGTTTTCCCATTTGTCCGGCGGTGCAGTTCCGAAGCGAGCTTCACCCGCTGCGCCTCTCCGCCTGACAGCGTTGTAGCCGGCTGCCCCAGCTTAACGTAACCCAGTCCGACATCATAAATCGTTTGCAGTTTGCGCTTGATTTTTGGAATGTTTTCAAAGAACTGCAATGCATCTTCAACCGTCATTTCTAAAACTTCTGCAATATTTTTCCCTTTGTATTTCACTTCAAGTGTTTCCCGGTTATAGCGTTTGCCATGGCACACCTCGCAAGGAACATAGACATCAGGCAAAAAGTGCATTTCGATCTTGATGATCCCATCACCGCGGCACGCCTCACATCTCCCGCCTTTGACATTAAAGCTAAAGCGCCCTTTCTTATAGCCGCGCACTTTTGCTTCATTCGTTACAGCGTAGACATCGCGGATATCATCAAACACGCCTATATAAGTAGCCGGATTCGATCGAGGAGAACGGCCAATCGGCGATTGATCGATATCGATTACCTTCTCTAAATGTTCGACTCCTTTAATCGAACGATATTTCCCCGGCAGCGTTCGTGCCCGATGCAGCTGCTGTGCCAATGATTTATGAAGGATTTCGTTGATTAAGCTGCTTTTCCCTGAGCCGGATACCCCCGTAACCGCAATAAACAATCCGAGTGGGAATTTGACATTGACATTTTTCAGATTGTTTTCCGCCGCTCCTTTTATATCAATAAACCGTCCGTCCGGTTTGCGTCTTTCGATCGGTAACGGGATAAACTTTTTCCCTGATAAATACTGTCCTGTCAATGAATTCGGGTCAGCCATCACTTCCTCCGGTGTTCCGGCGGAAATAATCCGGCCGCCGTGAACACCGGCACCAGGACCGACATCAATTAAATAATCAGCCGCCCGCATTGTATCCTCATCGTGCTCTACGACAATTAAGGTATTCCCGATATCGCGCATTTCCTGCAAGGAACCGATCAGGCGGTCATTGTCGCGCTGATGCAATCCGATCGATGGTTCATCTAAAATATAGAGAACGCCGGTTAGACGGGAACCAATCTGCGTTGCCAGCCGGATCCGCTGTGCTTCTCCCCCTGAGAGGGTTCCGGCAGCGCGGCTTAATGTTAAATAATCAAGACCGACATTTTTGAGGAAACCAAGGCGCTCCTTAATTTCACGAAAAATCAAATGACCAATTTTCCTTTCCTTTTCCGATAATTCCAGGGAATTGAAAAAGTCCAGCGCCTCTACAACCGAGAGCTCCGTAATATCTGCGATATTTTTTCCTGCAATTAAAACAGCAAGGATTTCCTTTTTCAGCCGTTGACCTTTACAAGCCTGGCATGGGCGCTCAGCCATGTATTTTTCCATCTGCTCACGGATCCAGTCGGAGCTTGTGTCGTGATAACGGCGGTTTACATTCTTGAGAATCCCTTCAAATTCAATGTCATTATCGCGGATTTGCCCAAAATCATTTTCATAGTGGAAGTGGATTTTCTCACCATCTGAGCCATAGAGAATTTTATTCAGCTGCTCTTCCGGAATATCCTTCACCGGAATGCTCATATCAATGCCGTAATGGTTACAAACACATTCCAGCAGCTGCGGATAATATTGCGAACTCGTTGGTTCCCATGGGGCAATGGCATGCTCTTTCAAGGATAAATCTTTATTTGGGATAACGAGATCAACGTCAACCTTTTTCTTCATCCCAAGTCCGTCACATTCCGGGCAAGCCCCGAAAGGATTATTAAAAGAAAAAAAACGCGGCTCTAGAAGCGGAATAGAAAAGCCGCAGATTGGGCAGGCATGGTTTTCACTGAACAATAACTCCTCCTCGCCCATCACATCGACGATCACATTGCCCTCTCCCAGCTTTAAGGCTGCTTCAAGGGAATCAGACAGGCGGGCGGCAACCCCTTCTTTCACCACAATCCGGTCTATGATAACCTCTATCGAATGCTTTTTATTTTTTTCCAGTTCAATATCTTCGCCTAAATCATACATTTGCCCGTCGATACGGACACGGACATAGCCCTGTTTTTTAATATCCTCGAGGACTTTCACATGCGCTCCCTTTCTTCCCGAAATTACCGGGGCGAGCACCTGAATTTTCGTTCTTTCCGGATAAGCAGCAATACGATCTACCATTTGTTCAATGGTCTGTGCGGAAATTTCGATTCCGTGGGTTGGGCACGTCGGGTGGCCCACTCTGGCAAAAAGGAGACGAAAATAATCATAGATTTCCGTAACCGTTCCAACGGTTGAACGCGGATTGCGGCTTGTGGTTTTCTGGTCAATCGAAATCGCCGGCGAAAGACCTTCAATTGAATCCACATCCGGCTTATCCATCTGCCCAAGAAACTGGCGGGCATAGGATGACAATGATTCAACATATCTCCGCTGCCCTTCCGCGTAAATGGTATCGAACGCAAGGGAGGACTTTCCCGAACCGGAAAGCCCCGTCAATACAACCAATTTATCTCTTGGAATCGTGACATCAACATTTTTTAAATTATGAACTCTGGCACCTTTTACAATTAGTTTATCTAACGCCATGAATGGTTACCCCTCCGATTTCAGCTCTAAAATTAGATCACGAAGCTCTGCCGCACGTTCGAAATTGAGGGCTTTTGCTGCTTCTTTCATCTCTTTTTCCATATTCATAATGAATTCATCTTTTTCCTTCTTGGACATCTTCTTGTATTGGGAAGATGGTTTATATTCTTCTTGTTCCTCCGCCGCATGGGTGGCACGAATCGCTTCACGAATTTCCTTTTGAATCGTTTGCGGTGTGACGCCGTGTTTGCGGTTATATTCTTCCTGAATCGCACGGCGTCTTTTTGTTTCATTTATAGCAATTTCCATTGAATTCGTTATTTTATCCCCGTACATAATGACCTGTCCGTTCGCATTACGAGCGGCGCGCCCAATCGTTTGAATGAGGGAACGCTCTGAACGCAGGAAGCCTTCCTTATCTGCGTCAAGAATAGCCACCAGTGAAACCTCGGGAATATCCAAACCTTCCCTAAGAAGGTTGATTCCGACTAATACATCATAGACTCCAAGACGGAGTTCACGGATGATTTCAATCCGCTCCAATGTTTTAACCTCGGAATGCAGGTAGTTCACCTTGATGCCGATTTCCTTTAAATAATCCGTTAAATCCTCAGACATCTTCTTCGTCAGCGTCGTCACTAGAACACGCTCATTTTTTGCCGTTCGCTCTTGAATCTCAGAAATTAAATCATCAATCTGTCCTTCTATTGGTCTGACGGTGATAATTGGGTCCAGGAGTCCTGTCGGGCGGATAATCTGCTCCACCATTTCCGGAGAATGCTCCTGCTCATACGGACCGGGTGTAGCAGAAACATAAACAATTTGCTTCACATGCCGATCAAATTCGTCAAAAGTTAACGGACGGTTATCGAGTGCAGACGGCAGGCGGAAGCCATGATCCACCAGCACCTGCTTTCTTGCCCTATCCCCATTAAACATCCCGCGGATTTGCGGCAAAGTGACATGGGACTCGTCAATAACAATTAAGAAATCTTCCGGAAAATAATCAAGAAGTGTATAAGGAGTAGAACCCGGAGGACGCAATGTCAGATGACGGGAATAGTTTTCAATCCCTGAGCAAAAGCCCATTTCCCGCATCATTTCTAAGTCATAGCGTGTCCTCTGCTCAAGCCGCTGTGCCTCAAGCAGTTTATCGTCCGCGCGCAATTCAGCGAGACGTTCTTCCAATTCCTTTTCAATGTTTTGGATCGCAATCTGCATCTTTTCATCACGGGTAACGAAGTGGGAGGCCGGGAAAATCGCCACATGCTCACGTTCACCGATAATTTCCCCTGTTAAGGCATCGACTTCGCGAATGCGGTCAATTTCATCTCCGAAAAATTCCACCCTGATGCAATGCTCATCCTTTGAAGCAGGAAAGATCTCAACGACATCGCCGCGGACCCGGAAGGTACCACGGATAAAGTTGATATCATTCCGCTCATACTGAATATCAACCAACCGGCGTAATAGTTGATTCCGTTCAATTTCCATCCCGGTTCTTAAAGACAGAACCATCTCACGGTATTCTTCCGGCGATCCTAAACCGTAAATGCAGGAAACACTGGCAATGATAATAACATCCTTCCGTTCAAATAATGAGGATGTTGCCGAGTGGCGCAGTTTATCGATTTCATCATTGATGCTGGCATCCTTTTCAATAAAGGTATCAGTAGAAGGGACGTAAGCCTCCGGTTGAAAATAATCATAATAGCTGACAAAATACTCTACTGCATTATTTGGAAAAAACTCTTTAAATTCACTGTACAGCTGTCCTGCAAGTGTTTTGTTATGAGCCATAATCAGTGTCGGTTTATTCACTTCTTTGATGACGTTAGAAATCGTAAAGGTTTTTCCCGTCCCTGTTGCTCCCAGTAAGGTTTGATGACGTTTCCCCGCATGAATGCCGGCAACGATCTTCTTGATCGCTTCAGGCTGATCCCCCTGCGGTGTATACTTTGAAACTAATTCAAATTGGTCTTTCAATCATTGTCCCCCCATCCATTTTTGCTGCTTTATCTGAATCTGCTGTCCATTCCCCATCGCAGATCAATCCCGTTTCCTATTGATTCAGTTATACCCATTCTACCACAAAAAAAGCAAATATAAACAACTAAACACGAACAAACATTCCATCAAAAATAAAACAAAAAAACCTGTTCCAATGTGGAAAGGTTTCCGTTTCTATTATCGTGAGCAACTGGCTGCTAATGGATGCCAGTTGTCTAGGTTCTGAATGATAATGGATGTGTGCCGGCAGCCCTGTCTCCTAACAAAAGAGACAACCGCTACGGATGCAGTTTTGCCTTTTTTTTGATTCTTTCCGCATACCAAAAACCAACGGTTAAGGAAAAGGCGTCGATAATAATCAAAGTAAGTGAATCTGTATATCCTTTATATACAGAGGCTGCAATTAAAGCCACGGTTAAGACAAGCGCTAACACCCGGTTATACGTGACTCTCGCAAACAATATAACTATCAGACATGGTAATACTAAAGCGGATAAATACTTTAATACCAATTATGACACCCTCTTTGGCCCGATTCACAAAGAATCAGCGCGATAAAATTTTCTACCTATTACAGATAGAAGGAATGCTGGTTTTCACAGAAGAGAACCAGCATCCTGCATTTCTATTATAAATTGGATAAGATATAGATACAACCAGGCTTTTCTGCCGCAGAAAAATAAATTACTTTTTTTAAAAGGGTCACTGGTTAAATTTTAACCTCTTCTGGTTCCGCTTCTTTCGGGCTGCTTTTTTTCACTTCGATAAAAATAATATGATGCTCATCTATTTCAGTTATCGTAAAGAGATAACCTTCTGCTTCAATGGAGTCGCCTAGTTTTACTTCATATGATTGATTTAAAAACCAGCCGCCAATCGTATCGACGTCATCTTCGTCCAAATGGATACCGAGCAGATCATTCACTTCCGAGATCAAAAGCTTCGCATCAAGAATATAGTGGTCTTCACCCTTTTTTCTTATTTCCGGGATTTCATCGGCATCAAACTCGTCACGAATTTCACCGACAATTTCTTCGACCATATCCTCCATCGTGACCATTCCGGCAGTACCGCCGTATTCATCAAGCAGAATCGCGACATAGCTGCGCTCTTTTTGCAGGAGCAGCAGCAAATCATGTATCGGGATCGTTTCAATGACGGAGATGGCCGGTTTAACAAAATTGGATAACGGGGCATCCGGATTGTCTACCCATGCCGTTAATACATCCTTCATATGAACAATTCCGATAATATTATCTTTGTCACCATCCTCCACAACGGGATAACGGGTATATTTTTCCTGATTCATGATGCTGAGAATTTTATCTTTGCTGTCATTTATCGAAAGAGTCACCATTTCGGTACGCGGTACCATGATCTCCTTCGCTACCCGCTCATCAAAGTCGAAAATATTCGTCACATACTTATATTCCGACTGATTAATTTCTCCGCTTTCATAACTTTCCGACAGGATGATCCGCAGCTCTTCCTCTGAGCGGGACAATTCATTTTCTGAGACTGTTTTAAAGCCGAATAACCCCGTAATAAAACGAGCTGAATGATTCATCGACCAAACAATTGGATAGGTCAGGCGGTTAAACCAAATCAGCGGGGAGGCAATAAGCAGGGTAATCTGTTCACTTTTTTGAATCGCAAAAGATTTCGGCGCTAATTCACCTACCACGACATTGAGAAAAGTAATCAAACTAAAGGCAATGATCACAGAGACCGGGGCAGCTATTGCAGATGATAGGTTCCACTCAGCAAACAATGCCTTAAAGATATGCGCTACCGTCGGTTCACCAAGCCACCCGATTCCAAGTGCCGTGATCGTAATTCCTAATTGACACGTTGATAAATACTCGTCCAAATGGGTCGTTACCTTGTGGGCCGCCATGGCTTTTCTATTTCCTTCCTCCACTAGCTGGCTGATCCTTGTCCCCCTGACACGGATGATCGAAAACTCTGCGGCAACAAAAAAAGCCGTTAAGGCAATTAATATAAAAAGTACAAATAACTTAAAACCGTCCAAAAAGTCCCTCGTCTAATAAGCGAGGGTTCACC
Organism: Bacillus benzoevorans; assembly: GCF_014207535.1. Classification (GTDB taxonomy): domain Bacteria; phylum Bacillota; class Bacilli; order Bacillales; family Cytobacillaceae; genus Bacillus_BD; species Bacillus_BD benzoevorans. Next base: position 172,121 of record NZ_JACHGK010000004.1, read on the forward strand.
TCCCTATTTATAAAAAACGATAAATTACTCTTATTTTACTATAGCACGTTTTATTTTAAACATAAAGATAACCCGCTATGTGACCTGATCTAAAAAAATCATGAACAATGATTCGTTCATGATTTTTTATCTACGTGAATATTCGTTATAATGAATAATAGGAGTTGATAAAATGGAAAACGAAAACCAACCGGCGGCAGAGCAAGAGCTAGATGAAGAAACATTATTTATCGTGGCACAGACCTTTAAGGCGTTGTCCGATCCTACCCGGATCCGGATTCTTCATCTGCTCTTTCATGGCGAGCATTCCGTCAATGAAATCGCTGAAAAGCTGGGGCTGCTGCAATCAACAGTTTCCCACCAGCTGCGCTTCCTGAAAAATTTGCGACTCGTTAAATTCCGCCGCGAAGGAACGTCTTTATTTTACACACATGATGATGAACATGTGATGGATATCCTCAAGCAGACGATTGAACATGCCCATCACTAATTACAGGTTGGATGTGGATTCGGACATCCATTTTGATTATTTTCTATCTGGAGTGTGCTATGCTCGATTCCGAAATGATCATGCAGGATTGTCTGCGCCTCCAGTAGAATATTATCATGAATGCCTGGTGCCTCTATGGCAATATGGCAGCTCAGCATTGGCATTCCCGATGTGATTGACCAGATATGAAGGTCATGCACTTCCATAACATGCGGGATATTTAACAAGGCCGCTTTCACATCATCCATATGAAATTGATCCGGTGTTCCTTCCATTAATATATGGAAAGAATCCTTTGTTACTCTCCAGCCGCTGATAAGAATTAAAACAGCAACGATGATGCTGGCAATTGGGTCGGCAATTCCCCAGCCAAAGAAGATCATCAGTAAAGCGGCAGCGATGGCCCCAACCGAACCAAGCATATCTCCAATCACATGAAGGAAAGCGCTTCTTACATTTAAGTTTTCCTCTTTATCACCGCTCATTAAAATCCAGGCCGCGGCAATATTGACCAACAGACCAATAACGGAAATGATCAGCATCCCCGTACTTTGCACCTCTGGCGGATTCAGAAAACGGTGAAAGGCTTCATAAAAGATGTACAGTGAAATGACCATTAATGTAATGCCATTTAAAGATGCGGCGATAATTTCAAACCGTCTATAACCAAAGGTTTTGGATTGGGATGCTTGCTTCTCGCCAAGCTTCATGGCAAAAAAACTCAGTCCCAAGGCCGCAGCGTCACTCAACATATGACCGGCATCTGACAGCAGGGCGAGACTGTTCGTGACGATACCGCCGATTACTTCGACAACCATAAAAAGTGATATGAGTAGAAACGCAGAAAATAACGCTTTTTTATTGCCAGCATGACCGTGTGAATGGCCATGACTATGTCCGTGGTGATGGTGTCCATGGTGATGTCCCATATAACCGCCTACTTTCTTCTCTTATATGAATATATGTTCATATATATTATGAAATAGAGACAGAAAAAGTTCAATAGTTTTTACTATTTTTCACATTTTCATCATAATAATTTGTAGTAAATATTTCAATATAATAGCAAGAGCCGATGCCGTCATTATGGATAAGTATAAAATACACATTTCCTATGAATACTATTTAGGTAAAGAAAACTCGCCGATTGGCGAGCCAAAAGGCGAAGACAGAGGCGTAGCTGCACTTATACTTTTTTCCTAAAAATTGCTGCTCCGCCGGGGTTCTTCTTCGCTGCAATTTTATACTAAAAGTGTAAAAAAGCAATGGTCTAGTGGAGGTTTTTATGGGATGGGGGAAACAAATTTAAAGAAAGCAGAAAAAGGAGCATGGATTAGCATTTCTGCTTATATTTTATTATCAGCCATCAAGCTGACCGCGGGTAAAATCGGCCACTCAGAAGCCTTGTGGGCAGACGGTTTAAATAACCTAACTGATATCCTTGCATCGGCGGCAGTATTAATCGGTCTGCGCATCTCACAGAAACCGCCTGATGATAACCACCGCTACGGACATTCAAGAGCGGAAACGATCGCCTCATTAATGGCGGCCTTAATTATGTTCACGGTTGGCTTTCAGGTCATTTTTCAATCGATACAGTCCTTTTATCAGCATGATGCCAGTGACCCGAACATCATGACCGCCCTGGTGGCATTATTGTCCGCCGTCTTTATGTTTGCTGTCTATGTTTACAATCTTCGGTTGTCGAAAAAACTTAACAGCAAGGCACTGTATTCAGCAGCTCAGGATAACCGTTCGGATGCCCTTGTCAGTGTTGGTGCCGCGGTTGGAATTTTGGGGTCCTATTTTGGTCTTTCCTGGCTTGATCCATTGGCTGCGGTTATCGTCGGATTGATGATCTGCCGTACTGCTTGGGGCATCTTCAAGGAAGCGTCACTTGATTTAACCGATGCATTCGAAGTGGAGAAGCTAAAGGAACTTGAAGCAACGATTAATAAAACACCGGGCGTGAAATTAGTTAAAGACATCAAAGCCCGTTTGCACGGCAACCGAACAATTGTCGATGCCACTATTTTTGTCGAGCCGACTTTAACAATTGTAGAAGGACACCAGATTGCTGAAAACGTGGAAGAACGGCTGATTGCGGAACACGATGTGCAGGATTCAAATATTCATATCGAGCCGCAAATGTAAAGAAAAAGGGAAAGCGCATCAGATGATGACGCGCCTTCCCTTTTTAATAATCAAATGCGCCTTGGCGTATTTGCGCCCTATACTAGCGCGCTTGCTCGAAAAATTCCCTTTGAAAAATCGAGGCAATCCGCCGGAGGCTTAACTTTATTCAGCCGGGGTTTGAACCCTCACTGAATTGGTAAAGTTATTGCATTCATCCCACCACTTATAGAAATAGGAGACTTCTGCTGAATAAAGTTACATAAAAATATCGAGAATCAATACGACTGAAAGTCCCACTAATGAGTTAACCAATAGCAGCAATCCCCATGTTTTAAAGGTATCTTTAATGCTGATGCCAAAGTATTCTTTAAATAACCAGAATGAAGCATCGTTCACATGTGTAATCGTGTTGCTTCCGGCCGCCGTCGCTAATACAAGCAGAACAGGATTCACATCCATTGTGTCCATCAGCGGTGAGATAATCCCTGCAGCCGTAATCGCTGATACAACCCCCTGGCCTGTCATAATACGAATGATCGCCGTAATCAGCCAAGCCATAAACAACGGATTCATATGTAAGTTATGCATCATCGATGCGATTGTTTCACCGGTACCGGAATCAATGATGATTTGCTTGAAGGCACCACCGGCACCAACGATAAAGATAATCATCGCGATCCCTTTAATACCATCAGCAAAGGAATCCATGACTTCATTCATCTTACGGCCTCGTTTTAAGCCAAATACGTAAATAGCGATTAGAACTGAAATTAACATACTGATTTCGGCACTGCCAAAGAAGTTTACAATATTAAAGAAAATAGTACCCTCTGCAATAAACATTTTAATAATGGTTCCGCAAGTAATGATAATAGCAGGTGTAAGCGGCACCAGAATACTTGTCGCAAAACGAGGCATTTCTTCGTTTGTAAATTGTTTCGTTTGCTCCAGCAATTTAGGAATTGGACGATCTAAATTCTTTAAAAATCTTGGCAAGATAATTCCGGCACAAATAACTGCCGGGATAACAACGATAAGACCCAAGATATAAACCATACCCATATCCGCGCCATATGCTTCAACAAGCGCAGTTGGTCCGGGCTGCGGCGGGAAGATACTATGAGCCATTGTCGCAGCTGCAACCCCTGTTATTCCGAGTCGTAAAAATGGAATTTTTGCTTCTTTTGCAATACTGATAACCAGAGGAGCAAGAATAATAAATGCAACTTCATAAAAGACTGCGATACCGAAAACTGCTCCGGTAATAATCAGTGCCCACTCAATATATTTGATCCCAAATTTATCAATTAATGTGGTGGCAATTCGCTGTGCGGCACCGGAGTCAACCATTAATTTACCCAGTACAGCACCAAAACCAATAATAAGTGCCAAACTTCCCAAAGTACCACCAAATCCTGCTTTAACTGTCGCAATAACATCCGCTAAAGATAAACCATTTAAAATTCCTACTAATAGTGCCACAATTAAAAGGGCCACAAAGCTGTTCAGCTTGAACTTCATATTTAAGAATAGAAGCAATGCCACCCCAACTATTACCCAAAGTATTGGTAACCAACTCATCTCTTTTCTCTCCTTTAATTTATTTCTAATTTATTTCTAATTTATGAAATATAAATTATTTCCGCATAGTCTTTGCATTTGGAGCCTAAATATTATCTCCTAATGGAAAAGGAATTCCGATTTTCCATATATTGTTCCACCTCTGCTAAACTCATCAAACCTGCATCGCCTTCAATGGTATGCTTCAAAGCGAAGCATGCCGTGGCAAAATCAACCGCCCTTTGCGGCTCATACCCATTCACTAGGGAGTAGACCAGCCCCGTTGAAAAGGCATCGCCCGTACCGACACGATCGACGATTTCAACATCCGTTTCAGGAGATTGATAAAAGCCGCTGCCGTCTGAAAGAAGTGCTTTTAATTGATGATGATTCACAGACAACTGATTTCTAAATGTCATCGCAATATACTTCAAAGCAAATTTTCGATGCATTTCCTGCATAATCTCTTTATAATCATCCGGACCAGGCTTTGCCGGTAAGCGGTCTTTGATTTCGTTTCCTTCAGCATCCAGTAATTGCAGCGGTTCGACTCCAATACACACATCAACATCCTGCATCAGCTCAGTCATTTTTTTGCGTGCGTTTTCAAAAGTCCATAGGGAGCTTCGATAATTTAAATCACAGCTTGTCGTTAGCCCCATGCGTTTAGCCACTGCTAAGGACTGCTTTGTTAATTGAAAAATTTCTTCATTTAAAGCAGGGGTAATACCGCTGATATGGAACCAATCCGCATCTTGAAAAGCAGCCTCTAAATCGTATTCATCCGTTTTCGATGTGGCAAAAGAAGAGCCGCTGCGGTCATAAATTACCTTCGAAGGACGGATCGAATATCCTTTTTCTAAATAGTAGATTCCAATCCTTTCCCCGCCAAACAGCATTTGCTCGGTATCTACCCCATATCGATTCAGCTGCTGATTGGCACTGTAACCAAGAGCATGATCCGGTAATTTACTAACAAATGACGTTTTTAATCCTAATTGCGACAAGCCAATCGCTACATTCGCCTCTCCACCGCCATAGACAACATCAAAGGCTTGAGTCTGCTGAATCTTTTGCTGACCTGGTGCTGATAAGCGCAGCATAATTTCCCCCATTGTTACTACTTTCTTCATTTTAATTCCCACCCTTTAAAAACTTTATTCTCATTCTTCCTTCTTCTACCAGAAGTTGTATTTGATGACTAACACTTTGTCCAGAGTAACTCGCTTACATTTCTCTATTCCATTCGAACTATTCCACATTGTGAAACTATATTTTATTACCCGGAATCTGTTTTCAGTATATAAACTATTGTTACGAAAATCAATGTAAATTTTTGAATTTCCCTTTATTTATTTTTTCACACTATTTAAACCTGTTATGCTAGCTCCTAAGTGCCTGTATAGGCTATTTTTCCTTTAAAAATGAAACCTATCCTTTCTTTGAGTACTAGCTGTTAAAAACGCAAAAAAAGAACCGGGATATGACTCCCGATTCCGCTTCTCTTATTTAACAATCAATCGTTACTGCACTCTTTTTGTTTCCCACTTTCTCTCATCCTGAACAAAGAGAATTCCCAGTTCATGATGGTCACCTTCAAAGAGGGCGCGCTGAGTCAAGCGGATCTGTCCGTTTACGTCCAAAACCTCCAGCTTACAGTGGGCACGGTTTTGCATTAGTGCATTATAAAAAGACTCCTCATCATTTACCGGTGCACCATTTACTTTCATCACCAATTCGCCAACTTCCAAGCCCATCCCCGCAGCAGGAGAATCAGGCAAAACCCCAAGAATCATCACTCCTTGATTTTTCATTGAAAAATAAAACGGCAGGTTATCCTCTATCGATCGCTGTCTGAAAGAAATGATCTCCCGGCCAATGATCGCCAGCGCGACGATAACAATCGAAGCCAACGGATACCAATAGCCAATCAGCGATAAGACAACCAGAACGCTCCCAAGCTTTACGACCCTCTTTCCGACACTCTTCACAGACTCTGCCGGCAGCATCCCTTTAATATACTGGAAGAAGCCGATGGTGAATGGGACTAGGATAAGTGCATAGCTTTGTTCTCCGATAGAAAAAAGCGGCCACCATTTAAATGGCGCTGCCAAAGATTCGCCCGGAATCATTAAGAAGACTGGCAGCATCCATAACCTTTTTACTTCATGGATCCCAACAACCAGCCCTCTTTTTCCAATGACCAGCTTCGGCGATGTTCCTTTACCCCCATTTCTGCTGATCAAAATGCCTTCTGCAAGGATTAACAGGGCTAACAGGACCGCAATCGGCGAGAGAATGTCCGGACTCCATTCAGGGGTTTTGCTCGTAATCAGCGGCAGCTCCCACTTTTTACTAAGGAAAAAGAGCATGGCAAAAAATGCAAACCCTACCGTATAAACAGGAGATAACAGCCGTATTTTCGCAGTTAAGCTCCATAGAAGCGTGAAGCCCGCAGCAAAAACGATAAGTTCAATGGGAATGACAAGTCCCGCTCCAATGGTGATAATGGACAGAACGAGACCCGCGGCAAGCCCAAGCGGCAACAGCTGCCGCAATTCAAAATACGCATTTTCGGCACGGACATGGAAATTTTTCCTCTCCCTTTTGACCCTCGAAACGCCTAAAATGGCTGCTAGGAAAAAAAGATAATAAAAAACAGGATTCAGCAGCAGCCTTCCCAATCCTTTTAGCAATTCCAACATCCATTCTTGTACCAATGCCGCCACCAACCTTATATTCAAGATTACAATCTAAATCCAACGTTAAAAGACACTATTAAACTCTATTCTATCAAATTAGGAAGAGGCAGTAAATTATTGGCTGGAGCTCTGTTGTTTAGACTTGCGTTTGCTGATGAAAATGGCTGCTATCGCTCCTCCAATCATCCCGTCAATCATGTCAAACATCGTGTCATCCGGGTCCCGGCCCTGGGCGGTAAAATGAAATAATTTATCACCGGCAAATTCGAGAAGCTCCCATACCCCGGCTCCGGCAAGAGAAAAGCAAAAAATATAGAGAACGATAAAAGAATTTGGAAGCCTACTACTCCATTCCTTCCCTGTCAAATACTTTAATAAAATCCAACTGCCATATCCGAGAAAGATACCCGAGAAAATATGGAGTGCATCATCGAAATGAGGGATACGGTACATGCCGCCAAACGTGCCAAACCCGACGGCCATTAGGATAAAGCCGTAGAGGATACAGACAAAAAGGGAAGGCAGTTTCATATACTTTTGCCCGATGGAAATCGCAGCCATTAAGGTGAGTGTCATGAAGCCCATAAACACTTTTGTATTTTTATCCATGAAAAACATATAACCCGTACCGGCAGCAATAAAAATCAGCACGAGCCAGAATGCAGCCCTTTCCCAAACGACGGCACCCCTTTTCTCTGTTGTTCCCATTTTCCCGCCTCCTGTCTCTAAAACTATTGTACTCTATATCTGAGACCGCGGTCCTCCTCCAATAAAGATTTTTCCTGACATGATCAAATTCGCCTTGGCGTATTTGCGCCCGATTTTTTTCGAGCTTGCTCGAAAATTTCCTTTGAAAAATCGAGGCATCCGCCGGAGGCATTAACTTTATTCAGCCGGGGTTTGAACCCCCGCTGAATTGGTCAACTTATTGCATTCATCCCCCACTTATAGAAGTGGGCGATTTCTGCTGAATAAAGTTAAAGGGATCGGACTCATGCCTTGCACCTCCAGAAAGAATTACTTCAGGAGATTGCTTGCGTGAGTCCGATCCCTGATATGTCAGCCAAGCTTACTCAATTTTTTCAATAAATTTATAGGCGGCCTGTAATTGCAGGTCATTTTTTTCCTTTTTCTGTTCATCAATGACTTTTTGTTCCAGAGCTTTTGCTGTTTTTTCATCGACTCTGCCATTGGCAGGCAAATTATTTTCCATTTGAAATGCTTTAACTGCTGTTTCCGTACCATTATCAAAATAACCATCCGTTCTCCCAGGCTCGTAGCCAATATTCGTCAAGATAGACTGCACATTTTTAACCTGCTCACTATTCATATCCTTCGCTAACGGTTCCGTCATTTGCACCGGGTGCAGCTGGAACAGCCTCGATTGCTGGACTTCTAAATCAGGCTTAATCCCTTTATTGTGGATCCAATTGCCGTCAGGTGTGAGCCATTTATACAGTGTCAGCTTAATATTGCTGCCATCCCCCATTGGCTTTGCCTGCTGTACAGTTCCTTTGCCGAAGGTTTTCTCCCCAATCAGCGTATAGCCCTCAGCCTCTGAAAGCGCACCGGCGAGAATCTCCGAAGCTGAGGCACTTCCTTTATCAATTAACACCGCTACAGGATAAGCCTTTTCTTCTTCCAGCGTCGTATAGAACTTGTCTCTCTCCCCATTACGCTTTTCAATCTGGACATACGGTTTTTCCTTGGAGACAAATTCCTTTAAGATATCCTGCACGCTTTCGAGCAGACCGCCTGGATTACCGCGGACATCAATAATTAACCCGTCTATTTTCTTTTTCTCCAGCTCCTTCAGCTGCTTACTGAAGTCAGCCGCTGTTTCTTTTGAAAAAGTAGTCACTTCGATATAACCGATTGACTTGTCTCCTTGCTTTCTCACTTTTGAATGGACTGTTATTTGCGGGATCTCGTCCCGTTTCACAGCTATGACAATCGGTTCCTTCAGACCCTGCCGCAGGAGCTCCAGTTTGACGGTGGTGCCTTTTTTACCGCGGATTTTAACCGTCGCTTCATATAAATCCAAGCCTTCAACGCTTTCCCCGTTCACTTTGAGGATTTGATCATTTGGCTTGACGCCGGCCTTTTCCGCAGGGGAATTCTTAAACGGAGCGACAATGACAATTTTCCCATCCACCATGCTGACCTCTGCGCCAATCCCTTCAAAGGAAGGCTCCAATGCTTCATTAAATTGCTTCGAAATTTCCTTGTTCATATAAACCGAATAAGGATCCTTTAAAGAAGTAATCATTCCCTGGATGGCTCCTTCAATCAACTGCTCATCCTTTACCTCTTCAACATAACTGCCTTTAATTAATTGATAAGCCTGGACGAATTTATCCATTGTTTCGACATCCTGTACAATGGCTTCTTGGGCTGCGTCATCTGCCACTGCTTCTGTTTCAGATTTTAATTCAACCGCTGCCGGTGCATCCCCGTCTAACCAGGTAATAGCAGCATAAGTACCACCGGCGCCTGTTAGTAAGGATCCTATCATGAGAAGTGCTATCCACCTTTGCTTCATTCCCATCTCCCTTTCTGCCCATCCTCTGCATCTAATTCAATATATGTAATAATGGACGAGTTATGAGAATTTCCACAAGAAAAGATGGAAGCGGTGTTAGAGCATACGCAAAAAAAAGAAGAGCGATTCACTCTTCTTTTCTTATGATTCTATTAAAATATATTACAACGGAACAATTCCAACTGGATTGATTGCATTTGATTTTGCGGCATTCCATGGACCTCTGTGGAGCTCGAAATGCAAATGCTGGCCGTATGAATCGCCGGTATTGCCCATATAGCCGATTTGCTGACCTTTTGAAACGACAGCCGAATCCTCGACAGAACGGCTGCTTAAATGGGCATAAACCGTTGTATAAGTCTGTCCATTAACCGAATGCGCGATCATGATGCAGTTTCCGTAGCTAGTAGAAAAATAGGAACGGATCACCACTCCATCAGCAGCGGCAACAACAGGCACAGTACCGCCCTGAGCAATATCGACTCCGTAATGGAAGCCCCCGCCATTAAAACCGCGGTAACCAAAGCCGGATGACAGACGGCCCGAAGCCGGTCTTGTAAAGGTTCCGCTCGAAACCGGTGGTGCTTCCACCGCAGGTCCGCTGCCGCCTCTGCTGCGGCTTTCAGTCGCGGTACGGCTCGCCGCTTGAGCAGCTTCACGCTGTCTTTGCTGCTCCAATTCAATCGCTCTTTGGATCGCTGCACCCTGGCCGGCTAAGATCGACTCCTGCTCTTCAAGAGTCATGACCAATTGCTTGACCTGAGTCTCCTCCTGTTGCAGCTGGGCCATCAATCTATTTTTCTCTTCTTTGTTCACATCTAGATCTTTCATTAACGTTTCAAGCTCTTGGCGCATCGTTTCGAGGGAGGCTAAGTCTGCTTTCACCTTTTCCTGCTTTTGTTCTAAAGCCTTTTTATCCTCTGTATGCTGCTTCAGAATTTCCTGATCTGCTTCCATGATGACCGCAACGGCGCCAATCCGATCAATAAATTCACTGAAGCTTTTTGCACCGATTAATACATCAATATAACCAATTTTACCGCCATTTTCCTGATAGGAACGGGCACGTTCTTTTAAAACTTCATTCCGCTCTTCAATCCGTTTGATTAAGACGTCAATTTCTTTATTCAGTGCATCAATCTCGGTCTTTTTCTCATTGATTTGCTGGTTCTTTTCCACAATTTTCGTTTCTGTGTCGCCAATTTGGAGATCAATTGCATTGATTTCCGCTGTTACCTGATTTTGCTTGGCTTGTATTTCACCCAGCTGTTCATTCGAACTATCAATCTTATCCCCTATTTGATCTCGTTTACTTTTAATCTCATTACTCTTATCCTGTAAATCTTGCATTTTTGATGCTGCCAGTGTTTTTTCCACTGGGACAGCTGCAAAAACAGTACTGAATCCCATTACAGCAGTCACAGATAGTGCAAAAATAGATCTTTTCAATTGTGATTTCTCCTTTCCCGTGAATGCCCAAAACATTATGTATAGGTAAATCTATTTCACTTTTAAAACTGCCTATGGCAGCTACATCGATACTAGTTAAAATATCACACGATAAATCCTATTCTAATCGTAAAAACATTACTTTTTTCATAGAAAGAGGGCACAGGATACCGGAGCTTCTTGAAAAAAGAAGCATTCTCCAGTATCCAAAGGGCCCGGCTATTAGACTTTCAAAAACTTCCTTACAGACATCAGACTTCCCCAGACACCAATTAAGGCCCCCATTAAAATGAGCAGTCCTGCCACTTGATAGAAAAATGGATTGAAATCTAACATTTGAATAAAGTTGCCTTTTAATTTTGGAGACAAAAATTCATAGAGATAGAAATAGGTGATGCCAACGATGGTTACAGGCAGTACGGAACCGATCAATCCCAGCCACAATCCTTCGAGGAAGAATGGCCAGCGAATAAACCAGTTGGTGGCACCAACAAGTCTCATAATCTCGATTTCTCTTCTACGGGCAAAAATTGTAATTTTAATCGTATTAGAAATTAAAAACATCGCTGTAAATAAAAGTCCGATAATTAAGATGATTCCAACGTTTCGGCTTGTATCCGTTACTTGGAAAATCTTCTCAACTGTCCCTTGACCGTATTTTACTTTTGCAGCATATTGCATTTTTTCAATTTTTTTTGCCACCTTGATCGTGTCAGTCGGTTCTTTCGTTTTCACGATAAAGACGTCACTTAGCGGGTTATCCTGCTCAAATAACTTAAAGGCCTCTCCCTCTTCGCCAAAGCTCTGCACTAAATTATCCAGTTCTTTTTCCTTCGGAGAAAACTTAACACTATCTACTTCCGGGAGGGCAGCAATCTGCTTGTGCAATACTTCCTGCTGGTCCTTTGCAGCAGCTACGTCGATATGGACGCGTATCTCAACATCCTCTTCAATCCCCTTAGCCACTTGATTCAAGTTCATCATGATGACAAAAAATACTCCGACAAGAAGCAGGGTAATGGTTACTGCACCTACGGACGCAAAGGTCATCCATCCATTTCTTCCTAAACTCTTAAAACTCTCTCTTACATGGCGGCGAAATGTTCTAGCTTTCATATCCGTAATCACCTCTCTGCTCATCCCGCGCGATGACACCACTTTCAATCGCAATCACACGATGCTTAATGGTGTTGACTATTTCTCTATTATGGGTAGCCATTACGACCGTAGTTCCCCTTTGATTAATCTCTTCAAATATTTTCATAATGTCCCATGATGTATCTGGGTCAAGGTTTCCTGTAGGCTCGTCCGCAATTACAACCTTCGGGTTATTCACGATGGAACGGGCAATCGTTACACGCTGCTGTTCCCCGCCTGATAATTCAGATGGCAGCATTCGTGCCTTATGCTTTAAGCCAACCAGATCCAACGTTTCCATTACCCGTTTTTTAATATTTTCCGGATACTCTTCAATTACTTCCAAGGCAAAGGCCACATTTTCAAAAACGGTCAGTGTCGGCAGCAATTTAAAGTCCTGGAAGACAACGCCGATTTGCCTGCGCAATAAAGGAACCTTTGCATCTCTTAATTTTGAGAGGTTCATTCCGTTTATCATAATGGTTCCTTTTGAAGGTGCTTCTTCACGATACATCATCTTAATAAACGTAGATTTGCCGGCTCCGCTCGGTCCGACAACATACACAAATTCACCTTGTTTGATTCGGGTAGTGATCCCATTAGCCGCTACCACTCCATTAGGATATTTCTTATATACATTTTCCATTTCAATCATTTGTTTATCACCTAATATCATTTTATTGGAAAAGAATAAGTCTTCGTTCGATAATTTTCGACATTTTTATACAAAATCCATCCTCTTTTTGCAACTATTCCATTATAACATCATACGATAACAAAATAACTGTAAAAAATATTACAGTTTCTTTTCATATGGAAAAAAGGTTGGATAAAGCAGGGAAAAATTGTGAATTTACAGGAATTTTGAAAGAAAATTCAAATTTGAAGGTATGAGGAGGAGGAGGGACTCACTGGAGGGAAAAGGAAACTGCCTCCCTTTATACAATAGCAGCTATTGTATAAAATCAGGCAGCCCCTTTTCTTTTCTATATTATTTCTTTGCCGCTAACCATTCAGCAACAGCATCAAGCTCTTCGCCTTTGATTAATCCGCCAGGCATAGCATTTCTACCGTCTTTCAGTACGGTTGCAATTTCATCTTTCGATAATCTGGATCCTACTGTTTTCAGTTCAGGACCTACACCACCGCTTAGGTCTGCATTGTGGCAAGCGGCACAGTATTGGCCATATACTTTCTCAGCATCTCCAGCACTGGCAGTTTCTGTTGTATCTGTTCCGCCTTCGCTTTTGGCAGCATCATCTTTGTCTCCGCCGCCGCATGCAGCAAGAACAAGAGAAGTACCGAATAATAGTGCTAATAATTTCTTCTTCAAGTTTTGTCACCCCTTATGGAAATAAAAGCATAGTACAGCTACATTATACCAACCCCGGTTCCATTTGACATTAGGATCATTTCTTCTACTGTCGCAAAATCAAGGCAAATGTATGGATATCAATGGTTTCGGCAATTGTTTCAATATTGTGAACAGCTAAAAAAACCCCTGCCGCCAAAAATGCGGTCAGGGGTTTTGCTGTTCATTATGAAAAAGATTAATTAATCTTCGAACGCAGGTAAGCATCGATGAACATATCAATATCTCCGTCCATGACTGCTTGAATATTACCTGTTTCCACACTCGTACGGTGGTCTTTTACCATAGAATATGGATGGAAGACATAAGAGCGAATTTGGCTGCCCCAGCCGATTTCCTTTTGCTCACCGCGGATTTCTGCCATCTGCTCCTCTTTCTTTTCAATTTCCAATTGATAGAGTTTGGATTTCAGCATTTTCATCGCTTGCTCACGGTTTTTAATTTGTGAACGCTGGTTTTGGCAGGTAACTACGATTCCAGATGGAAGATGGGTAATCCGGATCGCTGATTCTGTTTTGTTGATATGCTGTCCGCCCGCACCGCTTGCACGATACGTATCGACTTTGATATCTTCTGTGCGAACCTCGATTTCAATATCATCGTTAAATTCAGGCATGATTTCGCAGGATACAAAGGATGTATGACGACGCCCTTGAGAATCAAACGGTGATATACGGACAAGACGATGAACACCTTTTTCAGCCTTTAAGTAACCATAAGCATTGTGACCTTTAATCGAGAGCGTAACACTCTTAACCCCCGCTTCCTCACCGGGAAGATAATCAAGAGTTTCCACTTTGAAGCCTTTTTTCTCCGCCCATCTTGTGTACATCCGAAGAAGCAGCGAACCAAAGTCCTGTGACTCGGTACCGCCTGCACCCGGATGCAATTCAAGAATAGCATCATTGCGGTCATATGGTTCACTTAACAAAAGCTGCAGTTCAAAAGTACTCATACGGTCGGATAAGCTTGTTAATTCAGTTTCCAGCTCCGCTTGAAGCTCTTCATCCGGTTCTTCCTTTACAAGCTCATAAGATACTTCCAGGTTTTCATAAATTTCTTGTAAACCATTATATTCATTCACAAGGTCTTTTAACGCGTTTAATTCATTAATAATACCTTGTGCTTTTTGCTGATCGTCCCAGAAATCAGGTCTTAACATGTCTTCATCTAATTCAGCAATGCGCGCCTCTTTATTTTCTAAGTCAAAGAGACCCCCTAAAGCCCGCTAATGTTTCAGCTATTTTTTCTAACTCATGACGTATTTCTGCTAATTCCATTTGTAACCCACCTCTGTATATTGTTCAATTTTTAATATTCGAAAAAATAACCCCTAATAATGTGTGAATGTTTCCCGCATAATTCTATAACAAAAGCTTTTGAATGAAAATCATTTTTTTCTCAAAAAGAGAGCCAACAGCCACTAACTCTGCCGACCCTCTTCCTCCATGATATGGTTAATTATTCAAATTTACCATGGCAATTTTTATATTTTTTGCCGCTGCCGCATGGACATGGATCATTACGGCCAATCGTTTCTTTTTTGACAACCGGCTTTTTCTTCGCCTTTTCACCGTCTTCCTTCGGATTCACGGCATGACCTTTAGCCACTTCCTGGCGCTCAAGATTCTGGCGGATTTCAGCCTTCATGATGTATTTTGCTGTGTCTTCTTCAATGGCTTCCACCATCATTTCAAACATCGCAAATCCTTCCTGCTGATACTCACGAAGCGGATTGATTTGACCATAAGCACGTAAATGAATCCCTTGACGGAGCTGATCCATCATATCAATGTGGTCAATCCATTTTGAATCGACGGCACGCAGAACGATTACCTTTTCAAACTCGCGCATTCTTTCTTCGCCTAGCTGTGCTTCTTTTTCATCATAGTGCTCTTTTACTTTGGCAATAATCAATTCGGTTACTTCTTCTGTGTCTTTCCCGCGTAAATCCTCGGCGGTAATGTCGCCTTCGTGAAGGAGATTTCCGTGTACATAATCGAGTAAAGCCTGAACAGATTTACCCCATTGGTCCGAATCCTCATTACTTAGGTCATGTGCCGCAACATTGCGCTGCAGCGATTGACTGATCATATTCTCGACGATGCTGCGCAGATTTTCGGATTCCAGTACGTCATTCCGCTGCGCATAGATGATTTCCCGCTGCTGACGAAGGACATCGTCATATTCCAGCAATTGTTTCCGGGCATCAAAGTTATTTCCTTCCACCCGTCTTTGCGCAGATTCAACCGCTTTAGATACCATCTTGCTTTGAATCGGCTGTGTATCATCCATGCCAAGCTTGGCCATCATCGCCTTCATATTGTCGGAGCCGAAGCGCCGCATTAATTCATCTTCCATTGAAAGATAGAACTGCGTTACCCCAGGGTCTCCCTGACGGCCTGAACGTCCGCGGAGCTGGTTATCAATCCGGCGTGACTCATGGCGTTCTGTCCCAATGACGGCCAGCCCGCCAAGTTCTGTTACTCCTTCACCGAGCTTAATATCGGTACCGCGGCCGGCCATGTTTGTCGCAATGGTCACGGCGCCTTTTTGCCCGGCAAAGGCAATAATTTCTGCCTCTTTCCCGTGGTTTTTCGCGTTCAATACATTGTGGCGGACGCCTTTTTTGATTAAATAATGAGAAATGATCTCCGATGTTTCAATCGCTACCGTACCAACAAGCACTGGCTGACCAAGCGCATGGCGCTCGGCAATATCTTCGACAACGGCTTTAAACTTACCTTCCATGGAAGCATATATTAAATCTGGGCGGTCATCACGGGCAATCGGTCTATTTGTTGGAATGACGACAACGTTCATATTATAAATATTGCGGAATTCCTCTTCTTCTGTTTTTGCCGTACCCGTCATCCCGGAAAGTTTTTCATACATCCGGAAGTAGTTCTGGAACGTAATCGTTGCGAGCGTCATGCTTTCATTTTGAATTTCCAAGCCTTCCTTCGCTTCAATCGCCTGGTGCAGTCCGTCACTATAGCGGCGTCCTTTCATTAATCGACCGGTGAATTGGTCAACAATGATAATTTCGCCTTCCTGAACGACATAATCGACATCAATATGCATGCTGGCATGGGCCTTTAATGCTTGGGTAATATGATGGTTAATCGTTACATTGTTAATATCAAATAGGTTTTCAATGCCAAAAGAACGCTCAGCCTTGTTCATCCCGCTCTCCGTTAATTGCACACCTTTTGTTTTTTCATCGTACGTGTAATCGTCCTCTCTTTTTAACGTACGAACGAAGGCATTGGCCTGAATATAGAGCTGGGTTGATTTTTGCGCAGAACCGGAAATGATTAAAGGTGTACGGGCTTCGTCAATTAAAATCGAGTCAACCTCATCTATTACCGCATAATACAGCGGACGCTGTACCTTTTGCTCCTTATAGAGCACCATATTATCGCGCAGATAGTCAAAACCAAGTTCATTATTTGTACTATACGTAATGTCACAAGCGTATGCCGCCTGCTTGTCTTCTTTCGATAAACCATTTAGATTTAATCCAACAGTTAAACCAAGGAAAGTATAAAGCTGTCCCATTTCACTGGCATCACGGCCGGCAAGGTAATCATTGACGGTTACGACATGTACCCCTTTTCCGGAAAGAGCATTTAGATAAACAGGCATCGTGGAAGTTAACGTTTTACCTTCCCCGGTTTTCATCTCTGAAATATTCCCTTCATGAAGGGAAATGCCCCCCATCAGCTGAACAGGATACGGATACAGACCTAGAACACGCTTAGCACCTTCCCGAACGACGGCAAATGCCTCATTAAGAAGATCATCCAAACTTTCCCCGCTTTGATAACGAATTTTAAATGCTTCTGTTTTATTCCGCAGTTCATCATCTGACAACTTGGCCATAGCAGGACCAAGCGCATCAATTTCCTCTGCCATTTTTGTGAGTCGTTTTATTTCGCGTTTGTTTGGATCAAACACCTTACTTAAAATCCCAGCCATACATACGCTCCTTTTACTTGATCAAATTCGCTCCGCCGAATTTGTGCCCGATTTTTTTCACGCTCAGAGCGCCACATCCTTATGTCTAGCCTGACTAGGACGTCCTGTCCGTCGCCGAGCTCGAAATCCTTTGAAAAATCGAGGCATCCACCGGTTTTATTGATATGATTGTGAAAAAAAATTACTGCATTTTTAAAACTTACTGTTTTTTTGTTCATGAAAAAAGATTCGCTTTGAAGTTAACGAATCCTTCCTTGACTTTTCGTTCGTTTCCTCCATTATCTTACCACTTCCACTAATCAGTGACAACTTGTGCATAAAAAGCAAGATTTCTCTTTATATACGAAAAACTCTTCTTTTAAGATTCATTTTTATGAAGATTTTTTGTGAGAAAATCACCTCATTTGGGAAGGTTCAAGCTTGATTGTAGTGCATGATGAAGGATAACACGTTTTGATTAAATTTAGATTAAAGTTAAAAAACGCAGCCCCCATTTTAGGAGCCGCGTTACTATTTGTTAAGTATTTAGTTACTTTTTAGCTTAATGTGTTTCGATTAAGCCGTAACGTCCGTCTTTACGTTTGTAAACAACATTTGTGCGGTTTGTATCAGCATTAGTGAAAACGTAGAAGCTGTGACCCAGCATGTTCATTTGCAGAATCGCTTCTTCGCTGTCCATTGGTTTTAGGTCAAAGCTTTTTTGACGAACAAGCTCAAGCTCATTGTCATCTTCCACTGCTGCAGGTTCATCATTCACAGTTGCGAACAAGGTGTTCAGGCTTCCTTTTTCACGCATTTTACGATTCACTTTTGTCTTATGTTTACGAATTTGACGCTCTAATTTATCAGTAATAAGGTCAATTCCAGCATACATATCATCGTGAACTTCCTCTGCACGTAACACTAGATTTTGCATCGGAATAGTCACTTCTACTTTTGCCTTTTTATCTGTGTAAGTTTTCAAGTTAACATTTACATTAGCTGCGGGTGTTTCAGTAAAATAGCGCTCAAGCTTTGCTATTTTCTTTTCAACGTAGTCTCTGATTGCTGGAGTTACCTCAATGTTTTCACCACGAATGTTATAATTCATAAGTGAACTCCTCCTTTATCTTTTTTACAATCTTCAATATTAAAAAGGTCCGCGTTAACCGCTTTCCTTTATAATAAACATCATAACCTTACAATTTGAAGATGTCTATTTTGGAATTTCTTATATGATTACATTTCTATTTTGCCCCTTTAAACTCCTGCTAAATCATCAAAGTTTTTTCATAATGTGTCGAATTTTTGACATTCCTGACGTATTTATCACTAATTTTGAATTTTCCTGCAGGCGGCCGTTTGTTTACTTGCGTTTATCATAGAAGCCGCCCTCAACGGTGATGAGGGATTCATAGGGATTTGTGTATTTTTTATTATTTTCCTTTTGCTTTTTTAGCAGGATCATATCCTGTTGGATGACAGATTTCTCTTGTTCCAGCAGCTTTAGCAGCTTTTGATTTAATTCAGGAAGCAGGATTCCAAACTTTTGTTCTTCCTGTGAAAAAGGGGGCTTTATCTCTTCCATAAGCCCCTCCCGATGTGCTAGTAAGTTCTCGATTTGTTCAATTTTCTCGTCCCGTTTTATTTGTTGATTTTCTAGTAACTGTATTAATTGTACCGTTGTGTCATAAAAATCCTTGACTGCGTTCACTAAACCCTGCCGCCTTCTGTAAACTGTTTCTGCCGGTTCAGTTGTATCACCTGTTTCCAGGTATCACGGAATTCTTTTATGAAGCCTTCTACTTCATCTAAAATCGCAGCATCATTTTTTAAATTGGCATCAATTAGGCGGCGATTGCAGTAGTCATATAGTGCCATCATATCCTGTGAAACCGCAATATCCATATTTAACGTAACCATTAATTCCTGGATGATTTTCTGCGCCTTAATTAAATTCGTATTTTTTTCTTCTATATTATGATCTACGATGGCCTTCTTAGCGAGAAGGATAAATTTAAGGCAGCCATTGTAAAGCATAAGGGTCAATTCGCCCGGTGACGCGGTATTGACAGAGTTTTGCTGATAGGATTTATATGGATTGTGCATAGCCATTATGGTTACTTCCTTTCTTTACTTGCCTTTAGGAACTTTAGTTATTGAGTATATTTATCATAGTTGTCATAATTTTAACTTTTTTAGCTAAAATACTGCATGAGGGACGTTGACTGTGAATTAGCCTTCTGGATCATTTTTTCCATTGCGCTGAATTGTTTGTAGTAGCGGGTCTCCAGGTCGCTCATCCTTTCCTCATAGCGGTCAATTTGTGAATTAACACTGGTTAAAAGCCGCCCGATCGTGAATTGACTATTTGTTTTCGTGGAACTGCCTGCTTTTTCAACCAGACTTTCCATGGAACTTTTTATGGAATCGCGCAAACGTCTGGCAAGTCCTTTTGTTTCTTTGCTTGTCCCCTCATTCGCAAATAGCTTGTAAACTGCATTTGGATCCTTATTGATCGCTTCCTTCAGTTTCGATTCATCAATAATCAACTTACCCCCATCGCGATAGTTGCTGGAGGTTTTGATGCCGATATCTGATAAATGGTTAAAATCGCTGGTTAAGCCGCCTACTGTCGAATATAAGTCCATCCGCATCGTATTTAAGGCACTGGAAAGAATGGAATCATTGCGGAGAAGTCCGCTGCGGGCTTTTTCCTCCCACAGTTCTACCTGCTTATCTGACATCGCCTCTTTTTCTTTATTCGATAAAGGCTGGTAGGAGCGGTACCGTTCCTCCTTCAATTCACCCTGAATTTTCTCAATGACCTCATTGTATTTATCAACAAAGGTTTTGACGCTGTTGAATACCGTGTCGACATCGGTGGTGGTGGAGATGATTGCGGGATTATCCACATCAGTTTTCTTTTTAAGCGTATACTGAATGCCATTTAGGGTAAAAGTGTTGGATGATTGCTTTGTTAGATAGCCGTTGATTTTCAACTCTGCATCTTGACCTGACTGATCTTGAACCAACGTATACTCTCCTACTTTGCCTTTAGCAGCTGCAAAACCTAAATCACCTAAAAATTCATTTGTTGCTGTAGTGGTATCGGCTGTGATAAGTTCTCCTCCAGAACCCGTTTTATTAGAGGAAAAAATAACTCGATCTTCGTATACCCCACTACCAATATCAATTTTTGCCCGCATTGCGGACACACCTAGTTCAGAGTTATTGAATTTACTGATTACCGAGTCGATACTGTCATCCGTTTTAATTTCAATTGAAACTTCCCTATAAACAGTTGCCCCAGGATCTTTTACTTTAAACTTTAATGTTGTATCAGTTTTTACTTTTACTGAACCATCTTCCGCAGATACTGTAAAATTTCCAGATGTTTTTATATCGTCTGTTGCTTTCCAGGAAGCGGCCTCAGCTAATTTGACAACATCAATTTTATTCGACACATTCGCCTGCGAGTTGATCGCTACTGCAGACACGGCGCTGTCATTGGATGAAGTTACTTTCTTCGCTATAAAGTTTTTCTGCAAAGAGACATTGTCAAATATGGCTCTGTCGAGATTGTCCAATAGTGTATTCATGGAGCGGTAATCATCGCGCTGCCATTCCAGGATCTGCTTTTGCTGATTTAATTTATCAAGCGGAATTCTTTTTATTTTCATCATATCCGAGACAATCGAGTCAATGTCCATGCCGCTCGCAAGACCGCTTATTCTCATATTAGCCATTTTCTTTTACCTCTCTTAATTTTTTCATACAAATTTATCTCAACTGGTCCATGTCAAATTTTCCTGTCCACCAGTATCCCTACAAATTCCATCATATCGGCATAGGCGTCTAACAGTTTACTCGAAGGAATCTCTTTAATGACTTCTTTTGTCTTATCATCTACCACTCTGATATAGTAGTCATTCAG
This sequence comes from Bacillus benzoevorans, assembly GCF_014207535.1. Lineage (GTDB taxonomy): Bacteria > Bacillota > Bacilli > Bacillales > Cytobacillaceae > Bacillus_BD > Bacillus_BD benzoevorans. Next base: position 193,406 of record NZ_JACHGK010000004.1, read on the forward strand.
CCGATCATGCAGCACGAATTTAATGGAAGTACTTGCCGGCTGGATGAAATCATTCATACCCTGAACAACTTCTTCCATTTTTTCTTTCGTCATTCCCTTGTGACGTTTTTCTTTCTCCTGATCCATGCTCTTCAGAAAATCTTCTTCCTTCACTGGTGTTACTTTTTCAGTTGCTGCGACTCTCGTTGCGTTGTAGTGTTGTTGATTCGAAACCCGGTCCATCATTTTGTCCTCCCCCCCTGAGCTCACTATGATTATTATTTATATCGGCAAATAAATGATTTTTTTAATTATGTTGACGTAAAGTTGGGTTTTAAAAATTTCCAAAAATTACGACAAATATAAACAAAATTCGATATTTCCTGGGTAATAATTCAACGAATAGGAGTTCCCCTTTTTTTGCGTTCATTTCATATAATAGGCAGCCAGGCTTTCATGGTGAAGGAATGAGCCGAGGAAAATGCCGGTTATTAAGCGGCCGGTTTTGATTGGGATGGAAAAAAGGCAGCCGGAAAGAGCAAGATTTTACCTCGATACATAAAAGAGGCTCTGTTCAGATGAAAACAGAGCCTCTTCTTTGCATCATTGTATAGTGAAATCTCCTGAAGATGTTCTGACATCGACAACATAATCGCCATTTCCAATTTCACCTTTTATGGAATGCTCTGTTTTTTTCTCAAAAAGCATTCCGTCCAATTGTACATTCGCTTCCCCGGAAATGCCGTCATAATTTAATGCCAGCGACAGAGGATTCTTATTCAATTGAATACCAACATCACCGCTCATGGAATCAACTATTATATTTCCGTTCAGCTTATCATTGCTTATCTGGATGTCACCGGACATGTCCCTAACTTCAATGTCTCCCGTAACATGATCTAACCGAATATCGCCGGATATGGATGACAAGGTAACAAATTTTGTCTCCGCTTTGCGGATGTACGCATCACCACTTGTAGCATCAATCTGCAAATTTTCCGCTTTCATATCCTGCAGCGTCATATCCCCGCTAATGGTGTGGATGGAAAATTTCTTTTCGGAGATACTATCCTCAGCGTTTATATCTCCGGAGTTAGTGTTGAGCGAAATTTCGTCTGCCTTCACATTTTTCACCACCATATCACCGGATACCAGATCGACATCTATCGCTTTATAAACCTTTTCCGGCAGCGCAACCTCCAGATTAACATCCACCATATTGATGCCAATATTAGGGTTCCAATCTCCGTCATCCCGGATCACAGCAATTTTGACTGTATTGCCATTCTCCGTGACCTCCAGTTTAAATTGGTCCTTAAACTTCCTGCTGACCTTTCCTTTCATCTCGACTGTTATATCCTTGCCGGATGTAGAAGTGACATGAACATCACTTGAGGCATGCTGAATCTCTATCTGCTCTATCTTGTCATTTTTCAATGTCTTTTTGTCCTGAATCGGCGCGGTTTTAAAGCCAAAACTATCTGTCATAAAAGATAGTGCGGCAAAACCGATTACGATAATCGCAATGATAATAAAAAGCAGCTTTTTCATTTTATTCACTCCTTTCTTGATTTTCAATCGCAGGATTCCTAGATTGTTCATGAACATGGCAAGGTTGGCGATGAGAGGCAAAGGCGGAAACAGTGTTTTTTGGGGGGCAGACTCATGATGATTGTTGATAACTTCAAGCCTTGTTTCTAGATGCTCATCGCATAAAATTGGTATCGCCTTACTAAATTTACCATTAAAATCATCTCCCTATTGGAATAATTATCCATATTGGGAGAAATCCCTTGTGACAAATTCGTGTGGATTTAATGGACGGGGATTTATTTTTCAAAAAAAGCTGACGGCAGCTAAAAAAACAGGTGCCTTCCCGATTGAGAAGACACCTGTTTTACTTCCCTTTATTTAGCCGCTCCCTTTACTGCAAACCTATAGGATAGGACAGCGACTAGCTGACAGCTGAGGATACCGATAGCCATCGGCCATGGGGATGGCACGTTACCGATGCCGACAAGCGGCGCCATAATTGAACCTAAAATAAAGGGCATTAACCCCAATAATGCGGCCGCACTGCCGGCTGATTTGCCCTGGCTTTGCATGGCGAGCGAGAAGGTTGTGGTTCCGACGATCCCTACGCTGGATACCACTAAGAATAGGGATGGCAGTACACCAACCAGACCCACATCCAATGTAAGCATAGAAACAAGCAGAAGTCCGCCCAAAAGGGCAATGCTGAGACCAATTTTCAAAAGCGTACTTTCCTTCACTTTCCCCGCAAGACGGCCGGTTGTCTGGCTGGCAATGATAATTCCCATGCCATTGATGGCAAAAATAATACTGAACATTTGCGGTGAAGCCCCAAAAACGTTTTGAATCACGAAGGGCGAGCCGGAAATGTAGGAGAACATTGCAGCCGTCACGAAGCCCTGAGTGAAGACATATCCCATAAAAATCTTATCGGTCAACAGTTTTCTCAAGGTGAGCAGCGTATTCTTTATTCCGCCTTTGATGCGGTTTTCCTCAGCAAGTGTTTCCTGGACGCTGAAGAAAGCAGCGCTGACCATTATGATACCTAACACGCCCAATACAATGAAGACTCCCCTCCAGGTCGTGAATTGAAGGATTTGTCCTCCGGCAACAGGGGCTAATATCGGCGCTGCTCCATTAATCAGCATTAACAGGGCAAAGAATTTTGTCAGTTCGATACCAGTATACATATCACGGACAATGGCTCTCGAAATGACCATTCCTCCAGCTCCCGAGACTCCTTGAATAAATCGAAGTAAAATAAGCACCCATACAGAAGGGGCGAGGGCACATAAAAACGAGGATACGCAGTAAACGATTAATGAAAGAACAAGGGGTATCCGTCTTCCTTTTTGATCACTGAGCGGACCAATGAAGAGCTGCCCTAACGCCATGCCAAGCAAGCTTGATGTTAATGTGAGCTGGGCTACAGACGTACTGCTTTGAAAATCCTCAACGAGCAGTGGGAGTGACGGCAGATACATATCTGTCGATAACGGGGCAATTCCGGCAAAGGAACCTAGCACAATGGCCATTCCAATTCGTTTTGTTTTATTCCTTTTTAAGGTCAATGTGTTTGTTTCACTCATGAATTTTGTTCCTTTCTGTCCAGGCTGGGTTGAGTTTGGTTTTACTTTAGATTTCCGTTCAAGGTTTCGACGCACATTTCAGAATATACTGTTAATTAATCGCAGTCAACTGATTCGACTTCTTCTTTATAGTGGGGGTCTCTTGGTGAGGCAGGAATCCAGGAAAGTTGTCTAATAGAAGGTCTCTAAAGGACAGGTTGAGCCAGGAATCCAGGAAAGCTGTCTAATAGAAGGTCCCTAAAGGACAGGTTGAGCCAGGAATCTAGAAAAACTGTCTAATAGAAGACCGCAAAAGGACAGGTTGACGCGGGAATCCAGAAAAACTGTCTAATAGAAGACCGCAAAAGGACAAGTTGACGCGGGAATCCAGAAAAACTGTCTTATAGAAGGTCTCTAAAGGACAGGTTGAGCCAGGAATCCAGAAAAACTGTCTAATAGAAGACCGCAAAAGGACAGGTTGACGCAGGAAACCAGAAAAGTTGTCTAATAGAAGGTCTTAAAATGACAGGTTGAGCCAGGAAACCAGAAAAGTTGTCTAATAGAAGACCCCTAAAGGACAGGTTGACGCAGGAAACCAGAAAAGTTGTCTAATAGAAGGTCTTAAAAGGACAGGTTGAGCCAGGAATCCAGAAAAACTGTCTAATAGAAGGCCTCTAAAGGACAGGATGACGCAGGAAACCAGAAAAGTTGTCTAATAGAAGGTCTTAAAAGGACAGGTTGAGCCAGGAATCCAGAAAAACTGTCTAATAGAAGGCCTCTAAAGG
>NZ_JACHGK010000004.1:197367-209154 GCF_014207535.1 Bacillus benzoevorans
AGGACAGGATGACGCAGGAAACCAGAAAAGTTGTCTAATAGAAGGTCTCTAAAGGACAGGATGAGCCAGGAATCCAGGAAAGCTGTCTTATAGAAGACCTCTAAAGGACAAGATGACGCGGGAATCCAGAAAAACTGTCTTATAGAAGACCGCAAAAGGACAGGTTGACGCGGAAACCCAGAAAAGCTGTCTAATAGAAGTCCTCTAAAGGACACGATAAGGCGATAACCTAAAAAAACTGTCTTATAGAAGATCTCAAAATGGACCAGGTTTCTCTCGATGACAGTGAATTTTAACCCTTTTCCCCTTTATCAATTTCAATACAAAGAAAAAGCGCCGGGACACAGTATCCCCGCGCTTTTTCATGTTCTAATCAACGATTTGGTGTATTCGCAGCACTTGCGGCAGCGGCTTCGTACATTTTCTTAAAGCGTTCTTCCACCTTGGCGAAGATGGTATCCGGCGGGTACTGTCCGTTGACATCGCGGACATTGCCGGCGCTGACGCCTGTCAGGATTTCAATTCCTTCTGCAATATGGCCGATTTCCCAAATATGGAACTCACCTTTTGTCACGGCTTCAATCACTTCATTATCCAGCATCAGGTTTTGTACATTCTGCTTCGGAATGATAACCCCTTGTTTTCCTGTCAGTCCTTTTTCTTTGCAAATATGATAGAAGCCTTCAATTTTTTCATTTACACCGCCGATTGGCTGGATTTCTCCCCATTGGTTGACCGAGCCTGTCACGGCAATTCCTTGGTTTATCTGAACTTCGGAAAGTGAAGAGAGCAGCACATATAGTTCGGTTGAGGATGCACTGTCTCCGTCGATCGGGTTGTACGTTTGCTCGAATGTAATACTTGCTGAAAGCGGGATCGGTTTATTTTTCGCAAATTCGCCTGAAAGGAAAGCAGTAAGGATCAGCATTCCTTTGTTGTGAATCTGTCCGCTCATAGCTGTTTCCCGTTCGATATTCATAATCCCGCTCTTGCCGACAAAGGTTTGGGCGGTGATCTTCGTCGGAATACCGAAAACAGCGTCCCTCGTTCCCATGACTGCCAGCCCATTAATCTGTCCGACACGGTAACCGTCTGTGTCGACCATGATCGTGCCTTTACTGATCATCTCACGATACTGCTCGGAAATATGGTTGGAACGGTTGAATTGTTCCATGAGCGCCTTCTGAATATGACGGTCGTCGACTACTTCCATATTCGCCTTCTTCGCCCAATAGCTTGATTCAACCAGTACCTTTGTTATTTCCTGGAAGCGGGTAGAGAGCTTGGTCTGTTCTTCGACAAGGCGGGAGCTGTAGTCAATGACCTTCGCCACAGCGCTGCGATGGAATGGCAGAAGACCTTCCTGCTCAGCAAAATTTTTCACAAAGTAGGCCATCTTCTGACTGTTTTCATCATTTTTGTCCATGACGGTATTGAATTCAACTTTTACTTTAAATAGTTTATGGAAATCTTCATCTGCGGCTGAAAGCAAATCGTGTAAATAGTAGGAACCGATAATGATGACCTTGATATTTAACGGAATTGGCTCAGGCTTTAATCCCGATGTTGGGAAAAGACTGCGATCCTCATACGGATTTTCAATCGAGATTTTTTCCGTTTGCAGGGCTCTTTTTAACAGATTCCAGGCATATGGCTGCTGCAATAATTCAGTCGCCTGCAAAATTAAATAACCTCCATTTGCCTGGTGCAGCACACCGGACTTAATAAAGGTAAAGTCGGTCATATAGCTGCCAAACGAACCGCGATATTCGATCTTGCCGAATAAATTTTGATAAGTTGGATTGGTCTCATAAATAACCGGGGCACCTGTTAAGTTTTTATTATTAACAAATAGGTTCACTGTGTAGCGGTGCAGCTGCTGCTCTTTTGTCCCAACTAAAGAGTGCATTATATTTTCATCAGAGTCACTGTCATCATCCGGCAGAAAGATAGAGAAATGCTCAACCGCATCATATAAATAGGCTTCGATATAATCCAGAACCTTTTCATTATCTTTATAGCTTTCTTTTAGCGGTATAAAAAGACCTTCGATGGCTTTTGCTGACGTTTCACGCATAAACTGCTCCATCGCTTTTCGCAGTTCTTCGTTTATTTTTCCTATCTGATAGACGGTTTCCTGAACTTTCCCCTCGATTTGCTTTTCTTTTACTTTTAACATTTCTTTATTTTCATCAGACAAGGCTTCAAAGGCTGCGCGGTCCATCGGTTTGCCGAAGAGCAGCGGAAATGTATTGATGCCTGTTGGGGTCCGTTCAATTTTAAAGTTGAGTTCGCCGGCGAATTGCTCAGCATCTTCCCAAAACCCGCTGACTTTAGCGCGGTATTTTTCTAAAATCGTTCTTTTTCCTTTTTCATAGACTTCTCCGGAAAATGTAGACTGCATTTCCCGCTGGATATCGATTAACAGCGTTTCGATTTTGCGCTGGAATTGAACACCGCTTCCGGCAGGCAGAGAGATAACCAAAGGCCGATCGGGGTTTTCAAAGTTATAGACGTAGCATTGATCATCAGGTACGGTGCGGGTTTTCGCCATTCTTTCCACACTATCCTGTGTATAGGTAATTCTCCCGGTACCGGATGGTCCGACGACAAATAAATTATAGCCCGATTGTTCGACCGATAAGCCAAATTCCATCGCCTGTTCCGCACGGCTTTGCCCGATCATTTCCTTTGGCAGCTTTTCGAGATTGGTTGTCGTTTCAAAAGAGAATTGGCTGGCATCACACTCTAAACGAAGCTTAGTAACTGGCACACGATGAATGGACTTTACGTTCTCGTATTCTTCGATATTCATTAAAAAGTCCCCCGCTTTCTCATTCAATATCATCCTTTTGAAAAATTATGTCTGCTTTTGTCCGTTGGCATAGTCATTAAGATTAGAAGACAGCTAAACGAGTGCTCTCTGCCTGGCACGGCAAATCTTTCACGCCATTACAAACAGCAAAAGCTGCTGCTTCATTTAGTAAGAGAAACTTTCTAAGTATAATTTATTCGACATTTCTCCCCATATCCCTGCCTCTATTTTTCCAAACCATACTTTCGCAGAGGAATTTTATCGGTGAATGAGTTCTTCCCTGCATTTTTCAGTTTATTGTCATAATTGTAGTTTACCCTAATGAATAATAATACTTGATGTAGGAAAGGGGAGCTCGTGTGATGAGATACGCGAAATTATTAATGATTGTTTTTTTATTGCTGATTGGAATTGGTGCAGGTGCGAAGACGGTTGTGTTTGCAGACGATGATGACGATGAAAGGTATGAATATAACTATCAGGGTGAATATGGCAAGCATAGTGACGGCCGCGATGAAGAGGATGGACCATATGAGGAAATAGGAAAAATGCTCGGCTGGGGTACGGCTGCTGCGATGGGAGCCGCAGGCGTATTTTTCCCAATCAGAAGATCGATGAAATGGACCATTGCCAATTTGCCTAGTGCCAAAAGCTTCGTCATATCTCTGACTAAATTCTTAGGAAAAATTCATGTTCCGCTTGGAATTGCCGCATTGGTTATCAGCATTGTCCACGGTGTCACCATGTTTATGAGCGAAGGAGAATTGGAGGGCGAAGGGTTTATCGGTCTGGCATCCGTTATATTTATGGCCATTGCCGCTATATTTGGAGCAACATTAATGAAAAATAAAAAAGCAAAAACAGTGCGTACGATACACATTTCTTTGCTCGGATTAGCTCTGTTAATCGCCATCATTCATATATTTACAGCATAATAGTTTGCAGAAAAAACAGCCTTCACCGCCGGCGCTCTTTGATACAAAGACAACGGTCATGAAGGCTGTTTTTAATTTGTCTCCCTCACATGAACAAATGTCCATTTTCGGTGCCAGGCACCGATACTAGTTTGAATTTTCTGAAAAGTATATTCCTGGATATATTATGGTAAAATAGTATATGTTTATGTGTTCAATTTTATAGAAAACTACCTTTATACTATGACAATATGCTTAAATGGATAGATATGTTGATTTTCCAAACCATAATCGCTGTTGTGGATTTACATAATTTAATTTACTCCTATAATTTAAACTTCATAATACACTCAGGGGAGGGCAGTCATCCATGAAAAACTTCTTTCACAAGCACAAAACACCTTTTTTATACCATGAGGATTCTCTAGCAGATAGTCCGCCTCAAATTCAAGAACACTTAAATTCTATCATCAAGTTAGATAAGGACGGGAACCTTGTCGCATTCAATCAGGCCTTTGCCGCTCAATTCGGATATGGGGTAAAGGACTTTAAAAAACCCTTTTTTGAAATTTTCCTCCAAAATGACGCCTCTCTGGCGCAGCCATATTTTGAAAAAGCCCTTTTAGGGAATACACAGCAGTTCCATGCAGTCAGCTTCAAGAAAAACGGCATAAAAGTCGACGTTAATCTCACACTTGTTCCACTAGAAGATCAGACGGAAGCGATTGTTTACGCCGTGATAAATGATATTTCTGAGTATAAAGAATGGGAGAAGAAGCTGCATTTATCAAGAAAGGTGCAATCCTCCTTTAATGAACTTGAAAATATCTGCTATTTTTTCTACGATGCTATAAATGACCAATTTCATTTTTCAAAACAATTCCCGGAACTTTTCGGGATCAATGAGGACAGCAGCTATACCCCTGCCCATAAAAAAATGCTGCAATACGTTTATGCAGAGGATCAGGAAAACGTAAATCATATTTTTAAAGAAGCCTTGAAAAATAAAACGGGATATAAAGTGGAATACCGCATTCCGAAAAAGGACGACACCTTTCGCTATGTTTTTGAAAAAGCAGATATTTTACTAAATGCGAATGGTTACTTAGAAGGACTAACTGGCTTTATCCAAGACATTACCCATAGCAAATTGTATGACCAAATGATTGAAAAAGAAAAGCAGCTTTCTCTGCTGTCTGACATCCCCGATTTCAGTATTTGGACGATGAATGTTACTTCAGGCTTTACCACTAATAACTCAAAAGGAGTCGAACATATCACCGGGTATACAGCAGAAGAATTACAAAACGGCATCCAATGGACCTCTATTATCCATCCGCAGGATATTCAAAGATACAGGAAAGCCCTGCGTGTTTTGGGGACGGGGGAAACCTTCCGTCTTCAATACCGGATTATTCATAAGAACGGGACGGTGAAATGGATACAGGATTATATTATCCCTGTTCTTGACGGCAAGGGAAAATTAACCCAGATGAATGGAATCACTTCCGATGTCACCATTCAAAAAGGGTTAGAAGAACAAATTAAATTTCTTTCAAAATATGATCCATTAACAAAACTGCCAAACAGGCAATATTTTTATGAAAAAATAGAGCAGCTGATGTCAGAACATGCCGGAAAACAAAAATCTGCCATCATGATGCTAAATATTGACCGTTTCAAATATGTCAATGATACTCTTGGCTATGAAATCGGCGACCAATTATTGGTTAAGATTGCGGAAAGACTCGCGGAACAACTGACACCGCAAGATCTTCTCGCCCGCCAAGACGGTGCTCAATTCAGCATTTTAGTAGGCAGTGTGTCTTCCATGGACGCGCTAAGAACGCTGGCAGAAACTATTATTCATTGCTTGGAAGAACCTTTTCTCATTAAAGACTTTCAATTATATGTGACAGTCTGTATCGGGATCTCCGCATGTCCGGGGAAGGGGACTGAGTGTCTGGAGTTATTCAGAAATGCCGAACATGCTTTAACGAAAGCGAAAAAAGGCGGGGAAAACAAATATTATATCATTACCGATTCGAATAATATTCAATCCTATAAATGCTTCAGCATTGGACGGGATATTAAAAAAGCGTTAAGGAACGGGGAAATGGTGATGTATTATCAGCCGCGCGTCGATGCAAATACCAATAAAATGCTCAGCGCAGAAGCTCTCATCCGCTGGAACCATCCCGAGTGGGGACATATATCTCCGGATGAATTTTTGGGGATTGCTGAGGAAAACGGCTTAATCATTGATATCGATAACTGGGTCATTCAAGAGGTATGCCGGCAAATTAAACAGTGGAAAGATGCCGGACTGCCGCTTGTGCCAGTTTCCGTGAATATTGCCGCTGCGCACCTTACCAAACGAGACTGGCCGATTGAGGTGGCAAAATTCATTAAGGAAGCAGGCATTGAACCGCAGGATATTGAGCTGGAAATTACGGAGAACTCGTTGTTAAATAATGAAAGTATGGTTCAACAGGCGATTGAGATTTTCCAAAGATTAGGGATTAAAATAGCCTTGGATGACTTCGGAAAAGGGTATTCCTCCCTTTTATATTTAACCCAGTATCATTTTGATATTCTTAAAATTGATAAATCATTTATCCAAAGTATGCAGGATAGTGAGCGGGACTTATTTATCGCCAAATCGATTATTTATTTGGCCAAAGGATTGAATATTCGCGTCGTTGCCGAAGGCGTTGAAACAATGGATCAATTAGAAATCCTGAAAAAGGAAAACTGCCGAGAGATTCAAGGGTATCTATTCAGCAGGCCGGTGCCGGTTAGTGAGTTTGAACAGCTGCTGAAAAAAGAAATTCTGCTGCCTGTCGATCCGAAACAAAAAGCCGAGCGGAAAAACCGCCAGTATTACCGTCTGCAATTTCCTTATCCGCTTTCCTCCAGCATGCGGCTTATCTCCATTGCCGGGAAAGACATGCATCTGGGGAAATCAACGGTTTTGATTGATGATATTAGTATTGACGGACTCCGCTGTATTTCGACACTAAAGCTGCCAGTTAGAGGCGATGTCGTGTTTCAATTTGAAACGGAGGTTTTGCACACACCACTTCAATTTCTCGGCCGAATTGTCTGGAAGGAAGAACAAAACAATAACCTGGTGGAATATGGTTTTCAGTTTATGAACAATGAGGATGAGCAAGTGAAGTTGGATAGTACATTAAATAAATTCCTCGATCTGCAAAAAAAGAGCACAAAGCTCCCTCCATATCATTTGGTTAAAGAGGATAAGCTGCAGTATTTGCTGCGGATGAATTCCTAAACAGTTGAGTAAAAAAAAGGAATGCTGATCAATGATTATGAATAAATATTGATCAGCATTCCTTTTATTTCGCCTATTAAACTGAGCGTTTGCAGTCCTTCCTTTTCTTTGTTTAGGACTTCATTGGTAAGGTCGATGAGTTTTTTATCGACTTCTTTTACAAGTTTATAAATTTTTACCGAACCGCGGCGGTTAAAGCCCCGCTCCTCTGAAAACTCCAGCCCGTTTTGCACCGCATTCTCCAGAAACTCCTTGACAAGCTTTTTGTATTGGCGCAAATTTTCAACTGTCCGGGAATCCGAGAGCTTTGCCCCCTGCTTATCGATATCGTAGAGCATTTTATTCAGTTTATCGAGCTGAACCTCGCTCCGCTTTTGGTCCATAACCGACATAAATGATACCGAATCCTTTTCCACCTTTTCATTTAATCTCGCCTTAGCCGGGTGCGATTTTGAAACACGGTGAATTTCCATCATTTCACATCCTTTTTTTCGCGAAAAGTATATCCTACTTTTAGCTTAATACTTTTGGTCCACTTTTTCCAGCAGCTGAAAAATTTCGGCCATGACGGCATACAGCTGCGGCGGAACCCCTGCCAATTCCGTGTCAAGAAGATTGGCCACGAGGGTCGAGTCCTTTTGGATCGGCATATCGTTATCTATAGCGGTTTCGAGAATTAGCTGTGCCAATTCACCCTTTGCACTCCCGATTACTGATAGCTGCCGTACGTTTTCACTGTCATACTGCAGAACAGCAGCAGACGGTCCGCCGCTCTTTTTTCGCTTCATTAAATTGAAGTAGTGTCTGTTCGTCATCATATAGAGAAATCAAATCCTTTCTTTACAGCTGCAGGAGCCTTTCGTGTTTCGCTTGCTGCGCTCGTTGGCTGTTCTCCTGTTGGCATCGTACTATTAGTAAAAGCCCCGTACTGAATCGCCCCGGTATGATAGCCGATTTCCTGCAGGCGCTCTAATGCTGCCCCTGTCAGCGGCTCCATTTTTGCCTGAAAAAGCTCCTGGTCATTTTTAAAAGTGAGAGATAATTGGCGGTTTTGCACATGGACCATAATCCCGATCTCTCCCATTTTCTTTGTTTCCAGCACAAAATAGAGGCTGCAATTTTCCCAGTCCAATGTTTCGCCTTGTTTCTCAGAAGAAACATAGACTTTAATGTTTTCCATTTTATTGTTCAAAAGAAGCGGGAGCTGCAGATAAAGCTGCTGCATTCCTGTTGCTTCCGATTTATTGAGCAGCTGCTGTCCGGTTAAATGGGCAATGGTTTGCTCGGCATCGTGTCCCGAACTGGTGTAGCTGCTTTCGCTTTGCAGGAACTTTATTAACGCTGCCTTTAAATTGAGCTCCTGTTCTGACTGCTGCATGGCATTGTGCTTCGTTTGCGGGTCTAATGGCAGAACTGTCCTTTCCGGGTCCTGCTTTAGTGATGCGTTCAACCTGCTCAGCTGTTCCTGTTTTGGCTGCAGCAGGTTGGCGGCTGCGTCCAGTTCATGAGTCAATCCTAACGCCTTGATGTTCTCGAAGATTTGACGGGCGCTTGGCTGCTTTATTGCCGGCGGTTTGACCGCTTGTTCAATCTGAGTCTTGATTGTTTGCTTTAAAGTATTCTGCCGGGGAAGTGATTGCTTTAACAAATCCTCTGTAAAATGCATGATTTTTACATTTGCCGGCTTGAATTGAATCTTGTCTATTAATCCTTTTATCTCTTGAACAATCGCCTTGGTCTCAGCAAGGTTTCCTTTTTCGATGAGTCCCCCCGCCTCAGCCAGTCTGCTGCTGGCTGTGAGCAGATGCTTTTCTGTTTCCATATCGGCGTACAGCATCATGTCGCTTTTTAAAATAACTTGATTCAGTTTGTGGATCGTATTCTCAAGTGTTTGTTTCGCGGTAGCACGGTTTTGTTTCGAATTTGTACTTTTGGCGAGCTGCTCCAAGTTCAGTGAAATGCTGCGCTGTTCTTTTTTAAAATCTGCTGCAAGACCTGCGAGCCTTTTGGTTATTTCCGTTACGATGATTTTTTTTGCCGGCACTGCTTGCTGTGTATGGACAACTTCTGCTGCTAAGGTCTGGTCGATTTGGGTTTCTGGTGTTCCATCATTTTTCTCTGCCATGAACTCCATGAACCACTTTTCTACCGCACTGTACAGGTCTCCTTTTCCTTCTAACGCCTGATTAATGACCTGGAACTCTTTTTCCGGCAATGCGGTTTGTGTCTCCAGGCCAATTGGAATGCCGAGACTTTGTGCTAACTGCGCTAAGGTTTCAGCTGTATTTTTTCCATGAAGGGTTTGGTGAACAGCGTGGAGCTGGGATACGGACAGCTCGAGTTTTTTCTCCAGCATGGTCGCGATCGTTTTCAGTTTTTCCGATATGGTTCCCGGTTCTTCAGCCAGAAAATACTGCAGATTGGTGAGGATTTCCTCATTAACGGTTCCGCCGCTTGCCGCCGCCCGCTTTGCTGCAGCGAGTAAGTCCCTGTTTGTTTCAAAGGGAAAACCGGCATTCGCCATCATCGTTTTCAGCGAATCGGTTATATTTGTGATTCCCGCGGGCTGGCTGGCAGTGGGACGGACGACAAGCAATCCCTTTTCATTCACAGCACCGATCACGGCGGTCAACCGGTCTCCTGAAGGCATTTTCCCTTCAAACTGGACCTGTACCTCCTGCCCCTTGATCACAGCGACGGCTTCCTCGTTTCCTATTCTGGTTTTTATCAGAAGAGAGCAGACTTCACCTTGTTTAAGCGGTGAAGCAGACTGCTCGCGTTGAGGCAGGGAATTTGCGTTTATCCCCTTCATTATTTGCATGACCGTCACTCTCCGAACTAGTAATCTATTCGTATTATCGGTTAAATATCGATTTTTTGAACTATGATTTTAAGTGGGTTTATCTGGCAAAAATGTTGCTAGTCTATAAATAAGTTCTTATAATAAATAGTTATCACAGTGGATTTGCTGTTTTTTAGTGTTTTATATTTTAAGATTGGAAGAAGGCCTTTAATCATATGAGTCAGTCAAAGCTCTGGACAAAGGATTTTATCATCATTTCATGTACAAATTTTTTCACCCATATTGTTTTTTACACATTGATGACCACGATGGCGCTATATGTAACGAAGGAGTTTCAAACAAACCAAAGTATCGCGGGGCTGGTGGTTGGAATTTTTGTCCTCGCCTCGGTTGTGGCTCGTTCGGTGATCGGGAAGTATTTAGATACCATCAACCGTAAAAGGGCCTTTATTTGGTCTTTAATATTGGGTGTCATCGCAATGGGGCTGCATTTAGTTGCGGCAAGTTTAGCACTGCTAATGGTCATCCGCTTTATTCACGGGTTGTCGCATGGCTTAATTACGACCACAGCAGGTGCGATTGTTGCTGACTTGATCCCGGATGAACGCCGCGGAGAAGGTACCGGTTATTATTCCACGGCCATGAATATTGCGATGGCGGTTGGTCCTTTTTTAGGGATTCTCATCAGTCAGCACGCCGGATTTCAAACGATTGTGCTTGCGGGGACTATTACTGCCGTGGTCAACATAATTTTCGCCCTATTTCTAAAAGTGCCAAAATTCACACAGGTAAATAACAAGGAGAAGGCAGTGGTACAGGATGCTGTCGGAGGCTGGTTTAAGCTCGGAGGCTTCATGGAGCCAAAAGCACTCCCTATTTCTGCGATCATGTTTGCCCTTGCTTTCACTTATGCCAGCTTGCTTTCATTTGTATCGATTTACGCCGCTGAGATTGATTTGGTGCAGGTATCAAGCTTTTTCTTTCTTGTTTATGCAGCGGCATTGATCGTGACCCGCCCGTTTACCGGGAAATGGTTCGACCTTTATGGCGCAAACAAAATGAATTATCCGCTGCTGGCCGTTTTATCTTTAGGGTACTTGCTGCTCAGCCTTGCGAATAATGGATTCTTTTTCCTCTTATCCGCGGCATTGATTGGGGTTGGCTACGGAACATTGCAATCAAACTTCCAGGCGATTGCGATTCAGGAATCACCGGGAAACCGTAAAGCATTGGCGACCTCCACGTTTTATATCCTAATTGATTCATCGCTCGGAGTTGGTCCGTATATTCTTGGGTTCGCAGCGCAATGGATAAGTTTCCGCCAATTATATATCGCAATGGCGGTGTGGATTCTGGTGTCCATGGGGCTGTATTACATAGCACACGGGCGCAAGGCAGCCGGTGTGCGGGATAGCTGGCATGGTAGGGTTCGTCAAAGAGTTTAATAGGATTGGAGCTTTTGGGGTTTAGGGAGTCTCACTTGGTGGGGCTCTTTTTTTGTGTGGGGTGAGAGCAGGATTTCATAGCGGCTGTAATGTCTCGGTCCTCCTCCCGTTTTCTAGGTGAGGGTGTGCGAATGGGCACTAAGTTCGGACAGCTTTTCTGAGTTCCAGCCTTATCCTGTCCTTTTGAGGCCTTCTATTAGACAGCTTTTTTGAGTTCCAGCCACAACCTGTCCTTTAGAGGCCTTCTATTAGACAACTTTTCTGGGTTCCAGCCTTATCCTGTCCTTTAGAGGCCTTCTATTAGACAGCTTTTCTGAGTTCCAGCCTTATCCTGTCCTTTAGAGACCTTCTATTAGACAGCTTTTCTGAGTTCCAGCCTTATCCTGTCCTTTAGAGGCCTTCTATTAGACAGCTTTTCTAAGTTCCAGCCTTATCCTGTCCTTTAGAGACCTTCTATTAGACAGCTTTTCTGAGTTCCAGCCTTATCCTGTCCTTTAGAGGCCTTCTATTAGACA
>NZ_JACHGK010000004.1:209249-216541 GCF_014207535.1 Bacillus benzoevorans
AGACAGCTTTTCGAGTTCCAGCCTTATCCTGTCCTTTAGAGACCTTCTATTAGACAGCTTTTCTAAGTTCCAGCCTGATCCTGTCCTTTAGAGACCTTCTATTAGACAGCTTTTCTAAGTTCCAGCCACAACCTTTCCTTTAGAGGCCTTCTATTAGACAGCTTCTCTGAGTTCCAGCCTTATCCTGTCCTTTAGAGGCCTTCTATTAGACAACTTTTCTGAGTTCCAGCCACAACCTGTCCTTTAGAGACCTTCTATTAGACAGCTTTTCTGGGTTCCAGCCTTATCCTGTCCTTTAGAGGCCTTCTATTAGACAGCTTTCCTGAGTTCCAGCCTTATCCTGTCCTTTTGAGGCCTTCTATTAGACAGCTTTTCTGAGTTCCAGCCACAACCTGTCCTTTAGAGGGTCTTCTATTAGACAGCTTCTCTGGGTTCCAGCCTTATCCTGTCCTTTTGAGGCCTTCTATTAGACAGCTTTTTTGGGTTCCAGCCTTATCCTGTCCTTCAGAGACCTTCTATTAGACAGCTTTTTTGAGTTCCAGCCTTATCCTGTCCTTTAGAGGCCTTCTATTAGACAGCTTTTTTGAGTTCCAGCCACAACCTGTCCTTTAGAGACCTTCTATTAGACAGCTTTTCATGTTTTCCTGCTGAGGGTGTCCAAATAAGCACTGGGTTCGGACAAATTTTCTGATTTCCCTGCTGATGAGTCCAAATGAAATGAACAATGAACCCGCCCCATGCCCCTTCCCTTAACAAAATCCGCCGTATTTCGCTATTTTATGTTACAATTTGTTTACAAAGATAAACGTTAAGGAGGGATACCATGTACTGCCATAAATGCGGAGAGCAGGTTATCGCGGATGCGCAGTTTTGTCCTCATTGCGGTGCGAAGGTGCAGAATTCGGCGCAGGAAGAGATGGCTGCAGGCACAACAACAGCATCAAGGCTGGACAAACCAGAGAAGCCGCGGAACCATTCGGCACTAAACCGAACATTACCAGTACTTATTCCAATTATTAGTTTTCTGCTTATAGCGGCCGGGCTGGCATTTTATTATGTTCAGGAACAGAAAATCAATAAAGAAGTTTTACAATTAAAAGAAGATGCTGAAACAGCAGCATTAAAAACGAAATATAAGCAGGCGAAGGGAATTCTTGAAGAGGCATTGAACAAGCGCCCGAACTATGAAACTTTAACCATTGATTTAAAAGCCGTAGAAAAAGCCATACAATACGACGAAAGCTTTGCTGTGGTCAGTGAACATATTAAGAAATCACAATTCGATGCTGCCGGCAAAGAGTTAACAAACTTAAAGAATCAATTAAACGCGGAACACAGTCCGATATTTGTGCCGCTGCAAAGGCAATTGAAAGAAAAGGAAGTAAACATTACGGTTGGAAAAATAAAAACCGAACTGAACAATTTAACGACCGTTGACGAGCTTGGCGGAAAGCTTTCCATTCTCGCATCCCTTCCTGAAAAAGAAGCCAGCGCCGTAAGAAAAGAAATCATCAATAAAATTGTCCAAATCAGTATGGATCAGGCTGGGCAGCTGCTGAAGGACAAGCAATTCTCGAAGGCCATTTCCACTGTTGATAAAGGGCTGCAATACGCGGTGAATGACGAGAAATTAACAGCATTAAAGGGACGGATTGAGCAGGATAAGAACGCTTTTGAAAAAGCGGAGCAGGAAAGAATCGAACAGGCGATGGAATCTGCGGCACAGGAGGATTTAAAAAATAAAACGGCTGCCGCTGAAGTACTTGAACTGCTGGCAGAAGTCAACGAATACGGTGATTTATATGTATCAGGCTCCGTCAACAATAAAGCGACAACTAATATTTACTCTGTTACAGTGTATTACAGCATCTATGATGAAAATGCCAGTTTAATAGAATCCGGAGATACAGTGGTTTATCCTTATTTACTGGAACCGGGGGATACGGGGACGTTTGATAATACTCATTACGGACTGCATGAAAATGCCACCGTCGAAATTGATAACATCACCTGGTATCTCCAATAATAGGCCCCCTAATAGACAAGCGGGCTGTATCCTGTTTGTATTTTTTTAAAAAGTAAGAAAGAAGGTGGCAAAAATGAAGAAAGTGCTCATTAGTTTAATCATCACACTCCTGATTTGGGGTGCCGGTGCTTTTGCCTTCTTTTTCATAAAAGAGTATGTTCCCAAACAGCTGAAAGCAGCTTCTGATATTGTTACAACGGAAAAAGAGGTTGAGAATGAAAAAGAAGTTTCACAGGATTTGAAGGAAGTTATTCATAATGTACAAAAACTGGTTGTGAAAATTCAGCTCGAAGACGGCTCGTTGGGGTCCGGTTTCGTATATAACAATCAAGGGGATGTCGTCACGAATGCCCATGTTGTCGCGAATACAAAGGATGTGACGGTAGTGACGGCGGATTCGAAGGAATTGCCGGGGACCGTTATCGGCATTGGTCAGGACACAGATGTGGCCGTGGTGCGCGTTCCCGGACTTGCCGACACGGAACCGCTGAAGGTGGCACGTGAGCGGAAGGGTGAAATCGGGGACGAGGTGCTGGCATTGGGAAGCCCGCTCGGTTACCAAAATACCGTCACAACAGGGATTATCAGTGGAATTGACCGTGACATTGATATCGAGCCGTTTCATTATGAGGACGCCTATCAGATTTCTGCACCGATTGCTCCGGGGAACAGCGGCGGTCCGTTAGTCGACAGCAAAACCGGAGAAGTGCTGGGAATTAATTCGGCGGGACTTATGGAGGTCGCAGGCTCAATCGGCTTCAGTATTCCGATTACAAGCGTTCTTCCACTCATTGATGGCTGGGTTGCTTCACCTATGACAGATTTGCCTGCGATAGAAATGGGCGGAAATGAGTATGCCCAGGAAGAAGAGTATTCATTGGAGGAATACTCGAACTATCTAGTGCAGTATTTTTATGAAAGTCTGAATTACGGCGATTATGTCACGGCATATTCCCTGCTGGGCGCTTCATGGCAGTCTAATACAACATATGACGAATTCCGTAAAGGCTATCTCAATACTCTCGCTGTAAAAATCAATGATATTACAGCATCAGCTTCTGATAACACAGGCACCGTGACGGCAGTGATTACGGCGCAGGAACGGAAAGACAGCGGAACAGTCTACAGCCAATACAAAGTGAACTACAAAATAGGCTATGAAAATGACCAACTAGTAATTATCTCCGGTGCTGGGGAAAAGCTGGAGTAGTCAGCGGCATCGAAAGACCCATCAGATTTTACCTGATGGGTCTTTATTATAAGCAGATTTCACTTAAGACTTATTTCTCGATCTCATAAGTCCACTCGTTCATGCCGCCCTTCATGTTTTTAATATGTGTAAAGCCGCTCTTGGCCAGCATTTCGCTGGCATTTGAGGAACGATTCCCGCTTCTGCAGACCATTAAGTAGGAAGTATCCTTGTCCAAATCTTCCATTCTATTATCGATTTCGTCCTCAGGAATTAACGTTGCATTCGGAATATGACCTTCCTTATATTCCGCCTCTGTCCGGACATCAATGACAACCACTTCATTCTTGTCAATAAGCTCCTTGGCATGCTTGACATTCACATCTTCATACAGCTTTCCATCACTGTTTTCACTGCTCGTAACAGCGCTTCCACATGCGGCGAGCATCAGCATACTGCACACTATTAGTATCGCAAAGGTTGTTTTTTTCATGTTCATTTCCCTCCCATATGAATTTCCCCAATTCAAATATACTCACCCCCCTGGATTTTTACTAGCTACTATTTTCACTTTATGAACGTATGTGAACCTTTTTTTAAATTCATAGTCGAAGGCAGGCATACAAGTTGTTGTTGCCGAACCGGTAAAATAGAGGATGGAATGGATTATCGGCTTTTATGGGATTCAACTGATCATACTTATCGTCCTCATTATGGCATCATGGCTGATTTGGGACCGCCGCTTGAAGAAGAAACACGGCAAAGACGTCCCGCCCGGCTTCGTCCGGACAAACGAAGTACCGATTGATCTAACGACCGGGAAGAAGCTGGTCGTATTCTATCATCCTGAGTCGGGGGAGCGTTTTTATAAAGAGGAGTAATGAATTAAGGACAAGAGTGCAGCACTTCTGTCCTTGATTATATTTACGCACCCCTTCTCCATAAATTTAGTGGAAAGGTTCGCAAAAAAAAGGAGGAAGATACCTATTCCCCCCTCCCTTCATTTCCAGCGTAGAGAAATTGTTAGTTTGCAGCAATCATATCCCTCTATTGCTGATGAGAATTGGATACGCAATCCATCAGGAGTATAACGAACCGCCAAATCTGATGTAACACCGATGGAACGAATTAATTTTTCCACTTCTGCTTTATGAGAGGCCTGTGCTTCAGCCATTAACTTCGCATTAAATTCTTTAGACTGAGCTAATTTATCCAGAACCTTACTGGCATCTTTCATTAGTTTCTTTGTTTGATTGGCTGATTGAGATAACACCGAACCATCCACAGGCTGCATCGGCCGCGGCTGCCACTGCCAATAAACCGGCTGATAATACGACTGGAGGTAATTCCCGGGGTGCTGATAATAACGAGGTTGATATGGATAAAAATTCACTGTACCCACCCTCCGCTTCAGATGACATATCATTAACGTATGCACCGCGGCTTGTTTGAGGGAATGGGGTGCGGGATTACATAGCCTTTGCCATACAAAAACCAGCTATACTTATCCAGTTTTATAGCACAGCAATACAAAAGGTGCGGCAGGAACACCTGCCACACCTTTTATCAAGAACAATCGTTCAAACAAATCGGGGCGTCACTGTCTCCCCGATTTTGCGTGATGCCCCGATTTGAAGTTATCGGATTAACGAAAACGGCATGGCATATTCACGTAGTCCGGCGGCATAGGCTCCGAATTCGTAGGGATTGAGATAGACGACAAAGTTGGATCGGGTCAGGTAGAAGTTGAACTGAATTTCATCGAGACTTGCCGGACCGCCGGCGTATTCATAATGTTCATGGTTCATCTCATTTAACTTGTTGATTATTGTGCTCTCATAGCCTGGTTTCGTTGCTAATTCATGGAGCGAAATGAAGACAGCATTTTTCACATCATAGTTAAATGAATAACGCATCTGATTTGGATGGGCTCCACCGGTATAGGTGTAATTATCAAAAACGACACTAATATAATCGAAATCGACACGCGGCAGCGAATAAGTCACTTCATAGAGATAATATTGCCCCATTAATACATCTTCCAGGGCCAGTTCCATAACATCCTTTCTGTTTTGCGCCTGAAGCTGTCCGTCCTGCTGCATCGCTTGATTTAAATTGGTAAAATCATTTGCACCGGTCATATCAATGAATTGCGGATAATAGACCAGATCTGCTGCTTTTCTTGGATAAGAAACGATTTTCAGACGAAACTGAGGGTTCATCGACCTTGCCGTAAATACAGCCATCTGCGCCCTTGTAACAGGTGCTGATGGGTTAAACGTTGTTGCGGTGTATCCGGATGTAATACCGGATGCGAGAAGCGGAGTAATATACTGATATCCCCAATAATCCGCCCCCATATCAGCCCAGTCCACAGGCACATGACCGCTGATGCCAAAGGCCAGATTTGTAATCTTCGCCATCTCAACGCGCTTTAACTGCCCTTTTGGATTAAACTTCCCGGATTTAGCAAACCAGCCGGCATTTACCGCAGCAGCAATTTCCTTGTAAAACAAATGCGTCTTTGGCACATCGCTGAAGCCCGGATTCGGCACATTTGCAGTCGAAATTCCTTTCGCACGAACTAAAATAGCCGCAGCCTCTTCTCTTGTTACAGGAGCATCCTTATCAAAAATGCCATTTGCCTTCCCCTTCAAAACTCCCAGGTCCGCCAGATAATAAATCTCCTTTTCCGCCCAGTGACCTGAAGGAACATCTGAAAAGACCACTGCCGCTTCTGTTTTTAAAGAAGCCCCAGCAATAAACAGCGCCATCACAAAGACGAAACAAATACATTTTCGTAAAAACCGCATTTGACATTCACCTCGTTTTTTTTTTTTAAACATTCAGATTATATAAATCGAAAATCTGGATGAATGCATGAATATAACCGATAAAACGACCATAAGCAATGATCTATTTCGCAAAATCACTCACCTATCTATCATATTATGACTGGCTGGAACTATGATTGTAAATCACAATGACGATAAATTTTGCTGGTCTTGCGGAGGTTTTACCATTGCCTATGAAAATTAGCTTAATGCCCTTTAGTAAGATAGGTATTTTAGCTGTTAATTTTCGTTTCTACACCTTCTTTAAGAATACTATCAACAGCTTTGGAAATAGTCCTAAAGAATTCTATCGATATCAAATAATGAGGTTATTTTTACTCATGTACCATTTTTTAATAGAAAACGCCAGATAAAAATGATACTTTTTTCCTATTTTATATTATTTTTACATAATTTTCTCAATGATTTAAACAATAAATATCTGATTCATCTCCATTTACGGAATTTATTATTTATATTCGTATATCCATATATTCGTTTTTTTGAATATTATAAGTTCAAATTATTCAAACAAGGAGAATTATAATATTTATTCCCTTTTTCTCCTTACATTTTATCTCAGAATTTATAAACAATTTTAAACAAATACTCTGTGTTCTTGGTAATCATTTACAGATTATGCCTCGCTATCCTTTATTATATTAAGATAATATGTTATACAATTCTGAATTATTTTGAGACCATTTTCCTATAGAACCATTATTTTCAATCAAGTATATTAATTTACGAGGCAAGACAAAAGGCTTAATCGGCGTTAACTAAATAGGTTTAAAGAATTAATATATACTTACTTTTGCAGGACTTATTAACTTCGTTTAAGCGGACTGCTTTTGATTGTTTTCTAGTATTTTGATATGAATAATATATTTTTGAATTTGGAGGTGTTTTTCCATGGGTTTTCTTAATAATTTACTTGCTCAACTTCTTGGTCTTCTAGGGCTTTAATTCTTTTAGATTTCGATGTAAATCATTTCTTGTCTGGAGGTGACATTCATGGGTTTTCTTAATAATTTACTTGCTCAACTTCTTGGTCTTCTAGGGCTTTAATTCTTTTAGATTTCGATGTAAATCATTTCTTGTCTGGAGGTGACATTCATGGGTTTTCTTAATAGTTTACTTGCTCAGCTTCTTGGTCTTCTAGGACTTTAATTCTTTTAGATTTCAATTTAAATCATTTCTTGTCTGGAGGTGACATTCATGGGTTTTCTTAATAATTTACTTG
>NZ_JACHGK010000004.1:216638-238285 GCF_014207535.1 Bacillus benzoevorans
TTGCTCAGCTTCTTGGTCTTCTAGGACTTTAATTCTTTTAGATTTCAATTTAAATCATTTCTTGTCTGGAGGTGACATTCATGGGTTTTCTTAATAATTTACTTGCTCAGCTTCTTGGTCTTCTAGGACTTTAATTCTTTTAATGAATTATATAGCAATCTTCCTCTTCTTTCACGATGAAAGGGGGTTTCCCATTTACTGCCCCCTTTCATCGTGAATTATTCATATTTGCAAGACTTAACTTAGAGTAAAAATCAAAATTCCTCTAATACACATACCTGTCCCGTCCGGCATACACACCAAAGAAAATCAACAGAATGGTGACAAGCATCAGTGTGATGAGCGGAGGATTCCACAAATGAGTTAGATCATACAAATAGCCGATAAACAGTGGTCCTGCCGCCGCAAGGACATAACCAATTGATTGTGACATGCCAGACAGTTCGGCCGCTTGTTTCACATCGCGAGCCCGAATGGCGATAAAGGTTAATGCGAGAGGAAAGCTCCCGCCTAATCCAATTCCTAATAAAACAATACACAATATCAAAATGGGAAACGATGTATCAAGCCATAGGCCGCCAAACCCGGCTAATGAACAGAGACCTAAAACAATCACGATCCACTGCTGGGAACGAAAGCGACCTGCCATGACCGGAACGATGAAGCTGAAAGGCAGCCCAATAAACTGGGTAAATGACAAAAGCCAGCCGGAGGTCCCCATACTTACTCCTTTGTCATTTAGAATTGCAGGCAGCCATGCAACTATGTCATAAAATAAGAAAGATTGAAAACCCATAAAAAGAGCAATTTGCCAGGCGAGACTTGAACGCCAAATTCGATGATCACTAGGAATGACACGGTTAAGCTTTGTCTGATCACCTTTATTATATTTGAGAACATAACACCAAATGACCACAGCTATAACAACAGGGATCCCCCAAATGATTAACGTAGACTTCCAGCCAAGGTTTAAACCGCTTGCCAATGGAATACTAAGACCTGATGCCAGCGAAGCAGTTACTCCCATAGAAGTGGAATAAACACTTGTCATTAGCGGCACTTTTCCCGGAAATTTATCTTTAACAATCACGGGTAAAATCACATTTAAGATCGCGATCCCGACACCAACGAAAAGCGTTCCGGAAAAAAGAAAAAACTTCACCGCAAACACCCGCATGCCCATTCCCAGCAATAGAACAACCAGGCCAAGCAAAAGCGTTCGATCATTTGTCAGCCTGCTTGCGATTTTCGGAACAAATGGTGAGATGATGGCAAAAGCGATTAACGGCAAACTTGTTAACAGACCTACACTCCAATGGACTAGTCCAACATCCTCCTGAATCATTCCAACCAGCGGTCCAACCGATGTAATCGCCGGTCGTAAATTAAACGCTGCCAGCACAATGGCGGTTATAAGAAAAAATAAAGATAATGATTTCGTTTTAGCGGGTAATATTCCCAATTCCACAGCCATTCTCTCCTTTCATGATCCTCCTATATAATCGTACAATAATCTTTAGTTTGCTTTTTACAGGAAACTCGCATACAAAAGAAATGGATATGATGATAAAAAATCAGCATGCCGCGCTCAGGTTCATACAACAGAAAAAGCCTCCATTAATACTAGGAAGCTTTTTCCGCTGTATAACTTTCCTTCTATTATATTACTCTATTTTTCAAGGTTCCCCAGCCATCTAGTAAATTTTAACAACCTCTAGCTTTTCTTCTTGCGGCATTTGTTTCATAGCCCTTGCTAAAAAGGCGGAAAATTGTGCGCGTGTGATGGGGTCAGCAGGCCGGAACGTATTATCAGCGTAGCCAAAGGTGATTTCATTCGCCAATAAGGCTTGAACAGATTCATAATGCCACGCGTTATTAGGAACATCCTCAAACGGGACATTCACACCTTTCCCAGTTAATTGAAAGGCCCTTGTTAGAATGGCAGCCATTTCAGCACGAGTTAATGTACTATTCGGTTTAAACTCACCATTATTTCCAAAAAAGATTTTCTCATCTGTCACAGCGGCGATGACATCGTAACCGTATGATTTGGAGTTAACATCTTTAAATTTAGGGTTCGGACGGTTCTTCGTCTCAATCCCCAAAGCTCTTACAATCATCATCGCAGCATCGGAGCGGCGAATATTATCCCCTACGCCAAAATTCCCATTATTATAACCAAAAATAATCTTGTTCTCAGCTAAAAAATCAATATCCTCTTTCGCCCAAAAGTCTTGCGTTACATCTTTAAAGTTTGTTTTCGCTTCTGCAGCCAAAGGAAATAGACTTGCGGAAAATAAAATCACGGCTAACAGAACTTTCATTATCCTCATCGTTTTCCTCCACAATTGTTTTTGTTAATGGACAGTGTATTCTTTATCATATACGGTGATCCCCTCAGCATCAAAAGCGCGAATTCTAATCGGATCACCCACTTCTAAACCAACAATTCCTGCGCTAAACTGATTATTTCCTTCATAGAACATTTCGGCAGTACCGGCCATTACTCTTGCTATCGAATAATCCGTTGAGAGGCTGACCAATGCCGCATATGGTGTGAGATTAATGTTTACGTTTTTCACCAGGTTGCTATTTTCCAGATTAGACCCTCCTGCTGCAGGCTCCTCTTTTACTATTGACCCATTTTCTTCCTTCGGCGGCTCTACTTTTTCCAAAATAGTAAATGGAAAAACAATCGGCTTTTCTAATGTCTTATCCGTTTCTGAGCCAATCGAATTATCAATATACAGCTTATATTCCTTGCCAGCCTCGTAATCTCTTCTTGGTGTTACCATGATAGACTTTTTATCGGAAGACAATGACACCGTTGTAGAGAACTTCCTGTTACTTTCATCCATCACGTACACAGATGTAGTTCGCACTTTAGAAGACTTAAGCGGCTGGTTAAATTCAATCGTCCATACTTTCTTCGGATCGTTTGTCTCTCCTTTGTCCCACTGGTCAACGTCACCCTCCGCTAATACGAGGGGTGCTGAGCTGATACAAAGGATAGACACAAAAAATGTGATACTTAGTTTCTTTACACTCTGCAGCCACATGGTCAATTTTCTTCCACCACCTGAACTTTTATATCCTTCATACTATTTTCTGTAAGCAGTTTTTGCATATCCTTTTCCTTTTGCATCAATTGATATAAAGTAAAGGATCTGCCAGCCATTTTATAAGAATCGTTAGCTTTTACCGTCGTTGTCGCTTTATTCGGTGTTGGCGCTACTTTGATCACGCGGCTATCCAATAAGTGTTCATCATCTTCCTCATCAACACTGTTATAAGCGAAAACTTGAATATCATATCCCCTGTCCGGCAGGCCAGCAAAAGCAAAGTCATATGATGGACTCGCACCGCTAATATGCAAATAGTTTATTTCTTTTTCTTGCACACCCACTTTTACGACAATCCGGACCACTTTTCCATAGGGATCATCAAGGCTGATATTTAAATTCGTCACCGATTCTGTATCTGTACCACTCATACCTCTTTGACGATGAATAGCTTCCATTTTGTCAAAATAACGGACTGGAGCGGTTACAATCATTTGCCGGGGAGTAAAATATTCAATTAAATCATTTATTTCACCGCCGCCTCTCATTAATTCTAAGAATGAAAGGGAACCTGTACTAAATTCATATGTTAATGTTTGGATTAAAGCAGCATTAGCAAAAACAAAACCTCCGGGCGCACCCGTTGTCACAATATCCTTATCTATTACTAATTGATAATCCGTATCAGGCGATAATAGAGACGGATCTGGAATGACTTTCAGCTTATTTCCAGCCGCCTCTAAATGAATAGAAACTGGCGTCGGGATTAAAGGATTTGTTAAATCTAATAGTTGAATGCCATTAAAGTTTGTATTAGGCGTTGCAGGATTAGTGATAAACATGGGATTGAATTGAATAGCCTGATCAAATACAAGTACGATAGGAGAATCTATTTTGAGATTTTCTACATCTTCCGTTGCGTATAAAACCTCCGCTTTTGCACTATTAGCTGGTAAATAGACTGCTAAAATAGCAGCAAGTAATAGAAGTGAACTAAATAGTTTTCCTGATTTTCTTTTAAAAACAACAAAATTCATTGCTTACCTTCCTTTCTAAAAATCTTATAGCCATTAGCAATTCCCATTAGTTGACTTAGTTTTAATATCGGCTTTTCTGATAAATCCTTTAGACTAAATAGCTGGCAAATACTATCTAATAATTCAAAATATTTATAAAATAGCTCCGTATAAATAAATTTACCCGTTGCCATGATTGGAGAAAGTTGATTATAATACTTGAACAGAATGATACTGGGAAAACCTGATTGAGCAATTCAGCGAAGGCAAAAACCCCGTGGCCAAAAATAAAATCAATTTGGACGAGTATTTGGATTCCAGCCTGTTAGAAAAAGCAAATGAGTTTTAATGGCGGGGAGCCTAGGCAAAGTCTTATAGGCTTTGGTTGAGAAATGAGTAAATGATGATTAGGACTTAAAAGGAAGGTGATCTCTTATGAGGTCACCTTAATTTGGATTATATTAGGGAAACGCAAGAAAACCGTCCCCTTGTTTCTCTAATACAAATGGCAGGCGACGTAATGTTTGGGGGACATTTCTCTTTTTTCCGGGATATTTACTTTGCATATTTCCATTGCATGCGGGCATCGTGTATGGAACACACAGCCCGTTGGCGGGTTTAAGGGCGAGGGAATTTCTCCTTTTAGGACGATTCTTTCTCTGTTCTTCCCTCTGCCCGGCACGGCTGAGAACAGTGCTTGTGTATAGGGATGAAGCGGAGATTGAAACAGGCTGTCAGTTTGTGCCTCTTCCACCAGCCTGCCTAAATACATGACCCCGATTCGGTCCGAGATATGCCGTACGACGCTGATATCATGCGTAATAAAAAGATAAGTCAAATTCAATTCAGTCTGCATCTGCTTTAAAAGATTAATAACCTGTGATTGGATCGATACATCCAAAGCCGAAACCGGTTCATCACAAATCACAATTTTTGGATTTACAATCAAGGCTCTGGCTAAACCAAGGCGTTGTCTTTGCCCGCCTGAAAATTCATGCGGATAGCGATAATAATGTTCGCTCTGCATGCCTACTTTATTTAGCATCTCAAATACTCTTTCTCTGCGTTCATTCCCATCCGCTAATGAGTGAATCGCTAAAGGCTCCTCAATTGTGTGCCCGATGCGGATGCGGGGATTTAATGAAGAAAACGGATCTTGGAAAACCATTTGCAGATCCTTGCGTACGGATCGCATTTCCCTTTTAGACAGTTCAAAAATGTTTTGCTTGTTGTAAAAAACCTTTCCATCCGTGGATTCCGTCAATCTTAAAACCGTTCGCCCTGTTGTACTTTTTCCTGACCCTGACTCACCTACGAGTCCATAGGTCTCCCCTGCAAATAATTGGAATGAGACATCATTGACCGCTTTCACTTGCCCTTTAATGCCGCCCAAACGCCCGAGCGAACCTGTCACAGGAAAGTATTTTTTTAGATGCTGCACATCCAATAAAGGTTCTTTGTTATTTTGCAGAATCATGCGAACCCTCCTCCTGTAAGGCAATTTCTTTAAAATGCCAGCATCTCACCTTTTGCATCTCGCCATGCTGAACTAAATCAGGAGCCTTTTCCCGGCATAGCTCGTCCGCAAAAGGACAGCGGGGAGCAAAACGGCAGCCCTTCGGAACATTGTCGAGTGAAGGTACAGTTCCCTCGATTACATGAAGCTTGTGCGAACGATCCCCCTCTAATTGCGGAATGGATTTCATTAATCCTTTTGTGTACGGATGAAGCGGCCTAGAAAATAAACTTTCCGTATCCGTCTCCTCCACAATTTGCCCAAGGTACATGACCATCACGCGGGTACAAATTTCAGCAACAACCCCTAAATCATGCGTTATGAAAATAACCCCCATCCCAAGCTTTTGATTTAATTCTACAATCAGATCTAATATTTGCGCTTGAATCGTTACATCCAGTGCGGTTGTCGGTTCATCGGCAATCAATAATTTAGGCTGGCAAGAAAGGGCCATGGCGATCATTGCCCGCTGCTGCATTCCGCCTGAAAGTTGATGCGGATATTCATCCACCCGCTTTTCCGGTGAAGGAATTCCTGTCAGCCGCAGCATTTCGATCGCTTTCGCATGGGCTTCCTTTTTCGAAACATGCTGGTGCAGCCTGATCGCTTCTCTGATTTGATCACCGATGGAATACACAGGGTTCAAGGAGCTTAGCGGATCTTGAAAAATCATCGATAGTTCATTGCCGCGTATTTTTTGCATCTCGGTTTGCGATAATTCAAATAAATTTTTTCCTTTAAAAAGGACTTCACCCTCATATTCAACGGTAAACTTCTCATCAAATAATCTCATAATGGATTGGGACATCACACTTTTTCCACAGCCAGATTCACCAACAACCCCGAGAATCTCTCCTTCATGGACATGGAAGTTTACCCCATCAACAGCCGTCACACGCCCCCGTTCCGTACGAAAATGAGTTCTTAAGTTTTTTACCTCTAAAAGCGGCAGCATATTCATCACTTTACACCTCCCTCTCTATTTCTTCCTTGAATGATGAGGATCGATTAAATCCCGTAACCCGTCGCCAAGAAAATTCAAGCATAATACCGAAGTAATAATCGCCAGGCCTGGGAAGACAACCATCCACCATGCTTTAAAAATCACTAATTTACCTGCCTGCAGAATATTTCCCCAGCTCGGATCAGGAACCGGAATTCCGGCACCCAGAAAGCTAAGCGCTGCTTCAGAAATTATCGTTTCGGCAAATACAAATGTAGCTTGGACAATAAGGGGCGAGAGCGTATTGGGAGCGATATGGCGCCAAATAATTCTTAAAGTGCCCGCCCCCTGTGCATGCATCGCCTCAATATACGTCTGCTCCCGAATGACTAACGCAGATGAACGGACAATGCGGGCAATGCTTGGTGTAAACACGATCGTTAACGCAATGATGACATTCATCGCTGATGGACCCAATGCTGCCATTAAGGCAATCGCCAAAAGGATTCCGGGAATGGCCATTAATCCATCACAAATCCGCATTAAAATATGGTCTAATACGGGATAATAACTGGCATATAGACCAATCATCAGGCCCAAAAAAGCTGAAATAGCCGTCACCGCTAAACCAACCCCGATCGACACCCGCGCTCCATAAACAATACGTGTCAGCAGATCTCGTCCATATTCATCTGTACCTAATAAATGGGCAGAACTAGGAGCCAGCAGTCGTTCTGCTACTTTCATTGCATATGGATCATAGGACATGAGTGCTGGACCTATAAGAGCAACGACAATGAGCAAAACGAAGACAAGGCTTCCGGCAGCCATTAATTTATTGGATAAAAATCGTTTAAAAAACAATTGACGTTGTTGTTTTTTCAGATTAGATTTTATATCTTGGAATTTGTCTTTTCCCTCCATAACCTCCATACTTTGACCTCCTCCCTATTTACGCCCCAATCTTACCCTTGGGTCGATCACTCCATAGAGTAAATCCACAATAAGATTAATGAAAACGTAAATTAATGTAACAAAAAGGACTACTCCTTGAATGACAGCAAAGTCTCTGCGTTCGATTGAGTTCATAATAAGCTGGCCCAGACCCGGCAAGTTAAAAATGGTTTCAACCACCACGGCACCTGTCACTAATGCGCCGAATGACTGGCCAATGACTGTCAGGATGGGCAGAAAGGCATTTCTAAACGCATGTTTGATAACAACTTTATACTCCTTCACGCCCTTTGAGCGTGCCGTTTTAATATAATTTCTATCGAGAACCTCCAGCATGGAAGAGCGAGTCATGCGGGCAACAAGTGCAGCCTGGAAAGCACCCAGCGAAATGGCCGGCAAGATTAAGTAGCGCAGATGATTCCACAGTCCCGCACTTAACGGCTTATAGCCTGCAACGGGCAGCCATTGTAAGGACACCCCAAATGCGAGCATCAGCAATAACCCTAATAAAAAGCTTGGGATCGCCATTCCGCATAAAGAAATCACCATAAGTGACTTATCGCTAAAGGAACCCCGGCGATAGGCAGCCAAAATCCCAATCGGAAGCGCCAGAATGAGCGCTGCTATTTCAGCTAACAGGGCCAGCGAAACAGTCGGTCCTAAGTGGTTGAAAATAGCATCTGTAACAGGCTCATTCATGAAATAAGAATCACCAAAATCCCCTTGCAGTACGCCTGAAACCCAATGGATATACTGCTGATAAATGGGCAGATTCAGCCCCATTGTTTCATTTAATTCTTGAATTTGCTGTTCTGACGCTTCTAAACCAAGAATGGCAGCAGCAGGGTCCCCAGGGGTAAGATGGATAATTAGAAAAATAGCAATTGATACGACAAATAATACAGGAATTAAGGATAAAATCCGTTTAATAATATAACCGAGCAAAAGAGACCCCCCTTTATTAAAAAAATGCATAATCCTCCACGCTAAAAAGCCATGGAGGATTTTATTTATTTTTATTCAACCACTTTCGTGTTCCAAATGATAGGAGCTTCAAATACTTCAAAGCCTTCGAGCTTGTCTGTTGTAGCAAGGATGCTCTTGTATTGTCCTATAGCTGTAGATGATAAAGTTTCATAAAGGTAGCCTTGTAATTTTTCCCACTCAGCTTTTGCATCTTCAGTACTTTTTGCTGAACGAATAGCTGTAAGTGATTCGGCAACCTTCGGATCATTTAACCCTGCCCATTCCGGGTTAACAGCCAGCAATTGCGGCGGTGTTAATTGATATCCGTTACTTGTAATGAAGATATCCCATTTTGATAGGTCACCCTTTGTTTCTAAGAATGTCGGGAAATCATAACTTTCTATCTTCACATTGACCCCCAATTGTCTTAGCTGCTCTTGAACAACGGTTGTTGCTGTGGCCATCTCAGCATAATCCGGCGTTGTTAATAAAGTTATCTCTTCCCCGTTATAACCGGCTTCTTTTAATAAAGACTTTGCCTTTTTGATGTCTGCTTGGTTATAGACTTTTTTACCGGCATCTGTAGCCCATTGTATTTGCTTTGGATTCATGTATCCAGGATCTAATGTGTAAAGATCTTTATTCACAAAACTGGCCATCATAATTTCATCCATATTAAATGCAGTATTAATGGCTTGTCTCATTTTCACATCTGCTAATGGCCCTTCATTCGTATTCATAAACATCGTCAAGGTTCCACCCACGAATGTATACACTTTGACATGGTCTGCACTGTTCAGCTGCTCGTAGCTTTCAGTAGGAATGCTGTCCGCAATATCATATTCTCCCGTTTGAATACCGGCAATCCGTGTTGAATGATCGGTTACAAAATGGTAGTACACATCTTTCACAAAGGCTTCTTTCTTGCCGGCAAAACCGCTTGCTTTTTGAGCGACTGGTTGGTAGCCATCGTATTTGACTAAATGGATATATTGGTCTTGTTTCCACTCTTGAAACTTGAATGGACCGGTACCGATATATTCTTTTATGCCTTCAGCCGGAGCAGCATCAATGACTTCTTTTGGCATAATCGCAGGGAAGTTCGCCTGTGATGCCATAATAATTAACACGTCTGAAGCAGGATTCTGCAGATTTAAAACGACTGTATATGGATCTTGCGCTTCAAACTTGGCACCCGCTAATAATGACTTTGCCCGCGAAGATTTTTCTAACCAACGATTCATGGAAGCAGCAACGTCTTCTGAAGTCATTTCTTTTCCATTATGGAATTTAACGCCTTCTCTTAACTTAAATGTATAAGTTTTCGCATCGTCGCTAACATCTACTGATTCTGCCAGCATGGGTGTCGGTTCATAGTCAGCATTTAATGTATAAAGCGTTTCAAAGATATTCCCGGCAACATCCAGCGCCACCTGTGATACCGTCATCGCTGAATCAAGTGTTGGCGGCTGCGCCGTTATCGCTACATTCATTTCGTCCTTGTATTTCTTATTGCTTTCTGAAGTGGATTTATTATCTTTAGATTCAGAAGTTTTATTCGAATCATTGCTGCAGCCAATCATCGCGATGGATATGATAAGTAATAAGAAGTACATACCGATTCTATTCAATTTCATCTATATAACCTCCTAAAGTTAAAAGATCAGCAATACGTTATTTCTTTTTAAAAACTTTCCTTTCACTCCCTTTTCCATTTGCTTCTGTTTAATTTCACACTCCTAATCATTATCCTAAAATAGAGTAAGGACGAAGGGGTATGACAATCCATATTATTTAAATTTGTTTTGTACGATATAAAAAAATTATCTTAACCTTATCAAAGTGGTCAAGATAATTCCTTCTTGGATTTAATATATCAATTACTGCCATATTTTACAAGTATTCCACAAACCGCTATATCAAAATAGAGAATTGGCGTTAGACATTTAGCTGGTGTCTGGCAATCAAATCTGAAATGAGTAAAAAAAAGCAGGACCCGGGTGAAAGGATTTCCTGCTTTTAGTTTGTGATATTAGGGAAACATGAGAACCGCCCCCACTTGTTCCCCCTTCTAATGTTAGAAGGGGGGAGAACCATTCTACTATTTAATTTTCGGCTCGGTTGGTTCATGCTGCGCCCCATAGTTATTTCACTCGCTTTAAATATCCGCTTGGATTGAATGTGAGTAAAAATTTTTCCCGTGCACGATCAACAATAAATCGATCATTCCCAGTTAAAAATTGTAGTACCGCCTCCAATGGTCCATTTCCGAAGTACGGCATTTGAGGATGAGCATTCACACAGGTATCTTCAACAATTAGATAATTACCGGGCGTAACTAATTTGGAATAGATGTTAAGTTCGTTTAATACGTGTGCTTTCGAATGAGCGGAATCTAAAATGACCATCACCGTTTCATCTTCGCTAATCATACTTTTTACTTTCTCTTCTATTTCTTTAGAGGTCGACGATCCATGCAAATAAGTTATTCTCGGATGAGTTTTTTTCGGTTTATAGTCCAAAATATCGATCGTAATGATTTTCCCATGGTCAATGAGGTCGCACATCGATGCAAGAAATAGACTGCTTCCTCCTATAAATGTACCGCACTCAATAATCCAATCAGGTTTTGTTTCGTATAGGATTTCTTGATAGATCCACAAATCAAAGGGACATTTCAGTGTCATTACACCAAGCCAAGGAGTCTGTCTCCAAATCCCTTTCTTATAGTAGATTTTGAAAAATTCATTGGTATAATGCTTTTCTAAGTAATTCATATTACCACCACCAAGCAATAACACTTGTCCCAACAAAAAAGTCAGCACGTTTCATTTCCGGATATCGTTTTCGATTTTTGCCATAACATCCAAGCTCCGTCCAATACGCCCCTTATTTTTAGGACGGAACCTTGTCTAAAAACCGTACATGGGACAATCGTTATCAATATTTGCTAGTAATAATTTATGCTAAAAATACTTAAACAGTGTGGGTGTATCAACACATTTATTAAACAAGGGGAAAGCTTTCACACTTTTGATTCTTTCACACGAAGGCTGAAACAGAGGAACGAATACAAAGAAGCATTATGTGCAACACTCGCTTCGTTTCCTTATGACCAAAGAAAACCCGCTCATCCGTTACACATAAGGCTGATGAACATGTACAAAGTTATTCTATATTAACAGGCTGTGTCCTCGCCTGCGCGCCACATATCAACGGTTTTATGGATAAATTTTTCCAATCCCGTCTCTTCAATCTTTATCGACTTTTTGATGCGGATGCAGCCTTTGCCATAGTTATAGCCCGCTAAGAGGGTTTCTGCATTTCCTATCTTCTCTATTGTTCCTACATAAAGGCTGACATAATGTTTTTGCGCATTTAAGGCAAAAATATAGTGAGCATCTTTGCCATAATTCAACATCTTATAGCGAATCACCTCTTCCAATTCAGGTGCATATGTAAGGAGCATTTGCCGAATCGCAAGCAATTTTTCTTTCCGCCAATCGTCTTCAAGCATTTCTAAATATTCTTCGGAATTCTTTGCATCATATTGCATGCTGAAGTCACACTCCTCCATTTTTAACTATTCCTGTTCGTTTACAGGAGCTCTGTGCTTGGACATCCATCATAAGGCAAAAAAAGCAGCTGTTCAAGAAAGGTAAACTTCACAAACAGCTGTCAAAGATGGCAAAAATTATTTTTAGTGATTCTCCGGCAAGGACGGGGGAATCCACTGCCGACAGAGACCTCCGTCCCAAGATGAACGCGAGAGCCACCCCCATATTTCTCAAATAATTTCACGGTCCGATTGAAGACTCTAGTTTTTTAGATTTGGAATATATTAGGGGAATACTAGAACCGTCCCCGTGTTTTTCCCTTGCGACCTATTACAAAGGATATAGAATTTATCTTAAAATTATATTAAAATGGTATATTAGTAATATGATCTATGATTTTTATCTCTTTAATATTGTTCGTGGGGTTGTTCAGGATTTCATGAAAGGGCTTGCAGATACTGAGCACAAGATTTTGATTTTTCTAGATTCAAAAAGTGACTGGCTTATACAAAATGGAACAACTAAGACAAGTGGTCAATCAATAACTGATAAGGAGAATGATTTCATTGGCAAAAATATTAATTACCGACGATGCAGCATTTATGAGGATGCAGTTGAGAGATATGTTAACCAAACTGGGACATGAAGTGGTTGGGGAAGCCGGAAACGGTCAGGAAGCGGTGATACAATATCAGAATTTAAAACCAGAGATTGTGACAATGGATATTACTATGCCTGAAATGAATGGCATAGAAGCCGTGAAAGAAATAAAAAAGTTACATGCAGACGCTAAAATCATTATGTGCTCCGCTATGGGACAGCAAGGAATGGTAGTTGAAGCCATTAAGGCCGGAGCCACAGACTTTATAGTCAAACCTTTTAATATGGATCGTATTAAAGAAGCGATTGAAAAAGTAATGTAAAGAAATCGTCATTACATACCTTGGTTCACGAATTTTACATATTAATATTATCAATCATACTTTAAATAATTGAAAGAGGTCTTGTATGAAAAACTTTATGAGTAATATAAAAGTTAAGTTAATATTTGCCCTTGTCATGATTCTAATTATTCCAGCCATCATTATTGGATACCTATCCTATTCTACTGCCAAAGATGCTGTCGAAGAGGAAGCCATCCATGGAATTGAACAAAATATCGGTCTTTTAAATACAACCATCAATAGTACGTTACAGCCTAAAATGATGGATATGGAGTACTTTGCGAAAACTGTTAATGCTGAAGTTTATCAAGACGAAAACAGCCCTGAATTACGAGCTCATCTCGATGAATATATTCAAATTCATCCTGAAGCGGCAAGTATCTATTTAGGGACGAAAACGGGTCTATATATACAAGAGCCTCGTGTGACCGATACAACAAAGTATGATCCAAGAAAAAGAGACTGGTATAAACAAGCAGTGGAAAATCAGGGAGAAACCATTATAACTGCGCCATATGCGGATGCAGGCACGAAAGAAATGGTCATAACCGTTGCTAAAACAACAGACGATGGACATGGAGTTATGGCTGTAGATATTTCATTAGCACAGTTACAAAAGATGACCAATCAAGTAAAGATCGGCGAAAAAGGTTATGCTTTTCTTTTAGATGAAGATAAAAAAGTCATCGCCCATCCTACACTTGAAGGCGGTACTGAGGTAACAGAAGAATTTTTTAATGACATGTATAAAAAAGAACAAGGAACATTCGCCTATTCAATCGACAATGAAAACAAAATAATGAGTTTCATAACGAATGATTTAACGGGTTGGAAAATTGCCGGAACTTTGTATATGGCTGAACTAGACAAAGCAGCAGCTCCAATTTTTCAAAAGACATTACTGATTATCACCATCTCCTTTGTAATAGGTGCAGGCGCTATTTTCTTTATCATAAAATCGATCATGAAACCAATTAATGACCTAAAGGAACACGCTATAACGATTAGTAAAGGAGATTTAACGCAAAATATAAAAATAAAAACAAAAGATGAAATCGGTCAATTAGGACTGGCCTTTAATGAAATGTTGGAGAGCCTGCGAAATGTAGTAAAAAAAGTAAGGGATAATTCTATACAAGTTTCAGCTTCGGCCGAGCAGCTTACAGCAGGTGCTGAACAGACGACAGATGCCGCTGAACAAGTTTCTCATGCTATCCAGGAAGTAGCCGGCAGTTCTGAAAAGCAAACAAGCGGCGTAGAAGAAACAGCCAGAGCTTTAGATGAGATTGCTCATGGTGTTACGATAATTACAGATAGTTCGATAAAAGTATCCGGCCTTTCCCGTCATACAATGCAGCAAGCTGAAATAGGCGGTACGGCTGTTGCCAATACTGTCACGCAAATGAAATCAATCAGTGAATCCGTGACAGAATCCAATGCCATGATGGCCACTTTAAATGAACATTCTAAGGAAATCAGTTCAATCTTAAATGTCATTACAGCGATTGCTGATCAAACGAATCTTTTATCATTAAATGCCGCCATTGAAGCAGCCCGGGCTGGCGAACACGGCAAAGGCTTTTCCGTAGTCGCAGAAGAGGTACGAAAACTTGCGGAGCAATCGCAGCAGGCTGTAAAAGAAATAGATGTTATCATCCAAAGGATTCAAAGTGAAACGGAAACTGCGGTGCAAAAAATGGCACGAGTAAACGAGGATGTAAAAACAGGTGTGCAAATATCCAATGAGGCCATTGAGAGATTCGAACAAATTTTGCAAGGTACAAAAGAAATCGTACCGCAAATGGAGGAAGTATCGGCTACAACTGAGCAGATTGCCGCATCTATTCAAGAACTAACGGCCACAACAAATGATTTATCATCCATTGCCCAAGAAAATGCAGCCGCCTCAGAGGAAGTAGCAGCATCAACCGAGGAACAATTGGCTTCCATGGAGGAAATTGCCGCATCTGCGGGAGCACTTTCTAAAATGGCAGAGGAATTAGCACAATCCATTTCACAATTTAAATATTAACGATTAGTTTCAGCTTAGCCTGACCCTCTTCTAACGTTCGCCCTTGGATGGGGTTCGTTGTTATTGCGGCTGAAAGTTTATATGAAAAGGAGATCCGCTTGGATCTCCTTTCATTTATATTGTCCCCTCTTCTTGTGAAAGGATCGGTTGTTTATTTCGCATTTTATGAAAAACTTTATATAATCTTAGCGCTAAAACACCGGCTATCACTGAAATGACAATATCTCCGGCAATACTATAGACAAAACCAATCATCCATACATGGCCCCAGCTGCTTGGCACATCCATCCATAGATTCAGGGCCAGGTACAGATACGGTACACCAACTAAGTAAACAACCATTAAACCGGCTAAATTGGCTAAAATAAAGTGGTAGGTCTTCGGATTCGTTATTCGTTCAATCAGCCATCCGACGACAAACGCTCCCGCAATATAGCCGAGTAAATAGCCAAATGTAGGCTGCAAAAAGTAGCCGATTCCACCTCCTTGTGTAAATACCGGCAAACCCGCTAAACCAATTCCGACATACACAAGCTGGCTTTGCATCCCTTTTCTACTTCCAAGTAGACTCCCCGCTAAAAAGACAAACAGCACTTGCAGCGTAAATGGAACAAACGGCAATGGGATTCGAATAAATGCCCCAATGGCGGTTAAAGCCGCAAACAAAGCAATTGCCGTTAACGAAATCGTTGTATTTTTATTCAACTTCACTTCCTCCTGATTTGGAATTTATTAGGTAAACGCGAGAACTGCCCCCTTGTTTCCACTGCTGGATTGCTTCGTTGGCCAGATCGATCATGGTTTTGATTTCTTCTTTTGTGATAACATAGGGCGGCATGAAATAAAGGATGTTGCCTAATGGTCTTAGGAGCAAACCTTTCTCCAGTGCCAGTTTATATATTTGATATCCCACTCTTTCTTCACTTGGGAATGGTTCTTTTGTCTCTTTGTTAATTACGAGTTCAATGGCGCCGACCATACCTGTTTGTCTGTATTCACCAATGTAGGGCTGGTGCTGGAATACGCTCGCTGCATATTCCTTCATAAAGTTGCTTTTCTCCCTATTTTGTTCGATGACGTGCTCATCGGCAAAAATTTGTAATACCTCAAGTGCCACTCGGCAGGCTAACGCATTACCTGTATAACTATGAGAATGTAAGAAGGCTTTCATCGTTCCATAGTCATCATAGAATGCTTCATAAACTTCATCTGTCGTCAGAACAACTGACAATGGTAAATAACCGCCTGTTAATCCTTTTGACAAACATAGAAAATCGGGGGTAATTCCCGCTTGTTCACAGGCAAACATCGTTCCCGTGCGCCCAAATCCGACGGCCACTTCGTCTGCAATTAAGTGGATATCATATTGAACACAAAGCTCCTTTAATCTTCTTAAATAGGCCGAAGGGTACATTTTCATCCCTGCTGCTGCTTGAATTAATGGTTCAATGATAATCGCCGTGATCTCTTCATGATGCCGCTTTAATTGTTCTTCCACATAGGTGATACAAGGGGTATTGCAGCTGCCGGGCTCCTCGTTAAATGGACATCTAAAACAGTCCGGTCCTTGTGCCCGGATCGTATCGAGCAATAATGGCTGGAAGACCTCGTTATACAGGTCCACTCCCCCAACAGAAAGAGCCCCCAAGGTTTCACCATGATAGGCATCCGTTAAAGCGAGGAAACGTTTTTTCTTTGGTCTATTTTTTTGCATATGATATTGAAAGCTCATTTTTAATGCCACTTCAATCGCCGATGAACCATTATCAGCAAAGAATACTTTATTTAATCCATCCGGAGTGATTTCTGCTAGTTTTTCTGCTAAAAAAATCGCGGGTTCATGCGTAAAGTTGGCAAAAATCGCATGTTCTAATTGAAAGGCCTGATCGGCTAGTGCGCTGCTGATTCGTTCATTAGCATGTCCGAATAAGTTTACCCACCAAGAGGAAACAGCGTCTATGTATTGCTTTCCATTTTCATCATATAAATAAATGCCTTTGCCGCGTTTGATGACAATGGGAGGAAAATCTTCATAATCTTTCATCTGCGAACATGGGTGCCAAACATGTAGTAAGTCTCTTCTCTGTGAGTCTGAAATAGTTGGATTCATATACTTAACAACCTTTCGAAAAATTGCGTACTTTCTATCGAGATAGATTTTATATCTGCTATATTTTTTAACTTAGGAATGACAAGAGAAGGCAAGTCCGTGATGCGCCTGATGGTTTCGATGTTGTCCCTCTCAAGCTCGGTCCCATCAAATGCATTAAAGACAATCCCGGCAATCGGGATATCATTCCTTTTAAGCGCTTCGAGCGATAGCAATGTATGGTTGATCGTGCCTAATGTTGTACGGGCAACTAATACGACAGGTAACTCGGATTGTTTCATCAGATCGAGAAAATGATAGTTTCGCTGTTCATTTAATGGAACGTACAAGCCGCCGGCACCTTCACAAAACACATAGTCATATAATGATTTTAATTGTTTAATATGTTGCAGAATGACCTCTTCTTCTATTACCTTCCCTTCTAACCTAGCAGCATAATGGGGTGAAGCAGGCTCTTTAAAAGAATAACTATTCAAATGCGCTGCTGCTAACGGTTCTTCACTGAATGATTGATAAAATGCTGTATCGCCATAATATTTCCGTGAATTTTCTATAATGATTCCCGTTTGCACAGGCTTGTATGGTATGACGTTTGCTCCTTTGGCCTGGAAATAGCGCATGAAGTATGTAGTGATCAATGTTTTCCCAATATCTGTATCCGTTCCCGTTATCCAAAAATACTGTGCCATAAACTCCCTCCTTTTGATTGTTAACTTATTTATAAAATAGGTTAACATATAAAAAGCAGGCTTGTAAATATGTCATCTGAATCAGGATAGGGGCGTATAATTCAAGATTTTCCTCTTCAGAAGATGTTTTGGCGGAGGCATCATGGCTCACATTGATGCCGGTAAAATGACTACAACTGAGCATGTCCTTTATTACACTGGTAAAATCCATAAAATCGGTAGGTGGTTTTGAAAGAAAGTAGGCCATTATTGTTTGTATTATTCGTCTTACGGAACGTGCGTTTGATATAATATAAACAAAGGAGGTGAAAGTGTATGGAAAATGAGAATAAAGTCGGAAGCTATTCCACTCAACAAATTTGGATCAAAAAAGGGCATCGGATGTATGCTTATTTTCAATCAATGTGCGAAAATAGTAAAAATTTGTACAACACAACCAACTTTTATATTAGACAAGTGTATACAGCCTTAACCTCAAAAAAAGAATTGCACCCTCTTCAAAAAGAAGTAATGGATACGCTGGCTGCCTTTATCGATCCAATGAACAAAGTCCAGACGGATGCTTATGAAAAACGATTAGCAAAAGAACAACAAAAACCGGCAGAAAAAAGAAAAGAGGTTACATGTAATTTGTTTTCATTGCCGGATTGTTCAAATCCGTATGTTCATTACAACTTTCTCGATGCATTGTTTAAATTAATGAAACAAAACGACTATCAATCGCTACCTATTCAAAGTAGTCAATCAACGATGAAAACGGTGTTTAAAAATTGGAAATCGTTTTATGTTAGTTTAAAAGATTGGAAAGTAAATCCAGCCAAATACACTGGTAAGCCAAACATTCCACGATATAGCCGTGCAACAATGAAAGAAATCGAATTTACCAATCAGGATTGTGTCATTAAAGAAAACAAATTTTTAAAATTTCCTAAAACAAAAGAAAAGCTGAATATCGGGAAACTAGGTTCCACTTCAAATAAGTTAAAATCGGTTCGTGTCATCCCAAGGTATGATCAATTTGTAGTGGAATTAGTATTCGAAAAACCTGAATTAGAGGAAAGAGAAAAATGCGTTTCTTCCCGCTTCATGAGTATTGATTTGGGAATTGATAACTTAGCAACTATAACGACAAACACAGGAATGACTCCTGTTTTGTTAAAGGGCAAAGCGGTCAAGTCGATTAATCAATACTACAACAAAATGAGAGCCTATTATTATAGTATATTACGCCAAGGAAAGGACCCGAAAGAAGGATTATTTTCTTCTAAACGTTTGATTCATCTCGATGCGATTCGGCATCGTAAGTTAAAGGATTTGTTTCATAAATTCAGTTTTTTTATTAAAGAGTTAGCTGCGTTTGAAAATATTGACACCATTATTATCGGTCAAAATGAAGGTTGGAAACAAAACTCTAATATCGGGAAAGTGAATAATCAAAAGTTTGTTCAGATTCCGTATAGTCTTTTGATTTCAATGATTCGATATAAAGCTGAAGAAATTAGTATTAAAGTTTTTGTAACAGAAGAATCTTATACTTCTAAAGCTAGTTTTCTAGATGGAGACACTATTCCTAAATATCGTGAAAAAGGAGACCAAACCTTTTCCGGTCACAGAATTTCTAGAGGTTTATATCGCACAAAAAGCAGAACCATCCTCAATGCAGACGTCAATGGTTCCGCGAATATCATGCGAAAATATACTGAAAAAGGAACGATCCCTTTCCGCATCGAAGATGTTGAGGTTCATAACCCTTTAACCTACCGCATTACTTAAAGCAGTTCCGAAGCAACAGCGACGGAATAGAGGGCCTGGTGGTCAACAGAGCCACAATGTCGCAGGTCCAGTAACGTTAAGCGCTTAGCTCATAGGTTCGATACGTTACAAACCCCTCCCTCAAGGAACGAAGTGAGTCGGTGGGGGAAATTGATATGATTGCAAAGGAATTAAAAATGTCCATTACCCACTTTGGTCTGACCATGGCCGGTGCTTTAGTGGTTGCTCACAGCATTTTGCCGCCGCATCCGGGAATCACAGCGGTTACGCAGGAGTATGGCGCTGATATCGCGATGGTATTAGTGTATGGAATCTTTATTGCCATTCCAATGATTGTCGTTGCAGGCGTATGGTTCCCGAAAATCAACAAAAAGTGGATTCCAAGCGCTTTTGAAAAAACAGGCAATGCCGAAGCAATCGGGGATCAAAAACCATGGAAATTAGAAGAAACGCCTAGATTTGCTATCAGTGTCATAACTGCAGTATTTCCAATTCTATTGATGTTTGGTGCAGCCTTTTTAGATATTTTTCAAAAACAAGTGGGATTTGCCGATAATCTTTTCGTCGTCATCGTTCGTTTTGTCGGAAACGCTCCGGTGGCATTGTTAATCTCGCTAATATTAGCGATTTATACAATGGGAATTGCCAGAAAAACGCCAATGAAAGAGTTAACGGCCTCTGCCGGAGCATCGATCAACGCCATTGGTTTGCTGATCTTAATCACCGGCGGCGGCGGTGCCTTCAAACAAGTGATCATCGATGGCGGAGTGGGAGATTATATTGCCGGTCTGTTTGATGGTGTGACCATTTCACCCATCTTACTTTCATGGGTGGTGGCAGTTATTTTCCGTATTTGCTTAGGTTCAGGAACAGTTGCGGCATTATCAACTGCGGGATTAGTCCTGCCAATGTTAAGTTCATATCCTGACGCAAACTTAGCCCTTGTTGCCCTTGCAACCGGAGCCGGAACAGCCTTCGCTTCCCATGTAAATGATCCAGGCTTCTGGATGGTAAAAGAATTTTTCGGCTTATCGATGAAAGAAACCTTTGCTACTTACACGATTCTTTCATCCGTCGCCTCCATTGTCGGAATTATTCTAGTTCTATTAATGGATACTTCAATCTTGCTCGCAGGCGTAGTGATTGCTGCCATTCTTGTGGCTGCCGTTGTGATTCATATGCTGGAAGGGGCTAGGAAAAAGAAGGATCAGGTGGAGGATATTACGGCTTAAGCTATTTTTATAACATGATGCAAAGAGGCTGGAGATTCGTCAGCCTCTTTTGCTTGAACCTGGCGGGACATGGGTCAGACCTGTCCCTCCGTCCTTTCCCCACGTTTCTTAAGGATAAGTTAGCACCGAAGTCAATTCACAAAATAGATGGATTATCTATCATTTGCATCAATAAAATGAATGAGATAATAAATAAGAGGAATGATAAAATTATATATGTGAAATACATAACATACTTTCCAATAAATCCGTGAGGTGTAAAAAATGAAAAATAAAGTGATTTTACTTTCATCTGATCAATTTGGTGCAGGCGAAAAAGATTTAGGCGAAGGTTTACTAGAAACTTTCTTTACCATTCTTAAACAAAAGGAA
The DNA here is from genome assembly GCF_014207535.1 of Bacillus benzoevorans. Taxonomy (GTDB): domain Bacteria; phylum Bacillota; class Bacilli; order Bacillales; family Cytobacillaceae; genus Bacillus_BD; species Bacillus_BD benzoevorans. Next base: position 237,805 of record NZ_JACHGK010000004.1, read on the forward strand.
GATTTGCCTGTAGCTGTTTTTTGTTTAAACCGGGGCGTTTTTACATTAACAGAAGAATCACTGGTATCTCTCCAATTAGCGGAACTAGAAAAAAAAGATGTCGACATTCTTGCTTGCAAAACATGCGTGGACTACTATGAGCTTAATGAGAAGCTAATGGCTGGTAAAATTAGCGGAATGGCTCAATTTATTGAATTAGCCTCAAAATATGAAGTGATGACAATTTCTTAAGCTAAAGAAGAATGGTGTAGGAATTTCTTTTGACAGAGTTTTATCGATTTATTTTCTTTAACAAATGGATCAATTAGGGGAACAAAAGACAAGAAAACGTTCCCCTATTTCATTGAAGTAATGATTAACGTTCGTTTACCTCCCTCTATAAATGTTGATTTATCAACGGTTTAAGCCGTTGGTGGGGTGTCAAAAAAATATTTTTCGACACGGCCTCTAACAATATTTTGATAATATGTGAAACTATCCC
>NZ_JACHGK010000005.1 GCF_014207535.1 Bacillus benzoevorans
TCCCCAACGGGGATAATCATGGAGGAGCCGTATGCGATGACCCGCACGTACGGATCTGTGAGAGGCGCATGAGTAACTCATGCGCCTACTCTATTTCCATTCTTTTAACGCCTAATTAATACAGTCAAAATACCAGGAAATTGCATATACAAATAATGAGGTGATTCTATTTATGGTAAAAATATTTATTGATCCAGGTCACGGCGGTACAGATCCGGGAGCAGCCGCAAATGAAATTCAGGAAAAAAATATCACTTTACAGATTTCTTCAATCATTCGAGATATCCTTTTATCAGAATATGAAGATGTATCTGTGTTAATGAGCAGAACCGGAGATGAAACGGTGAGTTTAGACAGCCGTACCAATGCTGCGAACAATTGGGGAGCAGACTATTATGTTTCTGTTCATATTAACTCTGGCGGCGGCAGTGGATTTGAAAGCTATGTTTACCCCGGTGTTGCCAGGCAAACAGTCACCTATCAGGAAATTATTCATCAGAAGATAATGGAGCATACTTTACTTTCTAATCGCGGGATGAAGCAGGCTGATTTTCATGTTCTTAGAGAAAGTAATATGGACGCCATTTTGACGGAAAATGGATTTATTGACAACGCTGCTGATGCAGCACAGTTAAAAGACAGTAGTTTTATCGATCATTTGGCCAGGGGACATGTATTAGGAATCGCTGCGGCATTTCATTTAACGGCCAAAATAGGTAATTCTCAAATTTTGCAGCCGGAACCTACTATAGCAACTGGATTATTTTCAGTACAAATCGGAGCTTTCAGTGAACAATCAAATGCTGAAAAATTAGCTTTTCAGGCAAAAGAAAAAGGGTTTCATACTTTTATTAAACAGGAAAATGCCCAATATAAAGTACAAATTGGGGCATTCAAAGAGCGTGAGTACGCTGAAGAGTTAATACAGAAAGCAAAGAATGCAGGATTGGCAGCGTTCATTACAATAGATTAAAGAACGAAGTATGCAGGAAACTGGAAACCCAGTTCCCTGCTTTTTGTGTTTTGTATCCTTACCAATGATGTGCCTTTGCGTTACTTCTCAAAATAATTGTATTTTGAGTGACCTGTGTTTCTCCATTTACCTGATTCTTTGTACGCTTTCTTCTCGTATTTGTGTGATGAAAACGCTCAGATTGTGGATCTAAATGATCTTTGTAACTCATCGAATCACCTCTGTTTTAGGATACATGAAACGACTAGTGAACCCTTCATATGAGAGGGGGTCCTATTTAAATTGGCTCTAAACTGCAGATTTTATGTATAGATGAATTTGGAAAATGTTAATAATGAAATGAAACAGGAAAATGAATAGAGAGGGAAAGACAAAAATTGAACGAAGGATCAGGTGAATTTTAGATTTTATATTCCATAGTGCCAATTGTTACAGAAAGCCAATTGAACTTTCTGTATAATAACAATAAACAAATACAGCTGCTGATTAAAACTCATATTTAATTGTTAATATCCGGGGGTATGTTCGATGAATATGTATGAGGTCATTTTAAATATGATTGACAAACAAGGTCCGGCCAGCATCCCTTCAATATGTAAAGAGATCAATAAAAACCCTGTATACATGCAGGAAAGGGGCAAGCCCGTTCAACAAGCACATGTAAAATCAGTCATCAGCAGAAAGAGAGAGCTTTTTTTATGTGAAAATGAAATGGTTTCATTGCTTCCAGATAAGGAATTAATATCCTTAACGGTCAATGCGGGAGCCTGCAGGGGTCCTTGGGTAAAAATAGACGTTGACTTTATGAGAAATATATTTACTTATTTTGAATGGAATTTAGACCCCGTTCAACCTGGTAAAACTTTCTCTACTCCAATGGCAAAAAGATATGATACAATAGTAACTGGAAATATTGATGATTTTAAGCAGGAGCTGTATCGCTTGAAGATTTGGGATTGGAATCCCAGCTATGAAACGGAAGGTATTGTCTTGGATGGAATAAATTGGTCAATCCGCTTAGAGACAAAAGCAAAAGTATACAAAAGTGAAGGGCTGCAAAAGTTTCCAAACAATTGGATCAAGTTTTGCAAGGCTCTTACTTATCTTACGGGAAAAAAATTTGTTTAACTTTATCATTCTCAATGTAATGTGGAGGGATATTAGTCTAATCTAATATCCCTTTTAAATGTCAGATATAATTTGGAGGTTTTGCATTGAAAGAAATTACGGTCGAACAATTCATGCTAATGAAAAACGCGGTTCCAGTTGATGTAAGGTCGCCTGGTGAATTTGCAGACAGCCATATTCCAGGCGCTGTTAATATTCCGCTCTTTACCAATGAGGAAAGAGCGGAAGTTGGAACGCTATACAAACAAAAAGGCAGTGCAGATGCGAAATGGAGGGCAATGGAAATCGTTTCGCCTAAATTGCCTGCGATACTAGGAAGAATTAGGGACTTACAGGAAAGTGAAAAGCAGCCAGTTATTCATTGCTGGCGGGGAGGCATGAGAAGCGGAGCTATAGCGGCATTTCTTGAATTTTCCGGCATCGAGCCTGTGCGCTTAATTGGCGGATACAGGGCTTATCGAAAATATATTCTTGAACAAATTCCAGCGCTGATTCCGAATTATGCCATTGTCCTGCATGGAATGACTGGAACGGGCAAGACTGAAATATTAAAAAGACTTGAGAAAAAAGGCTATCCGGTAGTAGATTTGGAAGGCATGGCGGCTCATCGAGGTTCTCTTTTTGGTTCAATCGGTTTTGCTGAAGATGGACATAATCAAAAAACCTTTGACAGCCTTCTATTTGAAGGTTTGAGAGAAATAAAAGATTCATCCTATTATCTTATTGAGGCCGAAAGTCAGCGTATTGGTAAAGCAGGACAGCCAGATGAATTATATCAAAAAAAATTGGAAGGATATAATCTCTTATTAGAAGCGTCTGTTGATACGAGAGTCATGCGTATCTACCAAGAGTATGTTGCACCAAATATCGAACAGGAGTGGTTTCATGTTGTGATCAAGGAGAAGCTGGAGCAGCTAAAAAGGCGATTTAAAAATAATGCCCTGCACGAAAGCATGATGGAATTCGCCCGGCAAAAACAGTATGATCAAGTCATTCGTATTCTTCTTGAACATTATTATGACCCAAAGTATCAATATAAACAGCATGAATATAAGAATGAATTTATCACCATTGAGGCCGATAATCTTGAGCAGGCTATTGCAGAAATTGAAGTCTATATTGAGCAGGCAGGATTTGCTCATCAGGTGTTATCTCCAGAATAAAAGCAGCCTATTCGTGCAATAGGCTGCTTTTATTTTTTCTATAAACTTGCTTATTATTTTAATACGTTAAAATATCTTGCTTCAGGATGGGCGAAAACAATGGCTGTAACACTTGCTTCAGGCTCCATCATGAACCCTTCAGTTAATTGGATGCCAATTTCCTCTGGTTTAATGAGTTTAAACAATTTCGTCTGGTCCTCTAAATTAGGACATGCAGGGTAACCGAAAGAAAAACGCTGGCCCTGATATTTAGCAGCAAAACGATCCTTCATCGTGAAGTTGACCGGATCAGGGAATCCCCAGCGATCGCGGATTTGGCGATGAATTAATTCTGCCAATCCTTCCGCCGTTTCAAGAGCCAAAGCCTGTAAAGCATGGTTTTCTAAGAAGCGCCCCTCGTCTTTAAGCTTATTAGCAATTTCACGGATTCCTTTTCCAGCAGTAACAGCGAAAAAGGCGACATAATCCATTTGTCCGCTGTCAACTGATTTTAAGAAGTCCGCTAAGCAGAGGTGCGGTTCGGACTCTTGTCGAGGAAACTCAAATGTTTCAATTACTTTGGCGGGATTTTCCGGATCATAAATGATGACATTGTTTCCATCCGATTGAGCAGGGAAAAATTGATATACAGCAGCCGGGTCAATCCAACCGTTTCTTTCTGCTTCCTGAACGAGCCCATTGACCATATCATTCAATTTTATCGCCTTTTCGTCACCTTCTTTAAGAAGCTTATCAAGCTTTCCTTTTAAACCGAGATGGTGACCGATTAATGTTTGCTTATTTACATACGGTTCAACGTGTGAAAAAGAATAGGATTTGATTAAATGAATCTTTGTATCCTGCGGGACAAAAACAGCTGCTTCAGCAACGCCTTTTGTCCTTGTCTTTACTGCAACAGAGCTGGATGCCTTTTCAAATGCAGGAAGCGGAGCAGCTGCTTCTTTTGCTTTTTTCTCCTGCCATAATTTCTCAAGTTCGTCAGGGTTTTGCACTTGGTTTGCAAGGGATAAACCATTCATCGCATCTTTTGCATAAAGGACTATGCCATCATACTCCTTGGAAATTTTTGTGTCAGTAAATTTCCGTGACAGGGCAGCACCGCCAACTAATATTGGAATATCAATCCCAGCTTGTTTCATATCATGTGCGGTCAATACCATTTGCTGTGCCGATTTAACCAATAAACCTGATAATCCCACCATATCCGGCTTTTCTCTTCTAATCGTTTCGACTAATTCAGCAGGGGCAACTTTAATCCCCAAGTCAATGACCTCATAACCATTATTGCTTAAGATGATATCAACAAGGTTTTTACCGATATCATGGACATCACCTTTTACTGTAGCAAGGACAATCTTTCCCTTATTAGCCGTTGAATCATTCTTCTCCATATAAGGTTCCAAGTGAGCAACCGCTGCTTTCATAACCTCTGCACTTTGCAGTACTTCTGCGACAATTAGTTGGTTTTCATTAAATAAACGGCCGACTTCCTTCATTCCGTCCATCAAAGGTCCGTTAATAATATCCAGGGGTGCAGGAAACTGCTGTAATGCTGACTCTAAATCAGGAATTAATCCTTCTTTCGTTCCTTCTACTACATAGTAGGCAAGGCGTTCTTCAAGTGTCATGTCTGGAATATTGCTTTTTGTTTCTTTCTTTTTATCCCGGTAAAAGTCAGTGAAAACCGCCAATGATTCATCTGTTGTTTCGAAAAGTAGTTTTTCCGCCATAGTGATTTCTTCTTTTGAGATTGAAGCAAAGCGCTCAAGTTTTTCCGTATTCACAATGGCATAGTCAAGACCTGCTTGTGTGCAATGATATAAAAAGACTGAGTTTAAGATTTCCCTGCCGACAGGAGGGAGACCAAAGGAAACATTACTTACGCCAAGAACGGTTTGAACTTCGGGAAATTTTTCTTTAATTAAGCGAATGCCTTCCACTGTGGCTTTTGCCGAGCCAATATATTGCTCATCACCGGTTCCAACAGGAAAGACCAGCGGATCAAAAATAATATCCTGCGGCTGCATGCCGTACTTTTCTACGAGCAAATGGTACGATCTCTCTGCTATTTCAAGTTTCTTTTCAGCTGTTACACCCATACCAGTTTCATCAATCGTCCCGACAACGACGGCGGCACCGTATTTATGGATAAGCGGAAGTATAGCTTTGAAGCGTTCTTCTCCGTCTTCAAGATTGATCGAATTGATAATGGCCTTACCCTGTGAATAGGAGAGGGCCTTTTCAATGACTGCATCATCCGTTGAATCGATGACAAGAGGAACTTTCACTTTCTTGACCACTTCTTTAATAAAGTTCTCCATATCCGCCATTTCATCCCGATCCGGATCAGCGAGACACATATCAATGACGTGTGCTCCCTTTTTCACTTGAGCTCTGGCAATTTCTGCGGCTTCTTCAAAACTTCCTTCAGCAATAAGGCGTTTAAATTTCCGTGATCCAATAACGTTCGTTCGTTCCCCAACCATGACCGGGCGAAGCTGCGGATCGTCATAAATAAACGGCTCAATTCCGGATACCATATGATGGTGTTTACCAGTATGTTTTCTTGGCTGATACTTTTTCATAGCTTCGGCAATAGCCTGAATATGCTCTGGTGTCGTACCGCAGCAGCCTCCGACAATATTCAGCCATCCTTCAGCAGCAAATCCGGCTAGTTTTTGCGCTAAAGACTCAGGCGTTTCGTGATAATTTCCTTCTTCATCAGGAAGTCCTGCATTCGGATAACAACTAACGGCTGACTGAGCAAGTTCTGAAAGGGAACGGATATGATCCTGCATAAATTCCGGACCGGTTGCACAGTTTAAACCGACTGCAATAGGTTTCATATGTTCGACGGAGATATAAAAGGCCTCGATTGATTGACCAGCAAGGGTAGTACCCATCGGTTCAATCGTTCCGGAAATGATTAACGGAAGGGTGATACCTGTTTTCGCAAAAGCTTGCTGGATGCCAATAAAACCGGCTTTCACATTGAGCAGATCTTGACTTGTCTCTAATAGAAGCAGGTCAACACCGCCATCTATCAGCCCCCGTGCCTGTTCTTCATATGAATCAATCAGTTCTGCTAATGTTGTTCCGCCTGTAACACTTAATGTTTTCGTAGTCGGACCCATAGAACCCGCTACAAAACGCGGCCACGATGGGGTGGAATAATGTTCAGCTTTCCCTTTAGCCATTTCCGCAGCCAGTTTATTAATTTCATAGGCTTTGGCACCAAGATCATATTCATCGAGGACGATTTTGGTAGCGCCAAATGTATTCGTTTCGATAATATCAGCACCAGCTTGTAAATACTCTTCATGAATGGACTCAATGACATCTGGCCGCGTAATATTTAAATTCTCATTACAGCCCTCGAATTCTTCTCCGCCAAAGTCTTCTGCTGAGAGATTGGCTCTTTGAAGCATCGTTCCCATGGCACCATCCATGATGAGAATCTTTTTATTGATTTGTTCTTTGATTGATGCTTTCGACACGATGGTTCCTCCTCACTCTCTCTGCTGTTTTTTTATGTGCGTATTCTGATAATTCAACGCTCATTTCAAATCGCATAAAAGGTGTAATTAAATATATGCCGTTAAATAACTCTGCCGCTGTATCAATCAATGATTTGGTAATCCTGATGCCTTCTTGGGCAGCTTTCAGCGGATTATCTTTTAAAGCGGCCAAAGATTCACGGATAGAATCGTCTATCTTAATTCCAGGTACTTCATTATGCAAGAACTCAGCATTTTTACTGCTTGTCAACGGCATAAGACCGATATAAATCGGGGTATCAAGGTGTTTTGTTTCCTCGTATACACTCCTGATTTTTTCCTCGGAATAAACGGGCTGGGTAATAAAATAATCAGCACCGCAAGAGATTTTTTTCTCAAGTCTATTCACTGCTTTGTCTATTTGTCTAACATTTGGATTAAATGCCGCTGCAACTGAAAAGGCTGTTTTCTGGCCAAGTTCTTTTCCTGAATAGGATTGTCCTTCATTTAACATTTTAATCATTTGAATCAGTTCAAACGATGATACGTCATAAACGGAGGAAGCACCTGGAAAATCACCAACCCGTGCGGGATCGCCGGTAATGGCCAATAAATCGTTCAGACCTAACGTATGAAGACCTAATAAATGAGATTGTAATCCGATTATATTGCGGTCCCGGCATGTAAGGTGAATAAGCGGGCGCATATTATATTGGGTTTTAGCTAAATATCCTAATGCCGAATTACAAATTCTCGGAGATGCCAGAGAATTGTCAGCTATCGTCAAAGCATCAATTCCGCTCGTTTTTAATGCATTTACCCCTGCAAAAAACTTGGTCGTATCTAATTTTTTTGGTGCATCCAATTCGACAATAACAGATGGCCGTTTCTTGACTAATTCCTGCAGCGGGGGATACTCCCGTTCGATTTTCTTGGCTTCAATGATAATTTTTTTCTCTTTGATAGCGATTGTTTTTTCCTGAACGGGAACAGCACCTTTTAATTCAGAAGCAAAGGCACGGATATGTTCAGGGGTGGTACCACAACAGCCGCCTAAAAGTCTTACCCCTTGCTCACGGAATGCTTGAGCAGATTTTCGGAAATATTCAGCTTCGCTTTCATATTGGATGACACCATCAATATAGGCAGGCAGTCCAGCATTTGGATAGGCTGATAAAAAGGCTTTTTTTGGAATAGGAATTTGTTCTAAAGCCATTAACATATGGTGTGGACCAAGACGGCAGTTTAATCCGACTATGTCAGCCCCTATTCCTTCAAGTCGATTCAGAGCCTCTGCCACCGGTGTCCGATCCTGAAGAAAACCCGTTTCCTGAATCGATACTTGAGCTATTATTGGCAGGTTCGTTTCTTTTCGGGCGATGGTCAAGACGGTTTCTAATTCTTCTAAATCATAATAGGTTTCTAGCAGAAGCCCATCTACATTTTCTAATAATAAACAGTATAGTTGCTCACGAAAGCTTCTTTTAATTTCTTCAAGCGAGATGGACTGCGGTTTAATTCCACGGTTGCCGCCCATGCTTCCAAGAACATAGCCGGAGACTTTTGCTGCCTGTTTCGCCAGCTTTACCGCTGCACTATTAATCTCTTTAACAGAGTCTTCTAATCCATAGCGGGACAACTTTAAATAGTTGGCTGCATACGTATTGGTTTGAATGACATCGGCACCGGCAGCTAAGTAGGCCTTGTGAATATGCAAAATTTGCTCAGGGTGGGACAGGTTTAACTGTTCATTGCAAGTATCCTTGCCATAAGAGTATAAAAGAGTTCCCATTGCTCCATCCGCAATGAGGATTTCATTTTTCATTCTTTCTAAAAAATTCATTTTATCAACCTCGATCATAAATTAAGTTTGATCGCTTCGCTTCATCTAGAGCGTCGGAAAAGTCTTTAATGAGATCATCAGGATTTTCTAGTCCAACAGATAAACGTAAGAGACTGTTTGTTATTCCCCTCTGAACTCTTTCTTCTTCAGGCATTGCTGCATGAGACATTTTTGCCGGGTAGGAGAGAATCGACTCAACTGCACCGAGACTAACGGCAAAGACAGGAATTTTTACATTTTTCACAAATGTACGCATGATATCCTCATTCAATAAATCGAATGAAAGAACAGCACCGCCTGACTCTGCTTGTCTTTGTTGTATGTCAAACTGCGGGTGATTTTCCAGACCAGGGTAGTAAACTTGGTTGATGAGCGGATGGTCTTGAAAAAAGTTTGCTAGTTTCATAGCTGATTTAACAGACTGCTCCAGACGTACATGCAGTGTTTTTAAGCCCCGCATAACAAGCCATGAATCCTGTGGACCTAATACTGCACCAAAAGAATTCTGTAAAAAGTACAGCTTTTGCGCAAGTTCCGGATCCTTCACTACTGCCAGCCCGGCAACGACATCACTATGACCGGACAGAAACTTAGTTGCACTATGCAGCACGATATCAGCCCCAAGTGCCAACGGTTTTTGATGGGCCGGTGTTAAAAAGGTGTTATCAACAAAGACAAGAGCATCGTGTTCTTTAGCCAGTTCACTAATAGCCTTAATATCTGTTACTTTTAATGTAGGGTTGGAAGGAGTTTCAACATAAAATAACTTTGTGTTTGGACGAATGGCCTTTTTAACCGCTTCAAGGTCGGTCATATCGACAAAAGTATGGCTGATGCCGAAACGAACCAGTACTTGGGATACCATGCGGAATGTGCCGCCATAAACGTCCTCAGTAATCACAACATGATCATTTTGCGAAAGAAGCATGAAGGCTGTTGAGATGGCTGCCATCCCAGAAGAAAAAGCAAAACCTCTTGTACCTTCTTCAAGTTCAGCAATGATATCTTCCAACGCTTCTCTTGTAGGGTTGCCGCTTCGTGCATAATCATATCTTCCAAAAGAGTCAATATCTGATTGATGAAAAGTCGAAGCATGTTGAACAGGTACACTTACTGCACCTGTTGTTGGATCTAATTTATGTTGATTATGAAGTAAATGTGTTTGAAAAGTATAATGATTACTCATGAATAACCGCCCCTTTTAGTGTTTTTTCAAGTGCCTGTGCTAAATCACCGATTAAATCTTCAATATCTTCAATTCCGACAGAGAAGCGTAATAGGCGATTATCTACTCCAGTTTCGTTGCGTACTTCTTCCGGAATATCCATATGTGTTTGCGTCGCTGGATAAGTGATGAAGCTTTCAACACCGCCCAGACTTTCGGCAAAACAAATGAGATTAAGATTCTGTAAGAAAGGGTTCACCCATGTTTCATCTAAAATGCGAAAGGAAACCATCCCCCCGCGCCCAGGGTAGAGAACATCTGTAATACTATCATGATTTTGTAAGAACTGTACAATTTCTTTCGCGTTTCGCTCATGCCGTTCCATTCTTAAAGATAATGTTTTCATACCGCGCATTAAAAGCCAGGAATCAAATGGGCTTAAAACAGCACCAGATGAGTTTTGAAACCTTGCCAGCCGTTCACAAAGCTTGGCTCCTTTTGCCACAATTAACCCGGCAAGAACATCATTATGTCCGCCTAAATACTTGGTGGCACTATGAATAACAATATCAGCTCCCATTTTTATTGGCTGCTGAATAATAGGCGTATAGAATGTGTTATCAACAATCAGCAATAAATGATGCTTCTTGGCTATACAGGCTACGGCTTCAATATCCGTTTCCTCCATGAGCGGGTTAGTCGGGGTTTCAATAAAGATCGCTTTTGTATTTGGTGTGATTTCTTTTTCGATATTTTCTACATTATCCGTGTTTGTATAACGACAGCGCAGTCCCCATTTTTGATAATCTTCTTCTAATAATCGATAGGTTCCTCCGTATAAATCTTTAGACACTATCAATTCATCACCGGATTGGAATAAACCGAGGATAGTGAAAATAGCCGCCATTCCGGAGCTGCAGGCAAAACCTTGATCCCCGCATTCTAAATCGGCAATGGTTTCTTCCAGAACCTGTCGGGTTGGGTTGCCTGTACGAGTGTAATCATAGCCAGTTGATTGACCAATTCCTTTATGCCGGTAAGCAGTTGAAAAATAAACCGGTACATTTACCGTTCCCGTTTTCTCCTCGCTTCTATTTCCAATTTGCGCCAGCTTTGTATCTGTTTTGTACATATTAAAACACTCCTTTTAGAACATAGGCTTGACTAAAGCTGCCTAGAAGCCTTTAGTTGATAAATTCATAAAAATAATATTATTTGATACTATCCTACCAATTCATATAAAAAGTTATACTGATTTATCCTATTAGTGTACTAGGAAAAGAAAGAAGCTACAACAAAAATTCATCATAAAAATTGAAAAAATGATGCACGATATAGGATAATAACGATCGCAATATGTTAGTACATAAATCAAAATATAACCTATTTTCTTCATAAAAAAAAGTCTTCTCATATAGAAGAAGACTTTTCGATTCAAATGATCAGTTCTTCTTCTTATCTTCCAAGTTATGGAAACTTGATGGAATTAGCACCTTATCAATGAACGGTTTCATTGATGGTTGCTGAGGTGTCACAGGGCCATACCCTCAACCTCTCTTGATAAGAAATGAATAATAATTATTTTCTAAACTTTACTATAATAATATAAAAGTTTCAATTACTTTTTAGAAATTTGTCAAATTTTTTGCTGGAAATAGCTTGAAAAGGATCTATTCAACGACTATTTGCCTAATTTACACGTTCTGGAAAGTGAATACAAGGAAATGTTGCAATTTATTCAAAAATTTCCCATCGTATTATCAGAACATTTACTTTATAATTTATATAACGAATACTCAAGGAGGAATGGAATGTATGCAAGAACATAGTCGTCATTGTCATCATCGATACATCAACGCTGAAGAGAATTTTTCCGAAACAAAAAAAGATGTTATTGAAGTTCTTGTAAATAGAGGCATTTTTCATAAGTGGTCAATTAAAGGTCATATTGATTACCCGTTTGATCCCAATATTCTTTGCGAGAGTTCTGTATTAGAAGGAAAAACACAGCCCTATATTCAATATAACGATATTTTATAATTGGATCGGGTATTTCCCGATTTTTTTTATTCTTATAAACTGAAAATAAAAAGAGGAGCATTTGAGGCATTTTGCCTCTGCTCCTCTTGATTAATCTTTTGTTGGTTTTAAGCCTCTTTTTTTTATTTCACCTTGCAGCAGTCTAATCCATTCTTTGTCAACACCTGAACCTGACTTCAATGCATCACGATACGAGACAACTAATTGTTCATTACTCATAATCTTCATTGTGCATACCTCCAAGGTTAAGAATAGAATATAGTCTTAATTGTAATGGTTTAATAAATATTTGTGAAGGTAATTTTTAATTTTTTTAAAAATTGTCAATTTTATCAAATGAAATTCGTAGTTGCTCTTGACAGTAGATATTCTATATACTAAGAAGTAAATAGAAAGAGAAGGAGCAATCAAATGATTCATTTAGACTGGCATGAAAGAAAGGCGATTAAGCAAATCAAATGTGTGCATACAAATGCCAAAAAATATATTGTCAATCATGTATTAACACCAGGGAAATTGTATGATGTGAAAAATGAAACAGAGGAGTTTTATTTTATTATCGATAACTCGGGTAAAGTTGGCGGATTTTATAAAGACTATTTTACTGAAGCATAATGAATGGCGGCTCCCCTATGTTAGTCACGTTAGAAATGAACATAGGGCGGACCGCCTTTTTTCTTTGTTCTATTGTTCTGTTGGAAAAATACGTTGGATTAAGGTTCTAAACTCTTCGGCAAAACCTGACACAGGTCTGCCGTTACGAATATCATTAACATAAGTGGCAGTTCGGTTATAAAAGTCAGGATTAACCGATACATACACCTGATTGATATCCCTGTCCGTAGACTTTACAATATCAGAAATTCTTCCCTTGACATCCGCAGTCAATTGATTCGTATTATTTTCTAATTGCGCTGCTACATAGGCATTATGGTCAGTGACAAATACATTAGCTTGATCCACCTCTCTCATTGCCGCAATTTTTTCTGCAGCCCGATCTGCTATCGCAATGCGATTATCGTTCATCCGGTTATTTCTATTATTGACATTCGTTATATTTCGGGTTTCCAGTTCATCATCGGCAAGGTTATTCCTTTGGGTCTCACCGCGCAAGCCAACATCATTTATGCGGTTATTATAGTTGAAATTAGCACTGGAGCTGAAGTCACCCGTATCATCTCCCGGAGTATAATGAACTCGCTGCAGGTCATTCGTTGCTCGTCCATTTCTTAATGCAGTTTCATTAGCATCATTTCCATCGTTTACTCCACAAGCTGTAAGCAGTAATGCCGACAGGAGCAGGGCAGTAGGGGTTTTCCAAGTCATCGTGTGGACCTCCTTAAATATTGCTACGATGTTAGTTTGACTAAAATGCATATGGATATGCTTCAAAAGAAGTGGGACTTCTGGGAATCAATGGGTTTAATGTTCATTTAATTTAACATATTAAAATTATGTAAACTTATAAAAAAGAAAACCGCCAGATATTATCTGGCGGTTTTGAGTGTTAATTTTTTTGCGGTTCTGCGCTGTTCATTGTCTGATTTTGTGGTGGATATAATTTACGGCCTAAATAGGTTTGAAAAATAAGGAAAGTACCACCAACTGTCCAGTACAGCGGAAGTGCAGCAGGTGCCGACAATGAAATAAAAACAATCATAACGGGTGAGAGAAGCCCCATATATTTCATTTGCTGCTTTTGCTGTTCGGGCATCGTAAACATGGAAACTTTAAATTGAAAAAAGTAGACAATCCCGGCCAGCGCTGTGATCCAGATATCCGACTCGCCAAGACTAAACCAAAGAAACGAATGGGTGGCGATTTCATGGGAATTACGGATAGCATAATAAAAGGCCATTAAAATAGGCATTTGAATAATTAATGGTAAACAGCCCATATTCAATGGATTAACACCATGCTTTGAATAAAGTCCCATCATTTCCGCTTGTAGTTTTTGCTGCTCTTTTGGATCTTTTGCTGCTTTTATTTTCTTTTGCAATTCTTCCATTTCTGGTTTTAACATATCCATTTTTACCTTCATTGCTGCTTGTGTCTTATATTGCTTTAGCATCAGCGGCAATAATACAAGGCGGACAAGCAGTGTTACGACAATAATGCCTATGCCGTAATTATCGTTGAAAAGGTGAGATGTCCAAACTAGGAGTGACGTGAAAGGTTCAACGAAATAAGTATTAAAAAAGTTCATGATATTATTTCCTCCAAATAAGTGGTTTTCAGTCCTGTTTATTTATTGAATGAGGAAATAATGGTCTGGCTCATCACCAGAGTTTTCTTTTCTTCTGATATATCTAATAATCCACGTTAAATGAGCGCAGAAATTCTGCCGTCTCTTCATTTGCATCGATAGATTTTTAACCTGGATATGATACTCTGAAGACGTTTGAAAGGTGTTAATAAAGAGAAATTCGACCTTCCAAATCCAAATCAACTGAACCGCTAAACCAAGTATTAAAGTAATATACAAAGAATAAGCCGGTTGAATATTTGCAGCATCCAGTAGGAATTCTAACAATCATTTTCACCTCAAAAGCTGATACAAGGTTCTTTTTTTAATCCATATAATCATGACATACAATTGATGAAAGTATATCTGAAATGGGAAGAATAAGCAATAAATTAACCAAGCTGTTTCTTGAAACTTTCTCTGCGAAAATCAAGGCTCTATCATACTGAATAAAGGGTCATGTCAAATAGACAAGGAATAAAATAAGGCTATAATAGAAATAACCATCCGTATTCAGAAAAAAATTGTACAATTAACGAGACTGGGAGGTTTGATGATGAAAAATTATTTAGATGATAGTTTAGCGCTGCACACAGATCTTTATCAGATTAACATGATGGAAACCTATTGGGAAGACGGGATACATAATCGTAAAGCTGTATTTGAAGTTTATTTTCGGAAAATGCCATTTGGAAATGGATTTGCCGTTTTTGCTGGTTTGGAAAGGGTTATTGATTTTTTGCAAAATCTAAAATTTTCAGCCGATGATATTGCCTATTTACGTGACGAACTTGGATATCAGGATGACTTTATCGAGTATTTAAAAAATATCTGTTTTACGGGTACTGTTCGTTCGATGGCAGAAGGGGAAATTGTTTTTGGCAATGAACCCCTGATGCGGATTGAATCAACATTGGCAGAAGCGCAGTTAATTGAAACAGCGATTTTAAATATTGTCAATTACCAAACATTGATCGCCACAAAAGCAGCAAGGATAAAATATATAATTGGTCAAGAAACCGCCATGGAATTTGGCACGAGAAGGGCACAGGAAATGGATGCCGCCATATGGGGTACCCGGGCGGCATACATAGGCGGTTTTAGCGCTACCTCCAATGTGCGTGCGGGAAAACTGTTTGGTATTCCTGTGTCAGGGACTCACGCACATTCCATGATTCAGGCGTATATTGATGAATACACGGCTTTTCATAAGTATGCACGCCGCCATAAGGACTGCGTATTTTTAGTGGATACATACGATACACTTCGCTCTGGTGTTCCGAATGCGATTCGTGTGGCAAAGGAATTGGGAGATAAGATTAATTTTATTGGAATTCGTCTCGACAGCGGGGACCTTGCTTATTTATCAAAAGAAGCGAGAAGAATGCTTGATGCAGCAGGATTTCCTCAAGCGAAAATTGTGGCATCAAATGACCTTGATGAATTGACCATTTTAAACCTCAAGGCACAGGGAGCGAAAATCGATGTTTGGGGTATTGGAACAAAGCTCATAACAGGCTATGATCAACCTGCACTGGGAGCAGTATATAAATTAGTGTCCATTGAAGACGAAGATGGAAATATGGTCGATACAATCAAAATAAGCGGTAATCCCGAAAAAGTATCAACACCAGGATTAAAGAGGGTATACAGAATTATTAACCTGGCGAATCAGAAATCTGAAGGAGATTATATTACTTTGGACCATGAAAATCCAAATGAGGAGAAAGAGCTCCATATGTTCCATCCTGTTCATACGTATATCAGTAAAACGGTCACAAATTTTGCCGCAAAAGATTTGCATCATGATGTTTTTGCTGCGGGAGATTTGGTTTACAAACTGCCGTTGCTGAAGGAAATCCAATCCTATTGTCTCCATAATCTAAATTATCTGTGGGATGAATATAAACGGTCCTTAAACCCGGCGGAATATCCAGTAGATTTAAGCCCTGAATGCTGGGAAAATAAACGGCGTAATATTGAAACGGTGCAGGAAAAGGTAAAATGGCAGTTGAAAAATAGTGAACATTGACGAAGTAATAAAAGGAATGGAAGGGAGAATACATATACGTATGCAAAAAAGAATCATGGAAGAATTACATGTTCAGCCTGTGATCAATCCAAAAGTGGAGATACGGAATCGAATCGATTTTCTTAAACAATATGTATTACGGACAAAGGCGAATGGGTTTGTCCTGGGCATTAGCGGCGGACAGGATTCAACACTAGCAGGAAGGCTTGCTCAATTGTCCGTTGAGGAATTAAGGGCTGAGGGACATGATGTCAAGTTTATCGCCGTCAGGCTTCCATATGGGGTACAAAGGGATGAAGAAGACGCGCAAAGGGCTATGACGTTTATTCAGGCTGATGAGGAATGCACCTTTAATATCGCAAAAGCAGTTGATGCAGTAAAAGAGGAATATGATAGTCAGACAAGAGGAGAACCACTGAGAGATTACCACAAAGGGAATGTAAAAGCGCGGATGCGGATGATTGCGCAGTATGCGATTGGCGGTCAGGAAAACCTTCTGGTTATTGGAACGGATCATGCTGCGGAGGCCGTTTCAGGTTTTTATACGAAATATGGGGATGGGGGAGCGGACATTCTGCCGTTGTCCGGTTTAACAAAACGGCAGGGGAAACAATTATTAGAAGAACTTGGAGCGGATGAAAAGCTTTATTTGAAAATACCTACGGCTGATTTATTAGATCAAAAACCGGGACAAGCCGATGAAACTGAATTGGGTGTCTCCTATGAAGAATTGGATGATTACTTAGAAGGGAAGATGGTCGCCCCGGAAATTGCCGAGAAAATAGAAAAGCGTTATTTGGTCACCCAGCATAAACGAGAAATGCCAGCCAATATGTTCGAGCAGTGGTGGAAATAATCAACTAAGGACTCAAAGAAACGTGCTGTCACACATTGACAGCACGTTTCTCTTCTTCCATATAAGTAACGCTTTTCGTTAATATTTGATACGCTTCTGCTGCTTTTTCTTCGCTTGGCGGTTCAATATCCTGAAGTGGATATTCATGTCCCAAAGCTTCCCATTTATATACTCCAAGCTTATGGTAAGGCAATATCTCAACTTTATTAACATTTTTTAATGTACCAATGAAATCCCCAAGCTGATGTAAGTCTTCCACATCATCGGTCACCGTTGGTACTAGAACGTGACGAATCCAAACAGGAATTTTTGAATCCGACAGAAAACGGGCAAAATCCAAAATATGATCATTGGCCATACCAGTCAGGTCAATGTGCTTTTGTCTGTTGATGTGTTTTAAATCAAGTAAAATTAAGTCGGTATAATTCAATACTTCCTTTAATTGTTCTTGAAATAATGGAGCGGTAGAATAACAGCCCCCTGAAGAATCAATGGTTGTATGAATTCCTGCCTTTTTGCATTCTTTAAAAAGCTCTAGTAAAAAAGGTAATTGCAGCAGCGGTTCTCCGCCGCTGACAGTGATTCCTCCTCCTGATGCTTCAATGAAAGGGAGATAGGATGTTAAATCCTCCATAATTTCACTTACAGACATTGATTTCCCTTGACCGAGCTCCCAAGTATCTGCATTATGACAAAATTGGCAGCGCAGAAGACAGCCCTGTGTGAAAATGACATAGCGAATACCGGGACCATCAACTGTACCAAATGTTTCGATGGAATGAATATTTCCGTTCATGTTTATTTTCTCCCTTCCAAAATTGAATCGACTCATCAGCAGGGGACTAGAACTGAAAGACGAATCATTTGGAAAAGCAGCTTGCGGGCTGCCTTTCCAAAAATAAGCTTACATGCTTTCGTGGAATGTACGATTGATTACGTCCAGTTGTTGTTCTTTTGTTAATTTAATAAAGTTTACCGCATAACCGGATACACGAATGGTTAATTGTGGATATTTTTCTGGATGGTCCATAGCATCGAGCAATGTCTCACGGTTAAATACGTTAATATTTAAGTGATGTCCTTTTTTCGTTGCGTATCCGTCAAGGATTGAAACTAAATTGCGATTGCGTGCCTCTTCTTCTTTACCAAGAGCTTTCGGGACGATCGAGAATGTATTTGAAATACCGTCCATGGAAGACTTATATGGTAGTTTAGATACTGAAGACAGGGATGCAAGGGCGCCTTTTGTATCACGGCCATGCATAGGGTTAGCACCTGGTGCGAATGGTACACCGGCAGCACGTCCATCAGGAGTTGCACCTGTTTTCTTACCATATACAACATTGGATGTGATCGTTAAAATCGATTGAGTAGGTACGGCATCACGGTAAGTTTTATGTTTTCTAATCTTGTTCATGATTTCTTTCACCAGCATAACGGCAATGGAGTCTACCCGTTCATCATTGTTGCCGTATTTAGGGAAGTCCCCTTCGATTTCATAATCAACAACTAGACCATTTTCGTCACGAACTGTTTTCACTTTGGCGTATTTAATCGCGCTAAGAGAGTCTGCGGCAACAGACAGTCCGGCAATACCGCAAGCCATTGTACGTAAAATATCACGATCATGCAGCGCCATTTCTAATCTTTCATAGTAATATTTATCGTGCATATAGTGAATGACATTGAGTGTATTGACATAAAGTTCACATAACCAATCCATCATCACATCAAATTTTTGCAATACTTCTTCATAATCTAAGTATTCAGAAGTAACCGGCTGGTAAGCAGGTCCGATTTGCTGTTTGTATCTTTCATCGACACCGCCATTAATCGCATATAATAAAGCTTTTGCAAGGTTTACCCGGGCGCCGAAGAATTGCATTTGTTTCCCAATTCTCATTGCGGAAACACAGCAGGCAATGCCGTAATCGTCACCGTAATTTTCTCTCATCATATCGTCATTCTCATATTGAATAGCACTTGATTTGATCGACATTTTGGCACAGTAAATTTTAAATTGTTCAGGAAGGTTTTTTGACCAAAGAACAGTTAAGTTTGGCTCAGGTGCTGCTCCAAGGTTATCAAGCGTATGCAAGAAACGGAAGGAGTTCTTCGTTACTAATGGACGTCCATCAAGGGCCATACCGCCAATAGACTCTGTCACCCAGGTAGGGTCTCCTGAGTATAACTCATTATATTCAGGCGTTCTGGCGAATTTGACAAGG
Organism: Bacillus benzoevorans; assembly: GCF_014207535.1. Lineage (GTDB taxonomy): Bacteria > Bacillota > Bacilli > Bacillales > Cytobacillaceae > Bacillus_BD > Bacillus_BD benzoevorans. The sequence continues at coordinate 19,171 of NZ_JACHGK010000005.1, forward strand.
CGCAGCTTCATAATGAAGTGGTCCACTAATTCTTGAGCTTCCTGTTCAGTTAAGGTTCCATTGTTTAAATCTCTTTCAATATAAATGTCTAAGAATGTTGAGGTACGACCAAGGCTCATGGCTGCACCGTTTTGTTCTTTTATTGCCGCTAAATAACCTAAGTATAACCATTGAATCGCTTCTTTCGCGTTACGAGCTGGCTGCGAAATATCAAATCCGTATGAAGCTGCTAATTGTTTTAATTCCTTTAAGGCGCGATATTGTTCACTGTACTCTTCACGATCGCGAATCACATCATCACTCATCGTACGGGAACCGATGTAGTTAAATTCTCTTTGTTTTTCTTTCATTAAGAAGTCGACGCCGTAAAGTGCCACACGGCGGTAATCACCAATAATGCGTCCGCGTCCATAAGCATCAGGAAGACCTGTAATAACACCGGCATGACGTGCAGCTCTCATTTCTGGAGTATAGACATCGAATACTCCTTGGTTATGAGTTTTGCGAATATGGGTAAAAAAATCTTCCACTTCTTTATCTAAATCAAATCCATTTGCTTCTAAAGCACTTTTTGCCATACGAATACCGCCAAATGGCATTAACGCACGTTTAAATGGTTTATCTGTTTGAAAACCAACAATTTGTTCCATTTCTTTATCTAAATATCCAGGACCATGGGAAGTAATGGTGGATACAATTTTTGTATCTGCATCTAAAACTCCGCCTGCTTCACGTTCTTTTTCGGTTAGCTCCATTACCTGCTTCCAAAGTTTTGTTGTGGCATCTGTAGGTCCTTCTAAGAAGCTTTCATTCCCTGTGTATGGAGTATAGTTTCTTAAAATAAAATCACGTACATTCACTTCTTTATCCCAAACACCAGTTGTAAAACCTTTCCACTGTTCCATTTATTAGGTCACCTCGAAAGTTTGATTAGCCAAAACTGTTTTATTGTTTCCTACGAGTTCAGTATAACAGGTTTTTTTGTGAAATAAATCACATTATATATGACTTTTTTGTGAATGGTATGAAAACGTTGCCATTACGGCGTTAAATTAACTATCTTTTGAATTTTTTTACAAATTATCATATAATTTTAATAGCTCTGTATAAACTGTACTATAATTATTTTGATGAAATGTTAAATTGTTATATAAGAGGTGTTATCCTTTATTGATGTATTAATGTGATTTTCTAACCTAATGTTTGTCGAATTGCAAATTACTATACAGGGCTGTTTTGGAAGCAGTTTTTAATTTTTCCTATAAAGAGAATGGTTATTTTTTGACAATAGAAGGGATAAGAGATAATCTTGCATATAAGGCATAAAAAGGAAATGGAATAAAACAAATGAATAAGAAGGAAGTCTAGGAATACATATTAATGGAAATTGAAAGGTGGGTTCCAATGATTCATCTATTTACCCATAATGATTTAGATGGTGTTGGCTGCGGTATTTTAGCACGGATAGCATTAGGAGACGATGTTGAGGTTCACTACAATTCTGTTGCTAGGATCAATACGCAGGTTGAAAAATACTTTGAATCGATGAAATCTGAACAAGTAAATGAAGATACTGTATTGATTACGGATTTAACGGTGAACGAAGCGAATAGCAAAAGAATTGAAAAATTTGTAAACGCAGGGGGCAAGGCACAGTTTCTTGACCACCATAAAACGGCTTTACATTTGAATGAATATAACTGGGCATCCGTTCGAGTTCAGTACGATGACGGGAGACTGACATCCGCAACATCTTTATTCTATGATTATTTATTACAAAATAAATGGCTTGAGCATAGGCCGGGAATTGATGAATTTGTTGAATTAATCCGGCAGTATGATACATGGGAATGGGAAACAAATCAATTAATTAAAGCAAAACAATTAAATGATTTATTTTCATTAATATCGATTGATGATTTTGAGGGAAAAATGCTGGAACGATTAATAACGAGCGAGCAGTTTCTGTTTAATGAATTTGAACAGCAGCTTTTGAAAATGGAAGAAGAAAAAATTAATCGTTATATACGAAAGAAAAATCGCGAATTAGTGCAAGTCTTTATTGGTGAACATTGTGTTGGAATTGTTCACGCTGAAATGTACCATTCAGAACTAGGAAATGAACTTGGAAAAGAAAACAGCCATTTGGATTATATAGCCATACTAAATATGGGTGGAAAAAAGGTCAGTTTTCGTACCATTCATGACCATATTGATGTTTCAGCGGTTGCAGGGCAATTCGGCGGCGGGGGACATGCAAAGGCATCAGGGTGTGCAATGAACGAAACAGCCTATAAGCTTTTTGTAAATGAGGTTTTCCCGCTTGAACCGTCGAAATTAGATGCCCCGAAAAATCAGCATAATATTAAAAATAATCCTGAAGGAACCCTATACGAAAATCAAAGCCGTGAAAAATGGTTTATTCGGAAATATCTCGATCAGTGGTTAGTGGAGCATGATGGAAGAACTCTTCCGATGAACTTTTCAGATTTTTTTGCGGCGGAAAATTTTATAAAAAGACAATATACTGCAGCATTATCAAGAGACGATCAATATCACGAATATCTGAAGAATTTAAAAAAGAAATCATAGACAAAATAGTAAAAGATCATTAATGTGCCAGTATAATGAATGGTATTTACGTTCATTATACTGGCACATTTTTTTGCGTATAATATGACAAAATTAGACAAAAAATTTTCATTTTTATTACAATGATGCCTCATGGATTGCTTTTCTGATAAAATATAAGGCGATTGTTAATTTTGAGGACGGAAGTGTTTAGATGAAGAGATTGTTCACCATTTTGTTTTTATCGTTTTTATTACCTTCTCAAGTAACTGCAGCAGAAATAAATAAAGTCCCGGAAATTGTAAGTGAAGCTGCAATCCTGATGGATACTCAATCAGGGGCTGTATTATATCAAAAGAATGCGGATGTCAAAATGGTGCCAGCCAGTTTGACGAAAATTGCAACCGCTATCTATGCCATTGAAAAGGGAAATCTAAATGATATGGTTACGGTTAGTAAAGAAGCCACAGATGTTGAGGGAACCAGGGTTTACCTAGTGGAAGGCGAAACAGTAACGTTAAAACATCTGCTTCAAGGAATGCTGGTGAACTCAGGAAATGATGCTGCTGCGGCCATTGCCATTCATTTAGATGGGAGTGTTGAGTCGTTTTCGCAACAATTAAATAAATATTTACATGAAACAATAGGCGTCTCGTCTACTCATTTTACGAATCCTCATGGATTATATGAGGAAAACCATTATACAACAGCACATGATCTGGCTGTCATAACGAATTATGCCATGAAAAATCCGATCTTTAAAGAAATCTTCGGTACGAAAGAACTTGCTTGGGATGGTCAGGAATGGGATACAACTCTAGTAACCCACCATCTTCTTTTAAAAGGGGATTATCCTTATGAAGGGATTACTGGGGGGAAAACTGGATTTGTTAACGAAGCAAAACAAACATTGGCCACAACAGCTGAGAATGAACAGATACAGTTGACAGCGATTGCCTTAAAAGCCGATTTCAAAAAGCAAATTTATCATGATACGCAAGCCCTCTTAGATTATGGGTTTCAAAATTACCGCACTGGAAAAATTGATCGATCTTCGGTTTATCAATTAGGCGAACAAAAGTTTATCGCCGATAAAGATATTCCAATTACTGTTCCAATCGTTCCTGTCAAGGAATTTGTAACAAGTAAGGGAGAACTGAAAATACTTAATGCGAATGGAGATACCATTCAAACAGTTGCACTTCGAGAGGAAAGTAATCATTTAGCTGCAGAAGGTGTGAATAATAGTAAGAGTATTGACTCCTTACACAGCAAGGGAAATGCAATAAGGCAGGATACCTTGTTTATCATTGCGCTGTTTGCCTTAGCATCGATTGTCCTTAGTGCGAGAAAATGGAACAGCCGCATATAATAAATGTTTCTATTTCAAGAACCAAATCCGATTGGGGTTAAAGAATATTTATTTTGGACGAGTGGCACTATAAGCTTGGAGGTGTCACAATGGGTAAACGCAAAGCGGATCCTTCTACAATTGGACTTAATTCTTCCCAGGTAGAAGGTCAAGGGACAACAACAATAGAAACTGGTGCTAAACAAAGGTCATCCTCACGGAAAAAACAAAAACGTACGTAAGAAAGAAAGCAAAGGGAGCCCCTTTGCTTTCTGCTTTTTCTTATGAATACATCTCTGAAATTTGTTTTTGCAGTTCTGTGTCCTCTAAATATTCATCGTAAGTCATTTGTTTATCGATCATGCCTTTTGGTGTTAACTCAATAATACGATTGGCAATCGTTTGAATAAATTGATGGTCATGGGATGAAAAAATCAATGAACCTTTAAAATTAATCATTCCATTGTTTAATGCCGTAATCGACTCTAAATCTAGATGGTTCGTCGGTTCGTCAAGCAGAAGAACGTTGGCGCCGCTTAGCATCATTTTTGAGAGCATACAGCGTACTTTTTCTCCTCCAGAAAGGACACTTGCTTTTTTGAGTACCTCTTCACCGGAAAATAACATTCTTCCTAAAAATCCTCTTAAAAAGCTTTCGCTGTCATCCTGTGGTGAAAACTGGCGCAGCCAATCCACAAGATTGAGATCGCACTCGTCAAAGTACTTGGAGTTGTCTTTAGGGAAGTAGGCCTGAGAAGTTGTAACACCCCATTTATAGCTTCCGTTGTCCGGCTCCATTTCACCCATTAAGATTTTAAACAGGGTGGTTTTGGCCGTTTCATTTGTACCGACTAAAGCGATTTTATCATCTTTATTCATGATGAAGCTGACATTATCCAAAACTTTAATCCCATCGATCGTTTTCGTTATCCCTTCTACCCGTAATAAATCATTTCCAATTTCCCGGTCTGGTGTAAATCCAACATATGGATATTTACGGGAAGAAGGTCGTATATCATCAAGCGTAATTTTATCCAGTAATTTTTTGCGCGATGTAGCTTGTTTTGACTTCGATGCATTAGCGCTAAAGCGCGCGATGAAATTCTGCAGTTCTTTAATTTTTTCTTCCTTTTTCTTATTGGCATCCTGTGCCATCTTTTGGGCTAACTGGCTTGATTCATACCAAAAATCATAGTTGCCGACATAAATTTGGATTTTACCAAAATCAAGATCGGCGATATTTGTACATACTTTATTTAAAAAGTGACGGTCATGGGATACAACAATAACGGTATTTTCAAAGCTAATTAAAAACTCTTCCAGCCATTGAATCGCTTTAATATCAAGATGGTTCGTCGGTTCGTCCAATAGAAGGACATCCGGTTTGCCGAATAATGCCTGTGCTAAGAGGACTTTCACCTTTTCAGCGGCCGTGATATCCGCCATTTTCTTTGTATGCAGTACCTCTTCGATTCCAAGCCCTTTAAGCAGGATGGCTGCTTCAGATTCAGCTTCCCATCCATTTAACTCAGCGAATTCACCTTCAAGCTCTGCGGCCCTCATGCCGTCTTCGTCTGTAAAATCGGCTTTCATATAAATAGCGTCTTTTTCCTGCATGACTTCATAGAGGCGGGTATGTCCCATAATGACGACCTTAAGTACTTCTTCCTCTTCGTATTCAAAATGATTTTGTTTTAATACAGCCAGCCGCTCGCCGGGACCCAGTGTAACTGTACCGGATTGCGGTTCTAGTTCACCGGATAAGATTTTGAGAAAAGTTGATTTTCCGGCACCGTTTGCGCCAATTAATCCATAGCAGTTTCCCGGTGTAAATTTAATGTTTACTTCTTCAAATAATTTGCGGTCTCCATAGCGCAGACCAACATTGCTAACAGTGATCATTTACATTTATTCCTCCAAACCAATGATGAACAGATTATACCATGAACATTCGAGAAGGGCGAATAAATTGGAAAAACAAGAAGGATATAATCGTTTTCCCCATATTTGCGGTAAGATAAAAATTTTTATAAAAAAATTGGATTTAGTGCAGGAAATTTCTTTATCACCATTGTATTTTATAAGGTAAATAGTAGTGAAATAAATTTTGAATGATATTCATCATTTGTTCATATTTTTTCTGTAGAATAAATAATAACGAGGATGATTAAAAGGAGTTTTTATTATGCCAAGTAAACAGCTGGTTGAGTTAGTTCATAGGTTGAAAAATTCTGGTATTAAGATTAGTTTTACAACACCCAGGTCAAAAACAATGATTCATCTGCAGGAAGCCGAGGAATGGCAGCAAATCATGACGACCGGCAGTCTCTGTTGCAAAAAGAAAAGTAATAATCCAGTTATTGATTTTATCCAGCCCAAATCAGTGAGGGATATTATTATCCCTCACTGAACTGTATTTTTCTGGTTTATATTTTATCCATGATGGTTTCAAATACTTCCTCTTTATTAAAACCTTCACCCATTTCGAATTTTTTAATAAATCGGTTGTTTTCGTTTAATAAAAATACAAAGGTGCTATGAACGTAAAATCCATCCCCTGGGTCTCTATATTGGAATTGGAAAGTTTCCCCTAATTCTTTAATCTCTACTACATCCTCCTTAATATTTTTGGGATCACCTGTTAACAAAATCCAGTTTCCGTCATCTTCAATTTCAAAAGTTTTCATATAATCCATGAGTTCTTCAGGAGTATCCCGGTAAGGATCAATGGTTACCGTAATAAATTGTACCTTATCCCCGAAAACACCGGCTTTTTCTAAATCCTTTTTCAGCATATTCATTCTAATCGTAGTAGTAGGACAAATATCAGGGCAATGACCATACATGAATTCAACTAATTTCAATTTTTTTTCTGATTTGGAAAAAGCATATTCCTCATTATGCATCGTCACAAGCGTGATATCATCGGGAACTGTAGCCCTCACATCACGGATAACGAAAAAAGAAATACCACCGGCTATACCAAGAACAATGATTGAAGCACAAAGAATATATATCTTATGAATTTTTTTCAATTATCTCCCCTCCTACCTATAAGATATAAAAAAATAAAGCGCAATCATATGGATAAAATGTGAACAAGGGTGATGCATATCAATAATTTAGAGCGTATATATCTTATTATCATACATAATTTATATTTTGAATATTTAAATAGTTCAAAAAAAGATATATAATAGGAGTATATTTGATGGCTGCTAGAATAAAATCCAGGATTAGAATAAAAGGGGCCTTTATGGTGGGAAAGTTTATTTTGATTATGCTGCAGTTGTTCGTTCTGATGATAGTGAACCAAGTGGGAATGTTTCTTGTCCATTGGATCGGCGTTCCTATTCCGGGAAACGTCTTAGGGATGGTTATTCTCTTTTTATTACTATGGTCAGGGATTATCCCTTTAAAGTGGGTTGAAGGTGCTTCGACCGTTTTAGTTAAACATCTAGCTTTCTTCTTTATTCCGATTTCTGTTGGAATCATGACTTTGGGAGCGCTATTCATGGAAAGCGGTTTGAGGATCATGTTCATTCTTCTCGTAAGCACATTTATTGGTCTTTTTTTCTCAGGAAATCTTTCGCAAATGCTCATTCATAAAAAGGAGGAGGTTAAAGCTGAATCTCATCATCACAGTTTATAGCATAATCTTGACTGTCGCCGTTTACCTGCTATCCATAAAGCTTTCATCTAAGTTTCCATCCCCGTTTACAACACCGGTTTTTTTCAGCACGCTGATCATCATTATATTTTTAATGTTCAGCGGGATTAGTTATCATGACTATCAATTAGCGCGGGATATCATGACGTTTCTATTGGGACCTGCAACGGTGGCTTTAGCAGTGCCGTTATATAAACACCGGAGCATCCTCTTTCAAAATCTTATTCCGGCATTTGCCGGTCTATTTGCTGGCAGTATTACAACCGTATTAGCAGCGGTTCTGCTGGCAAAAATATTGAAATTAGCCAATTGGATTTCTCTCTCTCTCAGCATTAAATCCATTACCATACCAGTTGCTGCGGAAGTAGCAAAAATAATCGGCGCTGACAGCGTTTTGGTAGCTGCTATTGTGATGATAACCGGAATGATTGGTGCCATGTTTGGGCCGTGGTTTTTGAATAAGTGCCATGTGTATCATCCTTTTGCACGTGGAATTTCGATGGGAACAATAGCGCATGGAATTGGGACTGCTGAAGCAGCAAGAGAGGGAGAACTGCAAGGGGCAGTGTCAGGGGTGGCGATGGGTCTCGCTGCTATTTTTACAGCGATCATCATTCCGTTTGTGATGCCTTTTTTATTTCATGTATAAGCCATGCGATTCATTAGCTGAATTATTTTGTTAAAAATTCACATTTTGCTCATACTAGTAATACAAGTAAAATCTCCGCCGGGCAGACAGATTTCCTTGTATTGTGACCTGCCGGCTGGTTGTTTTTCCATTGAAGCAAAAAACAGCTAAAATTGTTTAGGGGGCGTTTACCATTTTTTTTAATAGAAAAGGTCAAGAAGACAAAATTGAGAATGAAATGATGGATACAGAAGTGTATAGCTGCAGTGATTCAACCTGTAATGGATGGATGCGGAAAGAATTTGCCTCGGATGATTTAAAATGTCCTTTGTGCGGAAACGATACAACGATGGAAATAAGAGAGCTTCCCAAAATATAAAACCACACTTTTTGTGTGGTTTTATATTTTTTCATTAACAATCATTTTACGTTACTATGAACAAACAGCCCAATAAAGGAAATGAAGGAATTATAGATCTTGAGTGTTATAAAATGAAGTATTCTTGGAGGGTTTTTGTCATTCTGTTTTTTTGGAAAGACAATAGTCACATTCCATTAAATAATTCTCAACCTTTTCGTTTAACGTTTGACCGCATTCGGAACAGATCTTGTTCGATAAATCCTGCATCGTATTATTTGTCAGCATGAAAGCTCCTCCTTTATATAACACATATAAAATAATAAATCTGTTATAATACAGTATAATGGGCCATTCGTGAAAAGTAAACTACTTTTGCAAAAATCCACTTAACAACTTTGAGCATGCGGCTATTTAAATACTTTCACTTTTTCCTTTATCTGCGCTATGATTATGTCAATTATGGAAAGCCAGCGGGGGATAGTGAATATAAAATGGGACATATTCAATCAGTTTGGAAGAAAATTAAACATCATGTATGGGATAAAATAAGTCCGGGAGTTCAAAGGGCAGGCAGAAAAGCTTTTGCTGGGTTTACAAGTTTTTGGAAGGAAAGGCATTTGACGCAAATCCTTTTCCTTGTATTCCTTGTTTTCCTATTGGCGGTCATTTTGTTTTTCTCGTTTACGGCTTGGAGGGCGAATGTCAAGACTTTACAAGACGGACTGAGTCAAGCAACTGTTATTTATGATAAAGATGGTGATTTAGCCACAAAGATTGAGACGAATAGGACAGAAGGAATTACACTTACAAACCTGCCAGATTATATTCCGAATGCTGTAATCGCTATTGAAGACCGTCGGTTTAGGGAGCATCATGGATTTGATCTGAAAGGAATGGCGAGAGCGTTTTTCGGCAATCTGATTTCTGGTTCAATAACGGGAGGCGGCAGTACAATCACGCAGCAATTAACGAAGAATGCTCTGCTTTCTCCCGAAAAAACATATAAACGTAAAATGGAAGAATTATTTCTCGCTGTAGAAATTGAAAAAAATTACAGCAAAGATGAAATATTGACGATGTATCTTAATCAGGTTTATTTTGGCAGCGGCGCCTGGGGAATTGATCAAGCATCTTGGAAGTATTTCAATAAAGACATCGGCCAGGTTACAATCAGTGAAGCTGCGATGCTGGCCGGATTGCTTCAATCACCATCCGCATTAGATCCGTTTAAACATTACGATAAGGCGATGAATCGGAGAAATGTAGTCTTAGGAGCAATGAAAGAGGAAGGGATGATCACGGAAGAAGAATATAAAGCCGCTAAAAATGAACATATCATCCTTGAGGATGGAGGCGGCAGCTATATTAAACGGGATTATCCTTATTATGTCGATGCTGTTTTAGATGAAGCGATTCATGAATATGGGTTAACACAGGAAGAGATTATCACAAGAGGTTATCGTATTTATACCGAGATGGATCAGAATATACAAGCGACATTAGAACAAATATATAAGCAAAATTCGTCTTTTCCAAGAGGGATGAATGGTGCTGACGTACAAAGCGGAGCAGTCTTACTTGATCCGGAAAGCGGAGGAGTCCGCGGTCTTGTCGGAGGGAGGGGAGATTATGTATTTAGAGGATTTAACCGTGCAACCCATATGAAGGCACAGCCCGGTTCGACCCTGAAGCCGCTGGCTGTGTATACAGCAGCACTTGAGGAGGGGTATACGAAAGAATCGATGCTTAAGGATGAGCCCATCGTATTTGATGATTATGCACCGGAGAATTATTCCCACACTTATCAGGGAGAGGTACCGATGTATGAAGCTGTGGCAGAGTCATTAAATATTCCTCCTGTTTGGCTGCTGCATGAAATAGGTCTTGAAAAAGGGATTGCTTCTCTTGAGAAGTTTGGTATTCCTCTTGAAAAGGAGGACCATTACTTAGGAATAGCACTTGGAGGAATGAGCAAGGGAGTATCGCCGCTCCAGATGGCTGAAGCTTATTCAGTGTTTGCGAATGACGGCAAAAGAAAAGATGGACATTTAATTACGAAGATAGTGGGACCGACGGGAAATACCATTGCCAAGCATAATAGCAAGACAACAAGAGTCACCTCAAAAAAGGTAGCAAAAGACATAACTTCACTCCTGCTTGGAGTTGTTGAGTCAGGGACGGGGCAGAGTGCCCAAATACCGGGGGTTCAATTAGCCGGGAAAACAGGTTCTACACAGCTGCCGTACAAAGATATTAATGGGACAAAAGATCAATGGTTTGTGGGATATACACCAAATTTAGTTGGGGCCGTTTGGCTTGGATATGATCAAACGGATCGTCAGCACTATTTGTCTTCAAGCAGTTCGGAAACCGCTGCGCCATTATTTAAAATGATTATGGAGCGAATGCAGCCTTTTACAGAGACTGAGAAGTTTAAATCAGAATCAGTTCAATCCCAGTTAAGCGGCGAAAATGATGGTCAATTTATGAAAGAACAAAGGGAAAAATTAAAAGAACAGTCAGAAAAGGTAAAGGAAAAGATCATCGAAGAATACCCAACTTGGAAGGAAAAAGTAGAACAAGGGATAAATGATGGTGTGGATTTAGGTCTGAAAGTAAAAGATAAAATAGAAAACTTAATCGGCAGGTAAAGTGATCCGAGATCACCCTGCAGTTCTTCTCATTATTTTATCGTGCCTTTATCAATAATTTATCTTTAAAATGTGAAAATTTATGATAAAGTAATACTATTAGTTTTTATTTATTTACATTTAATTCATATTTAGTTTGTTATGAGATAGGAGACGAAAGCAATGTCAAACCAAAACATCAGTGTTACATTAAGTTCAACACGGAGACAAAAACCTGAGGACGACAAATTAGTCTTTGGAAAAGTCTTTACAGACCACATGTTTGTAATGGATTATTCTGGTGATAAGGGATGGCATGATCCAAGAATCATTCCGAATCAACCCCTTCAAATTGATCCGTCAGCAATGGTATTCCATTATGGACAAACCGTTTTTGAAGGTTTAAAAGCGTACTATTCAAATGGAAAGATTCTTTTATTCAGGCCTGAAAGAAACTTCCAGCGTATGAATCAATCAAATGACCGTCTTGTCATTCCGCAAATTGATGAGGAATTAGTACTTAAAGGGCTGAAAGAATTAATTAAAGTTGATCGTGAGTGGCTGCCGAAATCTGAAGGAACATCCCTTTACATTCGTCCATTTATCATTGCTACAGAAGCATCACTCGGTGTACATCCTGCATCTCAATATAAATTTATTATTATTATGTGTCCTGTAGGTTCTTATTATAAAGAAGGTATTCACCCGGTAAAAATTGCTGTTGAAAGCAAATATGTCCGGACCGTTGCCGGGGGAACAGGTACAGCAAAAACAGCTGGAAATTATGCAGCAAGCTTAAAGGCCCAGGAAGTTGCAGAAGAGAGCGGATATTCGCAGGTCTTATGGCTTGATGGGGTGGAAAAGAAATATATCGAAGAAGTAGGAAGTATGAACATCTTTTTCAAAATCAATGGTGTCGTAGTAACTCCTGCTTTAAACGGCAGCATTTTGGAAGGTGTCACAAGAAATTCTATTATCCACTTATTAAAACATTGGAATATGCCTGTGGAAGAACGAAAAGTCTCGATTGAAGAGGTTTATCAGGCTTACAAGGATGGCGTACTGGAAGAAGTATTTGGAACAGGAACAGCTGCCGTTATTTCTCCTGTCGGCGACCTATTTTGGAATGGAGAAAAAATGATTGTTAATGGCGGGGAAACAGGTGAACTTTCCATGAAGCTTTACAATACATTAACAGCTATTCAAGTTGGTAAAGAGCCAGACCCATTTGGCTGGGTAGTAGAAGTAGAGCAGGAAGAAAAATAATCATATTGTTGAAAGATGAATAGAGGGGAATTTTATTAATGATTGAAGCAATATTTTTTGACCTTGATGATACACTTCTTTGGGATCAAAAAAGTGTGAAAGAGGCTTTTGTGGCTACATGTCAGGCCGCGGCAGAAAAGTATGATCTTGACCTTGAAAAGTTAGAGGAAGCGGTTCGAGAAGAAGCGCGGACATTATATGCAAGCTATGAAACTTTTCCATTTACACAAATGATTGGGATCAATCCGTTTGAAGGATTATGGGGCAACTTCCTCGATGATGAGGATAATTTCCGTAAAATGAAGGATATTGTACCGGGATACCGTAAAGATTCCTGGTACCGCGGTTTGTTGAAATTTGGGATTGATGACAAGGAATTTGCTGCTGAATTAGCAGAACGTTTCCCTGCGGAACGCCGCAAGAAACCATTTGTTTATGATGACAGCTTTTCCGTTTTAGATAAACTGAAAGGAAAATATAAGCTTTTATTACTGACAAATGGATCCCCGGATCTGCAAAACACGAAGCTGGAAATAACACCGGAATTAGTGCCTTACTTTGATCAAATTGTCATTTCAGGTTCATTTGGCAGAGGAAAGCCCGATCCAACTTTATTTGAACATGCCCTATCTCTTCTTGATATCGACAAGGAAAAAGTTTTAATGGTTGGGGATAATCTTATGACGGATATTCTTGGGGCATCACGTGCAGGAATTAAATCTGTTTGGATTAACCGCCACGATAAAGAACGAAACGAAGTCATTCCGGATTATGAAATTACTTGTTTAGATGAATTATTCTCAATCTTAGAAAAGCTTAATAAATAATAGATGACTGGCAATTGTACGATCGTCTCCATCGTGGGCATCATCACTAAATATTAAATGTATAGAAATAAGGCTGGCTCCTATGATTTGTGAGTTAGCCTTATTTCATTAACTGCTTTATAAATAGAGGAGAGATAAAATGGAGAAATCATTAACGGGAAAACATATTGTGCTTGGCGCTTCCCGAAAAACAGAAGAAATGTCATTGCTCATAGAAAAACAAGGCGGTACCGCCAGTGTACGTTCTCTTCAAGGGACCGTTTTTAAAGCGGAAAACGAAGTAAAGTTTGATTTACAAAAATTTATTGCTGAAGGGGCAGACTGGGTTATCTTTACGACTGGAGTTGGCATTCAGGCCCTGCTTGATTTAGCTGAGAACTTAGGCGAAAAAGAGGAATTTATCGCAAAAATCAAAGAGGCAAAAGTAGCATCAAGAGGATATAAGTCACAAGCTGCGTTAAAACAAGTCATGATTCAGCCTGTTGCTTCTGATGATGATGGGACCACTCAAGGTCTCATCCGCCAGCTTGCGGATTTTGACCTTTCTAATCAAAAAGTATTAGTGCAGCTCCATGGGGAAAAAGCACCGGAATTAATAAAGTTTTTAACTGGAAAAGGTGCAAATGTTTCTCAGATCCTGCCTTATCAGCATATCCCGCCGGTTCCGGAAATTGTGGAAACTCTTTGTCAGGAACTGTATTCTGAAAAAGTAGATGCAGTCTGCTTTACAACTGCTATTCAGGTTCGTTCTTTATTTGATTATGCCCGGGAAAAAGGTTACGCTAACAAGATTCAAGCCATTTTTAAGGGGAAAACGATAGCAGCTGCAGTTGGCAAGGTTACCGCTGAAGCACTGCGTGAGGAAGGAATCGAGCGCCTTGTCGTTCCAAAGCATGAGCGAATGGGGGCCATGATTGTTGAATTGGCACAATACTTTGCTGACAAAAAATAAGGAATTCATGTCATTTCTTTGTGAAAAGATGAAAATAATGGTATTATAATAGCTGATTTTATAAAAGCAAAGGAGTTGTTTGTATTGGCAAAAAAAGGATACATATTAATGAAGAACGGTGAAAAGATTGAATTTGATTTATTTCCAAATGAAGCTCCCGGAACCGTTGCGAACTTTGAAAAATTAGCGAATGAAGGTTTTTATAACGGTGTCGTTTTCCATCGTGTTATTCCTGGATTCGTCAGTCAAGGCGGCGATCCTACAGGAACAGGTATGGGCGGTCCTGGTTACACAATCAAATGTGAAACAGAAGGAAATCCGCATAAACATGAAGTAGGTTCTTTATCTATGGCCCATGCCGGCAAGGATACTGGCGGCAGCCAATTTTTCATTGTTCATGAGCCACAGCCGCATTTAAATGGGGTACATACTGTATTTGGTAAAGTAACATCAGGTATGGATACCGTTTTAGCAATGAAAAACGGCGATGTGATGGAGAAAGTGGAAGTATTTGATGCTTAATAAATGATTATGATTAAAAGACTGGCCCCTGACTAGGGTGCCAGTCTTTATTTTCTCATATGTATTCCATAAAATTCATATTTATACATTTCTATGATTATTTATTGACTTTATGGAGAAATGCAGTATGATTATTACAACTAAGAATTTTCAATAAAGGTGATGACAGCTGTGGTTGAAATTAGACGAGCAAAAATTGCGGACGTTGATACTTTATACGAATTAATCTATTTATATTCAGAACAAAAAATTGTCCTGCCGCGGACGAAGGAATCATTAATCCAGCAAATATTTTCCTTTTTTGTGGCAGTTGTTGATGAGAAAGTAGTTGGATGTGCAAGTTTGGCCATTTTAGATAGAGAGTTAGCGGAAATTCGTTCACTCGTCGTGGACACATCTGTAAAAAGAATGGGAATTGGTAAATTACTAGTTGAGCAGATTATCCAAGAAACAAAGAGACTGGGAATTAATAAATTGATTTCCCTGACTTATCAGGTGGAGTTTTTTCAAAAATGCGGCTTTGACGTAACCGTCAAGGATAATATGCCGCAAAAGGTTTGGAAGGATTGTATTCATTGTCCCAAGCTGCATCATTGTGATGAAATTGCGATGATTATTTATACAGAAGATATAGTGAGAGCATAAAGAAAAGCATGGAAGGGATTCTGCCTCCATGCTTTTCCTTTTTAGGGTCTGAGCAAACAAATCTGATTAGGATTTTCTTAATCCATTCATTAAGACCTCTATTACTTCAGGACGGCTGAATTGGGGTGGAGGAGCTATGCCTTTACGCAACATTTCTCGAACATTCGTTCCTGATAAGTGTAAATGATCTTCCTTAGGATGCGGACAAGTTTTACTAGAGGACATACTTTCACATTTTGTACAATAGAAGCAATGTTCAAAAGGAAGGATATGGATGCCAATCTCTTCTAGACTAAACTGCGTAAACACTTTCTGTGCATCATAAGTTCCATAATAATTTCCAACCCCAGCGTGATCTCTTCCCACGATAAAATGCGTACAGCCATAGTTTTTTCGAACAATCGCATGAAAAATCGCTTCTTTTGGGCCAGCATAACGCATGGCAGCAGGGAATACGGCTAAAAAGACCTTGTTGGCAGGATAATAGTTTTTTAATAAAGCTTCATAGCTTTTCATTCGAATATCTGCTGGTATATCATCACACTTTGTTTCACCGACTAAGGGCTGTAGAAATAAACCATCGACTACTTCTAAAGCTGTCTTCTGGATATACTCATGCGCTCTATGAACAGGATTCCTTGTTTGGAATCCCACAACTGTATTCCATCCATACTCCTTAAATTTTTTTCTTGTTTCTAATGGAGATTTATAGTATTGTGTGAATGCTGTGTCCTTCGGGGGTAATTTTGTTAATGTAATAGGGCCGGCGATATAAATATTTGGTCTATTTAGCAGTTTCATTACACCGGGGTGATTTGGATCAGTTGTTTGAAACACTTTGCTCGCTTCTTTTATTTTATCAGATGAATATATTTCTTGAAGTTTGATAACACCATAATAATCGTTTTTGTGTTTGAGTTTTACTAATTCTCCAATTTTAAGTTTTTCGGCAGCGCCTTCATGAATAGGAAGAGTAATGGGGATACTCCATATTGTTCCATTTGTTAATCGCGTGTTCTCAATTACTGAATTATACTCATCTTTTCCAAGAAAGCCAACAAGAGGACTGTATGCCCCATTTGCCATTAACTCCAGGTCAGACAAAGCCATAGCATCGATCTCAATTTCAGATGTAATCTCTGTTATAGGATAATTTAGATTGATTCGATTAACAAGTTTACCACCGTGAGGCATGCTCAATGTCATGGATGATCACCCCCTTTATGATGCATCAGATGAACTTTTTCATAAAGATAGGATGAAATGATTTTTACGCATTCTTCAATTGATAATTCATTTGTATTTATGATAATTTCAGGATTCTTCGGTACTTCATATGGTTGGTCGATTCCAGTAAATTGTTTGATTTCCCCTTTTCTTGCTTTCTTATACAACCCTTTAGGATCCCGGAGTTCACACTCATGCAGGGAACATTTCACGTATACTTCTATAAACTCATCCACCTCAAATAGGATCCTGGCATTCATGCGATCTTCTTGAAATGGAGATATTAGCGCAGCAAGGACCACAATTCCAGCATCAACAAATAACTTGCCAATTTCCGCCGTCCTTCGAATATTTTCTTTTCGATCATCTTCCGTGAAAGTGAGATTTTTATTGATACCATGCCGTAGATTATCACCATCTAGCAAATAAACGGAAACGTTATTTTCATATAATTTATTCTGGAGAGCATTTGCAATGGTAGATTTTCCCGACCCTGATAACCCAGTAAACCAGATAATTAAACTTTTATGTTTGTGTTTTTTTTGTCGACTTTCTTTAGTAATCATTGATTGATGCCAAATCACATTTTTATTGGAGTTGTTTTTTTTCAAGACTTCTTACTCCTTTCGAAGGAATACATTCAATTCAAACTGAAAATATTATTTAAAAAATGTCTTTTTAAGTAAGGTGTGTGATTAAATAATATGCTTTTGTCAATAGAAAAGAGAAAATAGCTTAACCTATTTTCGTTTATTAGTTTTTATAGAATATGTGATGGCTAAAATCCATCCTAGTAATATGACACCATATATAAAGGGAACCCATACTATGTCCACTGCCCAGGTGTTAAGTAAAATTCGAACATTCGTTAACACGATAAATCCACCAACAAGGACACCCAATAGGTGGGCAGGCAACTTTCTTACAAGCCATGCAGCTATCGGTGCCGCAATCACGCCGCCAATCATGAGTGCAAAGACCCAAAGCCAATTCACTTCATCCCATCCAAGGGAGACTAAGAATCCTAGAGTAGCTGAAACCGCAATAGCAAACTCGCTGGTATCTACTGTACCAACGACTTTTCTTGCTGATATGCCCTGTTTAGACAAAAGAACGGGTGTAGCGATAGGTCCCCAACCGCCCCCGCCTGTTGCATCAGCAAAGCCAGCAATAAGTCCTAGAGGAATAGCTTTCTTCCTAGTTAGTTCAATAGATTTTTCTTTTGTTTCGGATTTGATTCTAAACAAGAAACGAAATAGGATATACATACCGAGTAACAGGAGAAACAAGGATATATATGGCCCTGCCAAATTGCCTGGTACATTACTCAAAAAACAAGCTCCAACAAATGATCCAATTGACCCAGGTATAATAAGACGATTTAAAGCCTGTCTATCAACATTTCCAAACTTCATATGAGATATTCCGGATGCTGCCGTAGTGACAACTTCAGCAAGATGGACTGATGAGGAAACAATGGCAGGAGCAATTCCTAATGTAAGTAATAAAGTGGTGGAGGTAACACCATAAGCCATACCAAGTGAACCATCAATTAATTGTGCTAAAAATCCAATGATCGCAAAGATGATTAATTTACACATAAATACACCTCCGAATCATAATGAAAAAACCAAGGTAAATATGATAGAGTTTGTCTACATTCTTATGTACATTATGAAAAGAATGAATGAATGTTGCTTACGACCATTAAAAATGGGTTTAGTCTTTCCTGTTTTTTCTAAAAAGGTAATGGCATTGAATAAGCACTATTAAATGGAGGATTGAAGATAAGATGAAAATAGCAAGTTGGAGAATATGTATTAAGAGCTTTCTTTGGAGTGACAGCATAAAGAAAAAGCATGGAAGGTAATACGTACGCCTCCATGCTTTTTCTTATTACATTGTTTTTAATGTATCTGTTAATACAGGAATGATTTGCTTTTTACGAGATACTACACCTTTTAGCAGGGCAGTGTTATTATCAAGCTGTACATTGAATGCTTTTTCTACTGCATTTGTCATTTTCCCAAGAGCAAGGCCGACTGAATCATTGATTAAAATATCTGTGACAACAAATAAGAAGAGGTCAAGATTTCTGTCAGCAATTTCTTTATTCAATGCTGCTTCAATTTCTTTTTGACGAACAAGAACATCGTTTGTATCGACAGCATTAACCTGTGCCACTACTACTTTGTAGTTCCCCATTTCAAATTCTTTCGCATCTAGAGTAATTAATTGTTCCACTGTTTTATCACTTAAATCAGCACCAGCTTTAAGCATTTCTAAGCCATATTTCTCTGGTTCAACTTCCGCGATTTCAGCTAATTCACGTGCAGCGGCAACATCCTGCTCAGTGCAGGTAGGCGATTTGAATAATAATGAATCAGAAATCAGAGCGGACAGCATTAAGCCGGCAATTTCCTTTTTAATTTTTACGCCATTTTCCTTGTACAGCTTATTTAAAATAGTAGCGGTACAACCTACAGGTTCTGCGCGGTATAATAAAGGATCACTAGTTTGGAAATTAGCAATGCGGTGGTGATCAATTACTTCTAAGATACGTACTTGATCGATGTCATCCGCACTTTGCTGGCGTTCATTATGGTCTACTAAAATAACCTGGCTAACTTCGGAAGCCACTTTTTCCACTAAACGCGGTACATTCACTTGAAAGTAATTTAAGGCAAATTGAGTTTCACCGTTAATTTCACCTAGTCTAACTGGCTCAACATTCATGCCTAATTCTGATTTTAAATTTGCATACGCAATCGCTGAACAGATTGAGTCTGTATCAGGATTTTTATGTCCCAAAACAAGTACTTTTTCCATTATAAAACTCCTTATATCGTTAAATTATTTCTGAACCTTATCATCATAGAAAAGATAATAAGTTTCACTTAACACCTATATTAACACATTTTTTGCCGAATTTAGTAGCATTTATTCATATTTTTCCCTATTTCCTATTTATTTAGTCAGGAATGGAAAATGGGTGAAAATCAACAGCTAAATTGTAGAAAATTTACGCTATTATGGACAAGTATACAGGAATTACTCAATGATATGAATATAATTTAGTATCTTAATAGAAAGGATTTGATTTTATGCCAATTTGTGAACCTTGCGGCATTGTGCAACTTGGACCGCTGGTCTCTCCTAATCCTAGATGTGTTTGTCCGGTGTTTCCAGGTACTGGTGGTGGTGGAATTGCTGGTGGGGGAGCGATTATTCCATTTTCTACTGGTCTAACACCAGCTGCTTTAACTGTGATTGCTGGTGGACTAGTAGGAGTTTCAGCTGCTGTTGGATTTGGAGCCTCATTACCTATTGTAACAGTTGCTGGTCTTCCAATTAATCTTGCAGGTCTTACGAACATTGCTTTTACAGTTCCAAGAAGCGGCATTGTTAATGCAATTTCAGCTAATTTTCAAACTACTGTTGCTTTAGATTTATTACTGGCTACCGCAACAGTTTCAGCTACATTATATCGGGCTCCTGCAGGCTCTAATATTTTTACACCTGTACCAGGAGGAACTGTTGTCCTGCAACCGTCATTAACGGGTGTAATCAGTGTTGGAACTTTACTGTCAGGATCAACAGGATTAGTAGCACCTGTTGCTGCAGGAGATCGCTTGATGATGGTATTTTCTGTTTCTGAAGCTAGCGGTCTACCGATTTTAGAAGCTGTTGTTGGAGCTGCAAGTGCGGGGGTAAATATTGTTTAACTAATTTAATTAATTAACGAAGCAAACTTTTATCATACAATTGAAGCGGCAAAATACAACTAGAAATGAGGCTGGGATAAACCCTCCTCTGAAATGAAAAAGCCTGTAAAATTTTACAGGCTTTGATCATGTTTATAATAAATTAGGGACACTCTCCGTTAAAATTAAGTTACTACACTAAATCCAAACAGAATTTACAAACATTAAATGGAGAAAGGTGAATTTGAGTGTACTCAAATTCACCTTTCTCTTTATTTGAAGCTGGTTTTGTCCCAGCCTCAATTTTCTAAGCAGACATAGTTCTGATGCAGAAAATGAATAAATGATATCGACTGGGGATGTAAATAATCTAATAAAAGTTAACCAAAAATTTTATTAAGCATATTTTAAAGTACTTAATAAATTTATAACAGCAAATATTTTTTGTTGTTATTTCACACAGGGGGGCATTATGAATAGGAACTCTGAGACACATAAGCATTCAGAACTTCATTCCAGTACGAATACTAGAGTTAGTACTGAAATGTATGTAGAACTTTTAAAGAAGACCATTCTTTTTGAAATTTGGCATGAGCATGAACTAGATCTTTTTTCTAAAGGACCTATAGTTGATCCTAATAAACTAATAATGGGAGAGATTTGGCCGGCATTTGCTCATAGTATGATAGGGCGTATGCGAATGGACAATCTTCAAATGTGTATGCAATCTGTCCTTCAGGAGAATATTGAAGGTGATTTTATTGAAACCGGTGTGTGGAGAGGGGGCTCCTGCATTTTTATGCGCGGTTTCCTTAAAGCACATGGTGTCAATGATAGAAATGTTTGGCTAGCTGATTCATTTCAAGGCCTGCCTGCCCCAAATACAGCAAAATTTCCTCAAGATAGTGGGGATAGACTATATACAATAGATTACTTACGTGTATCATTGCCAGAAGTACAGCGAAATTTTCAAAAATATAACTTGCTTGATGAAAATGTCAAATTTTTAAAAGGCTGGTTTAAGGAGACTTTACCTCTGGCCCCAATTGATAAATTAGCTATTTTACGTCTTGATGGGGATATGTATGAATCAACCATGGATAGTTTAACGAACCTATATCACAAGTTGTCTAAAGGTGGATTTATTATCATTGATGATTATGCATTGTCTGGCTGTCGAGCTGCTGTTTCTGATTTTCGTAGCAAACACAATATCAAGGAACCAATTATTAAAATTGATAATACCGGAGTATATTGGAAAAAAACTACTGAGTAATATATCTAAAAAATGATGCAGGTAACCCGCTAGAAGCTTTTTTACCTGCATCAATGTCTCTTCTTAGTTTTTGCTCAATAGTGAAAAATTCAGGATTTTTAAAGGGGTCAAATTGTAAGAGAAGTGGCTGGATACATAAATCTAATGGACATTTAATGGTCGAAATACGAAGTTTCGCAGAAAAAGCCTTAAAATAAATGTGGAGATGAATAGGAAAAACATAAAAAAGTAAGTGTGGAACTAAGGTGAATAACAAATAGAAATAACAAGGCAGTTTTGAAATGTGAATTGGACTCTAATTGTTTTATCAAATAGTATACGGATAATAATGCTGCACTAAAATCTTTCGATTTTCCTCGAAGCCTGTCAGAGTTATTATGCCGCAATCATGAATATACCAAGGACTGCTATGCTTAGGAATTCCAACCTCGAACCCTGCCATTTGGAATTCTAGGCTTTGTGAAATATCATAACAGTGCCAGCCTTTAAAAATATCCTCTCTCCATGGGATATCATATTGTGTGATCATGATCATACCATCTATTGCTCTTACTGGCTCATAATCCTTGTCCGTTACAGCAATATTTTGCCCAAGACTTATTTTTCCTTTGCCATCAAAAGTATGATAAATAACTCCATATCGGAGCTGACTTAAATGCATACATCCATAAGGTATTGTTTTACTACCTATTGCCCCCATCATCCCTAACTTTGGGTATCTTTGGAATAAGGCAATGATTTCGAAAAGAAAATTCTTATTTATAATATAAGTATCCTGATGAAGATAAACTTTGTATTTCGCATCTGTTTTCCTCATTGCTTCATTATATCCAGAAGTCAAACTAGCGGCATTTTCAATCGCAATCGTTTCAATTTCATAACCTCCTGGAATGCGAAGTGAATGGATGTGTAATAATGCCATGTTATATTCCTCGTAATTATTTACACATGAGATAAAACAGACCTTATTATTTGACATAGTAAGCCTCCGTTTAGTTTTGATAATATCAGTGGAGAAAAACATAGGTATCTAAATTAACTTGTATGACAAACTTCCATAAATAGTGAAAGAGTTATATAGAACAACAAATTGAATATAATAATAATTTATGCTGAGAAGTCTGAGCAGTGAGGGTTTCTTTATAGTTTTGTTAGGAAATTGTTTGTGATCAAGTCTTGTGAGATGAACATTTACGTGCACACTATGATTGGCTTTTTTATATCACGATGAACAATCGATTAAAATCTAGACACATACAAATGATGAACCAAAAATTAATCGTAAGCATATTTTAAAGGAGCATGCAAAAAGAAAACCTAGTGTATCTACCTCCCTCCCTCATAATTTAAAATAGTGTAGACATCATTTAGCACATAATTGTAATTATTTTCACTTTTCTTTACTGTTCTTGGAAATGTTGTAACACAAGGATGAGATGTAAACGAAGGTTTAAGAGTTTGGATGCAATATTACTAAATTACAGGAGGAAAGTATGAGTAAGAATGCTGGAACCGAAATGTACATTGAACTTTTAAAGAAGAATATTTTATTTGAAATTTGGCAGGAGCATGAACAGGATATTATTACTCAACGGTATGCCGATCCGGAAAAGATTAGAATGGGAGAAATTTGGCCTCGAATTGCTCATAGTATGATTGGACGTATGCGTATGGATAATATTCATAATTGCATGGATATTATACTGCAAGAAAATATAAAAGGTGATTTCATTGAAACGGGTGTTTGGAGGGGGGGAGCCTGCATTTTTATGCGAGGTTTTCTGAAAGCACATGCAATTAATGATAGGAATGTTTGGGTAGCTGATTCATTCCAGGGACTGCCGGCACCAAACATCATAAAGTATCCTCAAGATAATGGGGACCAACTGTATAAAGTAGATTATTTACGTGTATCATTGCCCGAAGTGCAGCAAAATTTTCAACGATATGGATTACTTGATGAAAATGTCAAATTTCTTAAAGGTTGGTTTAGGGATACATTACCAGTCGCTCCAATAGATAAATTAGCTATTTTACGGCTTGATGGTGATATGTATGAATCAACCATGGATAGTTTAACGAATCTATATCACAAGGTTTCCAAAGGTGGATTTATTATCATTGATGATTATGCATTGCCTGGTTGTCAAGCTGCTGTAACAGATTTTCGCAGAGTACGTAAAATAGAGGAGCCGCTCATTAAAATTGACAACTTTGGGGTCTACTGGAGAAAGATGAGTAGTTAAAGGATCTTTAGACCTGAATTAGTCTATAATACAAAACCGGTGAATATTGCCTAGATTGATGCTGGGGCATCTTTTAAAGCATAAGTGCTTTATGGGAATGTACTAACAAGCATACAATAAACGATTCACTAACCTATATACTTACATTTGATAAACAACTTTTGAGAGATGTTATTACTGTACTGTGTGGCAGTATATTCTAAACCGTGAAATCAACCAAGCGGAAAAGCCTGTTTATCTTGATACATTCATTGATTAGGATAATTCTGCACGAAGATGTATTAAAGGAGCAGCTTTTACCATGATGCGAGTTTAATAGCAAAGAAACGATATTGGAGGGTAATGATATGGTGTGGAAATATTATAAGCCGGAATTTGATTTGGATAAATTTAATCCTAAAATTAGAGGTATGTCCGCATGGCTTGGACATCGGAATTTTGCCTATGATTTAGTTCGATTTATGAAACCGAAAACGATAGTGGAATTAGGGAGTCAATTCGGAGTTTCATTTTTCAGTTTTTGTCAGGCAGTAAAGGATGAAGGTCTTTCTACAAATTGTTTTGCTGTAGATACATGGAAAGGGGATCCTCATGCTGGTTATTACGGAGAAGAAGTTTATACTCTCGTTAAACATATTAATGATATTTATTTTCCGAATGTTGCAAATTTAATCAGGGGCACTTTTGATGAGGCAGTAAAACTTTTTCCAGATCAGTGTATTGATATTTTGCATATTGATGGATTTCATACGTTTGATGCCGTTTCACACGATTATCAAACATGGCTGCCAAAGGTTGCAGAAAATGGAGCCATTTTATTTCATGACATAGAAGTAAAAAACCGTGGATTTGGTGTTTATCAATTATGGAATACTTTGAAAGGATTATATCCTTCATTTCAATTTGAACATTCATTTGGGCTGGGGATTTTATTTCCAAAAGGATACAATGAAGGTTTTAAAGAAATTTTTAATAAGGTAACAGAAATGAAAAATATATATGAGACCAAATAAGATGACGGGATTGTTGCTGCTTTAACTGACAATAATAACGGCAGCTCCATTATCATATCATATTAACAAAAAATATCTAAATTACCGTTGGGCCTGTTGTTTGAGAATTCAGGCTCATTTATTTTGCTTGTCCTAGGAATAAGATATCCATTTATCACTATTAGAATTTGTTTATCTTTATCTAGCACTTATAGTTGACTACTACATATTATAAATAAGAATATCTACTTGCCCTAGAGGGAGATGACCAGTTAATGACAAATTCAAATAAAATTTGTTTTATTTCTTGTGTAAATAATTATGAAGAGTACAATATGGCTTTACACCATATTAACTTATTAAATATTCCTGCAGGTTATGAAATTGAAACGGTTGCTGTAGAGAACGCATCTAGCCTTACTTCCGGATATAATGAGGGGATGAGAAGGACTGATGCCAAATATAAGGTATATCTACACCAGGATGTTTATATTATCAATAAAAATTTTCTCTATGATATCCTTGCTCTTTTTATTAAGTATCCTAAATTAGGAATGCTTGGAGTAGTTGGATCGATCACTATCCCAAATGGATATTGGTGGAATAGTCCGTATATATATGGTACTGTTTATCATACATTAACAGGTAAAGGGAATTTGGGTATTCTGCGACATAATACAGTAAAAAGAAAGTACCAACCAGTAAGGGCAATCGATGGTTTAATTATGATCACGCAATATGATGTTCCTTGGCGGGAGGATATTTTTAAAGGATGGCATTTTTATGACGTTTCACAAAGTATTGAATTTTGGAAAGCGGGACTTGAGGTTGGAGTTCCAAAGCAAAAACAAACCTGGTGTATTCATGATTGTGGAGTAACGAATATGGATGGTTATGAAAAAAATAAAGAAATTTTTGTCCAGCATTATAGAGAGTTTGTTGTAGATTAAAGAATAATTAGAGATTAAAGAATAATTATAGATTAAAGTTCCATAAAAATAGACACTATTAATAGATAATTCGTACAAGCAAAATTCCAATTTTATCATAATAATACAGTATGAAAGGAGGAATTTTCAAATGTGTCTCTGCAGTAAGATCAATAAAATCTACTCAGCAAAAGGTTTGTCCCAAGGCAGACCTATTCCATATTCCACGGTAAAACAAACCTCTCCTCGGGTGATGATTAAAAAAACATCTTACTCATCATTAAATGGCAGCAAAAGATAGTACCAGCTGCCATAAAAATGAATGAAAGCGATTGTTTGCACCACAATCGCTTTCTCTATGGTACATTCCAAATAAGGGCTGTTATATTTAACAGAAGAGCTTATCTGACCATTATCCTGTTGTTGTCATGATATGGATCATTTTATCAAGCCTTTTGGCAAAAGTGTGTTCCAGTAACACTCTTTTTCTAGCATTTTCGGCTATTCTTTGCCGTTCATTTTCATGGACAAGGTAATAGTTAAGTTTTTCAAGAAGTTCCTGATTATTTTTAAAAGATATGATTTCTTGCTTTTCTTTAAAATGTTTGGGCAGTTCTTCTTTGAATTCAATTAATTGAAACGCCGCACAAGCAGCGGCATCAAAAGTGCGGTTGTTAATATTTTTCCCAACGATCCCAAGGCGATTTTGGTTTTGCTTGAGATTAAAAGGACGGTGAGTGTTTAATACAATACTAGCACTATTGTAAAAGTCTGCAACTTTGGAAGGTTCGACCCAGCCTTCATGAATTCTAAGCTGTGGGTGACGTTGAAATAAGGCCAATGCTTTTTTCCATTTACCGACTACCTGTATTTGATAATTGGTATTCTGCAGAAGATATTGAATGAATGTGATTCGCTCCGGATACGGAAATCCAACCATGCATATATCGCTTCTATAAGTTTCGTGTATTCCCTTTGGCTGGAAAATTTGCGGTTCCGTTGCTAGAGACAATTGGAATACATGTTTATGGCCGTTTTCTTTATAAAAATCCATTGCGGCTGAATCAATGGTGAAAATATAATTGAAATATTCCGCAAGCATTGACGTTTGGTCTATATAATACGGATCTTCAGTAAACCATATTGCCGTCTTGATCCTGCTATTCTGCAGTGCATTTAACAAACGTATTGGCAGTTTAAAGCCAACCAATGTAATGGCGGCATCGGGTTGGAAGGTATTAATAAGTGAGTGAAAAATATTTAGATTTGTTTTGTGTTGTAATACTTTGACTTCATGTTTTTTCTCTAGTTCATTTACGATCCATGTTTCAAAATGTTCATAAATCCCATCATATCCTGAAGTAATAAATAATATTTTCATAAGGGATCTCCTAAAAATTAATTATGATATTATTTAAAGATGTCAATCCATTTTTGATTTCATCAGAATAAAAATAGCCTTCGATGGTCACATATTTTTCTTCCTTATTAGTAGAGATATGCAGCTCATTTGAAAAGGTTAGTATATCGTTTGGCAATATGAACTGCGAATGATTTGGCTTTAACCAATGTTCACCGGTCTCCAGAGTAGTTTTTTTCCAATTATCATGAATATAATGCCATGATTCTGTATTTGTTCCGTCGATGGTTAATGCAGTGTGTGTCATTGCGCCTATTTTTCCGCCCAGGCGTACGTCTTGGACAGGTTTAATTCGAATACAAATAAATGGGTTATGAATTGTAGTATTTCCGGTATTTTTGAAAGTCAGATTTCCAATCACTGTTATTTCGTTTTCATCTTCAGCTATATCAGGAAGTAAAACTGTATAGCTGAACCATGCTATTCCCTCAGTACGTTCCTGTTCTTTTTTTTTCCAGAACATACGAATCCCTCCTGAATATTAAGAAGATATCATTACATTTTATGTTTGTAGATTAAGAATCATGTTTCGAAATCAATTAGATTATGAATAGTGACCCGTTTCTGGGGATTTTATGAAAAAGAAATAATAAAAAGAGGAGCAGCATACTCCTCCTCTTCGTTGACTGTTAAAGTAGATCATTATTCCCCATTGTTTCCATTAGCAGGGAAGATAGTTGGGCATTGAGGCGGGAATGCCAATGGAGGGCAAATTAATGGCATATCTGGTCTTGGTTGACAGAAGTCCGCTGTAATTTCAAGTTTTACCACTGCTTCCGCTTGAACATTCTGGCATAGGTTAATAGAAATATCGAGCTGCTGGAATTCGAAAACTCCTGGAGTTATACCAACCGAGCGGCACATGAGATTTGCGTCACATTCAAAGTCAGTGACTTCACACTGAATAAATGTTCCAGGAGGTGCACATAGGAAAAACTTTTCAGATAATGCCCAAGGAATAGGGTCCGATGTGCAGCTTAAACCTTGTGGGTTAGAAACACGGACAACGATAAACCCCTTTTTTAATACTTTAACCTTTTGCAGAGTAACAGTAGAACCATCAGGTAATTGAAATTGACCAGTAGCGCGTCCATCTGGCTGTGGAATTTCCTGACAAAGAATGGCTCCAGGTGCCAATGGATCAATTGGATTCCCAATTTCATCAGTAGGGAAACAATCAACTGTTAAATTTCCTCCTAAAAATGCACAAGGATCACCTGCACCACCAGGAGTAGGCGTTGGAGTACTAGGGCAATCGAATCCAAGTGAACCAAGGGCTTCGAGACCAGTGAATGCTAAAAGCGGCACATCGGCCTGGCGGGTTACCCAATCGTATACTTTATGCACTTTTACGCATAAAGTTTCTTGACCGCCGCTAATAGGATTAATATTCATGAAACATTCATCTCCTCAAATATTTGTTTATGGGGCTGAGCCTACTGTATAGTATGCAAGGATTCATATTCTGTGTTTAGGCATTTGTTTATGTTATTCAGGATTGGTGGAAATTAATTCTTTCGCACAGTGGACCCATAAATAATATATTCTTGAGGATAAACAGTGTGCACTTTTTTCGGCTCATCTAGCCTAAATAGGTTTGTCTTGCCAAGTATTCATTACATAACTTCTTATAACACCCGGATTGTGTGAACCTGTATCTTCATAACACTTTTGTTCCTTAACGACATAGAATAATAAGAAGAGGAGTAGGCTACTGCCTATGAGGGGGGAGTTACAACTTGCAAAGCAAATATGAGAAATTCAGCCATATTCAATTACAGCAAAGAATCATTCACCTTGAATCAGAGCTTTCTTATCATCGTTCATATAATGATGCACAGAAGCAGAATTGTTTCGAACAACTAACTGTCCTCAAACAGCGTAACGAAAAATTAAATAATGAAGTCCAGATGCTGTTAAAAAACAGAGAAAAATTTACTGGGGAACGCGATAAATTAATTAAAGATTATAATGAACTTTTATTGTTTAATAAAGAGTTAAAAAATAAAATAACGAAGTTAGAGAGACGAACTGAACATCCGGAAATAGAGGAAAAGCTTAAACAGTATAAGCAAGAAAATGAACAATTTAAGAAAAAGTTAGATGAATTGAATAAGTTAATGAGAGAAAAGGATGCAGAAATTGAGGAATTAATAATTAATGACAAAAAGCTGGAGCTTGAGCAGGAGATTATTAGCCTGAAGGAAGAGTTGGAAAAGAACAAAGAGCAGCTGCAGGTAAAAGAAGAGGAAAAGCAAAAAATGGGCGAGGACCTACAAGTTTTCAAGGAAATTAAGGCACAAATGCATCAGAAAAACGTATCTTATCAACAAAAGATAAACCAATTGGAAGACGAAAGGGAAAAGGCCATTGCAGATGTTAGTTATCTGAAGAATCAATTAGCACAAGCCGAACTGCAAATAAAGAAATTTGGCGAATTGAAAACGGATATGTTAAACCGCTTGGAGAATCGTGTGAAGGAAATGAGCATCCTTGAGGATAAAAATTCGAGATATATTAAAGAAAAAACTGAACTACTACAAAAAATCGCATCTTTAGAAAAAGAAAATGCTTCATTCCACGAAAGTATTGCTATCATGAATTCACAACGTCAATCCGATGAAGAACGTCTAGATAACATTACCGTAAATTTAAATGAAGTATTTACAGAAACGAAACAGCTCGTTAGGATGACTTCGTCATTAAAACACCAATTGGAAGCGAAAACCATAGAATTGAATCAACTAAAAAGGGAGAAGGAAATGTTTATGGAAGAGGTATTGCAGCTTAGAAATGATTATGAGAGGTCAGAAGTAAGAAAGTCGGAGCTAGAAAGCCAAATCGAAATTATGAGAAACGAGTTATTGAATGCACAGCATTCTTTATCTCGGTTAGAACAATTTGAAACAGAGAAGCTTAAGCTAAAAGATGATTTGGAGGCAAAAATTGAAGAATTTAATATGTTAACCAATCATTATCAGCATGAAAAGGAATCTTACATTAATGTTTTAGAACATGTTCAGGAGCAGGTTAACATCTATAAACAAAAATCCGAAAGCTTCGATGCAGAAAAGGGTTCTTGGTCCAAACAAATTAATCAATTGAAAGCAGAATTAGCAGCAACTAAGGCAACGATTGTTAAAATGGAAGAGCTTGAGAAGAAAAACGAACAGTTAGCGGCTGAGCTTCAGGCAAAGGAACTTGAAATTTATAAAACGAAAAAGGATAGTGAGCATTTACTGCAGAATCAAATGGAGCAATTTAAAGCAGAATTGAAAATATACCAGGAAAAAATTCAGCAATATGGAAAGGACCGGGAAACTTGGGATAAACAAATGAAACAAATGAAATCGCAGTTCTCCGTTCTTGAAGCCAGTTTAGAGGAAAAAGAAAATTTTATTACACAATATATTAAACAACCGCTTAATTTCTCGCCAACAAATTTATTTAATTCTAAATTAGAAGAAATGGAACGGGGCAGCCAACCATCAGCACCACAAACTTTCTCACAGAATGCAGCTATCACATCACCACATCAAGCACCACATCAAGCACCACATCAAGCACCACATCAAGCACTCCATCAAGCACCACATCAAGCACCACAAAAGAGTCAATCATCTGCACATCACCCAGTCGATTGGTTTAACCGTCTAGTTTCTCAGCAGCAGGTACAAACCACAGTTGTTAATCCGGTCAGGAATGAAAAATCCGGAACAATGGACTTTTTTACATTACGGCAAAAGACAATGCCCCCCTCTGCGCAAAGTCCCATTAGCGGGAGTCAATGGAACGAGGAATAATACAGACATGAAAGTTAACTCAGATAAATTTCTAATTAAACGCAGTGTTTATGACGCGATGATTGAACACTGTAAACAATGCTTACCAAATGAAGGATGCGGTTTGCTATCAGGTATAGGGAAATCAGGAGATACTTTATGGAAATTACAAAATGAAGCCAACCATCCTAATCGGTTTCATATGTCCGTTGAGGCGATTGAACAGGCTGTTAATAATATGGAAAGCCGGGGAGAAAATCTTTCAGGTATTTTTCATTCACATCCAAGTTCACCTGCTGTTCCATCTTCACATGATATTGCGAATAATCCATATACGGATATTATATATTTGATTGTGTCGTTTTATAAGGGTGAAATTGAAGTAGGGTGTTTTATAATGGAAGCTCAAAAAGCAGTTCGTATAAACGTTGTAATATTAGAAGAATAAGTGAAACGGCGGACAGCGTGAACGCCGTTTTTTATTATTTTTCGTGTTACTCGTAATCATTGTACAATAAAGTAATGCCCTTGTTATACAGATAGAAAGAATAATCGCTACACGCTATTCATACATGATTCATATACATAAAAGGAAGGATATATTGAAAAACGGGAGGAGTTTATATTGAATAAAAAACAGAGCTTGCGCCCTGTTAAGGGAACTGTTTCTCAACCACAAGCCCAAGAAAAAATATATATTGGAAATAAAATAAAGTATAATAATCAATTGGCTAACGGGGGGTCCTATAAAAAACGTTACGGCGGTGAAGGTAGCTGCGGATGCGGCAGCGACAAAAACCCTAAACGGATTGGAAAATATAAAACCATTTGATTGATGACAGATTTCTGATGTGTTGAAGGCTGAAGGCAGAAAATAGCAGCCCTGTTGATGATGCCTGCTATTTTCTAATCAGCTCTTTTGCAAAATTGTGCATCTTTTCCACGATGAATGCACGCACTCATTCGTATAATTTAATATTCAATATATCATCATAGCAGCAAAATTTAAATTTTTTCCCTTTCCCGCATGGACAGGGTTCATAAAGTCGATTCTTCAATTTAGCCTTTAAGGTTTTTTTAAGTTCAGAAATATCAGCATAAGGCTTTAATTTTATTATAGACTGGATACCATAGTCTTGGCAGATTTTTGTTACTTGTGCCGCCTGTAGTTCTGATTTTACTGAACAGACAATCAGTTCTGTTTTTGGAGGCTTTTGATTTGACATAGATGATCATCATCTCCCTTCTAATAAATTACTTATTAATATGTAGGAAAACGGTTGAAAAGGATTATTTTTAACAATTTGCTAAAAGAATGCCGCCCGAAAGATAAAGTCATATTATTTGTTTTGCATGGAGAAAAAAGGTATGATAGCAGGAAAAATTTATAATTAGGTAAGTTTAGTTTCCATCAAGATGTTAATGAAATGTTTAAATGGAGGGAGAACCATGAGAGATGTAAGGATGACAGACATATTTGCCCATCATATTGCACAAAAGTACGTCACACGTTCCGGATTAGTCCATGCCATTACAGTGGCATATTATGCCTATCGCTTTGCACTTGAGCAGGGCGCTGATGTAGATAGTGCTGCCAAAGCGGGGTTTCTCCATGATATTGGACATCATACATGGTATAAAAATGGAAAATGGGATTATGAGCTATACCGGCAAAATGATATTCATGCCATAAAAGGAGCAGAAAGAGCTCACAAACTATTGATTCGTCTTGGTGAAAATCCAGTGAAAGCTAAGGAAATCTCATTAGCGATTTTATTCCATACGGATTCCTACTTTCCCGGAGGAGAAATTGTACGGACACCATTGCAATCGATCATTAAACAAGCAGACGAAAAAGATGAAGAACCAGGCGGCAGTCATCATTATCGGAAAATAGAACAGAACCGGGCCTATCGTTTATTGGAGAGGCTGGACCATAAGATCGATCAAGTTTATGAAAAAAAGATTTCTTAAGTGTTCCTGATTATAGGAGCACTTTTATTTTGCGGGAAAGTTTTTTTGCTTTCCTTACGGTGTAGATCGAAGGGAAGCTGCCTTATATTAATTGAAAAATGAATTTCTCTAAAGTGAAAGGAATAGATTTATATAATGAATATGATTCGGGAGGGAGTTCATTTATGTCTTCTCATCAACATGAAATGACAGTTAATGCATCGCTTGAAAACGTTTGGAAATTTGTCCGCTCCATTGATAATTGGGCGCCGCTCGTCCCTGGCTATTTGGAACATGAGATGTTAAATGAAACAGAATCCACATGGAAGTTTAAAAGTGACTTGGGGATAGTGAAAAAGAAAATTCACTTGAAAGTAAATATTACACAATGGATAGAACTGGATAAGGTCAGTTTTAATTTAACCGGAATAAATGAAAAAATATCAGGTCAGGGGTATTTTAAAGCCATTAAATTAACGAATAAGCAAACAAAAATGATTGGTTTTCTTGATATAACAGCGGGAGGAACATTAGCAAAAGTAGTGAATCCGCTATTAAAAACGAGTATACCGGAATTTACAGAGGAACTGACGAGTGCTGTAGGTAAAAAGATTGTGGATTTAGAAGGAATTCGTGACTAAACACTTATTAATAATAATTAAATTAGGTAAATTCAATGAATTTTAACATAAAATTTTCCTGTGTTATGGTTTAATTAACATAAGTTTAAGATTATTTCCCTCTGTTTTCAGTGATGGAAAAGTGAATAAACTGGGCTGAGAAGTTGATAGGATAGATAAAAATGGGGAAAAATATTTCTTATCTATCCTTAAAAGTTGCTTGTTTTAAAAAAGTGTTTCTTTATATGAAAATATTAGTACCATAGTCTTTTTTAATGTGTTATTCTATATTCATAATAAGTATGACATATTTAAATGAAGTGTTGAGAAATAGTATACTAACGATGCTGACTAATTCAATTTAAATGTGTAATATATAATTAAATATGCCTTTTCTTTTTTTGCACAAATCAATGGAGCTTTCTTTTACATATTGATTGTATGAAATAGTAATAATTGCAGCAAAATCAATACTCATGAAAGAAAAGGAAGTGGACAAAATTCTGTCTGAAAAGAAAATAGTTTATGTTGTATCAGATTCAGTTGGTGAAACGGCAGAGTTTGTAGTGAAAGCTGTAGCTACTCAGTTTAATGGAGGGCATGTGGATATTCACCGCCATTCTAATGCTGATCATAAAGATGATATAGAGGAAGTTATTCAGATGGCTGGTAAAAATCAGTCGATTATTGCCTATACTCTTGTTATCCCGGCATTAAAGGCATATTTAGATCAGCGTGCAGTAGAAGAAGGAATTACGGCCGTTGATTTATTAGAACCATTAATGAATGCTTTTGAGAAAAAATTTGAGAAGCAGCCTAAACATCAGCCGAAGTTGATGCGCAAATTAGATGAAGAGTATTTTAGAAAAGTAGAAGCCATTGAGTTTGCAGTCAAATATGATGATGGACGCGATCCGCGCGGCCTTAGCCGTGCCGATATTATCTTGATCGGTGTTTCACGTACTTCCAAAACACCGCTCTCCATGTATTTGGCACACCAAAGCTATAAAGTGGCGAATGTTCCATTAGTACCGGAAATTGCACCCCCTGATGAACTATTTAAAGTTCCGCGTAATAAATGTGTCGGTTTAATTATCACTCCTGATAAATTGAACGAGATACGTAAGGAGCGGCTAAAATCAATGGGGCTGAAATCCGAAGCGAACTATGCCAGTTTTGAGCGGATTTTGGAAGAATTAGAATATGCTGATAAGATTATGAAGCGGGTAGGATGCCCGGTCATTAATGTATCTAATAAAGCTGTTGAGGAAACAGCCAGTCTAATAATTGATGTATTGAAAAGTGAGAGGAGTCATTAAAAATGAGCAAATTTGTTTACTTATTTAATGAAGGCAACAGTGAAATGAAAGAATTGCTTGGCGGAAAGGGAGCTAATTTAGCAGAAATGACTAATATCGGACTTCCCGTTCCGTTTGGTTTTACAATATCTACTCAGGCTTGTAATGATTATTATGAAGCAGGCAAAAAGATTTCTGCTGTAGTAGAAGCACAAATTTTAGCTGCGTTGCAACAATTAGAAGAAAATACAGGAAAAAAATTAGGGGATACTGCCAATCCACTCTTGGTATCCGTGCGATCCGGCTCTGTCTTTTCTATGCCTGGAATGATGGACACCGTATTAAATCTAGGTATGAATGATGAAGCGGTAAAAGGGGTAGCCGATTTAACAGGAAATGCGCGCTTTGCTTATGATTCCTACCGCCGTTTCATTCAAATGTTCAGTAACGTTGTTTTAGGAATTGACAGTTTTTATTTTGAGCAATTTTTAGAAGAAGTAAGAGAACAAAAAGGATATAGTGCTGACCCTGAAATGACTGCAGAAGACTGGCAGGAAGTTATTGCGGGCTATAAACAAATCGTAAAAAAACATACAAAAAATGATTTCCCGCAAGAACCTAAAGAACAATTATTCTTAGCGATTGACGCTGTTTTTGATTCATGGAATAACCAAAGAGCCATCGTCTACCGCCGTTTAAATAAAATTCCTGATCATTTAGGTACAGCGGTTAACATTCAAAGCATGGTATTTGGTAATATGGGAGATGACTCTGGTACAGGTGTGGCATTTACCCGCGATCCATCCACAGGGGAAAATATTCTATACGGAGAATATTTAATTAACGCCCAAGGTGAAGATGTTGTTGCTGGGATCCGCACACCACAGCCGATTCATGTCTTAGAAAAAGATATGCCTGTAGTATACAAACAATTCACAGCAACTTGTGAACTACTTGAAAAACACTATAAAGATATGATGGATATCGAATTTACCGTTGAGCGTGGTAAGTTATATATGCTGCAATGCCGGGTAGGTAAGCGTACAGCCCAAGCAGCGATCCGTATCGCTGTTGAAATGGTGAATGAAGAAATTATTGATAGAAAGACGGCATTATTACGTGTAGATCCGGATCAATTGAATCAATTGCTGCACCGCCGTATTGATGACAATCATAATCAAACACAAATTGCAAAGGGTCTTCCTGCATCTCCTGGTGCGGCAACAGGATTTGTTGTGTTTGATGCAGATGAGGCAGAGCAATTAGGAAATGACGGCAAAAAGGTAATCCTTGTCCGTTCCGAAACGACTCCAGATGATATTCATGGTATCGTAGCTGCACAAGCAGTTGTAACAAGCCGAGGCGGTATGACCAGTCACGCAGCAGTAGTAGCGCGCGGAATGGGTAAAGCATGTATCTGTGGCTGTGAATCGATCAAAATTGACACAAATGCAAAAGAGTTTACCGTAGGTGATACGGTTGTGAAATATGGTGACGTGATTACGATTGACGGTTCCACTGGTCAAGTATTCCTTGGTGAAATTCCAATGATTGACCCGGAACTTTCTGATGAATTTAAACAACTGCTTGATTGGGCAGATGAAGCAAGATTCCTTGGTGTTCGTGCCAATGCCGATACACCGGAGGATGCAAGTAAAGCTCTTGAATTCGGTGCGGATGGAATTGGTTTATGCCGTACAGAACACATGTTTATGGATCCAAAACGTCTTCCAATCGTCCAAGAAATGATTCTTGCGGAAACGGATGAACAGCGCCAAGTGGCATTAGATAAATTATTGCCGATGCAGCAAGGCGATTTTGAAGGAATTTTTGAAGCGATGAAAGGTCATCCTGTTAACGTTCGTTTATTAGATCCGCCTATGCATGAATTCTTGCCGGATAAAGAAGAACTTTTAGTTGAAGTGACAAAATTGCAAATTACTGCACCTGATTCTGAAGAATTAAAAGAAAAGGAAAAACTGCTGAAGAAGGTTAATCAATTAGCTGAAATGAATCCAATGCTTGGGTACCGTGGCTGCCGCTTAGGAATGTTAAATCCAGAGATTTATGAAATGCAGGCAAGAGCAATCTGTAATGCGGCTGTTGTTTTAACAGAGAAAGGTATTCCTGTTAAACCAGAAATTATGATTCCTCTTGTTGGCCACGTGAATGAACTGAAACGGATGCGTGAATTGGTAGTCGAAACAGCAGAAAAAGTGAAGGAAGAAGCGGGTATTGGATTTGAATACCAAGTAGGTACAATGATTGAAATTCCTCGTGCTGCTCTTACAGCTGACAAAATAGCTGAGGAAGCTGATTTCTTCTCATTCGGTACGAATGACTTAACGCAAACTACTTTCGGTTACAGCCGTGATGATGCGGAAGGGAAATTCTTACAAACATATATCGAAGAAAAAGTCCTGCCAGAAAATCCATTCGCTGTCCTAGACCGTGACGGAGTTGGCAAATTAGTTGAAACAGGTGTTAAATTAGGCCGTCAAGTGAAGCCAAACTTAAAAACTGGTATTTGTGGTGAACACGGTGGTGAAAAGAGTTCAATCGAATTCTGTTATGAAGCAGGCTTGAACTATGTCAGCTGTTCTCCATATCGTGTGCCATTGGCAAGACTTGCTGCAGCTCAAGCAACGATTCGCCATCAACTAGCTGAAGAAAAAGAAACAGTAACGTCAAAATAAGAGAGTATTGAGAGGGCATCATATTATTATGGTGCCCTCTTTTCATGCTACAATAGAAAGTGTACTGATATACATAGTAGGAGTGAGAAAATATGAAAGCTCAGGTTATTCGTTCTTTCGGAGGATCATCCGTTTTTCAAGTAGAAGATATTCCAGTACCAGAAGTGCAGCCAGGTCATGTTTTGATTCATGTGAAGGCGACGAGTGTAAATCCCATCGATACGAAAGTCCGGAGCGGATTATTTCCGGATGTTGCTGCTGAATTTCCTGTGGTTCTTCATGGGGATGTGGCCGGAATCGTTACTGAAGTAGGAGCAGGTGTTACGGAATTCAAACCGGGTGATGAAGTGTATGGCTGTGCCGGGGGTTTTAAGGGAGCAGGTGGAGCTTTAGGAGAATACATGCTTGCCGATGCCAGACTCATTGCCCGTAAGCCGGAGAATCTTACAATGGCTGAGGCGGCTGCCATCCCGCTTGTGGCGATTACGGCATATGAAGCATTATTTGATCGGGCAGGAATAAAAGCAGGTGATGATATTTTAATCCATGCTGCTGCGGGTGGGGTAGGTCATGTAGCGATCCAAATGGCTAAATGGGCAGGTGCCAAAGTCTATACGACAGCATCGACACCTGAAAAACAGCAAATGGCCAAAGAATTAGGTGCCGATGTTGTCATTAATTATAAAGAAACATCTGTTCAGGAATATGTTGAGCAATTTACGAATGGCAAAGGATTTAAGTATATTTTCGATACTGTCGGCAAGGAAAATCTTGATCGCTCATTTCAAGCTGCAGCGCTGCATGGAACAGTCGTTGGCGTGGCGGCACGTTCGACGCACGATTTGACCCCGCTGCATTCTAAAGGACTATCATTCCATGTTGTTTTCATGCTATTACATATGATGAATGAAAACGAACGGCAGCAAAACAAAGTCCGTTTAAATCATATTTCTTCTATTATTAATGAAGGAAAATTACATCCAGTAATTGACCCGAAACATTTTACATTTGATGACGTTTCAGCGGCCCATCAATATTTAGAAGACAATAAAGCGATTGGTAAAATTGTGCTGGTCAACGAATGGTAAGGAAGAACACATAAGGTAAAATGAATAGAGGATGACGGAATATGAATGTGAAAAAATTAGCTGAAATGCAGAAGGTGCTTGATGAACGAATCGTCATAGAGCATGGATTAGAAGGAAAAGATCTTGAGGAAAATAAAATCCTTGCGCTGTTAGTTGAAATATGTGAGTTAGCCAATGAAACTCGCTGCTTTAAGCATTGGAGCACAAAAGGACCAAGTGAACAAAGCGTCCTGTTAGAAGAATATGTGGATTCGCTTCATTTCTTCTTAAGTATTGCGAATGCCCATGAATATGATGTGGACCTTCTATTCGATACTTATCAAAGGATGTTTGAGCAAGAGAAAGAAACAGTAACACTGGTGCCAGCATTTAAAGACGTGATGGATAGGATTTTATTAATGGAAAAGAAGAAGGATCCGTATCATTATGTTGAAGCTTTTTCTGCTTATCTAAATATAGGAAAACTGCTGGGTTTTACTTGGGAACAGATAGAGGATGCTTATATTAAGAAAAACGAAATAAACCATCAGCGGCAGGACAAAGGATATTAAAGTAAAAAAGAGCTGCCGATTTCTGGGTAGAAACAACAAGGGGAAATAAAATGAAATTAGTTTCATGGAATGTTAATGGCATAAGAGCCTGTGTAAAAAAAGGCTTTTTGGATTATTTTAATCAGGTGGATGCGGATATTTTTTGTATCCAGGAGACAAAGCTGCAGGAAAATCAAATTCAGCTCGATTTAGACGGTTATCATCAATTTTGGAATTATGCTGAACGAAAAGGTTACTCCGGAACAGCTGTATTTTCGAAAAAGGAACCCATCTCAGTCAACTATGGGATCGAATTAGACGAACCCGATACGGAAGGGCGTGTCATTACATTAGAATACAAGGACTTTTATCTGGTAAATGTATATACGCCAAATTCTAAGCGGGACCTGACAAGATTGGATTACCGCTTGAATTGGGAAGATGCAATGAAGCGGCATTTAATTCAATTAAACGAAAAGAAACCAGTTCTATTCTGCGGAGATTTAAATGTGGCCCATCAAGAAATTGATTTGAAAAATCCAAAACCGAATATTGGTAATTCAGGCTTCACAAATGAAGAACGGGAGAAAATGACATCCTTGCTTGACGCCGGCTTTGTTGACAGTTTTCGTTATTTGTATCCAGATCGTGGTGATGTATACAGCTGGTGGAGCTACATGAATAAAGTCCGTGAGCGGAATATCGGTTGGAGAATTGATTATTTTCTTGTATCTGAAACAATAGCAGATACAATTAAAGATGCGCAAATTCATTGTGATATTTTGGGGAGCGATCATTGTCCTATTTTATTAGCAACAGATTTTACTTAGAATAGTTACTAAATGATAAGGAAAGTCCTTGTTGATAAAGGGCTTTCCTCTCGTTATCCACCGTTCATAATACTGTTTTCTTCTATTAGATTAGTTTATAATTCATTATATGGTTGAACTTGCTCAGAAGAAACATCTTGAGTATTCAATATCTTTATTAATAGTGGAAAGTAGTATCCTTCAACTCTGCTAAAATAATTCACGATCATTTTTCCATAATTTATCTAAGTATATCCTCAAATTTTCCTTTTTCCTTCAATTAGATGCTCACTCCGCATAAATACCTAATAAAGAATCTTCTGCGCAAAATATTCATTGGAATTTCTTTGTATTATTTAGTAGTTAAAAACTGTGACAGCCTTATCAATAATTGAATACAAATAAATATATGCTCTAGAAGGGAAGTAAGTTCAATTCTATAAAAAGCATCCTCCCGTTACAAAAAAGGTACTTAGTAAATTGCAAAGTTATGGAACGATTTGATGCTTTATAACATTCCTAATTATTCAAGGGTATATATTATTATAATTAATTAGATTAATATTTTAATACAATCTATAAAGGTGTTGGTAAGCCATTATCTTGGCAGGAACTCATTTTTGGTAATTAAGTCCATATGAAATGCCCAAGCAATTTTTGTAATTGATTTCTTAAGAAACTATTCTTCAGCTAACATATAATTGCTTTAGAAGTTGGATTCCCGCCGAAAACTAACGTATTTATATTTTAAAAGACATTAACTTCAGCGAAATTACCTCAAAAAATGGATTCCAAATTTACTTTACAAGGAGAGCGAATGTGCTATGAATTCTTTACCCCCATTTGTTCTAAATACTTTACCTAAAAGTGGAACACATCTTACACTTCAAATATTATTGAGTAATACTTTAATATCCTATAATCCAAAAAAATTTTTATTAAATGGATTACCCAATCAAATCCAAGGTTTTCACGATATATTAAAACAAGCGTCACCTAATGAGTTATTGACAGCACATCTTTGGTATACACCATCAATTGAGAATCTATTTATTAAATTAAATATAAAACAGATCTATATATATCGTGATTTACGAGATGTTTTAGTTTCATTTGCTTACTTTATTGATAAGGCCCCTTCAGGGATTGCGATTTCATACCTAAAATCTTTGCCAATAAGGGAACGTTTATTAGTTTTAATAAACGGAACAAAGAATCCATTGTGGCCGGATTTCAATAATTATTTTGCCCCTTTTCTTGGTTGGGAGAAATCACCAGTGACTTTCCCTGTTACTTATGAGGAATTAGTGTCTTCTGCAATCTCTAGACATAATGCTATAAAGAGTATCCTTGATTACTTATGGGAAGACTTAATCCCACCAGTTCCTATTGAGAAAATGATAAAAGCGGCTGAGAATAATATTAATCCATCCTCATGTCCTACTTTTAGAAAAGGAAAAATTGGCAGTTGGCGTGATGAATTTGATGATGAAATCAAAACCGCTTTCAAAAATAAGGCTGGAGAGCATTTAATTAACCTTGGTTATGAAAAGGACAATAATTGGTAATGAGGAAATTGGAAGGAAATATCAATTTTGTTTAATAGCAAATGGCTTACTATGACCAATTATTTTTAGATGGAAAAAATTTAGAGGAAGGAAGAAACAGACTAATGTAAATTACCTTCCTTTTTAATTTCACATAAATGCTCAGTTTAGGAGAGGATGAACAATACTTTATACTTACGAACATGTGTTCTTTGTGTTTTTATTAAGAGATAAGGAGGCAATTCATTGAAAAAACTTGATTTCGTCCATGAAACTGCTATCGAGCACACAAAAGAAAAGATTCGTGGAGATATAAGGTATTATTTACAGAATAAAAAAACAATTCCTTTATTCTCCGATTATGAAACGGAGCGGAGTCATTATGTTGAACAAATCTGGATAAATGTCTGGGTGAATCTGGCATCCAGTCAAGTTCCGCGTGCAGAGAAAAAACAATTTTTAAGCGCGAGAGGCTATGAAGTAGAAGGTGTTGACCGGAAAATAATCAACAAACTCTTCCGTAGCGAAATAAAAGGCTATAAACCATTTCCAGTTCAAGAATGGCTTCTTGAAACATTTTCCGGGAAGACTGAACAATGGGCAGCGCTATATGACAAGGCTAGAGAAGATTACCTTAAAGAGCTTCAACTACAGGCATTAAACGAAATGAAGAAAAAATGTCAAAGTGAACTCGAAGAAATGATCGATGATTTAATAAGAGAGCAGCAACATTTATTTTATTTGCAGACAAGAAAAATGATTGCTGATCAACTTAAGGAAGACATTCAGAGCAAGGTAAAGTATCAAAGGCTGGATCCCTATTCTATTGAAGAGACGTTAGTATCTCAAGGAGCTTTTCAGCAGCAGGATTATTTTACAGTTGGCGATTTTTTAGTGGAATTAACAGGCAGCATCCAGAAAGTGTTGAATTGGAATCACTATGAGTATGTATATGAGACCTACTATGATGTGTATGAAGCAGAAATTTATCAGATTCTTTCTCAAGTGGTTCCAGAAAAAATAAAGCAAACGCTCCCGCGTGAACTCGTGGTGCGGTATGATTTAGTGGTTTTTGATGATGTCCTGATCAATGTTTGCCAAGATTACATTACCGATTTAGTTGAAAACTTTTGTGCTTATTTGACTGATGAATTAATGGCTGATTTACTCCGTCTTGCCCAAATTCCTTTCGAGGAAGAATTACATCAGGATATTTTTATCACAGATATGAAACAGCGAGAACAAAGAAAAGCAGAAGAAAAGGCCAGACTTCAGCGGCAGAAGGAGGAAGAAGCGCGGATAGTAAATGAAATATTTGAAATGGAATACAGTCCGCCTGGAGAACGAAATATACGTTATGTCCTGCATATTGGAGAGACGAATACCGGGAAAACGTATCAAGCTTTGCAAAGAATGAAACAGGCACCAAGCGGGTTATATCTAGCGCCACTGCGTTTATTGGCACTTGAAGTATATGATTTACTAAATGAAGATGGCACTCCTTGTTCATTGAAAACAGGCGAAGAGGAAAAAACTACTTCTGGTGCCTGCCATATTTCTTGCACGGTCGAAATGTTTCATGAAAAAGACTTTTATCATGTAGTTGTGATTGATGAAGCTCAGATGATATCCGATAAAGATCGCGGCTTTTCCTGGTACAAAGCCATTACAAAAGTACAGGCAGATGAAGTTCATATCATTGCCAGTGTAAATGCGCGCGAAATGCTGATTGGATTATTAGGAAATTCAGAAATTGACATCATCGAATATAAACGTGATACTCCTCTCGAAGTTGAAAAAAAGGAATTCAAATTAAAGCATGTAAAAAAAGGAGATGCACTTATTTGCTTTTCCAGAAAAAGAGTTCTGGAAACAGCATCCAGACTGCAAAATGATGGTCATTCAGTCAGTATGATTTATGGAAGCATGCCTCCTGAAACCCGGAAAAAGCAGGTATTACGATTTATTAATGGTGAAACAAATATGGTGGTGGCCACAGATGCGATCGGAATGGGCTTGAATCTGCCCATACGCAGGATTGTTTTTTTGGAAAATCATAAATTCGATGGAACAGGGAGAAGGCTGCTTAAATCTCAAGAGGTAAAGCAGATAGCCGGGAGGGCAGGGAGAAAAGGCCTGTATGCAGTCGGGAAAGTAGCATTTACTGAGGATATTAAAAAGATGGAAACCCTCCTATTACAGGAAGATGAACCGATACATACCTTTACGATTGCACCGACAAGTCATGTGTTTGAACGGTTTCAAAAATATTACAGAGATCTTGAGACGTTCTTCTCGCTCTGGGGTAAATTTAAAAACCCAAAA
This sequence comes from Bacillus benzoevorans, assembly GCF_014207535.1. GTDB lineage: Bacteria > Bacillota > Bacilli > Bacillales > Cytobacillaceae > Bacillus_BD > Bacillus_BD benzoevorans. The sequence goes on from NZ_JACHGK010000005.1 coordinate 63,036, forward strand.
GGGACAAAAAAAGCCTCACTATCAGAGGAAAAAGAACTATATCGAATCATCCGCGGGACAGAATTGGAAGCTCGTCTTTCATTGACTGCTCTTTATGGTTTATTACATCTTCCGTTTTCTACTCGGGAGCCGGATTTGATTAAGCAATGGAAAAAGACGGTAGAATCGATTGTGGCGGGAAAGGAACTGCCAGAGCCGAAAATAAAAAAGGGAACTTTAGAAGAATTGGAGCTTTCTTATAAAACGGTTGGATTGCATCTATTATTCCTGTATCGCTTAAATCGACACACCAGCGCCCTTTATTGGGAACGAATTCGTGAGGAAATAAGTGATTTAATCCATGAGAAGCTGAAAATTGAGGTTAAGAAGATGAGAAAAAGATGCCGCCAGTGTAATAAGGTACTGCCCTGGGATCATCGTTATCCAATCTGCAATTCCTGTTATGAAATTAGCACGTAAAACCACGAGGGATTGCCCCGTGGATGTAAGTGCTTCGCTCAAATAGGGCAGCCTTTAGGTTGCCCTATTTGAGCGACCCTTTTAAGCGGTGAATAAAATAACTGTTGCGATCACGTGTTCCCTAGTGGTAAAATATATACAAAGACCAGTAGAAACGGAATCAAAATCTTGGTGGAATATGAACCAATATAATTGATTGAATCATTGTAAAAATTTACTTCAATTTCATATCATTTGGTGTCCTAAATTCAGATTCAATGTTCTTAATGGAAGGATAGAGCTTGAACTAAAAGAAATTCTCCGGAATATAGGAGAAAATTACGGATATGAAATAAAAGAGATGGAGATCATGTCAGATCATATCCATCTATTTATATCTACAAAACCGACGGTAGCACCTACGGACGTAGTCCGTAGTCTTAAAAGCATATCGGCAAGAGAGCTATTTGAAAAATTCCCGAAGTTAAAAGCTTTTTATCATCGTTCAGGTTCTTTATGGAGTAAAGGATATTTCGTTAGCTTGGTAGGGAACGTAAGTGAAGAAACCGTTCGAAAATATATACAAGAACAAAAGTTGAAAGATTGATTCATGCGAAGGAGGGTGATTCTATTGACGATGCCAATTCAAAACGTGAAAGCTCGCAAAAGGAATCCACCTTCTGAGTTTGCAAAAGAATTAAAGAAGATCAGAGAACATCATACTCCGCTACACACAGTAGAAATTGAAATAAAAGTGTTACCCTTCCAACAATGGAAATTGATTCGAATCAATGAACAACTAAGAGTCATAAGAAATACAGTACTTGGTCAACTATATAAAAATTACTCACAAATGATTCGTACAAAAGAATTTAAAAAGGTGTTAAAAAAATATAGGCTTATTTCGAATACATTAAATAAATCAAAAGACGAGAAAGAAAAGAAAATTCTTGAGAAGGAACAGAAAGATTTAACCAAAAGGTTTGAAGAACTCCGCAATAAGCACAATATTACATTTGAATATGCGAGAAATTACGGGGCATCCCTTAGGACAAGGAAGTATAAATTACCAGATGCCGTAACGGTATGGAACGTCTGCGAAATAGCATGGAGATCAATGGAAAGACTGATATTCGGAGAGGCGATGAAACCTCGATTTCATAAACGAGGAGAGTTTGTTCCTATACAAGGGAAGCAAGCAGAGCGATGTGTCATTTTAAAACATAATTCGGATGAAGGAACAATTTATATAACACACAATGGAATGAGTTTCCCATTAGACATAAAAGAAAAAGACTTATTTATAGAAGAAACATTGAGCCATATAGCCCATTACATGAGAAATACCTTTTCTATCGATAAGGAAAATGTGGAGAGGTACTTAGCAGGGAAATCCATTGTCCCTACTTACCGCATTCGAAACAATCGAATTGTGCTGAAAGAGATCCGTGGGAAGCTTCGTTTTTTTGTTCAAATAGTGTTAGAAGGTCTTCCAGTCGTTAAAAGGAAAAAGGATGGTAGCTTCCGCCATTCCTATGGTAGTGGCAAAATAGGTGGTGACATTGGCACACAGACACTTGCAGTCGTGAGTCAAAACGATGTGGATCTATTTAATTTAGCCGAAAGATCAAAAAATACATTTTATTATGAGCGTGTAATCTATCTCATCCAGAGATATTTAGCTCGTTCCAGAAAATCAACCAATCCTCAAAACTACAACTCTGATGGAACCATTAAAAAAGGAAAGAAAGAATGGGTCTATTCCAAACGATACCTAAAGGCAAAGGGAAAACTAAAAAACCTACACCGAAAAGCCGCTCTTAGTAGAAAATATGCACACAATGAAGATATTAATCGATTGCGTACATTAGGAGATCAATTCATCATTGAAACGATGAACATAAAAGCTCTTCAAAGAAAGGCAAAAGAAATAACCAAAAATGAAAAGACAGGAAAATTTAATCGCCGAAAAAGATTTGGTAAAAGTATCGGCAAAAGGAGCCCAGGGTACTTCATCAATCAAGTAAAGTATCGATTCGCCATGACTGGAGGAACGGTTCATGAGGTAAATACATGGACGTACAAAGCATCGCAATACGACCATGAATTAGATGATACAAATAAAAAACAGCTATCAAAGAGGTGGCATACGCTGCCTGACGGAAGAAAAATTCAACGTGACATCTATTCAGCATTTCTATTGTTTTGCTCAAAAAAGGATTTGCAAAAGCCCGATAGGGATCAGTGTTTAAAGCACTTTGAAAACTTTTATGAAAAACATCAATTATGCGTTCAAGAAATAAAAGAGAACCGAAAGTTCGTCTTAAATAGTGGAATAAAAATTTCATAATATTAAATAACAAGACTGTGTTAATCCATATAGAAAATAGTAAAAACTAGGGAGTGTGACTTTGCTTCCTTTGTTGAAAAACAAGAAGACGTACGATAATGTGGCCAGTGGGCTGCTTGTACGTCGGGTTCAACCCTTCCGCTAGTGCTCCGTTCAGGACGTAAGGAATGAACCACATCAGCTTCATCGATGTGTTCCAAAGCGATTTTTCCCTCCTAGAATCTTAGGTGTGGAGCTTCGTGTACGATAGAGAGAAACGGTATTTTGAACCCACGCGGGCTTGTCCCGTGGGGAAGTCAGGAAACGAAATATGGAGAGTATAAATATTTTTGATTTCAGAACTCTTTAAAAAATAATTATCTGTATAGTGTGATTTTTATCACTAGACATAAAACGTATGTCTGATATATTTTGATTGAGAAATGCTCTCAGTAAACGCTGCATGTTAATATGGAGTAAAGAGGATGGGGTGAGTAAATGAACCAAGAATTGGTTGATCGTATATATGAAGTACTCGAAGAAGTTGTCGACCCTGAGCTTGGAATCGACATTGTCAACCTTGGTTTAATTTATGAGGTTAATGTAAATGAAGAAAAGGAAGCCCTTATTAAAATGACGATGACTTCGATGGGATGTCCGATGGCTGGGCAGATTCTGGCTGATGCAAAAATGAAGCTGTCGATGAATGTAAAGGAATTAACAAATATTCAAATTGATCTTGTCTGGAGTCCGCCATGGGGGAAAGAACATATGTCCCGTTATGCAAAAATTGCCCTTGGTATACGTGACTAATGAAAAAAGACACCTTACAGGACGATCATGTAAGGTGTCTTTTTAATGAGAAAATCAAAACAAAGGTTTTTACACAGTATTCTTTTATACGTCCTTGTAGAAATTAGTGAGATGCGCCTTATAAAAACATTATTTAATATAGCCCATATTTTGTGAAATTTCGAGACTGGCACTCATGACCTTTTTGGCAATAGCCGGAATTTTATGCTGCTGAATTCTTTGTTTAGGTCCAACAACGGAAAGTGCAGCAATGACTCTGCCAGTATAATCATAAATAGGTGCTGCAATCGTAATCACACCTTCAGAGAATTCCTCCACACTGTAAGCATATCCCATTTCCCTGATTTCCTTAAGATGGGCCCTAAGTTTATCCGGGTCTGTAATGGTATTCCTTGTGTATTTCTTTAAACCATTATCAATAATTGCTTTGACTAAATCATCGCCGGAGTGGGCCAAAATCACTTTTCCAGAGCTTGTACAGTAAGCCGGATTCCTTTTCCTTACATGTGTTAAAAACCGAACAGGATGATTACATTCCACTTTTTGCAGATAAATGACTTCTAAATGATCAAGAATAGAAATATGAGCTGTTTCGCCGATATGTTCCACTAGTTTGTTGAGAACGGGCTGCGACTCTTTGTAAATATCCATATTGCTGTTAATAATTCCGCTCAAGGTCAGGATTGAAAAACCAAGACGATATTTCTTTGTTTCGGGATCTTTGTAAACAAAGCCCTCACTTGCGAGCGTTGCCATCGTTCTGCTGACAGTACTTTTATTCAATCCCAAAGATGTTGAAATATCACTAATCTTTTTTTCCGACTCCTCCATTGTAAAGCTGTTTAATATTCGCAAGGCATTTTTTACAGACGAAAGATAATTTTCCCCTGCAGATTTTGATTCCATATAAATTCCTCCTGGAATAGTAATTTTATTTCATATAGAAAAACGAAGTTGCTTTATATGAAAAATATATCAAAAATAATGTAGAATGAAAAGGTATAAAAGTAGATAAATAGAGAGAAACACCGGAATTAGATGGAATTTTGAAAAAGGAGACAAAAAAATTTCAAAATATTTATCTTTGTTTCGTATAGAGCAACTATGTAATTGTATATGAAACTAGCAACCATTATTATAAGAGCATGAACAACACTTACTATTTAAAATTTAGGGAGGATATTAATCATGTCAGTTGAAACAACTAGCACAATTGTAGAACCCATTGTAAAAGCTATTGATTGTAAACATTTTATTGATGGTCAATTCGTTGATTCTGTAGATGGAAAAACGTTTAATAATGTAAACCCTGTAACGGAAGAAGTTTACGGTACAGTTGCAGAAGGAAGCGCTGCAGATATCGATTTAGCTGTGCAAGCAGCTAAACGTGCATTACAAGGTCCATGGGGAAAAATGAGTACACAAGAACGTTCGAATATTATTCGTAAAATTGGGGATATTCTTTTAGAACGCCAAGAAGAAATCGCACAATTAGAATCACTTGATACTGGTAAGCATCTTAAATTCTCGCGTCACGTGGATGCACCTCGTGCTCCGAAAAACTTCCACTTCTTTGCTGACTATATGATTTCAGTAGGAACAGAAGCATACCAAGATGAAACAAATGGTGCGCTTAACTACGGATATCGTCGTCCAATCGGAGTTGTTGGATTAATTCAACCATGGAATCTTCCATTATTCTTGTTAACATGGAAGCTTGCACCGGCTCTAGCAGCAGGTAATACAGTCGTAATTAAGCCATCTGAATTAACACCAATGACTGCAACGGTATTAATGGAAATTATTAAAGAAGCCGGCGTTCCAGACGGAGTAGTAAACATGGTTCACGGTTTCGGACCTGGTGCAGGAAGCGCGATTAACAAACACCCTGATATCGCTGGTATCGGCTTTATCGGACAAGTATCAACAGGTGCAAGAATCATGCAAGAAGCTGCTCCTACATTGAAAAAACTTTCGTTCGAATTAGGCGGTAAAAACCCGAACATCATATTTGCCGATGTAGATATTGATGAAGTTGTTGCAGGTACAATTAAATCAAGCTTCACAAACCAAGGAGAAGTTTGTGTAAGTGGTACAAGAATTTATGTTGAGCGCCCAATTTTTGATGAATTCGTCGAAAAATTCGCTGCGAAAACAAGAGAATTAAAAGTCGGCAATCCATTTGATATGGCAAATGATCAAGGCGCGTTAGTGGCGAAAGTACACTATGACAAAGTGATGAGCTACCTCAAAATTGCCGAAGAAGAAGGCGGCACTTTCGTAACAGGCGGCGGACGTCCTGAAGGATTGGATAAAGGATATTACGTTCAACCAACCATTATCACTGGTTTAGGCGACGACTCTCGCCTTGTTCGTGAAGAAATCTTTGGACCAGTTGTTGTTGTTCTTCCGTTCGATACAGAAGAAGAAGTTATTGCAGCAGCAAACGATACTCGTATGGGATTAAGCAACACAATCTGGACGAACGATATCCGTCGTGCACACCGTGTAGCACAAGCAGTTGAATCTGGATTATCTTATATCAATTGCTGGTTCTTACGTGACCTGCGCACTCCATTCGGCGGTACAAAAGACAGCGGTCTTGGCCGTGTCGGCGGTGTACACAGCTGGGAATTCTACACTGAATTAACAAACATTTGTGTTAAACTTTAATCTTTTGCAGAGAAATATATATTGCACGGTTAACTCTCGTTTGACCGTGCAATGTTTTTGAATGTTGATATTATATTCACAAAATTTGTGGTATTCTATGAATGAATACATAGAGAAAGGAAGATTTCATTGACTAGTAAAATTCAAAAATTTGCAGCCCAATTATTGCAAGCAGAAGCTACTCAAACAGGAATTGATCCACTTACAGCCCAAGATCCAACGATTACAGTTCAAGAAGCTTATCAGATTCAAATAGAAAACATCAACAAGAAAGTAAGTGAAGGTCAAAGAATCATTGGTAAGAAAATCGGCCTAACTTCCGATGCAGTACAAAATATGTTAGGTGTAAATGAGCCGGATTACGGACATTTATTAGACTCGATGATTGTAGAAAATGGCGGAACGATTGATACAAAAACCATGCTTCTACCAAAAGTTGAAGGTGAAATTGCCTTCATCCTGAAAAAAGATCTAAAAGGTCCTAACGTAACAGCTCTTGATGTCATTCAAGCGACTGATTATGTTGTACCTGCTTTAGAAATCGTTGACACTCGTGTCCAAGATTGGAAAATCAAAATCCAAGATACAGTTGCCGATAATGCATCTTGTGGATTACTAATATTAGGTGGAAAACCAACGAAGATTGAGGATATCGATATTGAATTACTTGGTATGGTGCTATTGCAAAATGGTGAAGTAGCGAATACTGGTGTGGGTGCAGCCGTTCAAGGAAGTCCTGCAACAAGTATTGCTTGGCTGGCGAATCGTTTAGCTGATTATGATATTACACTTAAAGCGGGTGAAATTATCCTTTCTGGTGCTCTTTCAGGTATGGTTACTGCAAATGCAGGAGACAATTTCACAGCTAGATTTGCACATATCGGACAAGTCAGCGTTAACTTTAAATAATAAACGAAAAATATACGAATTTCTTCATTAATACAGCAGATTTGGGAGGAATATAGATGTCTATCGAAATCATTAAACAAATTAAAGATTATTTAGTAGCAGGAGAAGTTGAAAAACGTGAAGTGGTGAAAGTTACTACTGCAATTAAGCCAGATTTAACTGTAGAAGAGGCCTACCAAGCACAAGAATTACTAGTTCAACACAAATTAGATGAAGGTCATAAAATTGTCGGTCCGAAAATGGGCTTAACAAGTAAAGCAAAATGGGATCAAATGGGTGTTTCTGAACCTATCTACGGTTATGTTTTCGACTATCAATTAGTTGATAATGGCGGCGTTGTTCCGTTCCAAATCCATCCAAAAGTGGAAGCTGAAATTGCTTTCTTAATTGGTGAAGATATCGAAGGACCTGGAATTACTGCGGCTCAAGTATTGGCAAAAACTGAATATGTATTACCAGCTATCGAAGTAATTGACAGCCGTTATGAGAACTTTAATTTTACCCTTACAGATGTTATTGCAGATAACGCATCTACATCAAGAGTTGTATTCGGTAACACATTAAGAAAACCAAGTGAATTTGACCTTGAATTAGTGGGAGCTACTCTTTCTGTTAATGGTAAAATTAGAGAATTAGGTGCAGGTGCAGCTGTATTAGGACATCCTGCAAATGCAATCGCTGTTTTAGCTAATATGTTAGCTAGAAAAGGAGAAAAAATTAAAAAAGGCGATCTAATTCTTTCTGGTGCATTAACAGGTGCTATTTTAGTAAACGTTGGCGATTTTGTCAGCGCGAAATTTGATGGCTTAGGTGAAGTAACGTTAACTATGGGTGAATAATTCACCATTTCTATACACATTTTGAAAGGGGAATGACAATGCCGCTTATTCAAATCAACATCATGGAAGGCAGACCGCCTGAAAAAATTAAAGCTTTGATTGAAAATGTAACAGAGACAGTCTCTGAAACTTTAGATGCTCCAAAACAAAATGTTCGTGTATTAGTAACAGAAATGCCGAAAACTCACTGGGGTATTGCCGGCGTTCCTGCTTCAGAAACACGAAAATAAATCATTAATTTTCATTTTGAATGATACCCAAAAAGGGAACAGGTTCTTTTCTAAAAGAAATCCTGTTCCTTTTTTTACTGTCGCTCGATTTGCAGTTGCTATTTTTTTTAAAAAGCTGCAATATAGTATCAGCAGACGATTATTTAGGTATATATACAAACTATATTAAAATATACATATGACAGAGGGTTGGTTTAACATGTTATTAAAAAATGTAACAAATTACATTGAAAAACTATTAGCTGAAAGGGAGCAAATGAACGAGGTGCAGGAATTAGCTCTCTTTGAAGAAGAAAAAGCGTACGTTGAAAAGCATCATATTCGGCATGAGGAACAAAAGAACTTAATCGTAAAAGATTCGATGACACGGTTTCAAGGAGCGTATATCGAACGTTGTGATAAAGAATCTGATGAAATCATTGCCGAAGAATCAGACCCGTTTTTAGAAAAGCCGATTTCGTATTTCAAGACTCATAAGGAAGAATTCATGTATATGGAATCACCTTGGTTTGATTTGATCGGAGCGGATGCTGTTTCGTTTGAAGCAGACAGTGTGTTTGGCACTTATGACGTAATGTTAGGGTTAAAGCTGCCCAAAAAAACAGAAAATGCGATTAAAACCTATTTAACAAACAATCTCCATAAAGAAGAGGCATCCTATGATTTAATGTTTAATTCCAGTGATGGATTATGGGATTTTAACTTTTCATTAAACAGTTTAAATGAGTATCATGAAGAGTGGACGATAAATGAAGCATATTGTGCAATATACCATTTCTTATTTCAGCTGGTTGCAACAGTTGAAGCAAAAGTATAATATAAAATATCGGAATATAGGACAAAAGTTTCCATTATGATAGTAGTGAAAGTATAATGGAGGTGACATCATGGTTGTAAAAGCAAATGAATCAGATATAGCATTATTAGCCAGGCTTTTACGCGCTGAAGGGGAAGGTGAAGGCCAACAAGGGATGCTGATGATCGGTAATGTAGGGATAAACCGCATACGTGCCAATTGTTCCGATTTTAAAGGTCTTCGAACGATTCCACAGATGATTTATCAGCCGCATGCTTTTGAAGCAACCATTAAAGGGTATTTTTATCAGCGTGCCAGAGAAAGTGAAAAACGTCTCGCGCGGCGAAGTATTAAGGGCGAGAGATTATGGCCGGCAAAATTCAGTTTATGGTATTTTCGCCCGGAAGGGGATTGCCCCGCTACCTGGTATGATCAACCATTTGTCGGCCGCTTTAAGCTTCATTGCTTTTATGAACCTACAGGAGAAGAATGTCAAAATATATATAATACATTTTAATCTTTCTATTTAGTATTAGTTTTTTTACAATAATTAGAACATTATCGACTGCTAGGGGTGCTCTAGATGGAGCTGAGAAAAAAACGGCCAGTTTTTTAACCCTTGTACCTGATCCGGATCATCCCGGCGGAGGAAAGTAGGAAATAAAAGACTATTCTTACTAACGAAGCCAGATCCTTATTTCCCAAGGAGTTGGCTTTTTATATTGTTTTTCTTTCTTTTCATGCCTCATATTGTACAGAAAAGGAGGTACTGATCCATGGAGAAAGGCAAGGTTCATACTATTTTAAAAAATATTAGACAGGTAAATCCACTTATTTACAACATGACAGCCGTTCATGATGCTAGTTTAACTGCAAATGGTCTCTTAGCTCTTGGGGCATCGCCCATAATAGACGGGTCGGTTGAAGAAGCCGCTGAATTGGCCTCTAAGGCTGGAGCAGTGATTCTTACTATCAATTGGTCTGACCGAGAATCATTTGAAAAAATAACGACTGCAGGAAAGGCAGCTAATAAACATGGAATTCCACTTATTTTAAATGCTGCAGGAGCGAACTTTTCTTTGTTTAGGAGGCAACAATCACAGCAATTACTAAAGAGAATTTCCGTGTCGGCGATTCGAGGAGATGCGTTTGAAATTGCTCATTTAATTAAAGAGGACAGGGGAGATTCCGGGGAAAGGAGTGAAGCATTTACGAGCAATAAAAGCCAACTGGCTTTGCTGGCAGCCAAAAAGCTGTCTACTATCATCGTCATGACAGGAAGAGAACAATTTATTTCAGATGGAATTTCGACATATACTGTGCATAATGGTGACGCGCTTTTAGCGAAAGTATCGGCGGCAAGCAGCTTATTATCGGCCATTATTGGTTCATGTGCAGCAGTTGAAGAGAACTTGTTTGAGGCGGCAGTATCCGCACTCATGATAAATGGAGTGGCAGCCGAGATTGCGGCAAATAAAACAGAAGGACAGGGACCGGGGAATTTTCAAATTGAGTTTATTGACCAATTATCACTCCTATCTTCTTCTGAAATAGATTTATATGGTTCATTCGCGCAGTATGAAAAAGCATAACAGTTATCAGGATTGGAAGTCAGATAGAAGGCTGGCTCAGGAAGAGAGCCAGCTATAGTTTTTTGCTGGGAAAAGAAATGAATACAGAGGAGAATTGCTAAATATGAATAAATCATTGAAACTTACAACGACTGCCATGATTATTGCCATCGGAACTTTAACAAGCCATATTTTATACATACCCCTTGGTTTTGTAAAATTATTTCCGATTCAGCATTTTCTTAACGTTTTATCCGCTGTCCTGCTGGGCCCTTGGTATGCCGTCATGCAGGCATTATCGATTTCATTATTGAGAAATATTTTAGGGACAGGCTCTATTTTTGCCTTTCCAGGCAGTATGATCGGTGCATTTTTAGCCTCCTATTTATATAAAAAGACAAGTAAGTTGTTTCTTGCTTGTTTTGGTGAAATAGTGGGTACGGGTATTTTAGGGGCTATCGCCTGTTATCCAATTGCAACTCTGCTTTTGGGACAAAAGGCTGCGTTATTTGGATTTATACCAGCTTTTATCTTTAGTTCTTTTACAGGAGCGATCATTGGGTTTATTATTCTAAGTATGGTACTAAAGAAATCCTCCTTAAAATCATATCAGCAGTTGAAATAATCTTTGCCGCTCTTTAAAATTTAGAGCAGGGAGAAAAAAATAATTTCTCCCTGTGCAGTTGTTATACCAAATTTTCATTCACGATAAAAGCGATTCCAATTTGATAAAATCAATAGAGAAGATAAGTAGAGTTGCCTTGGAAAATTATTAAAGGGGTGTTTTTAATGAATGGTAATGGGATTGAAAGAGTAGGAAGGATTCAGCTTAGAGTACATGATTTTGAGCAATCCGTTGATTATTATTCAAATATTCTTGGTTTAGATGTTACCGGTCAGGACGACAACAGAGTGTATTTAAAAGCTTGGGATGAATGGGATCACCACAGCGTCATTTTGGAAAAATCAGATTATTCTGGTATGGATCATATCGCTTTTAAAGTAACGAATCATGATGTATTAGATAAATTAGAACGAAAAATTGAACAATTTGGCTGTGATGTGAAACGTGTATCAAATCAATCTCGGTTAGGTGAAGGTGAGGCAATTCGCTTCATTCTTCCAACTGGACATACGTTTGAATTATATCATGAAATCGATTATGTAGGGGTGCCTACAGGAAGACTAAATCCACATCCTTGGCCGGATGGTTTACGCGGAATTGCGCCGCATCGTCTTGATCATGCTCTCCTTGCAGGTGATGATGTGGACACAACCATGAGATTATTTACTGAGATTTTAGGCTTTGTTCAAACTGAAAGAGTCGTAAGCGTTGACAGTGAACAATTAATTGCCAGCTTCTTATCAACTTCTATGACAGGCCATGATATTGCCTTTATTAAAGGACCAAATGCAAAGCTGCATCATGTGGGGTTTTATTTAGGCAACTGGTATGAAGTATTAAAAGCTGCAGATATTCTTGCTCGTAACGGAATTGAAATTGAAGTAACACCAACTCGCCACGGGATAACGAGGGGAGAAACTATTTACTTTTTTGATCCATCCGGAAACCGTAACGAAGTGTGTACCGGCGGCTATGCGGTTTACTCAGATTTCCCAACGATTACTTGGACTGAAGATAAACTAGGTCAAGGCATTTTCTACCACCGCCGTCAATTGAATGAAACTTTCAGTTCCGTATTCTCTTAATAATGGAAGAACAGATGAACAATTTGAAAAGCCTTTTATGCAGACAAGGCTATAGTCTATAAGCAATGTATAAAAACAGTTATGATTTCGCTGTGTAAATCTAACTGTTTTTTCTTTTGCCAGCAGCTTACGGCAGCAGCATTGAACAAAAATAACAGATTATAAATCTTCTTTACCCATTCAAATATGAATTATGTTAGAGTTTATATATGTGAATTTTTTTGGAGGGCTCTTTAGATTTGACAGGAGTGATGAATATGAGACAAGAGAGTCTAGAGTTGAAATCCGATTCTATGATTGCGGAAGAGGAGAGTTTTTGGCAAGGAGTAAAGGATTGTATTCCTACGTTGCTAGGGTACTTAAGTATAGGCTTTGCTGCAGGTGTAGTGGAAAAGACTTCAGGTCTAAGCATTGCGGAAATTGCCCTGATGAGTCTGCTGCTTTATGCAGGTTCAGGGCAGTTTATCGCCGCTGGCATGATCGCTGCCAGCAATCCCGTTTCCGCGATTATTTTTACGATTTTTTTTATTAATATCCGCCACCTGCTATTAAGTGCAGCACTTTCGCCTTATTTCCGTCATCTATCCCCATGGAAAAACATGACGGTCGGAGCGCTTTTGACAGATGAGACCTTCGGTGTCTCGATTAACCATTTGCAAAATAAAAGACATGCCAGTTATAAGTGGATGCTTGGTCTCAATATTACAGCCTATTTGAATTGGTTTATGGCGAACATTGCCGGAGGCTATTTTGGAAAGTGGATCCCCGATCCAGAAAAGTATGGCTTGGATTTTGCTATGGCGGGGATGTTTATTGGATTGTTAGTATTGCAGATTTTAAGTCAGAAAAAATATTTTGTTGATATTTTAGTTGCCGTAAGTGCAGTCATCATAGTCATTGTTGTCAGCTTCTTTGCATCTGGAAGTACAGGTGTGATGACCGCGGTTATTCTAGCAACTACGATTGGTATGGTGATTGAACGATGGAAATAAGGTGGATTATTCTTATTATCATTTTAGGATCCGCTCTCGTAACCTTTATTCCAAGAGTGCTTCCATTAATGCTGCTCAGTCAATTGGAACTGCCGAAGTGGCTGATAAGATGGTTGAAAAACGTGCCGGTGGCTGTTATGGCGGCACTGCTGGCACAGGAATTATTATTATCCGACAGTCATTTTTCCCTCACAGAAAATTACCTTAAATTATTAGCTGCCATTCCTGCTTTTATCGTTGCTTTTTTAACGAAAAGCCTGTTAGGTACGGTTGTCATTGGTGTACTTTTTATGATGATGTTACGATTTGTTTCTTAACCTAGCGCAATAATATAACACAGGGCTGAATACCAAAAAACATCTGCTTACAAAAAGCAGATGTTTTTTGGTTTATTCAGCTATTTTTGCCTATTGTATGTTCAATTTCGTTTGCTTGATCTTTTATAGACCATCCGGTTTTTAATCCCAGTATAAACCATCCCAATGCCACGACACCAATAGCAAAAATAGTATCCCCGATAATCCTCATCCAGTGGAACGTTTGGACAATGTCCTGCTGCAGGAAGTCAGCGGATCTGGCGTACCACATTCCATGCTCAACACTTGCCCATGTCTGCATTAAGCCGATAGGCAGCAGGCTCAATAATACCATTAATGCAAGTCCGATATTAATCGCCCAGAAAGCAAAAGCGAGTAGTTTGGTTTTCCATACTTTTTGCCCTGTCAATCCTTTTAAACAGAACAGCATTAAACCGATCCCAAGAACGCCGTATACACCGAAAAGGGCTGTGTGACCGTGAACTGGAGTTGTATTTAATCCCTGCATATAATATAAGGAAATTGGCGGATTAATAAAGAATCCAAACAACCCTGCTCCAACAAGATTCCAAAAAGCTACGGCGACAAAACAGTAAATCGGCCACTTATAGACTTTGACCCATGGTTTTGTCCGGCTTAGGGTCAGATTTTCATAAGCCTCAAATCCAATTAAGACAAGGGGCACAACCTCAAGGGCGCTAAATACTGCGCCAAAAGCCAACACGCCTAAAGGAGTCCCGCTGAAATATAAATGGTGGAATGTCCCAATAATCCCGCCAAAGAGAAATATCGTTGTAGAGAATAAGACGGAAGCAGTAGCCGTCGCTGTTCGTAACAGCCCCATTCTGGTAAATAAAAAGGCGATGACAACTGTTGCGAATACTTCAAAGAAACCCTCGACCCAAAGATGAACGACCCACCAGCGCCAATATTCAGCCATAGCAAGATGTGTATGCTGCCCCCACATTAACCCCGGGATATAGAATAAAGGAATGGCTGTGGCAGCAATAAAGAACATGACCAGCAGATGGCGGTCTTCTGTTGACTTCTTAAAAGCCGGCAGGAGGGCTCTGCCCATTAAAAGCAGCCATAGGAACAATCCTACTGTAAGGAATATCTGCCAGAAGCGTCCTAAATCTACATATTCATAGCCTTGATGGCCAAACCAGAAGTTTGTTTGATTATCAAATTTTTGGAATACTCCCATCCATTGACCTGCCATTGAGCCGACCACGATAATGAGCAAACAAATAAATAAAAAGTTAACCAGCGCCCGCTGAAATTTCGGCTCATAGCCGGAGACAGCCGGGGCCATAAATAAACCGGTTGCAAGCCAGGCGGTTGCTATCCATAAGATCCCTAATTGGGTATGCCATGTCCTGACAACGGAATACGGAAGCCATTCTTGTATCGGAATTCCGTAAAAACCTGCACCCTCAACGGCATAATGCGCAGCTACGGCACCAAGCCCTACCTGTACAACCATCAGTGCGGCAACAATCCAAAAGTACTTTAACGTTGCTTTCATGGAAGGGGTTGGGGACAAGGCGAGCAATGGGTCCTTTTCTGGATATCGCTCATCAGCGTGGTTCTCTTTACGGCGCTGAACAGCAAAATACCAGGCCAGTGCACCAACTCCTGCTAAAAGCACCACAAAACTAACAACAGACCAAACGACCATTTCCCCTGTTGGACGATTATCGATAAGCTTTTCATTTGGCCAATTATTGGTGTAAGTGATATCACTTCCGGGACGGTTTGTGGCGGCGGCCCATGTACTCCAAAAGAAGAAGGCATTCATTTGCGCCATACGCTGTCCATCTTTTATCGTATTAACAGGGATAGCATAATGATCCCTTAGTTCAGATAATTTTGGGTCATCCATAAATAATCCGGCATAGTAGGCACTTAAAGCGCGTAATGCATCCGCACGATCATTAGAAATAATCAGTTCTTTTGTCTCTTCGTTATAGGTATTCGTGCGCATTTCCTTTTTGAGCCGTGCCTGAAGCTGAGCCTTTTGTTCATTGGTTAGTTCGGCAAAATCATTGCCATACTCAGCTTGTCCCCATTTATTTAAAATCCATAAAGCTTCACGATGAAGCCAATCAGCGTTCCAATCGGGTGCAACATAAGCCCCGTGCCCCCAAATGCTGCCAACTTCTTGACCGCCAATTGATTGCCAAACATTTTGACCATTTTTAATATCCTGTCCCGTAAACAATTCAGTCCCATCCTGAGCCAGCACGCGTTCAGGAATAGGCGGCATCACTTGATAGATTTTTCCGCCATAATAGCCTAATATGGCAAAAGAGATAATAATAACAAGACTTAATGAAATCCATAGACGGCGATAATTCATCGTAATCCTCCTCATACAAAATATACCTGCCAGAGTTTTTTTATTAGGCAGCTATTTCTAAAATACCCAGAAATTTCAATGGTATGCAAAGGAATCCTTTAGAAATACTTTGATAAAAGAAAAAACCACTTTTCGCGAAAGTGGTCATCAAAATCTGTCTATTGCTTAGGCTTTCCGATTGATATTCAATAAAATATTAAGAGCAAATAAAATAATAGCAATAACTAAAACAGTAGCTCCAATGGAGATCAATAGACCTAATGAGGTAACTCCCTCAATAAAGAATGCAAGACTGAGCATCATCACCGGCAGTGAAATATTATGGAGCCAGAAATGAGTTTTTGCCAGCTTGGTTGAAGTGAGCTGTGGGTAAAGTGAATAGATAACACCTGCCAAAGCTAACGACATCCAGCCTAATAAGTTGACATGAGCATGAACCGGCATGAGATCTCCCGAATGGACGATTGACATGTACAATCCAAGCCCAACCCCAATAACAAAATAAATAACTGAAATCTGAATTAAACGAATAGCCAATTCAGCAGCCTCCTCTCAATGAATATCACTTACACCATACTATATGCTTGACATACGAAAAGCAGAAGAAATATTTAACACAATGTTCAATATTATTGGTGATATTACACCTCCCGTTTTGAGAACGTATATGTTGTGACAACTATCACTTACAAACCTTCTAAAATAGCGTAACTTTTTTTAAAAAGGAAGGTGGATACGATGTATATGACAGAAAAAAAGCAGCAGCTTATGGTGTCGGGAACGGAGCTTTTTATAAAATGTCTTGTGAATGAAAAAGTTGATGCTATTTTTAGTTCGGAAAATTTTGTTAACCGCCAATTATTAAGTGTTCTTCATGAATGTGAGCAATTGAAATATGTTTCGCTACAACATGAACAGGCCGCGGTTCATGCGGCTGACGGATATGCACGTGCAACAGGAAAACCGGGTGTTGTTTTCATTCCGGCGAAATCCGGAATAACGAAGGCGGTGACAGGCATTGCTACGGCACATATGGATTCTGTTCCGCTGATAGTTTTCGCTTTCCAGGAAATCACTCATGATGAAACGGGTAAAATGGATATTAACGGTGTAACCTTGCCGATAGCCAAACATTTTTTCCAAATGACAGCGTTATCCGAGCTGCCGCAAATAGTAGAAGAAGCTTTTATTGTTGCTTGTGACGGGCGTCCCGGCCCTGTTATTGTTGAAATATCGGGAGAATTAGCTAATACAGAAGCATCAGGAAGGATGAAAGATAGAGAGGAGCAAATCTGCTTAAAGAAAACAGAAAAACATGTATTTTCTGCTAGACTATTAGCACAAGTCCAGCAAGAGATTCAGAAAGCGAAAAAACCTGTTCTTTTTATTGGCGGGGGAGTGAATCTTTCTGATTCCGGCGAGCTTGCTGTAAAGCTGGCTGAAAAAGCCCAAATCCCGGTTGTCAGTTCGTTAATGGGATTAGGTTCTATTCCGAGTCAACACCCTTTATTTTTAGGGATGCTGGGAATGCATGGGACTTTTGCTGCAAATAAAGCGGTACACCAAGCAGATTTGCTGATTTGTTTAGGGGTACGATTCAGTGATCGGGTAACAGGCCGGGTAAACGGATTTTCCCCAAAGTCGAAAAAAATACAGGTGGATATTGACCCGGCAGAAATTAATAAAATTGTTCCGGTAGACATCCCGATTACAGGAGATGTTCATCACTTTTTGTCCCAGCTTCAAGATATGGGTACAGAGGCAAATCACTCTGATTGGGTAACCGATGCAGCGTCCTGGAAAAGAACAGCACCGGGTATTGGAGATTCCAAAAGTTTATTAAAACCACAGGAAATTTTACAATTACTAAACAACTTTACAAATGATGTTTCTGTTGTTGCTACAGATGTCGGTCAGCATCAAATGTGGACGGCTATTTATTACCAATTTCAGGAGCCAAGAACCTTTTTAACATCAGGTGGATTAGGAACCATGGGTTACGGGCTGCCGGCAGCAATCGGTGCAGCGCTTGCGAATAAAAACAAAAGTATCCTTTGTATCAGTGGTGACGGCAGTCTGCAAATGAATCTGCAGGAATTTTTGACAATCGCCAAATATCAGCTTCCGATTAAGTTAGTCATCCTCAATAACGGCTATTTAGGGATGGTTCGACAATGGCAGGAGATGTTTTATAACGGGCGGTATTCCTCTGTAGAAATAACAGCTCCCGATTTTGTCAAATTGGCTGAAGCATATGGGTTAAGAGCCAAAAGAGCACGAAATCTTACAGAGTCCGAGGAACTGCTTAAAGAGGCATTTAGTGATTTACGGCCTTATATCATGGAGTTTGATGTTAGCGAAGAGGAAAATGTATTTCCGATAGTACCGCCAGGGAAAAACAATACAGACGCTCTTTTTAATAAGAATTAAAGAGAAAACGCCCCTGTCAACTTATTGTAGGATGATAAATAAAGTTTATATGAGGATGAAAAAAACCATCTTTACTGATATGAGAGTAAGGATGGTTTTCTTTTGCAAAAGGAATGATAATGGATCCGTTAAATAAATGGTTTGGTTTGAACTATTATTTATTTTTAATGAGGTTATAGGCGCATTCTTCCTCATCCCACTTAAAGATCCCTTCCTGTAATCTAATGACCGATTCAAAAGGACATGATTTGTCTTCATTTTCCGGCTCTTTTAGATATTGTTCCCTAAAGTCGCGCAGATCCATTTTTGAGGCCACGCGAAGAATCATCTCTAAAGTAATTTCAGTTTCCTTAATCCCATGACTTTTACATAGGCAGGTCTGAAATCCTTTATTATATTGAATCATCATAGGTAAATCATGAATGCTGGCCACACCGAAGACGTCTTTGATAATATCCTCATACCGTAATTGGCTGCCCGTAGCAAATTTGATTTGTTCCGTTTCAGGATTTTCTAAATAATAAACTGTTTCAATTTCATAATCCAAGAAGAACATCCTTTCTTATCTTCAGTTTAGCCGTTTTCACAAACATTTCACTTCTATAATAAACGCTCCTTAGAAATAGGCTGTAATATCCAATCTGACATACACATTATAACATATTTCTGCAAAATCTGACTAAGTTCGATCTTGTAGAAATTTGTAAATAATATGATTGCTTTCTTGTGTTTGACTGAACAATCAGGAATAAAAGTGCTCAAAACAGCATTTATTCATTTACTAAAGTGAACAATACTGTATAATAAAGCGAGATCCGTTGCCTTACAAAGCTGTTTAGTAAAGAAAAAATGCACTTGTGATTTTAAGGTTAAATAGCTGATAATGGGATCAGGACACTTGTAAAATTGTTTGAAAGTAGGGGAATTTCTTTGGGGTTGTTGAATAGAGATTTCATTCAGCTGTTGTTAAAATACCAAATAAATAATGATCTGTTTTTAGGGGAATTTGCTATTGAGAAAGAAAATGTAAGGGTCGATTCCAGCGGGAATTTAGCACGAACCCCGCATCCAAAAGCCTTTGGTAAAAAGATGGAGAATCCTTATATCAAAACAGACTTTGCTGAAAGTCAAATCGAAATGATTACTCCTGTTTTCGATACCATTAATAAGACCTACAACTTTTTAAATACACTGCATGATATTGTGGCTCTGGAGTTAAAGGAAGAATATTTATGGCCAGGCAGTAATCCGCCGCTCCTGCCAGATGAAGATGAAATCCCCGTTGCCGACATGGGAGATCCAATTGAGAATAAATATCGCTGGGAACTAGTCAATAAATATGGCCGAGTTAAGCAATTATACAGTGGAATCCACTATAATTTTTCCTTTCCTCAAAAATTTTTAAGAAAATGGTACGAAGCGGAAAGTACGGAACAAAGCTTTAAAGAATTTAAAGATGCTACTTATTTAAAAGTAGTGCGAAATACGTTAAAGTACCGCTGGCTCCTTATTTATTTAACCGGGGCAAGCCCAGCCTTTCACCAAACTTTCTTGGAAGAATGCGTACAGCAGGCAGAAGAAACGGCTCAAGATAGTTTTCTGATTGATGACATGATTTCATTACGGAATAGTGAATTTGGTTATCGCAATATCAATCCTTTTTTTATCTCCTTTGATTCATTAGAAGAATATTTAAGGGATATAAAGGCATTAATTGAAGCGGGTGAATTGCTTAATGCTAAAGAGTATTACAGTGCGGTTCGCTTAAAACCGGCAGATTCCGGTGATTATTTTGCTAGTTTGCGTGAAAACGGCATTGCCTATTTAGAGCTAAGGCTTTTGGATCTGAATCCATTGGAGCCTGTCGGCATCAGCCAGGAAACGATGCGCTTCATTCATTTGTTTCTGATCTACATGCTCGTTAAAAAAGATGAACCGTATGACCAAGAGGAGCATATTTTAGCATCTTATCAATCCGACATTTTAAATCGAAACGGTCATCTTGATTCATTTATTGCTCCGGACGGGACAAAAATCAGACCGCAGGAAAAGGCGCTGGAATTATTAAAAGACATGGAAGAAATGCTCCTGCTTTTAAATCCAGGTGCAGAAGAATATCTTCAAGTTCTGGAAATAAACAGGGAGAGAATAAGGAACAAGAATCTGTTGATCGCCAGCCAAATAAAGAAGAAAATCAATGATTCTTCCTTTATCCAATTTCATTTAGGAAAAGCAAGGGAATATTTATTAAAAAGTATGGAACACGGCTATCAATTTAAAGGCTATGAGGATTTAGAACTCTCTACGCAGCTTCTATTAAAAGCTGCGATCAAAAGGGGAATTGAATTTAATATCCTCGATCGGGACGAAAACTTCATCGTTTTGAAAAAGGGGATGAATACCGAATATGTGAAACAAGCAACCAAAACATCCCTTGATTCATATATCACGGCATTAATCATGGAGAATAAGCTGGTCACAAAACATGTTCTTGAACAACAAGGCATACGTGTGCCCAATGGACGGTCTTACCGGAATATAAGTGAAGCAATAGCAGACTATGAACTTTATCAAAATAAGCCGATCGTGATAAAACCGAAATCGACCAATTTTGGTATTGGCATCACCATATTTACTGATACTTTTACAAAAGGGGATTTTCAACTTGCTGTGCAAATGGCATTTGAGCATGATAAAACGATACTGCTTGAGGAGTTTATCAGCGGGAAAGAGTATCGTTTTCTTGTGATGGGGGATGAAGTTGTTGGTATATTACACCGTGTCCCTGCAAATGTAATCGGTGACGGGCAGCACACCATTGCCCAGCTGGCTGAAGATAAAAACAAAGATCCGCTGCGAGGAAAAGGCTACAGAACCCCGTTAGAAAAGATTCAATTAGGGGAAGCCGAGAAACTATTTTTGAAAAATCAAGGCAAAGGGTTTATGGATGTCCCAGAAAAAGGTGAAGTCGTTTATTTAAGAGAGAATTCTAATATAAGTACGGGCGGGGACAGTCTTGATTATACAGATGAAATTCCTGATAGTTATAAAAAGATTGCGGTTTCTGCAGCAAAGGCTGCCGGGGCGGTATTTTGCGGCGTTGATATGATGATTGAAGATATGAAGAATGAAGCATCAGAAATAAATTACGGAATCATAGAGATAAATTTCAATCCAGCGATTCATATTCATTGTTATCCATACAAGGGAAAGAACCGTCATGCTGATGAAAAAATTCTTGATTTATTATTTCAAAAAAGTAAACAACATGTAAATAGTGAAAATTAATGCGCGATTTTTTAACGTGATTTCAAAAAAAGCCGGTTGAAGTGTACCTTTAATCGGCTTATTTTGGCGTTATAGCAAGGTAAGAATAGTAGTAATGTTCTATATTCGTACGTTTCGTACGAAAAAAATTTAAAAAATGGACACAATCGATTCTATACTGTCTTTTCCAAATATTCTAAAATAAGAATACGCTTACAAGACAGGTTTTGACAAAAGTTGCAGCGAAAAATGGGTTCGCTTTTCATTTGTAAGCGATTTATTGAGCGGGGGCTCAATAGCATCGGGGATATTTCCATTAGAATATTCTAATAATTACCGCTATTCTATATGGAAATAATATTGGGAAAAATTCTAGTAAAACAAGGAGGAAACAGAATGTCAACAGAACCCGAGTTCAAAAAAGAACTCCGAAAACAGCCATGGGATTGGAAAACAAAGAATGAATATGAAGAAGTAACATTAATGATGCAGCCCTATGTCCATATGCATTACCGTCACAAATTTGACGGAAAGGATTTGGATATTTTTGATCCACGCTATACACGCTTAAAATCCTCTGACTGGGAAGCATTCCGCGATCCGAAAAAGTTTTGGTATACGCCATATGTAAATAACCGTAAAAAATTAGCAGAAGAAGTTGAAAATGGTTTCTCTTATGCGAATGAACTAGGTGTTCTTGATAATCTTTCTGAACAATGGGTAAATGCTTTAAGAGATATTTATACGCCGCTGCGCCATCTTGAATATGGTGAAAGCGTGCAAATGCAATATGTTGTTCGTTATTCTCTTGGTTCAGCGATTGAACAATGTGCAACCTATCAGGCATTCGATAAAATTGGCAGAGCCCAATGGATTTCTCAATGGGCCATGAATATGGAAGAGCATCACGGTGATTTCTTAAAACACGGGAAAGAAGTATTATTAAATGAACCGGCATTCCAGCCGTTACGTAAATACGTAGAAGATGTTCTTGTAACAGATGACTGGGCAGAAGTCATTGTAGCAACGAATTTAACCCTTGACCTATTATTAGGCAATCTAATGTATCGTGAATTTAACAAAGAAGCGGTTAAACAAGGGGATACACACTTATCTATTTTGAACCTGGTGATTGGCAAACAATTAGATTGGAATCGTGATTGGGCAGCAGCACTTATGGGGTTACTTGCTAAGGATGAAGCTGAAAGCCGTTGGGATTACTTAAAATCACTCGGCTATGAAGAGTGGGAAGGTGACTATCGCTGGGGCAGGATCATGAGCGACCCTAGAGAAACACCGGAAGAAACTCAATCCAACCTGGAAATCATTCAAGGATGGATCGAAAAGTGGTATCCAAAAGCATATGAAGCCATTCTGGCACTAGCTCCATTATTTGAACAGCACGGAATTGAAATGAATCTCACGGAAACTTTGAAGAAAGTGGAAGAAGAATATGTTGTTCCGGTTTATAACAAGAATAAATTGCCACTAACACAATATGAAGTTGCCCTTAACTAGGAGAAAGGAACGATAACGATGAGTGAAGAACAAGCATACGTTGGAATGGATTTAGATACGAGCGGCGGAGCAATCGTTACGGCAATGATTGCGGCAATTGAAGAAGATAATGAAGGAGTCCTTGTTGATGACTTTATGGTTTATAAAAAGGTCAAAGCTCCCCATAAAATGGTATTAAAACGTGAAACAGTAGAAGAGCATCTTGGTGCAGATTTTGACATGGATGCAGTTCATATCTATATGTCATCCTGTTTTGGCTTTATCACAGAATGGGATGAAGAACACTTGATCATTCAATGGGAAGACGAGAATTAAGGAGGGGGTTTTATCGTGGCTAAAATGGGGATTAAAGAAAAATATCATGCGATGACAAGGGATCTTATGTGGGACCCGAAAGATTATGATTATCGTACGGTTTATCCATTAGTGGAAAAGGAAGGCATTATCCTTAAGGATCCAAGCAGATGGGAAGACCCTTTCCGTTTGGCTTATAACCAATATGTAAAAGTTCAATCGGAAAAGGATGGCATTTATCATACAGTCCGCAATGCCTTTGAAGCGAATGACGGACATGCGAGAGTAATAGATTCACGCTGGTATGAAGGAGTAAAAGCCTTTGCTTCAGCAGTACAGCCTGGTGAATATATGGCCCACCGATTAATGACCTATATCGGACGCCATATTCCAATTGAGGCGGTTCGTTTTGCTACCTTTAACCAAGCAATGGATGAAATTCGCCACGCGCAAATTGAAATTAAACACTATGCTCATATGAGTAAAATGATTGATGGTCTGCATAATTATCAAAAAACAGGACAAAACAGCTGGTTTAATACAGTGACAAAATCATTCTTTGATGATGCATTAACTGCAGGTCCTTTTGAAGCTTTGATCGCCATTTCATTCTCATTTGAATACGTTTTCACTAATATTCTCTTCTTGCCATTTGCTTCTTCAGCCGGGGCCGTAGGCGATGAAAACTTCGCAGCTGTTGGTAAGACAGTGCAATCTGACGAATCCCGTCACATGGCATTAGGAATGTCTGCATTAAAAATGCTGTTAGAAGAGGATGATCGCAATATTCCGATTATCCAATACTGGATTGATAAATGGTATTGGAGATGCTACCGTATTTTCTCAGTTATTGCGACACTGGTAGATTACTATCCTCGTATTCGTCCAATTTCTTGGAAGAAAGCATTTGAAATCTATGTTGAAGAACAAGTGTTTAACGGCTTATTCAAAGATTTTAGAAAATACGGCATCCGTCTTCCAAAATTTGCTGAAGACAGTATTAAAGAAAAAGAATACTATTCTCACAATACAATGCGGATTCTTGATCACTACAAGCATGCAAATATGTTCAGAGGCTTTAAACTACAGCCGGATGATTATGAATGGCTGGCAAATGAATATCCTTTATTCGAAGAACACTACGCACCATACTTCCACCGCAGTGATGACAATGTACTTGCTGGAGCAAGTAAAGGCCTTCCAGGAGTATGTACCGTTTGCCATTTACCGAATGAATTCCCTAATCCGGACAATATGGCTGAAAGATGGACACAGTTAAGTGAATATAACAATAAAACATACGCAACATGTTCTCCAGGCTGTAAGCACATTTTTGACCATGAACCGGAAAAATATGCACAAATTTGGTGGCCTGCTGAAGCATATGTAAACGGAGAATTGGGAACAGATTTACCAGGTGATTTATTCAAAGCATGGGGCACCACACCGGAAGAAGGCGGCGAACACTATTCATCTGACGAACATGCCCGCTGGTTAGAGCACCGCAGACATTTAGGCTTAGATAAAAAATATTTCTAATATGAATTAAGTTAGGAGTGAACATTTTGGCAAATTATTTAAAAGATGAGAATCATTTGATTGTCTGGCCGGTTCTAAAAGAAACCTATTATAATGACCTTTGTATTTGTAATATTGTGATGCCAGCTCGTTATGATATGACGACAAATGAACTGTTAGATGCATGTTTAGATACCTATCAAGTGGACAAAGAAAAGAGTTACGAGTTGTTATTAAATCGTGCTGATGGTGACACTGTCGTACCAATGAACATTTCGCTGAAAGAAGCGGGTCTTCGTAACGGTGATTATTTAACAGTGGTAACAGCATAAAGAAAAACGATTTATGGAACTGGCGATTAACAGCGGATCAGGTGTTTCCTGACCGCTGCTAATCTATTAATACATCAAGAAATAGAAAGGGAGATTTTAAATGGCCCAGTCAAAAACAGATGTTGAAACATATGAGGTAACACTGGAACCAAGCGGGAAAACGATAGAAGTGAAGGAAGGGCAGACCCTGCTTGATGCCGCGATTCGCAATGGGATTCAAGTAGCATACGGATGCCGTCACGGTAGTTGTTCTGCATGTAAATGCCAAGTGCTTGACGGTGAATATGAAATCATGGATCGCGTTTCTGAGTACTCCTTAATGAGCTTTGAACGGGAAGAAGGCTTTACGTTAATGTGCAGTACGATTGCAGAAAGCGACCTTGTGATTGAAGTGGAAGAAGAAGAATCTGATCTTCCATTCTTTGCTGTTCATGATTTTGAAGCAGAAGTGATTGAAAATAAGCAATGTACAGCAGATATTCATATGATTAAATTAAAGTTATCCGAACCAGAAACCATTGAATACGCTTCAGGGCAGTTTTTTGAATTTGAAATTCCGGGACTCGAAGATACCCGCGCTTACTCATTAGCAAATAAATTTATAGATGACAGCATCGTTGAATTTCATGTTAAGCGAGTGAATGAAGGAAAGGGCTCAAATTATATGTGTGACCTTCAGGCAGGTGACCGGGTCACTGGTTCTGGACCATACGGTACGATGCAACTGCGTGATCGTACGAAAGATTTAATCTTTGTTGCCGGTGGTTCTGGTATGGCCCCAATTAAATCCCTTGTTGAAGAACTATTCTCTGAAGGCTTTGACAAAGAAGCATGGTTTTTCTATGGGGCACGTACAGTTAAAGATTTATATTTAACTGAAGAGTGGAGGAAATTAGAGGAAAAACATCCTAATTTCCACTTCGTACCGGCTCTGTCCAATCAAGATCCTTCAGAAGAGTGGGATGGAGAGACAGGTTTTATTGCAGATGTGATTGGACGTAAACTGGAGAAAATGACAGCAGATGCCTATCTTTGCGGTCCGCCAATTATGATTGAAACAACCTGTGATGCTCTTTATAAATTAGGCGTTAAAGGTACTGATATTTTCTACGATGAGTTTTAAGCAGCAGTCGATGATTAAGTTTTAAGCCTTGACTTAAGGTAAATGCTTCTCATTCCCCTCAGCCTATATATCGTACGAAGTGATGATGGAATACGTTATGTTATGTATATCCTTCATCACTTTGTGCATATAGCGATGAAATAATATATACATTATTCAGAATGTAATGTAAAATATATGTATATAAAAAATGAACTTTTTAAGAATAATATAAATGAACTGCAGCAAAATAAGAGAATATCTATAGAACTATCTTTATCTGATTATTCTGGATAGTCTTGTGTTTTGTTTTATTATTTTTATAAAAGGGATTTGTTTTATGTATAGTTCATTCCTGAGGCGGTGAGAGAAATGGAACATCCAGATCTTGATTTGGATTTGCAGGGCACATTGATGGATGAAGTAATAGAAATAGTTGACCATACCCAAAGGATTTTGCGGGTCCCTAGTTCCGCCTTTGGAGCATTGAGACGGGAACTGATTGATACTCTGGGAATAGAGAGGGTCAAAGGGTTTCTGCTGCGTTATGGCTGGAATTACGGAGTAAACGACGGATTACTAATGAAGGAAATGGAATGGAAAAGCGAGACAGAACTTTTACTTCTCGGACCAAAGATGCATACATTAACCGGTTATGTGACTGTAGAACCTGAGGTATGTGAGGTTAATATCAGCGAAGGTGTCTTAAATTTCGCGGGTATATGGAAAGATTCCTATGAAGCTGAAGAACATCTGCGGCTTTTTGGAAAAAGCAGTGAGC
Organism: Bacillus benzoevorans; assembly: GCF_014207535.1. Taxonomy (GTDB): domain Bacteria; phylum Bacillota; class Bacilli; order Bacillales; family Cytobacillaceae; genus Bacillus_BD; species Bacillus_BD benzoevorans. Next base: position 90,257 of record NZ_JACHGK010000005.1, read on the forward strand.
CGGTGTGTGATACTTTAGTAGGGTATGCAAGCGGTTGTTTGTCAACGCTCATGGGTAAAACAGTCATAGTCAAAGAAACGAAGTGTGCAGCAAAAGGCGATGAACATTGTCACTGGGTAGCTAAAACCCTTGATGAATGGGGCATGGATCCGCAGATACAAAAGGAACGTCAGTTATATGAGGCGGATCGTATAGGTGCTGAACTGGAAGAAACCTATGAAAAACTAAGGCTGGAAAGAGATAATTTAAGCAAGACTTATCAGATTCATCAGAAACTGTTTAAGCAGGTTCTTCATGAAACAGGACTTCAATCCTTTGCCAACATCATGTTTCAAACAGTAAAAATTCCTGTATTTATTGAAGATAATACTTTTAATTTAACGGCTGTCGGCGGTTATTCTCCAATGGAGGCGAAAAAGTTTGTCGATGAATTTAAGGAATGGGTAAAAGAACAACAAGAAAAACGCAAGTGGAAGGAAATTCGGAATACTGTATGTCTGGAAATTTCTCCGCAGCAAAAGCGTTTAATTACACCGATCTATGTACGGCAGAAGATCTTTGGTTATTGTTCTTTATTGTTTAGTGAAGAGTCGATCAAAGAAGTAGACAAAATGGTACTAGAACAAGCTGCACTGGCATGTTCGCTGCATTTATTGAATGAACAAACGAGGATCCATACGGAACAGCGGATTAGAGGCAGCTTTTTAGAGGACATTTTGAACAAACGAATGTCGATGTCTGAAATCGTTAAACATGCACATTATCTTGAGTTTCAATTAATAAAGCCTTATTTTATGGTCGCAATTCATAGACGATTTGAGAAAAAATCATTTAATGAAGAAATTGAGTTTAACGATCAATTTATGAATGATTTACTGGGTTTATTAAAAAACATTCAAGTTAATGCGTTACTGGGTCAGAAATCAGAAAATGTTATTGCCCTGTTTTCAGAGGATGCACTGATCAAAAGAAATATTAATAAAGAAACATTTTGTAAGCGATTGCTTGATTTTTGTGCTGCACAGTATCCGGATTTTGTTTTTAGAATGGGAGTCAGTTCCAGTATCTCGGCGATTATGGATGCACCTAATTTATATGATGAAAGCCTCGCAGCTTTAAAAGTTACCAATACCCGGCAAAATATAGTCTCTTTTGATTCCCTAGGTCTTGTAGGAATGCTGATGCAAACGAAAAATTTAGACACGATCGAAAAGTTTGCTTATAAAATTTTGGGGAATCTGATTGAAGAAGATAAATCAAAAAATATGGAATTAACGAAAACACTTTATCATTATTTAGAAAACGGATCTAATGTTCATAAAACAGCCAGGGCGATGAATTTCTCCATTAGCGGATTGCGCTATCGTTTAGGCAGGCTTAATGAAATTTTACAAGCAGATATTAATACTCCATATATTAAACATGAAATCTATTTAGCGCTTCAGTCTTTAATTGTATTAGGCGTGTTAGAAATCGATTAATGGGATGAACAAAGCCGCTTAACACATGGGGACATGCCCATTGTTTTAATTGAGAGGGGGTTAGGTTGTGTTTGTTTGCAGGGAACATCTCAAGAAGGGGTTGCAATTGCTTCCTGTACCGCATGTAAAGGAGATTCAGGGGGATACAAATAAAAGCTGTGCCTTTTGTGACAAGCAAGCAGCTTTAAAGCTTTTTATTTTTAACCAAGATCAAGCAACTGAATGGAAACTTACTTCAAAATGACTCAAGATGGGATAATAGAATGGGAGCTGCTGTTAAGCAAGCTCTTTTATTTTTGCCTTTTCATCGTATCAACTAAAATGGTGTTGCTCGTCAAATTTAACAAAATTATAACAGTGAAAGAATCCATTGAAATATTTAAGTAAAATTTATCAATCACATACATATTTTGGCGTTTTCTTGTGAATGGTTATACTTTCCATCGTTTGGATAAAGGTTATAATGGCGTGGTTAAACGAACTTGCTTTTGAATTGGTTAAATTTAGGTAATGAATCATCGTGTTACAATTGATAGCCTAGTAGTATAGACCAAATAGATTACTAGGAGGATACTATGAAAAAAATTAAAATGGCTATGCTTGCATGCGTAACTTCACTATCTTTATTTTCTTTTTATCCGCATGCAGAGGCTTCTGCAGCAGTACACACTGTCAAAGCAGGGGATACTTTATGGAAAATTTCAGCGCAATATGGGGTAACGACACAGAAAATTAAAACAGCTAATAAACAAAGCAGCAATATGATTTATCCTGGGCAAAAGCTATACATTCCTCAGGCCGCTATTTCCGAAGCAGATAAGGATTTAATGGCTAGATTGGTTTCAGCGGAAGCAAAAGGGGAGCCATATGCAGGAAAAGTAGCTGTTGCAACAGTGATATTAAATCGTTTGAGCAGTCCGGATTTTCCTAATTCTATTCGAGAGATTATTTTTCAAGTTGAAGGAGGTCATTATGCCTTTACACCTGTTCAAAATGGAGCTATCTACAATGCTGCAGATGCGGCATCAAAAAAAGCTGTAAATGAGGCCCTGGGTTTTTGGGGGCAGGGAAATGGTTCGGTTTATTTCTATAATCCTAACACATCAACAAGCAAATGGATATTTTCACGCGAAGTAACCGTAAGAATTGGTAACCACGTATTTGCCAAATAAGCAGTGGTGAAGGTAAGGTCTGATTCTGCAAGATCATCCTGGTTGAATCATTTTGCAGAATCAGTTCTTTCTATTAGTTTGATTACATAAATTAATTACCTTGTGAATAGTTCATTTCATGGTTAATCATGGAATAAATAATTTTCTTAACAGGAAGGTCCATTAATAATTTTTTTCGGTATTGAACATACACCTTGTTTGGAATGGCTTCAAATTCTTTTATTCTTTTTACGGCAATCGTATTCCTATCGACAGAGTCTACTCCAAGTAATGGGGTAATGCCAACCCCCAATCCGCTGCCTACTACCTTCTTCAACATTTCATTATTTCCTACTTCAATATGTTTAATGTTTGGAACTCCGATTAATTGCTGCTCCGCAGGAGACAATAGAAGTGTATTCCGCTGATACCAAAATAATGTTTCACCTTGAAGCTCATCTAAGGAGGAAATTTCATGTTTAGCAAGGCGGTGGTTTTTTCCGCAAATTAAGACAATTTTATCATCAAATAAGAACTCTGAGATAATATTTGGTTTATGGGAAACGACATTTCTTGTAAACACTAAATCCACGTCTTCGGATAATAATTGATCATTCAGTTTCGTTGAATTCTCTCCCTCGATGATAGAAATACTAAGCTGGTCAATAGATTTAATCGAATCAATCAAATCAGTAATAAAAGAATAGGAAAAGCCGGGAGAAAAGCCGATTTTTATGCTTGGGAACTTGGAAGCCTTAGTTGCTTCAATAGAATGGGTCATATAAGTAAGGATGCTGGTTGCATATTCGACAAACACTTCTCCTTCTTTTGACAAAGCAACATTTTTCCCTTCCCTGTCGAAAAGTTTGCAATTTAATTCGTTTTCTAAATTCTTAATTCTTGCCGTTACCGTCGGCTGGGTCACGTTGAGATATTCAGCAGCCTTTGAATAGTTATGGTGTTCAATGACAGCTAAGAAGGTTTCCAATTGACTTGTATCCATGATCATCACTCCAATTAATAGTTTTGACTTGAAATGTTTTTTATAAGAAAGCATTAAATATGACGGTGTTTTTGAAAACCCTTTCATTTACCCCGATAATAAAATGTTAATTTTAAAATATTAATACAATTAGAATAGTACCGAAAATATCAATATTTGTCTAGAATGTGACTATAAATTTACTATTTCGATAGAAAATACTGTGTAAAGCATAAAAACGTGATATAATGATGTCGAAAGTGGAAGAAAACACTATTACCACGCCGTATATATTTAAAACCAAGAAAAAATTTTGAAAAACACACCAAATAGCAAAAATATTTCGATTAGATTTTTTGCTAAGTGAGTTATATAATCTGAATATAGCCAATAGAGGGAAAATTAAAATTCTTCGACTAGTCAGTATATTAAATTAATTATTTTATAATAATTTAATTGTCGAAGAAAAATAATTTTTCTTATATAATTGAATTGAAAGCGGCTACAGATTGCGTTTTCATTTCATTATCAGAATATTTTTTAGAGAATAAATAATCTTCTTTTAAGAAAGATTATTTATATATAAAATTTTTCAGAATACTAGGAGGGACAAAAATGGGGAAGTACGTTAAAGAAGACTTGCAAAACTTAACATTCAAAGTCAATCGTAATGCATTCTCAAGTAAAGAAATTTTAGAAAAAGAAAGAGAAGCCATCTTCAGTAAATGCTGGTTATATATTGGACATGAATCTGAGCTAGCTAACAATGGCGATTTCCATAGAAGAAAAGTTGGCGGCAGAGAGTTAATCTTCACTCGCAGTGCAGATGGAGAAGTTAGAGCTTTTTATAACTCATGTCCACACCGCGGCGCATTAGTTACACGCGAAAGAGGCGGTAACGGTAAAGTATTCCGCTGCTTCTACCATGCATGGAGCTTCAACAACAAAGGTGAACTAGTTGGTATGCCTGATAAAGAAGGTTTCCCAAATGATCACAACTGTGATGGTTCTAAAAACCTACAAACTGTAAAACGTCTTGAGAACTACCGCGGATTCTTCTTTGTTAACTATGATGACAATGCAGAGTCTTTAGAAGATTACCTTGCAGGTGCTAAAGAATATCTTGATATCGTAGCTGACCAAGGCGAAGCAGGTATGGAAGTATTAACAGATCCACAACAATACAGTGTACGTGCTAACTGGAAACTATTAGGCGAAAACTCTGTTGACTTATATCACGCAGTACCAACTCACAAAACTTTCTTTGATATTGTTGCTACCCGCGGCGGTACAAAAGCAGAAGGCGATTTCTTAGGAGCAGGACGCGATCTTGGAAATGGACATGCTGTTATGGAATACAAATCAGCTTGGGGTCGTCCAATCGCAAAATGGATCGAAGGTTATGGTCCAGAAGCGAAAGTGGAAATCGACAGAATCTATGCTCGTTTAGTTGAAAAATTCGGCGAAGAAAGAGCAGACAGAATCGCAACTCAAAACCGTAATATCTGGATTTTCCCTAACTTAGTAATCAACGATATCATGGCGATTACAATCAGAACGTTCTATCCAATGGAACCAGGTTATTTAGAAGCAACAGGCTATGCCTTAGCTCCAAAACTTGAAAGTGAAGAATTTAGAGCGGTTCGTAACGACAGCTTCTTAGAATTCTTAGGACCAGGCGGTTTCGCAACTCCAGATGATAACGAAGCTCTTGAACTTTGTCAAGAAGCATATGTAAATAATAAAGAAGTAGGCTGGAATGATATCTCTAAAGGTATGAACAGAGAAAATCCACAAGCCAATGATGAGGCTCAAATGCGTGCATTCTGGCGTCAATGGAATAAACGTATTACAGAATTAGAAGCTGAACAAGAAGCTAAGGAACAATCTGGGGAGGTAAGAGTATGAGCTTAACACGTCAAGAAGTAGAGGAATTCTTATATCATGAAGCTGAACTATTAGATGAATGGAAAATGAAAGAATGGGTTGCATTATTAACAGACGATGCATACTATTCTGTACCGCCAATCGGCAGCCCTGATGCTAATCCATTAACTGCTCTATACCTAGTTAACGATAATAGAGAGCGTATTGAACACCGTGCATTACGTTTATTGAAAAAAGAAGCGCATGTTGAGTATCCACATTCTTCAACTGTTCACAACGTATACAATGTAAAAATTGTTGGTGAAGAAGATGGTGTTACAACTGTAAAATGTAACTTCTCCGCTTACCGTGCAAAACGTGACTATCTGGACAATTATATCGGCATTAACGAATATAAATTGGTTAAAGAAGACGGACAAATTAAAATTGCTGGTAAAAAAGTAATCCTTAAAATGGAAGCATTACGTCCACACGGAAAAGTTAGTATCATTTTATAATTTGACTTTGCTATTAGAAAAAGCACTTACTTTTGTAAGTGCTTTTTCGCTGTTTTATTTTATTTTCACTAATTACACAATGTGTTATAATATAGTCAGAAAAGTCAAACATTAGTTAGGAGGGACAAAATGAGCACCAGAAAAAGAGAAAGCACAGGTTTTCTTATTAAGCAAAGGGCTTTTTTAAAATTGTACATCATAACTAATATTGAAAATAGAAGATGGTATGGATTGCAGCTGTTAGATGAAATGAAAAAGGAGTTTGGACCATTTGGTTTCGAACCGCAGCATTCAGAAATATATCGTGCATTGCATGATCTCCTTGAGGATGGAATATTAACTAGGGGAAAAATTAAGAAAAATGGTTCGAAGTATCAAGAGGTAGCTGTCTATACTATAAAAGATCAGGAAAAAGCAAAAACATATAAAAAAATGGTCAAGGCAGATCTGGATCGATGTTCACATTTGCTGCGCAAGGCATTGGAAGATAATTATGCCTAAAAGGGAAAAGAGGGACTTATTGTCCCCCTTTTGCAGCTCTTTCCTTATTTTGATAAGCAGGATTATGTGTGAATACATCACCTGTCATATAGGAATCACTCACTTGTTCATGAGTTTCAGCTAGTCCTTTTGCCGTCTGGTCACTACTTTTGTAATCACTTGCTTCATAGATTTTATTCACCATTTTAAAATCTTTTTTCTTCGCATTACTCATATCGACACGACCTCCTTTATTTTATAGCTTATTTTTCTACAAAGTAAAGTGAAGCATGCATTCTTATTTAATAAATTTCTTTACTAGAACCTCTTCTTGCGGCAGCTGTTTTATTTTCCTCCTATTAAATGCCCTAAATAATGGCGGCAGCACTAAGAGAACAAAAACAATTCTTAATACCTGAACAGCCACGACAAAGGTAGCGTCTGCATGTAAGACAACTGCTGTAGCGGCCATTTCTGCTACTCCACCAGGAGCGAATGCCAGAACAGAAGTAATGAATGATATGCCAGTTATTTTTGAAACGGCAAAGGCACAGCCAAACATAGCCGCTACCAGCCCGATTGTACTGAGCAGGGAAACCAAGACTGTTTTACCAATGCCGGTAAACATGTGTGTTTGAAAACGGGAACCGATGCTGGCCGCAATGATAATCTGTGAAAAGATGATTATGGGATCAGGCCACCAAGCAACAATTCCGTGACCGGTAAAGAATGAATAAATGCTTTGCAATGCAGCTACACCAAGCATGCCTCCGACAAGCCAGGGTGCCGGCAAACGCAATAACTTTCCTGCATGGTATCCGCCATAAGCAGCAGCTCCTAAAAGAAAAGTTCCAATAAGTGAAGCAAGTCCAAATTCAGTAATGTTTGCTTCAGCTCCGGAAGTGGAAACAAGTATTTGACCCTCAGGTGCAGTCAGCCACGAAGAAGCGATAAGTGGAATCGTCAGGACGACAACGAAAATTCGCAGCGTTTGAATGATACTTACAACCGCTGTATTCGCTCCTACTTCTTCAGCGATTCCAGGCATAGTGGCAACCCCTCCAGGTGCAGTAGCGAAAAGGCTCGTTAACAAATCTGTTTTAGTGAACTTCCATAGTATATAGCCTGAACCAAGAGACAGTGCAATAGAAATGAGCAGCATGAATGAGACGGTCAAAAAATGTTCGCTAAATGTAGCGAAAACAGATGAATTGAGTTTCTGACCCATTTCAATAGCTAAAACTGCCTGCCCAATTCTTAACCAATAAGGAGGCAGCCCTTTTGCTGCATCAGCTGATTTTAGAAATTTCGGCTGCCGGAAATTGAGGATAGCAGCAAGAATGATGGTTCCGAGCATCCAGGCAATGCCGATACCGGTTAGTGAAAGGAGGAATCCCCCGATACTGCTGATCATAATAAATAACAAGCTTTGAGAAAATCGAGAATGTGTGTTCATAAAATGGGCCCTTCTTTTCTTCGTTTTACATGATTGGGAATACCTGATATCTATAATAGATCATTTTTTTAATATTTACATGTTTAAATATAATATAACCTTAGAAATAAATAAAATAATTAATCTATTTCTTATTTAATTGTCTTATCAGGAAGTGGAAAAGAAGATAAAGACTAGTTAAATATAGATTGAATCCAATAAATGAATAAAGATGTTTCCATGATGGATGATGAATAAAGAACCCGAATCCCTCAGCTTGTTTTTCACTAAACGACATAAGCAGGCTAAAAAAGAGGATGAAACAAACTTTTTGTCCAAAGGAAATCCTATAACAAACTACCAGGAAAGCTGCAGTTAAGGCAGGAAGAACGACTAATGTAAATCCAATATGAATCGAAAAAATGTCAGGTAATAATCTTTTCGGAAAGGAGTACATCTCTTTTCCTGTAAAATACAGATCAAGATAGGTGCCAAGCAGCGAAGCCAAAAGCAAGCAAGGCAATAAAGCGAATAATAGATTATTCAAAGACAGAAATTGCTTTTTTTGTAATGGCAGCAAGTTCGAGTCTTTCGAGGGTTTTGCAATAGTCACTCTGAATCTCTCCAATTGTTTTTTCTTTAGAATCTAAAAAGTAATACAGGACTTTCCAGCTTTGAAACCAGTCATCTATTTCAGCTGGCAGATGCTTTATATTTTTCCATGCAATAGTGAGAGTTGGACTATAAATTCTCGGCGATCCGGGGATTAACTGGCAGGATTTCAGCCTCGGCAGCAAAGAAAAAGCTGGCAGTCCTTCTTTTACATCATGAAATAGATGGGGCCAATAATCTTTGCGCGAACCGGTATGGGGGTGTGTATTAGCCCACTGTACTGCTTTTGAAAGAAGCTGTTTATCATGAAAAAGAATAGAATATAATCGTTTCCCTAACCAAATCCGTTCATGAAGACTTTCAAAGTGATGTAAAGTCTGTCCGATTACGTGTGTCTTTCCATTAGCTATAATAGGAAAAAGAATGTGATTAAGCGACAAGGAATCCTGCAGTTTAAATTCAATCGAATGAAAGATGTTTTTTTGGAACAGGGGATTCTTTATCACCCTTTTTTCCAAATAACTCTGTTCATTTATAATGAGGGCGATGGTCAACAGGTATAAATCACGTTCATTCCAGTAATGATTCCAGATGGTCTCCATAAAAGTTGAAACCTGCAGGTATGGTAATAGATGAAATAAGTTTTTATTTCTTTTCCTGCTCTCTTCATAAACTAAGAATTGTGGATAGGCATCCTGGAATATCAGCCAATTTCCACGTTCGAGAAAGGTAAAATAGAATTGCTGCTCATTCTTTGTCAGAAGCTTTGAGAGAAACTCTCCTTTTAAATCCGTCATATTCCATCCGCCATTTCGTGAAACCATATGTCCCAAAAAAGCCCAATGAATATCCTGATACTGGTTGTAAAAATGCAGATAAGCCTTCGTTCTCGTCACGTTATTGATATTGAATTGTTTTGTTTGCTGCTGAATTTTCTCCAGCAGTTTTTTTTCTTCTAATGAAAGTTTAATTTTACTTGCATTTTTCCCTTCTTTTTTCTTCAAATCCTTTTTTATCTTTAACAGTGCTTCTGATAATTCAGGATGTTTTCTTCCTGTGAATTTCTGCAAATGGTATTCACTCCCTTCAAGTCATGATTTGCATGCACCTGAAATAATTATTTATTAGGAAGTTTTTAGAGGAGTGGATAGCAGATCATGCGGAACACGACAAGCATAGGTATTCAGAGGATTATCGATAAATTAAAACACGATCAGTCCCCGGATGGATCATGGAAATATCCGTTCGAAACAGGAATAGCCACTGATTGCTATATGATCATTTTATTAAGAACACTTGGAATTCATGAAGAAAATCTGATCAGAGGGCTTTGTGAGAGAATTTTAAGCAAACAAGAGAAGAGCGGAGGATGGAAGCTTTTTTTTGATGATGAGAAAGAAAACGTATCGGCAACGTTGGAGGCCTATTACGCCCTTCTTTATTCTGGATATTACAAAAGGAATGACTCGCGGCTTATGGCAGCTAAGAAAAAATTTTTAGCCAATGGAGGGATTCAAGAATGCCATATGTTGACTAAAGTCATGCTCTCGGTAACCGGACAGCTGAAATGGCCTGCCTTTTTTCCTTTTCCTCTTGAAATGATTCTGCTGCCTGCTTCTTTTCCAGTTAACCTTTACAGCTTTTCCGTATTTGGCAGAGCCAACCTCATTCCATTACTGATTCTTGCACAGCAAAAAAAGCAATTTAAAACGGAAGATAGCCCAAATATATCCGCTTTATTGGTCCGGGACCAATTTGATTTTTGGAATCATGAAGAGTGGCATGAGTTATTCTCGGCAATTGAAAAAGGAATTAAAAGTTTAATAGGTCTGCCGGGACTCCTTCATCAGCAAGCATTAGAAAAAGCAAGGCAATATATGCTTGCACGTATAGAACCTGATGGGACATTTCTCAATTACTTCAGTTCAACGTTTCTCATGATTTTTGCTTTACTGTCACTTGGATTTAGAAAGACGGATAAACTGATTTTACAGGCAGTAGAGGGCCTAAAAGGAATGATGTGTGAAATTAACGGGCTGCCCCATATGCAGTATACAACAGCAACCATATGGAATACCGCCTTAATTAGTACCGCATTACAAAATAGCGGAGTTGCTTATTCCGTTCCAATGATCATGAAGTCTAACGAATACTTACTCCGCCGGCAGCAGAAAAAATATGGAGACTGGGTCGTTTATAATCCGGGCGGGCGTCCAGGCAGCTGGGGTTTTGCCGATATGAATACCATTCATCCGGATGTTGATGATACGACTGCAGCTCTTCGTTCCCTTACGCGTACGGCAAGTGCTGAACCATTTCATTATAGATCCTGGAAAAAAGGGTTAAACTGGATTTTAACCATGCAAAATGATGATGGGGGATGGCCTGCGTTTGAAAAAAGAATTAGTAACAAGGTATTTAATCTGCTGCCGATTGAAGGAGCGGAATATCTGCTTGGAGATCCGTCTACACCGGATTTAACAGGGAGAACGCTGGAATATCTCAGTCTGTATACGAATCTGGGTCATCATCATCGGGCCATCCGGGAAGGGGTCCGATGGCTGTTAAAGCAGCAAAAGCAAAATGGGTCATGGTACGGCCGCTGGGGAATCTGTTATATTTACGGAACATGGGCTGCTTTAACGGGGTTAGCTGCAGCAGATATAAAATCATCCAGTCCTGCTATTGCCAAAGCGGTTAAATGGTTAAAAGAGATTCAGCATCATGATGGGGGGTGGGGCGAATCTTGTAAAAGCGATAAACAGCGCATGTATGTTTCTCTGGGTGCCAGTACTTTAACACATACCGCCTGGGCTTTGGATGCCTTAATCGCAGTGTCTAACAGACCGACCGAAACGATTAGTAAAGGGATCGCCTTTTTATTGGGAAATTTAGAAGTGGATGACTGGACAACCGCTTATCCTGCGGGGCAGGGAATGGCAGGAGCGTTCTATATGCATTACCATAGCTATCGCTATATTTTTCCTTTACTGGCGTTGTCCCACTATCACAATAAATATTTTTAAAGTGTAATCATTGACATCCACCCATATATTTGATATTTAAATTATAGGATTAGCACTCAAGATGGATGAGTGCTAATTTTCATGAAATGTTATTTACTTATTTCCTGCGTAACATGTTGTTTACACAGTTTTAGTATTGAAAGGAGAGGTTCCAATGGAAAAGAAACAATTTCAGGCAGAATCAAAACGTTTATTAGAAATGATGATTAATTCAATTTATACCAATCGTGAGGTTTTTTTGCGCGAATTGATCTCCAATGCCAGTGATGCGATTGACAAAATCTACTATAAAGCATTAACAGACGATTCATTAAGTTTTGACCGGGATAGTTATTACATAAAAGTGACTCCTGACAAAGAAAATCGGACATTAACGATAAAAGATACCGGTATTGGGATGACACAGGAAGAACTGGAAAATAATCTTGGCGTCATTGCGAAGAGCGGTTCTTTAGCGTTTAAAACGGAAAATGAATTAAAAGACGGCTTTGATATTATTGGTCAATTCGGTGTCGGTTTTTATGCGGCATTTATGGTGGCGGATTTAGTAACGGTAAAGAGTAAGGCACTAGGCAGTGATACAGCCTGCCAGTGGGTATCCGAAGGTGCTGATGGCTATACGATTGCACCATGTGAAAAAGGCGGAACTGGAACTGAAATTATTCTTCAAATTAAAGAGAATACGGAAGATGAAAATTATGACGAATATTTAGAAGAATATCGTTTAAAGCAAATTATCAAAAAGTATTCAGATTTTATCCGCTACCCAATTAAGATGGATGTGTCTTCAAGTAAATTAAAAGAGGGCAGCGAAAATGAATTTGAGGAAGTTCAGGAAGAACAAATCATTAATAGTATGGTACCGCTCTGGAAGAAAAATAAAAGTGAACTGACAGATGAGGACTATGAGAAATTTTATACTGAAAAACACTATGGTTTTGATACTCCGCTAAAGCATACCCATATCAGTGTGGATGGGACAATACGTTACAATGCTATTCTTTATATTCCGGAAAAAATCCCATTTGACTATTACTCAAAAGAATATGAAAAAGGTTTGGAACTATATTCGAATGGTGTTCTTATCATGAGCAGGTGCTCCGATCTGCTGCCGGATTATTTCAGCTTTGTCAAAGGGATGGTAGACTCTGAGGATCTTTCATTAAACATTTCAAGGGAAATGCTGCAGCACGACCGTCAGTTAAAATTAATTGCGAAGAATATCAATAAGAAAATTAAAAGTGAGCTGCAAAGTCTCTTAAAAAATGAACGTGAAAAATATGAAGAGTTCTATCAATCCTTCGGCCGACAGCTAAAATTCGGTGTTTATAGCGACTTTGGCGCGAATAAGGAAGTTCTTCAGGATTTATTAATGTTTTATTCTTCTAAAGAAAAGAAAATGGTTACCCTTGATGAATATGTATCAAGAATGCCGGAAGAACAGAAATATATTTACTACGCTGCGGGTGAGTCAAATGAAAGAATTGATAAGCTCCCGCAAACGGAGCTAGTAGCCGAAAAGGGTTATGAAATTCTTTATTTTACGGATGAAATTGACGAATTCGCGATTAAAATGTTAATGACTTATAAGGAAAAAGAATTTAGATCGGTTGCAAGCGGCGACCTAGGCATTGAACCGGATGCAGCAGATGAACAGTCTGAAATTGAAGAAAAGGAAAATAAAGAACTCTTTGACTTTATGAAAGATGTTTTAAAAGACAAAGTTAAGGATGTCAGAATCTCGAAAAGGTTAAAAACCTATCCGGTTTGTTTAACTGCAGACGGCGAAATTACGATTGAAATGGAAAAGGTATTGAATGCCATGCCGGATAATCAAAACATTAAAGCAGATAAGGTGCTTGAAATTAATGCCCATCATGAGGTATTCCAATCGTTAAAAAATGCCTTTGAAAATGATAAGGATAAACTCACTTTATATGTGAATTTATTATACAATCAAGCCTTGCTGATTGAAGGTCTGCCAATTCAAGATCCAGTCGAATTTACAAATGATATTTGTAAGGTAATGGTATAAAGTGAAACGATTAGATAAATAATAAGGAAAGGGAATTACCTGTGCGGTAATTCCCTTTCCTTATTTCTTTACAATCTATTAGCCAATTGCAATAGCAGTTTTGATATATCTTCAAATTTTGCTATTCTTGAATTGATTTCTTTCGCTTTTTCTAATTGTTCAATGACCGTACTATTGATTGAGTTTACTTCTTCTGTTATCTTTTGTAAATCAATTTGTAATTCGTTTAAGGTAGTTTCTATTTCTTTACTGGCATCATTACTGTTTCCTGAAAGCTTTCTGATTTCGTTGGCAACGACTCCAAATCCTCTTCCTACCTCTCCAATTCTTGCCGCTTCAATGGCTGCATTTAAGCCGATTAAGCGTGTCTGGGATGATATCGCCTTAATCGAATCGAGTATTTGATTGGTCTTTTTAAATTTATGATTGATTAAATCTGCTTTATTTTGAAGCATTTCGCTGTCTTTATTCAACTGTGAGGCGATTTCCAAAAACTGATTAATGATGCGGCCGACGTCATTACTGGATTCCAAGAGTTCTTCTGCACTTTGGTTTAAGCCTGTCCATGTTTCAATATTTTTTGCAATCCCAACAGAACCGATTACTTTTCTGTGTTCATCCACGATTGGATATCCATAAATTCTGACAGGGATTCCATATAGTGAGGCATCCATATTTTTCGCAGCTGGAGCGTTTAGTCTCATCGCCTCTGCCATTGCTGATTTGGGGTTTACTGGATCTCCTGGTGAAATATTGAGCTTTACCGTTTTTCCATCTTTTTGAATGATAAATTTATCTTTATCTGTCACTGCAAATCCTAAATCAGAGTGGAGCATCTCTGCAATCCAAGGAGTAATCGCAATTAAAGCCTCCATCAAATCTTTTCCAACAACTCTTTTTTCCATTAACCATTGCACCCTTTCATTGAAAGCTTTATGTATATTTTTTAGGTTAAAAGGCGTATATAATCTTCTGAATTCATTATACACTAATTCAATATTCCTATCACTTCCTTTTCTTATGAGCGGGCTTTTAGTGAGTATTTGTTCATCCCAAGTATAGGTCCTTTTTTTCTCTTATCCATTTGCTGCGGATGAGATTTTTTCTGCTTTTTCAAGAGGATAGATGATACAATAAGCTCTGCGTAACTATTTTATTACAATACTTTTTGTTTCGATTGGAAAAAGGAAGGTTTAAATAAATGAGGAGATGAAGAAAAGTGCAGCAAATGTTTCAAAATAAATGGTCAGTCATTGGGATTGCCATTTTTTGTTCCGCTTTATGGGGCAGTGCATTTCCCGTTCTAAAAATTAGTAATCAGGAATTACAAATGCCGGCAAATGATCCAATTGCCCAGATTGTTTTTGCTGGGATTCGCTTTCTCCTTGCGGGAATCATGATCCTCTGTTTAATATTTATCTCGAACCGCAAGCTTTTATTTGTAAAGCGATCGCAATTTATGATTTTAATTCTGCTGGGTTTTATCCAAACCGCGGTTCAATACTTTTTTTTCTATAACGGCTTAGAGAAAGTATCCGGCATGCAGGGTTCGGTTCTTTCCTCAAGCGGTACATTTCTCACTGTGTTGTTAGCCCATTTCTATTATAAAAATGATCAAATAGATGTGAAAAAGGCGATCGGCTTAACGGCTGGATTTGCCGGAATTATTTTGGTGAATTGGGGACAGCAATTCAGTTTTAGCTTTCAATGGACAGGAGAGGGGTATATGATCATGTCTGGCTTGACAAGCGCTGTTGCCACGATTTTGGCCAAGGAATTGGCGCGGGATATTCACCCCTTTACTTTAACGGGCTGGCAGTTGTCCATTGGTGCTTTTTGTTTATTATTGATCGGTCTGCCAAAATACCAAGATGAGATGATAACATTTACTCCGTTTGGTTTTGCTCTATTGCTTTATGCTGCCTTACTCTCAGCAACCGCGTTTGCCCTGTGGTATTCCATTTTGAAATACAATAAAGCAGGTGAAATTAGTATTTATAAATTTCTCACACCGGTATCTGGCGCTGTTCTATCTGCTATGTTCATTCCAGGGGAACGTTTTAATCTATATATTATCCTTGCTCTTTCGTTAGTTGCTGTTGGAATTTTAGCTGTGAACTACCATGGAGCTAAAGGGAGTCTGGGCACGCTAAAACAACAGTAAGATTTATGGGGACTCATTCCATTCCAGTGGAATCGGGAAATTTGAAATTGAACTGGATTCCATTAATCGTTATAATAATATAAAGACTTATTATAATAGTCTAATAATTTTCGCAGTATAGAGGAGTAGAGTTTAATGGCTAGCACTGGCGCAGAAAAAAGAGGATATTTTGGAGAATTTGGCGGAAGTTATATTCCTGAACAGCTTCAAGTGGTAATGGATCGAATTGAGGAAAACTTTTTGCGATATAAGGATGATCCTGAATTCCAATCCGAATTAAATTATTATCTGAAAGAATATATTGGACGTGAAAATCCGCTTACATTTGCTGAAAATTTAACGAAACAATTAGGCGGAGCAAAAATTTATTTAAAAAGAGAAGATTTAAACCATACTGGCTCTCATAAAATCAACAACGCTCTTGGTCAAATTCTATTAGCTAAAAAAATGGGGGCTAAGAGAATCATTGCTGAAACAGGAGCAGGACAACATGGTGTAGCAACTGCCACAGCCTGTGCCATGTTTGGGATGGAATGTGTGATTTATATGGGAAAAGTGGATACGGAACGGCAGGAGTTAAATGTTTTCCGGATGGAATTACTTGGAGCAAAGGTTGTTCCGGTCGAAAAAGGACAAGGCCGTTTGAAAGATGCGGTGGATGTAGCTTTAATGGATTTAATCGAAAATTATGAGACAACCTTCTATTTAATTGGTTCGGCAGTAGGACCGCATCCATATCCATCTATTGTCAAACACTTTCAATCCATTATCAGTGCTGAATCGAAAAAGCAGATTCTTGAAAAGGAAGGTAAACTGCCAACAGCTGTTGTGGCATGTACAGGCGGAGGCAGTAATGCAATTGGTTCATTTGTTAATTATTTCGATGATAAAGAGGTCCGCTTAATTGGCGTTGAACCGGCGGAAGCACCAACATTATCGAAAGGAGTACCAGCTGTTCTGCATGGATTTAACAGCTACACTTTATTGGATGAAAACGGTGAGCCAAGTCCGGTATTCTCAATTGCTGCAGGATTAGATTATCCAGGCGTCGGACCTGAACACAGTTATTTAAAGGCAAGCGGCAGAGGTGAATACGTAACGGTAACCGGACAAGAGGCCCTTGAGGCGTTTCAATTATTATCAAAAGTTGAAGGAATTATTCCCGCTTTAGAAAGTTCACATGCTGTTGCTCATGCTGTTAAGCTGGCAAAAGAACTGTCCTCGGAAGATGTGATCATCGTCAATTTATCTGGTCGTGGTGACAAAGATGTGGATCAAGTGCATGAAATGCTAAAGAAATAATGTTTCTTCCTCATTCCGGAGGAATTTATGAAAAATATTTGAACAAGACAGGGGAAGACCGTATTTTGTGACTTTTGCTATACTTTTGTGAGCCATCTTTATGTTACTCTTACATTAATATTTATGGTTTATATTATGTAAGATGATATGGAGGGTTTTGAATGAGTTGCGGATGTACAAGCAGATTAAAAGATGGCAGGGAAGTAGTGGATCACGTAAAGGGTAAAGGGAAAGATAAATTTGCACCTGCAGTTGCGCATGAAATTCATTGTGAATGCGGCGAAACCTTTACCCTAAAAACGGTAATTATGAATTGTCCAAAGTGTGAAATGACTTATGCTGTAACGCCTTGCGGTTCGGATGATTATAACAATATTAAGAAGGCGGGTATCAGTTACGCATAACAGAAAAAATGATCGCTTGATTTTATAAAAAGCAAATCCCTTTCACGTAAAAGTGGGATTTGCTTTTTTTGTTAGTGTTTTAATGGAGAATCTTCATTAATATAGTGGACGGTTTAATCATTGCCTATTAATATTAAACTAAAGAAAAGATTCTATATTTTACTGAACACATGAAAAGTGATGAAGGTTAGCTGATCACTGTTAACGGAGAGGATTAATAATGAATAATGAAAAAAATCATACTATGATACAGTCGCTTCAGGTTGGAATGAGCATTGTTGATATCATTGCAGCGAAAGAACAACCCTTGAAATTTTCTGAGATTCAGGAACTGACCCACATAACCAAAAGTAATTTATATAAGTATTTAAATACTCTCACTCATTTGCAGCTATTGTATCGCGATAAAAGGAGCGGGGCCTATATGCTTGGGAGCAAGATTATTGAGTATGGGAGAAGTGCGATTGGACATCAAGATATCATTGCTACCGTA
Source organism: Bacillus benzoevorans (assembly GCF_014207535.1). Lineage (GTDB taxonomy): Bacteria > Bacillota > Bacilli > Bacillales > Cytobacillaceae > Bacillus_BD > Bacillus_BD benzoevorans. Next base: position 108,206 of record NZ_JACHGK010000005.1, read on the forward strand.
ACACCATTTTTACAGGAGCTTGGACAGGATACATCACTAACAGTGCTATTAGTTATAGAAAGTCCAAACGGACCAGTCGTAGCAAATATCTGGAATACAAACCATATGTTTAATATCGGGGCGCAAATAGGAACACAGCTGCCGATTTTGTCAGCAACAGGAAAGGTATTTTCAGCTTTTCCAACATCCTATATCATACAGGATTGGAAGAAAAGAGAGTTGGATAAATTAACACTTGAGGAAAAGACAATGCTTGCTAAGGAAGAGCAGAAGCTGATCATGAATGGTATTTCTTTGTCTAAGGAGGCTCTGGTGCAAAATGTAATCTCAGCAGCATCGCCAATATTTAATTATAATATGGAATTACTCGGGACGATTACCCTTGTCGGCTTTTTACCGTTTTTCGAGCAAGATGAAAATCATGCAGCCAGCCAAAAGCTGATAGAAGCAGCAAAGGAAGTTTCCCATATATTTGGTTATCAAGAATAAGAACTTAATATGTAATAAAGGAGATTAATGAAGGAGGTATTACTTCATTAATCTCCTTTATTTTTTGCACTTTTCGTACGGTAAATGGGAAGGGTTATTCTCCTATATAGGAGGAAATGTAAGAATGAAAGAAAACAATATATTTACAATGAAAATATAGACAAAATATTGACAATTATCTGAAAATAAATTATTTTATATATAGAGAATATAGTTATCCAATTATGGAAAGTATCATGATCAATACGCCTATTTTAAATGGCGGCCAACGAGAAAGGGGAAACGATAATGATGTTAGTAATCATAGATGGATAAATGTAATTGCTTGTAATTATCTGAATTTTCAGTAATTAATGAAAAGCAATATTTCCACTGCTGACTCTAAAATCATGAAAATACAGCAAAGAAGGCGGGAAATTACCATTGCTGTAAGAAAATTGAATATTGAAGGGATGAATGGACTTGGTCAAGATTAATCCAACTGCAATCATTACAAACAGTAAGTTTAATAAATTCCATCTAAGTTTACTGCTATGGAGTCTCATTATCATTATTTTTGATGGATATGACATTGTCATCTATGGTACTGTCGTACCTGTATTAATCGAGGAATGGAATTTAGGTCCAGTTGAAGCAGGTGCATTAGGGAGTTATGGGTTGTTTGGAATGATGTTTGGTGCTATTCTTCTTGGAATTTTGGCAGATGCCATTGGCAGAAAAAAAGTGATTATACTTTCCCTTTTCCTGTTTAGTCTGTTTACATTCTTATGCGGATTTGCGGATAATCCAACGATTTTTTCAACTTATCGATTTTTAGCAGGTTTAGGACTCGGCGGGATTATGCCAAACGTAATTGCTTTACTAACTGACTATGCACCAGTAAAAATTCGAAGTATGATTGTATCCATCGTTTTGTGCGGTTATTCGATTGGCGGCATGCTGGCGCCTCTATTAGGGATTTTTGCTATGCCAAAATATGGATGGCAATCCATTTTCTGGTTCGCTGGTCTTCCTTTGTTATTACTTCCTTTATTGCATAAGATGCTGCCTGAATCGGCAAATCACTTAATTAAAAAGGAAAAAAAGGGACAGCTGTTAGAACTTCTTTCTAAAGTGAACCCAGATTTAATATTCGATCAACAGGTTGAAATAGAAGAAGTAAAACAAGAAACGCCAAAGGTGCCTGTTATCGGATTATTTAAAGAATCCCGTGCGCTTAGTACAGTTATGTTTTGGGCGGCATTTTTCTCATGCTTACTGATGATATACGGTTTGAACACTTGGCTGCCTAAACTGATGATGAATGCTGGATACGGGCTTAATTCCAGCTTAATCTTCCTGATAACTTTACAAGGAGGAGCAATTATTGGTTCACTGGTCATCGGCCGTCTTTGCGATAAATATGGCTTTAAAAAGATGTTGATTCCTCTTTATACCTTAGGTGCTGTAAGTCTGACACTTTTGGGATTTGGCGGTAATATCGTCTTTATCTATGTCCTAGTGGCACTTGCCGGCGCATCCACAATTGGAGCACAAAACCTTATCCAAGCATATGTCTCACAGTATTATCCGCCACATACAAGATCAACTGCACTTGGTATGGCATCCGGAATTGGAAGAATGGGGGGCATGATGGGACCGCTTTTAGGCGGTATTCTTTTAGCCCGTGCCTTACCAATTCAGCTAAATTTCATTGCCTTTGCCATACCGGGTATCATTGCTGCGATTGCTTTATCACTTGTTTATAAAAAAGCAGGACATGATGATCAACAAAAGAGAAAGAACGAACTGACAGAGAGTACGTTTCAACAAAATGCATAGAAGAAATTCAGAATGGGGAAGACATAAAGCCGGGTTCCATGGTTATAATAAAATAGGGATAAAAGCATAAGAAAATGGCAAAAGAAGTTGTTTCATACAGCTTCTTTTTTCGTTCTATTAAATTTTTTATACAATGGCATGAAACGGTGATAGAAATATTATTTAATCAAAATATATTGTGAATTATAATCGAGAAATATAGAATATTTAGTGATAAGTTTGTTTTTACCGGGAGGTACGTTACATGAATTGTCCATTTCAATACACAATCCTATTACCAGAAAATATGGATAGGGAAAAGACATATCCTGTCATATATGCTTTACATGGAATTGGTTATAACGAACAGTTTATGGTGAATTTACTGAAAGATCTGCAGGATGAAGCGATCATAATTGGAATTAGAGGAGACCTGCCGTTTAAAAAAGGATATGCCTACTATTATTTAAAGGGGTATGGCATTCCGGAACGGGATTTATTTTTTACAAGTATGGCGAAAATCATCGATTTTATCGAATATTCCGTCCATACCTATCCGATTGACCCGAAGCAAAAATATTTCATTGGATTTAGTCAGGGGGCCATTCTCAGTACAAGTCTGGCATTAGTATTGGGTAATTCTGTCAAGGGTATTGTCCCAATGAACGGCTATATTCCCGATTTTCTCACTGAGGTCTATCCGCTAAAATCCATTGCCCATTTGTCTGTTTTTATTTGTCAGGGATTAAACGATCCTATTTTTCCATTAAAGGTTGGACAGGAGAGTTTTGCCTATTTCCGCGAACACGCAGCATCTGTGAAATATTCAATCTATCCGGCTGAACATGAAATTACGGATAATACTGCAGAAGATGTAGCTGCCTGGCTGCGGCGACAGTTAAAATAGCGGCAAAAACAGAGATAAAAACGTTAGAAGTAGGTCAGGAAAAATATGGCGGGATAAAAAGTTCTGTAGGGAATCAGTTCTACAGAACTTTTATTTTTAGCACGTTGTTTCAAGCTTTATTATATCAATATTTCTTTGCTTCCATTGATTGAATACCCAGCAGTTATTTCCGCATTTAAAGAATGAGCAACAGAACAGTATTTATCTTTTGAAAGCTGAATCGCACGAACAACCTTATCTTCAGGCAGATCCCCTTCAAGGGCATAAAGAATGTGAATGTTTGTAAACCGTTTCGGATGTTCATCCGCGCGGTCTCCTTTTACTTCCATATGGAAAGAAATAGGCTCAAGCTTCATTTTTTTTAAGATCGAAATAATATCAATCCCTGTACATCCTGCCACCCCATGCAATAGCAATTCTGTCGGTCTGGATCCAGTATTTTCTCCTCCAACTTCCCCAGAAGCATCCATCCTTACTTCATGGCCAGAGTCACTAACCCCCGTAAACGCCATTTGTCCATTCCACTTAACAGTAGACTCCATCATCATCAACCCCTTAGACACAGTGATGTCCCTATATTTGTCGAACAAAGATTGTTGACAAGTGTTTGTTGTTTGGGACCAACTATTATTATAAACATTTTCCAATATATAAATAGTGAAATACTTGAATAAATCTCCTTTTTAGAGCTAAAAAACTGAAAGTGAAGAAAAGAAAAGAATGATTGGTTTTTTTCGTTGTTTTCACAGAAATAATGTTAAAATAAAGCAAAAATAAATGTTAGAGGGGAATCATTATGCCGGGAACAAAAAGAAGTAACATCAAACCAGGAATCAAAGTAAGGATCGTCCAGAAACAGGATCAGCGCAGTGGAAAATTAACAGGAGGTGTCGTGGCAAAAATATTAACAAATTCAGCAACACATCCTCACGGAGTTAAGGTGATGCTCGAGAACGGAATCGTCGGCCGTGTAAAAGAAATCCTGAACGATTGAAGTACGAACAGTTTTTCCGCTGTTCGTACTTCAATACCACAAACTTATGCAGTTCTTACATTTTGCAGGAAAGACAGCACCTTGTTATTAAATTCTTCCTTCTTTTCAATGTTTGAAAGGTGGCCGCATTTTCTTAATATAAATAGCTCGGAGTTTGGCAGCAAAACATGCGTTTGATATGCGCAATAAACGGGAGTCACTTTATCCTGATCGCTTCCAACCACTAAAACAGGTATTTTAAAAAATGGCAGGAAGGGAAGATAATTTCTAGATAAAGAAGATTTGGAGGAGCTTATGTACGTTATTTTATTAATAAAAAAAGTTTCTTCAGCTCTTCTCATTAACGCTAAATCCTTTTGATTATAAATACATTTGGCAGCAAAAAGTTTTGTATTTTCTTCGTTTGTTCTGTTCATCACACTCGAGGCCCCGAGATAGAGGACGATGCCTCTCAACCAAAAAGGTGCATAGGAGAGCGAGTTACAGATGATTAATGAATTAACAAGGGAAGGTCTCCTTAAATACAACTCCTGTGCGACAATGCCACCCAAAGATAAACCGCAAACATGAACCTTTTCAATTTCAAGAAAATCTAACACCTCAAGAATATCCGTAACAAAGGCACGAATGGAAATATCAGTTGATAAAGGTGAATCCCCATGCCCTCTTAATTCAGGGATTATTAAACGATAATGTTCTGCTAATTGATGCTGTGAATTCCACAATTCTATCGTATTTCCCAGACCGTGAATGAATAAAAGCGGTTCACCAGATCCCCGTTCGATGAAATGAATAATAGTAAGTTCTCCTTTCTATAAGCAGAGCTTAAATATATCGAATACAGCAGATGAAAAATGATTTTTCTGCAATAAAAAAAGGGTTACCAATTTTTCGAAATTTGATACCCCTTTTCACTATTAAATATTTAGGGCAAATAGCAAGCTGGCATTATTTTTTAATAATAATTTAGGGAAGCATTCATAATGACATGCAAATTCCCAATAAAATCCAATGCTTAATAATAGAAAAATGGAGATTTTATTGATATAGTTATAATAGATTGAATATTTTAAAAATAACATGTACATATAATGTTGGTCGGAGGCTATGTTTCGTGAAAATATTTTCAAAATTTAGTTTATTCGTGTTGTTATGCTCTATTTTCCTTCTTACAGCTTGTGGCCCGAGTGAACCAACAACGGGTGAAGCAAAAGAGTTAGATGAAGACAAAGTAACTCTTCGCGTTGTAACGGATGCAGCCTATACTCCATTTGAATATCTCGAAGGCGATGGCATTAAAGGTTTCGATATTGATTTTGTCAGAGCCGTTGCAGAAGAAGCAGGTTATAATGTAAAAATTGAGCATGTAAGCTGGGACCCGCTTTTTGAGGAGATTGAAAATAAAGATGCCGATCTCGCGGTATCCGCCATTACGATTAATGAAGACCGAAAGCAAACGTATGATTTTTCAGTTGCGTATTTTTTATCAACCAATAAGATTCTTGTTCTAAAGGACAGTGATATTAAAAGCGGGGAAGATTTAGAAGGAAAAGTCGTTGCGGTCCAGAATGGTACAACAGCAAAGGAAACAGTTGAAGCCATCTTAGGTAAAAACAACCAGGATATCCGCAAGTTTGAAAATAATAACCTGGCGATTCAAGCACTGTTAAACGGGAAAGCTGATGCTGTTGTCGCAGATAATACAGTTCTCGAGGAATATGTGAAAAAAAATCCTGAAAAGGATTTAATGGTCATTACGGATAAAAGCTTTGCAGAAGAACATTACGGTTTCATGTTCCCGAAAGGCAGTGGACTAAAGGAGAAGATGGACAAAGCTATTGATGATCTTTTCGACAACGGTTCTTTTACTGAAATTTATCAGCAATGGTTTGGGACCAAGCCGGATATTGAATATTTAAAAGAACTGCAAAATGAATAACTCTGAATTGAGGATGACTCAAATGAATGGGACCAAACCAGGCAAAAGGAGCAGGTCCATTGAGTCATCCTTTATTATTCTTGTAAGGAAATGTATGCCTGCCGCCATTATTTCCTTATCATTGACCCCACGGCATACAGTGAAACTTATTCCCTGCAAAAGACCATTCACATATCGGATGATTAATATAAAAGAAAAACACAGATACTAAAATGAATGGATCTAAAGGAGGGCTGCAGGAATGGAACAAAAAAATCTGAAAAATGTTAAGACGAAACCAAACGGCAAGTCCGTTAAGAACCCTATCGAGGTTCAAGGCGGCTTTTATTCTAAAGCACAAAAGAAAAAATAAACGAAGAAAGGCAGCCGGTTGACTTTTATCCTGGCTGCCTCTTAAAGCTTCATGTTTTTCGTTATTTCCGCTTCTGCATTTCTTCACTGACGACAAAAGCAAGATCGTCATTTCCAAATAATGATAAAACTCCAAGCAAAGTTTCATTTCGAATTTCACCAGCTTCTTCTTTCGGAACTGTTAATTCGATTGCTTCTTTTAATGCTGGGTTTTTACTTTGCGCGGGATAAGCCCGAAGGTAGACTTCCTCAGGGTTGAGATCACGATTTATACACCACTGAGCAAAGACTAAAATCATCATTTTTTCATCGCGTTGATAATTCGCAATGATTTTATCCTGTAAATCTTTTTGATCCATATTCATTCTCCTTTTTGCAACTGGCTAATTAAATTATACAAGCAAATGGAGATGAATGAAAAAGATAATCAAGGGCTAGCATTTCCTAATAATCTTCTATTTTAAAACATATTGTGCGTTAAGTACTTCTGCAATGGTACTCGTCATACTGTATTCACCCGAAGCATCATGACCGGCCTCCCATAGCATCATTCCTCCAAAACCATGGTCGAGAGCGAGTTGTGTTTTCTTTTCAACAGTAGACTCTCCATTATAATAGTACGTAATTCCATTTATTTGAACGGTATCATTCACAGCGTTTGCTGGATTATTTTCAATTATGTCAGCATAGGATATTTGTTTATGATCCGGTTTTTCCGGTTGTGCATAAAACGGGACTCCTAATACCAGTTTTTCCTTGTCCAGTTGATGTGCATTAAACAACTCGCTCCAGTAGTTTACGATATTTTCCGCATATGAATATGGCGATAAATGAGCAGCGTTATAGCCGCCATCCCATTGACCGTCATAAGCCATAATATTAACATGGTCAACCTGTTCAAACATAGAAGAATCATAGACAACACTTGTAACCTCTGTTCCTGAGGAACTATGAACCTTCGCATACACTGCAATGGATACCTCTTTATTTTTACTATGGAGACTCTCGCTTAATTCTTTTGTAAAAGTTGCCAGACTTTGTGCTTCCTCAGTTGAACGGGGGTGTTCAAAATCAATATCAATTCCGTCTAAATTCTCACGCTCCGTGATACTGAAAAGTTCCTGTATGAGTTTCGCACGGGAGGCGGGATTCATGATTGCTTGTTTAAAGTAGGGATACGATTCGCCTCCCCAAATATGAAACCATCCGCCAACAGCTAATATCGCTTTTGTATCATGTTGATGGGCCAGTGAAACCATTTTTTTCAGATTATTTAAAGCGCGATCGCCATTTAGTAAGAAACTGCCATCCGGGAGGGGATGAGCAAAGGAAAAAATGACGTGCGTCATATCTGAATAATTAACTGCTTCCGGATCACGGAATTTTAGTTTACAAGTAAATTGTATTTCAATTGAAATATGTGTGAACTAATCAACATGATCAGAGAATTTGTTGAGTAACTCTACAAAAATCAGTTTTCTATCGATTGATACAGTTTTTGTAAACCCATACAATTATAGTAACATGATAGTTTTTTATATAAAAAGGCGGTATGAATTAAATCTATAAAAGGAAAAGGATGAAGGGGAGGTAAAAATATCAAATTAACCAGTGGAACAAAATACGTAAAATCCAAGGTAAATATATTCACATATTAGTTTTCCAGGCTTGACGATTCGATTACTTTTCTAAGGAGAGGAAAATAATGATTAAGAATCTATTTACGCCGATGAAGATTGGAGCATTAGAAATACCAAACAGATTCGTTGTCCCACCTATGGTAACTAATTATTGTAATTCGGACGGTACAACAACTGAAAGATATATTTCCTACTACGAAGCCCGGGCTAAAGGCGGCTGGGGTCTAATTATTACAGAAGCATGTGCAGTTGATCCGCGCGGCAGAGGATTTTCCTTTATGGCGGGACTTTGGAATGACAGCCAGATTGATAGCCATCGTGCACTGACGAAGAATGTCCACAAGTATAAGACAAAAATCTTTTTACAAATATTTCACGCGGGCAGACAAACAAGCAAAAAAGTGATGGATATGGATCCAGTTGCCCCATCACCGATTCCTTGTCCGGTGAAAATGGAAATGCCCCATGAGTTAACGGTAGAGGAAATTCATGACATTGTAGAAAAATTTGGTGATTCAGCTCTAAGGGCGAAAACTGCAGGTTATGATGGGGTTGAAATTCACGGGTCACATGGATTTTTAATTGCAGAATTTATGTCCTCTTTTTCCAATAAACGGACGGACCAATATGGTGGGTGTTTATCGAACCGTTTGCGGTTTCCATTAGAAATTATTGAAAATGTACGCTCCAAAGTCGGTCCCGATTTTCCGGTAGGCTTCCGCATTTCTGCCGATGAATTTGTAACCGGGGGAAACACCATCGTTGATACGAGAGCGATGGCTCCTATTTTAGAAAATGCCGGAATTAATGTGTTACACGTATCTGCAGGCTGTTATGCCAGCACGGATAAATTTATCCCCCCTTCAGCTGTCCCGCATGGAAACTTAACCCATTTAGCAGCTGAAATGAAAAAAGTGGTTAATATCCCGGTCATTTCGGTTTCTAGAATCAATGATCCGATGATTGCGGAATCGCTGCTTGCGGGAGGAATCGCGGATTTTGTTGCCATGGGACGTGCTTCACTTGCCGATCCTAATTTACCGCGGAAAACAGCTGAATCAAAGTTTGCTGAAATTAGGATGTGTATTGGCTGTGAACAGGGTTGTTTAGAGCGGTTGCGTGCAGATGAACCGATTCGCTGTCTCGTGAATCCAAAATTAGGAAAGGAAAAGGAATTGACGATACAACCAGCAAAAGAAAAGAAGAAAGTCTTAGTTGTCGGCGGAGGACCGGGCGGCATGACAGCAGCCATTGCTGCAGCAGAGGCAGGACATGAGGTTTCACTATTTGAAAAGAGTGACCGTTTAGGAGGGCAGTTCTACTTAGCTAGCATTCCCCCAGGAAAAGGGGAATTTGCCAGCTTTATTCATTGGCAAATCAATCAAATGCACAAGCTTGGGGTTGAAGTCCACCTTAATACAACAGCAACACTTCATTTAATTGAATCAAAAGAACCAGATGAAGTCATTATCGCAACGGGTGCCAAACCAAAAGTTCCGCATATATCTGGAGCACATTTACAAAATGTTATTTTCTCATTCGATGTGTTAAGCGGAAAAGAAGAAGCCGATCAAAATGTCGTTGTTATCGGCGGAGGTTCAGTCGGAGCAGAAACAGCCAATTATTTAGCTAATCAGGGGAAAAATGTAACGTTGGTTGAAGTGCTGCCAAAAATTGCAATTGATTATGAACCAGGACCAAGAAAATATTTATTGGAAGAATTAGCGGACAAAAATGTAACAGTTCTTGTTAATTCAAGAGTGCATTCGATTAAATATAATGGTGTATCAGTAGAAAGTGGCGGAATCGATAAAATCTTCATTCCCGCTGATTCCGTTGTTTTGGCAATGGGTGCTAAATCAGACAGAGAATTGGCATCTAAATTGAAAGACAAATCCTATCACGTATCTGTAATTGGCGACGCTATCAAAATCAGAAAAGCTCTTGAAGCCATTGAAGAAGGCTACCTGACCGGACTACTCGTCAGCTCCCTGAAAAGCGTCGAAACTCTATGATGTATGGTTTGGTTTTGATAGTTTAAGTGAAAAGCCTGCCCTTATATAGGGACAGGCCTTTTTGCGGCGTAACAATCTATAGTTTTCGTTTATTTGCATAAACCTTTAGTTCAGCACCTGGCTCAATGTAACAAGCTGGTAGCTTTGTTCCTGCAATAGAGGAATAGCCTGGTCAACAGCTGACGGGGTGTTGATTCCGCCGATGTGCATTAGAATGATGTCCCCGTTGCTGGCTCCTGTTTGAATGCGGGACACAATTACATCTGCAGAGGGCTGCTGCCAGTCGATGGTGTCGAGCGACCATTGGATGCTGTACTGATACCCGGCACTGCTGACGGCTTTTAAAGCAGATTGATTATAGGAACCGTAAGGAAAGCGGAAATAGGGGGCAGGCGATACTCCTGTTGTTGATTTGATAATTTGTTCTGCCTTCTTTATATCTTCGACAAATGTACTGCTGCTGACTTGTACCGCATCCGGATGTGAGTAAGAGTGGTTTCCAATTTCATGTCCTTCATTCACGATTCTTTTTGCATATTCAGGGAATTTTTCTACCCATTTTCCGGTTAAAAAGAAGGTTGCTTTTACATGATGTTTTTGTAAAATATCTAAAATTTGTATTCCGGCAATATCGCTTCCTGCATCAAATGTTAAGGCAATTTCCCGTTGCTGCAGGTTTCCATGGCTAATCATCATGGACGCTGGACCTGTTACAGGACGTTGTGGTTCCGGCGCTGGTTCCGGATCCACAGGAAGTGCAGGCTCATTGTTTTTGCCATACAATTTTAACACTTGTCCTATATAAATGATATCAGATCTCAGGTTGTTCCACCGTTTAATGTCCGATATCGTCACATCTGCCCTCTCCGCTATGGACCATAATGTATCGCCGCTAATCACCGAATAATTCACGCTGCCATTTGCAGGAACCGCGATCTTTGCGGAAGGGGCCGGTGAAGGATCGCTAGGTTCAGGGGCAGTTAGTTCTTCTTTCTGTTGCGGAAGAACTGGTTCTGTTGGTGGAGGAGCAGGGGACCCCGCCGGCTTATCTTCATTCTGTTCTTTTTCCTCCACAGGAGGCTTTTTCTGCTTCGCTACCTTTTCTTTCTCAGTTACAATTGACTCGGTTTTTTCATCAGCTTCGAAACCAAAGTTTGACAAGCTCCAATCTGTAACCGAAATAAGAACAATGCATGCAAGCAGACTCAGGGCTGAAAGAGAGAAAAATATCCATTTCTTTTTTGTTTTTCGAAAAGTCCCTGCCAAGAGAAAGATGAGAAACAATAATAGTGCAGTAATAATCAAGTATGCCGGCATAATCACTTCCCCCTTGTAATAAATAATGTCGAGAAATAACGGTGGAAATACGAATCGAGAAAAGGTTAAGGTTTGAAAGAAAATATCAAAATGGGAGACTAGAAACCATTTCCATACAGCTTTTTGAGAAAAAAGTTCGTAAATGACGCTTTCAGCAATAACAAGAGGAATAATATCTCTATAATAATTATACTATATGAAAAACCACCAACGTATCTGAAACTATGTCAATATTCGGATAATCATAGTTTTGGACAATATAAAATCTGCTTTCCTGCTATAATCCACTTGCATTATAATAACAAGAAGGATAGAAGGAGAAGCCAATGAAAAAGATAACCTTTCAAAATCTTTACCGTCCGGGTAAAGTGGTGATCGATAATGAATTCTTCACCCATTTTCATGCCCCCGAAACGAATCTGCTATATGATTACAATGATATCCAGTTTAAAACAATGCCTACCGTACCTGAATTTATCTTGGCAGAAGAATATTTACAAGACTTTCATTTCAGGCATCAACAAAACCATCTAAAGTTCTGTTTTCCGGATAATGAACCATTGTCTCAAGAAATAATCGTCTATCTAAGCAGCAGCGGGTATGGCAATTGCTTAATGGAGCTTTATGGAATTCACCCGGAGCAATTCCCGAAAGCAGATGAAGTGCCGGAAATCAACATCCAGCCTGTTACGGAGGAACAGCTGCAAACCTACTTAGACTTCGAATATGAACAGGATGTCAAGTACGGGACAGGATTCGCTGAAGAAAAGCAGGGGCATTATAGGAGAAGTTTCCAAGACGGTAGAATGATGCAGCTGCTTGCCTATTATCAGGGAATGCCGGCCGGTTCTGTCGTTGTGATCATTTCAGAAGAAATTGTTGAATTAGACAATTTGATCGTACTTGAGTCTTTGCGCGGCAAAGGAATTGGTAGCAGACTGCAGCAATATGTCATGAATCACTTTGCTGAAAAAATAATTATTCTTGCAGCAGATGGATATGACACCGCCAAGAAAATGTATCAGAAACAGCATTATCAATTTCTTGGATACCGCTATGAAGTGCTGAAGATTTGTTGTGAAAAGGAGTTCTAGGAAAACAGTAGCAAAAGACCCCGCGGAGACTTTCGCAGGGTCTTTTGCTGTACATCAAACCTCCAACTTCCGTTCTTAAAAAAGTTCCTCAACGAAACAAGAAGGAAAAGGGATCTGCATTGTCGAATACTGTGCTGTAAAAATAACCTTTTTGCAGGAAAAATACCGTGTGTTAAAAAGAATACCGAAACGGGAGGGAGCAGCATGAAATATAGCGAAGCTGTCAAAAATCACTTGTCAGATTACAAAAAGGAAGAACTGGGTGTGTACGAAAACGGAATATGGAAGCGGAATGACAGACCCTATCCGCATATCCTGCCGCCAGAACTATGGGGCTTTAATTTATTAGAGAACTATAGAAATGACTTAATCCGCTACATTGAAGCTAATGACATCCATCTTCATCAAGATTTTCATCATTTAAATTCCTCACAGGCCGTCTGCTTAAACTTTTTTTATCCCATTATCGCTGAACAAAAGAATGATATGCTGCTAGAGATTCTGCAAATTGAAAATGAAACCATAGAAGATTGGACATTTGAAAAGGTTCTATGTCCAAAAGAAGGAACCAGCTTTGATTTCTATCTTAAACTCCAATCCGGCCGTCAGATTTTCTTTGAAATAAAATACTCAGAACAGGAATTTGGCAAAGCGAAATCAATTGGAAAATATCGCAGGAAATACGAAGAAATTTATAAAAATCGCCTTCATGGAAAAATAAGTTCCGAATTGAACGAATATGATGAATTAATCCGGCATTATCAGCTTCTGCGGCACATCTCTTATATAGATGCCGCAAAAAATCATTTGTTTATCACCATTTGTCCTCAGGATAATCATAAGATTATTCAAGAATACAACGATGTCCTAAACGATTGTCTTGTCCCTGAGCTTCGGTCAAAAGTACGTCTGCTGACATGGGAATCCCTTGTCTTGAAACTCAACCCTTTGCTTTTAGCAGATAATGCACCGCTGCGTATGCTTCATCATTACAGCCAGTTTGAAGATAAATATTTGATATAGGGATGTGCTGTTTTTACTGAGAAAAGGTTAATGATTATAAATATTCTTTTAAAAGGGAATGTCGGGGCTTTCTTAAGGAATCTAAATCAGAAAGGACCGGATTGGCTATGGCGATTGGCAGAAGTAAGGTAGTTGTCGTAGGGACAGGGGCTGTTGGTTCTACAGTGGCCTTTGACCTTGTGAGAAACCATGTTTGTGATGAATTGATACTGGTAAACCGCACGAAGGAGAAAGCTTGGGCAGAAGCAGTCGATCTGCAGCATTCCCTTGGCTACAGCGGGCAAAAGATGCTCATCAAAGATGGAGTGTTTGGAGACTGCGGCGATGCCGATATTGTGGTTATGGCTGCTGCACCGCCCTATATTAAAGGGCAAACACGACTCGATGCACTGGAAAAGTCGGCTGCAATCATGGAGGACATGGTTCCAGTGATTATTAAAAGCGGCTTTTCCGGGATTTTTATTGTCATCACCAACCCGGTGGATTGTATCAGCTACTATATTCAAAAGCTTTCAGGCATGCCGCCGAGCAGGGTAATTGGTACAGGTACTGCCCTAGATTCGGCGCGGCTGAAATATACGATAGCTGATATTATGGGAGTTGATCAGCAAAGTGTACATGCGATTTGCATGGGGGAACATGGCGAATCCCAGCTTATTCCTTGGAGCCAGATTTCGGTTGGAGGCAAGAGGTTTTTGGATATTATCCATGATAATAAAAAGCTGTTTGAAAAATTCAATCTTGATCATTTTGCGGATAATATTAAAAAGGTAGCCGACCGAATTATGCTGGCAAAAGGGGCCACTACTTTCGGGATTGCCGCGACAACCGTGCAAATTATCAAAGCTATCCTCCATAACGAAAATAAAGTGATCCCGGTGTCTGCCATGCTGAATGGGGAATACGGTGAAAAGGATGTCTATGCCGGTGTACCCGCCGTTCTCTACAGTCAGGGAATCAAGGAACTGGTGGAATATCATTTGCTAAAGGAAGAAATGGCGGAACTGAGAAAATCAGTTGCAATTATCAGGAAATATAATCAGAAACTAAAAATATAATAGCAGGGACGAAAAATTCATTTTTCATAAAGTAAAGAATTTCATGCTTTTTTCTCGTCTGATTAGAGCCTATTCTCTATCAGGCATTTTTTGATCCGATGAGAAGGGGAATAATTCGTCTCTCAAGATTCCTGCTTGAATACATATTTTTGTAATCATTCGATTGACAATCATTCATTTGTATTTTAATATATACCCATAGTGGTAATGGTAATTGGTGCGATAAATAGATTTCTAAAAGAAAGCACCGAAGTTGCTACATGTAATATTTTTAACGTAAAGAACTATGTTTAGCTTCAAAAATACCCTATATGGTATAATAGAAGGAGGTCTCCATGATTAAAGCAAATGATGTCTTAGACGCAAAAGGGTTGGCCTGCCCGATGCCAATTGTCAAAACAAAAAAGGCTATGACTGTTTTAGAGGCTGGTCATGTATTAGAGGTTCAAGCGACGGATAAAGGCTCAAAGGCAGATATGAAAGCTTGGGCAGAAAGCACAGGTCATCAATACTTGGGAACGATTGAAGAGGAAGGTGTATTAAAGCACTATTTAAGAAAATCTTCTACAAACAATGAACCAGTTGAAAAAAAACATCCGAAAATTACAACCAATGAAGAATTGGAAACGAAATTAAACACCGATGAACCCATTGTCGTGTTAGATGTAAGAGAGGCTGCAGAATATTTATTCAACCATATTCCGAAGGCTGTTTCGATTCCTTTAGGTGATTTGGAAGATCGTTTGCAGGAGTTAAATAAGTGCGATGAAATTTATGTCATTTGCCGTACTGGCAGCCGCAGTGATCTTGCAGCGCAAAAGCTGGCTGAAAGCGGATTTATAAATACTTATAATGTTGTCCCTGGTATGAGTCAATGGTCTGGCGAAACAACAGGTATACAAAAATAAAGATTTCACTAAATTACTAGACGGCGTAGCTTAGATAGTATGTGAAGCTTTGCTTCACTCATGAGTTAGAATGAATTTTGTACGTATGAAAATTTTAGTTTTGCGGCTTTTTAAGCCTTTGATGATAAACATTTTTAATAATTAGGAGGAAATCAATCATGAGTAAAAAAGTAGCAATTATCGCAAGCAATGGCGGTTTATTTGATGCATATAAGGTGTTTAATATCGCAACGGCAGCAGCAGCAACAGAACAGGAAGTGGCAGTTTTCTTCACATTTGAAGGTTTAAATTTAATTCATAAGGAAGCAAACAAACATCTGCCAATGCCTGAGGGAAAAGAACAATATGGCGAAGGGTTTGCGAAGGCAAATGTTCCATCGATTCCTGAATTAGTGGAAATGGCACAGGATTTAGGCGTTAAATTCATCGGCTGTCAAATGACCATGGATGTAATGGGTTTAACCGAAGCTGATTTCGTTGACGGCATTGAAGTAGGCGGAGCTGTAACATTTTTAGAATTTGCCACAAATGCTGCTGCCACTCTTACATTTTAAAGAAGCACTGAATCAAGAGATGATTGTGGGTAACACCATTCAAACAAAAGCTCTTGGTGCACTGGAGTTTAGTTTGTTTCTCAACCAAAGTAAAACCAATCAAAATGGTGCACCGGGACTTGCGTTTGCGTTAAACGACTCATTACAATGATAAATTGAAATTTTTTTAGCTAAAAATATACCATAGGGGGTAAGATGGATGGCGGTAAAAGAAATGACTGCATCTGAAGTTGTTGAAAAGGTATTGGGAAAAGAAAACTTATTTATCTTTGATGTTCGAAATGAAAGTGATTTTCATGATTGGAAAATTGAAGGAGAGAACTTTGTCTATTTAAATATCCCTTATTTTGAATTATTGGATGGTATAGAAGAAGTAAAAGATAAACTACCGGTTGATAAAGAAATCCTCGTGGTTTGTGCCAAAGAGGGTTCATCAAAAATGGTGGCGGATATGCTTGATGAAGAAGGGATTGACACAGCCTACCTAAAAGGCGGGATGAAATCCTGGAGTGAACAATTATATAAAGCAAAAGTATATGAAGATGTCGACATTCAAGTTTATCAGTTTGTACGTGTCGGGAAAGGCTGTTTATCTTACATGATTGTTTCCGGTGATGAAGCTCTAATTGTTGACCCGGCCAGATTTACAAACGAATACATGGAAGCGGCAAAAGAAAGCGGCGCGAAAATTACCCATATTGTTGATTCTCATTTACATGCCGATCACATATCCGGCGCTAAAGAGCTCGCTGATGTAACAGGTGCAGGCTATTATTTAATGAAGAGTGAAGGCGCCGTGTTTGATTTCTTGCCTTTCGAGGATCACGACAGAATTACGTTCAAAAATGTGGAATTAGAAGTATTAGCCGTGAAGACACCTGGCCATACACCTGGCAGTGTATCCTTCTTTGTCAATCAAAAGCTTCTTTTCTCAGGCGACACGATCTTCATCAGCGGACTTGGCCGACCGGACTTAGGCAATAAAGTACGTGAATGGGCAAATGATTTATATGACACAGTCTACAATAAAGTTTCTGAAATTGCTGATGATGTTATCGTTTTGCCATCCCATTATGCGGACTTTGATCTAGAAATAAACAAAGCAGGCTTTATCGGCGACACATTAGGAAATATCCGCAAGCGCAATGAGAAAATGTTCAATGCCACTCGTGAGGATTTTCTTAATGATGTAGAAAAATCGGCAAGCTCTATTAAACCGCCAAATTTTGAAGACATTGTCGCGATTAATAAGGGGATTCAAGATGCCGACAATGAAAGGCAGCAAGAATTGGAGATCGGTCCAAACCGTTGTGCTGTGCACCATACTGAATGATAGATGAGAACAACGAATGCTGAGGAGGAAGTAAAGATGAATGCAGATAAAATACTAGACGCTAAAGGGTTAGCCTGCCCAATGCCGATCGTAAAAACAAAGAAAACAATCGATCAACTTGAATCAGGGCAGGTGCTGGAAATTCATGCGACAGATAAAGGGGCAAAAAATGATCTTGCTGCTTGGTCAAAGTCCAGCGGGCATGAATTAGTAAAACAGGATGAAGAAAATGGTGTTTATAAATTTTGGGTGAAGAAAGGCTGATACAGTGAATAGAGTCTTACGCAAGAGTCGGGCTCTTGATAAGACTCCCTCACTAAATGCTAGGGGGGAAACACAATGGACTTTGCATATATTATAACTATTTTCTTAATCGGATTTATTGGTTCTTATATATCGGGAATGGTCGGGATTGGCGGTTCCATTATTAAATATCCGATGCTGCTTTATATCCCTTCTTTTCTAGGGGTAGCGACGTTTACGGCACATGAGGTTTCGGGAATCAGCGCGGTACAGGTGCTATTTGCAACCATTGGCGGTGTTTGGGCATACCGAAAGGATGGATATTTAAATAAGCAATTGATCTCCTACATGGGAATTAGCATATTAATTGGAAGCTTTGTCGGCGGTTATGGATCAAAGCTGATGTCTGAGGGAAGCATCAATGTTGTCTACGGTATTTTGGCCGTTATCGCAGCAGTGATGATGTTTATCCCGAGAAAAGGTTTGGATGATCTGCCAATGGATCAGGTGAAATTTAACAAATGGCTTGCTGCTTGTTTATCATTAATCGTGGGTGTCGGTGCAGGAATTGTCGGTGCGGCTGGTGCCTTTTTATTAGTGCCAATTATGCTGGTTGTCCTGAAGATTCCAACGAGGATGACGATTGCTTCCTCATTAGCCATCACTTTTATTTCATCGATCGGTTCTACCGTTGGAAAGGTGACGACTGGTCAAGTAGATTATTGGCCTGCATTCATTATGATTATTGCTAGTTTAATCGCTTCTCCATTAGGAGCAAATGCCGGAAAGAAAATAAACACAAAAGTGCTTCAGGTTATCCTTGCCTTATTAATTTCCGCAACGGCGGTCAAAATATGGATTGATATCTACCATATTATCTAAATGGTTTAATGGAAAAAGCCGTAGCGAATAAATTTGATCCCGGTATGAACACCGCAATAAAATCTGTTAAATATGATATATTGCAACAAAACAGGTCATCATTTCGTAAAGGTTGTAAAAAAACAACAGGGGATAAAAACCTGTCAACCCAAGATTGTTGGTAATATACAGTTCCATTGGAGATAGTTTCCGTTTATGAAAAAGATGGAATTATGGCGCTATAATCCTGATTGGCTGCTGTCGCAATGGATGAAAGGATTTTTATTCTTTTTTTCATATGATTTTGTCGCAGAACGAATATGATGTTAAATTCTTCCTGAAATATGACGAAAAAACTCATGCTATGATGAGGGTGAAGCAAAACAGAAGCATATTTTAGGGAGGATATCGAATGAAAAAGAAATTTGTTTTTTCTGTACTGGCGACTGCATCACTTCTTTTTGTATCAGCCGGAGCTAATAGTGCGGAAGCTGCTAGTTATTATACGACAACAAAAAAAGTTTATGTCTATCAAACTAGTAATCAGAATATTTCTAAATACTATCAATATCTGCAAAAGTATAATCAAAATTGCCAGATTCAGTGGAATAACACAAATAACTGGACTGTAGTGCAAAAGCCAAATGAAACTCCAGTGCAGCAAGAACCTGTACAAAAGCCTGCTGAAACACCAGTGCAAAAGCCGGCATCACAGCCACAAGCACCGGTAAATAAACAAAGTGAAACACCTGCCGTATCACAATTAAGTGCTTTTGAACAACAGGTCGTTGATTTAACAAACCAAGAACGGGCAAAAAATGGTCTTCCCGCGTTAAAAGTGGATAATGGATTAAGTAAAGCTGCCCGGGCAAAATCAGTTGATATGCAAACAAAGAATTATTTTAGCCATACAAGCCCAACTTACGGATCTCCATTCGAAATGATGAAACAGTTTGGAGTTTCATACCGCGGTGCCGGAGAAAATATCGCCAAGGGACAAAGATCTCCACAAGAGGTTGTGAATTCTTGGATGAACAGCCCGGGTCACCGTGCTAATATCTTAAATAATTCCTTCACTCACATCGGAGTAGGGCATGCAGCAAATGGAAACTATTGGACACAAATGTTTATTGCGAAATAAAAATGACTGGTAACTTCAAAATACACTTTGGTTGGTGTAAGCTATTGAGAATGATATAGAAAGGCTGTCCTAAAAGTCATGGTATGGACTTTCGGGATAGCCTTTTCGTTTGTCAAAAACCTTCAAAGGTCTAATCAGTTCAATTCTTGTAATAATTTCTCTAATTTTGCTGGTATGAGCGGTTTGGAAAAAATATAGCCCTGCACAGTATCGCATGCCTGATTGGTCATTTCCTGCAGCTGTCCGACTGTTTCCACCCCTTCAGCAATCACTTTCATGTCCATAGAATGAGCCATTGTAATGATCGAACTGGTCACCAGCGGCAGTTTTCGATTGGTTTCAATTTCTTTAATAAAGGAACGATCGATTTTTAATATATCAATCGGCAATTTGACTAAATAACTTAAAGATGAGTAACCAGTGCCGAAATCATCAATTGATATATGCAGCCCCATGTCTTTTAATTGATGCAGAATTCGAATCGCTCCGTCAACATTTTGAAAAATCATACTCTCCGTTATTTCTACTTCCAGCCACTTAGGTTCCAGCCCAATTTCCTGCAAAATGAGTCGAATGGTTTCAGGCAGATCTCCTTGTGTCAATTGAACTGCGGAAAGATTAACAGCTATTTTCAAAGGTTTATAGCCGCGGTCCTGCCATTCTTTATTTTGTCTGCACGCTTCTTTAAGAACCCATTCACCAATTTCCATAATTAACCCAGTTTCCTCTGCGAGAGGAATAAAATCATTGGGAGAAATTAAGCCAAGATCAGGGTGATCCCAGCGGATCAGTGCTTCTACTCCAGATATCTCATCTTGCTGTAAATCAATCTGAGGCTGATAAACCAGGGAAAATTGATTATGACAAAGGGCCTTTCGTAAATGGTTTTCTAGGACGAACTTCTCATACCCTCTGGCGTGATCCTCTGCTTTAAACCACTTGATTTGATTTTTTCCGTGTTGTTTGGCTCTGTACATCGCAATATCAGCGTTGGTAATTAAGGATTCAGGGTCGTCGCCGTCCAAAGGATAAAGACTTATCCCGATGCTGGCCGTAATCCGAATTTCCTGATTGAAAAGATGAAAAGGCTTGGATAGAGTTTTCAGGATCCTGTTTGCAATTTCTTCAGTTTCTCTTTTCGTTATAATATCCGGCAGCAGGCAGACAAATTCGTCACCGCCTAATCGAGCAACAATATCTTTATTCCGTAATACTGCTTTCATTCGTTGTGCAGACATTTGCAGCAATTTATCTCCATATTTATGTCCAAGCGTATCATTAATAAATTTAAACCGATCCAAATCGACGAAGAGGATGGCGGCATCTTTTTCTCTATCTGCTTTTTGCATAAATGATTTATAGAGACAGTTTTCAAAACAGCGGCGATTCGGAAGACTGGTTAATGGATCTTGATAGGCTAAAGGATGGATTTCTTTATAAATATAGGCATAATAAGAAACTGTTTTTGTCCTATGCAGCGGAACTGTTTCTAAGCGAAGCCGTTTCAAATTTCCGTTTTTTAGCTTCAGTATGATTTCACGCTCATGATTTTCCTCAAAAGTTGAATCTGTACTGCTTGGTAAGGGCAAATAATCACTTTGCGGCAGGTGGATAGAATGAATGGGCTTATTTCGTAAATCAATCTCTTTATAGCGGGTTTTCTTCTTAAAAGCAGGGTTTATTTTTATCACCTGTTTATTCTCATTTACAAGTACCATTCCTTGACTATAGAACTGGAAAAACTCCTCAAAAAGAGGTGAGTCCATATGTATAATTTCTTTATTCAATATTACATCCCCACCCAAAAAGTTTTTTTGTGTTAATAAAAAGGAAAATAGTCACGTCTTCACTTAGTTTACAGTTAATTCTTTAGGGAAACTGTGATCTGAATCAAGTACAAAGAGGATTTATTCAGCGAAAATAGTTCTAAAGAATGAATTTTATAATGGAGGAAAAAAATGGGAGAATTTACTTTTGACGATATGAAAAAAATAAACCGCGATGAACTTGGTGAAATGGTCCCTCTTGAATTATTCCGGGCAATCCGCCTGATCGGAATGTACCAGGGACTGCCAATGAATGGAAAGAGTACCACCATAACTGTTGGACGAAAAATCGGCGAAAGCCTGCCAGTACAATCGTTAGAGGAATTGCTGGACTTCTTTATTCAATTGAAAATTGGCATGCCTGTTGTTGAAAAAAAATCAGAAAATGAGATGAGGGTGATTATGAAAGAGTGTTTCTGTAAGGGTATACCCGTCCAGAAAGGAAAACTGGTATGTGATTTAGAGGGGTCCATCTTAGAAGGGGCACTTATGAAAATGTGGCAGAGAGAAGTCCATATACGAGAGGTCAAATGTAATGTAAATGGTGATGAACATTGCGAATATAAGCTGATATTAAGCTGATATTAAGCTAAAATAATAACCGAGGATGATGGATGTTCTAAAAATGAGTGCGTCCATTTTTCATATACCTTAAATACCATTCTTTCTGATTATGGTAAAATGTAGAAGATGGGATGCGGTGGATGGATTATTATAAATTGCCAAATACCTTAAATTAGAGAGCAAGGTGGATATATTTCATGTTTTCGAATGAAGAAAGAGAAGCCATTTATAAAGTGATTCATAGAAGAAGAGACATTCGCAGCTTTCGGCCGGACCCGGTGTCGAAAGAGAAAATTGAGAGGATTTTGCTTGCAGCACATCATGGACCGTCTGTCGGCTTCATGCAGCCATGGAATTTTATTATCGTCACTTCCAAGACAATAAAAGAAAAATTAGCTTGGGCAGCTGATAAAGAAAGGCGTGCCTTGGCTATTCACTATGAAGAGAAAGAGGATAAAGAGGCAAAGTTTCTAAGTTTAAAAGTGGAAGGTCTGAAGGAGGCGCCGATTACGATTTGTGTAACATGCGATCCGACTAGAGGAGGTTCGCATGTACTGGGGAGGAACTCCATTCCGGAAACCGATATTTTATCAACTGCTTGTGCGATTCAGAACATGTGGCTCGCTGCCTGTGCAGAAGGACTCGCGATGGGGTGGGTCAGTTTTTACAAGAAAAATGATATCCGCAGCATTTTGGAAATCCCACCCTATATCGAACCGGTTGCACTGATGTCGCTTGGATATACAGATGAATATCCGGAAAAACCACTTTTGGAACTGGCAGGCTGGGAAAAAAGGCAGGATTTAGAACAACTGATATTTCGTAATCAATGGGAAGAAAAGTAAAGTTTGTTAAACTTACACGATTACATAAAATGGGTATAAACACCTTGAAACCACCCAACCCATTCTTATAACAGGAATGGGCTAGGGTGGATATTATTTTGTTGCATCATTGCCGTATTTAGATAGCGCTGATAACGTTCCAATGAAATGGAATTTTTATTATGGTGCATCACAAAATAAGGCATTTTATTACTTGTATCTCTTTGTGTAAACTTGGTTATGTTTGCCAGGTGGCTATAGGATGGTCTGGCTGCAGAATTCAGCATATAGGCGGAAATATTACTGCCTGGTTTTCTCATTTTATTTAAGTAATTAATAATTTCTTGACTTGTCATGATGCCAAGTCCATGGCCGAAAAACTTCCCATCTTCTAGTAGCACAGCATTTTCGCCTCTCCACCAGATGGTAGAAGGATCCACTTCCGGATTATTAAAATAGACAATATCTCCCGGCAAAAAGTGGCTTGTAGGAATAGGTTTTAAACCTAAATCAGGGTCATTGTGCCAGCTGTATAAATAAAGGTTTTGGAAATATCGATTAAATAATGTTTTTCCTATCGTAGTTAATACCGCATGATACAGGAGAATGACTTTTGCCGTAGCGCATTCGAAACCGTAAAGTGAACTGTTTTTATAGATATCTAGAATGGCTTCAGAAGGATAGACATCATCCCTGAGCAGGAATCCGCCAGCTCCTGTTAAGATCCAAAAGTTAGGATTACAGCGGGCAGTAGAAAAGATTTCAAAATCCACATCACTTTGATTCATCGCTCTTGAGCTTGCGATAATATTTTTCCTCAGTTTCAACTCAAACCTCAATTCCTCAATCGTTCGATATGGATAGACGATTGGATCATCTATCATGCCCTGGACAATTTTTCTTTCAACACTGCCGACTGGCCAGACGTCACTAGACGAGAACGGTCTCCCCAAAAGCTGTATCATATTATCCCTCATTCCAGGTGGTGATTCCTAGTATTACTACCTAGAATATTCGTGTATTTATGAATTGTGATCGAATTCCTGAAAGATAACAACATAATTATGGTGTTAAAACAGATAAATGTGTATACTAACTTTATGAGTTTCATAAATAAGGGAGGTAAAGAATAATATGGAATGGAACCAAGATGCAAAAGATTTATTGGAAGAGCTTGTCAAGCCAATTCCAGTATTTGCCCGACCGATGGCGAAAAAGAAAATTGAAGGGGTTATTTTAAAAGGTGTTGAAGGAAATGCTGTCACAAAGGATGACGTGATCAAAGGGTACATAATGGCCTCACCGGGGGATATGCAGGAACGCGCTGTTAAGATGCTGAAAGCGAAAAAAATCGATTTAACTCCATTTGAAGACGTGCTGCAGCAGGCAAAATAAAACGAGGGGAAGGACCCTCGTTTTTCTGTGAAAACATTGTGCATGTTGTAAAAGTATTGCTAATAATTCACATTTTATCTATGTTTTTACAACAGACTTTATATTATGCTAAGCATTGGAAAAGAAATGATTGCAGCAGAAGAAATACATATTTAATTTGAAGTTGTTGGCCTATTCTTGTAGGTAAACAACTTCTTTTTTGTTCGACTTTTTCAAAAAGACGGGCACGAAAAGTCTCCTTTAAAAACTATCTTTTAAAGAACCAAAAAGTTTAGTTAAAATTAACAATATTCGGCAAATTTCTTGTAATATAGATATATATAGATCCAAAAGTTGTAATTTGCCGTCCGTAATGGCTGCAGTGTATGAAGGGAAAATCAAATAACGGAAAAGGGAGTGGTACTAAAATGCAAAAAGAACTTACGTACGAAGATATTCTCATTGGAGATACTGCGGTTTTTTCAAAAACGATTTCTGAATTTGATATTTATTCATTTGCCGGAATTACTGGTGACTTTAACCCGATGCATATTGATGAAACATTTGCTGATTCTACGATTTTCAAGGATCGCATAGCACACGGGCTTTTATCCGGCAGCTTTATTTCAACCGTTCTTGGAATGAAACTGCCTGGACCTAATTCAATTTATCTATCTCAAACTTTTAAATTTACGGCACCCGTCAAGATTGGAGATACAGTGAAAGCGGTCGTTGAAGTCATCGAAAAACGAGATGACAAAAAATTGATTAAATTAAAAACACAAGTATTCAATCAGCATAAAGTTTTGGCCGTAGACGGCGAAGCGTTGGTGATGAAGAAATATTGAGGGTTGGTGTAAAATGGAAAAACGATTTCAGCAGTGGATAAAAGTGAAAAGAAAACAACCGGAGGAACTGCTCTCCCTTATACAAGATGGAGATGATTTAATCATTCCGATTGCTAATGGGGAGCCTCATGTATTAATGGATACGCTGGAGCAGCATTGCGATATGTTTCAGAATGTTCGGATACATCAAATGCACCCTGCGAAAGAACGGGAGTATATCCAGGGGAAACGGAAGCCGTCCCTTACACATGTGTCATATTTTTTAAGCGGACCTTCGCGAAAGGCTTATTTACAGGGGCAGTGTGATTTGATTCCAAATCACTTCCACCAGGTTCCGCGAATTTTAAGGGAATCGACGAAAACCTCTCTTGTTGCGGCTGCTGCATCGCCGATGGATGAGCATGGGTACTTTTCTCTGGGGACGCAGGCTGATTACACGGCATCGTTTATTGGAAAGGTTCCCTTTTTTCTCGAAGTAAATAAACAGATGCCACGCACATTCGGTGAGAATCAGATTCATATTAGTCAAATTGAAGGATATATTAATGTTGATTACCCTATAAAAGAAATTGCCATTCCACATGTGACAGAAAAAGATCAAAAAATCGGCTCGTTTATTGTAGAACAGATTGAAGATGGCGCAACACTTCAAGCCGGAATTGGGGGTATTCCCAATGCGGTGATCAGTTTATTAGGATCGCATAAAAACCTTGGTATCCACACAGAACTGGTTTCCGACGGGGTGATTGATCTCGTGGAATCAGGAGTGGTAACAGGAAGTGAAAAGAAAACCTATCCAGGAAAAATTGTGACAACCTTTGCCTTAGGGACAAAGCGTCTTTATGATTTTCTTGATGGAAACCCTGCGGTAGAATTCCTTCCAGTTGAAATCGTGAATGACCCGCGGGAAATTGCTAAGGAAGAAAAAATCATTTCGATTAATGCTACAACGGAAGTAGATTTCTACGGGCAATGTGCTTCGGAAACGATTGGCGGCAGCTACTACAGTTCATCAGGCGGTCAGGCTGATTTTGCTCAAGGAGTGCGCCTTGCAAAAAATGGAAAAGGTTTTATCTGCCTGCATTCTACAGCGAAAAATGGCACCGTTTCAAGAATCCATCCGTACCTCAGCCCTGGTTCGGTCGTGACAACCTCTAAAAATGATGTTGATCGAATTGTTACGGAGTACGGCGTCGCCGAATTACGCGGCAAGAGTATTGCGCAGCGTACAGCTGCGCTGATTCATATTGCCCACCCGAAATTCCGGGAGGAACTGACCTTCGAAGCCAAACGGCTCGGTTTTCTTTATTAATCAGGCATTTTTGGGGAGAAGTTTACTGATGAAAATAATTGGAATTGATTTATCAGGACCTGCCAATGCAAAGGATACCGTTATGACGGTTTTCTCTATAGAAAAAGGAAGACTTATTTTTGAGGAAACGATTACCAATGCTAGTGATAGCATGATCCTGACAGCGATAGTTAGAATTGCCAAAAACGACGAAGCAGTCATTGGATTGGATGCACCGCTGTCCTATCAGGATGGAGGAGGGGACAGACCCCAGGATAAAAGCATTCGTCAATTTATCAAAGGTTTTGGGCTAGTTGGCGGTTCGATCATGCCGCCTACATTAACCAAAATGGTCTACCTGTCTCTTCGCGGTATTGGCTTAACGAGGACCATGATGATGCATCATTTACTAGGAAAAGTCCGCATTGTTGAAGTCCATCCAGGTGCAGCAATTGGAACACGGATTGGTCCAGAAAATCTGTATCACGCGCGAAATTACAAAAAAGAAGAAGCACAACCATCAAGAAACGTCATTTTCAACTGGTTGCAAACAGTTGGACTTCAAGGTCTGCCGCAAGAAATCAGCGGCACATCCCATCAGATTGATTCGTGTGCAGCAGCTCTGGCCGCTTGGCACTGGGCTGATCCAGATAAGCAGCCTGCTTGGCTTTGGTCCGAGACATCGCCGGAACATCCTTTTGAATTTTGCTGTTAAGCTGCCCCATACCAAAGGACAAGTATCTGCTTCAATGCATGAGCGATACTTGTCCTTTTCTCGTTAATGAATCATATTGGATAGATGGTATTGTTTAAAAAAAGAAATCGCATCCTGAGCATTGCTGATATTGGATTTTTTGCAAAGCTCAGCATATTTCAACGTTTTATTAGATAGTGGTTCATCCTTATTTATCGTCAAGTCGTAGATAATAAGGGTGTTGATTACGGGCTGTGGGATATTGATTTCGCTGAGTTTATCAATAATTTCAGAATTTACTTGCGGGGAAGGTAAATATTTTTCAACTTCTTTCAAAATTTCCGCCGTCGAATATACCTCCAAATATTGCACTAATCGTCTCTCTTTTTCCTTTAACACACTAGTGGTACTTAACATATCCTTTTCACCATCCTAATAATTGCTTCTACTAAATTCGGATCCTTCCTTTGCAAATGCCGCAGTGATTAGGTACTCAGGTTGTAGAGAATCCAAGGGTAACGTAATGGAGAGTACGGTTTAAGCTTTTATGTCTCAATTTCATTTGTTGTTGTATTTCCCTTGGTTCATCAGTGAAATGTAACATGGCGGATGTAGGAGTAATGGAAATGGATTCATCGTATGATCATGATGGGCAAGATGATAACTGTTTGATAGTGAGAAGTTTCTCTTTCTGTGAGGATAACATAAGTATAGCGGATCGTAATTAAAAATACTGTCGATCAATCCATCAATCTCCATTTTAATAAAAATGTTATATTCTCGTTACAAAAGAAAAATATCTTTGAAACAAGGAAAGCTTTTCTGTGAATAATCACCAAGCTATTACCATTTTACAACAAAAAGTTGACTAGTTATTTGACAAATTTACAAATTTTGTATAAAGCACAATGGGATTCCGATTGTTATACGAAATTCGCTGCCAATAATCTTATGAATACACGATGATCGACCGTCTTGCTGAATTGGCGGCACCCCGCCTGTAGTCCATTTATCTAACTAAACAGGGATAAAAAGTTTCAGGCACCATCTAGTATATAGATGACGCCTAAGGCTCAAACCAATCTGCCTCCAGCTCCAGTAGATTTATCCGTATCCCCGCCATTATTATCCTTCTCATTATTAACCCCGCGGGGTTGTCGCGGTCCGCCAATATATTCACTCTTTTGTGCTAGCTGCACCTTTTCAAACATATTTTCATCATGTGTTTTTGCCATTCTGAAACCCCATTTCAACAGTAATCTTTACATGTTTAAGATACGCGCAGCGTTTGACTTTATTCGTTTAACTTTATTAAAATTGCCGTACCCGGGCACTAATTCGGGTACAAATTTGACGGGGCAAATATGAAAAGTTCTTATTGATATTTGATAGACTGTCAAAACTAAATAGTGAGTCCAAGGTTGAGCATCAAATAATAAAAGATTCCATTTTTCATGTTAGGATGGAAAAGTGAAAGGAGTGTTGAACATGAAAATAGAGGTATGGTCGGACTATGTATGTCCATTTTGCTATATTGGAAAAAGAAGACTAGATATGGCGCTTTCCGGGTTTTCCCAGCGCGGTCAGGTAGAAGTAGTATATAAAAGTTTCGAGCTCGATCCGAATGCGCCAAAGGAAGCGCAGCAAAGTATCCACGAAATGCTCGCACAAAAATATAGCATGACTGTCGAGCAGGCTAAGGAGGCCAATGAAAATGTCGGCAAACAGGCTGAAACAGTCGGTTTAACATATCATTTCGATGAAATGAAGCCATCTAACACCTTCGATGCCCACAGGCTGACGAAGTATGCGAAAACTCTTGGCAAGGATACGGAAATCACTGAAGCTCTTTTACATGCCTATTTTACTGAATCGAAACATTTATCGAATGAAGAGACATTAGCCGAGATTGCTGAAACCGTTGGAATTGACCGGGCGAAAGCCTTGGAAATCGTGAAAGATAAACATGCCTATGCTCAGGATGTCCGCCATGATCAAACCGAAGCGCAAAGCATTGGGGTTAGGGGGGTGCCATTTTTTGTTATTAATAAAAAATATGCCATTTCCGGTGCACAGCCAATCGAGACCTTTATCAATGCCCTCCAGCAGGTTTGGCAGGAAGAAAATCAGACACCAGTATTAAAACCGTTGTCCGCAAACAGTTCAGACGGGACCGTTTGCACAGATGAGTCGTGTATCATCCCACAAGAAGACAAATAATATGCAAAAAAATAAAAGCTGCAAATCTGCAGCTTTTATTTTTCATTAAGTTGTCTAGTATGCAATAGATTGCATTACTTACTAAACATTGCTGTAATTCCTTTATAGATTAGGAATAGGGAGAATACTAAAACTGATAATACGCCAATAATATCAGTTATTGGAACGATACTAGCCAGGAAAGTATCTTCTAACGGAATATTCATTAAGGCAAGACCCGCTAAAAGACCGGCTAACATTAAAAGGATTAAACGATCCATTTTTTCAACCTCCTTTCCATACATTCTATGAACAAGCTGAAGGGAGGTTATGATAATAATAATGGTTTTAAAAAAATGTACTTATACAAATTTATAAGCCCATCTAAATGGTGTAATCGATTGTAATGATCGAATATTACATGGATATCTTCTTTCGGTGAGAAAAGTTGCTGGGCTTAGTATCAGAGACAAAAATTTATATAGCACAGGCAAATACAAGGGTTATTCAGAACCAGGCAGCTGTTTCTAGGGAGGGTGTTCATCAAACCGCCAAAACTTTTCTTCAGAAATGTGAATAATGCACTGAATTAAGGACTTTTAAATTCGAGAATGTTAATCTCTATATATAGAAATTACCTACTTTATACTCATGATGAAGGGAAGAGGTTCGTTTGATTAACAAATGGTGGAGAAACAGTAACATTGCAGCAGGACTTATTACAATTATCAGGCTCTATTTAGGTGTTAGTTTTCTAACAGCAGGTTGGGGGAAAATCTCAGGCGGACAATTTGATGCGAGCGGTTTTCTTGCCAATGCAATCAAAAATCCAGTATTGGGTCCGGATGGAAATGCCGTATTTGCTCCATTTACTGCCTTTTTAAAAAGCTTTGCTTTACCAAATGTGGAACTGTTCAATGTCATGGTCCCTTGGGGAGAATTTTTCGTCGGCTTAGGTCTTATTTTAGGATGTTTTACTACTGTAGCAGCAATTTGTGGAATGCTGATGAACTTTTCGTTCATGATGGCTGGGACAGTATCCCACAGCCCTCAAGATATTTTCATAGAATTTTTAATTATCACTGCCGGTATTAATGCAGGAAAATATGGACTAGATCGTTTTGTGCTGCCATATTTACGCAAGTTAATGAAAAAAGAAAATGGAAAAGAAATTCAAAAAGGCTCGGCAGCATAAAAAACTTATCCAGACAGTCCTGTCAAACGATGGGACTGTTTTTTCTCCAAGAACAATATAAGAAAAAGCACTTAAAATATATGTTTAATAAAAAACTTTTCTTATTTTTTATTCTTTCTCTTGACCTTGACGCTGCGTAAAGCCTTAAGATGGAATCGTCAGGAAGGTGAAGTAAATTGGAGTACACAGTGAACAAATTGGCGCATATGTCCGGTGTCAGCGGGCGTACACTTCGCTATTATGATGAAATCGGGCTTCTTAAACCGGCAAGAATTAATTCATCCGGATATCGAATTTATGGTCAGAAAGAAGTGGATCGGCTGCAGCTAATTTTATTTTACCGTGAATTGGAGCTTAGTCTCGAGGAAATAGCAGACATCATCCATCAGCCAAACTTCAATGAAATAGAGGCGTTAGAGAATCATTACGCAGAACTGATGAAAAAACGAGCTCATCTTGACAAAATCATTGCCACCGTCAAAATGACGATTATCAGTAAAAAGGGAGGAAGGATCATGGGGGACAAAGATAAATTTGCCGCTTTTAAGGAAAAAATGATCGAGGAAAACGAGCAGAAATATGGCAAAGAAATCCGTGAAAAATACGGGCATGAAACGGTTAAGACCAGCAATGCTAAACTAATGGGGATGTCTCAAGAAGACTTCGAGGTCATGACCAAAATAGGAGAAGAGATCTTCACCCTCCTGGAAAAAGCCTATACGACTGGTGACCCGGCATCAGATGTGGCACAGGAGCTTGCAGCAAAACATAAAGAGTGGCTGATGTATTCTTGGACAAAGTATTCTCCGGAAGCGCATGCAGGTCTTGCTGAAATGTACATTGCCGACGAACGCTTCACGGCATACTACGACAAAGCAGTCAAAGGTGGTACCGGATTTCTCCGTGATGCGATTCTGATTTATACCGGGCAGAAACGATAAAGAATTTGTAAGTAAATGACTGGAGTTTCACTCTGGTCCTTTTTTCTGATTGGAATGATTACATGACAAGAACTGCTGCAGACCTGCTAGCAATGGAAACTATTCACTCAGCCTTGATACATTCCAAGAATTTTTTTGATGACAAACCCTATCATAAGTCCAGGGAGCACAAACAGCATCGGCAAAAACACGGGTCCTAGTAAGAACCCAAACAGCCTCAAACTTGCAGAATACATCACTCCCACCGTAACGAAATATGCCGCAAAAACAAATGGAAAAAAAGCATAGGGAGACTTGCCGCCGCCAGCTTCTTTATATGCGTCCCACATTGCATAAAAATAAAAACAAGGATAAAACATCAACCATTGATAATCCGCAATTTCAATAGAAGTATGAATATCCCCATTAAAACTAAAGCGTATGATTTCATTAAAATGAGACTGTACGTTGAAGAAAATTTCGCAAACAATAAATAGCAGCCCTTTAAGAAACTTTCCATTTAATAGCTGACCGAAGCCCGGCAAGGCGATGGACCAGAATAATTTTTCAATTGCATTCTTATTCACTACAGCAACCCGCTTTTTCTTTAAAATTAATTTATCATTATTGTCCCATCGTATTTAATTATCTATTCATTTGCCGGAATGATAATAAAGGTATGAAAATCCATTCGCCAACTGAGAATTTTTCCCCTATGAAAGCTGAGCCTAGTATCTGCTATCGAGGGTTTTATTATTGTTAGGATGCAATTTCTTTACAATTATTTATAAACAGTAAATGGTACATTTACAAACACCTGCTATGATAAATGTGAAAAGACACTAGACAATCCATTTTATCCGAAAAGGACTTCTGGATTCTGTAAGTTTTCTCCAACTTGTAAGGGTAAACAGGCTTTTCATGTTATAGGGGGGAACAAATGTTAACAAATAAGAAAAGATTTCAATTGATTTGCTTCACACTGATCTCCACAATTTTACTCATCTTTCAACCCTATGAACTTACTTTCAAAAATGCTGCTACTGACAACGGAACATTAACATCGTCAGGTTCCATTGCGCAGGACAGCAGGATTCAACAACATGAACTTCAGAATAGATATAATGAATAAATCTCATATGGACCCTTTTCAAGGTTCTTTTTTTTTATTGAAAGATTAATGTATCATGTTTTCAGGATTTTTACGTTAAAATTAAAAGGAGGAATTTCATTGGAGGGAGTAATGAAGTGGAAAAATTTATCAAAGAGTTAACTGAACTCGGATTACAGCAGGGGCTGCATACTCCGGAGCAGGCTGCTATTGTCTTATGCAAATTTGCGGAAACATTTCCTTTTGAAAATTTAGATGTGTTAAATCAAATAGAGGCTGAAATCACGCCGGAATTTTTACAAGAAAAACTTTTACAAAGCAGTCGCGGCGGTCTTTGCTATGAAATTAACTCCCTATTATATCTTATATTAAAGCAGCTAAAGTTTAATGTTTCCATTGGAATAGGAACCGTCAACAAAGAGGGAAATTGGGCAACAGACAGAACACACGCGATGGTTCTGCTTACGATGAATGATAAAAAATATATTGCAGATGGAGGGTACGGAAACCGGCTGGCGCTTTATCCGCTGGAGCTTGATGGCAGTATCGTCACTTCACCTGCAGGCAGCTTCAGACTGCGTACGGTGAAAACCGAAAAAGGTTCCATTGCACTGGAGATGCAAAATCAACGAGGGGATTGGGATGTTCATTACGCATTTGATTGGAACCCTGAACCATGGCAAGAGCTGAATCGAATCAAACAGGATATCCATCATCATGCAAATTCAGGTTTTAATAAAAAACCTTTAATTGCCTCTGTATTTCGGAACGGCACACAATCGATAAACGAAGAACGCCTTTCCCGCAAATGGAGCGATGGGAGGGAAGAAGAAATGGTCTTCCAAACAAAAGATGACTTCTTTAAAACCATTCGCTCTTTTTATACGGCTTCTCTTACAAACGAGGCCGAAAAAGTATTAAAAAAACTGTATCATGACGAATGGAATACCAAAAATTAGCAGACATATCCCTCACTTGAACTCCTTAAACTAATTATATCTTTAATGAGGTGATAAAATGGATACGAAAGATTATAACGCCATTTATAATGCATACCGGCAGCAGGCACAGGAGCAAGCTGTCTCAGAAGCAAATCTTGATCAAGATACGAACGGTAAAGAAAAAATCACTGCTGTTCGGAAAAATGATGAGGGGGATATCATTGCTTTTAAAACAGAATCCGGCAAAGAATTAGATTATGTAACAGCACTTCAGGAAGCGAAAGCGGGGAAGTTAGCACATGTGGATGTGTTTCACAAATATGGCAGAGACATCATTCGCAGCGAACCTGACGGGATAAAGGATAATAATCTGGATAATCTGCCGGATTTTTAATAATCCGGGAAAACAATTTGGGTAGGAGCCAGTAAACGTTGAAGAAACAGCGAACGTTTACTGGCTTTTTTGTCTAGTACAGATGTAGAAAGAGAGCAAATATAGGGGAAATTGGATGAAATGCATTTATAATATTAAAAATTTTCAAATAAATATAAGGAAAATAGAGGGATTTCAATGATGAATTTTGAATTATTATATTAAAAGAACAGCCATGTGTACAAAATATAGAGGAGAATGAAAAATGAACACCTATTTAATTGCAGGATATGCTAAACTTCCACAGGGAATGGCAGCTAAAAATATAGATGAATCGATGACCATCACACTAGAATTGGAATTTAAGTACGGGGTCATTATTGATGCAGTTTGCACGCTTGAAACAGAATCCGAGCGGGATTATATCCAAAGACTGCTGCGCGGATACTGTTTACGGGATGGAATTGCCGGTCTTATTGAGCGGGTTCAGACCCATTACCGCGGGAAAGAGGGACACGCCGTTGAAGCAGCGCTAATGGACGCCTATTCACAATTTGAAACCGTACCGATGAGAAGATAAAATGCCTTACGGAATAGATTGTTTAAGTAAAACCTTCTGCTGAAATAATCTGAGTCAGACTCATTCCTTGTTAAATCGACAAAAAATGCGATATAATTACAGAAGTGTCACTTTTTAGGGGAGGAATGTGAATGAATCAAACAGCAGCTGGGGCAGCGAAAGCAGTGCATAAAAAATTAACAGTCAGAAGTGTAATCAAGAGGGGATTATTTATTACACTCGGTGCAGCCATCATGGCCTACGGCTTAGAAGCCATCCTAATTCCAAATGAAATGATTGACGGAGGGGTAACGGGTTTATCGATGATTTTATCCAGTATTACACCCATCAATCTTAGTATCTTTCTTGTATTATTAAACTTGCCATTCTTTTTCTTAGGGTACAAACAGATCGGAAAAACTTTTGCCGTCAGTATGTTATATGGCATTATCGCCTTATCTATTGCGACATCTTTATTACATCATATAGAACCGCTTGTACATGATACTTTACTGGCTGTTGTTTTCGGAGGTTTAACCCTTGGGGTAGGGGTTGGATTAACGATTAGAAACGGCGGGGTCTTGGACGGGACGGAAACATTGGCGCTTTTAATTGAGAAAAGACTTCCATTTTCTGTCGGTGAAATCATCATGGTTGTGAACGTGATTATTTTCTCTGTTGCCGCCCTTGTTTTCGGATTAGAGCATGCTTTATTTTCTATGCTTACATACTATATTGCCTTTAAGACGATCGATGTTGTTGTCAAAGGTCTTGAAGATATGAAGTCCATGTATATTATCAGCGATCAAAATAAGGAAATTGCAGATGCGGTTTCCGAGAG
Source organism: Bacillus benzoevorans (assembly GCF_014207535.1). GTDB lineage: Bacteria > Bacillota > Bacilli > Bacillales > Cytobacillaceae > Bacillus_BD > Bacillus_BD benzoevorans. The sequence goes on from NZ_JACHGK010000005.1 coordinate 143,433, forward strand.
ACTGGGTCGTGGAGTTACTTTTTTACATGGTGAAGGTGCTTACAGCGGCGAAGATAAGCAGGTCATTCTTTGTGTCTTCACTAGATTAGAAGAAACGAAAATGAAGGATATCATCCGCGAGTTTGACCCGGGTGCCTTTATTATTTCTAATGATGTTGCGGAAGTACGCGGAGGACGGTTTAAGAAGAAAGATATCCATTAACGAAAATGGAAATCTGAGACTATTTCCTGTGAAAAAAGAAGCTGATTTCCTGTGAAGAATTGGAACTCAGCTTCTTTTTTCTAGCCGGTGCTCCAATACCTTATCTTAAAAATTCTATGAAGGGATGATTCATAAATGAAATTAAATTTAACGGGGAAAAATGCCATTGTAACGGGGGGAAGTGCTGGAATTGGCTTAGCCTGCGCCAAAGCATTAGTGCTTGAAGGAGCAAATGTTATCATTGTTGGCAGAGATAAAACTAGATTGGAAAAGGCTGAGCATGAACTGAAACATATTGCGGGAAAGAATCAACCGGTTTTATCAATCAGTGAAGATTTAACCGATTCAACTGCTGCGGAAAGAATCACCATGATAGCAAAAGAACAATTTAGCGGTATCGATATTTTAATCAATAATGCCGGTTCGGCCCGTGCAGGTTCATTCTGGGAATTAAGCGATCAGGATTTTATCGATGCGTGGAGTTTAAAATTGTTAGGATATATCCGCATGGTTAAAGCAATTGGGACCGTCATGATCAATCAGCGCTCCGGGAGAATTCTCAATATCATCGGTACAGGCGGAAAAAATCCAAGTGCAACCTTCCTGCCAGGAGGAACCGCTAATGCCGCATTGATTAATTTTACAAAAGGAATTTCGAAGGAACTGGCTCAATATGGAGTCAGGATTAACGCCATATCGCCAGCTTTAACCGCGACAGAACGGGCGGTCAGCCTTGCAGGACAACGGGCTGAAGTGAAAGGGATCAGCATAGAGGAACAGATGGATCTGGAACACTCATCCATTCCTCTCGGTTCTATGATTCAGCCGGAGGAGATTGCCAGCATGGCGCTGCTGCTTGTCTCTGATGTCATTCCCTCCATAACTGGGTCAGAGATCATCATTGATGCCGGGATGACAAACGGATTATGATATTCATTTAATCGGTATGAATGAAAAAAGTTAAAAAGTCCCCATCATATAAATGATGAGGACTTTTTAACTTTTATTAACATTTCATATGCTCCGATCTCTTCTCTTAATAGTCTGTAATGATAATATCCCTTTCCAGAAATGCTTCAATGACTTCGCTAATCTTGTAGGAAACCTGCGGCAGATCATAATTTTCAAAGTCATGTTCACAAGAATTTTTATAAGCCATCGTTTCATCGTAGTGCGTTAAATGCCGCTCGATATCCGCATCATTATCCTGCCGTTCCTTTTGTCTTTGGATGACAGTATCACGGTCAGCATAAATGAAAAAGCGCATTACTCTTTCACCGTACATTTTTTTCAGTTTTTCCGTGCCTTCCGGATTTAATGTTAAATAAACAAGGTTATGATTTTCAAACGCCTTTACGATTTCCTCTTCACGAATCCCGTAATGAAACCCGTCAATTTCTACACTTTCAAGAAATTCCTCTTGTTCTTGCATTTTTAGATAGGATGCGTTGTCAACAAAATGGTAATCTCTTCCGTCTTTTTCATAGTGGCGGGGAGGTCGGGTGGTGTAAGAGAGGACAGTTTCCATATCAAACGCGGTAGCAACCATTTTCGCAATCGTTTTTCTTCCAGAGCCATCTGGACCAGTGTAAATAAAAATCTTTTCCTTTTCCTTAATTTGATACATTCGCAAGCCCCCATTTTCAAAGTTATTGCTGGATAAAAGATATCCAGGTTTGATATTACTTATACAGTAGATTTTTACCGTATCCCAGCAAAAATATGCTGTTATATATATTATAGCAAATTTTTGAAGATATTTCCCAGATTTTTCTGACATTTCAGTTATTAAATCATAAAAATTTCTTTATATACATCTTCAATTGTAAGAAATCTCTAATAAACCCTGCAAAACTTTCTATCATACTTTACTTATGTTCGTTATTACATTCGCATAAAATATTAACCAATACGAAGCGGTCATGCCGCTATGCTTCGTATTGGTCTTTATACCTTAACATCTTCAATGTTTTGCAACATTATTCCGTTATAGATTCGTAATCTGCCAGTTAATTTCTTCGCTCCTGATTTTCTGTAAAAAGGCATTTGTCCTTGAAAATGGCTTGCTGCCAAAGAATCCTTTATTTGCTGAAAAGGGGCTTGGATGCGGTGACTTAATAATGAAATGCTGCGGTGCAGTAATGAGCTGCTCCTTTTGTTGGGCAAAACGCCCCCATAGAATAAAAACAACTGGTTTTTCTCTTTCATTCAATCTTTCGATCACTTTATCGGTGAAATTTTCCCACCCCAAGGCTTTGTGAGAGTTTGGATTACCCGCACGAACGGTTAAGACAGCATTCAGCAATAGGACGCCCTGCTTTGTCCATTCTACTAAATAGCCGTGATTCGGAATAGAACATCCTAGATCGGCATGCAGTTCCTTATAAATATTTTGCAGCGAAGGAGGAATCGTTATCCCGGGTTTGACTGAAAAACTTAATCCATGTGCCTGTCCAGGACCGTGGTAGGGGTCCTGCCCGATGATCACAACCTTCGTGTCTTCATAGGATGTAAAATGCAGCGCATTATAAATATCAAACTTGTCCGGATAAATCACTTGTGACTGATATTCCTGCCAAAGAATTTTCCGCAGCTGTTGATAATACGTTTTTTCAAATTCCCCCTGAAGCAGAGGTGCCCAGTCATTTTTCAAAATAGCCATTACGATGCCCACGACCTTCCATTGTTGCTGTACATATTCATGATAAAAGTCTATTAAATAATCAGCAATAAAACAAGTATGGAAGGAAGTATACATATTTGCCCGAAAGCGTTTCAAATTCTGCTATATTTTTGTATAGTAAAAGTAGAAATGCTAATCACTTTGCCGTTATTTTAATCAGATTACCGCTTAAGTTTTTGCTAGAATAATAATGTATCTTTGTTTCGGGAGGCAATGTCTAGTGTATAATCGTATTTTGGTAGCCATTGATGGTTCAAAAATGAGTAATAAAGCTTTAAAATCTGCGTTGCAGATTGCGAAGGAGCGCTTTTCTAAAGTAGGAGTGATCCATGTTGAAAAAAATGTGATGATCTCTGAAAATATGACCACGGACTCGATAGATGAAATATATTCAAAAATCAATCATGAGGTGGATGCCCTGTTCGATGAGGCAAAGTCTCTCGCAGAAGATGAAGATTTAGAAATTGAAACTCATTATGTGATGGGCGATCCAGCGGTGCAAATCGTCAAAACAGCAGAACAGGGGAACTACCAGCTCATCGTAATGGGAAGCAGAGGATTAGGCGCCATAAAAGGAATCGTGATGGGAAGCGTCAGCTATAAAGTGTTGCAGCTTTCCCATTGCCCGGTATTAATTATTAAGTAAATACAGGTGAGGTCTTGTACATGGCTATGTCTGTTATGGAATGTGCGGGACCACGCCTGTTTTCAATTTTTATTATAATGTCTTCAAACCATTCCTATTATTCTCTTTGATTCCTTTCTTGAACTTATTTCCGCAATCCATAAAAAGGCCGTTTTTCAGCCCTCCACTTAGAACAATGACACTGTCCCAGAAAAATAGGCAGTGATATCAGGAACTAACCCTAATGAACATTCATATTTTGTTGAAGAGTGCATTCGCAGGTATTTCACCTATACCTGCGGCAATGACCCTCGTCCTATGACGGGACTATTTTTAGTGTTTCCATGTCATCTTGCCAATGGATCTAAATATAAATATGGAGGTATGAAATAAATTGTATAACTTTCAAAATGAACTGCAAATGTTAAATGTGGATAATTTTCAGGCTAGTGAGCCAATCACTTGGGACTATACTCAATACGGCACGGACGAAGAGCGGCAGTTTGGGCTTGGATTAGGTTTCACCTGTTTTAGTTGTTTCAATTGCTCTAACTGTTTCAATTGTTTTCGTTGCTCGAATTGTTTTAACTGCTCGAATTGTTTTCACTGTTCGAACTGTCATCGATGCAGCAGCTGCGGCGGACGTTGCGGAGGCGGCGGTCATCGATGTGGCGGAGGGCGCTGCGGCGGAATGTAGGACTCTTATTCCAGTCGATCAGATGAAGATGAAAGCTCATATAGTAAAGCCCTTGATTGACAAGGGCTTTTTTTCGAGGATGAATTTGGATCCGGACCATTTCACTCAGACATAAAGGACAAAATTCAGTACATAAAATGATAGTGGGAAATGACGCCATGAAAATGAGGACGAAGTTTTATGGTGCAGGAGGCTGTAGAATGAAAAATTTGACCCCTTTTATGAGGCTGAAAATGAAAAGAGACACCTTTTTTCTCCCGGATCCTGGTAGAGGTGTGTATTTCCGAAATAATACTCGTTCGTTCCAAATGAAAGGTCATTCCATCGATCAATGGGTTGAGAAACTGTTACCAATGTTTAATGGAAAGTATACAATGGAGAATTTAACAAACGGACTGCCGGAAGTGCATCGAAATCGGGTGTATGAAATTGCAGAAATACTATATCGAAATGGTTTTGTTCAGGATATAAGCAAGGACCTGCCGCACCAATTATCCGATCAGATTGTTGAAAAATTTGCTTCGCAAATAGAGTTTTTGCAAAATTCTGCCGAGTCGGGTGCTTACCGGTTTCAAACGTATCGCCAGGCTAAAGTGCTGGCTATCGGTTCAGGAGCATTTTTAGTTTCGTTGATTTCATCTTTGCTTGAATCCGGATTGTGTATGTTCCATGTGCTCATAACAAACGCTGTTCCGACAAATCGAAAGCGCATAGAAGAATTAGTGATCCATGCCCGGAAAACAGATTCAGAGGCAGAAATAAAGGAAATTGAGCCAAAGGATGGCAGGGAAAGTAATTGGTGCAGCCTAATTGAGCCGTACGATTTCATCTTATATGTATCGCAAACAGGGAATATAGAGGAACTACGGGTTCTTAATAAAATCTGCAGGGAAGAAGAGAAACTGTTGCTACCCGCCCTGTGTTTTCAGCAGGCAGGCATGGCCGGACCGCTTGTTCATCAAGATTCTGCAGCGTGCTTTGAATCTGCCTGGCGCAGCGTACATCAAACTGTGTTTCGGCAGGAGCACAGTGGTGAGAATTACTCACCTTCGGCTGGAGCGATGTTGGCCAATGTTATCGTGTTCGAATTATTTAAAAAGTTGTCGGGAGTATCTCAATTGAATCAGCAAAATCAATTTTTCCTGCTGGATTTGGAGACGTTGGAGGGAAACTGGCATTTATTCATGCCTCATCCATTAGTGACTGGACGTCTTAAATGCCAATGGGTGGAAGATTTCGATTTTCGTTTGAATCAGGAAGAGACCATAAGGGAGCCAACGGGTTTGCTAATGTATTTCAGCCAGCTTACATCAGCTGAGTCAGGGATTTTTCATGTTTTAGGGGAAGAAGATTTACAGCAGCTGCCTTTAGCACAGTGCCGTGTGCAAACTGTTGACCCGTTATCGGAGGGACCGGCTAATCTCCTGCCCGGCATGGTATGTAATGGCTTAACGCATCATGCTGCACGGAAAGAAGCAGGTCTTGCGGGGATTGAAGCATATATTACACGACTGGATGTTCATTTAATAAATACTCTTCCGCCACATCAGACAGGAAAGTTTGACATCGGAGAATCCCGGGAATATGTCGGTTTTGGTGCCGGCGAGACATTCGCAGAAGCTGTTTGCCGCGGCTTGCAGAAGTGTTTAACGGAGGAACTGAACAAGGGGATGTCTGAGGGGAAGAAGGTTGTTACACCCTTTGAAATAAGTGCTGTAGAGGATACGCACTGCCACTATTACCTACAGGTACTAACGACCATGGATGAAGCACCGATCATCGGCTTGGGTAGGAAAGTGTGCGGATTCCCTGTTGTATGGGTTGGAACGAAGGACCGATGGTATGGAAGTGCCGGTTTAACAACCACATTAGCCTTGCAAAAAGCTCTGAGAAATGCGCTGTTAAGCGAAAGTGACTCGATTGACGGGTGTTCATTGGAGCACTCGCATGTCTTTTTGGCAGAAACGGCAGTGGAATGTTTGGAAATCCGCAGCAGCGGGGACGCGGAGCCATCCAGTCTATTACAATCCGCCATGCAAGTCTTGGAACAGTCCCGCAAACAAATGCTGATTTTCGAAGTAGAAATGGACCCCATTTTAAAAAAGGAACGGTTATGTGTGTATGGTGTATGGCTGCGGGAGGTGGATTCACGATGAATGCAGTTATTACCGTTGTCGGAGAAGGATGGTTAGCGGATCACATGTGTGAAGCCTTAACTGCCCAATACAGCATATACCGCCAAATGGATTTCACTACAGAAATACCGAAACAGGCTGATTTAATATTAGTTTTGCATGATGGCTGGAATCCTGCGATTCATCAAAAGGCGGAAGAAGTGATACGTCCAAGCGGGATTCCATGGTTAAGGGGCTTTGTTTCATTTGGTGAAGGGATAATAGGACCGCTTGTCCGGACAGATGCACAGGGGTGTTCTCAATGTGCGGATCTAAGGCATCTGATGGCAGGACTGGACCGGAAAGAGAACTGGGACATTCAGCAGAGGATGGCAAGAGACGAAAAGTTTGAACGTGATCCATGGGCAGCGCGCACAGGGCTTTTACAGCTGGCATGTATCTTGGAAGAAGAGGTGCGAAGAATTATTCAAGGCCATGAGCATGGGAGACATGCAGAAGGAAGGGTATGTATCGTTAATCTGAAAACATTAAAAAGTTCATGGCATGTGTTTTTACCTGACCCTTTATGTCCTGTTTGCGGTAAAATCCCTGATGATTCGGCAAACAGGGCTGGAATCACCCTAAAACCCAGTCCAAAAATGGCAGGCAGTTTCCGCACGCGTTCCATAGAGGAATTAAAAACCTTTCTCGTAAACGACTATCTCGATCACCGGACTGGAGTTTTGAATGGAAAAATGGATGATCTGGTCCCGCCTTTTGCCGATGTTGCGGTCAATTTGCCATTATTCGCAGGGGATGAGGGAGTAGCAGGGAGAACACATTCCTATGCATTAAGCGAGTTAACAGCCATTTTGGAAGGATTGGAACGGACCTGCGGGATTTCCCCTCGAGGAAAACGGACAGTGGTATATGACAGCTACAATAATTTAAGTCAACAAGCGCTCAATCCTCTCAGGACAGGAGTTCACGCAAAGGAACAATATGAAAGGGGCGATTTTCCATTTCCGCCATTTGATCCTGATGCTCCGATAAAATGGGTATGGGGCTATTCGTTTTATCAAGAATGTCCCCTTTTGGTACCGGAACGGCTTGCCTATTACAGTCTTGAGTGCGGACAAGGATTTGTCTATGAAACTTCCAATGGCTGTGCCTTAGGAGGAAGTTTAGAAGAAAGTATTTTTTACGGGATTTTGGAGGTGGTGGAACGGGATTCATTCCTCATGGCATGGTATGCTGAGCTTCCTCTCCCGCGTCTTGATCCATATTCGGCAAACGACCCGGAATTAGAGGTGATGATCGAACGTGTACGAACAGTAGCGGGATATGAGTTGTATTTTTATAATTCGACAATGGAACACGGAATTCCAAGTGTTTGGGTTATAGCAAAAAATAGAAAACAAGTGGGGTTAAATCTCATCTGTGCCGCGGGAGCGCATCTGGATCCCGTTCGCGCGGCGAAAAGCGCTGTTCATGAGCTGGCGGGCATGATGCAAACCCTTGATGAAAAATTTGAAAAGGGCAGGGGGCAGTTTTTAAAGATGCTCGACGATTCTTCCTTAGTGCAGCAAATGGATGATCACGGCATGCTGTATGGTTTACCTCAAGCGGAAGAACGTTTGCAATTTTTGTTAGATGAAAATCGTCCCATGCAAACATTTGCGGAGTCCTTTAAGTGGAAGTCTAATCATAAAGATTTAACGGAAGATTTGCAGGAAATTCTGCAGAAGTTCCGGCAATTGAACTTCGAAGTCATTGTTGTGGAGCAATCAACGCCGGAAATAAAACGAAACGAACTATATTGCGTTAAAGTGCTAATCCCTGGAATGCTGCCCATGACATTTGGTCATCATCTAAGGAGGATAACAGGGCTGGAAAGGGTACTGCGGGTACCGGTAGAGCTTGGATATCGGAAACAGCCGCTTAAACCAGAACAGCTTAATCCATATCCACATCCGTTTCCATGAGAGCGAAGAGGAGAGCAAAAGATGAATCTGGATGAATTTTTACACAACCTTCATTTTGCCATTGATAAGGTAAGCCCGCCAGATTGGGAAGTGGATTGGAAAGATGCACCGCTGCCATATAAAATCTACCGCGGGCTGCCTTTTTTTTCATTATCTTTAGAAGTACCGTTGTCGCTGGAAGAATGGGAAGCCCCTGCAGCATCTGATCTGCGCAAAATCGGTCACTTTCTCTGGTATGTATATGGGATTACGCAATTTGCCGAGACGAAAGCGAGCTTCGCTGCTACGGAAAATGAAGAAGATGTTAACTATTCGTATCGGCGTTTTGCCCCCTCCGGCGGTGCGTTGTATCCGAATGAATTGTATATCTATTTGCACATAGAGAATGTACCTGCCGGCGTTTATCATTACGATGCAGCACATCATCGTTTAGTGTTAGTGCGGGAAGGCCATTTCGATTCCTATATAGAACGGGCTCTAGGACATCGATGTGAAGTATCGGCTTGTTTTGCCACTGTTTTTGTCTCGACCATGTTTTGGAAAAACTTTTATAAATACAATAACTTTGCCTACAGGCTGCAGGGATTGGATGCTGGGGTGCTGATTGGACAGCTGCTGGAAACAGCAAAACGCTTCGGCTTTGCTTCAGGAGTGTATTTCCAATTTCTTGATCGCGCGATCAATCATCTGCTCGGTCTTTCTGAAACGGAAGAAAGCGTTTATGCGATGATCCCGCTATCTGTGGAAGCAACTAATTGGGTTTCGCAAAAAAGCAGAGACCGAATGGATTCTGCTGCCGGACTGTGCCAGCAATTACCACCGATTCACAATGAGCACTTTGTTAAGTCACACAAAATCCACAAGTTTCCGCTGTTAATTAAGATGAATGAAGCAGCAATGTTGGATACCGTAGATGGATTGAAACAGATGGAGACGAGGGAAAAGACGATCGGAATGGCTTCAGTCATTAAGCTGCCATATGTAGAACGAATGTCGTACGATTTGGCTGAGGCATGCCGAAGACGCTATTCACCGGGAATGGATTTTATTCTAGGGAAAGTCAATCTAGTCCAGTTGGCTGCTCTGCTGCAGGAGGCAGCCGCTTCCTTCAATTATCGCAATGATCTAGATGAAAAACATCGAAAGCGAGAGCCGCGCGTCTCTCTGTATGGGTGCTTCCACAATATTGAAGGGATTCCCGATGGTGCTTATCATTATGATGGCGATAAGCATGTGTTACAGCAGATCCGTCTTGGTGATCATCGATTTCGATTGCAGTCTGGTCTGTCTGTCGGAAATGTGAATTTATTCCAAGTTCCGCTCTGCTTTCATGTTGCGGGGGATAATAATCATTATAAAGAGAAATTGGGTTTCAGAGGCTATCGCATTCAACAAATGGAGGCGGGGATGCTTGTACAAAGATTATTGCTGGCAGCGTCTGCTCTCGGGCTGGGCGGTCATCCGCTTCTGGGATTTGATGTGAAAGTGTGTGATGAACTATATCAAATGGAAGAAGCAGGTGAAACCAGTCTCATCCAAATTCCAATCGGGCACTTTAGGGAGCGGGCATGGTTAAAGGGAAGGATACAAACTTAAAAAAGCTACAAAAGCTGCCTCTTGAATGGAGATCAACTGGGCAGCTTTTGTAGCTTTTTAGAACTCTAACTCTTTCAGCTGTTCAACAGCTTTGCTTCTTGTGAAATTACGGGATTGCCACGCATCTCTTTTCAGCTGGACACTTTCCTTTTTTCGTTCCTTTAGCATATCCTTCAAACCGGGAATATCAGAATGCTTTTCATAAAGCTCAATTAGTCCGAGTACTCCAGATGCGGACAAGTTATTTAAATAGTGAATATCAATTTTTTCCGTCTGTTCATAGAGGGTTATATTCTGTTTGACGACAAATCTGTCAATATTTACGACATTGATGCCGGTATAATAGATAAGCGCTGCAATGAAATAAAAGTGAAACAACGACAGTTTCGTAAGCCAAATTTTAACAAGGGTATAAGCCAGTATCACCATCAAGAAAATCATAAAGGAGTGAGCCAACACTCTTGTAAAGGTAAAGCCATATGCTTCTTCATACATTGCCAAACGCATGAATGCTGATACGAGCAATACTCCACTCGATAATACAAGAACAGTCAAAGCGAGATTGACTGCTTTTTGTAAAAAGTCATGGATATTTTTGGTCCATTGAATCGCGGCAGTAGTAACGCTGAGATTAATCAATGTGACGAAGAGCAGTTCGAAAAAACCACGGCGGGCATATTCGGCAAACGTGTAGCCGTCACTAAGCGTACCGCTGAAGAAATACTTAAATTGCACGGCAACAAACAAAAGATAAACCAAATCCAAAAGGAGCAGGAAAGTCAGAGCGATGATTCCATCCAGCGTGAATGAAGGAACAGCTTCTCCGTCTGGTTTAAGTGGATTTATTTTTTGCAGCAATGTCTGCATATAGCCAAAGAAAAGGAAAGTACAAATTAGAACGATTGCTGCACGAAAAATATATTCGGGCTGCACGCTGATTTGATTGGGGATTCCTCTTAACAGTCTTTCAAACTGAGTATCTGCTGAAATTAATAGTTTCAGGATGACCAATAGGAAAGGGAGGGAGATGGCAATCCCAATGAAAACCTTCTTCCAAACATCGTTACGCTTTCCATTCCCGTTTCGGACTAAATGCCGGATTATTGTTTTGGCAAAACCTGCGCTGTAGAAAAAACTTCTGCCGATCCGGAGAATCGTATAATAAAAGAAAGACAATCGATTCCAATGATATCCCTTTGGCGCTGTGATTAATGCCAGATGAAAGATTACAAGTGCCGGAATGATCAAAATATTTAAGAAGTAAAACAAGACGGTATCATACAAATAATAGCCTGCCGCCAACAGCCAGATGGAAATCAATACAAGCCAGCCAAAGCGCTGGTGGGAGAACGAAAAGGTGCGGAATCGCCAGAAAAATACAACATAAAAGACAACAATAAAAACAAAGAAAGAGATTCCAATTTGCTCGCGGAAGAAAGCCTCTTCGGCAGTAATTCCCGTCACCAGGCACAGCAGTAAAAATATCCAATCTGTTTTTTCCAATTTCATTTCCATGTTCAAACCTCCATTAATATCGTTATTCTTTATATATAGTAATTCTAGGTATATGAAGAAAAAATAAAAGAATTTTATAGTTTGTATCAAGATAATAGTATATAGAATTTCTATGTATATGGATAAAAAAAGCTCATATAGAAGCTTTTTTTCCCCATCTGTAGCTGATAAGGCAAAGTGGATATAACAGAACTGTCAACACAATGCACAGAACGATAAAAGTTTCGGTCAGTAATGGATAGAACCATGCATGAGGTATGATCTGGAATACAGTTAAACCCATCAGTGTCAAATTTGGAATTAATGCCAGCAGAAAGGTCCTTTTCAATATCCTTTTTCCTTTGTGACCGAACCCTCGGCCAATTTCATAACCGAGCAATGCCCAAAAAGCCATGTAGATAAAAGCAATCACAATCGGAATCGAAGTTAACTGATCCCAAAGCTCTTTCAACCAGTCCCAATCCAATAGATTATGAGCTAGAGTGAGGATGGCGCCGCTCGTAAATAATAGGATATTCACCGCAATAAACAGCCATTTCATATTGCTTGGAGTAACAGACAGCTCTTCTTTCCATAAATCAGCAATCTCAGCGGGTGTGCCAAGCCTTAAATAGATTTGGCTGCGAACATCCGCTTCAGCCCCCTCCAAATGAAGCTCGGCCAGCAATTCATTCAAATGAGCATCATATTCCTGTAAAATGACATCTTTCTCCTGATGATCCTCTAGAAACTGTGAAAGCTCTCCTAAAAACTCATTCTTCAGCCGTTCCATGTTTTTTTCTCCCCATTACCTTGTTCATGACAGAAACAAAGTCGTGCCATTCCTGGGTTCTTTCCTGAAGCATTTCTCTGCCTGCCTCTGTAATCCGATAATATTTTCTCGCTGGCCCTTTTTCCTGCTCCTGCCAATAGAATTCTATATACTCCTGCTTCTCGAGCTTATGGAGGGCAGGATAAAGTGTGCCTTCCTTAAAGGAAAATTCATTGCCGCTGCGTTTCTCCAGCTCTTTGACAATCTCGTATCCGTACATATCGCGTTCATCGAGCAGCTGCAGGAGCAAAAGAGATGTACTTCCTTTCACCAATTCACGGTTAAACATTTCATCACCTACCTAGAAATATTAGGTACATAGAAATTCTACAATATAAAATAAAAAATGTAAAGTACTCGATCAAAAATATTGAAGCATGAGGGCGGACCCGTACCATGCGAAATAATATGAAAGTTTTACAATGTGCTAAATACACAGTAAGAGCAAAGAAATCCATCCTTCGCCCGCTTTATATCATTTACCATAAAGGAGTCCCCGAACGCAGGCAAGAGAATGATTCAAACTCAAGGGGAAACAGAGCTGATCAAATAAGCATTGGAAAAAAATGCTTGCTATTCATTCAACAAATCTTTATAATGTGATTAACGATTAATGATTAACAATATGTTAATTGAAATATCAATCAAATTCAGTTTTTTCCATTATTGAAAGCAGGTGCAATCTTTGGAAAAGTATTCTTCAGAAGAAATCTTAAAGCATTATGATTCTAGCAAATATTGTACCCCAGATGGGTATACATCCGATATTGCTGTATTCACTATTATATCGGAAGAAATTGGACCCCATAAGCCGCCGAAAAAAATCTTAAAGCTAATGCTGATTAAACGGGCTTCTCTGGATCAGGAAGGAAATCCGAATATGGAAGGAGGCAAATGGGCTCTTCCTGGAGGATTTGTTCAGCCTGATGAAACCGCCTATGTCGCAGCCTTGAGAGAGCTGGAAGAAGAAACAGGTGTGAACGACTTAAAAATCAAGCATTTTGGTGTATATGATAAAATGGGCCGGGATCAAAGAGGCTGGATTATTTCAAATGCCCACTACGCCATCGTCCCGGAAAATGTATTAGCGCAAAGAAGGGCCGCAGATGATGCAGCTGAAGTAGAGTTATTTGATATGGATGAAGTATTTCGCCTCGATTTAGCCTTTGATCACAGGAAAATAATTGAAGATGCCCTTTGGTATATTAGAAAAGATATGTCGATCACAACCTTAGCGAAAAACTTCCTTGCAGAAGAATTCGTGTTGTCAGATCTGCAAGGGGTGCTGATGACGGTACTGGATGAACCATGGATTAAGTTGGATGCGCAGTTTTTTCGTAAGGCACCATCACTGCCATTTATCGAAAAAGTGACCGTGAATGGAGATTTGAAAAAGACGAATAGATGGTCAAAAGGAAATGCCCAGCTGTATCGGTTTAATGATTATGAGCCATTTGTTTCAATTTATAATGCAAAATATTAAAAACCCCTCCAGCATGGAGCAGGTTTCCGCTCTGGGAAAAAAAGTCTGCAGAATTGTCCAATTGATAAACAATAAAACAGAGGGTAATGATATGACATTAGAGGATGGAAATCCAAATGCAGAGGAAAAACTGAAAATAATTAAGCCTAAATGAGAAAGGATGACAATATGGCTAAATATGGCGTATTTGGTTCAGCCTGTGATCCCATTACCATTGGACATCTAGTAACAATGGATATCGTAATGGATAGGCGAAATCTGGATGGGATGATTTTAGTGCCCTCTTCGGACAAACGCCGGGATAAGGATCGGATTTTAACTACAAATCAACACCGTTTGGAAATGGTGAAGCTGGCGGTGGCGGATAATGATAAAATTCAAGTCAATACCATTGAAATGGATGCTGTCGGGTGGGAGACCTATACATTTGAGACCATGAGAAAACTGAAGGAACAATTTCCAAATGATGAACTGTTATTCGTAATGGGCGCAGATAACCTAGTGCATGTAACAAAGTGGCACAAAGGGAAGGAACTGATTGAAACAAACAGGTTTCTCGTCATGGGGCGGGAAGGCTACGATATGTCGGATATCATTGCCAAGGATTCCTTTCTCATCAAGCATGAAGATCGTTTCGACTGCCTCAGTAAAGGAGTCAATATTGAAACGAGTTCTACATTAATTCGTTCCCGCATCCGCGATGGTTTAAGTGTCCGTTATTTAGTTCCCCAGGCGGCACTGGAATATGCTTTGAAGTACGAGCTGTATAAGTAAGACTTGCTGTCAATAAATATGTGAAATCCTCACATTTTGCTAGGAATTTCATTTACAATATAAGTGATAAGTTGCTTTTTTATTTCACTCTGGACAATATGGGAAATGAGGTTTATTCATGTTAAATAAAATAAAAGGAGCACTTTTTGGTGTGGCAATTGGGGATGCATTGGGCGGCACAACGGAATTTTTAACAAAAGAAGAGATAGAAAGAAGACACGGCGTGCTGCGGGACGTTAGCGGCGGCGGATGCTGGGGATTAGAAAAAGGTGAAACAACGGATGATACGGCGATGACGATGGCTGTTGCTAAAGGGATCCTGCAAAATCCTGAGGAGCCAATCGAAGCAATTGGGAAGGAATTCTTAACCTGGTATGATTCACGCCCAAAGGATATTGGAATCATTATCAGTACCGTTTTAGGAACCTTTAATGGCAATTGGTTTGAGACAGCTAAACATGCTCATTTTGAATATCTCAATGGTATGTCCGCCGGAAACGGGTCCTTAATGCGTTGTTTGCCGGCGGCCCTTGCCTATCCTTCTATCGAAAAAGTAGAGGAAGTCACAAAGCAGCTATCGAAAATGACTCATTATGACTCTTTGGCCGAAGAAGCCTGTGTCATCTACAATCGCATTGCCTTTCAAGTCCTGCATGGACAAGATTTAAAAGAAGCTATTGTTGCCGAAATAGAGAATACTCCTTATGCGGCTGCATTATTAAAAGAAAAACCAGCATGCACTCCGGATGGTTTTGTCGTTCATACGATGATGTGGGTCCTATACTGGCTGCTGAACAGCGAAACCTTCTCTGATGTTGTGATTGGAGCGGCAAATGAAGGATACGATACCGATACCGTTGCTGCGATAGCCGGTGGATTAGCTGGACTGCAGTGCGGCTATGAAAAATTGCCCCTGCATTTCATCGATGCCATATTGGTAAAAGAGGAATTAGTGGAATTAGCAAAACAATTAGGGCATTTACAGCAAAATGGGAACATTGTGTGAAATATAAAAGTAAATGATCGAATGAGTGCACATCTCATTCGTTCTTTCATATAGAGAAAGATTATAATAGATATATGGATGTCAATACATATATAAAAGGAGATGTGCATCATGTTGTTTTCCCATATTCTTGTTCCCTATGACGGCTCTGAATTAGCGGAAAAATCATTGGAAAAGGCCATCGATTTTGCAAATTTAGATCCAGATACAAAAATAACGGTCCTACATGTGGTAGAGTTTCCGCCAAAAACCTATCAATATGATTTTTACGATAAAATTAAAGAATCTATTTTAGAAGATGCTGAGAAAACACTCCGACCGGCAAAATTTGATTTAGGGCAAATTCCGAATTCTTCAGAAGTGATCATCAAAGAGGGACTTTCCTATAAAGTAATATTGGAAGCCGCGAATGAACGGCAATGTGATCTGATCATTATGGGCAGCCGCGGCTTAAGCGGCATTAAAGAGTTCCTCGGCAGTGTCAGTCATACGGTAACACAGCAGGCAGACATTCCAGTCCTGCTAATGAAATAAGGCGAACATAGACAAAACCCCCGGTTTATAGATATCTCGACGGGGGTCTCTCAACATGCTTATTAAAGATTATCCTGTTTCGGCATACGCTTTCTGTAAATCACATAGCTGCGTGACAGATAGCGGACAGGCAAACTGAAGACATGAACCAGACGGGTAAAGGGCCATGCTGTAAAAAGTCCGAAAACAGCCAGCAAATGGATTTTAAACCAAAGCGGAACATCTGCCATCAGGCTTGCGTCCGGACGAAAGGTTAAAACTCCTCTTAACCACGGACCAATCGTCGTACGATAATCGAACCCATGTGAATCGACATTTAAAAAGGTCGCAGACATACCAGAGAGAATGACGATGGTAAGAAAGAAAAGTGATGCCCAGTCTCCTTTTGAACTGGTCCTTGCCAATCTGCGAACGGTCATTCGGCGGTAATAGAGAATCATGACCCCGGCAGTTGCGGCAAGACCGGCTGGAATCCCGCCGATAAGAGCGATCGTATGGTATTGATGCTCGGATACCCCCAATGCTTCATACACTTCAATGGGAATTAACAAACCCATGACATGACCGCCGAAGACAAAGATCAGTCCAAAGTGGAAGAGATTACTGCCGACACGGAGCAGTCTTTTTTCTAGGAGTTCACTTGATTTTGAAGACCAGCCAAATTGATCATGCTGATAACGATAAATATGACCGGCAATAAAGATGGTCAGAATAATATAGGGAAGAACAATCCAGAGAAACTGCTCAAACATAATGGAACACCTCGCTATTCATCGCTCTGATCCCGGTTCTCTCAAGAGTTTGCAGGATTGCCTGAAAGATATGACCGTACAGGTTATCATTCGGATTTAAATGCCCGGCAATTTCTGCAATGCTTTTCATATACCGTGTGAAGACCGGCTCCATTTCAGCAACTTCAACCTGACTGGCGAATTCCAGCACAATCGGAAGATAGTCCGGCAATTCTTTATCCGTTACATGAAACCCATGCATTTTATAATAATTTTTTAGAAAAAGAAGATCCATTCCTCGTTCGCGCTGCTCACCGCCCGCCATATAGGAAACATAGAGATTGGTTTTTTTTCCAAAATCAAATGTTGTAATATACGTTGAGACGAGGCTGGGAAGGGACTGATTTTTTGCTTTCAGACAAAATTGCTCTAGTTCATGCTGAATCTCCGGAAAGGGAGTTGTGTCCAATTCCGCTTTGACCTCGTCAAGGGATTCAACAAAAGCTTCGTCAGGATAGTTTAATAAATAGGAGCATAGCTGAAAGATTGGTTGAATTTGAACGTCTGTCATCATTTCATCTACTTTCGTTTTTTATAGAATAGGGAGGGACTGGCTTTTTCGTTTTATACCAATCCCGCAGTCTGCTATAATGTCCCGCAGGAACCGGGTCCGCCTGCGAAGGCAAGTCCGCAGCTTCCTTGTTCATCATATAAATCAGCCACTTCTTCACGGTGTGATGCTGGAATGACAAAGCGATCGTGATACTTGGCAATGGCCAGCAAACGGTACATGTCACGCACTTCCTGCTCGGTTAATCCTAATTTCTCCATGACAGCTGTATCAGGTTTTTTATTCGTTTGTACGCTTCTCATATACGTTCTCATGACGGCCATTTTTTTCAATACTGTACGGATATGTGTTTCGTCACCGGCTGTCAAAAGATTGGCCAGGTATTGAATTGGAATTCGCATTTGTTCAATAGCAGGGAAGATGTCTTCCGCATTCGAAGAACTGCCAATGCCTTCAAACATATTCATGATTGGGCTCAATGGCGGAATATACCAAACCATTGGCAGTGTCCTGTATTCCGGATGAAGCGGCAGGGCGATTTTCCATTCGATAATCATTTTGTAAATGGGTGATTTTTGTGCAGCTTCGATCCATTCCATTGGAATGCCTTCTTTTTTCGCTTCGGCGATGACTTCCGGATCATGTGGGTCAAGAAATACATCCATTTGTGAATGATATAGATCTTTTTCATCTGCTAATGCGGCATCTTGAATCTTATCGGCATCATAAAGCATAACACCGAGATAACGGATCCGTCCGACGCAAGTTTCTGAACAAATCGTCGGCATTCCCGCCTCGATTCTTGGGAAGCAGAGCGTGCATTTTTCTGCTTTATTTGTCTGCCAGTTAAAGTAAACCTTCTTATAAGGGCAGGAGGAGACACAATGTCTCCAGGCACGGCAGGCATTTTGGTCCACTAAAACAATACCGTCTTCATCCCGTTTGTACATTGCGCCGGAAGGGCAGGCGCTGACACAAGCGGGATTCAAGCAGTGTTCACAAAGCCGCGGCAGGTACATCATAAATACATCTTCAAATTCCGTGCGGATTTTGTTTTCCATTTTCTCTACATTTGGATCCTTCAGTCCTGTTACATGGGCACCGGCTAAATCATCTTCCCAGTTCGGTCCCCAAAGAACCTCCATAAATTCACCAGTTAAAGCGGATTTTGGCCGTGCCACCGGTTGTGTTTTCCGTTCAGGGCTGTTTGTTAATGTTTCATAATCATAATTCCAAGGCTCATAATAGTCATCAATCGTTGGGAGATTTGGATTGTAAAATAACTGGAGCAGGCGATTCGTTTTCGAGCCCGATTTTAATTGCAGCCTGCCGTTTTTCACTTCCCAGCCGCCATGATAATGCTCCTGATCCTCCCATCGTTTTGGATAACCAATCCCTGGTTTCGTCTCCACATTGTTGAAATACATATATTCGGCACCCGGACGATTCGTCCAGGTGTTTTTACACGTTACGCTGCATGTATGGCAGCCGATACATTTGTCCAGGTTCATGACCATGCCGATATGCGCTTTAATCTTCAAGCCAGTCAACCTCCTTCAATTTACGGATGACAACATTTAAATCCCGTTGATTTCCTGTCGGTCCATAGTAGTTATAGCCGTAACTTAATTGTCCATAGCCGCCGATCATATGAGTTGGTTTAACATGGATGCGGGTCGGGCTGTTGTGCGTGCCGCCGCGGTTGTTTGTTAATTTTGTTCCCGGTACATTAATATGACGATCCTGGGCATGGTGCATAAAGGCCATCCCGCGTGGAATTCTATGTGAGACAACAGCTCGTGCCACAACGACCCCATTGCGGTTAAATACTTCAATCCAGTCGTTATCGGCAATGTCGGCATCAAGGGCATCATCTTTATTCATCCAAACCGTCGGACCGCCGCGGAAGAGCGTCAGCATCGGCTGAGAATCGAAATACATGCTGTGAATCGACCATTTATTATGCGGTGTTAAATAGTTCAATGTAATTTCTTTTCCTTCCACTTCCGGGCGCTTATTTTTAAACGGCTTCGGCTGTAAAATCGGTTTAAAGGTCGCCATAGACTCGCCAAATTCCTGCATCATCGCATGATCGACATAGAATGACTGTCTGCCGGTTACGGTTCTCCATGGGATCAATCGTTCTACATTCGTTGTAAATGGTGAGTAACGGCGTCCATCCTTTTCTGAACCGCTGAATGCCGGAGAAGTGATAACCGTTTTGGGCTGTGCGGTAATCTGCTCAAAAGTGAAACATTCCTCTTCCCGTTCAGCAGCCAAGTCAACCAGTTCAAGGTCCGTTTTCTTTTCGAGCGCTTCCCATGCTTTTACGGCCATTTTTCCATTTGACGTTGAGGATAAGGTTAAAACAGCCTCTGATGCACTCTTAGCAGATTCAATGCTTGGGCAGCCATTGGCAAAACCACCGCGAATCTCTCCGAGTACTTTCCTCAGTTTTTCGTATTCATCTGCAGCGGACCAAGAAATGCCTTTAATGCCATATGGTGCGTTTTTGACATTGGGTCCCAATGAAATCATTTTTTCGTAAATGAGCTTATAATCTCTTTCAACGACCTGCAGCTGCGGCATCGTTTTCCCAGGTACCGGTTCGCATTCACCTTTGCTCCAATCTTTGATAGCCCCGAGCGGCTGTGCCATTTCCTGCTTCGTGTCATGCAGCAGGGGAGAAGGGAAAACTTCTTTCACCGGTTCCAGGTTCAGTTCCTGAGCCATGTCGGAAACGGTTTTCGCAAGCGACTTGAAAATATCCCAGTCTGAACGGGCCTCCCAAGGGGAAGAAATAGCCGGATTGAACGGATGGATAAATGGATGCATATCCGTACTATTCAAATCATGCTTTTCGTACCATGTGGCCGTCGGCAGAATGATATCGGAATAAAGCGCAGTCCCGCTCATCCGGAAATCGAGGTTAATTAATAAATCAAGTTTGCCTTCAGGTGCTTCATCATGCCATTTTACTTCTTCCGGGCGGAGACTATCGTGATCTTCATTCAATAATCCGTTCGTGGTGCCTAATAAATGCTTTAAGAAATACTCATGCCCCTTGCCTGAACTTGAGATTAAGTTTGCGCGCCAGACAAATAGATTTCTTGGGAAGTTGACAGGATTATCAGGGTCTTCAATCGCAAACTGCAGATCGCGTTTCTTTAACCTTTCAGCAATATACTCTCCGATTTCAGCAGGGGACTGGGCACCTGCAAGAGCTGCTTTCTGATATAAGTCAATCCCATTCTCATTAAAAGCAGGATAGGAAGGGAGCCAGCCGAGACGTGCTGCTAAAACATTATAATCAGCATAATGCTCATAGCGCGCTTTATCATAAATCGGTGAAATATGCTCGCTTACCGGCTGCTCTTCATAGCGCCATTGATCCGTTGTGAAATAGAAGAAAGAGGTTCCGTTTTGCAGCTTGGCATTAGCCCCCCAATCTTTTGCAGTGGCAATCGTCTGCCAGCCTTCTGCCGGACGCAGTTTTTCCTGACCGACATAATGGGCCCATCCTCCTCCGTTTACTCCCTGTGCACCGGTAAACAGGACAAGGTTTAATACCGCGCGGTAGATGGTATCGGAATTAAACCAATGATTGATCCCTGCTCCAACGATAATCATCGAGCGGCCATTTGTATCTAAGGCATTTTGCGCAAATTCACGGGCGATTTGAATAACAAGCTCCTTTTTCACGCCTGTGATTTTTTCCTGCCAGGCTGGTGTAAATGGTACGTCTGAATCAAGTGATGTGGCACACTCGCCGCCTAATCCGCGATCGACACCATAATTGGCAAGGGTCAAATCATATACGGTTGTCGTATAAAAAATCTCGCCATTGATTTCCACTACTTTCATTGGTACGCTGCGGTATAACACCTCATTACCGTCATGAGAGAAGTACGGAATTTTAACCGCGGCAATTTCTTCCTCAATTCCTTGAAACGAAAGTCTTGGCTCAAATGATTCTCCTGTTTCTTCATTGATCATTTTTAAATTCCATTTTGCTTTGTCTTCCCAGCGGGAACCCATTGTTCCATGCGGGATGACTAATCCTCCCGTTATCTCATCATAGAGAACGGGTTTAAACTCGCCGTTTCCCACTTCTTTACCAAGATCGGCCGCATTTAAAAAGCGGTCTGGAATAAAGGCATCACCGTCATTTTTCAATGTGACGACAAAAGGAAAGTCTGTATATTGCTTGGCGTAATTGATAAAATATTCATGCTGATGCTCTATATAAAATTCCTTCAATATGACATGACCCATTGCCATCGCCAGCGCACCGTCTGTTCCTTGCTTCACTTTCATCCAATCATCGGAAAACTTAGTTGATTCGGCATAGTCCGGGCTTACAGAGACGACCTTTGTCCCGCGGTAGCGGACTTCAGCAAGAAAATGAGCATCCGGTGTCCGCGTCTGCGGGACGTTGGAGCCCCATGTCAGAATATAGCCGGAATTAAACCAATCACTGCTTTCCGGAACATCCGTTTGATCTCCCCAAATTTGCGGTGAAGCGGGAGGGAGGTCGGCATACCAGTCATAAAAGCTCAGCATCGGTCCGCCCATTAAAGCCATAAAACGGGAGCCTGCGGCATAGCTCAGCATCGACATGGCCGGGATAGGAGAGAAGCCGACATTCCTGTCTGGGCCGTATGTCTGCGCCGTATACAAAGTAGAAGCAGAAATAAGCTTCAGCACTTCGTCCCACTCAGCACGGACTAACCCGCCTTTGCCGCGTGCTTTCTTATAGGATTTTGCTTTATCCTGGTTTTCGACAATGCTTTTCCAGGCCTCTAGCGGATTCTTATGTTCCTTTAATGCTTCACGCCACATATTTAAGAGAATGCCGCGGACATAAGGATATTTCACACGAAGCGGGCTGTAGATATACCAGGAAAAACTAGCACCGCGTGGACAGCCGCGGGGTTCAAAATCCGGCATATCCGGTCCTGTTGATGGGTAATCTAGCTTTTGCCCCTCCCATGTCACAAGTCCATCTTTTACATAAATATTCCAGCTGCATGAGCCCGTACAGTTTACTCCGTGAGTAGAACGTACGACTTTATCGTGCTGCCAGCGATTTCGGTAAGCCTGTTCCCAGTCGCGATTTTCATAGGTTGTCTGACTGTGATTATTGGATTGTTTTTCAATCGGCGTTAAATATTTTAAACGATTAAGTAAAGGTGATCGTTTCTTTTTCATAGGAAATACTCCTTTTCTAAAATGGTCATACATTCAAAAGTTAGAAAATAACACTTCATTGCTTCTTTAAAAAACGAATCATGATTACGCTATCACTTTAACAATATGTACAGGGTAAAAACTGTGAAGTACTTCACACCGATTTTATTGTCACAAAATAGACATAAAAATATAGGGGATATCGCTTGTTTGAAAAATGATAGGAAATGGGGAGAAAAAAAGAGACTGAATGTCGATTCAGTCTCTTTTTGTAGATATTTTATTCAATGCTGCAATAGACAGCAGGACAATTTTCACAGCCAATTTCGTTCTTTAAATATTGCAGGTCATGGATCTTTATTTTCCCTTTTTCAAAAGAGACGACACCATCCCGCTTCAATTCATTTAAATAGCGGTTTGTACTTTCGCGTGATGTACCGCAGAAATCTCCCAATTGCTGGTTCGTGAGTGGAAGATCGATGAGAATTCCGTCTTCTTTTTGTACACCATAGCTGTTCGTCATCCGGATCAGCGTTGAAAATAATGCTCCTTTTTTTCCAGTTAGAAGCAAGTCGCGAAATTTCGTCTGCGTTTTGCGAAAATGATCACTCATCCATTTCATAAATTCATAGGCTAAGGCACCGTTATGGAAAATTTCCTTTTCAAGGACATCTTTGTTAATGACCGCCACTTCCCCTTCAGCAATCACATGCGCATTCAGCAGATAGCGCGGAGCATTGGTAAAGAGAGTTAATTCGCCACAAATATCATTTTCACCGCATATGCGTAAGGCCAGCTCGCGGCCTTCAGAAGTAATCTTGCTGATTTGCACTTTACCGGAAATGATCAAATAAAGTTCATTCGCTGCTTGCCCTTCCTGAAACAAATATTGGTTTTTCCCTGTTTTGATTGTTCTATCAGCAATACGAAGGAGTTCCTTAATCTCAATGGAGTGTGTTGGCTTAATCGAAGTTGGAGCCATATGAAATCACCCTTTATTTTTTCAATATAACGTTATCATATCATACTTAATCATGATTTTCTTTTTCCAGGAATGTGTCGATTTCATGAACGTATGGAAATCTGTGAATCTCTTAACATCTTAACATATTCTTTATTTTTTAAAATAAGAACAGATAAAAAATTAGACTATGTAAAATGTGGAAGTAGAAAGGAGAATTAAGATGAGGAAAGCGCTTCAACTACCCCTGCAAACATTTTCATTAATTATTGGATTTATGGTGTGGGTGATTTTGTCAGGTTTAATCCCGTTTATAAAAGAAGATATTTCGTTAACAGCCAGTCAATTGACATTAGTTACAGCTATCCCCGTTGTGCTTGGTTCGATCTTAAGGGTGCCAATTGGCTATTGGACCAATCGCTTTGGCGGCCGATTGGTCACGATGATTAGTTTCGTTGTATTATTTTTCCCCATATTCTATATTAGCCATGCGAATTCATTTTCAGATTTACTAATTGGCGGGTTATTTATTGGGATCAGCGGAGCCGTTTTCTCAGCAGGTGTTACATCTCTGCCGAAATATTATCCAAAGGAACGCCATGGATTTGTCAATGGTATCTACGGAATGGGGAATATTGGTACAGCCCTTACGACATTTTCAGCCCCAGTTATTGCCACTAAGCTTGGATGGCAGACAACCGTGCAGTTGTATGCGATTCTTATTGCAATTGTTGTATTAAGTAACTTTTTCTTTGGTGATAAAGAAGAACCAAAAGTGATCACGCCTTTAGCGGCGCAAATAAAAAATGTTTATAAAAATGAAAAGCTATGGTTTTTAAGTTTGTTTTATTTTCTTACTTTTGGCTCATTTGTTGCCTTTACCGTATACCTGCCAAACTATCTGGTTGAACAATTCGGCTTAGATAAAGTAGATGCAGGGATAAGGACGGCCGGTTTTATTGCCATCGCCACCTTCCTTCGCCCAATTGGGGGCTGGCTAGGTGATCGATTTAATTCTTTTAAAATCCTTATTGGTGTCTTTACCGGTTTAACTCTTTCCGGAATTCTGCTTGCGTTTAATCTATCATTCGTGATGTACTCAGTAGGTTGTCTTTGCATTGCGGTGTGTGCGGGAATCGGTAATGGTACCGTTTTTAAATTGGTGCCGTTGTATTTTTCAAAGGAAGCCGGGATTGTCAATGGTGTTGTTGCTGCTTTAGGGGGATTGGGAGGATTTTTCCCTCCGCTGATGCTGTCGCTATTGTATAATCTAACTGGTAATTACGCAATCGGTTATATGGCCTTTTCGCAGGTAGCGAGTGTCTGCTTAATCATTGTTTTCGTTATGTTAAATCAAGAAAAGATGAAGGAACCTTTTTTGCTGCCTGAAGGAACAGAAACTTTTAATAAGAAATCAGGATAAATGAAAGGTGCTTAAATTTTAGCACCTTTTTTTTCTATTTATGGCTAATAATCAAAGGCAGGTAAATCAATTGACACTCTAATCGAATTAAATTATTATAATACCTATAGGGGTAAATGTATTGGTGGTAAATAAACTATATAGGAGGCACTACTTTCATGGATTATATCAATTACATCCTTCTCGGGCTAATTGGCATCTTTTTTGTCATGCGCATGCTGCCGACAAGAGGGGTACGACAGATTACGGCTGCAGATTTAAAACAGGAATTAACTGATAAAAACAAACAATTTATTGATGTCAGAACCCCCGGGGAGTTCAAATCAAGAAATATCAGCGGGTTTAAAAATATTCCTCTTCATCAATTAGCTGAAAAATCGAATGGGCTATCAAAGGAAAAGGAAGTAGTAGTTATTTGCCAAAGCGGCATGAGAAGCAATAAAGCAAGTAAAATTTTAAAGAAACAAGGTTTTAAATACGTTACCAATGTTAAAGACGGCATGAGTGCCTGGATATAAAATAAAAACACATATTTTGGGGGGAATTAATATAATGAAACAGATCACAGCAACAGAAGTTCAAAACATGTTAAAAAGCGGCTCAGCCTTAAACATCATCGATGTACGAGAAGTCGATGAAGTTGCAGGCGGAAAAGTTCCGGGTGCCGTAAACATACCATTAGGATTAATCCAATTTAAAATGAATGAATTAGATAAAAATAAAGAATATATCATCGTTTGCCGTTCAGGCGGAAGAAGCGGTATGGCTGCTCAAGTTCTTGAAAGCTATGGCTATAACGTAACAAATATGATTGGCGGTATGATGAGCTGGGCAGGGGAAATGGAATAAATTCATTATCTTTTATGATAATCGCCTTGGTATGAAAGAAAGACTATTTAATTACAAAGGGAGTTTTTAGGATGAATTCAGTTACCGTTTATACAACAAACACATGCCGATACTGTGTCATGTTAAAAAACTTTTTAAACGACCAGAATATACCTTTTCAAGAAGTGAATGTTCAACAGGATCAAAGATCGATGCATAAGCTCATTGCAGCAACCGGTCAGTTAGGAGTTCCGCAAACAGAGGTTAATGGGAAATGGGTAGTAGGGTATGACCCAAATAGCATTATGAAGGCATTAAGAGACTAAATCTCCTGTATTCTTATTGAAGTGCCTGAAGGATACTTCTATACAGCTCTAAAAGGGATCCAGTTCAAAATAGCTGGATCTCTTTTTTTATGAACGAAGTTATGCAGTTCAATCAGGAGGCAGTTCCATTTATAATAAATAGCTTTAGCAGCAGATAAATGATTGTTTTTAGGGTGGCGAATATGCCGGACATTCGCTACAATAGGAAAGGTAGTTTTGAAAAATAGTGAGATAATATGGAGGATTTAAAGATGTCAAATTTGCCTAAATGCCCGGAATGCAGTTCTGAGTATACATATGAGGATCGAAATATGTTTATCTGTCCAGAGTGTGCACATGAGTGGACACTGGATTCAGAAAATACAGAGGATATAAAAATAGTGAAAGATGCGAATGGAAATGTGTTAAGCGATGGCGATACGATAACGATCATCAAAGACCTTAAAGTAAAAGGAAGCTCTTCCACTTTGAAACAGGGAACAAGAGTAAAGAATATCCGCTTGGTTGACGGCGACCATGATATCGACTGCAAAATTGATGGATTTGGTGCAATGAAGTTAAAATCTGAATTTGTAAAGAAAATCTAATATAGCCATCATCAAATGAATTCAAGGGCATTGAAATCAAAAATGTATGATAAGAAAAACGCACAGGGGGATAGATAAAAAATCCCTGTGCGTTTTTTGTTATATAAATAATTAGATGGTCTCACAAATCCTTGAACAACAGCGAATTACTGGTAGAGGTGCCCGCCTGTTTTCTTAAATTCCTCTGCCTTTTCCTTCATACCAGCTTCTATCTCTTCCATTTTTTCAGGCTGATTTTCATTCGCGCGATTGCGGATATCATGAGAGATTCTCATAGAGCAGAATTTCGGACCGCACATCGAACAGAAGTGAGCTGTTTTCGCTCCTTCAGCCGGAAGCGTTTCATCATGGTATTCAACGGCACGTTCGGGATCAAGGGAAAGATTAAACTGGTCTTTCCAACGGAATTCAAAACGAGCTTTAGAAAGGGCGTTATCTCTCGCCTGGGCACCCGGATGTCCTTTAGCTAAATCGGCTGCATGTGCAGCGATTTTATAGGTAACTACTCCTGTTCGAACATCTTCACGGTTTGGCAGTCCCAAATGTTCCTTCGGTGTCACATAGCAAAGCATAGCTGTTCCATACCAGCCAATCATCGCAGCCCCTATAGCAGAAGTAATATGGTCATATCCAGGTGCAATGTCTGTAGTCAGAGGTCCCAATGTATAGAATGGAGCTTCCTGACAAACCTCGAGCTGTTTATCCATATTTTCTTTAATCAGATGCATCGGTACATGCCCAGGTCCTTCTACCATCACTTGTACATCATGCTCCCAGGCAATTTTCGTCAATTCTCCAAGTGTCTCTAACTCGGCAAACTGTGCTTCGTCGTTCGCGTCATAAATGGAACCGGGACGCAAACCGTCTCCTAATGAGAAGGCAATATCATAGGCTTTCATAATTTCGCAGATTTCTGCAAAATGAGTATAGAGGAAATTTTCCTGGTGGTGATATAAACACCATTGAGCCATGATGGAACCTCCGCGTGATACAATTCCGGTTAGACGTTTCGCCGTAAGCGGAACATAGCGCAGCAATACACCGGCATGAATCGTGAAATAATCCACGCCTTGTTCAGCCTGCTCGATTAAAGTATCGCGGTATACCTCCCATGTTAAATCCTCAGCAATCCCGTTTACTTTTTCCAGCGCCTGGTAAATCGGTACAGTACCAACCGGAACAACAGAGTTGCGGATAATCCATTCCCGTGTGGTATGAATGTTTTTCCCTGTCGATAAATCCATAATGGTATCAGCGCCCCAGCGTGTTGCCCATGTCATTTTTTCCACTTCTTCTTCAATAGAAGAGGATACAGCCGAATTCCCAATATTCGCATTTATCTTTACATGGAAATTGCGCCCGATGATCATCGGTTCTGTTTCCGGGTGATTGATGTTCGCTGGAATAATCGCACGACCTCTAGCCACTTCTTCACGAACAAACTCCGGATCCATGTTTTCGCGGATTGCGATAAATTCCATCTCAGGCGTAATGATACCTTTTTTCGCATAATGAAGCTGAGTCACGTTTTTCCCTTGTTTTGCCCGTAAAGGTTTCCGTTTTAACGCAGGGAACACCTGATGATTAGAACGTGGATCCTCGGCATCCCTGTAGCCATTATCTTCAGGCTTAATTTCTCTTCCTTCATATTCTTCTACATCAGAGCGTTCTTGAATCCATGGCACACGGAGAGCAGGGAGACCTTTTGTAATATCAACAGAATAATTGGGATCTGTATAAGGACCGCTTGTATCATAGACACGAACAGGTGAATTTTGTTCTTCTCCACGAGTATTTATCGTCGGGCTTAATTCAATTTCCCGCATCGGAACTTTTATATCAGGTCTTGAGCCCGCTACATATACTTTTTTACTGCCCTCAAAGCTAGACATGATCGAAATGTTTTCGTTATTTACTGACGGATTTAACATAATGAGATCTCTCCTTTTTTTCAGCAAGGGATCGGATCTGGATCGTATCAAGCGATCATGGAAAAAATAAAAAAGCCGGTGTCCAATAAAAGGATTGGACCCGGCTTGATTTATCCGAAAGTAAATCATCATGTACATGATAGTAACTTCCCTACGCTGGTATGAACCAGATCAGGTCCCGAGGGTCAAGAAACTTCATCGTGTTTCTCTCTCAGCCCAACTCAATGGACACCCCTAGTTATTGCTATTAAATTC
The DNA here is from genome assembly GCF_014207535.1 of Bacillus benzoevorans. Lineage (GTDB taxonomy): Bacteria > Bacillota > Bacilli > Bacillales > Cytobacillaceae > Bacillus_BD > Bacillus_BD benzoevorans. The sequence goes on from NZ_JACHGK010000005.1 coordinate 172,261, forward strand.
AAAATTTATTATAGCGGAACCTAGCATAAAATGGAATAGTTTTTTTTAGAAAAATGAATAAAAATGAGGAATATACTCTGTCCTTTGCTCTATGATAAGATGAAGGAGTAAAGAATGAAAGAAGGGAATCAGTCATGTCGATTAGCTGGATAGAAATAACTTTAAATAATCAAATCTATTTAGAAAAGGCATTTCAGCTATACGATAGGTCCTTTCCAATTGAGGTGAGGGAACCTCATCAAATCCTTCTCAATAGCCTCCAATATGCTGAAAAACAGAACGCTAATCACTTTCACTTTCTCATCGGGCTGGAAAAAGAGGAACTGGTATCGCTGGCAACCGCTCATTATTTAGCTGAAGTCAACGCCGGATTTATTGTTTATCTGGCTGTAAGCGAGAATAGGAGAAAAAAAGGGCTGGGCTCGCGAACATTGCAGCAAATGGAAAGACTGTTAAACGAAGATGCTGCCTTAAACAAACAGCAAAATATTTCGGCTATCAGTCTCGAAACGGAAAAGTACGAAGAGGGTTCTTCCATGGTTGAAAAAGAAGCCTGCGAAAAGAGAAATCTCTTCTTTAAGAAAAATAGTTATCAAGTCTATGATGAGATTCATTACTTCCAGCCTCCGCTGCATGGAGAAGGGGCGTGCGTTCCATTAAATCTCTTGATTAAAACAATGGGAAAAGAATTCTGTACGAAAGAAGAATGCAGGGAGATCATCAAAGCGATGTATCGGGAGAAATATGCTGGAGTAAACGGGATTGATAAGAAGATCTTATCAAACTGCTGGGAGGAAATGTTCAAAGAATAGGCTGACTTTAAACAAAAGGTGTAATAAGGAGTCATGACAGGGCTCTTCACCATTAATTTACATAACATAATTACCTTAAAGTAAATTCAACTCAATTCAATTCAATTCATTTTATTAATACAAAATATAAAAAAATAGCAGATTATTGCATATAGATCTCAGAATCTTTTGATATCCGGAGATTTCTATGATATATCTTACATGTTACGAATTTGATTATGATAGAATTTCTCTCTTAAGCTATGAAAAAGTAACTTAGAAGGGAGTTGGAAGGGGATTAAATGAATGGATCTGCTGTTAATTGTGCTGCCGGCCTTTCTCATCTTTGGAACAGGATTTATCGGGCAGAAACTGTTTCAATTTCATATTAAATCGATTTCTACAATGTCGTTGTATTTAATGCTGCCATTTTTAACCTTTGATACGTTTTATTCAAACGAATTGAATATTGAGTATTTTTATATGTTCCTATTTACATTTATTTTAGCAATTATTCTACTCGCCATTACGGTTATTTGGGGCTTCTTCATAAAAGCCGATAAATCACATTTGTCGGCGATGCTGCTGGGTACCGTTTTTCCTAATAGCGGTAATTATGGAGCGCCCGTGGCATTGTTTGCCTTTGGTACAGCAGGGTTTGATTATGCCGTTATTCTTATGGTGATTCATGCCTTTATTATTAATACACTCGGGATCTTTATTGCTTCTTTTGGAAGTGAAAAATCTACCCGTGCGAGAGATGCCTTGATAAACGTCTTAAAAATGCCTGTGCTGTATGGCTTTTTATTAGGAGTTTTGATGCAGCTGACAAATGTAAAGCTCCCAGAAACGATTATGGACGGCATCGGCATGGTCGGGGATGCCTCAATCCCCACAGTCATGTTAATCCTCGGGATGCAGCTGGCGGAGATCAAATCGAGCCATTTTGCCTTAAAATACATCAATACCATGACGGTTATTCGGATGGTCATTTCACCCATACTTGCTGTTTTCCTTGTTAGCTTTATGCCTGTTAATGATCTAATCAAGAATGTTTATATCTTGTTAGCCGCGATGCCGATAGCAGCCAATACAACGATGCTGGCGGTACAATTTAATGTTAAACCTGATTTAACGTCGTTTACCACGTTGGTCACAACACTTCTTAGTTTGATTACGATTCCGTTGACACTTTATTTTATTGGTTAGAAACAGGATGATTTATATACACAATAAAAAGGTATTTACACGCTGGTGTAAATACCTTTGAACATTTATCGAAAAATCGTACAGGGCAAAATGAATTAGTTTACATCATGCCACATATATTTGTCGCCAGTCGCATCTTGGGCAACACGTACACCAACCGCAGCACCTTGTCCTGCTGCAATCATCACCTGGCTTGGCAGATCGGTTAAAAGACCGGCAATATAGAGATTTGGTACAGAAGTTACTCCCTCCCAGTTTACGCCGACAACCTTTTTAATTTTTCCGCTCTTAATATTTTCATTAACAGCGATTTCTAAACCGATTGCTTCCAGCAAAGCGGTATCAACATTGGTTGCGATAATGACGCGAACGGCTTCATACGTTGCACCATTTGCTTTGACAATGAAAGTATCGCCTTCTTTTTGCAGAAAATCCACTTTTTCACTCTTTACTTCTGCAAAATCACCTAACTGCTGGCGGTATTTCTCAAGCAATTCATCACCGGAAACACCTGGTGCGCCCAACACATTATTTAATTTTGCTACTTTTTTTATTTGTGATTCTCCAGCATCGAACACAATCGTTTTTAAGCCGGCATGACCGGTAAACAAAGCGGCAGATAAACCGCTGATTCCTCCGCCAATAACAATAACATCTGCTTTCATCTTTAAACACCTCATTTTTATCTATGTACCTTTATTAATATAGTGTTATTTTGGAAGGATAGGAAGTAATTGACAGTAAATGCTATAATATTGTCACAATTTCATTTATAATAGAAAAAATAATGATATTGACGAACATTGTAAAGGCTGTGGTATCGATGTGTTTAATTCTTTTTGCCTATCATGTCCATCCTGATATCCCTCTCATTGTTGCTGCCAATCGCGATGAATTTTATCAAAGACCGACAAAAGCGGCACATTACTGGGATGATAGACAAGAGATTCTTGCCGGAAGAGATCTGGAAAAGTGGGGAACTTGGATGGGCGTAACAAGAGAAGGGCGTTTTGCGGCATTAACCAATTACCGCAATCCAAACGAAGAAACAGCGGGCAAAAGGTCACGCGGTGAACTGGTCGCGCAGTATCTAACATATGATGGGGACACAGAGGATTATCTAAAAAAACTTGAACAGAATCAGAGAGAATATCCGGGGTATAATATTCTATTAGGTGATGTGAACGAGCTCTGCTATTATTCAAATGTAAACAGCCAAATGAAAGTTTTAGAGCCTGGAATCTACGGTTTAAGCAACCATTTTCTCAATACCGAATGGCCGAAAGTGAAATTCGGTAAGGCAGGTCTGTTAAAAACTTTATCTGATCCCAGCCTGCCCATGCAAGAAGAACTGTTTCGGCTTCTGCAGCATGCTGATCCTGCTCCGGATAAACTGCTGCCACATACAGGAGTTTCATTGGAGTGGGAGAGAATGCTGTCTCCTTTATTTATAAAAAGCGATGACTATGGTACAAGAAGTTCTACTGTATTATTGATGAGAGAGAAAAAAATAGATTTTATTGAACGGGTATATCAAAATAATGAAATGGTGGAACAGCATTTTATTATTGAACCATAGTAGGTGCATGGTGTTTCGTACTATTCATAAATCATCTGTCATAAAAATAATAGAAGATAACAGTGATCCCTATTTCAGTGACAGAGGTGATAGATTTGGTGCAGGAAATTGAGGAAGGCATGTTTCTTTGGGAGCCGTCTGAAACATGGAAGCAGCAATCAAATATGGTGAAGTATCTGGACTGGCTGCATAAAAATAAAGAGCTGGTATTTAACCGGTATAAAGACCTTTGGCAATGGTCGGTTACAGAGATAGAAACTTTCTGGGAATCCTTATGGCAATATTTCAATATTAGCTATTCTGCCCCATATGTAAAGGTGCTTACGGAACGAAAAATGCCTGGTGCCCTATGGTTTGCAGGAGCGAGGCTCAACTATGCAGAGCATATTTTTCGTCATCAGCCTGATGAAAAAGTGGCTGTCATAGCCAAATCAGAAGTTCGTCCGCAGTTGCAAAAGCTGACTTGGAAGGAGCTTTATGAACAAACGGCTGTCTTTGCGGCGGCCTTAAAGAATTACGGTGTGAAACCCGGGGATCGAGTGGTTGGATTTCTCCCCAATATTCCGGAAACCATCATTGCCTTTTTAGCCTGTGCCAGCATCGGTGCAGTCTGGTCCTGCTGTTCTCCTGATTTTGGCAGTGCTGCGGTTGTGGATCGTTTTAAACAAATTGAACCTAAACTGCTGATTTCCGCAGATGGTTACCGCTATCGTGGGAAGGATTATCAGCGAATCCCCAGTGTTCAGGAGATTCAAAAGGCTATTCCGTCCATCGAGAATACGATTATACTGCCATATATAGCAAAAAGTCCGGATATTCATGAGCTCAAAAATACTGTAATTTGGGACACATTGCTTGAGAGACAAAAGAACAAGAATGTGATTCGGTTTGAACAAGTTGCATTTGATCATCCTTTGTGGATTTTGTACTCATCTGGTACAACCGGACTGCCGAAGGCAATTGTGCAGGGTCATGGAGGAATTCTGCTGGAGCATTTAAAACAATGTCATCTGCAGATGAATATCACAAAAAAGGACCGTTTCTTTTGGTATACATCGACGGGGTGGATGATGTGGAATTTCTTGGTTAGCGGTTTGTTAACAGGAGGATCCATTGTCTTATATGACGGTCATCCGGGATATCCGGAGAACGACTTCATGTGGACATTCGCTGAAGAAACAGGGATCACATTTTTTGGAACAAGTGCTGCCTATTTGCATTCTTGTATGAACACAGGGATGAGGCCAAAAGATGCCTGCCAGTTAAATAAGCTGAAAAGTATCGGCTCAACAGGGGCGCCGCTCTCTCCCGAAGCATTTGCGTGGGTGTATCGTCATGTAAAAGAGGATATTTGGCTGTCCTCTTTAAGCGGTGGAACGGATATTTGTTCTGCATTTGTCGGTGGTTCACCGCTGCTTGCGGTCCATGCAGGTGAAATTCAATGCCGACACTTGGGAGCTAGTGTAAAAGTGTTTGATGAATCAGGTAAGGAGATCATAGATGCGGTCGGGGAGTTGGTTGTCACTGAGCCGATGCCGTCCATGCCATTATATTTCTGGAATGATCAAAATAATAAACGCTATAAGAGCAGTTATTTCGAGACGTATTCCGATGTTTGGCGGCACGGGGATCTCATTAAAATTAAAACAAATGGCAGCTTATCCATATATGGTCGTTCTGATTCAACCATTAACCGCGGAGGAATCCGTATTGGTACGAGTGAACTATACAGAGCAGCCGCAAACATCACTGGAATCGAGGATTGTCTCGCGGTTGACCTAACGGACAGGAATAACAAGGGCATGCTGCTGCTTTTTGTCGTCTTACATCATGGTGTCCCATTTACAAAAACATTAGAAGAAGAGATCAAACAGTGCATCCGGGAAAACTGTTCACCGAGACATCAGCCGGATCGGATTTTTCAAATTTCTGAAGTGCCGCAAACTTTAAATGGTAAAAAACTGGAGGTACCTGTCAAAAAGCTTTTAATGGGTGTCCCGTTGGAGAAAGCTGTAAATGATGGTTCAATGAAAAACCCGAAGTGTCTTGACTTTTTTATCGAATTGAAAAATCAATTATCCATTTAAAAAGAGCTGTCACAGTTTTTGTGACAGCTTTCTTTTCACAATTGATCCGCAATACTGCCATCAATTCTCCATTGCCCGGTAAGCGAATCCTTTAACAGAATAATGTCCATGCTCTTTCTTTGTTTGCTGAAATCACAATGATAAACGGTAGCATCCACTGAAATTCGCTGGATGAAAGGGTTGTGCTCGTTATCAATCTGAACCGATTTCCGATTCATGGAAAAAAACATAATATTCTTCAGCCTTTTATGGAGTTGTTTCTCTTTATTGGAAAAAAGCATCCTTACCGTTTCATTATCCCTCTGATTAACGGCGGTTTCAAAAACCTTCAATACCTGGACCGGTTCAATTTCATTTAAATAGTCGGCCAATTTTCCTCCGGCACGGAGGATCATGATTTTATGGGATAAATCCTCATTTCCTGAACCATGTGTGGTACTGCCATAAAAATGAACACAAAAATGCCCGGGAAATCCATTTTTCAAGGCACCAGCACCATGCGGCATTCCATGCATCGATGCAGCAAGTAATTGATCCTTGGTCGCAATTAAAATTGCCCTTCTTTTCCAACTCCACTTGCCATTATAAATGGTCTTCATCATTTTCGTATCCTTAAAGGTGAGAGGCTGAACATCGGCATGTTTACTCCCAGCTCTTCTTTGTACCTCAAAATGCAAGCCGGTTTCAACATCGATAATCGTAAAAATGGACTTTTTGGGAATGACTTTATTTGCTTCATCCCATGGTAGGATCTTGACAGTAAAACTAGTTGGATTGTCCTTATTTTCAAGTGTCAGTGCCCCAACAGAAGTAATATTTCCTAAAAGCAGACAAATTAAAGTGAATAGAAAAACAATTTTTTTCATCTGACCCTCGTTCCCCTAACTATTTTATCAACATTTGTATCTTTTGAATTGTTTTCGAAAAAAATTCCTGCAATAAAATTTGGAACAATTACCGTCATTTAATGCTGAAAGAATCTGTTTTTCTTGAGATTAAGGGGACAGAATAGAAAAGAACGATACTTCTCGAAAAGAGAAAGGACGTTCTTTCTTCCAATTCTAAAGCTGGAGGGATTCATTTGCCAAATGTTAAAGTAAATTGTTCTGTACAAAACTGTGCCTTCCATGTACAAGGAAATGTTTGCGGCGCTGACAAAATAAACATTGATATGGATTACCAGTCCAAGTATGATTCTGAGTTTGCTCAAGAATTTGGTTTTGCAGATCGTTCAGAGGAAGCCAATCACTCAAGAGAGACGTGTTGTAAAACATTTAAGGCAAAAGAAGAATAATTCAATGGACATATGTTGAAAAAATGAAGCAAAACGGCTGATAAAATGAGTCGTTTTGCTTCATTAATATTAATCATATTCGATAAATTGCTGCGCTTTTGTAAATAGCAGACCGTGGGTAAGTATGGCCATGATGATGGCAATAATGGCTGCTGAAGAAGTGAAGGAATACATAATAAGAATCTGATAACGCACCGCTTCAATCGGATCGGCGCCGGCAACAATCATCCCCGTCATCATCCCCGGCAGCTGCACCAACCCAACCGTTTTTAACCCATCGACTGTTGGCAGCATAGAGGCTTTTACTGTGTTACGCATGACATGAGAAATCGCCTGTTTGGAAGTGGCTCCTAAACCTAAATATACTTTTATCTCATCTCTTCTTGTCTCAAGTTCAGATTTTAATCGATTTAAAAACAAACCGGAGACAACCATTCCATTTCCGATAATCATGCCGCTGATAGGAATCACATATTGCGGAGCAGGCTCAATGATTCTTAATGATAACAAGAGACCCATTGTTAAGACTTCGGTGGACGCAATCGCAACAGCTATCCGGCACCCAATACCAGGAAAACCTTTTCCCTTTTTACGCGCATTGATAACGGCAACTGTGATCATAACAGAGATCATTAAGATGATTAACGGCCAGGACTTAAGGTTAAAGATAAAATGCAGGATATAGCCCACGGCAATCAACTGAATGGCAGCGCGTATCGTACCAATCAACATATCCTTTTCCAGCCCGACCTTTTGCCATCTGGAAAGAAGGATAGCAAATACCACAAAAATAAGAGTAGATAGTAATGCCATTGAACTCATGAGAGAATGGACTCCTTTGCAAAAGAGGTTTCAATAAACTCCTTCGTTATTGTTTGTTTAGGAGCCGAAAAAATCTCAATGGTTCGTCCTTGCTCAATAATTTTCCCATTGGCAAATACCCATGTGAATTGCCCGGCTTTTTTAGCCTGAGATAAATTATGAGTAACCCAGAGGATCGTTTTCCCTGACTGATGAATCTTTTCGATAAGATTTTCAATATCCTCTGTACTATGCGGATCAAGTGACGCCGTAACTTCATCTAATAAGAGGACGTCAGGCCGATTGGCTAAGGTTCGGGCTAGGGATACTCTTTGTTTTTGACCGCCTGAAAGGGAGCGGGCATTCTGTTCCTTTATAGATGGAGGCAAACCAACTCCATCAAGCAGTTCGTCAATTTCAGCTTCGCTTAAACTTTCGCGAAAAAGGGCAGGTCCAATGAATAAATTATCCCTAACGGTTCCTGGAAGCATTGTTGGCAGCTGGAACACGATACCGATTTTCCTCCGCAACTGCAGAACATCGATCTCATGATAAGGTGTTCCCCTGAAATAAAGCGACCCAGAGTCCGGATCAGCCATCCTGTTAATAAGTGAAAGGAAAGTACTTTTACCAGAACCGGAGGGACCAATAATCGTAATTAGTTCTCCGTCCATTATTTTTGCAGAAATATCACTTAAAATTGGGGTTCCCTGTTTATTTTTCTTTACAATATGCTCAATTGATATCAGCGTTTCCATGTCTCCATCCTTCTTCCGTCCATGATGTTTCCCTTTGTAAGAAATAGTGGCCGTTATTTACTCATACAAGCAGACTTGAACTTTGGTCTTACAAATAATCCGGGAGCAGTTCCTCGGCAAGCTCCGGAAAATCAATAAAGGGATTCCGGTTTCCCTGAATTAAAAAGATCGCTTGATTTCGATGTTTTTCATATATATTTATGTCAAATTGCTGATGCCATCTTAAGAGCAGTGAGCGATCTATTTTCCGTAGAAATGTTTTATGTATAGTCCCGGGATAACGTAATAGGAAATACATCAACGCCCTGGCAACCGTTCCTTTGCCATACTCCGGTTCAAAGCGGCCGTCCATTGTCACACCGCAGTGATTCTGAATCTTCTCTTCAGGTGATTCAGGGATATAGAATGAAAAATCAGCATAGGGATAATTGGATCTTTTAATATTACATTCCGGCTGACAGGCAAAAAGATGATGTAAATCTCCTTTCATCGGTTCTTTGGCTAAATACCATGAAAGGGGCACAATATGTTCTGTGTTAAACTTTAAATCGTTATCGATTTTTGGAATTTTTACCGTCTTATTCCCAACTTTTGTGTCTCGTCTCTTCAGCAGTTTCTGAAATTCAGCATGCTTTTTTTGAATGATTTCAAAGTCTGCAACAATGAGTGTTTCCGGATTCTGGCGCATTCCGGAATAAATATTTTTCAACGAACCGTCAGGCTGTAAATCAACCCATTTATATAAATATTGATCCTTACTCATAAAATAAGGAAGCCGCTCTTTATGTGACCTTTTCACTAAGTCATGAAATTTGAAAAATAATGGCTGTTTTTCCTTCAAATTCATGACACTTTGATAATAATGCTGCATGTCCTTTTGATCTTTTCTTTCATTATAGTATAGTTTTAAATTTGTACAGATTTGCTGCTTATTTATTTCTAATTCAGTGAGCAATTCATCAATATTATGACAAAAGGAATTTTCTAATTCGTTTATTCGCTCCTGAATTATTGCATGTATTGTCTTTTCACTATCCATTCCATCCACCCTGTCGAATATTTCAGTCTATCCCTATCTTACAGCCTAAACAAATGATCATCAAACATTAATGTATCTATATTTGTATATCATTTCACAAAGTTGCGAAAACATAAATTGATAATGATTGACATGGATTATAGAGTGCATTATATTATAACCTATTAAGTCTGAATTTTTTTAATAATATATAAATTGAATGGATCGAATCGAAAAGAACAATGTCAATTTTTATAAAAAAGCGGCTCAAAGGAATAAATTTTAGAAAACAAATAGGGGTTGAACGTATGAAATTTGCGACAAGACTTTATGTTGGATTTGGGTTAGGGATCATGATGATGACGATCTTGTTATTATTGAATATCAGTATTCCAACAAAACAAAATCAAGAAATGAACGAATTAGTTCAGGAACATTATGAAATCATTAAAAGACTGCACGTCATTCGGGTTGAAACGTTTTTCTTATCATCGGATATATCGGGCTCATCTAAAATAGATATTAAAGGAAAATCAGTAGATGAAAGATTAACGACAATTAATGAAAGCGTTAATATCCTCAAACAATTCAAGGTAAATGAAAAGGAAGAGGAACAGTTACATCGCCTCACAAGACAGGTAGAGGAATATGCAGAGCTTTACAAAAGAATGGCGCTAGTGAAAAGTATGAATAGTGAAATCGATGAAAACACTGTAAAAAAAATAAACAGCAGCAGAGATTCTATTTTTAATTTATCGACAGAATTAATTAACGAACAAGAAATCATCATGGATCAAACGATGAAAAATACGGAAGAGAGACTTCACTTTGTGATTAAAGTTGGCGCCGCTTCTATTATTAGCGGCATCGTCATTGGAATGCTTCTATCTATCTGGTCGATTCGCGCCATTACAGTACGGCTCGGAAGGGTTAAAAATGTCATGAATAGTGTTGAAAACGGTTCAGAGCAGCTGCCGCGGATTAAGATTATTAAAAAGGATGAAATCGGTGAAATTGCCATTGCCTACAATCAGATGGCTGCAGCACTTGAAACGCACGAAAAGAAAGAACGCCTGTATAAAGAAAGTATCGAAACGAAAAACTGGCTGAAAACCCAATTAGCCGAACTGTCTGCTTTAGCGCAGGATGTATTGGATATTTCCGGCTTAGGAGAAAGATATATACAGTCACTTGTCCCGATCGTCGCAGCAAGCTATGGTGTGATTTACATAAAAAGAGAAGGCGACCGTCCATATGTGGAAAAGTTGGCTTCTTACGGGGATTATATGGGAAAGCAGCGTGTCGAGTATGGGGAAGGTCTTGTTGGTCAATGTCTGCTCGATGGAAAACCAATCAGGCTGCATGATATCCCCAAGAATTATATTAAAATATCTTCTGGTTTAGGAGAAGCGGAGCCAAGAAGCATTATGATCCTGCCGATTCAATTGAACGGTGAGGTATTAGCAGTTTTAGAAATTGCGAGTATCTATGAGTTTACTGAATTCCATGATGAATTATTGCAAAAGGCAACAGAACAATTAGGGATTATTTTAAACCGCATTCAAAAACAAATGCAGGTTCATCAATTGTTAGAAGAAACACAGACATTAAATGATGAACTGCAAAGTCAGTCAGAGGAATTACAGCTGCAGCAGGAAGAATTAAGAACGATCAATGAAGAATTGGAAGGGCAATATAAACAGTCTGAACAACGGTCCGAGGATTTGCAAAAAGCGAAATTTGCTTTAGAGGAAAAGACACAGCAGCTTCTATTAAGCTCTCAATATAAATCAGAGTTTTTGGCGAATATGTCGCATGAATTACGAACACCATTAAATAGTTTATTAATTTTGGCGCAAATACTGGAAGAAAATAAAGAAGGTAATTTAACAGAAAAACAAATTCAATATGCGAACACCATTCACTCATCAGGTAAGGATTTACTTGGGATCATCAATGAAATATTGGATATTTCAAAAATTGAATCGGGAAAGGTTGACCCGCAAATCAGTGAAATTGATACCAGGGGTATTATTTCTTTGATTAATAATCAATTTAGTGCCATGGCAGAGCAAAAGGGGATTCACTTTGAAGTGAGCATTGATGAAGATGTTCCGTGCATCATTTATTCTGATGAACAAAAAATTTATCAAATATTAAAAAACTTAGTGGCTAATGCACTGAAATTCACGGTTGAAGGCAGTGTAAGGGTAAAAGTATACCGTTCCATCTCCAAATCCCATCCACAGAGAACAGAATCTTTAGCCTTTTGTGTATCCGATACAGGCATAGGGATTCCTAAGGAAAAACAAGAACTGATCTTTGAAGCTTTCCAGCAGGCAGATGGTACAACAAGCCGTAAATATGGCGGAACTGGACTAGGGCTATCGATCAGCAAAGGTTTAGCTGCTCTTCTTGGAGGCAGTATTACCGTAAACAGCAACGAAAACAAAGGAAGTGAATTTACATTCATTTTACCGGCATTAGTAGAATTAAATGCAACTCACACAATAGAAAGAAAGGAGGCTGCAGCAGCTATTGAATCCAAAGGCATATACCAAATGAATGATGAAGAGTTACAGCATGGCGGTGATGATCATTCTGTCCTTGAGGAAGAACTGATAGCAGTAAGAGAAAACTTCCTCGCAGGAAAGCATATTTTATTGGTTGATGATGATATGCGGAATGTATTCGCCTTAACCACCACATTGGAATCAGTCGGGATCCATGTACACTTTGCTGAAAATGGAAGGGAAGCACTAGAGGTATTAAATGAAAAGCCTATGATTGATCTCGTCCTAATGGATATCATGATGCCGGAAATGGATGGATATGACGCGATGAAAAAAATAAGAGAACAGCCGGCTCTTGAAAAGCTGCCTATTATTGCCTTAACAGCAAAAGCAATGAAAGATGATCGAGAAAAATGTATCAATGCCGGGGCTTCTGATTATATAAGCAAACCGGTGAATATAGAACAACTCCTTTCTTTATTGAAAGTTTGGCTTTATCAATGATAGGGGGCATTTATGAAATTCAAAAATTTTATGCAAGACTTGGAACAGGATCAATGCAGTGATTTGGAGAAAATTGAAATCGATCTTTTATTAGAGGGGATTTACCGCCATTATGGCTTCGATTTCCGTCATTATGCTTTCTCATCTATTCGCCGCAGAATATGGCATCGGATAAAGGCTGAAAAAATGGAGACTGTTACAGCTCTGCTTGATAGAATTCTGCATGAGCCGCTGATGATGGAAAAGCTTTATCTTGATTTTTCGATCAATGTAACAGAAATGTTTCGAGATCCATTGTTTTTTAAAGCGATTCGCTGCAAAGTCCTGCCGCTCTTATCCGAATTGCCAAGTATCCGAATCTGGCACGCGGGCTGTTCGACCGGCGAAGAGGCCTTTTCAATGGCGATATTACTTCATGAAACAGGTTTGTATCACAAGGCAAAAATATATGCCACAGATATGAACAATCATGTCATACAACAGGCAAAGCTAGCCCAATTCCCACTAAAAAAAATGAAGGAATATACGAATAACTATGTAAACTCAGATGGAATCAATGATTTCTCAGAATATTATATGGTAAAAGGTGAAAAGGCTGTCTTCCATAAAGAACTGGCAAAAAATATTATTTTTGCCCAACATAATCTGGTCACCGATGGATCCTTTAATGAATTTCATCTGATCGTTTGCAGAAATGTATTAATCTATTTTGATCGGGAATTGCAGGCACGGGTGCATGATTTATTTTTAAATAGTCTATCTTCAAAAGGATTTTTAGCTCTAGGTAATCGAGAGGGTCTATCATTTTCCAAAAAAGAAAAATATTATACGGTCTTTGATGAAGATGAAAAAATATTTCGCAGGATTCAATAAATGGAAGTGAGGATAGAATGAAAAATCAAACTGTCAATATATTACTCGTTGATGATCGGGAAGAAAATTTAATCGCGTTAGAAGCAGTGTTATCTGCAAAAAACTATAATCTAATAAAAGCTTATTCGGGCGAAGAAGCGTTAAAATATGTGTTAAAGGAAGAGTTTGCCGTTATCATCATGGATGTGCAAATGCCTGGAATCAATGGTTTTGAAACGGCCAAAATGATCCGAAAAAGAAAAAAAACACAAAATGTGCCCATTATTTTTATTACAGCTTTAAGCCAGACGGTTGAAAATATATTGCATGGTTATTCAGTCGGGGCGATTGATTATATTATCAAACCTTTTGATGCGCTGATTTTAACCTATAAGGTAGATGGCTTAGTGGCCATGTATTTAAATAAAAAGAAAGTAGAAGAGCAAGCCAAAACAATTGCCAAATATACGAACGAACTGGCGGAAGCCTATCGGGCTCTGCAAATTAATGAAGAGAAACTGGAAGCATTAGTCAAAGAAAGAACAAATGAACTGAGCTTAACGAATGAAAAGCTGCTCCGTGAAATTAATGAAAAAGAAGCCGCTATGCTTAAACTGGAAGAAAGTGAAGAAAAATACCGGCAGCTGACAGAAGAGTCACCGATGGCGATTCTTGTAAAAAAAGATCACTGCGACACGTATTCTTTTATCAATCAGACCGGCGTTCAGCTGTTTAAGGCAAATTCAAAAGAAGATGTATTAAAGCAGCCGATAAAAAAATTAATCCACCCGGGTGATTATGAAAGAATTGAAAAATTGAAGGAAGAGAGGGAGAAAGGACAGTTCACTCTGGAAGCGCGTTTAGTATGCATGAACGGAGAGGTAATCGATGCTGAAGTGAAAAGTATCCCGCTTATCTATAAGGGTGAACAGGCCCTCCATTTAATGATTCGTGATATTACAGAATTAAAGAGAAGCCGTGAATTTATGCAGCAATCTGAAAAACTGACCGTAGTAGGTGAGCTGGCAGCGGGAATTGCCCATGAAATCAGAAATCCGTTAACCAGTTTAAAAGGGTTTACCCAGTTATTAGGTGATCAAATGGACTGCAATCATGAATATATGGACATCATGATAACAGAGATTGAAAGAATTAATACGATTGTCGGTGAATTGTTATTGCTGGCAAAACCTAGTAAACTTGAATTTAAACAAATAAACTTAGGGGATATATTAGAAAATATTATTACACTTATGAATGCCCAGGCGAATCTTTATGGGGTAAAAATAAAGCTGGAGAGCAGCCAATCCTTAAGTGATCGCTATATTTTTGGCATTGAGGATAAAATCAAACAGGTTTTTATTAATCTTGTCAAGAATGCCATTGAATCAATGGAAGATGGCGGAGAAGTGATCATTCAAGTAATGGAAGGGGAAAAATATTTCGAAATTAAATTCATTGACGGCGGATGCGGCATACCGCGCGAAATTCTTTCTAAGCTTGGTCAGCCATTTTTTACAACGAAAGACCGCGGTACCGGCTTAGGATTAATGGTGTGCTACAGTATTATCGAAAGCCATCATGGTACAATGCTTATTGATAGTGCATGCGGTCAAGGAACGACTGTATCTGTTTCTTTGCCTCTCTTCTGCACGGAAACGGTTATTTATTAAATTACCTTTCTATTGTAAAGATTTAAACTTTTTCTGAAAAGTAGATTAATAAATAGTTAATGATTGTAAAATATTAGGAAAAGCAATGCTCATTTCCGCAAAAGTTTGTATACTGCACCTTGCAACAATATTTGGTAAGACCGAAAAGCATAATCGACCAGGTTAAACAATCAGATCGGTTATGCTTTTATTTAACGATGGGAAAAGTTAGCATAATTGGCTTGTTAGAGGGAACTGTTTATTTTGTAAAGCGGTTAGCATAGCTTGAGGCTACGAAGGATTCCGGTTTAATTTTCGGTTCCAAACCCATTGCTTCAATTCTCGCTGTCATTTCTTCCACATAAATTCTTGTTTTATTCCGGTTTCCGGAACCAATATCGATATGACCTTCCATCGTGAATGATGCCCCTTGATATATGTATGGGAGAACAATATCGATCATGTTCGATTTCCTTTCTTCTGTAAACAAAGATACAATTTCTTCTGTTAATGAAGTTTCATAAGAGATTCTTTCATGCAAACGCTCCATTCTGCGGGGCATACTGACTCTGCGAATGCAGGCCCATGCACCTTTTCCTTCATTAAGTATGACAATTCCGGTAATAAATATGGTTGATTTTAGATGGACTTGAGAATCCGTACCAATCATTAAACGATAATTTCCATTATGGCTTAAGTTCATAAATCGAATAATTCGCGCATAAACATTTTCAAACGTCATATTCTTTTCTTGTAAATTATGAAACAATAACGGATCTTCAATTGGATAGTTCATCCTTTCACCTGCCTTAGTTCATTCATTCTCAGACTACCCGGCACAAACGGAAAAAATCAGTGATTTGAAATTTCTTACTATAATCATATGTATGCAGTTTCTTTTTTTTGTTGTGTAAAAGAAAATAAATGATTTTTGAATGGAGTTGTAAAGAAAAAGGAAACGAAAGAGGAGTAAATATTTCAAGTACACTTCTGCCCGGAGATCATGATAAAATGTGAACAACATGTGATAATTATCATTTTTGATATCGACATTCATTAAATATTTGATATAATAAAATAAATTTCGTAACAATTGCTTTATTTCTTCAGCAAGAATCTTCTTTTCTATCAATTCAAATCAATGTTCTTTATCTAACTCTTTTTCTTTCAAATGTAATCGTTTTCAAAACCACTTGTTAATCTATGTGTCCAATGCTTTTGATTTGACAAAACCATTTCATCAGCATTTCAAATATAAAAATAGAACAAGGCATTTTTATCGAATGAAGGAGGGGTTTTTTTCATGCATATCGTCGTCTGTGTCAAACAAGTTCCAGATACGAAAATTATTAAAATTAATCCTAAGACAAACACACTCGACAGGCGGAGCGCACCGGCCATTTTGAATCCTTATGATGCGCATGCGGTACAAGAAGCAGTAAGGGTAAGAAGGAAATTAGGCGAAGGGGAAATTTCAGTTTTATCTATGGGTCCGCCGCAAGCAACAGCAGTCATAAAGAAAAGTATTGAAATTGGTGCTGATGCAGGATATTTAATCACAGACCGCGCATTTGCCGGTGCTGATACACTGGCAACCAGCTATGCATTGTCAAAAGCACTTGAGAAAATCTCAAAAGAGAACAAGATTGATATGGTGATATGCGGAAAACATGCGATTGATGGTGATACCGGGCAAGTAGGACCAGGGATGGCAAGACGACTAGATATTCCTCCCGTCACAAATGTAATTGAAGTCTGTGAGATTAATGAAAATAATAAAACCGTGTTAGTTAAAAGAAAGCTTTCAAACGGTTATGAGCTCCTTCAGGTAAAGATGCCTTGTTTATTAACAGTTGAGAAGGAAGTCAATCAAATAGAATATTCACCTTTGACAAATATGATTAATGCCGCCAGATATGAACCGAATATCTGGTCTGTAAATGATTTAGATCAGGTCGACCGATCCCAATTGGGGCTTAAAGGATCTCCCACAATTGTAGGTAAAATGTTTACACCGCCAAAACTTGAGGGAGGACATATGCTGGACGGAACGCCGGATGCACAAGTCGCACAGCTGATGGATGTGCTGGCGGAGAGAAAAGAGCTATTTAATGTGAAATAAGGAACAATAAATGGATTGGGGGATCTTTCATGATTGAAGATTACCGTGGTGTCTGGGTATTCATCGAGCAAAATGAAGGGGACATTGAAGGTGTCTCGTTAGAATTATTGGGTGCCGGGCGAAAATTGGCAGATAGTCTTGAAGTTCCATTGGCAGGTGTATTATTGGGGGATGATGTGAAACCGCTTACGTCCAAGGTGATTGCATACGGTGCAGATCTTGTCTACGTTGTTGACCATCCCGTTTTAAAGCATTACCGGACCGAGTCCTATATGAAGGGTCTCATTCGTCTCGCGCAAAACTATAAACCGGAAATTATTCTTTATGGGGCGACTCCTAACGGAAAAGATTTGGCCAGTGCGGTAGCGACTGACTTAAATACCGGTTTAACAGCGGATACAACCATGCTCGATGTAGATGTCGAAAAAAGATTACTGGAAGCGAGCCGACCGGCATTTGGCGGTAATATTATGGCTACTATTCTATGTAAAAAACACCGACCGCAGATGGCTACCGTGCGTCCGAAAGTAATGAAAGCCATAGAACCGGATTATAACAGACAAGGAAAGGTTATTGAAGAAACAATCTCTCTAAAAGAAGAGAATATGCGGACAAAAGTCCTTGAAATTGTCAAAGATGTCAAGAAAAGTGCCAATCTGGCTGATGCGCATGTCATTGTATGCGGGGGTAAAGGCATGGGAGATTTAGAAGGCTTCCAGCTCATTCATGAACTGGCCGAAACAATCGGTGCAAGTGTCGGCGGGACAAGAGACGTTGTTGAAGCTGGATGGCTTCCTCACGAATTACAGATTGGACAGACTGGGGAAACGGTGACACCTAAAATTTATTTTGCCATTGGTATTTCCGGTGCCATCCAGCATGTCGTCGGGATGAAGAATTCAGAGTTGATTATTGCAATTAATAAAGACAAAAAAGCACCTATTTTTGATGTGGCAACATATGGAATCGTTGGAGATGCATTCGAAATTATCCCTAGATTGATCGAGGAATTCAAACAAATTCGTGTGGAAGAAGGCGGTGAGATTAGCCATGTCTGAGAAATTTGATGTTATTGTCGTAGGAGCTGGTCCTGCCGGGACGGCATGTGCTTATACATGTGCAAAAAACGGCTTAAAAGTTTTACAAATCGAGAGAGGGGAATACCCTGGCAGTAAAAATGTGATGGGAGGCGTTCTCTACCGGAAACAAATGGAAGAATTGATTCCACAGTTTTGGCAGGAAGCACCGCTGGAAAGACCGATTATTGAACAGCGCTTTTGGATGATGGATAAAGAGTCTGCTGTTACCTTTGGCTATAAAGGACTGGAATGGGGAGTGGAACCGTATAATAATTTTACCGTACTCCGAGCCCAATTTGACCAATGGTTTGCGCAAAAAGCGGTGGAAGAGGGCGTTCTATTAATTAATGAGACAGTTGTTACTGAATGTATTGTTGAAAATGGAAAAGTAACCGGTGTGCGGACAGACCGTCCTGACGGTCAAGTTTATGCAGATGTAGTTGTTTTGGCAGATGGCGTAAACTCTCTTCTCGGAAAGCAGCTTGGATTCCATAAAGAATTGCGTCCAGACGAAGTGGCATTAACCGTCATGGAAGTCATTAATCTGCCAAAAGAAAAAATTAACGATCGCTTTAATTTAGAAGAGAATCAAGGATGCACGATTGAAATATTCGGCGATTCTACGAAAGGAAATCTTGGTACCGCTTTCTTATATACGAATAAAGAAAGTTTAAATATAGGAGTAGGGACGACCTTGTCCAGCATGATTCAAGCTAAATTAAAGCCTTATGATTTATTGGATTATCTAAAAAGCCATCCGATGGTCAAACCTTTGCTTGCAGGAGGGGAATCCGCTGAATATCTGGCCCATTTAATCCCAGAAGGCGGTTTCCGTTCTGTGCCGAAAGTAGCAGGGAACGGTGTATTAGTTGTAGGGGATGCAGCACAACTCGTTAATGCTATCCACCGTGAAGGTTCTAATATGGCAATGGCATCCGGTAAAATGGCAGCTGAAGCCATTATTGAAGCAAAGGAGCGGAATGACTTCAGCGAAGCAAGTTTAAACAGTTACCGGGATAACTTAAATACAAGCTTCATTATGAAGGATCTAGAAAAATATAAAGATGCTGCTCATACTTTTGAGCACAATCCGCAATATTTCCGCGAGTATGTACCGATGATGAACCAGGCAGCAAGTACTTTCTTTACCGTTGACGGTACACCGAAGAAAGAAAAGCAGAAACAGATCATGAACAGCATTAAAGGGCAAAAAGGAACGTTCAATGTAATTAAGGATCTCTATCGCGCTTGGAAGGCGGTGAAATAATGTCAACAACAAATATTGAAGAAAAACAATATCTTCTCCGTTTCAAATGTGATACAAAGTCCCATTTGACTGTATTGGACCACGACATTTGCATCACAAAATGCCCTGAGAAACTTTGTACGGTATTCTGTCCTGCAGAAGTGTACAAATGGGAAGGGACCAGAATGCAGGTTGGCTACGAGGGCTGCCATGAATGCGGCAGCTGCCGCATTGGATGTCCGTATCAAAATATTAAATGGGAATATCCTAAAGGCGGTCATGGGATTATTTTCAGATTGGCTTAAGAGTTCTTAAAAGTCACATGCTCCATTTTGCATTGGTTCATTATAAGAGCGGCTGTCCTATAATTATAGGGTTTGGCATCAAGGAAGAATATCTGGTATGCATGAAGGGAAAAATACTAGATAGATCCTAATCGAGATGCAAAGCACCTTTTAGGACAGCTTTTTTTGTAAACTGAGAAGCATACCCTGCCGGTATCTAATATACATAATTTCCCTGCTTGACATTTCCCGGAGTACAGGAGTATAGTTTACTCCTGTATTAATATTTTAGTTTAATTAATAGAGTGTGGGTTAAAGATGAATTAAATACTAGAAAGTAAAATAACAATACAATTTTCGTTAAGAATATGTTAAAATCTATTGTTAGAAGGCAGGTGCAAAAATGAATAAAGTGTTTAATATAGGTCAAAATATTTCTAAAAGATATATTGGCTTTTTCTTATTAGCTGTTTTTCTCCTTTGGATAAAAACATACCTGATCCAATTAACACAGTTTGATCTAGGAATAGAAAACACTCTTCAGAAATTCCTTTTATTTTTGAATCCATTGGGGTCATCTCTTTTATTTTTAGGAGTGGCACTCATATTTAAAGGCAGAAGAAAATATATATGGCTGATTATCATTGATTTCATGATGTCATTCCTTTTATATGCTAATATTTTGTACTATCGGTTTTTTAATGATTTTATTACATTGCCGACTATTTTTCAGACCCAGAACTTTGGTGATGTGAGCAGCAGTGTTGGTTCCCTTTTAGAGGGATATGATTTCTTGTTTTTTGCTGACATCATTCTATTAATTGGATTACTTGTATTTAAAATAGTAAAAATCGAAGTAAAGGATATCAGCCGCCGGAAAAGAGCTGCTCTTATTTCCTTAGCTTTAGGTATTTCATGTCTGAATCTGGCTTTAGCTGAAGCAGACCGTCCGCAATTATTAACAAGAGGCTTTGACCACCGATATGTAGTGAAATATTTGGGAACCTTCAATTATACCATTTATGATGCTGTTCAGAGCACGAAGGCTTCGGCACAGCGCGTTACAGCTGACAGTAATGATATTACAGAGGTTATCAACTTTACCCATTCCAATTATGCGGCTCCTAATCCTGCAACCTTTGGAATAGGTAAAGGAATGAATGTAATTTATTTACATCTTGAATCGACGCAAAACTTTTTAATTAATTACAAACTAAATGGGGAAGAAGTAACACCGTTTTTAAATTCTCTCACAAGAGATGCGAATACCATGTATTTTGATAATTTCTTCCATCAAACAGCACAGGGGAAAACAGCTGATGCGGAATTTATGCTGGAAAACTCTTTGTATGGGGTATCGCAGGGTTCTGCTTTTACAACAAAAGGATTGAATACGTACCAGGCTGCACCAGCTATTTTGGATCAGCAGGGATATACAACGGCAGTCTTCCACGGGAACTCCGGAAGCTTCTGGAACCGTAATGAAATCTATAAATCCTTTGGTTATGAGAAATTCTTTGACTCTAGTTATTATGAAATGAAAAAAGAGGATTTGGCTGATTATGGATTAATGGATAAACCGTTTTATCAACAATCGATTCCGTTGTTGGAATCATTGCCACAACCATTTATGGCCAAATTTATTCCGGTTACGAATCATTATCCATATCCAATTGCGGATGAGCTGGCTACTATCGCACCGGCCACTACCGGTGATAAATCAGTTGATTCATACTTCCAAACGGCTCGTTATGCGGATGAAGCATTGGAACAAATGTTTAATTATCTGAAAGAATCTGGTCTGTACGATCATTCGATTATTATTATGTATGGTGACCACTATGGTATTTCAGAAAACCATAATAAAGCAATGGAGCAGATAATGGGAAAAGAGATCACTCCATTTGAAAGCACAAATTTACAGCGTGTACCGTTATTTATCCGTGTACCCGGAATGCAGGGTGGCATTAGCCACGAATACGGCGGACAAATTGATGTTATGCCAACGTTAATGCATTTACTAGGGATCGATACAAAAAATTATGTCCAATTAGGGACAGACCTATTCTCAGAAGATCATGATGAGGTTATTCCTTTCCGAAATGGTGAGTTTGTTAGTCCAACGATCACAGCCATTGACGGAAAATATTATGATACCGCAACTGGATTGCAATTAACTGTAGACCAAAAAGAACAATTGGCAATTGCGAAACAATTTCAAGAAATCGTAGCAACAAAGTTAGCTCTTTCCGATAAAGTGGTAAACGGCGATTTATTGCGATTCTATACACCGGAAAACTTTACACCAGTTGATCGTACTGAGTATGACTATAATAAGGATAGAGACCAAAGTAATACAGAAAATTAAATAATGAATGAAAAAGGCTGCCTTTAAATGAGACAAGGCAGCCTTTTTGTGGATCAGGATCTATCGTGGAAATGTGTATGGTTTTGCTCTGTTTGATGGACGATAAGCGATTTTTGTTTTTGTTTATGGTTTCGTTTAAGAATATAAAAGATCATAATGAATAGTAGGATCAACGCACCCCAAACATAATGATTGACAGCAGAAGAAAAGAAGCCGGCTGGAATCAAAGTTAAAATAAAGAAGTAGAGAAAGTTTCCCGCAGCTGTTCCCCAGAGAAAATCTTTAAAATGAATTGAGCTTAAGGCTGCTAAAATATTTACCAGACTTGTAGGAACAAAAGGAAAGAGTCTTCCTTTAAATACATAGGAAAAACCTTTTTGCTCGACCGTTTGGATTAACTCCGGTTTAAATTTCTTCATTAGTTTATCTTGAAAGATATATTTCACGCATAAATAGATCATTGCCGCTGCGATGACACTGGTTACCCATCCCCAAATAAACCCTTTAATAAATCCAAACAACGTAAAATTAAGCGTGATAATTAAAATGAGTGGAATAATGGTAAAGGTATTTTGAATGATCATTAAAATGAGCGTCAATAAATAGGCAGAGATAAAGTTTCCAGCAACAGAAGCACGAATTGCCTGAATATCACCATTTAAAACAGAATGGAATAATTGACTATTTACTTTAGCAAACAGGGGGAGGAGAAATAATATCAAGAGTACTAAAATGAGCTTTAGCAAAAACTTGCTTTTATTTTTCATGCGGCACCAAATCTTTCTTTAGCTATTGGTCAATCATACTTTTATAATATCATCATATCATTTGTAAAGCTGTTAAAACAGCGCAAATAAAGGCTGACACAGCACCAAGCTGTGTCAGCCTTTATCCGAAAATGGCCTGAAAAAATTTATTCCTTTTTCGCGGTGTCTTGTTCATCATCTCTTTAGATGCCGCTGCTTCTCGGTCTTTCTGCAGAAGTTCCTCAATATTTGATAATTTTGCAGTTAAATTGGATATTTGATCTTGCAGTTCTTCGATCTCGCGGCGGTGTTGAAGGAGTTGGTAAGAAACAACCGAATCTGCCTTTTGTTGCAGACTATCTTCAATTTCTTTTAATTTGGCTGTTAAATTATCCACATAATCATCCGATTGACCAGTCTTTAGAGAGCCCGTTCTTTTACTGCTGCTGCAAACCTCAATTTCCTGAAGTATCTTTCCCTGCTGCAGCTGGTTTTTTACTTCTTTTAATAATTCAATATCTTCCTCAGAAAAAATAAAATGTCCTAATTCATTTCGTTCCATTTCTAAACCTAATTGTTTAACCCAGCGCTGTACGGTACTGACGGATATCCCTAATAATTCAGCAACTGCTCTAGTATTCAATTATTCTTCCCTCCTTTATTTACATCTTCTCGGTTTGTTTAAACAATCCTGCCAAGATGACAAAACAAGAAGGAATTCGGCAAAGAAAATACAGCAAACCAATATTTGTCGATATTTTGCTATATTGATGAGAAAAACATCCAGGAAATTAATAATCTTTTAGCACATGTTCAGATAAGAGTTGCTTCAGTCTCGACAGCTCTTCCGTTTGCTGGATTTCGGGACAGGACTGTATTGATAACAGAGTACTTTCAATTAAAAAAAGTCTTGGCTGTTTGGACTTCGTTAATTCTTCATGCATAAAGTTTAAGTTTTGCAAATGCTTCATGCGCACTGCTTCCGTTTGCACAACATGAATAATCGTTTTCTTTAAATCCGCGAGGGAAGAAAAGATTTCATTATAGGATGAACAACTATTCTCTGAAGAAGGAAGCCATTT
Organism: Bacillus benzoevorans; assembly: GCF_014207535.1. Classification (GTDB taxonomy): domain Bacteria; phylum Bacillota; class Bacilli; order Bacillales; family Cytobacillaceae; genus Bacillus_BD; species Bacillus_BD benzoevorans. The sequence goes on from NZ_JACHGK010000005.1 coordinate 196,246, forward strand.
TTTGAATAAATCAGGATCCAGCATTTGAACTTTTGCTGCACTAACATCCTCGACCATTTGTATCAGCCTTGCAGTACAGTAGCGGATCACCTCTAGTCGGTTAAAATAACTATCTTTAGCGAGTACATTATAATGAAGCGACTGATGTAACATACCAAAGAATAGGATAGCGCAATCTAATAAATAAGGGCGCTTTTCTTCGCCGAAAATATCTACTAAGCGTTCAAACATCCAGCTTAAATGGGCAAATTGATACTCAGTAATAAACATTTTTAAATCAGGATCGTTGGAAACCAGGATTTCGCTAATTAGTGTAAACAATTTATTCGTTTTATTAGATTCCATAATAATATCTATCTGTTTAATAAAGATCTCCATATCCGCTCGGTTTTCCCCGATTAACAATTCATTTCGTTTAACCTCGTGCTGTTTGCGTATTGAAATAAGAACTGCTTTAAATAAATCACTCTTTGATGAAAAATAATTATAAAACGTTCCTTTAGAGATACCACTTTCATCTAAAATATCCTGCACAGAGGTGGATTGAAATCCTTTTTCAATAAATAATTGATGGGCTTTATTGACCACATGCTGTTTTCTTTCGAACATCGAGTACCACCTTAATTAGATTTGAACTATAATGATTAAAATAATACTATATAATGATGAATTAGATTGCAAATTTTGAAAATTTGTGAATTCTGTGCTTGATGGACTGGCATTGCATAATTTGCGTTCAGTAGTAAAATATAATAGGGCAAAACCCTATTTTAAGACTAAAGGAAGGTAGACTAATATGACCATTCATGTTTGTCCAAAATGCTATGCTGAAGGAAAGCTGGTAGAAGTGAAATTTATCGGCAATTCCGGTATTGTCTATTGGTGTGATGAGTGTAAAGAAGCGTATGAAGAAGATGAATAACATGATATACATAGAATAAAGCTGCCATATGAAAGGGCAGCTTTATTTACGCAAATATGAATCATTATGCTGCAGATTTACTAATTGCTTCATTCCACTCGTTAATCCTGCTTGAGATTAGTTCGCAGAATGGAAATTCATTATAGACTTGATTGCTCTGTTGATGGAATTGAGAAAGATCACTTGTTAACAGATGCTCTTTTTTAGTCATTTGTTTTCCTCCTTTTAATGTAAGATAAAATGCACAGTATGCGGACAAGCTGGTGACGCTTAGATAAAAGAATCAGAGTATAAGTGGGATTTACAGATAAACATATTCAAAGTGAAAACATAAGAGGGACAGAAAAATAACATATATTGGACTGTCTCCACTTAAAATGATTCAACATATAGTAAGGTGGAGAACGAAATCTTAATTCAAAGTGCCGTACTTATGATAGTGCTTACATCCTTAATATAAAAGGAATGACGGGGACCTTTCCTTGACATTATCGATGAGAAATGGTACATTTTAATTAGCCTTTTTGCATCGTGCTAGAATTTTGCAAACTGCTTATTCGAAAAAGAACTACCTGTTTGGATGAGTAATGAAAGTAAAGCTATTACGTTGTAAATGGTAAATTTTTTACATGGCTTTTTCTAAGCCATTAGGAGGATTTTTTTTTATGAAAAACGGTAAAGTTAAATGGTTTAATTCAGAAAAAGGTTTCGGATTTATCGAAGCTGAAGACGGAAACGATGTATTCGTACATTACTCTGCAATCCAAACAGACGGTTTCAAAACTTTAGAAGAAGGTCAAGACGTATCTTTCGAAGTAGTCGAAGGAGCTCGCGGACCTCAAGCTGCTAACGTAACTAAATTATAATTCGACCATATGATGAAAGCTCAGCCATTATTGGCTGAGCTTTTTAAGTGTTTCTCATATTGGCAGCCTCCTTTTGCCAGAAATAGAATCCCCAAACGCAACATGCTATAATGTTAAAAAAGCAGAAAAAAGCAGGTGCATCCATGAATAAACGATATTTTACCATTGGCATGGCCGGGCATATTGACCATGGAAAAACAACGTTGACAAAAGCATTAACGAATATTGATACCGACCGTTTAAAAGAGGAAAAGGAACGGCAGATTTCCATTGAACTGGGATTTGCTCCTTTATACGAAGATGAGGAGATCGAGATTTCTGTTATAGATGTTCCAGGACATGAACGCTTCATTCGCCAAATGATTGCCGGGGTGGCCGGAATTGATCTCGTTGTCCTGGTTGTAGCAGCGGATGAAGGGATTATGCCGCAGACACGGGAACATTTAGAAATATTAAAGTTTTTAGGGGTCCAAAGCGGGATAGTAGCGATAACAAAAATTGACCGTGTTGAAGAAGAATTTATTGATCTGGTGAAAGAGGACATATTCACGGAGCTGCAAAACACGGTCTTTGAAGAGGCTCCCTTTGTTCTTGTGGACAGTGTTTCGCATAGAGGAATTGAGGACTTAAGAACGATGATTATCGAGCGTCTAAAAGGACTCGAAATGCGCGATATCCGGGGTGCTTTCCGCCTGCCAATCGACCAGGTCTTTACCGTAAAAGGGCAAGGAACTGTTGTTAGAGGGACCGTATATGAAGGCTCAGTCGAGGAGGGACAGGTATTAAAGGTGCTGCCAAAAGGACTGAATGTCAGGGCGAGGCAAATTCAAGTCCATCATCATCAGAGAGAAAGAGCGTTTGCCGGACAAAGGGCTGCGATCAATCTATCAGGTGTTGCAAAAGAAGAGCTGGAACGCGGAGATGTACTTGTCTCATCAGAGCATTTTATTGTCACGAAAACGATTGATGTCGCGATACATATGGTAAGTGATTTGGATTATATCGTAAAGCAGAGAATGCCGATTAAATGTCATATTGGAACGGCGGAGGTAATGGGACAAATTGTTTTCTTTGATCGAAATGAAATTGAAACAGATCAATCAGAAATTCTTTGTCAATTAAGGCTTGATGAAGAAATCGTCACTAAAAGGGGCGATCGCTTTATCATACGCCGGCCAAGCCCGCAGGAAACGATTGGAGGGGGCTGGGTAATTGAACCGCGCGGTGAAAAGTATAAATTCGGCTACCGTACCATCGAACAGTTGGAGCAAAAAAAGGAAGGAACGCCAAAGGAAAGAATAACAGCGGCACTGGTGGAGGAAAAGAGTCTAACACTCCCTGAACTAATCAAAACAACTTCTTTGGATGAGGATACGATCGTTAACGAAATCAACAGTGATGAATTTGTCTTGTTTAATAAAAAGGAATATACGCTTCTTTCCGTCATAGAGACGATTCAAGAGGAACTGATCGATCGACTTGGATTATATCACTCACACCATCCGATGAAACATGGAATGAATAAAGCAGAGCTTTTCCATTCGTTAGAGAAAACCTTTCATAAATCTTTATTGGAATATGTTTTAAAGCAGGCTGTTGAAAGTCAACAGTTGAAGAAAAAGGAGCAATTTATTGCTTTACAGAGCTTTATGCCTTCCGTGCCGAAAAACTGGCAAAAGCGGACAGAGAATTTACTCGGTAAATTACGTAAGGACGGCTATAACGTCAATCCTCTCAGTCATTATTTTCAAGGAGAAGGAATACCGGAGCATCTAACAAATGACCTGAAACGATTTTTGGAGGAGCAGGAGCTCGTTTACTCACTTGATGGTCAGTATTATTGGCATGGCGAGGTTTTCAAAACGGCTGTTGAAACACTGCGGAGCAAAACAGCAGCGGAATTTACCCTCCCAGAAGTAAAGGAGATACTTGGGGTATCACGAAAATTAATGATCCCGTTTTTGGAAAAACTGGATCAAATGCAAATCACTAAAAGGGAAGAAAATAAACGAATATGGCAATAGAAAGCTTAAAGTTATGTATAGAAAGAAAAAGCCGGGATTTCCCGGCTTTTTCAATGATGGACGATCATCTCAGACTGAATATATTGATAAAGCAGTTTGGCTGTATTTTCAAGTGATTTTTCATGTGTCCGTTCAAAGGCATGGGAGGAATCAATACCTGGTCCAATTAAACCGTGAACGATATCATGACCTGACCGGATCGCTGCTGAGGCATCGGAGCCATAATAAGGATAGATATCAATTTTATAATCAATGTTATGATCCTTGGCCAGCTGGACAAGTTTTTTCCTCAGTCCATAATGGTATGGTCCGCTTGCATCCTTTGCACATATCGATACCGTATACTCATCAGTAGCCTGCCCGTCGCCGATTGCTCCCATATCAACGGCTAAAAATTCAACTGTTTCGGGAGGAATACTTGAATTACCTCCATAACCGATTTCTTCATTATTGGAAATGAGAAAATGGGTGGTAAAGGGAAGTGTTAGGTTTTCCGCTGTGAGCCTTTTGCATAACTGCATAAGCAGCGCAACGCTTGCTTTATCATCAAGATGCCGGGATTTAATAAATCCTGCCGGCGTGATTTCTACCCGTGGATCAAAGGAAATAAAGTCACCAACTTCAATTCCCAGTGCTCGGACATCCTCGGCATTATGAACTTCTTCGTCTATTCGTACCTCCATATTATCCTGATTGCGCTCCAGCTTCCCTGCATCTTTATAGACATGTACCGATGTTTGATGCATGAGGATTGTACCCGTACAGGTTTTACCTTCGGAAGTTTCAATGAAACAATATTCTCCTTCAATGGAGTTATAGCGAAAACCCCCGATTAAATCGATTTTCAATCGTCCGCTGGGCTTTATTTCCTTTACCATAGCCCCTAAAGTATCCACATGGGCCGTCAGCATGCGGTGACGGGAAGCATCCCTGCCAGGAAGGGTGGCAATTAAACCGCCTTTATGATTGCGTTTTGTGGCAATGTTTAGACCTTGGAAAAATTGTTCCACAAATGAAATGATTTTATAGGTATTGCCGGAAGGACTTGGAATGGAAACTAGTTCCTTTAAAATAGACATCGTTTCTTTTGCGCTAGATTGGTTCAAGACATGATCTCCCTTCTAAATGACTATTAATAGTATACCGCGGCATGCGCAAAATGAGAAAAATGAGGACCATTTAGCGAAATAAAAAAAATCAGCGTTATTATTTGCTGCTGTAGCGGAAGCTAAGTATAATTTACTATGCATGACCTAAAGATACATGGTTCCATTATGAAGGAAACACGAAGGGGGTAATGATATGAGCGAATGCAAATTAGATCATACACATGATGATGTCCGGAAAAAATATGAATCACAGCTTGAGTTTCTGCCAAAGGAAATGCACCCTTTGTTCGAACATTTTTTTGCTAGTCAGCATTCACAACAAGTATTAAATGGGTTATTTCATCTGTTAAAAAAATATGATTTGGTCTCTGATGAGGAGAAAGAAGAACGAAATAAAAAAATAATACGTTTATTTACTTAGCAATCATTTCTATAGGAAGTCATTATTTACAAATTTAGCCAACCACACAAAAATTTCTTCATAATTTCTCATCTTTCTCACAATTGAATGATAGGATTAATTCGAAACAGAACAAGGGGGAAAGAATATGAAGAAATTTTCGTTCGCGGTCTTATTTTTATTATTTATTTTGCTATTCGCTGGCTGTGGTACCGAAGAAAAAGCGAATATAGAAAAGAAAGGCAATGATGCCAAAACAACAGAAACAGCAAAAACGGAGCCTGCTGAAAAAGAGAAGACAAATAAAGCAGCCAAGCCGCAGGAACCAACAGCAGAGGATCTATGCTATTTTTGTAATATGAAAATTTATACAGAGGATGAAGAGATGGGCGTCTTTACTGCTCAGGCAGTGAAAGAAGACGGAACCCATGTTTATCTGGATGATTCAGGATGCCTGCTGAATGCTGAAAGGAAATTTAACGAAAATTTTACTAGTTCATGGGTTCGCGATTATAACACAAAAGAATGGATTGATGCGGAAAGTGCCGTTGTTGTAAAGGCAGATGTCCAAACACCAATGAAATATGGCTATGCCTTCTTTAAGGATAAAGAAAGCGCCAACAAATACATGAGCGAAAATCAAACGAACGGTGTTCTTTCAAGCTGGAAAGACATTGATACTGAAGCGGAAAAACGCTATATGAAAAAAATGCAAATGCAGGCTGAACAGCAAAAAGAAGCAGGAAATGCTGATGCTGCACACAACCAGGAAATGAATATGAATCATTAAAAAAAAGGGGGGCATAACAGCCCGCCTTTTCTATTGAGTTTAATGGCAAAAAATAAGATTCACAATAGATTCAATATAAATGAAAAGAGCAGTTTTGGCAAAACATATAAACAACATGACAATATTGTAAAATACTAAAAATAATCTTATAAACATAGTGAAAAACCCAAAAATATGTGATTAGACATTTTTCTAATAGTAAGTTAAATTTAATATATATTCAAGAAACTTATTGACACTAACAGGGGGTACTGACATGATTCGTTATAAAAAGCTAGGATATGTTGTATTAAGTGTAACTGATCTGGATAAATCAGTAGATTTTTATGAAAATATAGTGGGGATGCAATTTGTTGAGCGAGAAAATGAAACCGCATACCTCAGAAGCAGTCACGATCACCACAATTTAATCCTGCAACAAGGAGAAGAAGCAGGTTTAATCCGCGTAGCTTATGAACTTGAAAAAGCTGAGCAGTTCCAAGGAGTATTTGATTATTTAACAGAAAAAGGTTTAAATCCTGAGGAATTAGCGAAAGAAGAATGCCAAAAACTAGCGCAAGGCAGAACATTACGCTTCAAAGATCCATATTTAGGCGTTACGTATGAATTGTATGTTGAAATGATGCAAATGGGAACTCCATTCCAGCCTAAAACAGCAAGAATCACAAGATTTTTACACGTTGTGTATGAAACAAATAAATTTGATGAATTAGTTGAATTCTTTACAGAAACATTGAACTTCAAAGTTTCTGATATCATGGGTAAAGAAACAGGCTGGTCTTGGATGAGAGCATTCCCATCTCCATATCACCATGACTTTGCCTTAACAAAAGGAAAAGAAAATAAATTAAATCACCTTGCCTATCAAGCAGAACGTGTAGATGACGTTGGTATTCAAGTAAACCGCTTGAAAGATGCGAATGTTCCAATTCTATTTGGACCAGGAAAACACCATCCATCAGGAAGTATCTTCTTATACTTTGCTGATCCAGACGGCTTTACAATCGAATACAGCCAAGGTATGGAAGAATTTCCTGAAGAAAACCCACGTGAGGCTCGCCGCTTAGAACCAACTATGTATACACTAGACGAGTGGGGCGGAAAACCAAATCCAGGCTGGGGCGAAAAAGGTAAATTAATTGTTGAAGAGCCTGAAAAAGTAAATAATTAAATAAAATTAAGTTTTTTTATGAGGAGGCGTTAAAGTGGCAGACGAAAAACACTTTCGTGTAGACTTTCATACACATATTATTCCGGGGAATTTCCCTGATTTAGCAGAAAAATACGGAGACGAACGTTTTCCAACATTAAAGCATACTTGCGATTGCGGTGCTGAAATTTACCGCAACGGCGGTCTGTTCCGTAAAATTGACCATTTAGCATGGGATCCTAAGAAACGGATTGAACAAATGGACAAAGAGGGAATCGACGTCCAAGTTCTTTCACCAATCCCTGTAACGTTCACTTATTGGGCAGATGCAGACAAATGTCTAGAATTATCTCAAGTACAAAACGATTTTATCGCAGCTACTGTGAAGGAATACCCTGATCGCTTTGCCGGCTTAGGTACGGTTCCATTACAAAACGCTGAACTGGCGATCGCTGAAATGGAAAGATGTATAAATGAATTAGGATTAGTAGGGATCGAAGTAGGAAGTAATGTAAACGGACAAAACTTTGATGAACCTGAAATTCAAAAATTCTTAGAAGCCGCTGCGAAAATGGACGTGCCAGTATTCGTACATCCATGGGCAACAGTCGGTCAAGAGAGAATGCCAAGACATCGTTTTATGTATTGCATCGGAATGCCTTCTGAAACAGCACTTGCAGCTGCAAGCGTGATTTATAGTGGGATTTTAGATAGACATCCGAACTTAAAACTATGCTTCGCACACGGCGGCGGTTCATTCCCTTATGTCCTTGCTCGTATCGATCAAGCTTGGGAATCATGGCCAGATTCTCGTAAAACAGAAGAAAAACCGAGTCATTATGCGAATAAGTTTTATTTTGATACTCTTGTTTATGATCCGCAAAACCTTCAATTTATGATTAATAAATTTGGTACTGATAAGTTAATCGCTGGATCTGACTTCCCGTTCGTGTTACGTGAAGTTCCTTCAGGTAAAGTGGTGGATGTGATGGAAAACCTTTCTGAAGAAGATAAGAAGAAAATGCTTGGGGAAAATGCAATTGAATTCCTTGGTCTTAAGAAAGAAGACTTTATCAAAAAAGCTGCGGCTAATACAAGCGAAAACTAAGAATTGAAAAAGAGAACTTTCTTTTACTAGCTTATAGAAAAAGAAAGTTCTCTTTTATATAATTGTATGTTTTATACACATTGAAGGATATTATACTCCTTTAACAAATATTTTATTTTAAACATGATCGTATTAAACACTTCATTTTTATAAACCGCGAGCAGTGCATCCTTCATTTGAAAACCTTTAAAGAAGAAATTAATTTTATTTTTCGCAAATCGGATGATTTGTTCTTGATAAAATAATTTCCTTTGTTCCATTTTTTGGCGAATTTCATCCGTTAAAGCAACGATGAATTGCAGGACAGAAAATTCAAGTTTGCCGCAATATTCTGGAATCTCCATATCAGATACCCCCTTCGATGTCAAGAGACACGATAAAATCTTTACAATACCTTTACATTCCCTTAATATTATTTTAAAGGATCGTTTCTGAAAATCAACCTTTCCGACAAAACTTGTCAAAACAATGTTTGTAAACGCTTAAATATAGTCAAAAAAAGTTCAATGGCGAAATTATTGTCGAATAAAGAATTCGAGTTTTCGAACTTGCGGTTTCATTTCCTGGTGAAATGGCGAGGGAATTAGGAATTGTGTGATAGGTGAATGAAAAATAAGGATAATCACAGAACGTATCATCCGATAACCGTATCCTTTCACTAGGCAAAGGAGTGTACGTTCTGTTCCATATTTTAGCGCTATTATGTATACAATCCGATAAGGACTGGACCTGAAGACAGGGATGATTCACATCCTGCCTGGCCGCAAAGTCTTTAATGTCGTTTCAAAATAATGCAGAAATAAATGGAGATTTTCCCATTTTGGAGAATCGTTTTTATAAATTCCGGTCACATCAAAGATTAGGTTATCAAATTCAGGAAATGGAATGACCTCATAATCTTTTTTTATGGTCACAGTGTCAATTCCTAATGCTAATTCTGGAATAATCCCGAATCCCCAGTTGTTTTTCACCATTAACTTCACCATTTCAAATCCGCCTACCTCAATCCGCTGCAGATTTTCAACGCCGACTAATCTTTCATCAATTTGAACAGCAATTGGAGTTTGGCGGCGGTAGCAAATCATGGTTTGTCCGACTAAATCCTTCAGTTTTATCTCTTCTTTGTCCGCTAATTCATGCTTTTTACTAACGATGAATTTCAGTTTTTCATGAAACAGGCTTTTTGATTCAAGATTGGTAAAGGAAACGACGTTTCGTATCAGTCCAATATCGATCTGCCCCTCTGAAATCATTTTTGAAATTTCCATCGAATCATCCGCTTCAACAATATCGAATAATAAATCATGTTCTTCCTTCATTAAAGACAAAACCTGAAAAATAAGGGATTCAGAAATAGCTGGAGATAGGCCGATGGATAATGTTGGTACCTTCAATAAATCAACTGTTTGTTTTGCTTCATTCATATAGTTGACTATTTTTCGGGCAAATGGGAGCAGAACCATTCCTTCTTCCGTTAAAATGATTTTTTTCCCATTTCGGTTAAATAGTTTACAATCAAGTTCCAATTCCAGTTTTTGAATTCTTGCTGTAACAGCAGGCTGTGTGACATTTAAATGATCTGCGGCACGTGAATAATTCTTTAATTCAGATACAGCAATAAAGGTTAATAGTTGTTCGTTATCCAAGTTTTTCTCTCCCCCGAAATAATTTAGAAACGAATGGTTCTTATTCAATACTATTATTTCAAATAAATATTTCCAATCAATATTTCCAATATTAAAAATAACATAGAAGCCGCTAAATTAAAAACGTTTACACATTTACTAACAATACTTTTATGTTGCTTATTTTGTTTACATTGAATTAAAATGTTTACCATAAGAAACGTATTTTTGATAGACGCATATAATAGGCTCAAAGAAAAATTTTTAAGGTAAAAGTTGTACAAAGTCAACAATTTTTGAAAAGGGAAAGTTAGGGATCGTTGTCGAATATAAATGTCGTTCTGATATTTTCATACAAGTCTCTAAGGGAGGAAAAGTAAATGGAACCCAATGTATTAATTGCTTTAGGACTGACGTTATTTGCTGGTCTGGCAACAGGTATAGGAAGTGTGCTGGCATTTTTTGCTTCCACAACAAATACAAAATTTTTATCTTTAGCACTTGGATTTTCTGCTGGTGTGATGATTTATGTCTCGATGATTGAAATATTTGTGAAAGCAAAGGATGCTTTAGTAGGTGAACTCGGAAATGTACAGGGGAATTGGATCACGGTCATCGCTTTTTTTGGCGGTATGGTATTGATTGCCTTAATCGATAAATTTATTCCGAAGCAAAGCAATCCGCATGAACTGAAGAAAATAGAAGAGATGTCACAGCCTGCAGCTATGAAAGATCAAACCTTATTAAAAATGGGGACCTTTACCGCTCTTGCCATTGGCATTCATAACTTTCCAGAAGGGATTGCGACCTTTGCATCCGCCATTCAAGATCCGGCACTGGGGGTTGCGATTGCCACGGCCATTGCTATCCATAACATACCGGAAGGAATTGCTGTCTCAGTACCGGTCTATTTTGCAACAGGAAGCAAGCGAAAGGCATTTAAGCTCTCCTTTTTATCTGGTTTATCAGAACCTATTGGAGCATTTTTAGCTTATTTAGTCTTAATGCCGTTTTTAAATGATACGATGTTTGGCATTATTTTTGCCGCCGTTGCCGGAATTATGGTGTTTATCTCACTAGATGAATTGCTTCCGGCAGCAAAAAAATATGATGAAGCACATACCTCCATTTATGGATTAATCGCCGGTATGGCGGTGATGGCAGTAAGTTTGTTGTTATTTATTTAACTTAAAAAAACCCCCTAGTGAAAAAAGGAGAACATATCAGTCTTTCACTCAAGGGGATTTTTTGCGTTCTAAGGAGAAATTGGCCATTTAACTAGGACAAGTCCATTGTTTCTTCATATTGTATATCATAATCACAAACGACAAAGCAGGTGAAAGGGATGGCGAAGGAACGCTCTCTTTATGGGTTTCATAAAGAGAACAGCACGGTATGGATACGGAATTTTGTCGGCAATGCCAGGATTGAACAGTGGTACAAAATTCATTCCTTACTTCATTATGAAAAATCTACTTATCAGGAAATAAGTATCGTGGAATCAAAAGGATTTGGAAGAATGCTGGTATTGGATGGAACGCCGCAAAATTCCATGAAGGAGGGATTTATTTATAATGAAATGATCAGCCATATCCCGCTTGTCACACATCCTCATCCGAAAAAAGTAGCGATGATTGGCGGCGGTGATTGCGGACCGGCACGGGAAACGATGAAATACAAGGAAGTGGAGCAAATTGATGTGGTTGAACTTGACCCCAAGGTGACGGAATTATGCAGAAAATATTTGACACCTGCTTCCGCATATGAAAATGAAACAAGATTGACGATGATTCATGAGGATGGCTATGATTGGATACAAAAACAAAAGGATCTATATGATATACTCATGATTGACCGTCCGGATCCAGTTGGTCCGGGAACTAAATTATTTTCCAAGGAGTTTTACCAAGCTGTCTATGATGGTCTGACAGATGACGGGATTGTTGTTTTTCAGTCTGGTTCTCCTTTTTATAATATTTCTACTTTACAGCGTACCGTAAAAAATGTTCAAGTCCATTTCCCGATCGTTTATACGTATTTAGTTACGATTCCATTATTCCCGTGCGGCATTTGGAGTTTTACCTTAGCATCAAAAAAATGGGATCCGCTTAAGGCTGATCTCACAAGACTTCAGGATCAAGACACACAGTACATTGATAGAGAGGTTTATAAGGCGGCATTTGCTTTACCGAAATATGTAAAAAAACTAGTGGATGAATCTTCGTCATAAAATACAAATGATTTAAGAGCTGTTGCACAGGGTAAATAAAAATGCAGCAGCTCTTATTTGCGTTTACCTTCTGCTATTTCCGTTTGAAAAGTAAGAATAACTTGGGAAAGAAGACCGACCATTTCAGTTTGATGTTTTTCCCTCAATGTCCGAGATAATTCAATTTGAAACGTATGAAAATGTGATCCGTAGCCCATGTAGCCGACACCATCTCCCAGCCGATGATAAACAATAGATTCATCGCCATGAAAAAGCTGATCAAATTGAATGCTAAGTTGGGGCATGAGTATTTTTGCCTTGGCGGTAATGGTTTTTTGCAGCCATTTTTTCATTTCCCGGGAACAGGAGAGCCCATTAAGCGTACCTATTTCAATCCCATATGGACCGTAATGCTCATCCTTCATTCCGTGAATGGTTAAATGGAGAAATGGTTTGACTACACGATGTTGTTCCCGATCCAAAAGCTGTAAATACTGCAGAATTTCATTGATCGTTTTCCGGTACTGCTGGATCGCTTTGTTATTTTGACCGTCCTCTTTTCGATTTAAATCCGAAACCGTTCTGGACACGATGCTGATTATGCCCGCACAGCCCGTTTTCCTGACAAGATTTCCAACGATTTTTCCGGTATATAAATCAGCTTGAGGCCCTTTAGCGTGCTGCGCATCCACTTGACAAAATAATTTGCCGTTCCCTTTAAAAAATTGGATATAATCTAGCTTTTGGAATTGGATACTCATTCCGGTACTCCTTATTATTATTGACCAATGCCCGTTATGACTAAATTTACAATAGATATTAAGAAAATAACACAGGAATAATCAAAAAAATACCATAAGATATTTTAAACTTATGCGAACATCACATTTCACATGCTAGGTTGAAAAAAACTAAATGGGTGGTTTATCTTATGGAGTTAATCAACAGCCCGTTCTTTATAGGGGAGGATAAAGAACTTATTCTGCAAATGTTGAAAACAAACAATGTTCAGGCAGTGGAAATAGTCGATGTTAATCACTGCTCCTATCCAATCATTGGCAGAAAATTCGGTCATCACTCAGGTAGGGATATTAAAATAATACATTCAAAAGAGCAATCCCTCGAAGAGGACTTTGACTATTTTACAAAACTTGTTGTGATCGAACATGAGTACAAGCTTGAGGTTCTCGGGTTGGATGTTGTAAAGACAGAGGAAGCCATTGTTCATGCGGTTAAAAATCGGGAAATACCAATCAGAACGGTGCAATATGGCTGGGAATACGAGGAAATTGATCAGCGCGATCTGCCTAAAGAATGGCTGCAATTAGCGGTACGGGCAGTATACGTTACTGGAATGCAGCATGCCTATGTGAAACTAGGAAAGCTCAACAGCGAAAAAGCCATCGTGCTTGATGTGCATCCACTGCCAGCGGAGGATTTTGGACAAGAGGAAGATGCAAAGGAAATCTTCACTATTGGAGCAGATATTGAGTTTATGTTAAGCTGCGATGATGAACTTCTGCCTGCTTCCGAGTTTTTTCCGCTTGAAGGAGCGGTAGGCTGTGACGAAAGGCAAATTGAACAGGATAGTGGTGAATTTGCTTTGGCAGAAATAAGACCGGAACAGTCGGAATCACCCCATGAGCTTTTCCGCAATATTCAAAGCTTAATCGCTGCTGCCTCTGAAAGGATACCCTATTCCAATATATCCATCCGTGCTGGAAGTATGCCATTTTACGGCTATCAGTGCGGCGGTCATCTCCATTTGGGCATTAAGCCGTCCGTAAAATTATTACGTGTCCTAGATTATTTTCTCGCTTTTCCCTTGGCCATGCTGGAGCAATCGAATACAAGCAGGAAGAGAAGAAGGACAAAGCATGGCGGCATAGGGAGATTCCGCCATAAACCCTATGGCTTTGAATATTTATCTTTAAGTTCTTGGATGATAAAACCGGAGATCACTTTAGCTGTATTATGTTTAGCTAAACTAGCTGTCTCTCATTTTACAAAGCTGGAAACACCCTATCTATTTCATCCGCTGATACAACGTGCATACTATCAAGGGAATCAGCCAGTATTAAAATCGATTTGGCAGGACATAAAAAAACAGATTATCACCAAAACAGATTATTTAAGTTATGAAAAAGAATTAACCCCCTTTTTTAAATGCATAGAAGAAGGTTATTTATTAAATGAAGCGAAGGACATAAGGAAAAATTGGAATCTAGAAATCCCAAATCAGGAGTATGAAAGAGGACTAATCATACACGTTCCGAAAAAAATACGGGAAAAATTCCACTTATCTGTCGGGGAAGATACGTTTGTATGTGCAGGGAAGTCTATGTCGAAAGCCACCATTCGACCGTATTCCTTTTCATTTCGAAATTCTAAGATCATCCAACTCACACCGAAATTGCGGGAAAATCTTTCGCTGCCGAAAGAATGGAATCCCAAAATTCTGCCAGCAAATGGTTCCCTCATTCTTGGTCCTATTTTAGGGATTCTTACCAATCGGCCTTTCGAGCGGCAGGGTACTTACTTCCAGCATATCAGTAAAATGGCGATAAATAAGCAAATGCTTGTTTATGTGTTTGAGCCAAAAGATATTATCTGGGAAAAGCAGTTAATAAAAGGGACGACAACGGAAGGTGAAGGGTTATTTCCATTCCCGGCAGTGATCTATGATCGTTATTTCCTAACCAGAAAAAAACAAATAAAAGAAATAGAAGAGATTCGGGCTAAACTTCAGTTTATTTATCAAATCCCTTTTATCAATTCCCCGAAACTATTTGATTTAACAGGAGATAAATGGCTGTCTTACCAGGTTTTAAAGGAAAAGCATGAAGAGTATCTGCCTGATACGTGCATTTATAAGCAGCCATCAGATATCAAAGAGATGATCGATCTGTATGGGGAAGTTTTTATTAAACCTTTAGGAGGGGCGTTAGGGAAAGGAATCATACAGGTGATGCAAAACCCTTCAGGTCTGTATTGGATGAATCCGAAACAGCAAAACTTCCAGCCGCTTGGGGCAGTAGAGGATCTGACCGCAACCTTATTTCCGCAAATAGAAAGGGGTCCTTATGTACTTCAAGAAGCTGTCAGAAGAAAAAAATTAAATGAACATTATGTAGAAATAAGAGTGTATATGCAAAAAAATGGCAGAATGAAGTGGGTAAGGACAGGGATGGTGGCACGCTTAACAAATGAGGGTATCATGACGGTGGAAACGGAAATTAACCGGCGTGCAAGTATTGTCCTGAGTAAATTGTATCCGAATCCGAACGAAAGACGAATCATCAAAAATCAAATTACAAAGGTGACAAAAAGTGTTGTCGAGACGATTGAACACACAGTGGGGACTTTTGGTGAACTAGCGGTGGATATCTGTATTGATCAATATGATACGATTAAAATTCTTGAGGTAAACGCGAAGCCGGATAATTTATTTTCCCAAGTCAATGCCTATAAACTTCGCAATCTAGCGGCACAACGGCTGCTTAATTATGCTACAGCACTTTCAGGCTTTGTCTGGAATGATAAAGAGGAATCAGGAGGGTTTAGTTAAATGATACACATAGTCCTGCGCGAAATCGTACAGCATCTGGACGGACATGTCATTCATGGCAGAGACGATCACATCATGAAAAGTGTGATAAAAAGAACGAAGAAAGACATTGACCATCACACATTGCTTTTTCATGTAAATAGGGATTCGATTAATGGTCAATACTGGTCTGCTAAACAAGCTGTTGCTGTCGTCACAGATGTACCGGAACAATGCAAAAATTTACATGATGAAATAAGTGTGATTGCAGTCGACAATGTCAAGGAGGCCTATTGGAAATTTATTGATTACTACAGGGGTCTATTTGATATCCCGGTCATTGGGGTTACCGGTACATGCGGCAAAACGACCACGAAAGAAATGATTGCTCAAATGCTTGAACATGATTATAACATTGATTATACCTGGATGAGCATGAATTCAATGAGCGTTAATCTGCGATATTTAATGCGATTGAAGAAGGAAACGGAAATAGCTGTTTATGAAATGCCCGTTGCCTATCCCGGTTATTTAAAAATTGCCTGCCGCTATTTTAAACCGCAGATTCGTGTGCTGCTTAACATCGATGTTCACCATTTGGCTGATTGTGAGACACCCGAAGTGTATATGAAGGCCAAAGGCGAGATTACCGACGGATTAGACCCTGAAACAGGCATTTTGATCCTGAATGGTGACGATGAAAACATTAAACGAATCGTGGATGTCAGTCCATTTAAGCAGGTGATTTATTTTGGTAAAGGGGCAGGTATGCATTTCCATGCAGAGGACATTCAATATGGGGAACAAGGAATGAGATTCAAGCTGCAGTATGAAGGAAAGCCGTATCATGTCTATGTCCCGGGTTTAGGCGAGCATAATGTTTACAATGCTCTTGCTGCTCTTGCCGCCGTTGTCTCGGCAGGGGTTGACTTAGAAAAGGCGATACAATATCTCGCTGATTTTGAACATGTAGAAGAACATCTGGAATTCAAATCAGGAGTAAATGGCTGTACAGTGATTGATGATACTTGGAATTCTTCCCCGCTCTCCATGAAGACCGGACTTCAAGTATTGAAGGAAGCGGCCACAGGAAAGTTATCCATTGCCTTGTTAGGGTACATGCCCCAGCTTGGAGATAGCCGATATGCCACTCTGGAGTACCGTAAGCTGGGTGAAACGGCAGTCCATTTCGGGATAGACCTATTAATTGTAGTAGGAAAAGAAGCGGTGGAAATTGGAAAAGGGGCACTGGATGCGGGAATGGATCAGTCTAAAGTATTTTTCTGTGAAACGGGAACAGAACTTAACACTAGACTGCAAGATAAAGTGAACAAAGACACGGTACTTTTATTAAAAATTACCCACCGTGTTATGAAGCAGCCCTCTTTTAAAACATTTAAAAAGTATCTAATTCCAAATAAGGATGAGTAGAAGAAAGGAGCAGAACTAATGATAAAAAAAACAACGCAGCTGCGCGCGCTTTTACAAAGTTCGCAGCTAGAACTGCTCATGGAGGCTCATCATGCATTGTCTGCTAAAATTGTAGAAAATACCGGATTTAAAGGGATCTGGGCAAGCGGTCTATCGATGTCTGCAGCAATGGGAGTAAGAGATAATAATGAAGCTTCATGGACGCAAGTTTTAGAAGTATTAGAGTTTATGAGTGACGCCACAACCATCCCTATTTTGCTAGACGGTGATACCGGTTACGGAAATTTCAATAACGCCCGCCGGTTAGTCAAAAAGCTTGAGCAGCGAGGCATTGCAGGAGTCTGTATTGAAGATAAGCTATTTCCGAAAACGAATTCTTTTATTAAAGGAGAAGCGCAGCCGCTTGCCGATATAGAAGAATTTAGCAAAAAAATAAGAGCGATGAAAGACACGCAAAAAGATGATGATTTTGTGGTGATATCCCGTGTCGAGGCTTTTATAGCGGGTTGGGGTCTTAGAGAAGCGCTGCGCCGTGCGGAATCATATATGGAAGCCGGATGCGATGCCATCCTCATCCATAGTAAAAAAAATACGATCCATGAGATTGAAGCCTTTATGAAGGAATGGGGGGACCGGCTCCCGGTTGTCGTGGTCCCAACCAAGTATTATACGGTGCCAACTGAGAAACTGCGGCAGCTTTCCATCAGTATGGTCATTTGGGCGAACCATAATTTGCGTGCCTCTATTACAGCAATGGAGAATGTATCGAGGCAAATCTATGAGCAAGAAAGCATCAGTTCGATTGAAAACGAAGTGGCGCCGCTAGAAAAAGTATTTGCCTTGCAAGGTGCGGGAGAATTGGCAGATGCCGAAAAAATCTATCTTCCGCAGCCTGAACACGAGGCGAAAGCGCTGATCTTGGTAAGATACCCTGAGGCGAAACATCTGGTCCAGCAGCAAATGGACCAATTGAATCTAGGCGGAATCAAAAACATCAGCATTGAGGATGCTTCCAACAAGAATAAGAGCCATCAAGATGCAGCAAGGCAAACTGACCTACAGTTGTTATATCAAGCAAGTAGAAACCTAAGCGGTGAGACCATTATCAGCTTCGGAGAAATCACTTACAAACCTTATCTCATTGATGAATTATTATCTGTTAAGAATGATATTGTCATTTTAGCTGATGCAGACGCAGAGAAAGTTCAAGCTGGATACGGCATTACCGGGACTGAACCCTATACAAGGCTGCATTTTTCCGCAACAGTTGCGATGAAACAATTTTCAAAACAGTTGAACAATAGTTCCGCGCACGGTGTATTTTTCGGTCTTTGGAAGGTATCGGCAAAAGGGGCTGAAATTTTATGCGAAACTTTAGCGATGCTTTCGAAAAGAAGTGATTTTGCCCAACTGACTTTTGAAGAATTATTTGCCTCCATGATGAAGCATCATCGCATTGTGATTAAATATATTAAAGGACAATGGCTGAATGTAAATGACTATGAAAAACTGAGGCAGCAAGGTGATGAAAAATGATCGAGACTTATCAGTTTGGTACTGAATGTAAAAAATTAGGTTTTCATTTTTTTACAGGTGTCCCCTGTTCCTTTTTAAATCCGCTGATTAATTTTGCGATTAATGAATGTGAATATATAACAGCTGTAAATGAAGGAGAAGCTGTCTCCATTGCAGCAGGAGCGGCAATAGGAGGAAAAAAATCTGTTGTCCTGATGCAAAATTCTGGTTTAACGAATGCCTCATCCCCCTTAACATCCCTTATTTTTCCATTTCGTATTCCGATATTGGGTTTTGTCAGTCTCCGCGGTGCAGCTGGTCTAAATGACGAACCACAGCATGAATTAATGGGCAGGATTACAGCGGAATGGCTGACAAGCATGAACATCCATTGGGAGTACCTTTCTGATAGGATGGAAGAGGCTTTGCAGCAGCTGAACAAGGCTAATGCCTTCATTGATAAAAATGAGCCCTTTTTCTTTATTGTTAAAAAAGGTACGCTAGCAAAAACCGAGCTGCAAAAACAGACAGTTAAAACAACCAATAATGCTGTTAAACTGAGCAAAAGCACTGCTGACGAATTTCCCGCCCGGATCGACGCGTTAAAAGTTATCCAATCACATGCCGATCAAGAAACCGTAGTGCTGGCCACCACCGGCAAAACGGGCAGGGAACTTTACCAATTAAAAGACGCATCCAATCAATTATATATGGTCGGTTCAATGGGCTGTGTCCCTTCGCTTGCCCTTGGAATATGCCTGGCAAGAAAGGAAAAGGATGTGATTGCTATTGACGGGGATGGAGCTATCCTCATGCGTTTAGGAAGTCTTGCGACTAATGGTTATAATAGTCCTCCGAATCTGCTTCACATTCTACTCGATAATCAAACACACGATTCAACAGGCGGACAGCAAACCGTCTCACATAATGTACAGTTTGTCGATATCGCTGCCGCGTGCGGTTATCACAGAGCAGTTTACGTCCATTCCTTATCCGAGTTGGACGGTTATATTCAGGAATGGAAAAGCAGCAAAAAGCTCACCTTTTTACACCTGAAAATTGCGCATGGCTCTCTGAAAGAGCTGGGGCGTCCATCCATTAAGCCCTTTGAAGTAAAGGAAAGACTGCAGGTGTTTCTGAATGATTAAAACAGCCGTTATTTTAGCTGCGGGAATGGG
The DNA here is from genome assembly GCF_014207535.1 of Bacillus benzoevorans. Taxonomy (GTDB): domain Bacteria; phylum Bacillota; class Bacilli; order Bacillales; family Cytobacillaceae; genus Bacillus_BD; species Bacillus_BD benzoevorans. The sequence goes on from NZ_JACHGK010000005.1 coordinate 216,120, forward strand.
GAGCAGACTGGGCAATCTGACGGCAGAGCGTCCAAAGGGGTTTTTACTATTAGATCATCTGCCCATTATTGAGCATTCGCTCAAAAAACTATTCAAATCCGGTATTGAAAAGATCATCATCGGAACAGGGTATTGCCACGAAATGTATGAGGAACTCTCCGAGCGCTATCCCTCGGTGAAATGTATTTATAATGCCCAATATGAATCAAGCGGCAGTATGCAGACTTTATATGCATTACAAGATGCGATACAAGAGGATTTCATTCTTTTGGAATCTGATTTAATTTATGAACAAAAAATCATGACGGAAGCATTGGAACATGGTAATCGAGATGTGATCTTAGCAAGTGATTTTACTAATTCCGGTGATGAGGTGTGGATTGAAATCAATGACAAAGGAACATTACAACGGTTATCGAAAAACAAGGCCGGCATGACGCGGATTTTTGGAGAATTCGTTGGCATCACGAAGCTGTCTTACAATACTTTCATGAAAATGTGCCGTATTGCTGAGATGATGTTCCCTGAGCACCCAAAAATGGATTATGAACAGGCATTAGTTAGCGCGGCAATAGATGTAAATCTGGCCGTTCATACAGTTAACCGTTTAGTATGGTGTGAAGTAGATGATGAAGATCATTGGCAGCGGGCTGTCGAGGTGATCTATCCACTTATTCAAGCACATGAAGCAGCGTTTTCTCCGGTCAAACGAAATATCCTTTTAAATCCTGGTCCAGCAACCACTACTGATTCCGTGAAGTACGCGCAAATTGTTCCGGATATCTGCCCGCGAGAGAGTGAATTCAGCGCAGTGATGCAATATATTGCCACAGAATTGACCCAATTTGTTGGCAGTCCGAAGGAATTTGCCGCTGTTTTGTTTGCCGGTTCAGGAACAGCGGCTGTTGAAGCCATTATCAGCTCCGTCATAGAGGATAAAGCCCTTTTCATTATTCATAATGGTGCTTATGGGAGACGAATCTGTGAAATGGCGGAAAACTATTCCTTGCCCTATATCGAATATGCCAGCCCCTACGATAAAGCAATTGACCTAAAAAGGCTGGAAGAATATATTCAGATAAGTGCAGAAAACATATCTCATCTTGCGGTTGTTCATAATGAAACAACCACAGGATTGCTGAATCCCCTTGATAAAATCGGCGCCATTTGCGGCCGTTATGGAATCAAAATGATTGTCGATGCGATGAGCTCCTTTGCCGCTGTTCCAATCGATATGAAAAATATGAATATTAGCTATCTTGCTGCTAGTGCCAATAAAAATCTACAGGGAATGGCAGGGGTCTCCTTCGTTATTGCCAATAAAGAAGAACTTATGTCTACACAATCCATCAGACCGCGGAATCTGTATCTCCATTTATATTCCCAATTTGATCATTTTTCACGGACAAAACAAATGAGATATACACCACCTGTCCAAATTCTATATGCATTAAAGCAAGCGATCATTGAAACAAAATGGGAAGGGCTTGCAGCCCGGTACAAAAGGTATTGTGAAATCTGGGAGGTCCTAATAAATGGAATTACCCGCCTTGGCTTAAGAACCTTAGTGGATCTGGCCGACCATTCCAAGATTATCACGGCGATTATTGAACCGCAGATTCGGGGATACCATTTTACGGAAATGCATGATTACTTCTTTGAAAGAGGTTTTACGATTTATCCTGGTAAATTTGCTGGATTAAACACGTTCCGTATCGCCAATATTGGGGCTATCACCAAACACGATATGGAAAACTTCATTGTCTTGCTCGAGGAGTATATCGGAAAAATAGTAAAGGAATAGGAAAAGAAGGCGAGAAGAGCCGTTAATCAGACAATGAAGAAAAGGTGGTGATGGCAAATGACTATTCCCAGCTATAAACTCTCAGTTGCTATTTGCGTTTTGAACAAAAAAGGGGAAATCCTGCTTGTGAAAAATAAAATAAGAGGATGGGAATTTCCCGGCGGCTATGTGGACTACGGAGAAACAATAGGGGAAGCCGCTGTGAGAGAAGTAAAAGAAGAAACTGGGACCGATATACGATTGACACGCTTTTTAGGGTTCGAACAAAATATAGAAAAGCAAACATTGATTTCAATATTTGAAGGGGTCCATTTGCGCGGAGAATTGAAGAAGTCCAATGAAACATTGGATGTCGGGTATTTTTCAGAAACTTTAGCCCAGCAGAAAATTACCCGTCCTGTATATAAAGAGAGGATTCGCCGATGTTTAAATCCAGCTATGATTCCGTTCAGTATTTATTATATAAACAACTAATGGCCTGCGTTCAATTGAACTAGGCCTGTTCATTTTTCACAGAAAAGAAGAAAAATGGCAAAAAATATTATTAAATTTTTCAGAAATATTTGATTTATCCGTATATTTGCTTTATTATAATATTAACATAATGACCGATACAAAATGGGAGGTATATCAAATTGTCTATTAATACTTATAAAGAACCAAATTTTGATGTTGCGCAGCTTGCACATGTTGAAATATTGTCCCCAAATCCTGAAGAAACGGTCCAGTTTTTTACCAGTTTCTTAGGATTGGAAGAAACAGCTAGGGATGGTCAATCAGTATATCTCCGTGCTTACGAGGATCTTTATCACCATTCATTGAAGGTGACTGAACACAAAGAAGCGGGTTTAGGTCATATTGCCTGGAGAACGGCTTCTCCGCAAAGCTTACAAAGAAGGTCAGTTGCCATCCAGGCCGCAGGTTTAGGACGCGGCTGGACAGATGGCGATATTGGCCATGGGAGAGCCTATCAATTTACGACTCCTGACGGGCATATGATGGAATTATTATGGGATATTGAATATTCATGTTCGCATGATCTACATAAAAAACCGTTACATACTGTTTCCAAGCGTCCCAATAGAGGGGTGCCGGCCAATCGATTAAATCACGTTCATCTAATGGATACTGATCCAGGCAGGACCACACATTTTATGCAGGAGGTTCTTGGATTCCGCTTAAGAGAACAGATGGTTGATAAGGGGATTATAGTGGAAAGCTCTTTGAGTGTTTCTGATATTTTTCAAGAAATAGCGGTCATGAAAGAATCTACGGGAAGAAAAGGAAAGCTGCATCATTTATCCTATTGGTATCATACACCGCAAAACTTATATGAACTTGCAGCGTTATTAAAAGAAAATGAAATCTATATCGAAGCACAGCCAAATAAACATGGCATCAGCGAAACGTTCTGTATGTTTGTGTATGAGCCGGGCGGGAATCGGATTGAATTATTAGGAGATGTAAGCGGTATGATTTATGATCCGGCATGGCAGCCGATTGTTTGGGATAAAACGGAGATGTCCAGAACGCGGCATAATCTAATGGCGGCATCACTTCCCGATTCATATTGGAGTTACGGGACACCAGCAACATTATCGCATCCAGTTAAAACCTATTAAATGAAAAATCTTTTGCTGCTGCCGCTTAATAAGGCAGCAGCATTTATACATATTATTATCTTTAACATTATGGAGAAATTATTAAATTTCAAACGTTATATTTGAATAATTCGACACGGATCGATATAATAATAGTAGTCACGGTTAACATGATTCACAGGAACTTTGTACATATACTTAATCCTATAGTTTTTTACAACTGATATTTTGAATAGAACAGCTATTAAAGGATACCTTAAGATATTCATTGACCGTGAGATGGAAAGCATGGGTTAGCGGGTCTTACACTAACTCAAATCTATTTATTGGGAGGAAAAGAAACATGGCGGATTTAAAAGGAACAAAAACAGCCGACAATTTAAAAGCAGGTTTTGCAGGGGAATCTCAAGCAAATAGACGTTATCTTTATTTTGCAGAAAAAGCAGACTTAGAAGGTGCAGAAGAAGTCGCAAGCTTATTCCGCAGCATCGCAAACGGAGAAACTAAACATGCTTTCGGTCACTTTGACCATTTACGTAATAATGGTGAAGGAGACCCAGCAACAGGCCTTCCTGTAGGCAGCGTGAAAGAAATGGTTGCTTCTGCAATTGCTGGTGAAACTTATGAGTATTCTGAAATGTACCCTGGATTTGCGGCGACAGCACGTGAAGAAGGTTTTGAACAAATCGGAGAATGGATGGAAGTAATGGCAAAAGCTGAGCGCGTTCATGCACAGCGTTTCCAAAAATTACTTGATTCTTTAGAGGACTAATATGTGTTGACCGCCCTAATAGTCATTAGGGCGGTTGTTTTAAACATAAACCGCGATAGTTTTCTTAAGGAAGAAATACGTTCACATATGCAGCAGGATAAGAAAAGAAAATGTAACAAACCGGAAGGAAATAAGGTCCTATTTGGCGAATTTATTACTTAAATACTATTTCTAAATCGGAATACATTTTCTGCACCATAAAATGAAAAGGTGGAACTTTTATGACTTTGACCATTAGCAAACAAGACATTGTCCCTTTAAATGTATACAGACAGGGCAGAGATGAATATGTAAAGAAAATGATCGATTATAAAAAAACCCGCCGAATCAAATTAGGAGAATATATTTCGATATTATTTGAAAATAAAAATACTGTATTATTCCAAATTTTAGAATTACTTCATAGTGAGGATTTAGAGGATCCGGCAGAGATTGAAGAGTATCTTGACATTTACTCAGGAATGCTTCCGGGTGAAAATGAATTATCAGCTACACTCTTTATTGAATTAGATAACCAAGAAAAGCTGCAGGACTTGTTAGTCAAATTAAAGGGAATTGAACATCATTTGACATTGACGATAGCTGGAGAAACGAATCAGGCAGTTTTCGAAGAAGAGCATGATGATCGCGATTTTACAACCAGTGTTCATTATTTGAAATTCCCATTAACTCAAACTGCTATTAACCTTCTCACAGGCAGTTCCGCTGACTCTATTGATGTCAAATTAATCCTTAATCATCCAAGCCTGACAGCGAGTGTGACTCTATCTCCTAATAACATAAGCAGTATCCAAAAGGATTTAGTATAATGTTGCTTATAAATAGGTAACATTATGTTAATCATATAAAAATAGTTAAATAAAAAGCCTGTGGGTTTTGTGTTTACAAATAAATACAAAATTGAAATGGTAAAATGCACAGGCTATTTCCCCTCTTCATAAATCTCAATGTGATCTACCGATTCATAATTTGAAATCCAATGGAATAAGCTTCTAAAAAAAACTTTATGTGGTGATAATGATGAAAATTGTAGCGAAAACTCCGAGAGATTTTGTAATTTCATTTAAGGATGAAGATTTCAAGGGTTTAACTCAAAAAGAAAAGTATGAATTAATAAGTAAAATGGTGAAGGAAATTGTTTTAGAAGAAGTGAGTTGGAGTGAAGTTAAGGAAAGAATTGCATTATAGAGGTGGTCCCATTCGAGTCTGATTTGATGATAAAGAATTAGATTCTGGTGTACTCGAAGAGAGTATTTGGGGTGAAGAGGGGAATTAATATAAATTAGTTCAGCCGTTAAGCGTATCTAAACAGATACGCTTTTTTTTGCTTATAAATAGAGTTAAGACAGGTCATGATTCATGAACAGTCATTGTAAACAAAAGAACTGTTTGCAGAATTTACTCTCCGCCGGATGACGAGGATGAGGCAGAAACCGCAGCAGCCGTCGCCGCAATAACTGCTGCCTGCTGTGCTTGAATCATTGCTTCTATAGCAGCAGTCAAACCCGCAGGTGCATCGGTGTATTCCTGTGACACGAATATGGCCGCAATGGTAACGGCCATATTTTTGTACCAGCGGAAGGCATTCATGGATGACAATTCACGGGAAAGCGACAACGCTTCATTTGTTTTATTAGAAAGGGCAATGAGGCCGATAGCCGGATATTGCATCACTTTAATCTTAATCCGATTATGTTCAAAAGTTTCTTTTGCATAGATCACTTTATTGACAATATCCGTGGTGAAGGAACCATTCATCACGAGCATATTTGCTAAAAGTTGCAGATCGTTGCCTTTATTAAATCCTTTTTCATTTAACGTGATATAATATTTCTCACTGCTTTCCAGCAAATCCTCCATTTTCGCTGACTGCTTGGCCATCATAACGGCAGCGGGATAATCATCATATGAGGTTAGAAATCTATGATATTTTCTCATTCCATCATAAATTTCCTTCACTCTGCGTGCATCTACATTTTCCTCCATTAACAATGCCGCAATATAAGTATAAATAGATGAACGTAAGCCTGCAGATTTTAATTCCTTGTAATTTTGCTGTAAACGATTAATTGCTTCATGGGTCTGATTTTCTTGCGCATAAATCAAACCAGCAATGGAAAAATAAATCGTTCTTAGCGGTGAGAATGCTGAGGCACTTTTCTTCACAGCATTAACTGTTTCTTGAAACTCACTGGCATTAATTCTCTTTCCTTTAGCTGTAAGCTGCGCAGCAGTCATGAAAATAAGGCGGGAATCCACCCACTTACTCACACTTCTCAAGATCTCTATATTTTCCTCAAATAAGTTATTATTCATCGAAATCACTCCCAAATAGGAATTTGTTATCGTTATTCATACGGATGACAATTGGATAAAGTTTCTTTCTTCCGCTAAATATACTACCATATAAAAATATTTAACATACAACTGATATCGATAGCGGATAATATGGATAACGGGAGGTTTTTACATATGGAAAATGTCACAAAAGAGATAAAAAGATTAAGTTGTTTTAATGAATATGACGAACTAAAAAAGGTCGTCATGTGTCAGCCGCAATATATGAATATCAGGGATGTGATTAATGAAACTCAAAAGCATTTTAAGGATGAAGGAATACATATAGAACTGGCTTTAGAGCAGCATAACCAATTTGTGAAAACCTTGCAGAGCACTGGTATAGAAGTATATTTGCTTCCATATCATGCAAAATTTCCTGAACAGGTATTTACCCGCGACATTGGTTTTACTCTTGGTGAAACGATATTTGTTGCCGATATGGCCCATGATGTGCGCAAGGGAGAGGAAAATGTATTAAGACAATGGTTAGAAGATGAAGGGATCTCTTACTATAATATTATCGGCGACCAAATAGAAGGTGGGGATGTCATCATTGATCGGGATACCATCTATATCGGTTTAAGCAATCGGACCAATCAAGAAGCGGTAAATCATCTGAGTGAATTGTTAAATAAACAGTTTGAAGTGATTTCAATCGACTTTCAGGAAAAGTTTTTGCATTTAGACTGTGTATTTAATGTGATCTCGCGAAAGACTGCAATAATCTTTCCAGAAGCCTTAAAACGGGAGGATATTGCTCGTTTTTCCTCACGCTATGATTTGATTGAGGTATCAGAGGAAGAACAATTTACCCTTGGAACAAACGTGCTTTCTATCGGACACAACCGCATTCTTAGTCTGCCGGTTAACAAAAGCGTAAACGAACAGCTGCGCAAACGGGGTTTTGAGGTGATCGAGGTTGATATTACGGAAATCATTAAATCGGGCGGTTCTTTTCGTTGTTGTACATTACCAATATTAAGAGAACACTAAAAAATAATTTCTTAAAGCATTATGTGCTAAATACACATCATATCGAATGAAAGCACCGGCACAAAGGCAAGGCTATTTTCATTGGACTATCCCCCCATTTTTTCTAAGGTTCAACAAATAAGGACAATGAAAAAGCTTAGAAATCAAGCCTTTTCATTGTCCTTAAAACTGGTCCTTAGTTATGCTGTTTATTTGGCAAATGACCTTCAGCATGATTTTTTTTATTTCGTTTTCTGTTTTGTTCATCTTTCTTTTGTTTTTCATGCAAGTTTTGGACAAATTGGCTTGTATTTTCCAAAATGAAACTCCCTCCTTTATCGTTGCTCGTTATTAATTTCTCCATTTTAAAAGAAAAAATGTAAACTGAATCCGCCATCAGGATGAACCTTTTTAAAATCTGTAAAATTTCTGTAAATTAATTGACCATCGTTTAATAAATACATATACTGTTTATTAAACAGTGGTTAATAATGGAGGTTAATATGTCACCGCGAAAATCAGTACAACAAGAGCTGACAAGGGAAATGATTATGAATGCAGCACGGGATTTATTTGCCCAAAAGGGGTATCAGCATGTGTCCATGAGGCAAATTGCTAAAGAACTGAATTACAGCCATGGCGCTATTTATTATCATTTTAAAAATAAAGCCGAATTATTTTACGCCCTTGTCGAGGAGCATTTTCACATGCTTAATACAGAATTAAACCATATCCTACAGCTGGAGTTAGAAACAGAAGAAAAACTGCGGCAAATATTTATTGGTTATATTCGCTTTGGACTGTCGTATCAAAGTCATTATGAAATTATGTTTCTCATAAAAGACGAGGAAATAAAAGACTATTTGAATCAAGGACCAAATCTGACCTATGAAAACTTCGCGCAAAATGTGCATGCTCTCTGTGGGAAGAACATCGCCCTGCAGGATATCTGGTCTGTATTTTTGTCCCTGCATGGCTTTGTTACACACTATTGCCGCCATGTAGCTGGTTTCGCTGAAATCGAGAGTCTAGCTAACTCTCATGCCAAGTTTTTAGTGAAAGCCATAACTTAATTTTTTTAAAATTAATTGACCACTGGTTAATAAAAAGGGGAGATTTACATGAAAAAGGCATTAGTTTTAGGTGCTTCCGGAGGTATGGGCTACGCCATAGTCAAGGAATTATCGCAAAGGGGGATAGCGGTAAAAGCATTTGCCCGGACGGAAAACAAATTAAAAAAATTATTTGCCCAGGATACAAATGTTACTATAGCAGCGGGAGACATTTTTCAATTGGATGACCTTACGGCTGCTGCTCAGGATGTGGATATCATATTTCAGGCAGCGAATATTCCTTATACAGAATGGGAAGAGAATTTATTGCAGATGATGAACAATGTTATCATAGCGGCTAAAGCTCATTCCGCAAAACTAGCCGTTGTAGATAATATTTATGCTTATGGAAATGCTGGTACGAATGTAACGGAAACGCAGCCCAAAAATCCATGTACGAAGAAAGGGCGAATTCGGCTGGAGGTTGAAACCACGATCAAACAATCAGGAGTTCCATTTATTATTGCTCACTTTCCGGATTTCTATGGTCCAAATGCTTATAATACGATTCTTCATGTCACGCTACAGAATGTTTTGCAAAACAAAAGAGCCATTTTTGTGGGGAAACAAACGATTCCACGGGAATTTATTTTTACCCCTGACGGAGCCAAGGCACTTGTACAGTTAGCGTTAGAGGAAAATGCCTACGGAGAAAATTGGAATATCCCAGGTGCGGGTGTAATTACCGGGGAAGAAATTGTCTCCATTCTGCGGGAATTGACCCATTATCAAAAGAAGGTGTCAACTGTTTCAAAAAGTATGATCCAAATGTTAGGCTTGTTTAACCGTGAGATGCGTGAAGTGGCGGAAATGTTTTATTTAAATGAGACCCCGGTTGTATTAAGCGGGGAAAAATATGAGGAGCGGATTGGGCCGATTCCGCAAACATCCTATCGGGAAGGACTGCGACAAACGCTTGAATACTTGGGGTAAGAAAAGAATATGGTTATCACAGCAAAATAATTACTAATAGCACTGTGTGCTAAATACACATAAAATTCTATATTTTCGCTCGATCAATAATTCCAGAAAAAGCTAATTTTACACTCGTAAAAGAACTAAATACGAAACTGCGGGATGAAGAAGAGCTAAATACTCTTTTTCATCCCGCAGTTTCGGCATTCTCTGATAAAGATAAAGTCTTTTACAGAGCTTTTAAATAAAGTATTGCCGCAGTTATCACAACGACCGCTGATTTTATCCGGAAATTCCTTATAATCATAAATTTTAGTCAGGTCATATTTGTTCTCGTTTTGATCCAATTGATTATTATTATCATGTTCCATTATGATCACCTTTTTTTAACCAAATATGATGTAGTACAAAAAAGAACCCTTGAATTTTAAAGGTTTGTTACGTCCCAGATGGGGTTCGAACCTACGACCTACAGTTTAGGAAATGTGACGATTTACTCCGTCATAATTATAACTTAACAGGGAGCGAGATGACAATGGTTATTCTAAATAACAGGAATATCCCTGTTAGCAGGTAGAACAATTTATTTAGGTCGAAATTTCGAACAACCGCGTTATCAATTCTGTTATACAAGGTACTAAAATAACGTTTATTCATCGTATATTGACCATAATGTTCGTTCATTCGTAATACATGCCTTATATGCTGTGAATTGGCGCAAAGCAAATGCCTGCGGCCGAAAATTCTGAGTCTCCAACAAGTCAAATATGAGTACGTGTATCTTAATTATTATGAATAGGGAAGAAGTCATAAAAAGTCAACCTAAACAACGATAGAACTTTACTTGTAGGGGTGGGTATGTTAGGCTTGCTCGCTTACTGAAACAATTGCTTCAACCTTTCGGGACTAATCCTGTCCACAGACCATAAAGGCTAGAAGTCAAGTTTTTAAACACTTAACTATAAATACATGTACACAAAGATAAAAGGTGCATCATATCAACGTTTTATCTCTAATACAGTAGATAAGCACCCGATTGTTTAATTACAATTTAAAAGCTAAGTGGATATTGTGAAGAACGGATATATTGTATGAAAATTGATTTCTTCATACAGTGAATTTTAACACTCATTCTTGTTTAAAAATATCGATATAGGAATTTAGACTTACCATTAACTAACTTCTTATAGGTATAAGTAACTATTAATTATAGATGTATGGTGAACGATGCCGAATCTTCTTGGATTCACAAAAATATAGTTTTATTATTAAGTATGAATTTGATAAAGACCTTATTTTCTATAAACACAGTTTATAATACTAGTGACCTGTAAAGGATATTAATGAGGATAAAGGCATACTCTTTCAAAAGAGGAGACCGCAAATATCCATGAGTTAGTCATGGAATTCATTATGGGAGACTAAAGAAAAGATATTATGTGTTTGTAGTGTGTTCTTTAAAAAATTATGTTTAAAAATGAAAAGACTGTAAAAAACATAAGGTTTATATGGGGGATTATTATGAAACAATCAATAAGTAAGAAGATAAGTGTATTGATATTCAGTTGTATTTTACTTTTAACAGCACTTCTTTCTAGTATTAATTATTATTTAACTAAGGAAAACCTACTAAAAAGCGCAGAGACGAAACTTATTTCTGATTTGCAATTAAGCTATAATTATGTGGATCAAAAGATTTCGGGAGAGTGGGAAATAATCGATAATCAACTATATAAAGGTAATGTGAATATGGTTGGAAATATGACTATTGTGGATAGTATAGGTAAGTTAACAAACGGGGATTCAACAACATTATTCCAAAATGATACAAGAATTAGCACAAATGTAATGAAAGATGGAAAACGCGCGATTAATACAAAAGTTGCAGATGATGTGGCAAATGTTGTGATAAATCAAAAGAAAAGATTTATCGGACGAGCGAATGTTGTGGGGAATTGGTATCAAACAGCCTATGAACCTATTTTAAATAGTAAAGGTGAAGTAATAGGTATTTGGTTTGTGGGCGTTCCGGAAAGTCCTTACATAAAGATTGCACAACAATCGGCTATAAATAATTTATGGATTTCATTAGCAATATCTATTTTTATTATATTAATTATTAGTTTCTATACAAAAAGAAAAATTATATCCCCCATAATTCAATTAAAAAATACGGCAAATGAAATAGCAAATCTTAACTTGAATGTGAAGATTATCACACCTAAAGGAAACGATGAAATCGCACAGTTGGCCAATGCGTTTAGAAAAATGAGAGATTATTTAAAGGTATTCGCAACAACCGTAGCAAGTAGCGCAAATCATGTGGCTGAAACCTCTCATTCATTGGCCGAATCGGCTAAACAAACAAGTGAATCGGCTAATCAAATTGGTGTAACTATGAATGAAGTGGCAATGGGTTCAGGCTCTCAAGCAGATCAAGCAGGACAAATAGTGAAAATGATGGAACAAACTGTTAAAGTAGTTAGTACTAGTTTGGACAAGATAGAAGAAACAGCAAAAAGTGCAATGGATTCAACATCTATTGCTCGTAAAGGAGGAGAGGCCATAAATGAAGCCATCGAACATTTAGTCACTGTTACACAAACTGTTTCTGATGCGACGGATTCTATTCAGAAGCTAGGGAATAGATCTGAAGAAATTGGTGGGATTATTACCGTGATAACAGGGATTGCGGAACAAACCAATTTGCTTGCTTTAAATGCTGCAATTGAAGCAGCTAGAGCAGGTGAACAAGGGAAAGGATTTGCCGTTGTAGCTGATGAGGTTCGAAGGCTAGCGGAACAATCTAGTCTATCCGCTGGACAAATAAAAAATTTAATTAGCGCTATTCAGGATGAAACGTCTGTTACTGTACGTACAATGGAGAGTAATTTAGTTGCGATGAAAGAACAAGTTTCACTTATAAATAAAGGTGGAAATGCGTTAAGGGAAATAGTTGAAAAAGTAGAAAAAACAGAAGTGGATGTTCAACAGATAAAAGAAACATTTGAACTTGTAAATATGAACTCTTTACAGGTTCAACATGCTATTCAGGATATTTCGAGTATTATAGAGGAATCAGCAGCTGCTACGGAAGAAGTCGCCGCAGCCTCAGAGGAACAATTTGCAACGATTGAGGAAATTACTGCAAGTGCTGATGAACTAGCTTACATTTCAAAGCAGTTGCGTAATGAAGCAAATAAATTTCAATTAAAAACGAAAGAAACAGTATTTCCTATCATGGAGATTAGGTAAATGATTTTTTAGGTTGAGTTAGCAAAATAAACGGAAACTATTTTGTAGATATTTCGTATTGTTAAATATTCCGATCGGGCACTTTTCCATAACGAAGATCAGCGTTCAAAATGATAAAAAGCTAAAAATATGCAAGTTTTTATTCATCATTGGCATATTTTTAGCTTTTTACATTCAATAAACATACCGCCATAAACGACATTTTTTTATGCAGAATACATTGTATGGTAGTATATTGGTATTTTTCGACAAAATATAATAATTTCCTTCAATAAAAAAATAACCTGCCACATGACAGGCTAATGTAATATTTAATAAGTTAGGGCTAAATTGGTAAATCATTATATGAAATACGATTTATAAAATTTGAATCAATTACTTAAACACATTCATTTTATGTAAATGCATATGTGTGTTATCTTGATTTACACGTTCTAGGTATATATTTGTAGTCGATATATCCGAATGACCAGCCCAGTCCTTAACGACAGCAAGCGGAACATCATTTTCAAGCAACATAGTCACAAAGGTATGTCGGAACCAGTGTGGAGAAACTTTCGAGTTTTTTCCTGCCAAGTGAACGGCTTCCTTCACAATTTTATAAAGACTTGGATAGGTTAACCGTTTTTTATGTTGGCATGGTTCTTTCTTATTATATAGTGCAAAGAAAAGAGGACTAGTATCCTCTGGATTTATTTCAATAGATTCTCCAAGACTTCTTCGATATTCAAATAGCAGTTCTATTGTTTCCTCTTTGATGGGAATTGATCGCGGCTTTTTCCCTTTACCAATCACATCGGCATAAAGATAACCTTGACGATTGTAACGAAAACTTCCCCAATTTAAACTTACTAGCTCACTGGCACGAAGACCCGTGGTATATAAAAGGTATCCAATCAATAAATTACGTTTTTCTAACTGTTCTCGATTCGTATTTGCCTTCACAATTTTTGGGAAGCAGGAAATCAGATACTCCGCATCTTTTTGATTCAATTCTCTGACTTGGACACGAGTTTGCTTCATTTCAGGACGACTTTCTTCGGTTATAAAGTGTCCTTTTTTAGATGCTGGCTTAGAGATCCAAGTTGAAAGATGTGCTTGGTAAAATTGCGTTTCATATCCAAAGTCCAATAATCTTCGAAAAAATTCCAATTTTCTTATAGCAGATTTAGGTGCGTACTTGTCTTTAATATATTTATTATAGGCTTTTACTTCAGGAAAGCCTATGTCTCGAAAAGAAAGAGAATGCTCCATTAAAAATTGTAGTAATGTTTTAGCATCCGAACGGTAAGCTCTTATCGTGTGGAGGGAAAATTGCTTATCTAAAGTAAATATTTTTTCTACAAAAAATAATTCTAGAAAATCTTGCTCAGAACTATGTGAGAGGGTGAGATTTCTATGTTCATCGAGTAGATGGCGCTGTTCTAATTTATTTCGCATTTGGGTTAAGTATTGTTCACTCGTCAAGTGATCAAAAAGAGTCAACTCGTCCATGGTTTCGTCTCCTACAAAAAAGTTAATCATAATTTTATTATGTATAGTATAGATAAGACTTAATTATCTTTACTTCTATTCTATCATAGAATATTTGTTCCACATAGGGAATTCACTTACAAAAGATAGTTCTTATTAGAGTGCCTGAGATTCGCTCTCAGACGAAATTAATTTTAATTTATAATACCTACGGTCATTTATTTCGTTACAGAGCCTTTCAGCGATTTTACTAATTTTATAAAAATATTTACTCTTTAGCGTAATTGAATTAACTAGATTTCTGTGTAATAGGGGATGTAAGACTGGAATGAAGAAACTATTATTTGACTTGCAGGTAATGTAAGATGGTGATGAATAATGATGGATATCAAAATGTGGCTAATGTGATGCTGAAATTATCGCATAGAAAGTTATAAATGTTTGATGAATAGTTACTAATTAAAAGGGACTTGATGGGATTTCAACCCACAAAATGCTCAACAGTTTCCGTTGTAACTATTGGCTGCTCTATGCATTGAGCTACAAGTCCCTAATTATAATATGAGTATTTACTTAATGAGATATGCATAGAACTTAATTTTTTTTCGTTTATAGATAGGTAATATGAAAGGACTGTAAAGGCCAGTTATCGGTTTAGTATTGGGCTTCTTACAGTTGTTTTAAGATGTTTATCTTTAAATAAATCTAAATCCAAGTAAAACGCCTTTGTTCATCTCTTTATTAGAACAATTTGGAAAGACAATTTAAGTCCTATAAACCAATCCTGCCCCAAACTAACCCCAAAACAAGCTGAAACGAACAAAAATTCACCTTAAACAAAAAAAGAAATCCTTGATATACAAGGATTTCTTTTACGTCCCAGATAGGATTCGAACCTACGACCTACAGTTTAGGAAACTGAGACGATATATTCCGTCATATCAAACGTTATGTCAACGGTGGTTTAGCGTTTTTCATAGTCCTACGTACGTTTTTATTTCCCGCGTTCTAAATCACATATGTACTACGTCATTATTATAACTTAACTAGGCGCGGGATTACAACGGTTATTTAATATCCGCGTTAATAGGCAAGGCGTTCAAAATTGAACAGTATATGTTTTTATGTTTTCTTCTTTTTTTTTATTTATAGTGAAATGACGGCATGAACGTAGTGAATGCTATCTCTTATGTTGGAACAACTAACGGTGACTATTAACGGGGAATGTGCTTACGCCTGACATTCCTATGTATAGTTATCGCGTCGCATATCCGTTATTATATGCCGGTCAGGTATCCGCATAGTTATCGCGTCACATATGATTGTTAACGTATAGTTAACGCAAGTTTACAATTACGCGTAAATCCTACGGTTAACTTCGTAATGTACTCCGAACTGTACGAATAGGTTGTGTTATGGATTCCGAATAGCGACCGATAGACCTTCCGAATAGGTTGCGATAATACCAGGCGCAGGCCTTCGACGCGTGCGTGCCTCCGGAAACTAGGGGTTCAATCCGTTTGATATGCAGTATCTTATACGTTTATACACCGCGAACATTATGCAGGAAATACGGGAAATAACGTAATGGCATAGCTTATAAACCGCGCTATATCAACGATGTATAAAATCATGTATAATCGGTAATTATGCGGACTTAAAGAACGTTGTTATATCAACGTTTATACATACGATGAATTCCTTATAAATCGGCATTATGTTAACTAGTAATGTATATAATATGCACAGTTATACAGTCGCGCATGCAAGCGGACGCATCGTTATACACTCCGAAATAAACCCCAGGCGGTACCCCGAATTTTGCCCGCCTTCCAGGGACCTACGAACTCCGCGAATTATAAAATTTATCTTAGGGTAAAAAATTGCGTAACATAATTTCGGAAATCCAGGCGTTAAAAAGACGCAGCTTATTCCTCCGCGTCAATTTCCTCTATTATGAATAATTCCTCTATCGTCAGACCTAACGCCCTACTAATCGCGAATAGATGCACGTCCTTATGCTGCTCGTTCTTATCGAATCGAGATATTGCGGACTGAGGTACGTTTGCTTTATCAGCCAGGGCCGTTTGGGTCCAGCCCTTTTCCTTCAATATCGCGCCCAGGCGTGGCTTAATTATGTACATACGCTCGCCTCCTTTATTCTATTATGCAATATGAAATAACCGGTATGCAATATTATTTTATACTTACTATTGACTATGCGCTATTGCATAACGGATTATTAGTTTAGAAAGTTATTCAAGGAGGTCATACAATGGGCATTCTATTCACCGCGTTATTACTTTTCGCAATTGCTGCTGGCATCATCACGCTTTATGAAATCGCACCAGGACGCATTAAACGCGAGATTAACGAATTAATTGAACATATAGGGGCGGAATACAATGAACGATTATCAAATCGAGAGAATTAATCGCATTATCGAGTTTATGGATAAGACCATCGAGGGAAATAATCGCTTAATTGAAACGTACAAAAATCGAGAGGTTTTCAAAGAGCGCGCCGAAGCCTATGCCGATGGTATTGATCTCGCAAACGGAGATTTACTCTATATACGGAAATGGTTAGGCGAGATATTATCGGATGAATAAACGTCCTCCTCTCTCGCGTAGTATCTCAGTAACTAAGGAACCGAGTAAACCGATTACACATTGTCGGGGGCGGATATTTTTTAAAAGGGAGCATTCCTGTTAGAAGGATTTTCGGGGACTTGAACAAAAAAGAGCCCTCTTGGTATGATACGGGGTGTCAAATCGTTGCGCGAAATGACCCCTAACTTAGTTAACCAAGGAGGACTCCACAATGGATTTTAAACAAAATCAGAAAATAAATCAAGTCACCGAAAGAACACTTGTTGTAGGAATCGACATTGCCAAGCGCACGCACTACGCTTGTTTTGTGGATGACCGCGGACGAGTGCTCCAAAAATCATTCTCTGTATCACAATCCAGAGATGGTTTTGAGCTTTTCTATCAACGTGTTTTGGCCGCAATGAAGGAAAACGAAAAAGCAGAAGTTATTGTTGGGATTGAACCAACTGGCCATTACTGGCTTAATTTAGCCTACTTTCTTGAAGAACGGGGCATTCCTTTAGTTATGGCTAACCCCATGCATGTGAAGCGTTCTAAGGAGTTGGATGACAATTTACCCACCAAGCATGACCGCAAAGATGCATTAGTAATTGCCCGTCTTATCAAAGATGGACGCTTCAGTTATCCACGTATCTTAAAAGAGGTGGAGGCTGAACTTCGTGTCGGATCAACGTTTAGAAGTAAGTTGACAGAGGAATTGGGTGCTGTCAAAAACATGATGATTCGCTGGTTGGATCGCTATTTTCCAGAGTTCGTTCAGGTATTTCCGTCATTCGGAAAAATGGCTTTGGCTGTACTTGAATGCACTCCATTTCCGAGTGATTTACACCAGAAACAAACCGAAGAAGTTTTATCCCTTTATCGAAAGGTCGATGGGCTAAAATCCCCTCAAAGGCCAAAAGCAGTGCGTTTGATTGAAATCGCTGCTCGCTCTATCGGTGTAACAGAAGGACATGAGATGGCCCGTATTGAAATCACCACGCTTGTCCGCCGTTACCACCAACTAGAACAAGATATCGAAAGCATTACAGCGCACTTAGTTGAGCTAGTAAAAACATCTGTAGAATACGAATGGCTCTCAACGGTACCAGGGCTTGGGGATACCACCATCGTTGACCTATTGGCTGAAATCGGAAGCTTTTCACATTATCAAGATCCACGCCAACTAATCAAACTCGCGGGATTAACGTTACGTGAAAATTCCTCCGGCCAGCACAAAGGACAAAAACGCCTCTCCAAACGGGGAAGAAGAAAGCTGCGTGCCCTCCTTTTCCGAGTGATGATGCCCATGATTCGCCACAATGAGGCCTTTCGCAAACTGCATGAATATTACACAACCCGTACGGTTAATCCGTTACGCAAGAAGCAATCTATCGTGGTTCTATGCGGTAAGCTATTAAAAGTATTACATGGAATCAGCACCAAGCACAAAGCGTTTGACGCACAGCGAATGATGAGGGATATTCCCAGTCTCGTAGAGGCTGCTTAAAACCCTACATCCCCTTAATAAGACCGACCTAGACAACGGGATGACACGGAGAAGCTGGCATTATTTTCACCATTCGACCTAGAGTCCCTAAGGGAGCTTCGCTAGCCTCTGCCTTATGACTAGACCGAA
>NZ_JACHGK010000006.1 GCF_014207535.1 Bacillus benzoevorans
ACTTTTGGGAGCAAGCTCCCAAAAGTCCGCTCGACTTGCATGTATTAGGCACGCCGCCAGCGTTCGTCCTGAGCCAGGATCAAACTCTCCAATAAAGAGTTGAATAGCTCATAAAAATGTCTTTTTTAGTAAAAGACTTATAATAAACGTTGACTTTTTATTGTTCAGTTTTCAAGGAGCAATTCTCCATCGCTCATAGGCGACTTTTATAATATAACATTTATCAGTTATGGAGTCAATATTTTTTTGAAAAATATTTTCAAAATCACTGACTGCGTTGCTGACTTTTAATATTATAACAGCCTTACCTATGTGGCGCAAGAGTTTTTATTATAAAGATGAAAAAACTTTTATTGCCTGTAAATAATGTAAAGCGAAAACCGGAAAATCCCTGAGCAGTTACACTTCAGTTAAGGATTGGAAACACTTTGTGAAAGGCCGATGATTTCATCGATATATAAAAATCGTTCCTCCAGCATATTGATGAGTTGCCCGGTATTCGTGATTTTTACTAAAGGTCTTACCAGATGATTTCTATTTACAGCTAATACCTCGCCTATTTCCCCGTTGGACAGCTTTACGATACTTCCTTGCGAAAGATGAATGATACCTTCTCCCAGCGCTTTTATTACTGCTAGATCTAACTTTCCGAAATAATCCTGCTCCATTAATTCAAGAACCTTATATGGGGATTGTTTACTTCTATACAAACGCTCTGATGTCATAGCATGGAAAATGTCCGCTGCCGCTATGATTTTTGCCTTTGGGTGAATTTCATTTCCTTTCAGACCGAAAATATAGCCGCTTCCATCCATTCTCTCATGATGCTGGATAATAGCAACCTTTGCTCCTTCGCTTAAAAAGGGGATATTTTTGGCCATGTTATAGCTGTAACTGGCATGAAACTTGATTTCCTTGTACTCTTTAGCTGTTAAAGGCGACTTTTTCTGTAAAACACTTGACTCTATTTTAGACATGCCGCAGTCTGCGAGAAAACCCGCTAAAGCCGTCTGTACAATTTCCCCCTTCGAAAACTTTAGTCTCGCGGCAATAAAGGCACTGATTAGTCCGACAGCGGTCATATGCTGGTATAAGTACTCCTCTTCATTTGATAATCGATGCAAAAGGGAAATGTTATCAGGACCGGTCTCTATTTTTTCAAGAAGAGGGAGCAGTATCATTCTGATTCGAGTTATATCGACAGGTACCCCTGATTGCCACAGTTTAAATTCCGCTTTACTTGCCTGTACCGCGTGAAGATAAGCGGTAATAAAATCATCCTTTTCACCATTTTGTACTGCATTACCGTCGGGAATAAATGCGGTGCCATTAACGAGGACACTGCCAATTTCTACGGAAGGAACTAAGAATGCCTGCAAAATTGCGATTAATTCATTCGTTAGGACGGTTTGCTTAGGAATAAGCGGACGATTTGTCATTCCATACACATCTTCAATTAAAATGCAGCCTGGCTGTAATTCTCTTACCAGTACCCGCATAGGGCTTCACCTCGCGATATAATAATACACCTATTTTACTAGGACTATAGACTCAAATACAATGAAAATGAAGTAAATATAGCAAAGAATCAAAAAAGAGGCCGCGTTTGAACGCTGCCTCTTTTACAATTACTCTGTATCTGACTCATCTTCAATCAGACTTTCCTCTTCTGCTCTCTGTTCGGAACCTTCTTCAGAACCCGTTTCGGAATGTCCTTCGTTTTCTTCAGACAGTTCCTCTTCTACTTCTTCAGACTCTTCTTCTCGTTCAACCTTTGCCACAGTTGCAACATATTCGCCATCGCCTTCATCAAGGCGAATCAGTTTTACACCCTGAGTATTACGTCCCATTGTTGAAATATCGCTGACAGGCATGCGGATCAGGACACCGCCGGTTGTAATGAGCATGATGTCTTCCTCACCAGTTACTGCCTCCATTGAAACGAGACGACCGTTTTTCTCCGTTATATTACATGTCTTAATTCCTTTACCGCCCCTGTGCTGCAGACGGTACTCCTCAGCAGGTGTTCGTTTCCCATAACCATTCTGGGTTACAATCAGGATTTCAGAGTCTTCTTCAAGAACTTCCATGCCGATGACTTCATCATCGTCATCAAGCGACATTCCTTTAACACCTGTGGCGGAACGGCCCATTGAACGGACATCTGTTTCGTGGAAACGAATTAACAGACCTTTTTTCGTACCAATGATAATATCCTTATTCCCGTCAGTTAAACGTACGGAAATGAGTTCATCTCCCTCCCGTAAACCTAGGGCAATTAAGCCGTTGTTACGGATATGGGCAAATGAAGTAATTGGCGAACGTTTCGAGATACCATGTTTCGTTGTGAAGAATAGGTTCCAATCCTCTTCAAATTCTGCCACCGGAATAATAGCGTTAACCCACTCATCCTTTTCAATCCCAAGCAGGTTAATGATGGGAATTCCCTTCGCAGTCCGGCTGAATTCCGGAATTTCATATCCCTTTGCACGATATACCTTTCCCTTGTTTGTGAAAAATAGAATCGTATCATGGGTAGAGGTTGTGACTAAATGTTCAACGAAATCATCCTCATTCGTTCCCATTCCTTGAATCCCCCGACCGCCGCGCTTTTGGGCACGGTAAGTGGATACAGGCAGACGTTTAATATAATCATTATGCGTTAAGGTAATGACAATACTTTCACGCGGGATTAGATCCTCATCCTCAATCTCATCAAGACCCCCTGCTGTAATTTCTGTACGGCGGGTATCATTGAAGCGTTCCTTGACTTCCGTTAATTCTTCGCGGATAATTTCAAGGATTTTTTCATCATCGGCTAAAATAGCCTTTAATTCAGCAATAAGCGCCACTAACCCTTGATATTCCTCTTCAATTTTTTCACGTTCCAAACCGGTTAGACGCTGCAAACGCATATCGAGAATAGCTTGTGCCTGCTTTTCTGATAAATTAAACTGCTCCATTAATCCGGCACGGGCAATATCGGTTGTCTGAGAGTTCCGGATTAAATTAATCACAGCGTCTAGATTATCAAGGGCAATCCGCAAGCCCTCTAAAATATGGGCGCGGGCCTCTGCTTTCCGCAATTCGAATTCTGTTCTTCGTCTGATCACAACTCTTTGGTGATTTAAGTAATGTACGAGACATTCTTTTAAATTCAAGACCTTCGGTTCGCCGTCAACCAAAGCAAGCAGGTTCACACCGAAGCTTGTCTGCAATGCCGTATGCTTATAAAGATTATTTAGAAGCACATTGGCATTAGCATCCTTGCGGACTTCAATGACAATGCGCATTCCTTCGCGGTCAGACTCATCACGGAGATCGGTAATGCCGTCGATCTTTTTCTCCCTTACCAGTTCGGCAATTCTCTCAATTAATCGCGCCTTATTGACCTGATAAGGAATTTCGTTAACGATAATAACTTCTTTTCCGTTCGATTTCTGCTCAATTTCAACCTTGGCGCGAAGTTTAAGCGAACCGCGGCCTGTCTCGTAAGCCTTGCGGATTCCGCTCCGCCCTAAGATCAATCCTCCGGTAGGAAAATCAGGACCAGGTATAATATCCATTAATTCCTGGATACTAATATCAGGATCCTTACTTACTGCAAGCACACCATCAATGACCTCGCCAAGCTGATGCGGCGGTATATTGGTTGCCATCCCGACTGCAATACCGGATGTTCCATTTACAAGTAAATTAGGAAATCTAGCCGGAAGAACGGCAGGTTCCTTCTCTTCGCCATCATAGTTCGGCTGGTAATCGATTGTATCTTTATTGATATCGCGCAATAGCTCCATCGAAATCTTTGACATTCTCGCCTCTGTATAACGCATCGCTGCTGCAGAGTCCCCGTCAATGGAGCCAAAGTTTCCATGACCGTCTACGAGCATATAGCGGTAGTTGAAGTCCTGTGCCATCCGGACCATGGTTTCATAAACCGCCGAGTCACCATGGGGGTGATACTTACCAATTACATCCCCTACGATACGTGCCGACTTTTTATATGGCTTATCTGCATGCATTCCCAAATCATGCATCGCATATAAAATACGGCGGTGGACCGGCTTTAAGCCATCCCGTACATCCGGCAATGCCCGTGACACAATAACGCTCATGGCATAATCTAAAAAGGACGTCCGCATTTCCTGGCTGATATTAATCTCTTTTACTTGGGATTTTGGCGTCTCATCCATCTATAATACCTCCCCGACTAGAAACGAACCTTTTCATTTCTATAACCTGCTTTTTTTACAACCAACTTTGAATATAGAATATTGTTCAGGCAAAGAGCCGTATCTTACTGCGCACTGTTTATGATTCTATATATCAAGATTCTTAACAAATAGGGCATTTTCTTCGATAAATTGACGGCGCGGCTCTACTTTATCCCCCATAAGCATTTCAAAAGTTTCATCCGCTTCAATGGCATCCTTTAAGTTTACCTGAAGCAGTGTCCGCGTTTCCGGATTCATTGTTGTTTCCCACAGCTGTTCTGGATTCATTTCCCCGAGACCTTTGTAGCGCTGCACATTCGGCTTTGGTGAGTCCGGAAATCTTGCCATTATCTCCTCAAGCTGAGCCTCATTATAAGCATACTCGATTCTTTTTCCAGCCTGTACCTTATATAACGGCGGCTGAGCAATATAAATATAACCCGCTTCAATGATTTTTCTCATATAGCGGTAGAAGAATGTTAAAAGAAGCGTCCGGATATGGGCACCATCGACATCGGCATCTGTCATGATGACAATCTTATGGTATCTTGCCTTTGAAATGTCGAAGTCCTCGCCGATACCAGTTCCGGCAGCGGTAATCATTGCTCTGACTTCATTATTCGATAGAATCCGGTCGAGACGTGCCTTCTCCACGTTCAGGATTTTCCCGCGGAGCGGCAGGATGGCTTGGTAGTGGCGGTCGCGCCCCTGCTTCGCAGAGCCGCCTGCAGAGTCACCCTCAACGATGTAAATTTCACTGATTGAAGGATCCTTTGAAGAACAGTCGGCCAGTTTTCCCGGAAGGCTGGATACTTCTAGGGCACTCTTTCTTCTCGTTAACTCGCGTGCTTTCTTCGCAGCCATTCTCGCTCTTGTCGCCATTAATCCTTTTTCGACAATTTTCCGCGCAACCGATGGATTTTCTAGTAAGAACTTTTCCAAATGCTCGGCAAACAGGGAGTCTGCAATCGTCCGAACTTCAGAATTCCCGAGCTTTGTTTTCGTCTGACCTTCGAATTGCGGGTCAGGATGCTTAATGGAAATAATGGCTACTAACCCTTCACGGACATCCTCACCAGAAAGATTCTGTTCACTCTCCTTCAGAAGTCCATTTTTCCGTGCATAATCATTAATTACTCTCGTAAGGGCTGATTTAAAGCCGGATTCATGCGTTCCACCCTCATACGTATGGATATTATTGGCGAATGAGTAGATGTTGCCAATATAGCTGTCATTGTACTGCATGGCAATCTCAACTGAAATTCCGTCCCGTTCTGCCAATATATCAATCGGTTCCTCAAAGAGCACTTCCTTTGACCGATTTAAATGTTCTACATATGACTTAATTCCGCCCTCATAGTGGTATTCAGCTTTCTTATTCTCCTCACGTTTATCCTCAATGTTAATGTTTAATCCGCGGTTTAGGAAAGCCAGCTCCCGGATCCTGGTCGCCAGGATATCATATTCAAATTCAATTGTTTCTTTAAAAATCTCCGGGTCTGGGACGAAGTGAGTAATCGTTCCTGTTACTTCTGTATCACCAATAATTTGCAGGTCGGTAGCTGGAACGCCCCTTTCAAATTTCTGATAATGGATATGTCCGTCCCGGTGAACCCATACCTCTAATATGGTGGAAAGCGCATTAACAACAGAGGCACCCACACCGTGCAGGCCACCGGAAACTTTATAGCCTCCGCCGCCGAATTTCCCGCCTGCATGGAGTACGGTTAAAATCGTTTCAACAGCAGGACGTCCTGTTTTTTCATGGATACCGACAGGAATACCACGACCGTTATCCTTCACTGTAATACTATTATCTTTTTCGATAGTCACATCAATTTTTGTACAATAACCGGCCAGCGCCTCATCAATACTGTTATCGACAATTTCCCAGACTAAATGATGAAGACCTCTTGAACTTGTTGAACCAATATACATTCCAGGCCGTTTGCGCACTGCCTCAAGCCCCTCGAGGACTTGTATTTGATCGGCTTCATAAGACTGTTCAGGAACTGCATTTTGTTCCATAGCCATATCAGTCACCTACACTTTCCTTTGCTATGATTTTCCACCCATATATTCTTATCACAAGAAAATTTATAGAACGATTGACAGCAGGGTAAAGCCGCCATTACCCTGTAAATCGCTAATCTGTATATATTGAAATTTATCTTAAAATTCCTGTACGGATAATTTTTGTGTCCTTTTTTTCAAAGTACTTGTTGCCAGTGGGGAATAATAGATTCGTTCCGTTGTCACGATAATGGACTTAATTGATTCCTGTTTTTGATGGAATGAGGCTTCTGCCTGGTGATGATGAAATTTATCCATATTTGTTGAAGATTGAATACTTTCTTTATCAATAATGGCTATAATATCTTTTGTGTCGACTAGTGTTTCATCGCCCAAATAAATATACAAATAATCACCTCACTGTATTCTTTCCATCGTTCCCACTTTCACATGGAAGGTGGATGCCTCCTTTAAGGTTTGATGAGCAATTCCATCAACACTTGTTGTTGTGACAAAGGTTTGAACCTTCCCCTGTATCGTATTTAATAAATGCGATTGTCTATAATCATCGAGTTCCGACAGAACATCATCTAATAAAAGAATAGGATACTCTCCAATTTCAGAATGTATAAGTTCAATTTCAGCTAATTTGATTGATAACGCTGTTGTCCTTTGCTGCCCCTGTGAGCCAAATGTCTGTACGTCCCGGTCGTTGACATGAAAAATTAAGTCATCACGCTGCGGACCAAACAAAGTGACACCGCGATCAATCTCCCGTTGTCTGACTTGTGCAAATTTATTCTGATATACATCCATCATCATCGACAAATCTTGTCCTTCTGATACATTTGCAGATGACTTATACTTGATTTTTAACATTTCGAGACCTCTAGAGATCCCTTCATGGATCGGCTGTGCCCAGTTTTGCAGCAAATGCAGAAATTCAAATCGCTTTATGATAATTTTGGCTGCTGATTGAATGAACTGGTCTGTTAAAATTTCCAGCATTGTTTCGTCTGTTTGCTTCCGCGATTGAAGCAGTTTTAAATAATGATTTCTTTGCTGCAAAATCTTATTTAACTGTCCCATTTCATGTAAATAGACAGGGGAAATCTGCCCAATCTCCATATCAATAAAACGCCGCCTTACTTGAGGGCTGCCCTTGACTAAATTAAGATCTTCGGGCGCAAACATAACGACATTCATATTACCTACGTACTGACTGAGTTTTTGCTGTTCAATATGATTGAATTTTGCCTTTTTCCCTTTCTTTGAGATGGTCAATTCCATCGGGACAGAGCCATTATTTTTCTGCACTCTACCTTCTATTTTAGCATATTCCGTATCCCAGCGAATAAGATCTTTATCATTTGATGTTCGATGAGATTTGGCCATAGCTAGAACATAAATTGACTCCATCACATTTGTTTTTCCTTGAGCATTTTCACCAAGGATGACATTGACTTTATTCTCAAAGGAAGCATCCAGCTGATCGTAATTACGAAAATTTTTCAAGTGTAATTGTTTAATAAACATCCACTTCATCCTTTACAGAAAAGCGCGAGCACATTTGCCGGTAGTAAGATTGAGCTCATTGAGCAATCGTAAAAGTTTTATTAACCCCTTTAATTTCAACCTTATCACCGTGACGAAGCTTTCTTCCGCGCCGCTGATCCTGTTCTCCATTGATCAGCACTTCATATTCGCTTAAAAACCATTTGGCCATACCACCGGTGGAAATTAAATCCGCTAACTGGAGAAACTGGCCAAGGGTGATATATTCTGTATTAATTTTTATCTGTTCCATTGCCATTCACTCTTTCATGGAATTTGATTTAATATTTAATTATAGCAAACAATTCCTTTTTAAACAAAAAGAGCGGAATAAAATAATTTTACCATTTTTTCCCGTCCCACAGGAAAAGCCGCCGGCAAATGCGGCAGCTTTTGATTTTAGTAAGTCCGTACAGGCAGAATAAGCTGAAGGATCGAATCATCATTGATCGGGCAGATAATAAACGGCCGCATAGCACCGGTAAAGCTGATTTTTATATCTGTTCCTTCTAACGCTTTTAATGCATCCATCATATATTTTGCACTGAATGAAATTTTTAGTTCTTCGCCCTCGAGTGACTGGCTTTTTATTTCTTCAACAACTTTCCCTACCTCGGGAGTGTTGGAGGAAATTTGAATGTCTCCAGTTTCAATCGTTGACAGTTTTACAACATTATTGCGGCTCTCTCTTGCCAGCAATGAGGCACGGTCAATAGCCTGAAGGAATTCCTTTGTTTTTAAAACGATATCCGTTTTGCTCTCATTTGGAATGAGTCTGGATGTATCAGGATAGTTTCCCTCCAGCAGTCTTGAGAAAAATAATAAATGCTTCGCTTTAAATAAAACCTGGTTTTCTGTAATGACAATTTCGATCCCCTCGTTATTGTCAGCCAATATTTTACTCAATTCATTCAGGCTCTTCCCTGGAATGACCACATTATAGATTGCATCCTCTGCTAAATCGATAGGAGCCTTTCTTAAAGCCAGCCGGTGGCTGTCTGTTGCAATACAGATCAGCTGGTTATTTTCAACCTTCCAGTTGACACCTGTCAAGATAGGCCGTGTTTCTGAGGTGGACACGGCGAAGACGGTTTGGCGGATCATGGCTTTCAGCAGGTCTGTAGGAACGGTGAAGACATTGTTCTCCTCTACTTGCGGCAAATGTGGATATTCATCTGCGTCAAGTCCGATTAAATTAAATTCTGAAGTTCCGGAGCGAATGACCGTTTGCATGGATGAATGTACTTCTATTTCAACTTGATCTGTAGGGAGCTTCTTTACAATTTCGCTGAAAAACTTAGCCTGCAGTACAATGGCACCATGCTGTTGGATATCCACAATGATTTTATCCTCTTCTTCTTTTGGAATAAAAGACTCAATGGATACATCTGAGTCACTTCCTGTTAGGGTTACTCCTTCATCCGATGCAACAATTTTAATTCCAGTTAATATCGGAATCGTTGTCCTGCTCGATACAGCTTTCATCACATCTTGAACACTTTGAACTAAGTGATCGCGCTGGATTACGAATTTCATAATTAATCCTCCGTCTTGCTAATTTTATATATTATTTTTATTTAAAAAAATAGTAGTAATAGTAATAGGGCCTGTGATTATGTGGATAACCCATGATCAGGCACGGAAATACAGTCTATCCACATGTGGACAGACTGTGGGCAAGTGGATCAAAGTTATACACAGACATGTGGGCTATTCAGAAATAAAAAAAGAGAATTCTTAAAGATAAACGAAAGAAAGAGATAGAAAATCAAATGCGCCTTCTGCTGAATAAAGTTACACCTTCAATTCTTCTTGTATGTCCTTCAGCTGCCTTTGTAATTGAGTGTCTGTTTTCAGCAGGTTGGAAATCTTTTCATGGGCATGAATAACAGTCGTATGGTCCCTTCCTCCAAATTCTTCCCCGATCTTTGGCAGGGAAAGATCCGTTAACTCTCGTGACAGGTACATAGCAATTTGCCTCGGAAATGCCACCGTTTTTGTTCTTTTCTTCGCTGTGAAATCCTCTAATTTCACATTATAGTGTTCCCCGATAACGCGCTGGATTTCCTGGACGGTAATGATTTTCGGCTTAGAGCTCGGAATGATATCCTTTAACGCCTCAGCGGCCAGGTCCGCATTAATATCTTTATTAATTAATGACGAATATGCCACAACACGGATGAGTGCCCCCTCCAGTTCGCGGATATTAGAATCAATTTGATTCGCAATATAGAGCATGGCCTCATTTGGGATATCAAGCCCGTCTGCTTTCGCCTTTTTCCGCAAAATCGCAATTCTTGTTTCTAAATCCGGCGGCGTGATATCCGTGATTAATCCCCATTCAAAACGTGAACGCAGGCGGTCTTCAAGAGTTGGGATCTCTTTAGGCGGGCGGTCACTGGAAATGACAATTTGTTTACTCTCCTCATGAAGAGTATTAAAAGTATGGAAAAATTCCTCCTGGGTTGATTCTTTTCCGGCTAAAAACTGAATATCATCAATTAAAAGAACATCGACACTTCGATATTTATTGCGAAATTCCTCAGCTTTGTTGTCGCGGATTGAATTGATAAATTCATTCGTAAATTTCTCGGAAGACAAATAAACAACCTTGGCTGCCGGATTATGCTCCAGTACATAATGACCGATGGCATGCATCAAATGGGTTTTTCCTAATCCAACCCCCCCATAAATAAATAAGGGATTATAGGCCTTCGCCGGTGCCTCGGCAACAGCGAGCGATGCTGCGTGGGCGAAACGGTTTCCGGATCCGATGACAAAGGTATCAAACGTATTTTTCTTGTTTAACATATTTGGCGGGAATTCAGAGTGAAGTTCGTCTTTTTTTACTTTAGGCGGAGTTTGTAACTGTTCTCCATCTTCCGTCTGGTTTTGCGGGATGATAAATTTAACGCCAAATTCTTCTCCGGTAATTTCATAGAGAACGCCTGCTATTAAAGGGGAGTAGCGTTCTTCAAGCCAATCACGTGCAAATTCATTTGGAGCGGTAACGACTAAAGAATTACCTTGCAGGGAATGGGCCTTAGTGGATTTTAGCCATGTGTCAAAGCTAGGCTTACTGACTTTTGTTTGAATATCGACCAATGTCCTATCCCAAAGATCCGCAATATTTTCCAAAAATTTTCCCTCCTTTGCAGATGTTTCGCTAAAAAACAATAGGTCATACGGAGCGTACAACCTATTTCTATCTCTCTATACGAAACTGAAATGTGGATAAATATATAATAAGGAAATAAAATAACATTTCGACAATATCCACTGTCTGTGGACAATCTATATCAACTGGAGTGGACAAGTTGTCAACATGTTATCCACAATCTGTGGATATGTTCAGTTTGTGGATAAATTACTAAGTGTAAAAACAAAAATATAATATCAGATTATAGTAAGGCTTGCAATGCCTTTTATAGATTTATCCACAGCTGTCACATGCTGTGATTAATAAATATCCACAGGTAGTTGATTTGTGAAAAAGATGTCAATATATGTTGTGGATAATGAAAAATGCTGTTGAAAATTTATCCACAAGCAATTAATGTGGAAAAATGAAGCTTGCGCTCAGATATGATCTTTGTAAAAGAAACGGGTAAAAATAAAAATGCTGCTGAAAATGGCTCAATCTTTAGGTAGTTCCCAGAGGAATAACTCGGCAAGAAAATATAAAAGGGAACGATTAAGTATTCTTTCCATGATATTTTTAATATAAAATTAAATTTCCCGTGACATTCGGAGAAATTCACGGTAAAATTTTTTAGGTGAGAAAAGGGAAGTATTTATCATTTTTAGGTAATACTTTACTTAAGAGTTGACTTTTTATATGATCCGTAATTATAATAAGAGGACTGTCTGAAGAAGCAATCTCTATTAGGAGGTGTAATATATGAAAAGAACTTATCAACCAAATAAACGTAAACACAGTAAAGTTCATGGATTCCGCAGCCGGATGAGCAGCGCAAACGGACGTAAAGTTCTAGCCCGCCGTCGTCGTAAAGGAAGAAAAGTATTATCTGCCTAGGCCACTGAAATGTCAGTGGTCTTTTTTCTCATTACCGAAAAAAGGCGGATATTTGCGAACAAATTTGTTAATGAAGTAAATATAGGGGCAGCGCGTATGAGAAAAGAATTTCGAGTAAAGAAAAATAAAGATTTTCAGGAAATATTTAAAAAGGGAATGTCTGTGGCCAATAGGCAATTTGTCGTTTATACATTAAAAAGGCCCGATCAGGTTCATTTTCGGATTGGTTTGTCTGTCAGCAAAAAAATTGGCAATGCGGTGATGCGAAACCAAATTAAGCGCTACATCCGGCAGGCATTCCATGAATTTGAAGGACAATTACATAATGCAGCGGATTACGTCATTATTGCACGTAAACCTACCGCCGAAATGGACTTTTTTGAAGTGAAAAAGAGTCTTACTCATGTTCTGAAGCTGGCGAAGGCCTTAAAAAGAGCAAAAAATAATGAAAATAAACCGGTTCGTGAAGAGAATTGAGAAAATACGCTTACTTTTCATGACTTTTAAAAGCGTTTACTGGTAAAAGATGATAAAATAATTTTTGTATGAAATGAACTATAGAAAATGCAGATCAAATTCGCCCCGGCGAATTTGCGCCCGGATTTTTTCGAGCTCGCTCGAAAAGTTTCCTTTAAAAAATCCGTGGCATCCGCCGGAGGCTTAACTGCATTCAGCCAGGGTTTGAACTCTGAATGAACTAGAGAACCCTTTGTATTCATCCCTTAACTTTAGAAGTGGAGGACTTCTGCTGAATGCAGTTAAATATTTTGACTTAAACTTTAAGGAGGAAGGTTGGTTGAGGAAAAAAATATTTTTACTAATCGGCTTCATTCTTCTCATCACGCTGCTTAGTGGCTGTGCACAAGTTAATGAGCCGATTACTCCTGAAAGTGAGGGCATCTGGAATAAATACATCGTTTATCCATTGTCCTGGTTTATTGTAAAAGTGGCGGATTTTGCCGGGGGCAGCTTTGGCTTGTCCATTATTATCGTTACGATTATCATTCGTTTGATTATCCTGCCGCTTATGATTAAGCAAATTAAGAGTTCAAAGGCAATGCAGGCAATTCAGCCGGAAATGAAGAAATTAAAAGAAAAGTACAGTTCAAAGGATCAGAAGACACAGCAACAGCTGCAGGAAGAAACGATGAAATTATTCCAGCAGTATAATATCAATCCGCTTGCCGGATGTTTTCCGATTCTGATTCAAATGCCGATCCTGATTGGTTTTTATCATGCGATTATGCGGGAACCAAAGCTGCAGGAACATGCTCAATTTCTATGGTTTGATCTATCAGCACCGGATCCCATCTTTTTATTGCCGATTTTGGCAGGGGTGACCACTTTTATTCAGCAAAAAATCTCGATGGTTGGAATGGAAGATAATCAGCAGATGAAGATGATGCTGTGGATGATGCCGATCATGATCGTTGTGTTCGCCTTCAATTTGCCCACAGCGTTGTCACTATATTGGGTAGTGGGTAATATCTTCTCAATTGTTCAAACTTACTTTATTAAAGGGCCGGAACTTAAAGCTGCAGCTGCCGGCAAATCGGGGGGAGCCAAAAAGTGAAACAGGTTACTGCTACAGGACAAACTGTCAAAGAAGCAGTGCAATCAGCTTTAGCTCAACTACAGACAACAGAAGATCGTACAGATATTTCGATTATCGATGAGGGCAAGAAGGGGATTTTTGGTATCTTCGGAACCCGCCCTGCAGTCGTAAAAGTAACGGTTAAAGTTGATCCCATTGAAGAGGCAGGAAGATTTTTAACAGATGTCAGCGAAAAAATGGGTGTAAAAGTAACGATCGAGACCGAGAAAAATGGAAAGCAGGTTAAATTTAAGCTTTCCGGTGAGAAAATTGCACTTCTTATTGGAAAAAGAGGACAAACGTTAAATTCCCTACAGTATTTGACACAATTAGTCATTAACCGTTATTCCGAACAGTATTTGAATGTATTGCTGGATGCAGAGGATTACCGCGAAAGAAGAAATGAAACATTGATTCATTTGGCTGAACGGCTGGCACAAAAGGCTGTCAAAACAGGTAGAGAAGTGGCGTTGGAGCCAATGCCGGCATACGAAAGGAAAATAATTCATGCCGCTTTAGTAGATAATAAAAGAATTAAAACCTACTCAAGCGGAGAAGATCCGTATCGCCATATTGTCATAACACCAAATAGATAAGTTCAAAGAGCTGATCCATCAGGATCAGCTCTTTTTTTTACATATAAATGCATCCCATTTGCTAGAAAACAAGTCGGCATTCCTCCCCACAAGCTCCCTCTTTTTTGGAAAATATTATAGCAGTATGGTGTTTTTTATTCGTTTCTTAAGTGCTTTATTGTTATTCACATGTGGATAAGTTAAAATGGAATAATGAAAACGTAGAATTGTGGATAAAATGAAACTTTTATTAGTAATAAAACTGCATCGTTGTGATATTTTCATAAATTAGTGATCATAATGGTTGAATAAGAGTGGACGATAAATGAAGGGGTGAAAAGGTTGGAATTGGAGACCATTGCGGCGATATCTACGCCAATGGGTGAAGGCGCTATTGCGATAGTCCGTTTAAGCGGCGCTGAGGCATTGCCTATTGCCGGCAGACTGTTTCGCAGTCCCGGGGGGAAAAAAATAGAGGAAGTACCAACCCATACGATCCATTATGGGCATATTGTAGATCCAGTATCAGAGGAAGTTGCTGAAGAGGTAATGATCTCGGTGATGAAGGGACCTAAGACTTTTACAAGAGAAGATGTTGTTGAAATTAACTGTCACGGAGGGATTGTTTCCGTTAATCGCGTATTACAGCTTTGTTTGAAAAATGGGGCACGATTGGCGGAACCTGGTGAGTTTACGAAAAGGGCCTTTTTGAATGGACGGATTGATTTATCACAGGCAGAGGCCGTAATGGATTTAATCCGGGCCAAAACGGATCGGGCGATGAATGTGGCCCTTGGGCAGATGGAAGGAAGATTGTCCAAGCTCATTATGAAGCTGCGCCAGGAATTAATAGAGACCCTTGCACAGATTGAAGTAAATATTGACTATCCGGAATATGATGACGTGGAAGAAATGTCGCATAGAATGCTCGAGGAAAAGGCGGCATATGTGAGAGCGGAGATTGACCATTTACTGCAAACCTCACAGCAGGGGAAAATTCTACGCGAAGGCTTATCGACGGTTATTGTCGGAAGACCCAATGTAGGAAAGTCCTCGCTTTTAAATTGTCTTGTACAGGAAAATAAAGCGATTGTAACAGATATCCCTGGAACGACACGCGATGTGATCGAAGAATTTGTCAATGTACGCGGGGTGCCGCTGCGCTTATTAGACACAGCAGGAATTCGCGAAACAGAGGATATCGTCGAAAGAATTGGTGTCGAACGTTCAAGAAAGGTTCTGAAAGAAGCCGATTTGATTTTACTGGTGTTGAACTATTCTGATGTTTTGTCGAAAGAGGATGAAAATCTCTTTAAAGCCGTTACAGGAATGGATGTAATCGTGATTGTCAATAAAACCGACCTGCAGCAGCAAATTGATATGGAACGTGTCCAGGAGCTTGCCGGCAAGGCGAAAATCATTACTACATCATTACTTGAAGAACAGGGTGTTGATGATCTGGAGCAGGCGATTGCTCAGCTTTTCTTTACCGGAGCGATTGAGGCTCAGGATATGACCTATGTATCAAACAGCCGCCATATTGCCTTACTAAATCAGGCATTACAGGCGATAGAAGATGTCATCAGTGGAAATGAAATGGGGACACCGATCGATATTCTGCAAATTGATTTAACGAGAACATGGGAACTGTTAGGGGAAATCATCGGTGAAAGCGTGCAGGACAGCTTAATTAATCAGCTCTTCTCGCAGTTCTGTTTAGGGAAATAGAAAACAATTTGATTAAATATAGGACGTGTATTTAGGGAAATAGAAGGAAGTTTGGAGGAACAATTCATGCAATACGAAGCAGGAAGTTATGATGTGATCGTGGTAGGCGCCGGTCATGCAGGCTGCGAAGCGGCACTGGCCGCCGCACGTCTAGGGGCAAAAACCTTAATGGTAACAATTAATTTGGATATGGTAGCCTTTATGCCCTGCAACCCATCTATCGGCGGTCCAGCTAAGGGGGTCGTCGTCCGGGAAATTGATGCCCTCGGCGGTGAAATGGGGAAAAATATTGATAAAACTTATATTCAAATGAGAATGCTGAATACCGGTAAAGGTCCGGCAGTGCGGGCGTTACGCGCCCAGGCAGATAAAGTGGCCTATCAGTATGAAATGAAAAAAACAC
The DNA here is from genome assembly GCF_014207535.1 of Bacillus benzoevorans. Lineage (GTDB taxonomy): Bacteria > Bacillota > Bacilli > Bacillales > Cytobacillaceae > Bacillus_BD > Bacillus_BD benzoevorans. Next base: position 16,118 of record NZ_JACHGK010000006.1, read on the forward strand.
TGGAAAATGAACCAAACTTGACCCTTGTTCAAGGGATGGCTGAAAGACTAGTGGCAGAGAACGGAGAATGCCGCGGGATCATTACCAAGACTGGTGCAATCTACCGCTCGAAAACTGTCGTGATTACGACCGGTACCTATCTGCGCGGTGAGATTATTATCGGTGAATTAAAATATTCAAGCGGTCCTAATAATCAACAGCCAGCGATCAAGCTTTCTGAACATCTAGAAGAACTCGGATTTCATTTAGTCCGCTTTAAAACGGGCACTCCGCCGCGGGTGAATAGTAAAACGATTGATTACAGCAAAACGGAAATTCAGCCGGGAGACGAGGAACCGCGCGCTTTTTCCTATGAAACAACGAGATTTATCACCGATCAACTGCCATGCTGGCTGACATACACAAATGAAACGACTCATCAGATTATTGATCAAAACTTACACCGGGCGCCAATGTTCTCTGGAATGGTAAAGGGTACCGGGGCACGTTATTGTCCCTCTATTGAAGATAAGATTGTCCGTTTCAGCGACAAGCCGAGACATCAAATTTTCCTTGAACCAGAGGGAAGAAATACGGAAGAAGTCTATGTTCAAGGACTTTCAACCAGTATGCCCGAGGATGTGCAGCATCAAATACTAAAATCCATTGCAGGATTGGAAAAGGCACAGTTAATGAGAGCTGGTTATGCCATTGAGTATGATGCCGTTGAACCATCCCAGCTTTGGCCGACTTTGGAAACGAAAAAAGTCAAAGGTCTTTATACAGCTGGGCAGATTAATGGAACCTCCGGCTATGAAGAGGCAGCTGCTCAAGGGCTGATTGCCGGAATTAATGCCGCGTTAAATGCGCTTGGGCGGGAGGAGCTAATTCTAAGCCGTTCAGATGCTTATATCGGGGTATTAATTGATGACCTTGTCACTAAAGGAACGAATGAGCCATACCGTCTCTTAACTTCACGGGCTGAATACCGCCTGCTGCTCCGCCATGATAATGCTGATCTACGGCTTACTGAAAAAGGGTACAAAATTGGTCTGATTTCTCAGGAGCGTTATGAGAAATTCTCAGAGAAGAAAGAGACCGTTGAAGCAGAAATAAAACGTCTCTCTTCTATTATCTTAAAACCGAATGGGCAGGTCCAAGAACTGATTAAGAGCCTGGGCGGCACTGAGTTGAAGGATGGTGTAAGGGCATCCGATTTATTAAAACGTCCGGAAATGAGCTATGAGCATCTTGAAACACTGACGAAAAGTGACATCGAACTTGATGCTGAGGTGAAAGAGCAGGTAGAAATTCAAATTAAATATCAAGGGTATATTGAAAAATCATTACAGCAGGTTGAGCGGCTGAAGAAGATGGAAGATAAGAAGATACCGGAAAACATTGATTATTCCGCTATCACCGGACTGGCAACAGAGGCCAGACAAAAACTGGAGAAAATCCGCCCGTTGTCCATTGCGCAAGCCTCACGCATTTCGGGTGTCAATCCGGCAGATATTTCAATCCTGCTGGTCTATTTGGAGCAAGGGAAAATAGCCAGGGTGACGAACGAGTAAAGACGCAGAGCGAAAAAGCAGCGCGGTGATGTCCGGCATAGATGCAAGATTGTGTATTTCGGGTAGACCTGGCTTCTTAGACTGTACCAAGAAAGGGTTTTTAAATGAATCAGGAACAATTTATCCAATTGCTGGCTGAAAGGGGAATTACTCTTACAGACCGGCAGCTGGAGCAGTATGAAATATACTATGAAACACTCGTTGAATGGAATGAAAAAATGAATTTAACCGCTATTACAGATAAGAGCGAAGTCTATTTGAAACATTTTTTCGACTCTCTCACTGCTGGCTTTTATTTTGACTTTAATCAAGATTTATCCCTGTGTGATGTGGGAGCAGGTGCAGGTTTCCCAAGTATCCCGATTAAGATTGCCTTCCCAGGGATCCATGTGACGATTGTCGATTCATTGAATAAACGAATCCACTTTTTAGAACATCTGGCGAAAGAATTGAAGCTTGAAAATGTTCGTTTTATTCATGACCGCGCGGAAACCTTCGGCCAGCTTAAAGGACACCGTGAATCCTATGATATCGTAACGGCTAGAGCGGTAGCAAGAATGTCTGTATTAAGCGAATTATGCCTCCCGCTTGTAAAGGTTGGAGGAACGTTTATCGCGATGAAGGGATCAAGCGGGCAGGAGGAATTACAAGCTGGGAAAAAGGCCATTACACTTTTTGGAGGGTCCGTAAAAGAGAAATATTCCTTTTTATTGCCTGTTGAAGAAAGCGAGCGAAATATTTTTCTGATTGCGAAAGAGAAGCCGACTCCGAAGAAATATCCGCGGAAACCCGGCACTCCGAATCGGAGCCCTATAGAGTAAGAGTTACTTTTGTAAAAAAATATGGCATAATGAAATGAATGAAATTTTTTTGTCACATTAATGGAGGAACTGCCACAGTGCAGGAAGTTCATTTTATTACAATAATAGCAATGTTATTCCGATGAAATAAATGACAGGTTCCCTGTGCGCATGAATGAGGGGAGATTATTCTTTGTGATAGCAGGACTTGTCGGTTTTTTCAAGAAATAACTATTAGGGAGTTTCGTAAAGGTGGTGCAGGGTGTTGAAGCATACTTTTTCACGCATATTTGGCCTCGGCGAAAAGGATGATCAAATAGAAACGGATAAAATAACCGATCCAAATGCTATTGAGGAAATAGCTAAGAATGAAGAAATCAATAAAGTTCCAATTGATGACATCATTCCAAACCGTTTTCAGCCTAGAACCATTTTCGATGATGAGAAAATTGAAGAACTTTCCCGTACGATTCATACACATGGGATCATTCAACCGATTGTCGTCCGTCCCCTTGAAGACGGTGGATTTGAAATCATCGCAGGTGAGCGAAGATGGCGTGCAATGAAAAAGCTTGGCTGGGATTTGGTACCGGCTATTATCAAAGATTTTAATGATACCGAAACGGCTTCCGTGGCATTAATTGAAAACCTGCAGCGGGAGGAACTTTCGCCAATAGAAGAAGCCATTGCCTATGGAAAGTTGCTTGAACTGCATCAATTAACACAGGAGGCATTGGCGCAGCGCCTTGGAAAGGGTCAGTCAACGGTTGCAAATAAACTGCGGCTTCTCAAATTACCGCAGGAAGTACAGGATGCTTTATTAAATAAAACGATTACCGAACGTCATGCACGTTCCCTTATTCCCTTGAAGGATCCAGAAAAACAGGTCAAACTGCTGACAGAGATTATCGAAAAGAATCTGAATGTAAAGCAGACAGAAGATCGTGTCGTCAAAATGCTTGGACAGACACAGGAAAAACCAAAGCCGAGAAGAAAGGCATTCAGCAAAGACGTCAGAATTGCTGTAAATACCATCCGGCAGTCACTGTCGATGGTTTCAGATAATGGGATTAATCTTGATTCGAAAGAAGAGGAATTTGAAGAATACTATCAATTTACAATTAAAATACCGAAGAAAAAATAGACGGCACATGTCTTATCTCTCTAAAAAGGCTGACTCGCGGGGATTGGATTTCAATGTAAATGCTGCAGCTAACATGTTTCTCCTACCATAGCAGCCGCAGTTTTAGGATCCAGACCTATCTACTGCTGCGTCAGCCCCTTCTCTCTTTCTATTATTCTCATAAATATGAATGACCCCGCCTTCCTCCAAAAATCTGCCTCAGGATCGATCAAGTTTCAGTGCTTGAACGACCCCTCATAGTTGAAAAAATCCCCTAAAAATAGGAAACTATAATCAGCTTCAACTTTTAGAAAAAAACGATCATCTCTCCCCATTCGTGATAAAATAAGAGACAGATTGCTATTTTTAAAGAAAAGTATAAAAATAGAAAGAATCGTTGAATTGAAGGTAGGTGACACCATGGGCAAGGTCATTGCAATCGCAAACCAAAAGGGCGGTGTGGGTAAAACCACAACTTCTGTTAATCTGGGCGCCTGTTTAGCTTACATAGGGAAAAAGGTGTTGTTAGTTGACATAGATCCGCAAGGGAATGCAACAAGCGGAGTCGGGATCGAAAAGGCCGACGTTGATGAATGCATTTATAATGTATTGGTCGATGATGTCGAAGCTGCAGAGGTCATCATGGCAACAAATGTTGAGAATCTTTCCGTCATCCCTGCAACTATCCAGTTGGCAGGAGCGGAAATCGAACTAGTGCCGACGATTTCAAGGGAAGTACGTCTGAAAAGGGCACTTGAAGCAGTGAAGGATGACTATGATTTTATTATTATCGATTGTCCTCCCTCTCTTGGATTATTAACCCTTAATGCATTAACAGCATCCGATTCTGTCCTCATTCCCGTCCAGTGTGAGTATTATGCGTTAGAAGGATTGAGTCAGCTGCTGAACACAGTTCGGCTTGTGCAAAAGCATTTAAACAGTGAGTTAAAGATTGAAGGTGTCTTATTAACGATGTTAGATGCCAGAACCAATCTCGGACTGCAGGTGATTGAAGAGGTTAAGAAATATTTTCAAAGTAAAGTATATCACACCATTATTCCACGAAATGTTCGTCTTAGTGAAGCTCCCAGCCATGGTGAACCTATTATTATTTATGATCCGAAGTCGCGCGGTGCTGAAGTATATTTAGATTTCGCAAAGGAAGTGGTGGGAAATGGCTAAAGGCCTTGGAAAGGGGCTGAATGTCGGGAAAGGGCTTGATGCGTTATTCCAAAATGCTGAAGTTGAAGTGGAAGAAAAGATCAGTGAAATCAATCTAAAGGATTGCCGGCCAAATCCCTATCAGCCCCGGAAAATATTTGATCAGGAAGCCATTGAGGAGTTAAAGCAGTCCATTCTCCAGCACGGTATTTTGCAGCCGATTATTGTAAGAAGCACCATTAAGGGCTATGAAATAGTAGTCGGAGAAAGGCGGTTTCGGGCGGCACGTGAAGCGAAGCTGGAGAAAATTCCAGCCGTCGTCCGCGAATTGACAGAGCAGCAAATGATGGAGATGGCTGTGCTTGAAAACTTGCAGCGTGAAGACTTAACTCCGATTGAAGAAGCATCAGCTTATCAGCTATTATTGGAAAAACTAAATATCACCCAAGATGAATTAGCAAAGAAACTTGGGAAAAGCAGACCGCATATTGCGAACCATATTCGGCTTCTTTCACTTCCGCCAAAAATCCAGCAGCTCATTTCTGAGGGGAAAATTTCAATGGGACATGGAAGGGCGCTTCTTGGTCTGCGCAAGAAAGATTCAATTCCGGCAGTAGTGGATAAAATTTTAAAAGACGGATTAAATGTCCGCCAGCTGGAGCAATTAATTCAGCAGTTAAATGAGCACGTTTCACGTGAAACAAAAAGGACACAGAAGCCGGAAAAAGATGTATTTATTAAAGCACAGGAAACAACACTAAGGGAAAGATTTGGCACGAATGTTCATATTAAACAAACGAAAAATAAGGGTAAAATCGAGATTGAGTTTTTTACAAAGGAAGATTTAAACCGGATTTTAGAGTTATTAGAGACAACACAACACGACGATTAAACCATCATTATTACAGGATGGTTTCTTTTTTGAGATTGGAGAAGGAATATGTTTTTGCTTGGAACGATTGTGAACAGCGCACTAATTATTGTTGGGTCGATCATTGGAAGGTTTCTCCACAATATTCCTGAAAAAGTAAAAGAAACTGTGATGCATGGGATTGCTCTGACCGTTACCGTTTTAGGATTACAAATGGCATTAACTACAGGGAATTTCCTCATTGTCATATTGAGTATCGTGTTTGGCGCGATGATAGGCGAGTATTTTAAGTGGGAAGAAAAATTAAATTTGCTCGGGCAATGGCTCGAGAAGAAAGCTGGTTCAAAGGGTGAAGGGAAAATCGCCCAGGGGTTCGTTACGGCCACCCTCATCTTTGTCATTGGAGCAATGGCCATTTTAGGTGCATTGGACAGCGGCATCCGCAACGACCATGATATTTTGATTACAAAAGGAATTATCGACGGCTTTACCGCTTTTATTTTAACGACCACATTGGGATTAGGGGTCATCTTTTCTGCTTTACCTGTCCTTTTATATGAAGGGCTGATTGCTTTATTTGCGACGCAGATAGATCGGCTGATTCCGGCAGCATTAATGGACCAATTTATTACGGAAATGACGGCAACTGGCGGGATTATGATTATGGCGCTTGGTCTGAACTTAACCGGGCTATTGAAGATTCGTGTTGCTAATCTTTTACCGGGGATCATTGTCGTAGGGGTGATCGTAACCATCCTTTATTTTCATCCCCTGTAAAATGCTGCGTTCATGTTCAATATCGAACACATCGTATGGAGGGCAGCCAACGATAGAGAAAAATAAAAAGACTGACTTCATCCCATGATATCTAGAGAAGATAGCATGGGATGAAGTCAGCTGCCCGTGTTCTGTTAGTTAGTATTTTCCTGTTCCAAGGTCCATTGCAATTTGGAAAAGTGATGTTTAGGTTTGTAGTACATACTAGCCTCATAAATTCCGTCGGCAATGGTTTTTGCCATCCTCATAACAAGATTGAGTCTTGTATTTTGCAGTACATAATACTCCATAAATCCACTTACATTGACGATGCCGCTGATGTGAATATCACCTACAGCGGGAAGTTCCTTATTGACACCTGCACCTGGTTTGATGGGCCCATTCCCGATTTGGATGATCCCGACACTCTTTAATCTCCCTAAACAGGCATCGATCCCAATAATAAATGAATTAGGATGTGAATGTTTGATGTCGCTTAACTTTTCCGCTAAATTTAATGCATGGATTGGCTGATCCAGTGTACCGTAAATATGAAATGGGTGAACGTTTTTTTGTTCAAGAAATGTTCCAATTAACGGTCCCAGGGAATCGCCGGTTGAGCGGTCTGTTCCAATACAGACAAAAATAATCGGTCTTGCACTTAATGCAGGAGGGATTAAATGGAACAGGCTCCTCCCTACTTGATTTACAGCATCTCGTTCGTCGTGGATGATTCTTATGTGTTCATTTTTCACTTTATCAAATAAACTTGGTTTAAAATTCAATACATTCACCCCTAATTGTAGAAGCTGTAAATTAATGTACTGCTGCTGCCATTGATTAGACCGGCATTACCATCACCATGTTTGTTTAAAAGCGGCGGTCTCTCCGCTTTTTGCTGGAGTACCGTTGTCGTATTTCTATTATTATACGGTTTTTTCTGGTAATCTATACATGTCTGCAATAATTATTCTACAATCGGGAAAAATAAGAGGAATTTACTATTAATGAGAATAGGCCGTAATTCATATCGATTTATTGCTAAAATAGAGCGAAAAGCGGAAGCGGCATTGAAAAAAGACAGACTGGTTTTCTCGAAGCAGCCTCACGAGGTTTTATATTTACTTTGAAAATGAGAAGGTGAAATGATGAACGATTTAGAAAAGGGAACACAAGAAGTAATTGAGAAAACCCTCAATGAGGACTTATGGATAAATATTGGCGTCGCGTCTTTAAAAATATTAGCGATTTTTATTATTAGCGGAATTGTGATTAAGGTAGGTAAGGCGGCGATTCATAGGATTTTTAAAGTAAGGCAGATGTCTCCTTTAAGAACCTCTGAGCGCCGTGAAGCTACGATTATGAAACTGCTGCAAAGCGTTCTCACATATGCTGTTTATTTCATTGCGCTTATCATGTTCCTGTCCAATCTAGGGGTGAATGTCAGTGCCATTCTTGCCGGAGCGGGGGTTGTTGGTCTTGCCGTAGGTTTTGGTGCCCAAAGTCTTGTCAAAGATATTATTACCGGCTTTTTTATTATCTTTGAGGATCAATTTGCTGTAGGGGATCATGTTAAGATTGGTCAGTTTGAAGGTGATGTGGAAATGATAGGTCTGCGTACGACCAGAGTTAAAAGCTGGACAGGCGAAGTCAATATCATTCCAAATGGAAGTATTATAGAGGTGACCAATTTTTCCGTCCACAATAGTTTAGCAGTGGTCGACATCAGTGTTGCCTATGAAGAAAATATCCAGGAAGTAGAAGCGCTTATCCAAGATTTATTGCTTTCTCTCAATGGTAAATATGAGGAGATTGTCAAGCCGCCTGAATTGCTCGGTGTTCAAACATTAGCGCCATCCGAGGTGATTATCCGGGTAACCGCTGAGACCCTGCCGATGCGTCATCTATTTATTGCCAGGGAATTAAGAAGGGAAATTAAACTATGTCTCGATAAGCACGGCATTGAAATACCTTATCCAAGAATGGTGATGTATTCACGTCCGGAAACTGAGAGCGGGTTAAAAAGAGAAGTCGGAAGCTGAATAGGGGGTTTTTTATATGGAGGAAAAACAATTTGGCTTAAACGATGTTGTTGAGATGAAGAAGGCACATCCATGCGGGGAAAATCGCTGGAGAATTATTCGCTTAGGAATGGATATCCGCATAAAATGCGAAGGTTGTTCACACAGCGTTTTAATCCCGAGAAAAGAATTTACCCGAAAAATGAAAAAAGTATTGGTGAAGCACGAAGAATAAGTAAAGAATCATTCCCTCAGGGGTCTGGCTAAAGGTCAGGCCCCTTACCTTTTCTCTTTTCCTTATTTAGGCGGGCTTGCACATTTCCCATGAAATATCTATAATTGTTTGAGGTCTGTATTGAATTTTAAATGTATACATCATTTTTATCATATACGTTTTTATTTTACCCTGAGGAGTGACGAGGATGGCTTTAACAGCTGGAATAGTAGGTTTACCAAATGTGGGAAAGTCCACATTATTTAATGCAATTACACGTGCAGGTGCTGAATCTGCCAACTACCCATTTTGTACGATTGACCCGAATGTTGGGGTGGTAGAGGTTCCCGATGGACGCCTAAACAAATTAACGGAACTGGTGCAGCCAAAGAAAACCGTGCCGACTACATTTGAATTCACGGATATTGCCGGTATTGTAAAAGGTGCCAGTAAAGGTGAAGGTCTGGGAAATAAGTTTCTTTCCCATATTCGTGAAGTAGATGCCATTTGTGAGGTTGTACGCTGCTTTGCTGATGAGAATATCACTCACGTTTCCGGAAAAGTTGACCCGATTGACGACATTGAAACGATCAACCTTGAACTGATCCTCGCTGACCTTGAATCAGTAGAAAAAAGAATCGGTCGTGTTGAAAAACTAGCAAAGCAAAAAGATAAAGATGCTGTCATTGAATTTGAAGTATTACAAAAGCTAAAGGAAGCATTTGAAGCAGAAAAGCCTGCGAGAACAGTCGAATTTACGGACGATGAATTGAAAGTGGCAAAGGGACTTCATCTCCTTACCATTAAACCAGTATTGTATGTGGCCAATGTCAGCGAAGATGATGTAGCTGATCCGTCGGAAAACGAGTACGTACAAAAGGTTAGAGAATACGCGGCAAACGAAAGTGCCGAAGTGATTGTTGTCTGTGCCAAAATTGAAGAGGAAATTGCTGAACTTGAAGCAGAAGAAAAGGAAATGTTCCTTTCCGAGCTTGGCATTCAGGAATCAGGTCTTGATCAATTAATCCGTGCCGCATACAGCCTCCTTGGACTGGCTACCTACTTTACAGCCGGTGTGCAAGAGGTCCGCGCTTGGACATTCAGAAAAGGCATGAAGGCGCCGCAATGTGCCGGTGTCATTCACTCCGATTTTGAAAGAGGTTTTATCCGCGCTGAAACGGTCTCTTATGAGGACTTACTCGCAGCCGGAAACATGACAGCAGCCCGCGAAGCCGGCAGAGTCCGCCTTGAAGGAAAAGAGTATATCGTCCAAGACGGAGACGTCATGCACTTCCGCTTTAACGTATAAAAACGTTCAACCTCCCCTCTACTGTTCGTGCAGAGGGGTTTCTGTATTTGGGGAATATAGTTAACGGGAATAATTTATATTATTGATGGGCTGCGATCTTGAGCAAGCCCTTTCTATACGCAGTAAAGAACCGTGCGCAGAGAAGGATAGCAGCCCAACAATCCCTATTACTATAATATTTTTTTCTTCCTCTCTTCATTGCTTTTCTGGAAACATTCTGCTATAATTTTAACTTGTGAGTAATGAATAATTGCTCCTTGCCCTTAATCGGGCCGTTTAGACCAAAAGGAGGTGAATGTGATGAGAAAGTACGAATTAATGTACATCATCCGCCCAAATATTGAAGATGAAGCGAAGAAAACTCTAGTTGAGCGTTTCAACAACGTTTTAACTGATAATGGTGCGGAGTTAGTTGACTCAAAAGAATGGGGTAAACGCCGTCTAGCTTACGAAATCAATGATTTCCGCGATGGTTACTACCAACTTCTGCATGTAAATGCGCAGCCAGCTGCAGTCGAAGAATTCTCTCGTTTAGCAAAAATTAACGAAGATATCATTCGTCATATTGTAGTAAAAGACGAAAAGTAATTTTATATAGATCACTTTTGTTTCCGAGAAATGAGTCTGGTGGAAGGAGTTGATTCTGATGATGAATCGTGTTGTGTTAGTCGGTCGTTTAACAAAGGATCCGGAGTTGCGTTATACGCCGAGTGGAGTTGCAGTTGCTACCTTTACCTTAGCTGTTGGCCGTAATTTTACTAATCAGCAAGGTGAACGGGAAACGGACTTTATTAACTGCGTGGTTTGGCGCCGCCCAGCAGAGAACGTAGCAAACTTCTTGAAAAAAGGAAGTCTTGCCGGCGTTGATGGACGTATTCAAACACGTAACTATGAAGGACAAGATGGCAGACGGGTATATGTAACTGAGGTTTTAGCAGAAAGTGTGCAATTCCTTGAACCAAAAGGAAGCTCAAATGCTGGCGGAGGAAGAAATGACTTTGGCAGCTTTGGTGCACCGCCGCCAGAACCCGATATGCCATATGGAAACAACAATCAGAATCAACAGCGCCAGCAAAATCCGCGAAACAATCAAGGATATACACGTGTAGATGAAGATCCATTTGCGCAGGATGGTCAAATTGACATTTCTGACGACGATCTTCCATTCTAATACAACAAACATTTGAACGGATAAATAATATAGCGAAAAGGAGTGAAGAAATCATGGCAATGGGTGGACGCAGAGGCGGACGTGCAAAACGCCGTAAAGTTTGCTACTTCACAGCAAACGGAATCACACACATCGATTATAAAGATGTAGATCTTCTTAAGAAATTCATCTCTGAACGCGGTAAAATTTTACCTCGTCGTGTAACAGGAACAAGCGCTAAATATCAACGTAAATTAACAACTGCTATTAAACGCGCTCGTACTATGGCTTTATTACCATACGTTTCTGGAGAGTAATTTTTTAAAAGAGCATGTTAAAGGACATCCTAAACGATGTCCTTTTTATTTTCCCCAAATTAATACGCCACAGTGTATTTGGGTTCAATATTCTGCCTAAGTTTGCTCAGGCCTGATTCCTTTGAAAATTGAAAGACCGCCGGCACAATAGTTGAACAAGTGTGTAATACTCGATAAAATAGATTCTATACACTATTATAATACAGAGGGAAGCAGTGGCCCTTATCTTGTGCAAGTTCCCGCAATGGAGGCAGAATGTACATCAAGATGGATGGGCTAATGTCCCCCTTTATATTGTAAAGATATTCGGTATAATGAATTTAGGTTTTCATGGATGACTGAAAACCATACACTACTGTTTGGGAGTTGAAGAAATGTCTTCAAACAAAAAAAGGCCATCTATTAATTATCCTCTGTACGGATTGATGGGTATAACAGTGGTGCTTCTAGGGATATTAGCAATGTATAATTGGCCAATAAGTGCTGCCGGTTTTATTTTGACAGCAATTCTGTTCTTTTTTATTTTATTGCGAGATGATCGCCAAAAAGAAGAAATGGCGGAGTATATAGCCACCTTGTCTTATCGGGTGAAAAAGGTTGGCGAAGAAGCACTGCTGGAAATGCCGATTGGGATCATGCTGATAAATGACGAATATGATATTGAGTGGGTAAATCCATATATCTCCTCTTCCCTCTACGGAGATTCACTAATCGGAAAGTCACTGTATGAAGTGGATGAAACGATCATTTCCTTTATTAAAAACGATGAGGAAACAGCGACACATGTGATTAACGGGCGTTTTTACCGTATTTTATTTAAACGGGATGAAAAACTGTTTTACTTTTTCGATGTTACTGATCAAGTGGAAATTGAACAGCTGTATGAGGATGAGCGGCTGGTTTTCGCTACAATCTTTCTTGATAACTACGATGATGTGACCCAGGCGATGGATGATACAACGAGAAGCGGCCTCAATAATTTGGTTACCTCGATATTGAACAAATGGGCGCAGGAAAATGAATTCTTCATCAAACGTGTGTCATCGGATCGGTATCTTGCGGTCTTGAACGAACGTATTTTACGGGCATTGGAAAAAAATAAATTCACCATTTTGGATGAAGTTCGAGAGGCAACTGCGAAACAGAACGTATCCTTAACGCTTAGTATCGGGGTGGGAAGTGGTGACTTGGCTCTGCCGGAGCTTGGGGAACTAGCCCAGTCCAGTCTGGATCTTGCTTTAGGACGGGGCGGCGACCAGGCGACGATCAAACAGCCGAACGGAAAGGTAAAATTCTACGGTGGAAAAACGAATCCAGTGGAAAAAAGAACGAGGGTCCGAGCACGGGTGATTTCCCATGCCTTGAAGGAATTAGTCATGGAAAGTGATAAGGTCATTATCATGGGGCATAAGTATCCCGATATGGATGCTATCGGCGCTTCAATCGGTATTCTTAAAATTGCCCAATTAAATCACCAAAAGGGTTATATTGTCGTAAATCCTCATGAGATCGATAAAGGCGTTAAAAAGCTGATGGATGAAATTAAAAAGAATGACCATCTCCAGTCTAAATTTATTACCTCCGAGGCCGCTCTGGATCTTGCCACCGATGATACGCTGCTTGTCATTGTCGATACGCACAAGCCCTCTATGCTAATTGAAGGAAAATTATTATCAAGAAGCGGCAAGGTGGTTGTGATTGACCACCACCGGCGCGGGGAAGAATTTATTCAGCATCCAATTCTGGTCTATATGGAGCCGTATGCCTCCTCTACTTCAGAGCTTGTCACAGAGCTGCTTGAATATCAGCCAAAAACAGGTAAAATTGAGATGTTAGAGGCTACCGCACTACTAGCCGGTATCGTGGTCGATACGAAAAGCTTTACACTTAGAACAGGTGCCAGAACCTTTGACGCGGCATCCTACCTGCGTGCCCATGGGGCTGATACGGTCCTTGTACAGAAGTTTTTGAAGGAAGATGTGGATACGTATATCAAAAGGTCAAAGTTAATTGAAAATGTCCACTTTTATCAAGGCAGCATTGCAATTGCTACAGGGACTCATGGCAAATTTTATGATCAAGTGCTTATTGCTCAGACCGCTGATACGCTGTTGACAATGGAAGGTGTTTCAGCCTCCTTTGTCATCTCATACCGCTCAGAAGACATGATTGGGATCAGTGCCCGCTCACTTGGCGAAATCAATGTGCAGATTATTATGGAATCACTTGACGGGGGCGGTCACTTAACCAATGCCGCCACACAAATTACGGGAGTATCGATTGAACATGCAGAGGAATTGCTGATAGCGGCAATCGACGACTATTTTGAAGGGAGACAACAGGAATGAAGGTAATTTTTCTCAAAGATGTTAAAGGTAAAGGAAAAAAAGGTGAAGTAAAAAACGTGGCAGACGGCTACGCGCAAAATTTTCTCCTCAAACAAGGGTTGGCAGTTGAAGCAAACCAGGCTGCTATCAGTACATTAAATGCACAAAAGAAAAAGGAAGAAAAACTGGCGGCTGAGGAATTGGATGAAGCGAAAAAGTTAAAAACAGTGATTGATGAATTGACAGTTGAATTATCAGCAAAGTCTGGCGAAGGCGGCCGTTTATTTGGTTCCATTACGAGTAAACAAATAGCGGAAGAGCTGCAAAAGAAACATGGTATTAAAATTGATAAACGTAAAATAGAACTTGCAGATGGAATCCGTGCATTGGGCTATACAAAGGTACCAGTGAAACTGCATCTAGAAGTAACAGCTACTTTAAACGTCCATGTAAAGGAAGCTTAATGCATCCTCATTTTGGAAGTACCATTTCCGCAAAAACGTGTTAGAATATAGGAGTGCCTAAAAATGTGATCAGTTGTCTGGTCACATTTTTTTGGGGAAATATAAACTTTCACACCTTTTGTACTCTGAATGCTGTTACTTCGCAGGTTTCCGACTAACGCGATTGACGTACCGGGTTGAAAAGGTGTTTTTTGTATGGATGATATTTTTTTGAAGATAATGATAGATTGCTATAAAAGAGTTATACTTAAGTTTTAGAGGAGAAAATTTTGGGGGGTTAATAGATGAGTGAATTAATGGCGGATAGACTCCCTCCACAAAACCTGGAGGCCGAGCAGGCTGTATTAGGGGCTATTTTTCTTGAGCCGTCATCGCTTACGTTGGCATCCGAAATCTTGCTTCCGGAGGACTTTTATCGTGCCGCCCACCAGCGCATTTTCGATGCAATGCTGAAGCTGAATGATAAAGGTGAGGCGGTTGATTTAATTACCGTGACTGAAGAGCTTGCCGCAGCAAAGTTGCTAGAGGATATAGGCGGCATTAGTTATTTAAGTGAACTGGCCGGTTCTGCACCGACAGCTGCAAATATAGGATACTATGCAAAAATTGTTGAAGAGAAATCAATCCTGCGCCGCTTAATCCGCACAGCGACGGAGATTGCCCAAGAAGGCTACAACCGTGAAGATGAAGTAGATTCCCTCCTGGGCGAGGCAGAAAAAAGTATTATGGAAGTATCGCAAAGGAAGAATTCCGGGGCCTTCCATCATATCAAGGATGTTCTTTTTCGTGCGTATGATAATATCGAAACCCTCCACAATAGAGTCGGGGATGTAACAGGGGTTGCCACTGGGTTTGCTGAGCTGGATAAAATAACAGCCGGCTTCCAGCGGAATGATTTAATTATCGTCGGGGCCCGCCCATCGATGGGGAAAACAGCCTTTGCCTTGAACATTGCTCAAAATGTTGCGACAAAGACGGGCGAAAATGTAGCCATCTTCAGTTTGGAGATGGGTGCTGAACAGCTGGTTATGCGTATGCTTTGTGCAGAGGGCAACATTGATGCGCAAAGACTGCGTACAGGGACATTGACGGATGAGGACTGGGGCAAGCTGACCATGGCGATGGGAAGCTTATCTAATGCAGGGATTTTCATTGATGATACACCGGGTGTCCGCGTTCAGGACATTCGCGCGAAATGCCGCCGTTTAAAGCAGGAGCAAGGCGGTTTAGGCATGATTATGATTGACTATTTACAGTTAATTCTCGGCAGCGGACGTTCCGGGGAAAACCGTCAGCAAGAGGTTTCCGAGATTTCGCGGTCATTAAAGCAGCTGGCACGTGAGCTGGAGGTTCCCGTCATTGCCCTATCCCAGCTTTCCCGCGGTGTCGAACAGCGCCAGGACAAGCGACCGATGATGTCTGATATTCGTGAATCAGGAAGTATCGAGCAGGATGCCGATATCGTGGCATTTTTATATCGTGATGATTACTATGATAAAGAATCGGAGAACAAGAATATTATCGAAATCATTATTGCCAAACAGCGTAATGGTCCGACCGGCACTGTCTCTCTCGCCTTTGTAAAGGAATATAATAAATTCGTTAATCTCGAAAGACGCTTCGATGATTCAGCCATACCGCCCGGTGCGTAAAGACTTATAGGGGATTTTCCTTATAAGTCTTTTTTTGTTAAATAGTTATTTTGGGATAAATAATGGTTGTGTTAAATGGCAATATCTACTTTGAAAAACCTGTTGATTGGAGCGGAAGGCATGAAGACTCCTCCGAAAATGCTGTGCATTTTCATCGTGCGTGGGCGGATTCGAGGAAGCTTATTCAATGTCCTGCAGGAACAGCGAGACAGACGAGACCCCGCAGGCACCAAGTGTCGAGGAGGCTCAGGCGTAGATGAGCGGAAAGCGAAGTGCCTGAAGCGGAAATCAACAAACATGTATAAAGGATCTAAAATGATAGTTTGATATATTTACGAACATATTAATATACTTTCAATAAAATGTTCGTGTTTTGTTGATTTATGTGAAAATCATTGGTAAACTAAAGAATGTTTGATATATAAAAATAATGAGCGAACCTTTGGAGGTGCTTTTTTTCATGTCGTCAGTAGTAGTGGTTGGATCACAATGGGGAGACGAAGGAAAAGGGAAAATTACAGACTTTTTATCAGAAAATGCTGAAGTAATTGCCCGTTATCAAGGCGGAAATAACGCTGGACATACCATTCAATTCAATGGTGAAAAATATAAGCTTCATTTAATTCCTTCTGGAATCTTTTATAAAGAGAAAATTTGTGTCATCGGCAACGGGATGGTAGTTGATCCGAAGGCTCTTGTTGAAGAATTAGCCTATGTCCATGCAAAAGGGATCACGACAGATAATCTTCGCATTTCGAACCGTGCGCATGTAATTCTGCCTTATCATATCCGTCAGGATGAGGTAGAAGAAGAACGTAAAGGTGCAAACAAAATTGGTACGACGAAAAAAGGTATTGGTCCTGCTTATATGGATAAAGCAGCCCGTAACGGAATCCGCATTGCTGACCTTTTAGACCGTGAAGTGTTTGAAGAGAAGCTGGCACACAATTTAAAAGAAAAAAACCGTATGTTTGAACTTTTTTATGAAACTGAAGGTATTAAACTGGAAGATATTTTAGATGAATACTATGAATACGGACAGCAAATTAAACAATATGTGTGTGACACATCCGTTGTCTTAAATGATGCACTGGATGAAGGCCGCCGTGTTTTATTCGAAGGTGCGCAAGGGGTTATGCTTGATATTGACCAAGGTACATATCCATTTGTTACATCTTCAAACCCTGTAGCAGGCGGTGTAACGATTGGTTCCGGTGTTGGCCCAACGAAAATTACTCACGTTGTCGGCGTATGTAAAGCCTATACATCACGCGTTGGTGATGGTCCGTTCCCAACGGAATTACATGATGAAGTCGGCAATCGTATCCGCGAAGTTGGCCGTGAGTACGGTACAACGACTGGTCGTCCACGCCGTATCGGCTGGTTTGACAGTGTTGTCGTCCGCCATGCCCGCCGTGTCAGCGGATTAACAGATCTTTCACTTAACTCAATCGATGTATTGAGCGGTCTTGAAACAGTGAAAATTTGTGTAGCTTACAAATATGATGGTACAGTTCTTGAAGAATTTCCGGCAAGCTTGAAGATTCTATCTCAATGTGAACCAGTTTATGAAGAACTGCCAGGCTGGCCAGAGGATATTACAGGCTGCCGTACGCTTGATGAGCTGCCAGCAAATGCCCGTCACTATGTTGAGCGTGTATCTCAATTAACAGGTATCCCTCTTTCTACATTCTCCGTGGGACCTGACCGCGATCAGACAAATGTAGTACGCAGCCCTTGGCGCAATAACTAAGAAATACGAAGGAGGAGAAGCGATTTACCCTTCTCCTCTCTTTTCTGCTTACTAAAAGGCAATTACTGCGAATCACTGTGGAGTTTTATATTTTTGGCTGTGTTAAAGGTCAATGTTGATTTTGGAGGACTTTGTTGATTGGAGTGGAAGGCACGAAGACTCCTGCGGGAACAGCGAGACAGACGAGACCCCGCAGGCACGAAGTGGCGAGGAGGCTCGACGGTCGCCCGCGGAAAGCGAAGTGCTTGGAACGGAAATCAACAATCAAGTTTAACAGAGCCATATTTTTAAAAAATAATAAAAAAGTTTTAAAAAAATGATTGCATTGATACAGAATGATGTGCTATTATAAAAAGCGTCGCCAAGAACGATAAGTTTTCGACACGATTCATTAGGGTAGAATTTTTATATCGAGTCATTAGCTCAGTTGGTAGAGAGTTGCATCGTCCCGCAGGGGATGCGACTTGCAACAAAAGCAGAAAGCTTTTGAAGCACAACGACCACTAGATTCTTGTAGGAACGAACAATTTATACGGCTTTGTAAATGAGCCGGTAGGGAAAATTGGACTAACTGCTATCTAGTTGTAGGGTTCTAATTTTATATTGAGTCATTAGCTCAGTTGGTAGAGCATCTGACTTTTAATCAGAGGGTCGCAGGTTCGAATCCTGCATGACTCACCATTGTTATTGGCCCGTTGGTCAAGCGGTTAAGACACCGCCCTTTCACGGCGGTAACACGGGTTCGAATCCCGTACGGGTCACTAGAAAAGCAAAAGCGCCTTGATAGGCGCTGGAGCTTAATATACTAGATTTTGAATAAACCATATTGGTCCGGTAGTTCAGCTGGTTAGAATGCCTGCCTGTCACGCAGGAGGTCGCGGGTTCGAGTCCCGTCCGGACCGCCATCTTTATTCCAGCAGGTCCCTGCTGTTTATATAGATTTTATATAATTAGGAATAAATACATAAGGTTAAAGGTACAGAACTTCATACGGCTCAGTAGCTCAGCCGGTAGAGAGCCGCAGCGTCCTAAAGAGGAAGCGGCTTGCAACAAAAACCAAAGGTTTTTGAAGCACAAACTACTAACTAGTTGTAGGGTTCAAAATTTAATATGGCTCAGTAGCTCAGTCGGTAGAGCAATGGACTGAAAATCCATGTGTCGGCGGTTCGATTCCGTCCTGAGCCATCCTTTGCAAAAGACATGTTATGCATGTCTTTTTTTATTGCCCCTTGAAATCTATCAATCTACTGCTATAGTAGACTAATCCCTCGCCGTCTTCCCCCTTCTGATTCATACTTTCGCCAATATTAGGAAAACAAACCGCCATAGAAAAGGATGAATTTCAAGCTATAAAATGATAAAGTAAATGAGGGAATATATAGGGTTTAAGCGTAATCCTAAAAATCATGATGATAAATTGACGGTCAAATAGCCAGCCCATCATCCGTATTGTTTAATGATGTATATAAATAGACAAATTGTAAGGGGGACACAGGGATGGATAAGAAAATACTTGTTGTTGATGATGAAAAGCCAATTGCCGATATATTGCAGTTTAATTTAAAAAAGGAAGGCTATGAAGTACATTGTGCTTATGACGGCAATAAAGCTCTGGAAATGGTTGAAGAAGTTATGCCGGATATTGTTCTTTTGGATATCATGCTGCCGCAGCGCGATGGCATGGAAGTGTGTCGTGAGATCCGGAAAAAATATGATATGCCGATTATTATGCTGACGGCTAAAGACTCCGAAATTGATAAAGTACTCGGGCTTGAATTAGGTGCAGATGATTATGTAACGAAGCCGTTCAGCACGAGGGAATTAATTGCCCGTGTAAAGGCCAATTTACGGCGCCATCAGCAGGTGCCGCAAGCGGTGGAGGAAGAAGAGACGAATGAAATTGAAATTGGTTCATTAATCATTCACCCGGATGCCTATATTGTCTCAAAACGCGGCGAAACGATAGAACTGACTCATCGAGAATTTGAACTGCTCCATTATTTATCCAAACATATCGGACAAGTCATGACCCGCGAGCATCTACTGCAAACAGTATGGGGATATGATTATTACGGTGATGTCAGAACCGTTGACGTAACCGTTAGACGTTTAAGAGAAAAAATAGAGGATAATCCAAGCCATCCGACCTGGATTGTCACAAGAAGGGGTGTTGGATATTATCTCCGAAATCCTGAACAGGAGTTATGATCATAAATGAAAAAGGTTAGTTTTTTTCAATCGGTACATGTTAAAACAGTTCTCATTTACATGCTCCTCATTATCATTGCGATGCAGATTATCGGCGTGTATTTTGTTAGACAATTAGAAGCAACCTTAAAGGACAATTTTAAAACATCGATTATTGATAAGGTTAATATCCTTTCTTATTATTTAGAGGAACAGCTAACGCAGGAAAAACCCCCTGAGGACGGTGCCGCGTCCGTTGAGGAGGGGGTTAGAAGACTGTTATTGGATTACCGCTCAGGTGACATTGCCGAGGTTAGGGTCATTGATGGAAAAACATTAAAAATCATCGGTACATCTGAACCTGACAACCAGATAGTTGTGGGGCAAAAAACAACAGATACCAGAATCCGCCGGACCATTGCTACCGCTCAGTCCGATGATCAGGAACTGGTTGAACCGGAAACAGGGAAAAGAATCTGGGTCTTGGTTTCCCCTGTTAAATCAAACGGAGAAGTTATCGGCGCTGTTTATGTCGTATCGAAAATAGAAAATGTATTTGGGCAGATGCAGGACATTAACCGGATTTTTTCAACCGGTACAGCACTTGCACTGGCTATTACAGCCATACTCGGGATTTTTCTGGCCAGGGCAATCACAAGGCCGATTACCGATATGCGGCGGCAGGCATTGGCGCTCGCAAAGGGAAACTTTTCCCGCAAGGTTAAAATCTACGGGCATGATGAGATTGGGCAATTAGCGGCGACATTTAATACATTAACAAAGAAGCTTCAGGAAGCTCAGGCGACAACGGAAAGTGAGAGACGAAAGCTGTCTTCTGTTCTCTCCTCCATGACGGACGGAGTGATTGCAACGGACAGAAGAGGCCGTGTCATTCTGATTAATGAACCAGCCCTGCAAATGCTGGATGTTTCACGTGAAACGGTCCTGTCCACTCCACTTGTGTCCCTTCTTGAACTGGAAGAGGAATATACATTTGATGAATTGCTTTCTGAGGGAGAGTCTGTGCTGCTGAATTACAGTACAGCGACGAACCCGTATATTTTGCGCGCTAATTTTTCCATCATTCAAAAAGAAACTGGATTTGTTAATGGTTTAATTACGGTGCTGCATGATGCAACGGAGCAGGAAAAAATCGAAATGGAGCGGCGTGAGTTTGTTGCCAATGTATCCCATGAGCTTCGGACTCCTTTGACAACGATGCGAAGCTATATCGAGGCATTGGCAGATGGGGCATGGCAGGACAAAGAAATCGCCCCTAACTTTTTGAATGTCGTACAAAATGAAACAGAACGAATGATACGGCTCGTAAATGATCTGCTTCAATTGTCAAAAATGGACAGTAAGGATTATAAATTATCAAAGGAATGGGTTGATTTAGTTGTGTTTTTTAACCGTATTATCGACCGCTTTGAACTGACAAAGGAAGAGAATATCAACTTCGAAAGAATGCTGCCGGAAAAGGCGATTCTAGTGGAAATCGATCCTGATAAATTGACCCAGGTCCTTGATAATATCATTTCCAATGCTTTAAAGTACTCACCTGCGGGCGGACAGATTACGTTTAAAATTAAAGAGAAGGAAGATGACGTGGTTGTCAGCATCAGCGACCAAGGAATGGGGATTCCAAAAGGAAAAGTCAGCAAAATATTTACCCGCTTTTACCGCGTTGATAAGGCGAGAACACGGAAGCTTGGCGGAACAGGCCTCGGGCTGGCTATTGCTAAGGAGATGGTTGAAGCCCATGACGGTCAAATCTGGGCAAGAAGTATCGAAGGAAAAGGAACAACCATTTTCTTTAGTCTTCCTTATGAAAAGTATGAGGAGGATGAATGGAATTGACATATGAAAATATTAAGTCCATCATCTTAGGCATTCTGATTGTGACCAGTTTGCTTTTAACCTGGAATTTATGGACCTATCAGCCAAGCTATGAAGAATTACCGAATTCGAAGGTAGTGAAGGATGTGTCCCTTGGTCCTGAAAAAAAGATAAGCGACATTGTAAGACCAAATCAAGTTGTCTTCCATCTTAATAATCAGTATTTTGGTACCACGTCTGACCTAGAGATAGAAAAGGTCATGAGTGAAATGAGAGGCTGGACGTTAGGGAATTTTACAAACATTTCTTCCGAAGTGGCGAATATCTCTTCCCTGATTAGCCGGGATGAGATGGTTGAAATCTTTTACCCAGGCAGCATTTCACTTAATACTTTTAAAAGTATCATACCGATTAAAGATGTACCGAATTTTACCTTCGATCAAATCGTCATTAATATGGATGTTCAGCAAAGGAATAACGGGATCATCTACTTTGTTTCACAGGGAGAAAGACGAATCTACGAAACCCCGGTCCCTGCATCGTTTATTGTTGAATTTAAACAAAGGTACAGCGAATATGCGCTGCAGCAATATACAAAGTATGTTCCGTACCGCCTTGCCACAGAAAAGCCGATTTATTTGCCTGAGGGTGAAACAATATTAGACAGTTATAACTATCTCTTTAAAGATATTGATTCCGAGGATTTAAAAAATGCCTTATTCATTGATCCGAGCGTTGTGGAGAAAAATTATATTTCAACCGGGAAGGAATTTACGGATGGGCAAAGTTTGATGAGGGAAGACCTCGATTCCAGTATGATTTATTATGTTAATTCTGCAGTTGCTGATAATTTAGAGGATGATTCTGAGGACTTACTGCAGAGAAGTATCAATTTCGTCAATGGTCATGGCGGTTTTACTGATAACTACCGCTATTCCGGTATTGATCGCGAGCAGAAATCAGTTTTGTTCCGTCTTTATGATACCGGCGGTCACCCTATCTTCGGGCAAAATGACCCGATGTCGGAAATCCGCCTCGTCTGGGGAGAATCGGATATCAGCCGTTATGTACGCAATAACTTTTACCTTGGATTGTTGACACAGACGAATAAAGTAAAATTAATATCGGGTCCGGAAATGGTGAATTCACTTATTATGAAGGGGTATGATATTGATCGCATCGAGAATATCGTCATTGGCTATCAAATGTCGAAGCAGGATGCCCAGTCACTGTTAATCTACTTGGAACCTCGCTGGTATATTTTATATGATGGTATATGGGAGTCCTTTACTTTTGGAGGTACGGGAGGGGAAATAGATGGATTGGAGTAAAATTAAAACGATATTTATTATTTCCTTTCTTATCCTCGATATTTATTTGGTATACGAGTTTTTTAAAATACAAGTGACCAATGAATATGAAATTCAGACAGAGGCTTCGATTGAAAAGTGGCTCAAGGCAGATGAAATTGAATATGGTCAGCTGCCAACAGGGTATCGGGAGGAATATTATTTAAAGGCGAGGCCGAAGGTTTTTAAAGAGGAAGATACGGAAAGAGCGATTTTCTTCGATCAAACAGTTACGATTATCGGCAGTACGGCATTGGAATCCGTATTGGACAAGCCGTATAAAATCAAGGATAAGTTTGAGCCATCCGACCTCGGCGGTTTTATTAAAACCCATATTCTATACGGAGAGCAGTACCGCTATTGGGAAAAGGACAATGAAAAAAGGACGATTACGTACTATCAGCAGTATCAGGGGAAACCTTTTTATCAAAATATCAATGGCGAGCTGAAGTTTCTTTTGAACGAGGAAAATGAAATTATCTCCTATGAACAGACCTATTTGTCTGAGATTAAAGAACTGTCAGAATCGGAAAAAATTATCCAGCCGATTAATGCCATCGAGACATTATACCAAGGCGGTTATTTGGATCCGAAAAGTAAAATCACAAATGTTGAATTAGGCTATTATACTCTCGTTCCGCTTTCAGACACAACACAGGTAATGAATCCGGCATGGTGTTTTGTCATCAATGATGAGAAAAGATTATTTGTCAGTGCCTTTGAGGGAAAAATCGTTGATTTAAATGCAAAAGGGAATAAAGAAGTGGAGTGAGGAGAAATGTCATTGCGTTTTAGCGTTCTTGCCAGCGGCAGTACAGGTAATGCAGCATATATTGAAACGGATCAGCATTCCTTCTTAGTTGATGCTGGGATGAGCGGCAAACAATTGGAAGCTTTAATGCAAAACATCGGCCGCGAAGCAAAGGATCTTTCCGGGATTTTCGTGACCCATGAACATAGCGACCATATTAAAGGGGTGGGCATTATTGCCCGTAAACATAAAGTGCCTATCTTTGCTAATGAAAAAACATGGAAGGCAATGAGCCCGTCAATCGGTGAAGTACCTATTGATCAGAAATTTGTTTTTGGCATGGAAACAGTCAAAAGCTTCGGTTCACTCGATATTGAATCATTTGGTGTCTCACATGATGCAGCCGAGCCGATGTTCTATGTCTTTCACCATGAGGGGAAAAAGTTAGTGATGATTACGGATACAGGTTATGTCAGTGAAAGGATGAAGGGCATTATTTCCAATGCGAATATGTATGTCTTTGAAAGCAATCATGATGTCAGTATGCTGCGGATGGGCCGTTACCCTTGGAATACGAAGCGGCGAATCCTAAGTGATGTCGGACATGTATCAAATGAGGATGCCGCTCTTGCCATGAGCGATTGTATCGGAGATCAGACAAAGGGAATTTATCTCGCCCATTTAAGCTTAGATAATAATATGAAGGACTTGGCGAGAATGACTGTCACGCAAACACTTGAAAGCAGGGGTTTCGTCGTCGGGGAACAGTTTTCTCTTTATGATACCGACCCGAAAGTCCCTACCCCTCTGACAGCTGTATCATAAGGTAATAAGCGGAAGTATTAAGGAATGCTATAAGATGGATGAAAAGGAATGGGGATTCTCTCTCCATTCCTTTTTGTATGGAACTTGACCATATGATTAGAATTTTAAATTACGGAGAGTATAATAATGGTTAGATAGGCAAAATAAAACGGAGAAGATGAATAGGGAGAAAGGGTGAAAGAAAATTTGGGTTACTACGATAATGACCAAAATAATTATCGGCAAAACAAGAGAAAAAAGGGCGGCTATTTTCTCACCGGTTTAGGTGGTGCGGTTGTGGGCGGACTTATTGTCACTTTAGCTATCCCTACGCTTTCAAATAATGGCTTGCTGCCGTATACAGCACAGCCGGCCAATGAAATAACGGTACAGGATAATGGGCATGGAAAAATAACAACACAAAAGCTTTCGCTGGATGTTTCAACGGATGTAACAAAGGCTGTAGAAAAAGCGGGAGATGCCGTTGTCGGAATTACAAATCTCCAGTCAACAAGCTTCTGGTCGACGGATAGTGAAAGCCAGGAAGCTGGTACAGGGTCTGGCGTTATCTATAAAAAAAGCGGCGATAAAGCATACATAGTAACCAATAATCATGTGATTGAAGGTGCAGACCAGCTTGATGTGACGCTGGCAGATGGAACAAAAATACCGGCTAGGTTAATGGGAAGCGATCCATGGACAGATCTGGCTGTCATTGAAATAGACGGAAAGAAAATTAAAACGATTGCCGAGTTTGGCAATTCAGATACATTGAAGCCGGGTGAACCGGTCATTGCGATCGGAAATCCATTGGGACTGGGTTTCTCAGGCTCCGTAACAAATGGGATAATTTCCGGCATTGAACGGACCATCCCTGTTGATTTAAATGCAGACGGCTACGAGGATTGGCAGGTAGAGGTTCTGCAAACCGACGCAGCAATTAATCCCGGTAACAGCGGCGGTGCCTTAGTTAATATTGCGGGACAGGTAATCGGAATCAATTCGATGAAAATTGCCCAGGAGGCAGTTGAAGGAATCGGTCTCTCCATTCCAATTAATACAGCCATTCCTATTATTCAGGATCTGGAGCAGCACGGTGAAGTGAAGCGGCCGGCAATGGGAGTCCAGTTGCGCAACCTTAACGAGATTTCCTCCTACCATCAGCAAGAGACTTTGATTTTGCCGAGCGATATCAAGGAAGGTGTCATGATTGAAAGAGTGGAAAGGAACTCCCCGGCTGATCGGGCAGGACTGAAGGAATTGGATGTTATCGTGGAAATGGACGGAAAGCCAATTAAGGACGTCATTGCCTTAAGAAAGCATCTGTATAATGAAAAGAAAATTGGCGATGAAATGCGCATCAAGTTCTATCGTGAAGGAAAAATACAGGAGGCCGTCCTAACCTTAAGCGGTGAATCCTTTTAATAGGTCAGAACAGGAAGGCTGATGCAGTCTTCCTGTTTTTTATGTGGATAATTGTACACATGGATCTTTTCTCTTATGGTAAGATAGTGTGGATAACTGAAAAAATCATGGTTATCCACATGTGAATATTGTCGAAACCACTCGATATATCTTGTATGGGATCGTTAGTTCCCTACAATATGTGGATATAAAATGTGAATATGTGGATAACTTCTGTGGATAACCTGTTTGTAAATTGTTTGTAAAGTGAGGATAAAATGTGAACATCTCAATTATAGCAGTCGGTAAATTGAAGGAAAAATATCTAAAAAGTGGAATAGATGAGTATTTAAAGAGGCTGACGTCTTATGCAAAGGTTGAAGTCATTGAAATTCCGGATGAGAAGGCGCCGGAGGAATTAAGTCCTTCTGAAATGGAGCAGGTAAAGCAAAAAGAAGGAGAACGGCTCTTGTCTAAATTATCGCAGGATACGTATGTGATTGCACTAGCAATTGATGGGAAAATGAAGTCATCAGAGGAACTGGCTGATTCCATTGATAAATTAGCGACCTACGGCAAAAGCAAAATCGCCTTTATCATCGGCGGGTCGCTGGGCTTAAGCAATGAAGTACTGCAGCGTGCCGACGAAAAGCTTTCTTTTTCGAAAATGACCTTCCCCCACCAGCTCATGCGTCTGATTCTGTTAGAGCAGATCTATCGTGCATTCCGCATCAATCGGAATGAACCTTACCATAAATAGATGCGGTTTCTACATTAATTTTTTAAAAATAATGCATTAGGGATGTGACAAGATGAAATATAGTAAAACAATCATGACAAAATTAATAAATGAGCACCGTGAATTGCATGATGAGCTAAAGAAGATAAAAATCGAAATGGGCTTAGAGAAAAATTTAGCCATTAAAGCGTTATACCATTCAGCTGTAGCGGATAATGGTCCATATATGAAAGACTATCAAGCTTTAGATCGCTTGCACTAATAGTAAGGCCCTGTTTTGCCTTAGTTGCGGAGCAGGGTGTTTTTTGATTTGACCGTGAATTACGTGCTCAATTACAAATCTATAAAACAGTTCAATAAGGTATGGTGTGTAAATACTAAACTCATATCGGAGATAAAATCATCCTCATTCAAACTTTTTCAAAATTTTAATATTGAAAGTCAGTTTCCTATCCTATTGACCCTATGTTTAAAAGAACTGCCGCTTAAGCAGGTGCTGTGAACCGTTTCATAAGTAAATGAGGTTTTTAATGATTGTATAATACAGCCTGATTTTTATATTTAAGGTAAAAATCGGCTCGCATTTTTTTACTTTCTTCATCAGTCTTCTCTGTATCCTAAATCTAAATCATTTAAGGTCAAGTCTTTATATGCTTCTCCAATTTGATACGAAGTGATTCTTTCTCTACCACTTGCTCCTTTAATAATACCTTTATCTAGCCAAGTTGCTGCCCATTTAGTGATAGTAATTGGCTTTACTTGAAATAACTCTGCAATTTCCTTAGGTTTAGTGGGTCTATTACGCTCAATAAGAAATCGTAGTAGTGTTTTTTCTTTTGGCTCTAATGAAAGTATTCTTGGATCTGATGGAGTAGTGGCAAATTTAATTGAGAGATTAGCAACTTTTTCGTATGCTAATGCCATGATTCTTAGCTTAAAATTAATCTTGTTCTTAGATGAAGAAATGATTACGCTCAAATGAATAGGGGTTGGTCAAGGTGGATTTTGTTGTTAATAAGGAATGGCTCGCTGAACAATTAAATAATGGGCAGGTAAAAATTGTGGATTGCCGGTTTGAATTAGGAAATCCAGTTAAAGGGGAAGAGCTTTATCAAGAAAGCCATATCCCTGGTGCTTTCTATTTTGATTTGGAAAAACAGTTATCCGGTCCTGTTTCAGAGCACGGTGGAAGGCATCCGCTTCCGGATGTGGATCAATTCAGACTTGAAATTGAGAAGGCAGGAATTGATCATACGAAAGCGGTGGTTGCCTATGACGGTGGGGAAGGACAGTTTGCGTCCCGCTTTTGCTGGTTGCTTAGCTTTTTAGGACATGAAAAGGTATATGTGTTAAATGAGGGCTTCAAAGGATGGGTTGAAGCTGGATATCCAACGACGAACAAAGTACCTGAATTTGAATTCGCTAAGTTTGCAGTGAATATTCAAACTGAAATGCTGGCTTCTTATGATGAAGTAAAGAAAACTGTCGATTATAAGAAAAAGTCACCAATATTAATAGATTCAAGAGATAAAGCCCGTTATTTAGGAGAAGTTGAGCCAATCGATAGAATAGCCGGACATATCCCTGGTGCAATCAATAAGAATTGGACAGAAGGCTTGGAACAAGGCTCATTTAAAAATATCGACGAACAGAAAAAAAGATTTGCTGAGCTGGATCCAGAGGAGCCTGTTATCGTTTATTGCGGATCTGGCGTTACAGCTGCTCCAAATTATATTGCATTAAAAATGGCTGGGTTTAAAAATGTAAAGCTATATGCAGGCAGCTACAGTGATTGGGTCTCATATGATGAGAATCCAGTGGCTAAAGGGAAGAAATCTTAGATATGAGTGCCACTGTCACCTCCCGATTTTTGCCGAATTTATCGACATTATCCGGGGAGTGGCAGTGTTTTTTAGAGGTCATGACCAAAGACTATTCCTTAATTTTCTGCCCGATAGGCATCAAGGAATAGTTGTCCAAGATTACCTTTTCCTTTGAAGCCTAAATCACGCAGACCATGATCAATCACTGTTAATACAGATAGAACTTTTTCAACGAAGGCATTTTCACCCATATGACCAATACGCAAGATGACATCTTCATACGGTGCCAAAGAAGTAGCGATGAATAGATTGTATGTTTCTTTGATGTGTTCTTGTAATCGTAATGCGCCTATTTCTTCTGGAATGATGATGGCCGTTACCGTATTGGAGCATCCTGATTCTAAGAATAAGGTTAGTCCAAATTCTTGTATCGACTTCCTTACAGCTTTTGCGATTTTTGCATGCCGCTCATAAACCGCCAATTGCCCTTCTGTTAAAATATTGTCTAACGCAACGTCTAACGCTTCAATATTGCCAGCGGGCATCGTATAAGGCAAGATTCCTTTTTCCATATATCCTTCGAAAATTTGCAGGTTCGCATAAAATGAAGCAATTGGAGTTCTGCGGTCATTCATCGCCTTTTTAGCGTCCTCACTAATAGAAACAATCGCTAAGCCAACAGGTGCTGAGATCGCCTTTTGCGTACCGCCGCAGCAAATATCGATTTGATTTTGGTCAACATCGATTGGTTCACCAACCATACCAGCTACTGAATCAACCACTGTGAGAATGCCATATTCTTTAAGTAAGGGAGAAAGCTGGCTGACATCATTTAAGATGGACGTTGGTGTATCACAATGAACAAATGTGGCATATTTGAAGTCATGATCTTTTTCTAAATAGCCTCTCAACTCTTCAACAGGTATGTCTTTATGATAGTCAAAACTTAAAACAACAGGTTCTCCCCCATACATTCTGACAAAATATTGAAAACCCTCACCGTATATCCCATTATCGAGTACAAGGACACGGTCACCAGGCTCGGTTAAGCTCGCACATGCCGCTTCCAAAGCTAGAATCCCTTCCCCGGCAAGCAGCAGTACTTCGTTTGCAGTACCCATGACCCGACCCATCTTTTGGCATACCTCATGGTAATAGCGGATAAATTCCCGATCAAAATCAGTGTTATTTGTTTTTTTAGCTAACGCCAAGCGTACATTCTCACGTACATCCGTTGGTCCTGGTGCATAGTTTGGTTTAAATCTCATATCAATCGTCCTTTTTAAATAAGTGTATTTTATGTATTTAAGTTATTTTCCTTATTATACATCATTCGTTATATTCTAATTAAAAAAAAAGAGCCCTAGGCAGACTTTTTAGTGTCTGCCAAGGATTCTTATTAAAGGAACGATCCTCCTTTATGAATTTAATTAATGCTTGATGGTCTGCGATGACTAGTAAGACTGGAACGGTTTCCTCTTCTGTTTTCCCATAACTTAATTCATATCTTCTGATAACTAAGGGAAGCTTGATGGATTAGTTCTTTGCCCTTTTTGTAAAAGTGCTCCATGTCCACTGCTGGGATGAGGGATCCGCCGGTTGCCCATGCAATATGTGTTCCGATTTCCCCATCTGCCAAATAACCTGCCTTTAAGGCTAGTTCAGGTCCCAAGAGACCTGCTGCTGAAGATGGTTCAATAGAAATTCCCTCTTGGTCTTCTAATAAAGCAAGTAAACGATATAAATCATCATCTTCTACTGTATAAATACCGCTGATGAGATGCTCACTGATGGAGGTGGCAAAACTAGATGGGCGGCCAACTGCCAGACCATCTGCCTCAGTCCGATTATCAATACCAAAGTCCTGCACACAAACTTTTTCCTTTTCCCCTGTTAATAAGCCGATTAAAACAGATGGGGAATGGGTAGGTTCTACAAAGAAGCAGTGGACATGATTTCCGAATATCTGCTTCAACCCAAATGTAATGCCCCCTGGTGAACCGCCCACACCACATGGGAGATAAACAAATAGCGGGTGCTCCTTATCGACCTTAATATTGCGTTCTTCTAATTGCTTTTGCAAACGGAATGCAGCAACACTATATCCTAAGAATAAATGCTTCGACTTTTCATCATCAACAAAATAAGCTTGAGGGTCGGCCAAGGTCCTTTGTCTCCCGGCACTTATTGCTTCCCCAAAATCTCCGGCAAACTCGTATACGGCTGCCCCTTTTTCCCTCAGCAAATCCTTTTTCCACTGTTTGGCATCGGCTGACATATAAACAGATACATTAAAGCCAAGCCTTGCACTAATAATTCCAATACTTAAACCAAGGTTTCCTGTTGATCCGACACCAATTTTATAGTGGCTGAAGAAATCCCTTAGCTTTTTATCTGAAAAGATTTCATAATTATCGTTCTTATCCACAAGACCATTTTTCATGGCTAATTGTTCGGCATGGTGAAGAATCTCGTAAAATCCGCCTCGTGCTTTAATAGAACCTGCAATCGGCAATTCATTATCACACTTTAAATAAAGATCGCCATAAAAAGTTTCATTTAGGGCTGATTTCATGCTGTTTATCTTTCTTAATGGCGATTCAATGATTCCATTTGTTTTCTTCGTCTCTGGGAATTCCCGTTCAAAAAATGGAATAAAACGCTGCCATAACTGTTCAGCCTCCATCATATCATCCATTGTTACAGGTAATTCCGGTAAATTCTCTATTCTTTTTAAGTTTGTATTTAACCAAAAAACGGGCTGAAGCTTGGTTATATCCTCTAATAATGGATATTCCCCCTTCCAGTATTCAAGATCCTTTGTTGAAAATACCATCTAAAAACGCCCCTTCTCTAAGTGATAATTATTCTCATTAACAAGTTATCATATTAAATCACACGAAACCTTGATCAAGATCAATTTTAACGATCAGTACCAAATTATTTAAAAAGGAACGATTTATATGAGATTTAAACCAAAAGTAAAAGACTACTATCAATCATAATGGTCTTATCATAAACCAATTTTCCTTGAATAACCATGTTTCCATTTAGCAACAAATATGCTGTAATAGTGATAGAATGATAGTTCATCCGGTTTTACGCAGTCAAAGAAGTGAGGAATTGATAGTGAAGAAATTTAAGAAGTTCTACTTGGAGATTACAAGTGTATGTAATCTTGCATGCAGCTTCTGTCCGCCAACGGAACGACAGAAGCAATTTATTTCTGTGGACGATTTTTCTAAGAGATTAGACCAAATTAAACCGCACACAGACTACATTTATTTACATGTAAAAGGTGAGCCGCTGCTCCATCCTAAAATAGACGAATTGTTAGACTTAAGTCATGAAAAAGGGTTTAAAGTGAATATCACAACCAACGGAACATTAATTAATAAAAAAAGAGAAAGCCTGCTGAATAAGCCTGCCTTACGACAAATGAATTTCTCCCTCCATAGCTTTGATGGCAATAATGATTCTAAAGATAAGGAAGGGTATGTGAGAAGTATCCTTTCTTTTATTAAAGAAGCCACGAGCCAATCAGAAATGATCTTTTCCCTGAGGTTATGGAACCTTACACAGGACAATGCAACGAATATGGAAAGAAAGCGGAACAGAGAATTACTGGGGATTATTGAGAAGGAATTTGATTTAGACTACAAAATTGAGGAGAAGGTCGTACCTGGAAGCGGCGTAAAAATTGCAGATCGTATCTACATCAATCAAGATTACGAGTTTCAGTGGCCTGCGTTACATGAAGTGGAAGATGATGGGAAGGGCTTCTGTTATGGTCTGCGAAATCAGGCGGGGATTTTAGCAAATGGAACGGTTATTCCTTGTTGCCTGGATGGTGAGGGAGTGATCAATCTTGGAAATATTAATGATCATTCATTTTCGGATATTATCGAGATGGATAGAGCAAAAAACCTTGTAGACGGCTTTTCACGAAGAGTAGCAGTGGAGGAACTATGTAGGAAATGTGGATATCGTAAAAGGTTCGGAAAATAATAGATAGGCAGATGGCTAGGATTTTGTAAGTTAGATGGAGCCATTCCGGCAAATCCCATGACAGTTTAGGGGACTTGGTGATAAATCAAATAGCAGTCCTGCTGAATTGACCCAGCAAGACTGCTATTTGATTTAGGAACGATAATAATCTTTCACTCACGCGTTTGTTTCCTTTGCTTTGTCAATTTGAATTTGTCTTTTTAAATCGATGATATCATTATGGTTATTTATTTTGTCAGGAACTAAATCTTCATCACCGGGCATGATCCTCCAGCCCCTATTTAAGACAAAACGCAGCCATGAGCCTGCAAACCAGGAGGTAACGAGTGCCAGCATAACTAAAACGCCAAAGAATTCTTGATTAATGATTCCCGCGGAAAAGGCAACGGTTGAAAGAACAATGCCCGGACCGCCTCTGGCGTTCATCGCCATGGCAAAGTTGAAACTGGTTAAAGCATCCTGGCGGATCAGTTTACACGCAAAAAACACAATAATCGTTTGGGCGAGCGTTGCAAAAAGCAAAAATTGGAGAAAAAATAATGGTTCGAAATGTTTCGCGAGATCTAATTTGAGACCGACGACTGCAAAGTACAGAGGAATAAACCAAGAAAATGAAATGTGGAAGATAGACTGTTCCAAGCGCTTAAATAAAGTATTAGGTATCGTTAATTTTGCCCCAATGCCCACTAAAAGAGCACCAAACATCGTTTCGACATTTAAATAGCCTGCAAGAGCAGAAATTACGAACACGATAAATAAGAAATACCCTATATGTGAGGCTCTGAAAAGAAAGTTGCCATTGCGAATCGTTAATTTATTAAATAAAAATCGAAGGGAAATAATCGTCATAATAAAGAATACGATCGTAATCCCTATACTTGAAAATACGGACCCTGCAGTAACTGGTCCACTATGCCCGGCGACTGAAGTGGCGATTCCAAGAGCCACCCAAAGCAGGATATCATGGATTCCAGCAATGGCTACGATCAGTTTGGCAAATCTTGAGTGCATAATTCCCAAGTCAATGAAAATTTTTGAGATGACTGGGATGGAAGTTACTGCAATGGCGATGGCAATGACAATTTTGAGCGCAAAGTCATTGTTTGCCGGACCAAGGAATTGTTTTAAATCAATCAGGTAGGTGACCAGCCAGCCTAAGGCAAATGGAAGAATAGTGGATGCAAGGACAAGCACCGATACGATCTTCCCGTCCCCCATTTTAAACTTCGTATGGAACTTTAACCCCGAACAAAACATGAGCAAGATCAGCCCTATTTGGTACATAAGTCCAAACATTCGCTCTTGTTCTGGAAAACCACTAAACAGCCAAGTAAAAGCCCCCGGATAAAAGTACCCAAGTAATGTTGGACCTAAGACAAGTCCCGCCGAGACTTCCCCGATGACCCGTGGAATGGCTAAACGTTCAGCAAGATAGCCAAGCAAATGCGCGAGTGCTAATAAGATGGCCATCGATATTAAAAAGTGACTAAGTTCTATAGAACTTAAATTAAACAACCAAAACCCCTCCTTCTCTTTGATATTAAACTATGACAGGCTTTCATAATAGCTTGGGTAAAGTTCATGGACAAGAATGATTTTTTGAGAAATATTTACCGGAAATAAATAAATGAATATAAATAATTCTCAACCGAATTTGACAAACTAAAAATAAAAAAGGAGTGGAAATGTTGAAGAAAGTCACTACTGCTATTTTGTTTTTGACCTTGTTTAGTTTTAACCTGCTGTCTGTCAACGCTCAAGGAACCGGATCTGAAGGGATCAATTTGGAAAAGGCCAAACAAATTGCTTTGCAACAAGTCAAAGGAGAAATTGTGAAGACCCATTTGGAAGAGAATGATGGAAAGAGCATATTTGAGATCACCATCCAGGCAAAGGATGGAAAGTACGAAGTGGAAATCGATAAATCTACCGGTAAAGTGCTGGAAGTGGAGAAAGAAGGGGATCATGGGAATGACGATGACCATGATGATGATCATGACGATGACGATGATGATGATCATGACGATGACCATGATGATGACGACCGGGATGATCAGGATGAACCAAACGATGACTAAAAAAGTCTATTCATAAACATGCAAATTATTAAAAATTCACATTAAAGAGGTTCTCTAAAGGATGTTAAAGGTATTGATGATTTCCGGTTTCCTTTTTTGGGGCTTTGGTTCAACAGCGGATTATATATTTGCTAAAGATGCCGATACTGACTCTGCCAGCAAAGAATTAAATGAATTAAATGATCCGGAAATGGATTGTACCAAAAAAGTGAAGCTGACCTTTGAACAACAAAATCAACTAGAGCAAATTTATCTGAGGATTTACAAGGATTATAGTGATTTAATTCAAGCTTATTCTCAGGCAGGGGCATTGACACCGAATCAAACAAAAGTAAGACATATCATGCTGAATAACTATATTAAAACCTTTTACAAACGAAATTACCGCTGGTGCTCAGAGCATGAATCTGATGAATGGGAAGAGGAATGGTATAACAATGATCCGGATGATTAAGACGAATTGAAATCATAGAAAAGAATCAGAGCACAGGATCTGATTCTTTTTTTTGCTGCCCCGCATAAACATAAAATAGTTCTATCAGGCGGGGTGGTCTATGTATATGTATTTAGCGGTTGGTATAGGAGGAATCATTGGTGCATTGCTGAGATATTTCATCCATCTCTGGTTTATGAACCTGGGATCCTCCTATCCGGCTGGAACTCTTTGCATAAATTTAATTGGGTGTTTCGCTTTAGGGTATTTACAAGGAATGGCAAAAGTTTATTCATTACCGGGATGGCTCGTTACCGGCGTTGGCACAGGAATTATCGGGGCGTTTACCACCTTTTCCACATTCAGTATGGATGTTACGCAATTGATAAAAGAAGGATTCATCATCCCTGCATGTACATATATATTGGCTTCTTCTATAGGCGGATATTTCTTAGCGTACGCTGGCTTCTCTCTGTCTACTAATAAAAAGCTGGGAGTGTAATGAAGAATGATACATCCGATTTGGCTTGTGGGTTTAGGCGGTTTTCTTGGGGCGGTATCAAGGTATTTTTTTAATCAATATTTCTCAAGTTTTAAGTTGTTTCCTTTGGGGACCTTTCTAGTGAACATCACGGGTTCATTTTTTATGGGTCTCCTTTTAGGGAGCGGCTGGATCTCAGAAAGTATTCGTATTTTAGTGGGTACAGGCTTTTTAGGGGCATACACAACCTTTTCAACGTTTAACTTTGAACTCTTTATGTTAAAAAAGAATAAGCGGAAATTCCAATTCTTCCTCTATATTGTCAGCAGTTATATCTTTGGAATCCTTTTAGCATACCTGGGATATGCCATTACAAATGATCATTGATTGTCATTGGGTCTCCATTTCTTACCTTACTTGAAATTGACCAAAAGATATTTTGAAACCACTGAAAACTTCAATTTTATAATTTTCCCCGTTGGGTATATCCGCCATTTTTATTTGAAAGCCCTTGCTCTCCTTATAATTCCCATGGATCAGACAGCGGGAATAGATTGTCTTTTTTCCCCACCAACTCGTTTTTACCAGCGAGTAACAAATGGGACTTTTGTAGTCAACAACCTCTTGAACCCCGTTAATGGTGATGCATTGGTCGGTGACGATAAAGGGCCGGCTGTAAAAGTAGCAATAGTCTACACCCAAACCCCACTTAATAAACTGCTTTTCCCTGTCTTTCTCCCTGCTTCTTAAGTAACTCGATTTGAACCAATAGAATAAGGCACAAGCTGCGGTAAGCAAAATCAAAATACCCATTTAACCATCCTTCCCCCCTTTATTTATCTTAATGCCGGTTGGTTTTGATGGTAACGGCGAATGACACCATATAGGGGGAAAACTGCAGCTAATTAAGGGGGTTACCAAAGGATCCGGGTTCCTTCATAAACTAAATTCAAATACAAAAAGACCGCAGTTATACTGTTATACTGCAGGCCTTTTCAATTTTAGGATTAAAACAGCTATTTAGTACATAAAAATACTCCATTATCCAAAATCCCTTGATACTTCATCAATATATTTAAATGCTGGATCATGATGAAATAAAGGTTAGGATCAAGATGCTCTGAGTATTGAAACTCAGGTATGGAGTCATTTTGCAGCATATAATTATTTTGCTTGAGTACTTCTATACTTTGGAAGCCTGCTTTTTCAAATAAGGTGATCCAATCCGCCTCCATCGGGATGGAGTCTAGCCCATAAAATTGTTTAATTTCCTCTTCACTTGAAGGGGTCAGCTGCTTATTGACAGTAAGTTCATTCGCAATTAAACGTCCCCCATTCTTTAACAGCCGAAATATTTCATTAAGTGCTTTAGGTTTATTTACAAAGGCCAGAACTGATTCGGAAATAATATAATCAAATGTACCATCCTGCAATGGAAAATCTTCTATCGAGCCTTGAACAACCTCCACAGGTAATTGGTATTGCATCATTCTACTTTTGGCTTTTTCAATCATTATTGGATTGATATCCATCGCAGTTACTTTTGCCCCGTAGCACGAAGCTAAGTAGGCAGCCGTCTGGCCTGTACCACAGCCCACATCCAAAATACGGGAGCCGCCGTTAACCTTTTCCGTATTAAATATTTTCTTGGTTAGATTAAGACCGCCAGGATGTGCGCCGCCAACACCCATTTCGGATAAAAAGCTTAAATATGTTGAAGAGCTAATTAGAACCACCTTCTTTAATGATCTTATTGGCATCATATGAAAATAAAAAGGGATGGTTCCCCAATCGTTGAAAAGATGTTTCAAGGGGGAAATCCATTATCTTAACATAGAAAATACCTTTTGAACACTAAATAAGAAGGTGTTTTTATAGGAAATACATTTGTATTCTCCAGAAAAATTTATTATTATAAAATAGTAATTGAAGTGTAATTTAAAGTTGAATCGGATACTTTGGGGGGACTTTAGAGAAAAATTGAAAAGGATGCCGGAACATCATTTCAATACCGAATAAAGAGTGTTTAGGTTACCTGAAATTGCTGCTATCAATGGTGAAAGAGGAGGAAATAAAGTGGCACACAAAGAATTAAAGAGAGGTCTGGAAGCACGTCATATTCAGATGATTGCTTTGGGCGGTACAATTGGTGTAGGTTTATTTATGGGTTCAGCAAGCACCATTAAATGGACGGGTCCGTCTGTCATGCTTGCATATGCAATCTCAGGAGTTTTTATCTTTTTTATTATGCGTGCCATGGGAGAAATGTTATATGTAGAGCCAAGTACAGGTTCATTTGCAACCTTTGGCCATAAGTATATCCATCCATTAGCTGGTTATATCACGGCTTGGAGTAACTGGTTTCAGTGGATTATTGTTGGGATGGCAGAAATTGTTGCCGTTGGTGCCTACATGCAGTACTGGTTTCCAAATTTACCTGCTTGGATACCGGGTATTATCGTCATGGTCATTCTCGCTACAGCAAACTTAATTTCTGTTAAATCATTTGGTGAATTTGAATTTTGGTTTGCGCTGATTAAGGTTGTTACCATTGTGTTGATGATCATTGCAGGGTTCGGTCTTATTTTCTTCGGAATTGGTAACGGAGGAAATGCAATTGGATTATCTAACCTTTGGCAAAATGGCGGTTTTTTTACTGGCGGCTGGTCTGGGTTCTTCTTTGCTCTATCGTTAGTTGTTGCGGCTTATCAAGGTGTAGAACTAATTGGGATTACCGCTGGGGAAGCAAAAAATCCGCAAAAAACATTAACGAAGGCGATTCAAAGTATTATTTGGCGTATTTTAATTTTCTATATCGGCGCCATCTTTGTTATTGTAACTGTTTATCCGTGGGACAAATTAGATTCCATTGGCAGCCCATTTGTGGCCACCTTTGCGAAGGTTGGTATTACAGCAGCAGCCGGACTTATCAACTTTGTCGTCATCACAGCCGCAATGTCAGGCTGTAATAGTGGTATTTACAGTGCAGGACGGATGCTTTATACATTGGCAATGAATGGACAAGCACCAAAATTCTTTATGAAACTCTCTAGTAATGGTGTACCTTTATTCGGTACGGTGGGTGTGTTAGTTGGTTTAGTCATTGGCGTTATCTTAAGTTATATTGCCCCGAAAAATTTATTTGTCTATGTATACAGTGCGAGTGTGCTCCCGGGGATGATTCCGTGGTTTGTTATTCTGATTAGTCAAATGCGATTCAGAAAAGTAAAAGGAGCAGCCATGGCCAATCACCCATTTAAAATGCCCTTTGCACCAGTGTCAAACTATGTAACGCTTGGCTTTTTAATTATGGTGCTGATTGGTATGTGGTTTAATGACGAAACACGTATCTCGCTTATTGCAGGGATTGTTTTTCTAGGTCTGGTTGTTATTAGTTTCTACGCTTTTGGAATAGGCAGGCATTCTCTTTTAGATATAGAATCGGAAACAGATGAATCATCTTATTTGTCTGATGATGGAGTAAGCAGTAATAGCAAGTAAATAAATAAATAGGTAAAATTGAATAGTATCAATATATAGGGACCATTATGACATTTGGTCCCTATTTTATCTTTAGGGCAAAAAAGAAGAGATAAGGGGAATTAGATTGAACGATCCACTGTCAGATTTTCAAATATCATTTCAACAGATTGAGTTACTAGTTCCGAAGATTAATAAAGGGATCCAATTTATCTTGGTCATAAGTGGAGAGTTAACAGTGGAAACATCCAGCCGTTTCTACCATATGGAGGAAAAGGATCTGCTTGTCATTAATCGTAATGAGCTTTACCAGGTTCAAGGGAGTGATCATAATCGCGTCATGATCTTAACCATCTCGGATGCTTTCATGGACCATCATTACGCGGACTATCGAAATCGGAGCTTTGAATGCTATTCAAAAGAAATTGATTTAGGTAGAGAAGGCATGATTCTTTCGCTTCGGAAGCTCTTGGCAAATATCATGATTAGTTATTATCGACAAGATGAGAGTTATCAAATTGAGATTAAAAGCCATATTTGTCAAATGTTATTGATTCTGATTCGCAGTTTTAAAGTAGAAGCTGGGGTCCTTGAGAAAATAGATACAGGGGATCTGCGTTTGGCACAAATTATTGACTTTATGGAAAAAAACTATGACCAGATGATTACGTTAGAAGAGACGGCTAAGAAATTTTTTCTTTCAACAGGCTACCTATCCCGCTATTTTAAACAGAAAATGGGCATGGGATTTAGCCGGTATTTAATGAATATCAGACTTAAACATAGTATGAAGGATTTACTTTACACGTCTGACTCTATTTCGCAAATTGCTTTGAATAATGGTTTTCCCAATACAAAGTCTTTTTCAGCCTTTTTTAAAGAGGTGTACGGCATGACCCCGAATGTATACCGGGAGGACCATCACGTACAGTTAGAAGATTCAGTTCAAAGCTATAGCAAGGAAGATGCGGCCAATTTTATTCAATCACCTGAAATTGTGGCACTAAGCGGCATCATTTTAGATGATCCAAAACCTTATCCCAATACAGAGACAAGGTATGAAAAGCTGCCGTTAAACTTGTCTAAACCTGTGTCAGTGAAATTAGATTATCCTTGTCACATTCTTAATATTGGGGAAATTATTGAATTATTAAAAGAAGATGTTCGCTCTCAGGTTCTGGATGTGAAAAGGGATTTACCGTTAAGGTATATCGCCGTTCGGCATCTTTTTAACAATACGGCCATTCCTCCTGAGGTGGAAACCGATGAAGAGATTCCAACAACATCTCCTTATTTCAATATTGATAGTGCTTTAGAATTCATGAAAAAGCATGATTTATCTTTATTTGTCCAGTCTGATTATATGGATATCTCGAGAAATGAAGCGGCATTTTTTACAAAACTTAGCCAATTCATGAAACATTGTTTGCAACTGTATGGTGAATCGTTTATTGGCGAGTGGCATGTCATGTTTTACGAATCGTATAGCACCGGAGCTCAGGCAAAAGAACTTCAGAGGGTGTATTTAAAACTGTACAATGTACTGAAATCGATGATCCCTTCGATTCAGGTGGGCGTATATATGCCTTTTTCCTTCCGCAGAGAAAAGACAAGCGATAATCATGTATGGCAGCTAAAACAGGGTGAATCAATTGATTTTATTGGGTTTTATGCGAACCAAAATGAAGTTGTTGATTTTACGGAAATGGCAAATAGCCAATTCGATTTAGCAAAGGATTATATTAAGGAAAAAACCGCTAAGTTGAAGAGGTATTTAAAAAAGAATAATGCAGAAAAACCGCTTCACCTCGTAGCATGGAATACGTTGTCGGGGAATACCCGCTATACGAACGGCACCTTTTTTCGCGGAGCTTTAATCTTGAAAAATGTTTTGGATATCGCCAATGATGTGAAAACAGTTGGTCTCTGGATTAACACTCTCGTCCATGAGGAAGCTGGAAAAGGGAAGCATTATCGCATGGACGGTGTAGAATTATTCCATTATCTAAAGGGAAAACGACCTGCTTATTTTGCCTTGATGTTTTTAAAACGTCTGCATGGCGAGGTGGTTGCCCATGGGAATGATTATGTGATGACATGTAATGAGCGGGGATATCAATTAATTTTGCTGAATTGTAATATCATCAATCCGTATTTCTCCGTGGAGGAGACCTTTCTGCAAAAACTTAATAAAGAAATTCATGTGACAATATCCGGTATGGTTAAAGGAGAATATCAAATACGCAAGCATGTGTTTGATAAAAATCATGGAGCTTTATATACCAAGTGGTGGGAATTAAACAGTAAGCATGGCATGGATGCTGAAATCATTGATTATATTATCAATTCCAGCAGGCCTTCCTTAGAAATCTTTGATGAAACGATTGAAGAAGATTGGTCCTTTTATTCCTATTTAACCAGTAATGCAATTCACTTTTTTGACATTCGCAAAACCTATAGCTGACAGGCCTCAATGGCCGAGAGGGTCTAACCTTTGTCCTGTTATACAAAACTGTAACAGGCAGGTTAGATCTTTTCTTTTAGTGACAGCAAAAATTGCCCCCAATATTTTTACTGAACCCCGCAACAGGTTAATTATTTTACATACCACTCCAGTCGTTTGCATAAAAATTGACTCTCTTAAATCAGCATTATTATCTATAATACTAGTATAGTAGAAAACAAAATGTAACTGCTATCATTCGTTCTTATTCGATTTTACTATCAAAAAATAGGAGGAATTATCATGGAGACCCAGTATAAAGGGACAAATAAGATGATCACAGGAATTGTGTTTGGGGTTATCACATTTTGGCTTTTTGCACAGGCAATGGTCAATGTAGTCCCAGACGTTCAAGCAGATTTAGGGATTTCCCCCGGAACGTTAAATATTGCCATCAGTTTAACCGCTTTATTCTCAGGTATGTTTATCGTCGCGGCTGGAGGAATAGCAGATAAAGTGGGACGTAAAAAAATAACCTATATCGGGTTAATTTTAAGCATTATCGGTTCCCTTTGTCTTGTATTGGCACAAGGAGCAGTTTTATTAATCATTGGCCGTGTCATTCAAGGACTTTCCGCAGCATGTATTATGCCATCAACGATTGCTTTAGTGAAAGCTTACTTTGAGGGAAAAGACAGACAACGTGCTCTTAGTTTCTGGTCCATTGGATCATGGGGCGGTTCAGGGGTTTGTTCGTTTGCCGGCGGTGCCATTGCAACGTACATGGGCTGGAAATGGATTTTTATCTTCTCTATTGTTTTTGCCCTTCTTGCGATGCTGCTAATTAAAGATACACCTGAAAGCAAAGCCGAAGGAACAGGTGCATTTAAATTCGATTTCGGCGGTTTAGCGATCTTTATCGTTACCATGATTTCCTTAAACGTTTTTATTACATTCGGTGCGGACTTAGGCTGGACAAGTCCAATTTCTATCATCACCGCTATCCTTACCATTGTTGGAGCGATTGTCTTCTTTAAGGTTGAAAAAAGCAAGGACATTGCTCTTATTGATTTCTCATTATTTAAAAATAAACCTTATGCAGGTGCCACTTATTCAAACTTTTTATTAAATGCCATTGCCGGAACACTTGTTGTTGCCAATACGTATGTTCAAGTAGGCCGGGGATTTACTGCATTTCAGTCAGGAATGCTATCGATTGGCTATTTGATAGCTGTTCTTGCCATGATTCGTGTTGGGGAGAAAATCCTGCAAAAAGTGGGAGCGAAATCACCAATGATTTGGGGTGCTATTATCACAACCTTTGGTGTAGCAATGATGGGATTAACCTTCTTGCCTGATTTTGCTTATACAGTTGTCGTCTTCATTGGCTTTGCTTTATTTGGTCTTGGCCTTGGAATCTATGCAACACCATCAACAGATACATCTGTATCGAATGCCCCATCCGATAAAGTGGGAGAAGCTGCCGGGGTTTATAAAATGGCCAGCTCACTCGGCGGTG
This sequence comes from Bacillus benzoevorans, assembly GCF_014207535.1. Classification (GTDB taxonomy): domain Bacteria; phylum Bacillota; class Bacilli; order Bacillales; family Cytobacillaceae; genus Bacillus_BD; species Bacillus_BD benzoevorans. The sequence continues at coordinate 58,927 of NZ_JACHGK010000006.1, forward strand.
CAATTGGGGTTGCCATTTCCGCGACGGTTTATAGTTCCGTTGCAGCGGCTGGAAGTGTTGAAATGGCAGCATCAGTAGGAATTATCGTCAACGTAATATTTGGGATCCTTTCCCTTCTTTCTATTATCATAATGGTTCCAAAAAATGCCGGTAAAGCAACAGAAGCTTCCGCAGCTGAAACCATTCGCACGGCAGCACCCAAAAAGGCCGTTAATTAATAAACGAACGAATTCAATACATTTACTAATTTGACAGAGGGTGGGGGTTATTCCATCCTCTGTCGGCAAAGGGGAACGGAAACGATGAAAAGTGAATTAATGAGCATGCTAGAATCACGGAAAGATGAAATAATTGCGATCAGACGCCATCTGCATGAAAATCCGGAAATTTCATTTCAAGAGGAAAAAACGGCTCAGTACATTGTTGATTTTTATAAAGGAAAAGATGTTGAGATCCAGACCAATGTTGGAAACGGTTACGGCATTATCGTCACGATTAAAGGCGGAAAACCGGGAAAAACCATTGGCCTTCGCGCTGATTATGATGCTCTTCCGATTACAGAAGAAACGGATGTACCGTTTAAATCAAAGAATGAGGGCATCATGCATGCATGTGCGCATGATGGGCATACGGCTTATTTGTTAGTTTTAGCTGATTGCTTAATTCAATTAAAAGACTCCATTCCAGGTACAATCAAAATCATTCACCAGCATGCAGAAGAAGTTCCTCCAGGCGGGGCCAAAAGTATTGTCGAATCTGGCTTGATTGACGACTTAGATGCAATTTATGGCATTCATTTGCTGCCGATGGGGCCAGTAGGAACCGTTGGCTATCATGCAGGCTACTCTTTTAATGGACGGGCCTATATGAAATTGAAGGTTCAAGGAAGAGGCGGACATGGTTCTTCTCCGCATCTAGCCAACGATGCCATTGTGGCTGCTGCTCATTTTGTGACAGCTGTGCAAACCATTGTCAGCCGCAGATTAAGCCCTTTTGAAATTGGTGTCATTACCATCGGCTCTTTTGACGGAAAAGGTACATTCAACGTGATCAAGGACAGCGTAGAGCTTGAAGGCGATATCCGCTATATGACAGTGGAAACAAAAGAAACGATTGAGCGGGAAATTAAACGGATTGCAAGAGGAATTGAAGCAGAATTTGGCGTAACTTGTGAGCTTGAGTTTACTCCAGATTACCCGCCTTTATACAACAATCCGGAGCTAACGGCAAAGGTTGCAGAATCTTTACGCAGCATGGATGACAAAGATATTAAAGAAGTAAAGGAATTTCCGGCGATGTCTCCATCTGAAGACTTTGCTTTTTATGCAGAAAAATTCCCTGCCTGCTTCTTTTACATTACATGTACACCAAAAGGAGTAGAAAAGCCTTACTTTAATCATCATCCAAAATTTGATATTGATGAAGATGCCCTCCTTGTAGCCGCGAAAGCTGTTGGTCAAGTGGTATGCAGTTATTATGAATTAGACTAATTTATTTTAAAAAGAACCATATCACATTCCCCCCTTGGATTTAGTATGTGATATGGTTTTTTTGCGCCCGCCAATCGGCGGATTTTCTAATAGTTTTGACAAATATAAATAAAATTTCTAATTGTCAAATTGTGGTGGGATTTATTGCAAATAACGCTGATTATGCCATCTTTGAGGAGTAGAAGTGGCAAAATCCGACAATATATCGGAAAGATCGAGGGAATTATACTTTTAAATAGACCGTAATTGATATATAATAGTAGATAAATATTCTAATCTCGAAATAATAGTGATAAGAGCAAAGGGGTAATTTGGTCGAGAAAAGATGTGTGACTAGGTCTTGCTTTGGCGCTTGTTGTGACGCTAAGCAGGAAAGCCTGCATCCTTTCACAAATCTAGGGGATAAGGAAGGTAAAAATGAGCAACCAACAAACTAGTACAGATGTTATCTTAATTGGCGCCGGAATCATGAGTGCAACATTGGGGACATTTTTGAAGGAATTAGTACCTGATTGGGAAATTACAGTGTTTGAAAAGCTCGCAAACGCAGGGGAAGAGAGTTCGAACGAATGGAATAATGCGGGGACGGGACATGCAGCATTGTGCGAACTTAACTACACCGTCGAAAAACCAGACGGATCAATTGATATTAGCAAAGCTATTAAAATTAATGAACAGTTTCAGGTTACAAAGCAGTTTTGGTCTTACTTGGTAAACAGCAGCTTAATCCATAATCCGCATGAATTCATCATGCCATTGCCCCATATGAGTATGGTACAAGGGGAAGAGAATGTAGAGTTCTTGAGAAAACGTTTTGAAGCGCTTTCAAAAAACCCGTTATTCCAGGGGATGGAATTTTCGGATGATTCAGGAAAACTAAAGGAATGGATCCCGCTTATTATGCAAGACAGGGACTCGGATGAACCGATTGCGGCCACAAAAATCGACTCCGGTACAGATGTTAACTTTGGTGCTTTAACGCGCATGTTGATTGACCACTTAGAGAGTAAAAATGTTGCAATCAACTATAATCATAGTGTTATTGATATGAAACGTACCAGTGATGGTCTATGGGAAGTTAAAGTAAAGAATCTCGACAGCGGTACGGTGGAACGCCATACGGCGAAATTTGTCTTTATTGGCGGCGGAGGCGGAAGCCTGCATTTGCTGCAAAAATCCGGTATTCCTGAAGGAAAGCATATTGGGGGATTCCCAGTAAGCGGACTATTCTTGGTCTGTAATAATCCGGATGTTGTCGCGCGGCATCATGCAAAAGTATACGGCAAAGCAAAAGTTGGAGCTCCTCCAATGTCGGTTCCGCACCTTGATACAAGATTTATTGATAATAAAAAATCGCTGCTTTTTGGACCGTTTGCCGGCTTTACACCAAAGTTCCTAAAAATGGGTTCAAATATGGACTTATTAAATTCTGTCAAACCAAATAATGTCTTAACGATGTTAGCGGCAGGAGCAAAAAACGTTCCATTGACAAAATATCTGATCCAGCAGCTAATGCTATCAAAAGAGCAGCGTATTGAAGAGTTAAGAGAATTTATCCCGAACGCTAAAAGCGAAGATTGGGATATTGTCGTAGCGGGTCAGCGTGTACAAGTTATTAAGGATACTGAAGCTGGCGGTAAAGGAACGCTGCAGTTTGGTACGGAGGTTGTAAGTGCAGACGATGGTTCAGTAGCTGCCCTGCTTGGCGCTTCTCCAGGTGCTTCCACAGCCGTTTCGGTTATGCTTGAGGTTATGAAAAAATGTTTCCCGCAGCATATGAAAGCATGGGAAACAAAAATAAAAGAAATGATTCCATCATATGGTATATCACTAATGAACAATCCGGAGCTTCTGAAAGAAGTTCACATTTCAACTGAGCGGACGCTTGGCTTAGGAGATAAAGATCCAGTATTCAAAAAAGAAGCATAAAATTGCCATTTGGCAATTTTATGCTTCTTTTCTTTCAGTAAATGGATGGAGAGTCCATAGAAGTTAATTTCGGATGAGATAATCAAATGCGCCTAGTGCCGCTGTTGCACCGGATCCCATTGAAATAATGATCTGCTTATACGGACTGTTGGTGCAGTCACCTGCTGCAAAAACGCCAGGAATGCTAGTAGTCCCGCGACTGTCGACAACGATCTCACCGCGTGTTAATTCTAATGTGCCTTCTAACCAATCAGTATTTGGTACAAGACCGATTTGGACAAATACACCTGCTAATTCAACATGATGCTCTTCTCCGGTTTCACGATTCACATAGGTAATCCCGTTTACTTTATCCGTACCGGTAATTTCTTTCGTTTGTGCATTTGTTACCACTGTAACATTAGGCAGACTGTGCAGACGCTCCTGCAGCACGGAATCCGCTTTTAACTCCGGCAGGAATTCAAGAACGGTAACGTGTTTCACAATACCTGCCAAGTCAATTGCCGCCTCAATGCCGGAATTACCGCCGCCAATAACGGCTACATCTTTACCGGCAAACAATGGTCCATCGCAGTGCGGGCAGTAGGCTACCCCTTTGTTCTTAAATTCTGCTTCGCCTGGTACGTTAACGTTACGCCAACGGGCACCTGTTGAAAGAATAACGGTCTTACTCTTCAGCACCGCACCGTTTTCTAGTTCAACCTCAATCAGGTCCTTCTTCTCTAACCGTTTGGCACGCTGTACATTCATTACATCGATATCATACTCGCTTACATGTGCTTCAAGACTTGCAGCCAGCTTCGGACCTTCTGTATACTTCGTACCGATAAAGTTCTCGATGCCTAAAGTATCTAGGATTTGCCCGCCGAAGCGTTCCGCAACAATCCCTGTGCGGATCCCTTTACGAGCGGCATAGATGGCTGCACTGGCACCCGCAGGGCCGCCGCCGACAACAAGGACATCAAATGGTTCCTTACCATTAAGCTCTGAAGCATCTGGAGCATTTCCCATTTTGGCGAGGATTTCTTGGAGTGTCATACGGCCGCTGCCAAAAGGTTCTCCATTCAGGTAAATAGTTGGCACTGCCAAAATGTTTTTCCCTTCGACTTCTTCTTTATAAGCACTGCCTTCAATCATGGTATGGGAAATACCAGGGTTTAGAACGCTCATCAAATTCAGCGCCTGTACGATATCAGGGCAATTATGGCAGGTCAAGGAAACGTAGGTTTCGAATTGATAGTTGCCGCGGATGTTTTTAATTTGATCGATGACACTTTGCTCTACCTTTGGCGCTCTTCCGCTCACCTGAAGCAAAGCTAACACTAATGAAGTAAATTCGTGTCCTAAAGGGATTCCAGCAAAAACAACACCAGTGTCTTCTCCTGCACGATTGACACTAAAGCTTGGTGTTCTTGAAAGATTGGCTTTCTCTATCTTAATTCTAGGTGACATACTTTCTAATTCATTCACTAATTCAAGTGTCTCCTGGGACACTTGATCTGAGCCTGCGCTCACCTTTAGCAGTACATCGCCTTCTAAAAGTTCAAGGTATTGCGCTAATTGTGCTTTTATATCTGCATCAAGCAACCTGATCACGCTCCATAAGTTAAGTTCATGTGTTCCGTTTCATTCGATAGGGTTTTAAAAATGAGGTTAGATATAATAATAAACCATCAGTCGGGGATGACGGGCAATCCGTCGACCCCAAGCTGATGGTTCATTTTACTTTATCTAAAAGTTGATTGTGTAATTAGATTTTACCTACAAGGTCAAGGCTTGGTTTAAGAGTTTGAGCGCCTTCTTCCCATTTAGCCGGGCAAACTTCACCTGGATTGTTGCGAACATATTGTGCTGCTTTAATTTTTCTAATATAAGTGTTTGCATCACGGCCGATTCCGCCTGCATTGATTTCAACAGCTTGGACAACACCGTCTGGATCGATGATGAAAGTTCCGCGGTCAGCTAAACCAGCTTCTTCGATTAATACATCAAAGTTGCGGCTGATAGTATGTGTAGGGTCACCGATCATTGTGTATTGGATTTTCTTGATTGTTTCAGAAGAATCGTGCCATGCTTTATGTGTAAAGTGAGTATCTGTAGAAACAGAATATACTTCAGCTCCTAAAGCTTTGAATGCTTCGTAGTTGTTTTGTAAATCTTCAAGCTCTGTTGGGCAAACGAAAGTGAAGTCTGCTGGATAGAATACAACGACACTCCATTTACCTTTGAGATCTGCTTCTGTAACTTCGACAAATTCTCCGTTTTTGAATGCTTGTGCTTTAAATGGTAATACTTCTTTTCCAACTAATGACATAATAAATTCCTCCCTAAGTGTATGTTTGAGAATTATAATTAAGATATTTAATAATAATTCTAATTCAATAATTATTATTGAATATTTTCTGATGTTTGTCAAGAAGTTAATACTCAATTTAAGTAAATATTTCCTGTTATTACTGAATTTATATTGCCTTTAATAGGATTTATATGTTTTATTTGATTAGAAACATCATTCTCATTGAAAAGTAGGTAGTTGAAATTACTAAAATGAACATGGAAAACTGATTTGATTGCACCACTCCCCATAATTTACCATGCTTTTCGCCTTTATGACAAACTTAAGGGTGTACGAGTCAGCCTCATATTAGCCCACTGCACGATAAAAGGCATTTACTACTACATTATTTCCAATTTCTAATTTTTTATGAAAAAATATAGTTGCGGGAGGTTTCCGGAGAAGAGTGCGGAATTTAGAAATTGATCATCATCTGTCAAAGATAATGAAAGATGGGGGAGAGCTTTGGCGCGGGATGAGGATCGGCTCAAATGAGGAAGCTGCAACGGCAGGAATGGAGGATGCTGAGAGCATAGCAGCATGTTTTGCGGTCAGTCCTGAGGGTCAAAAAACGGCAAACGGAATTGGAAAAGGCCTTTATAACAGTCTTTAAGGGCAGGTTCATAGAACGGTTGGGAAAAAGGCCTTCATAAAAGCGTTGAAGGGCAGATCTCATATTTCATCTATCTGCTGGTAAGAAGAAATCTCGAAGAATAACCCGTGCTTAAGGAAATTTAAGCATTGGAAAAAGTCATTAATAGACTAGCTGCAAGATTGTATCAATATCAGTCTTAGCCGATCTTGAGGCAGGGTTTAGGATCAATCTGAGCCAGATTTTTGAAATGGTACGATTCCGTTCTTGTTTACTGTCCACAATAAAGGTGATCGGTTTCTTTTTTAATGCCGTGTCCTTTATCAGGAGATTCGCTTTCTCCAGTAAAACGGGAATATTGATTTGCTGATCATAACTAAATAGTTTGACTACATTTGTCTGTTCACCAAAGGATAAATGGGTACGATCCTTGATCCGCATATCTACTACAGTATGACCGTCCATTTGAAATTCCCCGTTAAAATAATTTTGGTCGATGATGTAGATAGGCAGACTTTTTTCTACTATTTTAAGTGATATTTTTCCGTCATATCCTTTTTTGATCCGGATGCTTAGCTTTTTAGCGAATGTACAGGCATAAATAGCTAATTCTGTGAATACTGCCAACAGTAAGCTTACAACCGGGATAATCATGAATGGTTTTAAAATAAAATCAACTGGATTAAAGCTGATATTCCAGAAGTGAATATTCAAATAATTAAAGAGGGTAAATGGGGCCATAAGACTCGTAAGGATATAAAGCATGACAAAGAATTCTTTCCTCATACTTCTGTTTAAATAATTAACCACATTCAACAGCTCCTTTTTGATAGGTTGTCCATTAATTTCCTCCATTGTAACACGGTGGCAACAACTTTATTATAAAAACCGTTAATCAAATTCCTGCAACGATTGATAAGAATCTGCATTAAATTTTTCTAAAAAGAATTCATTTTGTCTAAGAATGAACACTAGTAGCGAAAAAGCATCTAGCTCTGATTAATCGTTTTTAGATAAAAATGAAAGGGACGGTATAGGCCGTCCCTAAAAGGATTTAAGTTTGATGTTTTTTTTCAAATTTAACAAAAAATGTCGTTCCTTCGGATCCTGTATCAATTTCAATCTTTGCATGATGGCGTGCCGCAATCGCATAACATACGCCCAGCCCCAGGCCAGTTCCGTTATCCTTGGTCGTGAAGAACGGCGTCCCTAATTTTTCTAAAACCTCTAGCTTAATTCCCTCTCCTTGATCCTTCACCGCAAGTACAACCTGTCCATTTTCCATGTAAGTTCTGATCGTTAGAATCTTTCCTTCGCTCATGGCTTCTAAGCCATTGCGGTACAGGTTCAGGATTAATTGGCGAATTTCATTGCGGTTTAATGGCAAACAAGGAATAGCAGAAGAGGTTTCCAATCGTATTTGTTTATTTTGGTTGGATGCATCAGCATGGAGCAAGGGGCTTATATCTAGGATGATTGTATTTAAATCTAACTCCTGCAAATCTGTTGTTCTTGTATTCCCCATGGAGAGGAATTCTGTAATAATCGAATTCGCCCGATCCAATTCATCTATCATTAAGGTAAAGTATTCATGGAAATTTGAACACTCATCCTTGGTACTTAACAGCTGCAAAAATCCGCGGACTGTGGTCATTGGATTCCGGATTTCATGGCTGATGCCTGCTGCCATTTGTCCGATTAAGTCCAGCCCTGATAAACGTTTCATTTCTTTCTCATATTTCTTCTTTTCTGTTATGTTTTTAAAATAACAGCAAATCCCATCATCAAACGGGTATACGGATATTTCCAGCCATGAATCATCATAGGATGATGGTGCTTCGAAATGGATCGCAACCCTTTCTTCCATGGCACGATGAAACTCATCATATACATTTGTGTGAATAGTACCTGGGAAGATGTCCCATATGGATTTGCCGATTACATCTTTTGCTTTAAGGTTATGGGGAAAATAATGGTGATCATTAACATAAATATAATTCCAATTCTTATCCAAAGCAGCAAAACCATCTGTAATACTGCCAACTATTTTTTTGATCCTCTCTTTAGCTGCTGCCAGTTCTTTCGTTCGCTCTATGACCTTTTTTTCAAGGAGATTTTGGTGTTGAATCAACTTTTCTGTCAGCAGGTCTTTTTCATCCTCAAGTTTTTCTCTGATCTGCAAAACATGTTCAAGTTCCTCATTTTTTCGCGCCAATTCATCCCTGGACCGCTTGAGGGAAATGTGTGTTCTTACCCTGGAAATGAGTTCTTTTCTCTTAAAGGGCTTGGTGATATAATCAACAGCCCCCAAATCGAACCCTCTGACAATATCCTCGGTTTCACTTTTTACTGTTAAAAAGATGACTGGGATCCTTTCATATCTGGGGTCTGCTTTTATTGTTTTACAGACTTCATACCCATCAATATCAGGCATTTCAACATCTAATAAAATAAGCTCCGGAATGTTTTCTTCCAGGAATTGATATACCTCAAGGGCATTCTGGGCAATGCCGAGCTCATAGCCGCATTCCGCCATGATGGTAGCCAATACTTGAATATTATTAGGATTATCATCAACTATTAATACTAGATTGCTATTTTTTCTATCCATTTGAATTACCCTCTAATAGTATTTTTTCAATATGTCTTAATTTTGACTTGATGTTCACGATATCGTAGCATTCAGCATAACGCATGAGTTCTTCCCCTTCAATTGTAATCGGCTCCGCTTGGTGCTGATGTCCAAATGAAATCAACGTTTGCGCTAATATTTTTACATGACTAATGATGATTGAGGTTTCTAATTGTTTTAATAACGGATTCACTTGGTCCCTTATAGCAGCCAGAATTTTAGAATCTATGCTGTCCTGAAACTTGACCATACCGGCATCCATCGTGGAGAGATCCAGATCAATGATTTCCTCATTTGCAGAACCCTTTTCTCGAATATAGCAGCTGTCCGTCTCTTCTGGCAGTGATTCTTTTTCTGCCACCTGAACATTTGTATATTCAACATAGAAAATGCTGCCGTTGCCCGCTTCGCTTTCAAAAGAGATTTTGCCGTTCATCATTTCTACTAATTTTTTTGTGATTGAAAGTCCCAGACCAGTGCCTCCGTATTTTTTGCTGCTTTGTCCTGATATTTGTGTAAAGGCCTCAAATATTTTCGCTTGTTCATTTTCAGGGATGCCAATACCTGTATCTTTAACTGAAAGGTGAAGATCGATCAGATTGGTGTCAGACGCATCCGAAGGTGAAGCGGTTAACGTTAGTTTTACATAGCCCTTTTCAGTAAACTTGACGGCATTTCCGACTAGATTCAATAAGATTTGCCGAATTCTTATTTCATCAAACAGAATGAGTTCAGGAAGATCATTTGGAATATCGATGAAAAACTCAATCTTTTTATGGTGAACGGTTTGGATAAAGATCGTTTCAATTTCTTTGAAAATCTCATACAGTTTAATTGGTTTATAATGCAGTTCAATTTTACCGGCTTCAATCTTAGAAAGGTCGAGAATATCGTTGATAATAAGCAGCAGACTATTTCCGGCCGTGTGAATGGTTTTAATATAATTTTGCTGTTTTTCCTCTTTAATGTTATTTTGCAGAAGCTCGCTGAGTCCGATCACCGCATTTAAGGGTGTACGAATTTCATGACTCATATTCGCGAGAAATTCACTTTTTGCTTGGTTGGCTTTTTCTGCCGCCGCCTTTGCATATTCTAGCTCCACATTGGCTTTTTCGATTGCCGCGGTTCTCTGTTTTACTTTTTCCTCAAGATGATGAATGTGTTTATATAACTCATCCGCCATTTTATTAAAAACACGGGATAGCTTCCCAATTTCATCATTTTTATAGATTTTTGCTCTCTGCAGCAATTCACCCCTTGTGAATTTTTCTGCCGTACTTATTAAATCATTGATAGGTTTTAAAATAACATCCGTTATCTTTTTATAGATAATCATGGATAGAAACAAGGCCAGAATCGATAAGAAAATAGCTGCTTCAATATTTTTATTGATTTCCGCTGTCAGTTGATAATCGGGAATTGCGGTAATGATCAGCCAGTCCAATCCGTTCTGACTATATTCAGTAAGTTTAATATGAAGATTGCCATCTTCTGTTTTTTTGATGACTTTATTTTCTCCCGTTTGTTTGTAATGCTCGTAGGCTTTAACGATGGCTTTATTTTCAGTGGTATCAATTGCTACTCTTTTAAAGCTGCCGTCGGAAAGGGGCTGGAAGGCTGGAATATCAACTGAATTAGCCACTAATTCACCCGTATTTCTTTCAACGACAAACGCCGTTGCGACGCGGTCTGCCACGATTTCCTTCAAATAGTCGTTGAGGCTTGAAAGTGTAATCCGCGTACCTAAAACCCCTTGAAGCTGCCCCGCTTGATTATAAATGGGATAGGTGGAAGCTAGGACTAAGTCATCTTTGATAAAATGCTTATAAAGAGGGGGGAAAATCGGTTTACCAGCTTTTTTGGTTAAGGTGTACCATTCTCTTGTACGGGGGTCAAATTCGCCGTAGTCCTCGACAAACCCTTTCTCTGTCATATTCTCCGTTACGGAGTAATAATAAGAGTGACCATCCGTTTCTCTATTGCTGCGATAGATTTCGATTTGATTGTTTTGGTTTCTGCGGGCCCCATAATAATCGCCATTCTCTAATCCGTAACTAATGCTGTAGATATTTTCATTGCTGGATTTGATCACGCTCGCAAAAAAAGCATCGCGTTCGGTTGTATTATTCATATCGACAATCCCATTTTCGAGGATATTGTGATTGATGGCATTCATGCTGTATGGGAGAGCAATTAATTCTTCAATTTCATTTAGGATATCTTTACTTGAGGCATTTTCCATTTTAACGATCGTACTCTCTGAGGATGCCTTCCAGCTTGAAAAGATGATATAGTCGATTGTCACGAGAGTACTTACCATCAGGAGGATAAATGTAATGCTGATCATTGCTCTAATCGAAGTTGTTCTTTTAGCCATTCATGAACACCCCATTTCGGTACATGCCGCAGCTTTGGACCATTACTATTCTAATCATTATCTCTAAAATGATACTTTGTTACAATACTATTTATTTATATAAATATCTTTTTTATAGTATTTAGTTTTCTTAACAAGAAACTGTTATGGAACCATGGGAGAGTAAGGCGGATAAAACAGCGGGAAAGTGTGCTTCATCCGGCCTCCGGGGGACAGAATGGGATCAATCGGTGGGGAAAGGTCCTTCAGACAGCCTATTTGGCTTAATGCTAAGAAAATCTTAAGATTTACATAGAGGGTTTGTTAAGATTTGATTGCTATCATTTGTTTAGATGGAAAATAAGGGGAAAGGCGGTGGTCTTTCATGAACATATTGGTTTGTGATGATGATAAGGAAATTGTCGATGCGATTGGAATTTATTTAGAGAATGAAGGGTATCAAATTTTCAAGGCCTATAACGGCATCGAGGCCATAGAGATCATTGATGAGCAGGAGATCCATCTGATTATTATGGATATTATGATGCCGCAGATGGATGGAATCAAAGCAACGATGAAGATTCGCGAGGATAAAAGTATCCCGTTAATCATGCTTTCAGCCAAGTCAGAGGATTATGATAAAATTTTCGGCTTAAATATTGGCGCGGATGATTATATCACGAAGCCGTTTAATCCCCTGGAGCTGATTGCCAGGGTGAAATCGCAGCTGCGCAGATATACCACATTCGGCGGTCTGGAAAAAAGGAATGATGTATATAGGACTGGCGGGCTCGAAATCGATGATGAACGGAAAATTATCACTGTCGATGGCGAGGGGGTTCATTTGACGCCGGTGCAGTATAAGATTTTGCTGCTGTTGACGGCAAACGCTGGAAGAGTTTTTTCGATAGAAGATATTTATGAAAAAGTCTGGAATGAAACAGCCTTTAGTCCGGAAAATACGGTAGCAGTTCATATTCGAAAAATTAGAGAAAAAATTGAAATCAATCCGAAGGAACCAAAATATTTGAAGGTGGTGTGGGGAGTTGGGTACAAGGTCGAAAAGCTTTAGTCACTCAATCTGGACGAAAATCATTGTTTTCGTCGTAGTGATTTTATGTTTTACGGGTGCAGTCAGGGAATTTTTAAACGCGGCTGTCTTAAATGAAGGTGATTTTGCGATTGTTTTTGAGGAGGATTACTTTCAAAGCAGTTCCTATATAAGAAAAAGTGAAAAGATTATTGGCAGTCTGGCGAGGCTAATCAACGAATACAAGAATGAAAAGCATATTTTAAATGGCGGGACAATCAGTGAAGATGAAATAAGGGCAGAAGAAGATCATCTTTATACTGAATTCCAGATGAATTCGCGCAGCTTTAATCCCGAATTAAGTGAAGCGCAAAACTATGAAAAGTTTAAAGAAGAATATGCTTCCAAGCTGTCGCAAGCAAGAGAGCAGCTGATTAAGCATGACTTAAGAGAATATCATTCCATCACGCAAAATTTGCAGAGAATCAATCAACCTTTGTATTATGCAAGTGACGGCGTCAATGTGTGGTCAAACACGACTAAAAAGGAAAAAAGCCAGTTTACATCCTATCCCGCTTATATGATATTTGAGAATTATAAAAGTGAGTTTTACCCGAAACAATTGAATGACAGTGAATATATGTACTGGATTAAAGAGACAACGGCTTCTCTTGATGTGGAAAAACCTGTTGTCTATTTAGCTTATACCGAGGACTTTTTAAAGCAGCAAATGAAAGAGTGGCAGGACGACAAGACAGCTATAACAACGAGCTTATATAGATTAATAGGGTTTTTAGCTGGATTAGTTCTCTCCCTCCTCTATCTGATTATTGTCATTGGGAGAAAATCATTTCATGATGAAAAGGTACACTTAAATGCCTTCGATAAATTATTCAATGATGTGAATTTTATCGGATGCATTGGCTTGATAGCGCTCTGGCTTGGCTCGCTTAGTGCTTTCGGAAGCGAGTATGCCGAGAAAATCCTCATCCCGATTACCATTCCGATTGCAGCAGCCGGACTTATCCTTGTTCTATCATTAGTACGTCATATCAAGAACAGAACACTGTTAAAACACACCTTGATTTATCGTATGTTGCATGGGTTCTTTTCCTTTTTCAGAGATGTATACAACAATGGAAGCATGGCTATAAAAACTGTCTTAATCGTAGTCGGATATCCTGTATTAATTGCGCTGACATTTTTCATGTTCCCAGTCACGATCGGATTTGCCGCTTGGTTCGCCCTGAAGAAGATTAAGGCATTTAAGACGATTCAGGAAGGGGTAGAGCGAATCAAGGGCGGGGATCTCCAGCACAGCATTGAGATTGAAGGAAAAGGAGAGTTTTCGCAGCTTGCTGCTAATATTAACAGCATTTCAGATGGTTTAAAAAATGCTGTAGACAATGAGCTGAAGAGTGAGCGGTTAAAAACAGAGCTGATCACCAATGTTTCCCATGATATTAGAACTCCTCTCACTTCGATTATTACCTATGTCGATCTCTTGAAGAGAGAAGAGGATCCGGTAAAAGTCGAGGAATATGTCGCGGTATTGGAGCAAAAATCGCAGCGGCTCAAAGTGTTGACGGATGATTTATTTGCTGCTGCAAAGGCCTCTAGCGGGAATATTCCGGTTTCTTTAGAGCGGATTGATATCGCCTCATTAATCAACCAGGGGCTCGGCGAGGTAAGTGAAAAAATTGAAGCAATGGAATTGGCTTTTAAATTTAATCATCCTGAGGAAAAGGTGTATATTTCTGCAGACGGCAGATTGATGTGGCGGGCAATCGAGAACCTATTATCGAATATTTTTAAATATGCACTCAAAGGTTCGAGGGTCTATATCGATATTGAAGATACGGGTAATGACGTTTTGCTAACGTTTAAAAATATTTCTGCTTATGAGCTGAATATTTCGGCTGATGAATTGATGGAACGCTTTAAACGAGGCGATGAATCGAGAACAAGTCAGGGAAGCGGCTTAGGGCTGTCCATTGCAAAAAGCCTGATTGAGCTGCAGAAGGGGAAATTCCAGATTCAAGTTGATGGCGATTTATTTAAAGCGATGATTTATATGCCTAAAAGTCATCATAACCATAAGTGATGCTTCATACCAATATCAAAAAATCCAGGAATAGGATATCAATAAGATATCCTATTCCTTTTCCATATGGGAGTAAATTATCTGCACCTTGTATTGGACAACTATCCATGCAATCTGTTTTTTGAAACATATTGTAATTTCTTGAACTACTCCACCTTAATTTCTGCCGAAATTTGAAGATGGAGATTCCTGCGAACACCGAGGTATCCTTCAGTTATTTAGCAGGCTATCCCCTTCACAGCCGCGGGTATTTAATTTGCGTAGTATAGATTGATGAACGCGAACTGCTGGTCATTAATGTTTCAACTGTTGAGCTTCCTATTTTCTTCTGCTTTTTCACCATTTGCATACAGCTCATCCTGGGACTCATGTCATTGGATTCAGGAAAGGAGGGCTTATAGAAATGGATACTAGCCATATATTTGGAAATGCTATAGGAAGGTACGATGATTCATTGCCGCGGGGGGATTTTATGTTGAATTTAGCAGATATTTTAACGATTATTGCCTTCATTTTTTGTGCTTTAGTTCTGTTGCTTTTAATTGTTATTGGTTTCTATTTATTTTACATTGATCGGACACAGAGGCAGCACCCGGTACTGCGGAATTATCCGCTGATTGGAAGGGCACGGTACTTTTTAGAAACAATTGGTCCGGAGCTGCGCCAGTATTTATTTGACAATGACCTCGAAGGGAAACCTTTTTCCAGAGTTGAATATCAGCATATTGTCAAAAAGGCGAAATATAAACGGGATGTTATTGGTTTTGGCTCGAAGAGGAATTTTGAAGAAGCGGGCTATTATATTCGCAATTCTATGTTTCCGAGGCTGACAGAAGAACTGAAGATGGACCAGGAGACAAAGGTAACGACACAGCGTTATTTATTGGTGAAAGAGCCTTTATTCACGCAAAAAAAGGAACATTTAGAGCCCGATACATCATTGGCCTATTTGCTTGATGACAGCGATGCAATTGTGATTGGGGAGAAGGCGAGAAATCCCTTTATTGTCAAAGGACAGATTGGCATGTCGGCGATGAGCTATGGTTCCCTTGGAAACCGGGCTATTACGGCACTCTCGGAGGGATTGGGAATTGCCGGAGGGACTTGGATGAATACCGGAGAAGGCGGTCTTTCTGATTACCATCTGCGGGGCGGAGTTGATATTATCATGCAAATTGGTCCGGGTTATTTTGGTGTCAGAGATAGGGCTGGGGATTTCAGCTGGGATGCCTTGAAGAAAAAAAGCGCAATTCCTCAGATAAAGGCTTTTGAACTGAAGCTGGCACAGGGGGCCAAAACACGCGGCGGGCATATTGATGGGGAAAAGGTGACAGAGGAAATCGCCCGGATACGGATGGTTGAGCCATTTAAGTCAATTGACAGCCCAAACCGCTTTCGCGAGTTTCAGGACCTTCCTTCTTTATTTGACTTTATTGAGCAGATTCGCGAGCAGACGGGTAAGCCGGTGGGAATGAAAGTTGTCATTGGCAGTATCCAGGAGGCGGATGAATTAGCGAAAGCCATTCGGGATACTGGAAAAGGCCCCGATTTCATTACGGTAGACGGCGGTGAGGGCGGTACTGGCGCCACTTATCAGGAATTGGCAGACAGTGTCGGACTGCCAATTAAGTCTGCTTTGCCGCTTCTTGATCATGCTTTAAGGAAATACGGTGTACGGGATCAGCTAAAAATCATTGCTTCAGGCAAACTGTTTTCACCCGATAGGGTAGCGGTGGCCCTGGCCATGGGCGCGGATTTAGTCAATATCGCCCGCGGCTTTATGATCACGGTTGGCTGTATCCAAGCATTAAAATGCCATTCCAACGCTTGCCCGGTCGGGGTGGCGACAACCGATCCGGATTTGCAGAAGGCATTGGTGATCGAAGAGAAAAAATACCGCACCGCCAATTATTTGATTTCGATGCGGAAAGGCTTGTTCCGTTTAGCCGCTGCTGCAGGTCTTGATTCACCGGTGCATTTTCACAGAGGACATATCGTTTATAAGGATGAAAAGGGAATTGTCTCACAGCTCGAAGATATTTATCAAACAATTATTCAAAGGGCTGAATAAGGTTAATGAAACTATACCAAATGAGGAAAGATGGCAAGTTTAAAAAATGTAAATTAAATATTAAGATTTTTATATCCCTGCCATCAACTAATACAGCCTATTATTCAAAATCATAGTATAATAGTACACGGGGTGTTCATTTTCATGGAGGAAATAACATTAAGTTCATTGCTTGAGACAATAGGGGAATTGTTTTCCGATGAAGTATCAATTGGTATAACGAATACAAAAGAGTATGTCTATTACCGGCCAAGTAAACGAATTGATTTAAAAATCCGTACCGGTGATTTGATAAAGGAAGGTACGATCGCTCATAAAGCTTTAACATCGAAACAAAAGGTCTCTGAATTTATTAATCGGGACATTTACGGAGTACCTTATCATGGTATGGCCGTACCATTTTCCCATGATAAGGAGATTGAAGGTGTCGTAACAGCAATTTACCCTGCCTTAACAGATGCCAAATCGGTTGTAACGGTGAAAACAGCTGATGGCTGGATTCCAGTTCCATTTTCGCAAGTTGTTTATTTAGAGGCGAAGGATAAGAAAACAAAGGTTTATTCAGGGGAATTATCAGGAATTCATAAAAACTGCCTGCATGAATTTGAGTACTTCCTTCCCAAGGATTCATTTATTAGATGCCACCGCTCGTTTGTTGTCAATGTAAATCATATTAAAGCCATATATCCCGATACCCACTCGACATTTGTCCTTTGTATGGATAATGATGAGAAAGTGCCGGTTAGTCAATCCTACTCCAGCTATTTTAGGAAGCTTCTGGGATTTTAGAATTTTCTGTTTTAGTTCTTGGATTTGCTGTCCTATTCCGAATATTCCGCATTACACGCCAAAATCCTAATCTTCATTATATAAATCAGTAAAATAATATATAAGACTAATTTTAAGAGAGGGATGACTTTATGGGGAATAATTTGGATCGAATCAGGGATAGCCGTCTAAAGGATCGGGTCGTCACAGCAGAAGAAGCGGCTTCATGGATTGAAAACGGAATGTCGTTAGGTTTAAGCGGTTTTACTCGTTCAGGTGATGTGAAAGCGGTGCCAATTGCACTTATCAACCGCGTTAAAGATGAAGAAAACTTTAAAGTTGATGTATATACAGGAGCTTCTTTAGGTTCCGATGTAGATAAATTGTTTGCCGAAGCAGGAATCATTGGAAAGAGACTGCCTTTCCAAGCGGATGCAGCAATGCGTAAAGGAATTAACAATGGGGAATTTCTATTTGTTGACCAGCATTTATCACATACTGCCGAGCTGATCCGCGCTAACGTAATGGATGTTGATGTGGCTATTTTGGAAGCGATTGCGATTACAGAAGACGGAATGCTGATACCGACTACTTCAGTTGGAAACTCTTTAACATTTGCTCTAAATGCCAAGTCGATCATCATTGAATTGAATTTGGCTCAATCACCGCAATTGGAAGGAATGCACGATCTATACGATCCTGGAAAACAAGGGGAACGGGATCCAATTCCACTGGTGAAATGTGCTGATAGAATTGGAACTGCCGGAATTCCGCTTGATGTGGAAAAGGTAAAGGGAATAGTATTCACGAATCAGCTGGATTCACCATCAACGATTGTACCTCCTGATGAAGAAACGGAGATCATGGCACAGCATTTATTGACTTTCCTGAGCAAGGAAATTGAGTCCGGCCGTTTAACGGAAAAACTTGCACCGTTACAATCAGGAGTTGGCTCAGTAGCAAATGCTGTATTGCATGGAATGATTGATTCTGAGTTTAAAAATCTTGAAGTATACTCTGAAGTGCTTCAGGATGCCGTATTTGATTTAATCGATGCTGGCAAAGTAGATTTTGCATCTTGCTGCTCGCTTACACTTTCTGAAGAAAAAATGAAACAAGTATTTTCAAACTTTGGAAAATATCGGGATAAAATCATTATGCGTCCACAGGAGATATCCAATCATCCGGAGGTTATCCGCCGACTCGGTTTGATTTCCATTAATACAGCGTTAGAATTGGACATTTATGGTAATGTGAATTCTACTCATGTTTTAGGAACCAAAATGATGAACGGTATCGGTGGTTCCGGGGACTTTGCCAGAAATGCACGTCTTGCCATCTTTGTGACAAAATCCGTTGCTAAAGGCGGAAAAATTTCCAGCGTCGTTCCTTTCGTCTCTCACGTAGATCATACGGAACATGATGTAGATGTTATCGTTACAGAGCAGGGCTATGCTGATTTACGAGGACTTGCTCCAAGAGAAAGAGTAGAATTAATTATTGAAAACTGTGTTCATCCAATGTATCGTCCGCAGCTTCGTGCCTATTACGAGGAAGCAAAAACACGCGGCGGACAAACCCCGCATGTATTAGAAAAAGCTTTCTCTTGGCACACTAACTTTGCCCAAAACGGTACGATGCTTGAGCAAGTGCCTGTTGAAAGTTAAGCAGATACAGGACAGGCTCTGCTTTAAATCATAATAAGAAGAATCAAAAGATGGGTCATAGCAGGATTAGTGCTATGGCCTATTTTATTGATCCCATCCAATTTGAGAACATTTCTTTTAAAGAAATGTTCCACATGAAACAATGCAGATTGTCTCTTGAATAAGTAACTTTTAATAAAGGTTTGCAGTTTCATGTATCCACAAAATTTAGACTAATATGATGATTGTCCATACAAATGTTTTGGAACATCATATGAATATAGAAAGTGAACCTTGAAAGCAGGGTGGTATGATTGGGACATTGCGGGGATTTTAGCTGCTGCAGTTTTAATAGTAATCAATGTTCAGCGAATGCAAATCTCTTTTTTACCCAAACGGAGAGCAGCTTGGCTATTCCTTTTGGGGTCGGAACAGAAACGACGGTTTTGACTCTTCCTGTTGTAACAACGCAGAATCTTCAGCCAGTCAAGCTGGATGGCTTTGTCCAGATCCAGGCTGTGATCCCTCTTGGGCTGCTTTCCTATGAATATGGAGTTAATTTAAGAATTAGGCGCAATGGAAATCTGCTGCTGACCGAGACACTGCGCCAAGGGAACTCGATTACACTCACATTATCTTTTACACAGGTTTCAAGTATTCCCATTTCATTGGTTGACAATAATTCACTTTTGGGGACCAATACGTATACCGTTACAGTGGAGTTCTTCGCCCGCTCAGGTGCCGGAGTAACGATTACAGCACAATCAAGGGCGATAAATGCTTTAACGATTTAAGAGGAAAATCTCCTTCTATAATGCGAGATAAAGGGATAAATCCATGATTGCCTATAACAGTTAGCCTGTTCAGGCATATGTATATAAGTACAGGGAAGGTCATCCCTATGATGATTGGAGGAAGGAATAT
Organism: Bacillus benzoevorans; assembly: GCF_014207535.1. Lineage (GTDB taxonomy): Bacteria > Bacillota > Bacilli > Bacillales > Cytobacillaceae > Bacillus_BD > Bacillus_BD benzoevorans. The sequence continues at coordinate 78,804 of NZ_JACHGK010000006.1, forward strand.
GGGATATTGCGGCTGCTCAACTTCATTGGCCTGTTGCTCCCCAAAAAAGGCAGTACAGGACAAGGTCTGTATTGATTGGACTATTAGTCATACAACAGGGACTGATACAATTCGGGTAATTTACGATACAAATGTGGGGAACATAATCGCTTCAGGCTATTTTAAATTTATTTCGGCACCGCTTGCAGCTGATACGGTTACATTGACTTTTTTAAACGGTGCTGCAACGGTGGAGGAAATAACAGCTATAACCGCCGGGGAAGTGAAAAGTTTTACTGTGCAAAATTTTGATAGTGTTCAAATCACGGTTCCGCTTGCTTCCAGTACTGGTGTTTATATAGGAGAATTTTGTTTAACACCAAGGTATAAAATTTAAGCTTTAAAAGGGGGGCTTTAAAATGGGTAATAACATATCTTGCTGTGATGAAAAAGAATTAGTGCAGGATAAAATATGCAGTGACTGGACGATAGCTGGAACGGAAATCATTTATATTGATAATGTCAGTGCGCTTGTATCATCAGGCTATGTAAAGCTAAATAGCGCACCAGCCGCTGCCGATACGATTGCGGTTAACTTTCTTTTAGGTGCAGCAACCGTTGCCACACTGCCTGCTATCGGTGTGAGTAGTGCTGCAGCCTTTACAGTAGGCAAATTCGATGAAATTCAAATTGTACCATCAGGAGCGGGGACTTTTATTGGAGAGTTCTGCATTACACCTCGTTATCTTATCTAGACAATGAAAGTGGACCTTCTTATTAGCAAGAAGGCCTATTTTTTTGTTCTATTATATCTTGATTTCCCTTCAGACTGATGATCACCTCACAGAGTACCTCTACATTAAGGTGCAATATTATGTGGAGAAGGATTTCATCCCTTTTAGCGGAAGAATCCTTTGCTTTCGGAATGGGCAACGACTTCAGTGAGGTGTTTATAATTTCACAGGCTGCAAATGAACCTGGGGGATAACAAAGGCAGAAAGTCTCTATTTCAGAGAAAGGTTCAATAAAGCTGCAGAGAAAATCTCCCTTTTTATTATAGAGTCGAATCGTGATATATCCGTGCAGTAAGATAGGTATTTCCTGATAGAGTTGGTCGTTCCTCTCTTGGTGTTTTTCGAAAAGAACGATACATTCAATCCCGTGCGCAGGATTAAGCCTATTCCCGGAGGAATCAGAATAAAAGATTTCGGTTCTGTCATGATCAATTTCACCTTCAGGATCGCTAACACGGTAGTGCAAATGGAAGTGGAAATCTCCTTCGCAAAAGCCTGGAGTATCCTCGACTCCTCGGCACGCAAGTTCTACAACTTGCATACCAGAAACTGTTGCACTAAATGATTGACCGGATCTTAGAGTAGCTGCCTTTTGATGGTTGACCATAATATCTAATAAAAGGGCAGAGCCTTTGTTAAACTTAATTGTGAAAGATCCAGTTATGGCTGCTACTCCTTTGCCAATCCAGATAATCTGTGAAGAAAAGGGGTGATAGGCAATTCTAAATTTACCGCAAATAGAATCTGCAGCTGTTTTATTAGTGGCAAAAATGCCTGTTCTTCGCTTTATCTTAATGGGGCGGGTTACCCAGTCATGTATTTGTAGAGCCTTTATACAATGCTGATCATTTGTTTCTTTCATAATATCCTTCCTCATTTCAAAGCAGCTATAAAGTCCTTTCTTAAAGGAAGTTATTCCTTTAATTATTGTACTAAATAGCCTTGAAAAGGTTCATTGAAAAGAATTTGATCCGCTGACAAAGAATCAATATATTCCTGTTGTTTTTTTGTTTTTCACTTTACAATAAGAAAGGCAGCATAAAGGTTTCTTGCGCCACATTGAAATTTATAAAGCTTGGATATACTGATACTAAAAGTGACAGGATTCAGCGGAGGAAGGTTAAGATGGAAACAGAAGTGATATTAGAGGTGGAACGAAGGGATACGGCAAAATACAAATCGGGATATCCGCTTATTGTAAAAGAAGCTGTTCGAAAGATAGATGCTTTAGTAGAGGAAGGCACCCTTATTAAGTTGGTAGATGAGCATCAGCAATTTATCGGCAGGGGCTACTATGGAAAGCAGAATAAAGGCATTGGCTGGATCCTTTCCAATAACGAGGATGAAGAGATTAACGAAGAGTTTTTTGAGAGAAAATTAGGGGCAGCCTTTTCGAAGCGGAAGCAATTGTTCCGCAGTAAGGATACGAATGCCTTTCGTATTTTCAATGCAGAAGGCGATGGAGTTGGCGGTTTAACCATTGATTACTTCAATGGATATTATTTAATTAATTGGTATAGTGAAGGGATCTATTCCTTTTATCCCCGTATCATTGCTGCACTTAAAAAATTGGTTAATTACGAAGGGATTTATCAGAAAAAACGTTTTGATACAGGCGGGCATTATATCGAAGAGGATGGATTTATTGAGGGGAAAAGAGCTCAGTTCCCGATCATGGTCAAAGAAAATGGCGTTAATCTGGCCGTTTATTTAAATGAAGGCGCGATGACGGGCGTGTTCCTCGATCAGCGGAATGTAAGAATAACCCTTCGTGATAAGTATGCAAAGGATAAAACGGTGTTAAATACCTTTTCCTATACGGGCGTCTTTTCTGTTTTTGCTGCACTAGGAGGGGCGGCAAAGACAACCAGCGTCGATTTGGCTAACCGCAGTTTAGCTAAAACTATAGAGCAGTTTAGTGTCAATGGCATCGATTATGAAGCCCATGAAATCATTGTTGAGGATGTCTTTCATTATTTTAAATATGCGGCGAAGAAAAAGAAAAAATTTGATATCGTCATTTTAGATCCACCTAGCTTTGCCAGGTCAAAGAAATACACCTTCAGTGCTGCGAAGGACTATAAAAACCTGCTGAAAGAGGCAATCGATATCACGGAGGATCATGGTGTGATTTTGGCCTCAACCAATTGCGCCTCCTTTGATATGAAAAAATTTAAAGGTTTTATTGATCAGGCCTTTAAAGAATCGGGCGTAAAATACAGTCTGAAGGAGGAATTCTCTCTTCCCTCCGATTTCAGGACAAGCAAAACGTTTAAAGAGGGGAACTATTTAAAAGTAGTCTTTATTCAAAGACTTGGTTAGTGGTAAAGGGGAAAAATGCAGGGCTGAATGATAAGGGACATCCCCGATCATCCAGCCCTGTTTTTATCTATCAATATTTAAATGCTCGATTAAAATAAAAATCTATAAAGTCAACTTTTTAATAGTGAAGTTATCCCGCAGCAGAGCCCAGTTTTGCGGGTAAGGATAACCAAGGGCCCAATAGCTGACACCACGAAGATTGTACTGCTTCACCATGTCAAACTTCGCCTGGGCACTTCTTGCATCCTCAAACCATACTTCATGGCCGCGCCCTTGTTCATCAGTGTAGCGGAAGAAAGGCGATTGTGCTGTTGTATCATATTGAATCACAGCCCCATATCTGGTTGCACGGCGGACGGCCTCCTGCGGACTGAAGGTTTCAGCCTCCTGCCCTTGTACATGCGGCAGGCGCCAATCCCGTGCATAAATTTGAAAGCCAAGAAAGACTTTTTTCGGTGGCATTACTGAAAGGGCATATTCTACAACACGCCGCATTTGATTAATTGGTGAAATGGCTTGAGGAGGACCAAGGCGATATCCCCATTCATAGGTCATGAGAACAACAAAATCGGCAATTCGACCGTGTGCTTCATAATCATGCGCTGTATAGAGAAGCCCCGAATGTGCGGCACTTGTCTTGGGGGCAACAGCAGTTGATACAAAGCGGCCTCTTGGATGCAGGGTGTTTACAGCAAGCTGCAGAAACTGATTATAATTTTCCCGGTCGGCAGGCAGCACATTCTCAAAGTCAATATTTAGGCCGCGGTAGCCTTTTTGCTCCATTATTTGCAGGGTATTGTTCAGAACCCGGCGCCGTGTTTCTTCGTTTGACAGGATCACATGGGCTAAATTGGAGCCCGCTGCTGTGGATGTAAAATTGGTAATAGACATCATCGGAGTCACCTTTTTAGAAACAGCCGCCTGGATCATGGCTGTATCCGCAAAGGGAGCGAGCGATCCGTTCTCCCTGATTAAATAGGCAAATGGGCTCGCATAAGTCAGTAAATCCCCCACTTCACGAATGGATTTTGCACCCGCTGCCTCCGATTGGTACGTATAAGCATTAACTTCAATCGTGGGTTTTAACCGTGGAATGATGATTCGTGTCCCGGGATGAATCAAATTTGGGTTTTGAATGCCGTTTTCATCAAGAACCGCTTGAACAGTTGTGCCATATCGGCTGGCGATTTGCCATAATGATTCGCCCTGTTGGACTTCATGGATAACAGGGGGAATGGCAAGCTTAAGACCTGGATAGAGCTGATTTGGGTTGGAAATTTGATTCGCCTGAATCATGGCTTGAATCGAAACGCCGTATCTCCGGGAGATGGACCATAGTGTTTCACCGGTTCTTACAATATGGGACTGACCAGAAACGGGAATAACCAGCGCAAGACCAACGGGCAGCTGGTTTGGATTGACCAGCCCATTTAACTGGACAATTTCATTTATGTTCACATGATATTGATTGGCAATCTGCCATAGTGTTTCGCCTTTTTGTACGACATGGATAACCATCTCTTTCACCTCCGGCTTTGCCGCTGATGTTCTACTATATGTTGGAAGGGAGATTGTATTAACCTAACAATTACTGAAATTCCTCTTTTTAATAAAGGACAGGAAGTTTCTTGTGTGGGATCTCACCAGAAAAAAGTCTATTTTTGTCTGATCCGAATGAAAAACTAAAAAAATAAAAAAATATTCGTGATTTCAAAAGCTTGATATAATCGTGTTGTAAGCGATTCCAAACATTCTTCGACGCGTTAAAGTAATACATGTTCCTCTTGATATGTATTTTGTTTTGCTATATAATTCAAAATATTATAGTAGTAAATTTTTAATAATCCAAGAAGATACAATGTTTCGATTTTTATATTAGTTAAATAAGTATGAAGAGCAAAGCTTTGAATGTTATGGATTCACTATAACAGGAGCGGCTTCTGGAGAGAATGCAGAATAAAGCATCGCCGAAGGGTTCACAATCTCAGGCACAAGGACAGAAGAGTAACGAATGTTAATTTGTTATTCTAATGTTTAGAGATTGGGCATGCCAATCTCTTTTTCATTGCACATAGCTTAAAATGATAGATTGCAAACCATTTATTAATTCTACTAAATACATTTGTAAGATAACAAAGGAGAGATGAATCAAATGTTTACTATTAAAACACTAAACAATATTGCTCAATGCGGATTAGAAGTATTCAATAATGAAGACTACACAATTGATAATGATACACAGAAACCCGATGGATACATTCTGCGCAGCTTTAACATGCACGATATGGAACTTGATAAAAACGTGAAGGCGATTGCCCGCGCTGGAGCAGGTGTTAATAATATCCCTGTAAGCAAATTTACAGAACAAGGAGTGGTTGTATTCAATACTCCTGGTGCAAATGCGAATGCTGTAAAAGAATTAGTTTTAACTACTTTAATGGCTTCTTCCCGTAATTTATTTGCCGGCATTTCATGGACTAAAGGTCTGGAAGGCAAAGGCGAAGAAGTTCCGAAGCTTGTTGAAGCAGGTAAAAAACAATTTGTTGGTAAAGAAATTAAAGGAAAAACTTTAGGCGTTATCGGGTTAGGGGCAATCGGTGCCCTTGTAGCAAACGATGCACTTGATCTTGAAATGGATGTTATCGGATTTGACCCATTCATTTCTATTGATACAGCATGGAATTTATCGCGCAATGTACAACGTGCGATGACGATTGAACAATTATTCGCTAAAGCAGACTACATTACCGTACACGTTCCTTTAACAAATGATACAAAAGGTATGTTCAATACAGAAACATTTGCCATTATGAAGGATGGAGTCCACATCTTGAACTTCTCCCGCGGTGAATTAGTGAACGAAGATGATATGGGTGCAGCACTTGAAAGCGGTAAGGTAGGCAAATATATAACAGACTTCCCGAACGAAAACGTGTTGAAAATGGAAAACTGCATCGCCATTCCACACCTTGGTGCCAGCACAACTGAATCTGAAGAAAACTGTGCGATCATGGCATGCCGTCAAGTGAAAACATATCTTGAAACAGGTAATATCAAAAACTCAGTGAACTTCCCTGCTACGTACCTTCCATTTACAGGAAGACGCCGGGTAACAGTTTTCCACAAAAATGTGCCAAACATGGTTGGACAAATCACTCAAGCGTTATCTAACTATGATCTGAACATTGCTGACATGGTAAACAGAAGCCGCGGGGATTATGCTTATACGATGATCGATATCGATAACAAAATTAACGGCGACATCACTCCTTCTTTAGAGGAAAATATTAATAAAATTGAAGGCGTCGTGAGTGTCCGCGTAATCTAATCATTTTATTTTCAATTCAGGCGATTGTATCCCTGCTAAGCTTAGCGGGGATACGATCGCCTTTTATTATCCCTATCATTGACCGGAGCAAATGAAAATCAAACATTTTACTTAGAATGTTTGATTTTTTTTAGTTAATGTTGTCGAAAAATGCCGCTGATTCGAAAAAAATTCGACAAATGGCGCATCTTGCGACGGGGAATGACAGATTATTTTGTAGACTGAAGTTTGGAATGGACGAAATGTAAGGGTTTTCTCCATTATCTGCACTTAATGGTATTTTTATAATATTAACAAAATTATTACAAAATGTGGTGTATTTAACACACATGTCATATAACCTTATGCAATATGAATCTAAAAGTCCAAATCAACTTCATTTTGAGGTAAATTTCTTCTTGAAACCGCCCCTTGGTTATGCACCCTCAATTTTCAACAAAAAATAAAAAGTACACCTAAATCAGTCGGGTTTTGTCGATAAGTTTTTGAAGTTTTCTGAACCTTTTTGTTGTATGATGTGAATGTTGAGAGAAAATTTAGAAAAAAACGACATTCGGAGGTAGGGACAGTGACACAAAATCAAATCGTAATCGCAAGTGCAGTAAGAACACCACTAGGAGCATTCTTAGGAAGTCTGAAAAAAGTTAAAGCAACAGATTTAGGAGCGCTTGTTATTAAAGAAGCGTTAAATAGAGCCGGCGTTCAAGCGGACCAAGTTGATCAAGTAGTAATGGGTAATGTATTACAAGCAGGTCTTGGACAAAACCCTGCAAGACAAGCGGCTTTAGCTGCAGGACTTCCACAAGAAGTTACTGCTACATCAATTAATATCCTATGCGGATCAGGTTTAAGAGCAGTACATTTAGCAGCTCAGTCTATTCTGGCTGGTGAATCTGAAATCGTTGTTGCCGGCGGTATGGAAAGCATGAGCGGTGCTCCATATGTATTAAAAAATGCACGTGACGGATTTAAAATGGGTAATCAAAAGATTGAAGATACATTAATTCAAGATGGTTTAACTTGTGCGACAAATGATTACCACATGGGTATCACAGCGGAAAATTTGGCAGAAAAATATGAAATTTCACGCGAAGAGCAAGACGAATTCTCAGCATGGAGCCAACAAAAGGCTCAAGCGGCAATCGAAGCTAACCGCTTTGCCGATGAAATCGTTCCTGTTGAAATTCCAGGAAGAAAAGGACAAGTAACAGTATTCAGCCAAGACGAATTCCCACGTTTCAATACAGTTGCTGCTGATTTAGCTAAATTACGTCCTGCATTCAAAAAGGACGGAACTGTAACTGCTGGTAACGCATCTGGCGTAAATGACGGTGCTGCTGCAGTTGTTGTAATGAGCGCGAAAAAGGCAGAAGAACTTGGCATTAAACCATTAGCAGTAATCAAAGCAAACGCAACTGCGGGTGTTGATCCAAGCATCATGGGTATCGGACCAGTCCCTGCTGTTAAAAAGGCATTAGAAAAAGCTTCTTTATCTTTAGAAGATATCAACTTAATTGAAGCAAACGAAGCATTTGCTGCTCAATCAATCGCAGTTGATCGTGAATTACACTTCAATAAAGATATCTTAAACGTTAACGGCGGCGCAATCGCACTAGGTCACCCTATCGGAATGAGCGGTACTAGAATCCTAGTTTCATTAATTCACGAAATGCAAAAACGTGAGGATGCGAAGTACGGTCTTGCAACTCTTTGCGTTGGCGGCGGTATGGGTGTAGCAACAATCGTCGAAAAAGCTTAATTTTATTCGGCTGAATAAAGCTAGCCTCCGGCGGGCCTTGCATTTTCAATGGGAATTTTTCGAGCAAGCGCTCGGATATAAGGCACAAATAGGCCAAAGCGCATTTGATTTGTGAATAGTCATTATTGAACCTAACAAATGGGGCTTCTGGAATTAAGAAGCCCGTTTGCATGTGACATTTATCAAAAAATTTGTCAAAAAATGAAGAAAAGTTTTACGAAAATTTTAAATTATTAACCTATTAATTTTATCAGAAAACTAGTATGATAGAGACTGCTAAAAAGATCATGGAGGAGAAATAATGGCTGCTAACAATAATTTGTATGACATGTGGAAAGATTTCTATAATCAGTCAAGTAACCTATTTGACGAAAAGGTTAAAGAGGAGTTCCCGGCTCAAGGAGTAGGACAAGTCCTGGAGATGAATCTTCTATTTAAGAAGATGCTGAATGAAGTGACTGAACGTTATTTAGAGCAGGTCAATATGCCGACTCGCGGTGATTTGGCTAGCATCTCATCTTTAATCGTCAATGTCGACGCAAAAGTAGATGATCTTGAAGCATTATTTGAGGAACAAAAAGGAAGCCGCGTTTCACAGGATGAGTTCCAGCGTGAACTAAGCGATGTGAAGAAGGACATTAAAGGTCTTGATCACAAGTTAGATCAAGTCATTGCTCTTTTAACGGCACAAGCTGAACAAAGCGCAAAGCAAGTTACCGAAAAGGCGCAAAATAACACGCAAAAGGCACCAACTACGAATCAAAAGTCTGAAAAGGTTTCACAATCTAAGTGATTTTTACTAGATTTAGATTTTAATACTTATAAAAATAGATAAATGATAAAGAATGGAGAGGACATGACATGGCAGAATTGAAAAATAAAGTAGCAATCGTAACAGGCGGAAGCAGAGGAATTGGATCATCAATCGCATTAGAATTAGCAAAAGAAGGCGTAAAGGTTGTTATCAACTATAACAGCAACAGCTCAGCAGCAGATAAAATGGTCGCTGAAATCGAAGAAATCGGCGGAGAAGCATATGCAGTACAAGCCGATGTATCAAAAAGCGAAGATGCAGCTAAATTAGTACAAGCAGCTGTTGAAAAGTTCGGTCAATTGGATATCCTTGTAAACAATGCTGGTATCACTCGTGATACAACATTCAAGAAAATGACTGAAGAAGATTGGAGAAAAGTTATCGATGTTAACTTAAACAGTGTGTACAACACTACATCTCCTGCTCTTGATCATCTAATTGCATCTGAAGCTGGCCGCGTGATCAATATCTCTTCAATCATCGGACAATTCGGCGGTTTTGGACAAACAAACTATTCTGCAGCTAAAGCTGGATTACTTGGTTTCACAAAATCACTTGCTCTTGAATTAGCAGCTAAAACAAACGTAACAGTTAATGCTATTTGCCCGGGATATATCGGAACAGAAATGGTACAAGCGATTCCTGAAAATGTTTTAGAAAAAATCGTTGCGAAAGTTCCGCAAAGACGTTTAGGTACACCTGAAGAAATTGCAAAAGGCGTTGTTTTCTTATGTAAAGATGGCGCTTATATTACAGGCCAAGAGCTAAATATTAACGGCGGAATCTACATGTAATATAGGGACTTCCATTGGAAGCCATAACGTAGCTTAAGCCCCCTTTAAGCCTTTGGTGTATGCGGACGGACAATTGAATCGACTCGTGCATCAAAGGCTGTTTTTCATAAATGGTTTTAAGGAGATGAGCAGTCATTAATATTTTAGATACAAAAGAAGAGCTTGAAAAGTTTTCTGAACTTTTGCCAGAAGAGTATCAGCAAGTGTACAAACGTTTTGTTAAGGCGACACAAGCGCTAACCTCAGATGCACAACCAGAGGTTGGACCGACACCGAAGGAAGTTATTTGGACAAAGAATAAAACAAAATTGTATCGCTATATCTCTGATCAACCAAAACAACATAAGACTCCATTACTATTGGTATATGCTTTAATTAACAAGCCATATATCATGGATTTAACGAAAGGCGCAAGCTTAGTGGAATACTTGGTTGGCCGCGGCTTTGATGTTTATCTTGTTGACTGGGGCACACCCGGCTATGAAGACAAACATATGAAGCTTGATGATTACATTGTCGATTATCTTCCTCGTGCAGTCAGCAAAGTACTGGCTAAATCAGGGGCAAAGGAACTTTCTATCCTTGGCTATTGTATGGGAGGAACGATTACTTCCATTTTTGCCTCATTATACAAAGAACTGCCGATTAAGAACCTTGTCTTTATGACGACTCCGTTTGATTTTGCTGATACAGGTCTCTATGGCGAAATGCTGAACGAAAAATACTTTGATGTTGATAAAGTAGTCGATGTTCTTGGCCTTATTCCACCGGAAATGATTGATTTTGGAAACAAATTAGTGAAGCCAATGGCCAACTTCTACGGTCCTTACGTCAGCCTGGTAGATCGTTCTGACAATGAAAAATTCATGAAGAGCTGGAAACTGCTGCAAAAATGGCTGAATGATGGAATCCCTTTCCCAGGTGAAGCATACCGCCAGTGGATCCGCGACTTCTATCAGCAGAATAAGTTGATCAATGGTGAACTTGTTGTCCGCGGGCAGAAAGTCGATTTGAGTAATATCACAGCCAATATATTAAACCTTTCTGGACAATCTGATATTATTGCACAGCCGCATATGGTTGAAGCATTAATGGATGCAGTCTCCAGTAAAGATAAAACATATATTGACCTTCCAGTGGGACATACTTCCATTGTTTACGGAAGTAAAGCGAACAAAATCACCTACCCAACAATTGGTGACTGGCTTGCTGAGCGTTCAAACTGAGCATAGGTTCATATTTTTAAAGAGTGCCGCATGAAGTGCGTCGCTCTTTTTGCCGTTATCATCCTGTTTTCGGGACAAAAAATCATCCATTCTATTGGATTTTTCAAAATTACCGCGTTACAAATGTTTCATTTGAGGTATAATATAAACTAGCGAAAAGTCAACTGTTTTATAAGATTTATAATGGAAAGAGAGTGTTAGTATGGGTCGTAAGTGGAATAATATTAAAGACAAAAAGGCATCTAAGGATGCAAATACGAGTCGAATTTATGCCAAGTTTGGTGTCGAAATTTATGTGGCGGCAAAAAAAGGCGAACCTGACCCGGAAGCAAATCAGGCTTTAAAATTCGTACTTGAACGTGCTAAGACGTATAATGTACCGAAACATATTATTGACCGTGCTATTGATAAAGCAAAAGGAAATTCTGATGAAACCTTCAATGAACTTCGCTATGAAGGCTTTGGACCAAACGGTTCGATGGTCATTGTTGATGCATTGACAAATAACGTAAACCGCACGGCACCGGAAGTTCGGTCTGCATTTGGCAAGAACGGTGGAAACATGGGTGTCAGCGGTTCCGTTGCTTATATGTTTGATTCTACTGCTGTAATCGGTGTTGAAGGAAAAAATGAAGAAGAAGTTCTCGAATTATTAATGGAAGCCGATGTAGATGTTCGTGACATTATTGAAGAAGATGAATCCGTCATTGTTTACGCAGATCCGGATAAATTCCATGAAGTGCAGGAAGCATTCAAAAATGCCGGTGTGACAGAGTTTACTGTTGCTGAGTTAACCATGCTGCCGCAAAATGAAGTGACGCTTGAAGGTGATGCACTCGTGAAATTTGAGAAGTTAATCGATGTTCTGGAAGATTTAGATGATGTACAGCAAGTGTACCACAACGTTGATTTAGGTGAATAAAAAAATGTAAGGGGCGGTCGATTGACCGTCCCTTTTGTTTGCTGAAATGCTATTTCAAGGCTATTTCACATCCAGGAAAGGATCAAAATAATCATACTCCGTCACACCATTTGCGATTGGAGTGCTGATCCGGATAAGTTCGTTCATAATATCAGCTGCTTCCTGACCGAAAACCGGCAGTGGCTGATAGTCATTTTCAGTCGTGCTGCCATCGGAATTTTCTAATGTTGGCACAATCGTTAAACCTCTCATGACAACAGTTCCGTTTTCTTGCGCAAATTTTATGCGAAACATCGCTGTTTGCCGCGATAAAAGAGTAGGATCGGCACCGAAGGCATAGTCGCCCATGCTGTAAATAATATATTTCCCGTTATAGTTCTCGATGCTTTCGAGCCGGTGCGGATGCGACCCCATCAGAATGTCTGCTCCCGCATCTAAGATTGCATGAGCGAAATTGGTTTGATAATCAACCGGTGTTTCACGGTATTCAACACCCCAATGCATATTGACGATGACAAGGTTATCCGGGCGTTTATGCCGCGTTACCTCCTCTGTAATCCGGGCGAGATAGTCTGCACTGTATTGGCTCATACGGCAGTCATAGCCGAGGAAGACGGTTTCAATGCCGCCTATTGTTTTAACCAGCGGCATGCCGTCATTGAAGACATCTACCTTGTGCTCAGAGAAAGCCTTCAATGTATCTTTATAGCCGATTTCAAAATAATCCATTGTATGATTATTGGCCAAATTCGCCGCTTCCACTCCGCTTGCCGGTAAAAATGCCACATGTTCCGGTTTGCTCTTAATGCGCCACATTTTATTCACGGCTTTTTCCTCATGGGTAAAGGCACTCTCGGCATTGATGATCGTGTAGTCATCAGAGTTAAACCACGGCAGGCTGTTTTTGAAGACGTATTGATGATCGCCATTATTTGCTGTGAAGACGTTGTCGAATTTTAAGTGCTCCGGTGTTTCCGGATACGTACCAAAGGAGTTATCGCCGACAAAGGTCAGCGTGATTTCGCCATTCCTTTTCCTTCCTTGTTCATAAAGAGCGGCTGCTGCATAAAACCATTCATATTGTGACGGCAGATTTAATTCCAGTTCCGGTGTTTCTGCTTTTAAATTTTGGGCTGCGGAAACATAATCGGGATAGACCGCACCTAATGCCTTTTCATCGGCATTTCCTTTACTGTAAGATTCTAGTGCCCGCAGGCTTTTGATCAGGTTCTCTATGTATTGCCCCTTTTTGTCATTATTTAATTCATAATGTGTCAAGTCCTCTAATAAGCCGGTCAAATCCTGTTGTGACGCAAGGTTTGCGCCTGTAGCAGCCGTTTTCTGGAGAATCTTTGCGGTTTGTGCAGATTGCTCCTCCACTGCTGCATTCGTCAGTGCTGCCTTTTTTACAGCCGCTATCTTAGTGGTTTCTAATTTGCTCTTTGATACCGCCTCTTCTGCTGAGCAGCCTGCAATACTGGCAGCTAAAAAACTAATAAACAGTATATTCAGTTTTTTCATATGACTCCTCCATATTTTGCTGCACTACTAGATTGATAGAATAAAAGATGACAAGATTATCAATTTCATATATAAATTATACAATGAAGTGCCTGCAACAACTACCAGATTCTGTATCCTCCCTCTTAAAAAATTTCTGCATTCCGACATTTGCAAGGAAAATAAAAAGGAAAGGTTCTGCTAAAGGTGATGGGTAATTTTTTAAAGGGGGTTGATCAAAGTGAACGCAACAATGGTGTATGAATTAAGGTGCTGCTGTTTCGTTTCACAGCTGCAGCTGCGGCCATACCGTAACAGCACAAAATCAGCGGGATTTTAAAACATGGCTGCTGGATGATTTACAAAAATAAATCAAGTGAAAAAAGGCCGTCTTTAGGAAACGACAGAAGGCGGTCTTTTTTAATTAATGCAATTAATCGAAAATCATATCTTTCTCATGTTCATCAGAATAAACGGCAATTAAAATTTGTGCCGTTTCCTCACCGGCATTTTTTATAAAATGCGGTACACAGGCATTCCAACTGAAGGTATCGCCCTCTTCAAGAATAAAAGAATCCTCTCCCTGTTCGGCCAATATTTTTCCCTTCAAAACTAAATGAGTTTCAATCCCGGTATGTGCATGCGGCTCACCCATTGAGGCACCGGACCGGAACTCGACCAGCATCATCCGCAGTCCATCTTTTGCTGCAATATGCTCAATTTTTAGATCATTATGGGCAGAATAAGTACGTTCACTTTTTTTTACAACCTTCATATGCTGCTGTTTTTCAAGCAGTAAATATGGTAATGGCACTTCGAGAAAGCCGGCAATCGTCTGCAGTGTTTGAATAGAAGGGGAAGTATTATTATTTTCAACATTGCTGATAAATCCTTTTGACAATCCGGTTGCTTCACACATTTGCGCAATGGTGATTTGTTTACGTTTACGAATGGAACGGATTTTTGCGCCAATATCCAATGTTATCACTCCTGATGTTTCCTAATAAAAAACTTAGTTCTATATTAGCATAAAAAATAGTTGACATCCATATCAATTATTGTTATCTTTTAAACAACAAATATTCATATTTGGAAACAAATGAAGGGATGATGAAAATGGAAGCTCCGTTAGTTTATGAACTTCGGAAGCCAAGACAGATCGATCCTAATCAAATATATCCAGCTCTATTTTTAATGCATGGCATGGGCAGCAATGAACAAAATATGCTGCCACTAACCGAAGGATTAGAAGAGAAGTTCTTTATCTTCAGTATTCGCGGTCCTATCCCGCAGCCTCCAGGGTTTGCATTTTTCACTATTGAAGGTTACGGCAAGCCGCACCGCGAGGTCTTTGATGAAGCAATTGGCAGGGTGACTGAATTTATTGACTATGCCGCTATGCAGTATCCGATTGATCAGGAACAATTGTATCTGCTTGGTTTCAGCCAAGGTGCCATTCTTTCTATGTCACTTAGTCTTGTGTTAGGAAGCAGAATTAAAGGAATCGTTGCTTTAAGCGGCTATATCCCGAAATTTGTACGGGAAAAAGAAGATACGGATGTATCCGGACTTGCAGCATTTGTCTCGCATGGGAAGTTTGATCAAGTCCTCCCTTATGATTGGGGGCTTGAAGCACAAGAGTTCTTAAAGGAAAAAGGTGCATCCGTAACGTTTCAAACCTATTCGAATCTTCATACCGTTTCTACGCAAAACCAAAAGGATTATACGGAGTGGCTCTTCACGCAGCTAAAAAGTGATAAAGGAGGGAAAGAATCATGATGCCTTCATTATTTATTGCCCATGGAGCTCCGTTGCTGGCAATAGAGGATAATGAATATACCAGGTTTTTGAAAAAGTTAGCAGCTGAACTGCCAAAGCCAAAGGCAGTTGTCATGTTTTCGGCGCACTGGGAGTCGTCAGTACAACAGGTAAGTGATGTAGACGAATTTGGAACGATTTATGATTTTGGCGGCTTTCCACGGGAATTATATGAAATTCAATATCCGGCCAAGGGTGCAAAGGTTATTACCGAGGAAATAAAGGGATTATTTGCAAGTGAGGGAATTCCATTTGAAGTGAATACGAGCCGCGGTTTAGATCACGGTGCATGGGTTGTTCTGCGTATGCTTTACCCCAATGCGGATATCCCCGTTGTTTCCATGTCTGTGAATCAGCATCTGACGCCAGCGGAGCAATACAAAATTGGCCGTTCATTATCCTCTTTGCGGGAACAGGATGTTATGATTATCGCCAGCGGAGGAACCGTGCATAATCTTCGTGCTGTCGGCTGGGAACGGGATGGCAAGGTGAATGATCAGTGGGCCGTTGACTTTGATGAGTGGGTTGGAAAACATCTAGTAAGCTGGGATACAGAGAAGCTGTTTGATTATTATACTATCGCTCCCAATGCTGAATTTGCTGTTCCCCGCTATGGAAAGGAACATTTTATTCCGCTTTTCTATGCAATGGGCGCAGCAGGAGACACGAAGCAGGCCATGCTTCTGCACCGCAGCTACCGCTATGGGAATCTTAGTCACAGTGTATGGCAGTTTGGGTAATATTTTTTAGAGGAATAGAAATCAAATTATATAAATTTAGGGAAATGAGGAGAAAAAGTGGTAAATAAATTTGAAGTAAGTACATTGATTTTACGTGTAGTATTAGGGATAACATTCTTTGTTCATGGTCTTGTGAAGTTTCAGGGGGGAATTGAGAATATCGTTGGCTGGTTTGCCAGCATCGGTCTTCCAGGAGGATTGGCTTATGCCGTGGCGATTTTGGAAATAGCCGGCGGAATTGCGTTAATCGTTGGTTTAGGCAGCAGAGCAGTGTCCATTCTTTTGGCTTTATTGATGCTTGGTGCTACGCTAAAAGTGAAGTTAGCCGGCGGCTTTTTAGGAGCTGGTCAAGGAGCAGGATATGAATTAGATTTGGCTCTAATGGCAATAGCTGTTGTAATTGCGATTAACGGCAGCAAACTGTTTGCTTTGGATCAAGTTCTGTTCAAAAAGGAAAAAGGCGCCGCTTCAACGGCAGCTGGAAATATCTAAGAGAATGAAGAAAAGCCAGGCGCCCATGCCTGGCTTTTTACAAAGAGTTACTGATACATAAAAAGAGGGCTGATTGGATTATCAGCCCTCTTTGCTTATTTAGCTTCTTTTTCCTGTCTTCTTTGCGCCAAATCCAAAGCAAGCTGGTTTGTGCGCTTTTTGTTTAATGGATATAAGAAGACTAGGATTAGGAAAATGGCGATGTAAATGATAGCCGGAACTAATGTAGCGAGTCCATAGATTCCTGATAATGCTTCATTAGATTGATGGGCAGCGGCTGCTTTATACCCAATGGCTGCAATCGCAAAACCGCCGATCCCACCGGCAATCGCTTGTCCTATTTTTCGCGCCATTGAATAAATGGAATAGACAGTGGCATCTTCGCGAAGTCCGGTTAAGAACTCGTGATAATCAATAACGTCCGTAACGAATGCCCAGATGACAAGGTTAAAGAAACCAAAGCCAAACATACCAACAGCTGAGATGAAAACGAATGGAAGAGCTGGCAGCCCTTTTAAGAAGAACAGTGCCAGATAGACAATGGCAGCTAAACCAATACCTGCTGAAGCGACTTCTTTTTTTCCGTATTTTGTAACAAGCGGTTTAACAAAAGGAATCGCAATAAATACTACGGCGGTTTGTAATAAACCTGATAAGCTTAATGCAGCTGTGTTGCTGAAATAATCTTTATATAAGTACATATTTACTGCTTGGGTGAGCATCGTATTGATCATGAAGATTAAGGATGCTGCAAGAATCCACATTAATGGTTTATTCTTCGCAAGCCCCTTCATTGTTTTACCGATGCTAACCTTCTCAGCGCTGTTTTCCGGTGCCACGATTCGTTCTGTGGTCAGTTTATAACAGGCAATGTAACATGCCAGCGCCAGTACGCCAAAGATAGCAGCGGCCATAAACATGCGGTCAGCCTGGATTTCATTATCGACAAATACCACTAACGGTCCAATAAAGTTGATGACGAGCGAGGCACACATGGAACCCATTGTCCGCCATGATGATAAAGTCGTACGTTCCACCGGATCATCTGTAATAACAGACGCCATGGAGCCATATGGAATATTAACGGTACTGTATAAAGATCCCCAAACAATATAGGTTACAAATGCCCAGGCGAGATAGAATCCATTTGACATCCCTGGAATTTGCGCAAACATTAAGACCCCTACAATAACGAGCGGGAAGGACATTCTGAGAACCCACGGTCTAAATTTACCTTGCGCTGTAGCCTTTCTTGTATCAATAAAACGGCCCCATGCCACATCGGCAAAAGCATCCCAAAGACGTGCCACCATAAAGAGCACCCCTACAGTTGCCGCGTTAATATGAAAAATGTCTGTATAGAAAACCATCAAGAATGCCATCACAAGCATAAAGAAGAAATCGTTTCCAAAATCGCCAAATAAGTAACCGAATTTGTCGCGGATACCAAACGGCCGCGGCGGTTGCCCATTGCTTTGTGACATTTGCAGTTTTTCTTGTGGATTCGTTTGCACGATACCCATTGTTTTTCCCTCCCAAGTTTAATCTTGTTCTCAATCATTTGCTGAACCGCGCTTATGTTAAAACAAAAGTTTGAAGAGCGAATGATTAATAAATTCTCTTTCTTTTTATACTAGTATACTAGCATATTTAATTTGAAACCGCAATCACAGTAAAAAAGAGTACACGGAATGTTCATATTTTCTCCCTTGCAATAAGGAGAATATTCTGTTCGGCGGAAAAGGCTTACCAGCGAATTGGCAGGCCTTTTCCTTTCAATATAAATCTGTGCGCCGATCTTGAAAAATAGGGATTGTACTCCTAACCTTATCTACTTCCTCCAAGTCGAGATCCGCATAAAAAATACCTTCCTTACTTTCTCCGCATAACAATTTTTCACCCCAGGGGGCAATAACCATGGAGTGGCCGTTAAATCGATTGTTTCGATCGGAGCCGGTACGGTTTACCGCAACGATGAAGCATTGGTTTTCAATGGCTCTCGCCTGCAGGAGGATCTGCCAATGGTCGACTCGATTCGCGGGCCACTGCGCAGGGATGAACAGAATTTTGGCTCCATTTAATACATGGGTTCGGACCCACTCAGGAAAACGCAGATCATAGCAAATGATACCGCCGCAAATAATGCCGTCTAAGGAAAAAATATTGCCGGTTTGTCCGGGATTAATATAAAGATGTTCATCCATGAGCTGGAAAAGATGAGCTTTGTCGTATTGGGCTGTAATGGTTCCGCTTCTGTCGGCAACATACATCGTATTATAGAATTTGCCGTCCCTTTTTACGGCAGTGGAGCCGCCGATGATGTTAATCCTGTATTTTTTTGCCAGCCGCGAAAGCATTTCTGTTGTTTGTGTACCATCCCGATCGGCCAGCGTTTCGAGACTATCCAAGGCATAGCCAGTATTCCACATTTCCGGCAAAATGATCATGTCAGCCTTCGCTTCTGCCGCTTCGATGATGTATTGCTCGGCTCTGGCGAAGTTTTGTTCCGGATCCCCATAAAGAATATTCATTTGTACACATGCTGCTTTCATTCTTTCAACCCCTATGCATACGTTTAGTTCAAGGTTAAAGAGTTCCAGAGAAAAGCGCAAGGGGGAAATCAGAATAGTGGGAAGAAGAGGGGCTGCTCCGTATACAAACATGTCTGCTTGTATACTGGAAGTGTGCTTGTTTATAAAATTGTATATATGTATGCAGACTGTTTACATGTATACGAAATGTATACATGTAAACTTCAACCAATATTTCACTTTTTACTGAGGGGGTAAGCTATTTCCTTGGGACAAAAAAACATGAATAAATGTAATTCGTTTACAAGTTTATCTATTTGTAAACATGTCTGCATCTTAGCACACAAAACATATACAAATTTGTCTGCATGTATGCAAAGCTGTATGCATCGCGGTATGACGCCATGTATACGAATTTGTCTTTTATGTATACAAGATTATAGACTTTACCAATATGTTTGCAGTTTGTATACTTTTTTACAGTTTTGTTGACTTTATATTTTAATTATTGAAAAAAGTTTAAATATTCTGTAATCTATTAAGTACATACTTGTCCTAAGATGAATGGAGGATTCCATCAAATTTTGTCTTTGGTATAAATGAAAAGGAAAGGGTGTATTTAGTATGAATATTACACGTATTGCTGCAGTTGATGTTGGAAATGACTCGATTAAGGCTATTTTTGGCGAATTAGAGTATGAATTAAATATCCCTAATATTATGGCTAGAGATACAGAAGACCGTCCTGTTATTGGAATAGAAGAACTTGATGACAAGAACCCGCTGGATGGGATTCATGTGCGGGTACACTCCCCTTCCCTAATGGATAATAACGCTATATACCGTGTCGGCCATTTGGCTACGAAAAATACAAATGCAACCGAACTTGACCCAGGCAGCAGTAAATCAGAGGAAGATCAAACATTGGTGATGCTCTTTACGACGCTCGCTTTAGATGCCGTACGTGATGAGAATAAGAAATACTTTAAGAGATCGGGAAATATCATTGATGCCAGCTATACGCTTGGCACAGGGCTTCCTCTCCGTGAAGTGAAGGAGGGCAAGGATGCAGAATATCGCGCAAGACTCCTAGGCGGCGTCCATCAGGTTGAGTTTTTAGTGACACCAAAATATCAGGGAATAAAAGTAAACCTTAAATTTGATGAGGTCAAGGTCTACCCTGAGGGCTTTGCGGCATATATCAATTTAGTGATGGACAATCATTTGAATATCATTAATAAGGATTTGATCGATAAGAAAATTATTATTCAGGACATTGGCGGATTATCTACGGATATTGCCGTTATTAAAAATCGTAATGTTGATGATGATAAAGCACAAGGCTTTCATCTTGGCGTTTCGGAATCGCTGGAAATGATCCGCGAGGAAATCCGCAAGAAGCACGGCGTTGAGCTCGACAGCCGCAGAGATGTAGTCGAGATTTTAACGAAAAAGCATGACCGTAATCATATTATGGTTAAGGGCAGCCGCACGAGTGTTCATGATATCACAGATCGGATCCTGCTCGAGCTTGCTAAGAAGCAGTACCGGCTGCTGCGCAATACATGGCAAAGGAATTCCCAAACGGAAATCTGCTATTTTGTCGGCGGCGGTGCCAATGTTCTGAAGGATTATTTAAAGACGATTAATAATAATCTCGACGGCTACAATATTGACTTTTTCGAGGATGAAAAGGAAAGCATTTGGATGATGGCTAATGCTTACTATAAACTAATCAAGGATTATGTCCGGAAAGAGGAAAAACAGCGGAAACAAGATGAGGTGAAAAAGCCTGCGAATGCAGCGAAATAATAAGGTGATTTTATGACAAAGGTGCAAGTGACGAGAGGTCAGACGATTTCCTTCCGCATCCCTTCAGATACACCGGAACATTTGGTAAAACGGCTGCAAAGGCTGAAGGAAACGGAACGGAGAAATTTTTCAAGTAAAATAGCGGAATTCGTACTAGAAGGTGTCAGTCAGACAATCGCTCAGGAACGGGAAATGATTCGTATTCCCCTGCCGCATAAATTAACGAAGGCACAACGGGACTGGCTTAAATTTGAGCATTCAGAGGCATTGATTGGCAGTATTCTATACCATTTAATTTCGGATCCTGTCCGTGCTGCTTCGTTTCTGACCTCTCTTAACAGCCCCTCGTTAAATCTTGACGAAGCGTTGTATCAAGGGGAGCCATCTTCCTTTGGCAATGGAGCGGTCGAAGCAGCCGTTTATCATGAAGAAGTTGAGGTGAGCGATGAACCGCTTGTCTACGATTTAAGTGATATGGATGATATCGATGATGATCTAAATGCATTAAGTCTGGAGAATACGAAAATAGAAGCGTCCATGGCTAAAGATGAGGATGATATTGCCGGGGAAATAGACCCGGATGACATTCTTGGGGATTTTCTTGCCGCGATGAATAAAAACTATTAGCGCCCGCTAAAAACAAGAAGGAGCAGTCCGACAAATAAAACATGTGGCGGCTGCTCCTTTTTAAGGGTAAAATATGCAATAAGGGTATGGGATCAAACCCCATACCCTTAAATTTTGATTAAACTAAACCTTGAGCGATCATAGCGTCAGCTACTTTTAGGAATCCGGCAATGTTAGAACCTACAACAAGGTTTCCAGGGCAGCCGTATTCTTCAGAAGCTTGCTTGCTGTTTTTGTAGATGTTAACCATGATTTGATGTAATTTAGCATCTACTTCTTCGAATGACCAAGAGATTCTTGCGCTGTTTTGCGCCATTTCTAATGCAGAAACAGCAACACCGCCAGCATTAGCTGCTTTAGCAGGTCCGAAAAGAACGCCGTTTTCTAGGAATACATTGATGGCTTCTAATGTAGAAGGCATGTTAGCACCTTCACCAACCGCTTTAACGCCGTTTGTTACTAAGATTTTAGCTGAAGATTCGTTGATTTCATTTTGTGTAGCACATGGTAATGCGATATCACAAGGAATTAACCAAATGTTTTCACAGCCTTCGAAGTAATCTGCTTCTGGGTGTTCATTTACATAATCGCTGATACGTTTTCTTTCTACTTCTTTAAGGCGTTTTACAGTATCAAGGTCAATACCGTTCTTATCATAGATATAACCGTTAGAATCACTGCAGGCTACTACTTTTGCGCCTAGTTCAGTTGCTTTTTGAATCGCATAAATCGCAACGTTACCAGAACCGGAAACAACCACTGTTTTGCCTTCGAAAGAATCGCCATTGTCTTGCAGCATTTCTTGTACGAAGTAAACAGTACCATAACCAGTTGCCTCAGTACGTGCTAAGCTTCCGCCGTAGCCTACTGCTTTACCAGTTAATACGCCAGCGTGGAAAGCGTTTTGAAGTCTTTTATATTGTCCGAACATATAGCCGATTTCTCTTCCGCCAACACCGATATCCCCTGCTGGAACGTCAGTATCAGGTCCGATATGTTTAGCAAGCTCAGTCATAAAGCTTTGGCAGAAACGCATAACTTCACGGTCAGATTTTCCTTTTGGATCAAAATCAGATCCGCCTTTACCGCCGCCGATTGGCTGTCCAGTTAAAGAGTTTTTGAAGATTTGTTCAAAACCTAAGAATTTGATGATACTAGCATTTACAGATGGGTGGAAACGTAAGCCGCCTTTGTAAGGTCCGATGGCACTGTTGAATTCAAAACGGAATCCACGGTTAACATGCACTCTACCTGCATCATCTGTCCATGGAACACGGAACATAAGTTGTCTTTCAGGCTCTACAATTCGCTCTAAAATGCCTTCTTCCATATATTGAGGGTGTTTGTCAAACACAGGAGTTAAAGATTCTAAAATTTCCTTAACCGCTTGGTGAAATTCTGGTTCGTTTGGATTACGTTTTTTTACTGTTTCATATACACTTTTTACGTATTGTTCGCCTGCTGATTTTGTCTCTAATACTGACATTAAAATCAATCCCTTCATTCATATATTGGTGTTTTTTATAGTTTACTGAAAAAGTAAAAAGATTATTGTAAAAAAATATTGCCACTTATCTTCTTCTCGAACCAATTTTATTATTTATTACTATTCGAAACAATATATAATATAGATGAGAACTATATCAATTTGCGATGAATTATAAGAGGGTGCAAAAATTGGAACTTAGACAAATACAATATTTTATTGAAGTAGCAAAACGGGAGCATATGACAGAGGCTGCCCTTCATTTGCACGTTGCGCAGTCTGCCGTCAGCCGCCAAATATATAATTTGGAACAGGAACTCGGGGTCAATCTATTTATCCGTGAGGGCCGGAATGTTAAATTAACGCCGATTGGGAGAATGTTCCTCGCCCATATGGAACATGCAATGACGATATTTGATAATGCTCAGCGGGAAATTGAAGAGCATATGGACCCGGAGAAGGGGACGATTCGCGTTGGATTCCCGAGCAGTTTAGCAACCCGGACAATGCCTGCTGCCATTTCAGCCTTCCGCGAGCGCTATCCAAATGTTAAATTTCATTTAAAGCAAGGTGCTTACTACTATTTAATTGATGCAGTTGCCAGGGGAGAAATCGATATGGCCCTCTTAGGTCCTGTACCAATGAAGGATAAGAGGGTCAAGGGCAGTATCTTTTTTACAGAAAACCACGTGGCCATGCTGCCTGTGAACCATCCGCTTGCCGGGGAAAAGGAGATTTCCCTTAATCAATTAAAGGATGATTCGTTTATCCTTTTCCCGGAAGGCTATATTCTCCGGGAGATAACGATGACGGCTTGTAAACAGCTGAATTTCGAGCCGCATGTAGATTTTGAAGGCGAAGATATTGATGCGATAAAGGGATTGGTTTCAGCCGGCCTTGGTGTCACAATCATCCCTGAGATTACAATCAATGAAACCCTGCCGCGGGGAACGGTCATTATCCCGCTCACAGAACCGGAGGTAACCCGTACTGTAGGCGTGATTATTCCGAGAGAGCGGCAGCTGCTGCCAACACAAAAGCTGTTCTATCTATTTTTAATGGAGTTTTTCACAAGATATGATCGATTTTCCAAATAAGTTCCGCAAAAACCCCAATAAGTGGATTTTTGCGGGCTGGGGAAAGGCTTAATTTGTATATGCTGTCCAGCATATTAGATCTATTTTCTTTAAAAGGCCGCATGGAATGCAAACCCTTTCAAAAAATTTGATGAATATCGTCACATTTTAGACAAAATTGGATTACTTTTATTTCAAGATAATAGCGTTCACTTTTGTTAAACTTCCCCTTTTTCAAATAATATATAGCCTTTTATAGTTGAACGGATAACATCATGAAGACGATATATTATTTTTAAATAGTAATGTTGTTATCAATAGTGAATAGAAAAGAGACTGCCCGATGAAGGGTCAGTCTCTTAATTGGCTGGTGTCCACTGGGGGGGTACATTTGTCCATTTTTGGTGCCAGGCACCGAATTAGGCTTTTTGTTCAAAGAGTTTAGCGATTTCGATAATGACGTTTGCTGCTTTGACCATGTTGTCGACAGAGACGTATTCGAAGCGGCCGTGGTAGTTTTCGCCGCCGGTGAATATGTTTGGCGTCGGCAGACCCATGTAGGAGAGCTGCGAGCCGTCTGTACCGCCGCGGATTGGCCTGATGATGGGTTCAATCTTTAGGTTTTTCATCGCCTCATAGGCAATGTCGACGATATGCTTTACCGGCTTAATTTTTTCACCCATATTGTAATACTGGTCCTTCATTTCCAATAGGACTCGTTCCTCACCGTATTTTTGCTGCAGGTCATAGATGAGTGCCTGTACGTTACCTTTTCTGTCTTCAAACTTTTGCCGCTCAAAGTCACGGATGATGTAGCTGAGAACCGTTTCTTCGACATTCCCGTTCAGCGCCAGCAGATGATAGAAGCCTTCATAGCCTTCCGTATATTCGGGTGCTTCTTTTTCCGGCAGCATGTTATGGAATTCCATGGCGATTTTCATGGAATTGACCATCTTATCCTTTGCCGTACCCGGATGGACATTCGTGCCTTTTATCGTGATTTTCGCTGCAGCTGCATTGAAGCTTTCGTATTCCAGCTCCCCAAGCGGCCCGCCGTCAACTGTATAGGCATAGGAGGCATGGAAGGCTTCCACATTAAACTTATGCGGTCCGCGCCCGATTTCCTCATCAGGGGTAAAACCGACACGGATTTTGCCGTGCTTGATTTCAGGATGTTGTACTAAGTAGTTCATCGCGGTCATAATTTCTGTTACGCCCGCTTTATCATCGGCCCCCAGTAAGGTGGTGCCGTCTGTTGTCACAAGGGTATGCCCCTTATAATGGACTAATTCAGGAAAGCTTTCAGGCGCAAGGACAATCTTTAACCCCTCATTTAAGACAATTGCTCCTCCGTCATAGTTCTCGACTATTTGTGGATTAACATTTTTCCCGGTAAAATCGGTCGCTGTATCGACATGGGCGAGAAAGCCGATGGTTGGTACGTCCTTTTCTGTGTTGGCCGGAAGGGTGGCCATCACATAGCCGTTTTCATCAATCGTTACCTCCTCGAGACCGATTTGTTTCAGTTCATCCACGAGCAAATGCAGGAGTGTCCATTGCCCTGGTGTCGAAGGGCAGTCTTTACTTTCTTCATTCGACTGTGTGTCAATTTTTACATATGTAGTAAAGCGCTTCATGATTTCATCCTTCATCTGTTTCAACTCCTTTAAAGATCCTATCTCCATCTTACCATTTTTATCCTAAAGATAAAAAACTGCCGCTTTATAAAATAGGGACGGACTTACATGTCCGCCCCTGCAAATAGTATGTCTCGATTTACCATTATATTTCTTATTCCTGCCGGCTTTTTTAATCAGCCGGCTAATTTTGCCGCCTGATGTCTGAGCCAATCTTTTCCTGCTGCTAAGCGTGCCGCCATCATCGAGCAGACGAGACTTGTAATAAATGAATGGTGATGAATAATGAGGCCGCTTTCTGCCGCGGCTTCGGAAGGTGTTCACAACGGGAGTATTTGTTCTATAATAGGCTGTTCCTATTTATAATTTCCTCTTTCGATGTTAAAGTAGGACTGTAGGACAGGTGCCTGTCTTCTTCGTTCTGAAACGTAAGCCCTGTCCGGAAAATGAGCACTTAGCAAAGTTGGTGAATATAGTGAATCCAAAAAATAATTATACATATAAGGTGGTTCAAGTTTGTCTTCTAGCCGGAGAAATGATGCTGAAAAGCGGGGCAGGAACGAGCCGTGTTGAGGATACGATGAAAAGGATTGCCGCTTCCTACGGTATTCTTGATGCGCATAGCTTTGTCATGCCCACCGGTATCATCTTTTCCATCGACGGCGAAATCCCGACTAAGCTTGTCCGTGTCGAAGAGCGGACGACAGATTTGCTGAAAATCACAACGGTTAACAGTATTTCCCGGAAAATGAGTGCCGGAGAATTGACGGTGGAGGAAGCACTTGATGCGTTAAGGGAAGTGGAGAAGTCAAGCTGGATGTATCCGGTATGGATTCAAATTATTGCTGCAGCCTTAGTCAGCGGCTGTT
This sequence comes from Bacillus benzoevorans, assembly GCF_014207535.1. Classification (GTDB taxonomy): domain Bacteria; phylum Bacillota; class Bacilli; order Bacillales; family Cytobacillaceae; genus Bacillus_BD; species Bacillus_BD benzoevorans. The sequence goes on from NZ_JACHGK010000006.1 coordinate 105,330, forward strand.
TTTTGATTATGTTTAAAGGAAGTTTCGGAGATTTTATTCCGGCTATGATTGCCGGGGGTGCAGGGTTAGCCGTATACAACTATGTCCATAATCTGGTGAAGGTCCGGTTTTTTTCTGAGTTTACTGCTTCGTTTGTCATTGGGATCATCGCCATGTTAGCTGTCCGCTTCGGCATTGGAAGCGGGATGGATAAGATTATTATTGGCTCGGTTATGCCGCTCGTACCCGGTCTCTTGATTACCAATGCCGTCCGTGATTTAATTTCCGGTCATTTAATATCCGGATTGTCGAAAGGGGCGGAAGCAACATTAACTTCGCTTTCCATTGGAACGGGAATTGCCATTGTTTTTATTTTTTTTCATTAGGCTCTGTTTAACTTGATTGTTGATTTCCGTTCCAGGCACGCACGGTTCTGCGGGCGACCGACGAGCCTCCTCGACACTTCGTGTCTGCGGGGTCTCGTCTGTCTCTTCTCTCCCGCGGGAGTCTTCGTGCCTTCCACTCCAATCAACAAGGGACAAAAAATCAACATTGACCTTTAATACAGCCTTTCATTAAGATCGAATTGTAAATAAAGAGAGGGATGCTTTGATGATTGCCCAGCTTATCACAAGCTTTATTGCAGCAGCGGGCTTTGGCCTGCTTTTTAATGCCCCAAAAAAGGCCTTGTTTCAATGCGGGATTAATGGCATGGTCGGCTGGCTGCTTTATTTCTTTCTCGTTGAATACCGGGGCGTAGATTCAGTTATCGCCTCACTTATGGCGGCTTTTGTGGTCGCGATTATCAGCGGTCTCTTTGCCAGATGGTATAAAGCGCCGATTATTATCTTCAACGTCGCCGGGATTATTCCATTAGTGCCCGGGGGTCTTGCTTATGATGCGATGCGTCATTTTGTCAGCAATGACTATATTTCGGCCTTACAGCTGGCCGCAAAGGTGCTGCTGATTTCCGGGGCAATAGCGATCGGTCTTGTATTCTCTGAGGTGCTGAATCAGCTTTTGAAAAAAATAAAATCGTTAAAATAATATCGTCCCACCCTCACCTTTTGGGCAAGCTATAGGAAATAGGCCCTTAAAGGAGGACAGGCAAGTGAATTATGATTGTATCATTATTGGCGGGGGCATTGCTGGATTGCAGTGTGCGATTCAATTGGGCCGCTATATGCATCAGGTGCTGGTGATTGATGCCGCCGACGGAAGATCTGCTATTTGCCAGAGCTATCATAATATTTTAGGCTATCCTGACGGTGTAAGTGGGATTCATCTGCGTGAAGTTGGAAGACACCAGGCCGAGAAGGTCGGGGTGCACTTTTTGCAGGAAAAGGCTGAATCAGCCCGTAAAATAAAGGGTGAATTTCAAATTGAGGCGTCGGATGGAAAATCGTATACCGCCGCTCGGGTGGTGCTGGCTACCGGGGTTATGGATCGAATCCCTCCATTCCCCAATCTGTATCCATGCCTTGGCATTAGTGTTTATGTCTGCCCGGACTGTGATGGGTATGAAGTAAAGGGGAATAAAGTGATTGTTATCGGCTCAGGGCGGACCGGTTCAGGAATGGCAAAGACCCTCTCCTATTGGACAAGCGATCTTGTCTATATTAACCATGGACAGGAGCCGCTTAAGGAATCGGACATGGATAAGCTGCGGGAGCTGAACGTCGAATACCATGCGGTGCCAATTAAAGAGGTCCTGGCTTCCGGCTCACAGCTTCAGGGATTTGTCTTGGAAAACGGGGAGACCATTAAAGGTACACAGGCTTTTATCGCCTTTGGCGGCAATGAGGTCAAGTCTGAGCTGGCCCATCAGCTGGGTGTTGAAATGCTTGAAAACAAACATATTCTGGCTGATCCGCGGACGAAGTTGACCAATGTCCATGGGGTCTGGGCTGCGGGCGACATCGGAGTTCATTCAGAACAGGTGACGATTGCCATGGGTGAAGGCTCGCAGGCGGCGATTTGGATTCACAAAGATATCCTCAGTAAGAGATAGAGAGAGTTTGGGATTTCAGGTGCTGATAAGGATCGTGAAGCTTGGCTTCACTTGCGGAGGTACGAGTTTACAGGGGAATTAGAGTTGGGGGTTTTTTTTTTCGGGGAGGAGAAGGTTTATGGCGATAGGAAAAACGAATGCCATGCGCATATTAGATGCAAAAAGAATACCGTATGAAATGTTCACCTATGAAAACAAGGATGGGAAAATTGATGGTGTGTCGGTGGCGGAGAAAATTGGCCGGGATCCGCGTGCCGTATACAAAACGCTGGTTGCACAAGGAGCGAGTAAGCAAATTTATGTTTTTGTTATTCCGGTTCAGGAAGAGCTTGATTTGAAAAAGGCTGCGAAGGCTGCCGGTGAAAAGAAGGTAGAAATGATTGCTGTAAAGGATATTCAAAAGCATACCGGCTATATCCGCGGCGGCTGTTCACCTGTCGGGATGAAGAAGCTGTATCCAACCTTCATACATAACAGTGCCGAAGAGCTCGATAAAATGATTGTCAGCGGCGGGAAAATCGGAATGCAAATGGAAGTCAGCCCAGGAGACCTGCAGGAGGTAACGAATGCAGTGATAACGGATGTAATAAAAGAAGGGGAATAATTGCCGCAGGCGTGGACCTGTGGCTTTTTTTTGCGCAAATAAGGATGTAAAAATGCCGGGTTTTGCCGAAAAATCGATAACTGGCTGGAAGTCGCCGATATAATGACCAAAGTCGCCGATAAATGGGTCAAAGTGGTCGATATATGGGCAGAACCCGCCGATAAAGCAAAAACAAACCCCATAGCAAATGTAAATCTTCCATTACTCGATGATTTCGTTCCCCCGACTCCGTGTAGGCATTCACCTAACTGCGGGTTCCTGCATATTGTAAAGAGAATTGACAAAGAGACAGCAGGAAGGGAAGTGTCACTTTTGGCAGATGAAGGAATCCACTACTTTGCTGGCGGAAATACTGCGCGCGGGTTCTATAGTTTATTTGATTCCAGTCTTGCCGGGCTGGAGCGGATCTTTATTTTAAAAGGAGGACCTGGAAGCGGAAAATCTACATTGATGAAGGAAATTGGGGAAGAATGGCTGACGCAAGGATATGGAGTGCAATTTATTCATTGTTCATTGGATCCGGAATCTTTAGACGGCGTCATTATCCCGAATTTAAATGTGGGCATCGTCGATGGCACGGCCCCGCATGTGATTGAACCGAAAATGCCTGGAGCGGTTGAGGAATATGTCAACCTTGGCGAGGCCTGGGATACAGAGGAACTGGCACGGCGGAAGGATGAAATCAGCGGCTTAACCGATGAAATCACGAATGGGATCCGGCATGCCTACGATACATTTGCTGAGGCATTAAGAGTGCATGATGATTGGGAAAAAATCTATATAGAAAAAATGGACTTTGTTAAGGCCAATCTGCTGACAGACAGTGTAATTGATACCTTTTTTAAGAAAATGGAATTGACCAAACAGTCAGATGTCCGCCATCGCTTTCTTGGTGCTGCTACCTCCAAAGGGGCGGTTGACTTTGTGCAAAATCTGACAGGGGTTCATAAGCGCTATTTCATTAAAGGACGTCCCGGTTCCGGCAAATCAACAATGCTGAAAAAGATTGCGGCCGAAGGAGAGAGACGGGGCTTTGACCTCGAGATTTATCATTGCGGTTTTGACCCAAACAGCCTTGATATGGTCATTATCCGGGAATTAGGTTTGGCGATTTTCGACAGCACCGCTCCGCATGAATATTTTCCAAGCCGTGATAACGATGAAGTCCTTGATATGTACGAAATTCTGATTGAGGCTGGAACGGATGAATTATTTGCTGAGGAAATTGAGACAGTGAGGATACAATATAAAGAAAAAATGGCTGAGGCAATTGGCTATTTAGCAGAAGCAAAGGCGCTTCACGATGAGCTTGAATCCATTTATACAGCTGCGACAGATTTTTCGATCGTAGAAAAATATAAGGACCAAATTCGCGGAGAAATCCTGCGCCGCGGCGAAAAATAGAGGGATCTGCGGGAGCTGTGAAAGAACTGAATGTGTGCCCGCTTTCCATGATCAGCCGTAATCGGTGCCAGTGCATCTGGGGAGTGGTATTCCTTATACTAGTACGCTAATTGTGATAGAATCGTGACAAGAGAAGAAAACGCTTTAATTTTTTTCAAAAAATGGAGTCTTTTGATTAGAACATGTTTATCACACTTAGGTATAATAAATCCTAAGAACCTGTTTTTAGGGCAGGTTCAGCGATGTTGTGATTTGTGTTTTTGAGAAGGGGGAAGATTCCATGATGAATAAGAACATGTACGAAAAAGAGACAGTGGGAAAATTATTAAATTCAATCAGAGTGAAGCTAGAGACAATGCCTGTTCGCAACAGCAAAATCATGAAAAGCTTTGAAGTCTTGGATCATCTTGAGGGTGAAATCGGAAAACAGCAGGATCGATTTGCGATGGAAAAGTGGATTAACTTTTTGTCATCCATTACCCTGGCACCTATCAAACAGGATTTGAAACAATTGAAGCAGCATTTAAGTATTTAGCTATCTCCCGCGTAAAGGGTATTATAGATGTGATGAAGGTAAAAAGAAAGCGGTCCTGTCAGGGACGTTTTGCATAAGTGGTAAAAGAATGAAAAAGGGCTGATGCAGATGCATCAGCCCTTTTTCAATCCGTGCATAATGTAGTGAATGCTATTCTCGAGTTCTTTTTCCGAATTCCATCCAGGGCTGCCCGACATGAGCTGATGGGCGCCAACATATCCGATTAAAGATGCGGCGATAAGCCTGACGACACTGGAGGGCTCCATATCAATAATGTCCCCCTTATCTTGGTAATACTTTACCAATTCCACAAAGCGCCCGAATACTTTTTTTCCGATATTTTCAATGAACTGCTCCCGTAAATCTGGATGGAACGGAATTTCCTGAAGCAGGATTTTGACCATTGCCGCATTCTTCTTGATAAATTCCATGCGGTTTTTCACCATGGCACGCAGGAAATCCTCTAAATGATCATAATCATGTTCCAAAACTTTATTGATGTCCATAATGACAAACGGGGCGATCATTTTTGCCATCATTGGGGCTGTAATCGATAATAATAATTCCTTCTTGGTTTTGTAATGGCGGAAAATCGTTCCCTCGGCTACACCAGCCTTTTTCGCGATTGCGTTGGTCGAGGTAGCAGCGTAGCCCTTTTCGGAAAAGGACTCAATAGCCGCCGCAAGAATTTTTTTCTGTTTTTCAGTTAAGGAATCATCATTCATAAACAGCTGCTCCAGCGATGTTTCTTGATTGTGGGACATAGGGACTCCTTTCTCTGTTTATTGTAAAAAGGTTGTAGCGATTGGACTTGATGCCAGGTTATATTTTCCGGTATTTTTTTAAAGCAAAAATATTTAAGACAATAAACAGCAGCGCAAATCCGAATAGGGTAAAGAGCTGTGAGGCAATATCCCCGAGACCGGATCCTTTGTACATCACCTCAGCAAGGGCATCGCCGCCATAGTACATCGGCATCAGTTTCGCAATTACTTGCAGCCATTGATCCATGTTATCGACCGGCAGGATTCCAGCGAAAAACACCTGCGGGATAATGGCAATAGGAATAAATTGCATCATCTGGAACTCTGAATGGGCAAAGGCTGATAATAGTATCCCGAGAGACAGCGCCACAAGGGCTAACAGCAGATTAATCAGCACCACATTCCAAACGGAACCAACGAGAACAATGTCTAGAACTTTGACCGCGTAAAAGACAACAATGAACGTTTGAATGACGGCAAAGAAGCCATAGCCTATGAGATAGCCGAAGACAATCTCATGACGTTTAATCGGCGTTGCCAGCAACCGTTCCAAGGTGCCGGTTGTCCGTTCCCGCAGCAGGGAAATACCGGAAATCAGGAAAACGAAGAAAAAGACAAAGAATCCGACTAGTATTGGACTGAGAATATCAAAAAAGGTGGTATCCTCGTTACCGTATATATAAGCTGTTTTGATTTCAGGCGCTTGCGGCGTTTCTATTCCGGGTACTGGAAGGTTTTTCATTACTTCCGCCTGTTTCGCAGAGGCTTGTGCAGCAATTACTTGTTTTACCTTAATCTGCAGCCCCTTGGCAGCGGAAGGGTCATCGTTTAAGACGGTGAATTCGATGTCGTTACCGTTGATTTGCAGCATCGCGTCTAATTTCTCATCGATCATCGTTTGCTTAATATCAGCTCCATCGCTGTATTCCTTTACCTTCATATCATCTTCGAGCTGCCGCGTTAACGCATCATCCGCTCCGATTACACCAATGCGCGGTTCGGGGGAATCTAATGTGAAAAGAAAATGCATTAATGTTAGGATGAGCAGCGGTGCGACCATCATTAACGCAAGTGTCCGTTTGTCACGCACCATTTGCTGAGCAATCCGTTTGACTAAGGATAGGATTCTCATGATTTTGCCCTCCCTGCTAATAAAAATACTTCTTCAAGACTGTTCATACCGTACTGTTCTTTCAATTGTGCCGGTGATCCGGTTGTCAGGATCTTTCCGTCACGCACCATCGCGAGACCGTCACATTTTTCCGCTTCATCCATGACATGGGTGGTGACTAAAATCGTTTTCCCGCTATTTTTTAAGCGGTAAAGTTCATCCCAAATCGACACCCGCAGTTCCGGGTCAATGCCGACGGTTGGCTCGTCGAGGATGAGAATCTCGGGATCCTGCAAGAGAGCAATGGCGAGTGACAGGCGTCGTTTCATCCCGCCGGAATAAGCCGATACTTTTTTTCCTAAATCGTCGTTTAATGCCACGAGGCTTGCCGCGTAATGGATCCGCTCCTTTTGGCTTTCCCTATTGAGACCAAAGAGAGAAGCAAAGAAAGCAAGGTTCTCTTTCCCTGTCAACTCAGGATAAAGTGCATCGGATTGGGCCATATACCCAAGGCGCTGAAGGATGTTTAAGTTTGGGACCTTTGTGTTTAGGACAGTAATGTCTCCTTGGGACGGCCGGTGCATGCCGACAATCAATTTGATTAGGGTAGTTTTACCGGAACCAGACGGACCTATAAGTCCGAAAATCTGTCCTTGCTCAACAGATAAATTGATGTTTGACAGCACTTGTTTTTTGCCTAACGTCATGTTTACCTGCTGGACTTCAATCGCTGTGGTCATCGTGAAAAACCTCCTTTGGTTAGTGAGGGTGCTAATGGATGTTGGCTGATAGTGAGTGATTACTCACTTTAGTATACTCTGTAGTTGGAGAAAATGGAATGATAAAAGTGAGTACTTACTCATTTTTGGAGAAGAACCAAGAGTTTGACGGGAAAGAAAGGACCGAATTCGTGCCCGTGAGGCAGGGGAAAAGGGGCTGACCGTCACTAAAGGGGTTGATAGTGCCCGTGAGGCAAGGGAAAAGGAGCTGACGGTCACTAAAAGGGGTTGATAGTGCCCGTGAGGCAAGGGAAAAGGAGTTGACGGTCACTAAAAGGGGTTGATAGTGCCCGTGAGGCAAGGGAAAAGGAGTTGACGGTCACTAAAAGGGGTCGATAGTGCCCGTGAGGCAAGGAAAAAGAGCTGACGTTCACTAAAAGGGGTTGATAGTGCCCGTGAGGTAAGGGAAAAGGAGCTGACGGTCACTAAAAGGGGTTGATAGTGCCTGTGATGCCAAGGCTTGATAAATAGAGACAAAAAACAGACCGTCGTTTTGTCTCCACCACAAAAGCTCGGTCTGCTCTGCAACCTATAATATTTTAATATCAAGCGAATTCACCTGCGATACAAGCAGTTCCTCATATTGTTTCTGGGCGAGGAATTGAATTTCCTGTTCGTTGACGTTAGGGTTTTCCTTCTTTACCTTGCTGATGACATCGTTCTGGACTTTTTGTGATAAGACGATTAGTTTGTATTGCTGCTCCTGTTTCGTCCAGAAATCTTCGACACCGTATTCTAAAATCATTTGCTTCGCAACATCGTATTTTTCATAATCGGCATGCACCTTATCAATCTCTGCTTTCACTTCAGCTTCCTCTGCTTTATAGCCTTTTTCTTCACCGAGGAGGGCTATCGCCCGCAGACGAATAATTTGGGTCAGAAGGGTATTCTGGTTTTCAATCTGCTTTTCCTGTGAATCGAGGTAGGCATTTGCTTGCTCCAGTTCCTTTCCTTGTAATTTCTGCTTATTCTCCTCTTTGCCGATGGCGATATGAAGTTTATTAATAAAGCGGTAAAATTTAATATCCTCATGGGTGATTAGCTCTCCATTAACGGTGGCGACACCTTTTGATTCCTTCACTTCGTATTCCAGTACTTCTTCTGCTTTCTTCCCGTCTTTGTCAATCGTAAAGACGATTTCCCACTTTCCGGCCATACTTAGCTCGACGTCGCCGCTGTAAAAGCCGTCTGTTGTTTCCTCTAAATCGACTTCCTGTGTACCGTGGTCCATATTAAGCATATCCATTTTGGCATGAACCTTAAGACCGGTTGCTGTTTTTCCATTTTCTTTAATGGCTACTTCCAATGTCGATGGCTGGTCTTGTTTATAAACAAATGGCTGATTGATTTCTACATCGTAATCAGGCTTCCCGCCGCATCCGGCAAGGAGGATAAGCAGTGCCATCAGGCTGATGCTGAATAATTTCTTCATGACGGTATTCCCTCCATTAAATTCTGCTGTTTCATAAAGTCTTCCACCGTATATTTCTCCAATTTATGTTCATTTAAAAAAGCCACATGGGAGCATATCTGTTTAATTTCGTCCATGTGATGGGAAGATAGCAAAATCGTTTTGTCATGCAGTGATCTCAGCACTTCCAATACTTCTCTTCTCCCCATTGGATCGAGACCGCTGGTCGGCTCATCCAAAATCAGAATCGGTGCATCCTGATAAAGGGTAATCGCCAGACCAAGGCGCTGCAGCATTCCTTTTGAATAGCTTTTGACAGGGGCGTTGCGGTCATCCCACAGCCTTACGGATTGTAGGATCTGAGCAATTCTCTCCTCATCCGCCTTTTTTCCTGAAACCTGGGCGAAAAAGATCATGTTTTCCATTCCTGTCAGCGTGGGATAAAGAGCAAATTTCTCCGGTAAATAAGCGATATCCCCGAGAGGTCTTTTTTTACCTGACGCCAGTTTGTCATTGATCGTGATTTTCCCCTTTTTAACAGGAAGGAGCCCGAGAAGACAGTTGATTAAGGTTGATTTCCCGGCACCATTTCTGCCGATAAGGGCACATACTTCATTTTTCGCAATAAATAAATCAACGTGGTCGAGGACGAGCTTCGTTCCATACATTTGTGTCAGCTGTTGAATGCCAATCATTCCGCTGCCTCCTTTCGGTTTAAGCCAAGTGCCGTGAAGAATGAAACCAATGATAATAGAAGCCAGTTGGCGAGCATGAATACTCCGGGCTTCGTCCACATAAAGGACTGCAGGAGCTTTGACATATGGTCGAATGAATTCACTTCTAAGCCAGTTTCGAGAAAGATTCGCCCTGTTTGAATCGGGTTAAGAAAAAAGACAAAGGAAAAGAGCTTAACATTGTCATACGTAACATCAGGCAGAAAGGATAAGAGCATGAAATCATGCATAAAGAAAAAGTAAAACCACACGAAAATGGCAATGCCGACAATTTGCATCCGTGAGCGGCTGAACGAGCCAATGGCAATACCGATTTGCGTAAAAATAAACGTCATGCTGAGAATAACCGTAAGAAAGACGAGGTATTTCCCGAAATCAAGCGAAAACATGAACTTTATCGGCGCTAAGTACAGCATGAACCAGATGAGCACAACACCAAGTAAAACGCTTTGGATGGCGATGCTTTTTTTCAATAAAAAGCTGCCTGTGCTGTCCTGTTTTGATATCAGCATGACAAAGGTTTTCTGTTCCTTTTCCTGAAATATCGAGAAGGCCCCGAGAAACAGGCAAAGGATCGGAATGAAATAAAGCAGTAAATCATACAAGTTAATTAGGAGAATGTAGAATCCTTGTTCAATGGAAAGTTCTGAGGATTGCACAAGAATGCTGACTGAAACAAGGATAATTATACTTAAGAAAAACCACAATCCCTTTCCTCTTATGTTCTCCTTCCATTCCTTCCAAATATAGAACATAGTACATGTCTCCCTTTTAGTAAAATAAAACCTGCGGCAACTATTGCTGCCGCCAGCCAGATCCAGCCCTGTGTTTTCTCTGAAACAGATGGCAGCGGATAAGGGTCCTCGAAGATAGCTTCCTCATTGTTAAATAGTTCATTCATTTTTTCATAGACGCCAATCGCCGGGCTTTTTAAAAATAAATAGGTTAATTCCTGCTCCTCTATTAATTTGTTTAAGGAGGAGTAATAGGTAACGGGCTGGTCGCCAATGCCATTCGCATCCAAATCGGTTAAAGGAAAGGTGCTTCCCCATTGATTTCCTTTCTCATTAAGGTGCCAGCTGTTACGTCCCTGGCCTCCGAGTGTGGCAACAGGAATTGTATTTTCCTCAATCTGATTTAAGGTAAAGATTTGTTCATTGGAGCTGGCCCAAAGCTCAACACCGACTTGATTTTTTATAATCTGATTGTTTTTATAGAGATCCCTCGTTGCTTGATCAATATAGAGACCCCTCTGGTTTAAAAAGAAAAGGTTATTTTCAATGGTTGAATCATTGGATGACAGGAGCAAGAGACCGAATGATTTATATCCGTAGTTAAAAATAAACTCATTGTCTGACAAGGTTAATTCATTCGATTGCATAATCGCGGCACCGCCGGTATTAAAGGTAAAAGTATTGTGTTTAAACGTATTTTTGTTGGAATACATATAATGCAGTCCATAGCGTGTCTCACTGATATGATTATGGTCGCTGATATTTCCGTCTGCATGATCAAAGAACATACCATCCCTGGTTTCTTTAATGGTGTTATTTTTCAATGTGTTATCATTTGCATAATAAATATGCAGCCCATTTCCTTGCTCGGCTATGATTCCTTTGCCCATGCCGGTTACGGTCACGTTTTGCAGGAGATTGTGATGGGCCTGGCTTAAATAAACACCGTGGAAAGAATCGCTGATGGTTAATCCGTCAATGATGTTGTTGTTGCTGTAAACCTTCACCGCAGCAAATTCCTCGGATGTGTTGCGGTTCATGCTGCCGTGTGTGACGGTGAAGTTTTTCAGGGTCACCCCGGGGGCGCGGACGGAAATGACATTTCCCGTCCCGTCTCCTTTGATGACAGTTTTCTTGCTGCCGATGAGCGTCATCGGCTTGTCGATCACAATATTTCCTTCATACGTCTTATCTTCAAGCTGCAAGACCGCACCTTCCTCGAGGGAATCAATCATGGACTGTACATTGTCTGCAGCCATATTCTTATTTGGTGAGGCGAATACGATCATTGCTGTGATGAAAAATAAGAGCATGTGTTTTTTCATTGTTTCCGTTCCTTCCATAAAGGAATTAATAGTAAAATGAATGCCGCAATGACAAAATAGGTTCCGATTCCAAGAATGCTGTGGGTGGTAAAGTTGGCAATAATATTCTCCCCAATAATGGGAGGAACAAACGGATCCATTTCAATCGGTGCTGTTGGATCAAGGTTTGTGCCAAATTGTTTTAGCGCGTGGTGCAAATCCCAGACTCCGGCAGACCCGCCAACGATACATAAGCCAATTAAAAAGTAGAGATAGCCTTTTTTGCGAATAATCGCACCGATTAAGACGAGCAGTGCCAATCCGCCGATTAAATAGGGAAGATACTGCAGCTCAGGGAAATTTTCCTCGCCGAATTCTGCCATGCCGATATAATGATTCAAGGCATTGATATTATCAAGCTGTCCTTCAAGTCTGTCAGGGTAAACGATAATATTTAATCCTTCCGGATACTGCGGGGCAAAGAACTCCATCCGCCACCAGGGAAAGAATATCGAAACGACGATAAGCAGTGCTGCTGTCACGAGCATAATGGATGAAAAGGCTGAGAGTTTTTTTCCTTTCATTGTGAACACGCCTTTCTTTGTTTATGTTAAAACAGGATGCTAGTTTCCTTTTTTAGAAGGCCGTGTTAAAGATTAATGTTGATCGCTAGTAGTCTCAGTAGGGGTCAACAGCATTGTTTAACCAAGCCTGATTGTAATAGAGGGAAGGGTACCATATTCAATATGATACCCTCACATCTATAATCCTTATTATTTAGGTTTGACCAGCAGATAACCTGACATTTCTTGGTGTAAGGCTGAGCAGAAGTTTGTGCAGTATAGCGGGAATGTACCAGCTTTATCTGCCGTAAAGACAAGGGTATTCGTTTGTCCTGGCTGAACTTCCATATTCAAGTCATACTTATTAATGCCGAAGCCATGGGTAATATCCTGGTCAAGGTCGATATTGGTTAAGTGAATATATACTTTATCGCCTTGATTTACTTCAATGACGTCAGGGCGTTTTGCTTTAGCGTCAAAGGTAAATTTAGAACGCATTGCTGTACCATAGACGTGAACTTCATTCCCTTTGCGTTCAATTCTGGCATCTTCATTACTGGAGATGGCATCAGGATTTTTCTTATCAATATCATAGACAGAAATCGTCTTAATCTTGTCTGCTTTAATCATTTGTGCGTAGTGCGGTTCTGGGTCAACTGGTGCAGATTGAATCACTTCCATCTTCTTGCCCGCTAAATCGATTAACTGCATCGACTCTGGGTGTGATGGTCCAACAGATAGATAGGTGTCTTTTGCCAGTTTGTTCAGAGCAACGATGTATTTACCATCTGGAGAAGCGGTATCCCCTTCAGCAGCTGCTGCGTGTCCTGGTGAATATTGAACAGCCACGCGGTCTAACGTTTCACCTGTGTTTGGATCCCATTTCACAATTTCAGAAGAGATGAACATCGTTGTAAGGGCCATGCCTTTATCATCAAATTGAGTGTGCAGCGGTCCAAGGGCATTTTCAGGGTTTACTTCTCTTTCCATAACAGATTCATATTTCAGCACAGGAATTCCATTGCGTTCGCCTTCGAAGTCACCTTTTTTAACGGCTTCAAATGCTTTTTCGAAAGAGAATACAGTCATTGCAGGTGCCAGTTTACCTGAAGCGATAAAGCGTGTGCCATCTGGTGTAACGTCAACTCCGTGCGGAGATTTTGCTACTGGTACAAGGTAAATACCGCCTTTATGTTTTTCAGGGAAGATCATTTTTTGTCCTGTTACTTCATCGTACTTACCGTCTTGAATCATCTTTTCAAGCTCTTTCCAGTTGAAGAGAACGATATAGTCGCGGTCAGCCTGTGATGCATTGATTTCCAGGTTCGTTGTTGCTTCTTCTGTGTTGTAGGTTGTCATAACAGCCCAGTCGCTTGACATGCCTTTACCAGCGTCAGATAAGTCATAAGACCATGGCGGAAGAGCTACTTGGTAAGCGACATTTAATTTTTCTTTTTCTTGATCAAACGTTACGGCTGACATTACGCCGCGGTATTTCTCGCTGTAATCATCCAAGCTTGCATATTCACTGCCGATTGGAACAGCAAAGCGGGTTGGCAGGAACATATATTCAGTGTTCTCGGTAACGAAGGCCGCACAGTGAGGTCCGCTCGTGTTAGGAACATTAATGATATCTCTTGTTGTGAAAGTTTCTAAGTTTACAACGGCTGCACGGCTGTTAGCGACGTCTGTGGCAAATAAGTATTTACCGTCATATTCGCCTTTTGTTTCAGAAATAGCCGGGTGGTGCAGGTCACCCCATGTAAAATCGCCTAACATTTTCTTTGAATGTTCATCATAGCCATAGCCTGTTGCTGAATCTGGCGAGAAAACAGGGATGGTCCGGATTTTACGCATTGATGGAACCCCGTAAACAAACATTTGCCCGGAGTGTCCGCCGGAAGCCATTAAATAGTATTCATCTTTTTCGCCGAATGGAACATAAACCTTTTCTGCGTTCGTGTTTTTCGCCGTACTTGTTGCAGTTTGCTCTGTTCTCGGACCGCCGCCGCCAAACACAAGAGTAGCAGCGAGAATTCCGGCTGCTAAACCTGCAACAGGTGGAATCCATTTATTCATTTATAACCCTCCTAGTATCAGGTATTTAGGGCAGATGATCAGGTCACCTGCTAATATGGAAAAACTTCACATGATATGGAACGACTAGAGACTGGATTATTTTTCGGAAGCCTGTTTTAGCATTTCGACTACTTCGTTAATTTCTTCATCCGTTAACGGATTGCCGCCAATAACGCCGGACATTACGGCTGAAGTAGGTTGTTTCAGGAATTCATTGATTGGTTTGCCATGTTTTCCTTCAACATTGACATAGGCTTGTGAAAGGTCAGGACCTGTGGCACCCCCTGCTAAGTCAAGCTTGCTGATCGAGTGACAGCTAAGACAGCCTTTTTTCTGAAAAATAGTGTCCTCTCCTGAAGCAGTAGCAGTTGCTTGTTCGGTCTTTGCTGCATCAGCGCCTTCTTTTGAAGCGCTTTCAGTTTTTCCTGGATCTGCTGCTGTCTCTGAAGCTTTTTCATCGGTAGCGCCAACAAGATTAAACCCTAAAGCACCGATGGCAAAACCAAGAAAGAGACTAACGACAAATGTAATGATGTGTTTGTTCACCTTTTTCCCCCCTCAGGCATTGTGTTAAGTTATATTTAAAATACCTCTTTAATAGTAGATCGGATACTTTGGATCACCTATGATTTAAATCACAGCTTTCAAGGGGAATTGTGACGTTTTTGTGATATAATTTGGGGCTGGAAATTCAGCCATTTCTGCAAATGGTGGGTAAATCCCTATATATAGGGATAGCATTATTTGAATTATGCAAAAGGTATTTATTCGTTTATGAAATCCGTGTGTATTCTTTGTTAAAGCTAAATGGCTTTTGACAGTACATTTTATTGTTAGAAGCCTTGCTTTTCGCTTTTCCGATTCTTTTTTAGTAAGATATACATATCGTTTTTTGTATTTGGGTTTTGAAATGGATCATGATATGGAAGGGGGCTGAATAAAAATGGAGTCTGTAACGCCACAAGCGGTACAAAAGGAGCTGGATCGCTTTATCAATCAGAATGTGTACATTCATCTTGAAACAACAAACGGGGCCTATGCTTCGCATCATGATGAAACCTTCTTTTCCTCAGGGGCTTATATTCGCAATGCACTTGTGCAGGTTGAGAGAGGAAAAATTACCGGCACGGGTCCGTTTCGTATCGGTTTAAAAATGCCGCTTGGCTGGATTTATGCCGAGGGAATTACACATTTTGAGGTTGATGCGAAAGAGCGCTTATTATTAGCGGGTCATGACTATCAAGGAAAGCTCGCGGTCTGCCTCGAGATTAGCAGAACACCGTTTGAATAACAGGAATTTAATAAAGAAGAGGAGTTAATGGAATGGAAAAAGAACGGCATGTATTAGTTGTCTTTCCCCATCCTGATGATGAGGCATTTGGGGTCTCCGGCACAATGGCGGCCCATATTGCAAATGGTACACCGGTTACATATGCCTGTTTAACGTTGGGCGAAATGGGGCGCCACATGGGCTCCCCGCCGTTTGCAACGCGTGAGACGCTGCCGTTCATCCGCAAAGAGGAGCTGCAGAATTCTGCCAAAGCGATTGGCGTGCAGGATCTCCGCATGCTGGGGTACCGGGATAAAACAATTGAATTTGAAGATGAAGAAAAGCTTATTAGCGATATTACGGCGATTATCAATGAAGTAAAGCCTTCGTTAATTATTTCCTTCTATCCGGGATATGCCGTACACCCGGACCATGATGCCTGCGGTGCGGTGGTTGTGAAAGCGGTAGAACGGCTTGCACTAAGCGAGCGTCCTAAGCTGCATTTGGTTGCATTCGCAAACCATTGCGAGGATGCAATCGGTCAGCCGGATATCCATCATGATGTCAGCCAGTTTGCCCATATAAAAATAGCGTCCCTTACGTCCCATCAATCACAAGCGACGTTAATTACAGGGGTTGTGAAGAAATACGAGCAAGGTGACCTTGAGGCGGTAGAACGGGTCCATCATGAGCGTTTTTGGACATATCCAAGCAAATAGTGTGCGGTCATGAAAAAATAGCGGTCCCCTATGCGGGGCGGCTGTTTTTTTCGTTCCGTTCCTTTTTAAAATTTGGCTGTGTTAAAGGTCAATGTTGATTTTGGAGGACTTTGTTGATTGGAGTGGAAGGCACGAAGACTCCTCCGAAAATGCTAGCGCATTTTCATCGTGCGTGGGCGGATTCGAGGAAGCTTATTCAATGTCCTGCGGGAACAGCGAGATAGACGAGACCCCGCAGGCACGAAGTGGCGAGGAGGCTCAGGCGTAGATGAGCGGAAAGCGAAGTGCTTGGAACGGAAATCAACAACCAAGTTTAACAGAGCCTAAAATTTATCTTTTAGGAGTGATTTAAGTTACTGAGTATCGGTAAAGGATATACTAAAGTTTGTATATATCTTAAAATAAATGAGCGCGATACCGAAAAAAATCTGCCGTTGATTCAGCTATACTTTATTGCACAGAAAAAGGGATTTGGCTTAGCGGTGTTACAGAGTACGGACTAAGAGGTGCTTGAACGGTGAAAACAACGGGAATCATACTTGCGGGCGGAAAATCCAGCAGAATGGGGACAAACAAGGCACTACTTGATCTCAATGGGAGAAAAGTGATTGAAGGGATTGTCGAAAAACTTGGGGACATCACTGATGAGGTGCTGCTCGTCACCAATACATATGCAGATTACGAGTTTTTACAGGTACCGATGATTGGGGATCATTGGAGGGAAATGGGTCCACTCGCCGGTGTGGAGGCAGGCTTGACGGCATCTAAAACGGAATACAATCTAATTGTCGCCTGCGATATGCCTTTTATCTCTGTCGAACTGGGCCGTTATCTGCTGGCCTGTCTTGATGAAAGCCAAGCGGCCGTGCCGCAGATAGATGAAACAAGCCATCCGCTGTTTGCGGCCTACCGCAGGGAAGTGTTAGCGGAAGTAAGGAAGTCACTGGAGAAAAGGGAATTAGGAATGTGGCGCTTTTTGAAAAAGGTTGAGGCTAAAATAATAACCAAGGATGTATTGGCGAGCCTCGGATTGCCGAATGAGGAGCAGTACTTTTTTAATATGAATAATAGGGAGCATTATCAAAGAGCTATTCATTTCATTAATAATAATTGTGGGGAATGAGGATTTTCCCCATGAAGGGAAAAATCCAGCGGAGGTTTTAATCATGAAATTTTTTGAAATATCGAAGGAACCGATAAATACACAGCAGGTCATCGATAAAGTAGTGCAGCGTGAAGCCGGGGCCATTACCACCTTTATCGGCACGGTCAGAGAACTGACACACGGGAAAAGGACCCTCTATCTGATTTATGAAGCATATGAGGAAATGGCCGTGAAAAAGCTGGAGCAGATAGGCCGGGAAATCGAGGCAAAGTGGGCGGATGCCTGCGTCGCCATTACCCACCGGGTCGGCAGGCTGGATATTACCGATATTGCCGTTGTGATTGCCGTATCAACGCCGCACCGCGCCGATGCTTATGAAGCAAACCGTTATGCGATTGAAAGGATTAAGGAAATCGTCCCGATTTGGAAGAAAGAGCATTGGGAAGATGGCGAGGAATGGGTAGGAAACCAGCTGGAAACAGTGGCCTATCCTTCAGGAAAGCCAGAGGAGGGTGATTTAAATGAGTAAAATTTTGTTTTTTGCCCATTTGCGTGACGCAGTCGGTCAGGACAGTGTAGAAATGGATGTCAGCGGCAAATCCGTTGCCGAAGTGAAGCAGATCGTTTCAGAAACCTATGGTCTGCAAAAATTGGAGACTGTGATGGTCGCGATTAATGAAGAATTTGCGACAGACAGTGAAGTGATCCAGGAAGGCGATACGATTGCCTTTATTCCTCCTGTCAGTGGCGGCTGAGGCGAAATACTGAAAATGGCTGGTTTAAAATACCGGCTGACGAATCATTTTGCTCAGAACGGAGAAGGTGAAGCAGGAAGATGTCTGAACGATATTCTCGGCAGATTTTATTTACCCCTATTGGGAAAGAAGGACAGAAAAAAATCAGCGCTAAGCATTGTTTGATTATCGGGGCAGGGGCACTGGGATCAGGAAATGCGGAAATGCTGACAAGGGCAGGGGTCGGCAAGCTGACGATTGTCGATCGGGATTATATTGAGGAAAGCAACCTGCAGCGGCAGCAGCTCTATACGGAGAGCGATGTGAAAGAAAAGCTTCCGAAGGCGGCAGCAGCAGAAAAGCGCTTAAGGGAAATTAACTCTGATGTTGAAATTATTTCTGTTATCGGTGATGCCAATCCGCAAAGGCTGGAGGAGCTTATTAATGGCGTTGATTTGATTATCGATGCGACCGATAATTTTGAGACAAGAATGGCGATAAACGATATTTCACAAAAATATAAGATCCCCTGGGTGTACGGGGCCTGTGTCGGAAGCTACGGCATGAGCTTTACCATTATCCCCGGGAAAACGCCTTGCTTAAACTGCCTCTTAAAAGCGATCCCCATGCAGGGGCTGACCTGTGATACTGCGGGTATTATTTCACCGGCAGTCGGCATGGTTACGGCACACCAAACGGCAGAGGCAATGAAAATCCTTGTTGAGGATTGGGACGCAGTCCGGACTTCGTTTGTCAGCTTCGATCTATGGCGGAATCAATATTCCAGCATCAAGATGTCTAAAGCAAAGGATGAAGGCTGCCTATCATGCGGAACCCAGCCAACCTATCCTTATTTAGAAGCGGAGAATCTGACGAAGTCAACAGTTCTCTGCGGGCGGAACACCGTTCAGGTACGGCCGCCAAAGACGGTGGAGATTCAGTTAGAAGACTTAGCAAACCAGCTTGTGTCTGCGGGCTTCGGAGTAAAAGGAAATCCCTATTTGCTGTCTGTTGAAACAGGTGCCGAGCGCATAGTGATTTTCAAGGACGGACGGGCTCTGATCCACGGGACGAAGGATATGACCGCCGCGAAAACGATCTATAACCGGATATTGGGCTGACGTCCCTGTACGCAGAAAAAAGGAATCCATGGATTCCTTTTTTTGCTTACTAAGATATTTGACTGTGTTTATTCTTATTTTTGCTGTCCTAATAACTCAATCATGACAATGATCTCGCCGGTTTTTGCAGAACAAACGATTGTATCTTCAAGCCGGGATTTCAGCGATTCGCTGCGGTAGATTCCTTCACGGATAAGGGCAAAAGCCGGGAGTTTGTCCAATGGAAGATGAGGAGCGATATTCCGGATTTCCTCAGCACTTATTTCATGATATTTAACGACGTGATGATAGCGCATCATCGCACGCAATTCCTCTTGATATAGCACGGAATCTTTCTCCGGATTTTCTGTAATGATCACAACTCCGTATTGCTCAGTTTGAGAAATGCGGTTGGACTGAAACAATTCCTTAAAAATATTCTTCATCTATTCATCCCCTCTCCCACTTTTAAAATATTCCAATTCTTAAGAATATTATCTCACATAACGGACATGGTGCATATAACATGAAGCACAAATAGGACAAAATGCTTGCTGTCTCTGCTTTCTTCGGGACTTGATCCTCCATTTTTGCAAATTGTGCCGGATTTGATAAATTTGTTTCACGTGAAACATAGCGTGGGGTGTCGGTTATTATGTGAAAAACGATTTGTTTGTCAGGCTATCGAGGCGTTTCCGCTGTATTTCGCCGGTTGACTCATGTAAAATAGAAAAGAGTAAAAGGGAAGAGAAAGGTTAGAGCGGGGGTTAATATGGATATTTCAGTAAACAAGCTCCTAGATAAAATTGGTGCAGAGCTGGAAGCGGCGAAAAGAGCCGGTTCAACTGCGAAAATTCGCGAAAGAGCACAGGCGATGAAGGCCATTTGTGAATTGATTTTAGATGAATCACCAGCTGTGAAAAGTGTTGAAACGGTTACTGTTAACAAGCCCTTGCAGCAATCATTCGTGCCGCAAAAAGCACCGCAAATGATGCCGCGTCAGGAACGCATGGTGATGGAAGATGAAGCCAACGGGGAATCGATATTTGATTTTTAGAAGAACTGTTGATTGAAAAAATATATAGGACAAGGAAAAGGGGAGAGAAGATTATGAGAGTTTTTATTATGCTGGGAGCCATTAATGCGATGCTGTCGGTTGCTTTAGGTGCATTTGGTGCCCATATTTTAGAGGGAAGGCTTGAAGCGTATTATATCGATGTCTGGGGAAAAGCTGTTACTTATCAAATGCTGCATTCTGTCGGGCTGTTAGCTGCCGGGATTCTTGCCGGGAAATTGCCGCATAGCAGTCTGCTTAAGTGGTCAGGCTGGTTAATGTTCATTGGAATTATCTTGTTTTCCGGCAGTCTGTATGTATTAGCTGTAACGAAGATCAGTATATTAGGAGCCATTACACCACTTGGCGGGGTATCATTTATCCTTTCATGGCTGTTCATGGTGATTGCAGCGAAGAAATATTTGTAATAAAAAGGCGTTTGATCCGCGGATCAAGCGCCTTTTTCATTGGCTGTCATCGCGGCGGATATGTCGCTAATCCCGGTGATGAACCAAACGGATATTCATATTCAATTTCCTCGTCAAACTGGACATAATCAAGATAAACCATTGGGATTAAGTATCTTGCACCTGACTGCGGGTCACTGATAATTAAATGATCGCGCCCGGCGGCTTCAATCAATCCTCGAAAGATTTTCGCATTCCATTCTTTGTTATTTTCAAAGGTAGTATAGACATTAACCAGCTTTCCTTTATTTAAGCGCAGGATGTTTTCGATATAGGACTGTTCCGTTGGCAGCATTCCCGGAACATCCACCCCGGTTGTCGGAGCAGCACCGCCGCCTGTTGCAGCACCAACAGGCGGAAAACCGCCAGTTCCAGCAGGCGGCATTCCTCCCGCTCCAGTTCCAAGCGGAGGATATCCTCCTGCCGGCATTTGTGCTGCGGGACCTCCATAATACGGCGCCGGCGCCTTTGAATATCCATAGGATGAGTATGGCTGATAACCGCCATATTGCCCATAACCTGATTGACTCATTCCATTCCCTCCTAATCATTAATCCCCTTAAATTTGGACTGTGTAAAAAAGCGAAAAGCATTCATCAGCACATCTGGCTCAGGTAAAAAAGTATCATCAAAGATGTTCCCTAATTATCATTGAGTTATGATAAAAAATCTCTCTGGGCGAGCCTGAAGAAAAAAATCAAATAAATTACTCACTAACCTATGGATATGGTCATGGGGACCTGATTATACCAAAAAAAAAGAGACTGACATTGCCAGTCTCTTATAATTTCATTTAAACTGTAAGGAAAGGACGGATACGTTCTTCTTGAAGAAGATTGCCGACAAAGAAAGAACCGAATTCTCCGTAACGTGCACTTACCTCATCAAAGCGCATTTCATAAACAAGCTTTTTAAATTGCAGTACATCGTCTGCAAACAGGGTGACGCCCCATTCAAAGTCATCGAAACCAACAGAGCCGGTGATGATTTGTTTCACCTTACCAGCATATTGGCGGCCGATCATGCCATGGCTGCGCATTAAAGATCTGCGCTCTTCCATTGGAAGCATGTACCAGTTATCATTTCCCTGGCGGCGTTTGTCCATCGGATAGAAGCAAACATAATTCGCCTGTGGCAGAATAGGATACAAACGCGACTGAATCTGCGGATTTTGGTATGGATCTTCGTCAGACGGCAGATAGTTGCTAAGCTCAACGACAGATACATAAGAATGAGCCGGGATCGTAAACTCGGCTAGTTTTGATTTATTAAATTCAGTTTCAATCTCATTTAATTCCTCCATTGTAGGGCGGAGAATCATCATCATAAAATCTGCCTTTTGACCAACGATTGTATAAAGAGCATGGCTGCCTTTTTTCTCTTCCTGAGTTGTATTCCATTTGTCTACCAGACCTTGGAATTCATTAATAGCTTCTTCTCTTTCCTCGCTTGAAAGCATCTTCCAGGTTGTCCAATCAACGGTACGGAAATCATGCAAACAATACCATCCATCTAATGTTTTTGCTGCTTCGCTCATACATAACACCCCTTGCTGCGTATTTAACTTCCATTTGCATTTTGCATCTTAATGGTTGTCAAGCTAAAACAAGCCATTACCACAAAATACTATACCATAATTTTGCCAAAAGTCATAAGGAAAGCCGTTACAATGGTGCTAGGAGAATATTTCTAAAAAAACGGGACATAGTAATAAAGTAATTTATCGCCATAAATGTGTGATTATTTAAAAATATGACAATAGTGGAACATTTTGAAATAGGGTAGATTCCTTGCCCAATTGCTTGAATTTTTGCGTTGGAAGAGTATCCTAGTAAAGGAAAATATTCATTACACACAAAGCGATTGACCATCAGTGGGGAACTGGTGCTGATGGAAGTATCATTTTATAGGGGGTCATATCATGAGTGATTTATTTTCAGGACTAAAGCAGAAATTGTCCGGTAAAAATATTAAAATTGTTTTTCCAGAAGGATTGGATGAACGGGTGTTAACAGCTGCTGTTCGTTTAGCAGAGGATAAAGTGGTTCAGCCGATCGTTATTGGCAATATTGAACAGGTAGAAGCAAAAGCAAAGGAATTAAATCTTTCCAGTGATTCTCTTGAAATATATGATCCGGCAACATATGCGGCAATGGATGAGCTTGTTGCAGCATTTGTTGAACGCCGTAAAGGAAAAGCGACAGAAGAGGCGGCCCGCAAGCTTTTATTAGATGAAAATTATTTTGGGACGATGCTGATTTATACAAACAAAGCAGACGGTCTTGTCAGCGGTGCTGCGCACTCTACTGCTGATACGATTCGCCCGGCATTGCAAGTTATTAAAACAAAGCCGGGTGTCAGCAAGGTTTCCGGCGCATTTGTTATGGTACGTGAAGAGGAAAGATATGTATTTGCTGACTGCGCGGTAAACATTGTTCCAGACAGCAATGACTTAGCGGAAACGGCAATTGAAAGTGCGAAAACAGCCAAAATGTTTGATATCGACCCGCGTGTGGCGATGTTGAGCTTTTCAACGAAAGGTTCGGCAAAATCACCTGAAACAGAAAAGGTGATTGCCGCAGTTGAAGAAGCAAAGAAACGCGATCCGCAATTAGTGGTTGACGGTGAATTACAATTTGATGCAGCATTCGTTCCATCTGTTGCCGAAAAGAAAGCACCGGATTCAGTCATTAAAGGACAGGCTACTGTATTTGTCTTCCCGAGCCTTGAAGCTGGAAACATCGGTTACAAAATTGCCCAGCGTTTAGGAAACTTTGATGCAGTCGGACCGATCCTGCAAGGACTTAATGCTCCTGTAAACGACCTTTCCCGCGGATGTAATGCGGAGGATGTTTATAAATTAGCGTTAATTACGGCTACACAAGCAATCGCTGACTAAATCAACTATAAAGAGTCGTCTCAAAAGGGGTTTTGTGCTTTTGGGACGGCTCTTTTGATCTGCCGCTTCCGGGTGTCCTTCTTTTTCAAAACACGAAAATGCTATAATGAGGACAAAGTGATAATAAGGAGAAACTTTCATGACAGCAACTGAGGACATTATAGTTCAGGATAGATGGCGGGTCATTGACCAGTCTGTGTCAGGCCGATACATGAGCGCCCTAAACTCATTCGGCATGGATGATACGCTCTGCGCTTCGGTCGGGAGCGGTACAGCACCGGCGACAGCGCGTGTCTGGGTGCACCAGAAGACGGTAGTACTTGGAATACAGGACACAAAGCTTCCTTTTTTGCAGGAAGGAATGCTTTTTTTAAAAGAACAGGGTTATGACGTTATAGTAAGGAACTCCGGCGGGTTAGCGGTCGTTCTTGATGACGAGGTGCTGAATCTGACCCTTGTTTTCTCGGAAAACATCAAGGGTATTGATATTAACCGCGGATATGACGCGATGTGGCGTCTTATTCAGGAAATGTTCGCTGATTTCGCCTTGGAAATTGATGCCAGGGAGATTGTGGGCTCTTACTGTCCGGGAAGCTATGATCTGAGCATTCAGGGAAAAAAATTTGCCGGAATTTCGCAGCGCCGGCTTCGCAAAGGGGTAGCGGTGCAGATCTATCTTTGCGTCAATGGCAGCGGCAGTGAGCGTGCTGAGCTAATCAGACAATTTTACGAGAAAAGTACAAAAACCGCTGAGACGAAATTCATCTATCCCCGTATTGTCCCAGGGGTGATGGCTTCCCTGTCTGAGCTCTTGCAAATACCCTTGAATATTCAGGATGTGATACTCCGCTTCCTCCGGACAATGAAGGCAAAATCGGGGCACATTTATACCGCGTCGCTTTCGGCTATGGAGATGCCGCTGTTTGAGAGTTACTATGATCGGGTGCTGGAGCGGAATGAGAAGTTCATGGAGGAGTAAAGGGTGGAAAAGAAAAGCCGCAGCATGACAGCTGCGGCTTTTTGTGTGATACGCAGGAAGCAGTCTGTCTTAATAGGAGACCGATCCCGTTGTACTATTATTCAGCGACCTTTTCCAGGTTGCCGTTACGATCCATTTTAAATTTGGTCGTCGATCGCTCTTCTTCTTCGAATAATGCTAATTTACGAGCCTTGTTCATGATCTTCATTAATGTCTCGTAATCTTCCTGCATACTTGTAGCATTTTCCTCGATATTACCAAGTTTGTTCCGAAGTTCCTCATTTTGACTCTTTAGATCGGCGATTTCACGTTTTAATCTTTCATTCTCGCTTTTTAAAATCTCAGCATGAAGATTAGAATGATTGATGCTTTGTAAATAAGCGATGACGGTACTCAAGTTCAGCTTAGCGCCTGTCTCGGCTTGTGTGCCTGCAACAGGCTGTTCAGGTATATTTGTCAGTTCTTCTGACATCTCATGCTGAAAAACCTCTGCCGGAATTTCCAGATGATCCACCGTCTCAATCTCTGCAAAACTTGGCTCCGGCGGTGAGTATAATAGTTTTTTCTTCCCGCTTTGTTCCTTGCCTAGTATCCTGTGTCTTTGTTTTCTTTGTTTTTTCGCTAATTGCAGCGCTTTTTCATAATTATGGCGGACAACAGCATTCCAACGGAATCCGCATGCCGCAGATGTTCTATTAAGCTTGTCACCTACTTCTTCAAACGCATTTAACTGCGTACTTCCTTCTCTCACATGACGAAGAACCGTTTCAGCAAGCAACAAATCATTTTCATCTGTCCAAGCATCTTGACGAATTTTCATCTTTTCAACTCCCTAATTTTTGATTTAACTATTTTTTAAGGCTGTATTTTGCCTATAATTGAAAAACCCTTGATGTACACTGTGTGAAAAAGCCGATTCCAAGGAAAAGGTGCACGGTGTATGTACCAAAGGCGGCAGTTATATAAAATACAAGCCTCTTTGTGAAATTCGTTAGTTTCATGTTGTCCAATATCTAGGCATCTTATACAAGGATGATTGAAAGGATAGTAGATTTTGTAAATCCTCCCTATTTTTTCGCTTGCGCGGATGTGGAATGAACAGGATATTATCACCCTATAATGATCCAGGAAAGGTGAAATCAGGATCCATGGTGTAACTTAGCACCTTGCAATACGCGGGCATAAGCTGTAAAATACCATTTAGTGAAAAATCATAAAATAGGATCGGATTTGCAGCGAATGCAGAATAACATTTTTCATATAATAGAAAGGGTTGTAGACGAATATGTGCAATGAATTTCGTGTCTGCGACGATTGTCAGGGAGTTCATTTAAAGACATTGATTCCAATGCTGAAAAAAATTGACCCTGAAGCCAAAATAGAAATAGGCTGTCAATCATATTGCGGACCAGGCAGAAAGAAAACCTTTGTGTTTGTAAATAACCGTCCAGTTGCTGCGATGTCAGAAGCAGAGCTGGAAGAAAAAATAAATAAAAAGCTGAAAAAATAAATTCGCCTTAGACTTTGTCTTTGGGGAATTTTTCTTTTCCTTTGGCGAAATTTGTAGAAAACGGTAGAGAATAAACAGAGAGAAAACGTTATAATGTATAGTGAATGTTTATTGAACGGGGAACACTCGATAGAGTTTTAAGAAAGGAAGGGAAGAGATGGCATATGCAGAGGAAAAGCTGCTTGAGGAAAAGGTATTCAAGGACCCGGTTCACCGCTATGTCCATGTGCGGGACCGCGTTATTTGGGATCTGATTGGAACGAAGGAATTCCAGCGCTTACGCCGCATCAAACAGCTCGGAACCACGTATTTAACCTTCCACGGGGCTGAACACAGCCGCTTTAATCATTCACTCGGCGTTTATGAAATTGTCCGCCGGATCGTCGATGATGTGTTTGCAGGCCGTGCGGGATGGAACCATGATGAGCGTCTGCTTTCCCTTAGCGCGGCCCTGCTCCATGATTTGGGACACGGACCGTTTTCTCATTCCTTTGAAAAAGTATTTCAGCTTGACCATGAATATTTTACCCAGGCCATTATTTTAGGAGATACAGAGGTGAATCAGGTTTTAAGAAAAGCAGCCCCTGATTTTCCGAAAAAAGTGGCCGAGGTAATTGCGAAAACATATAAAAATAAATTAGTTGTTAGCTTGATTTCCAGTCAAATTGATGCCGATCGGATGGATTATCTGCAGCGCGATGCTTATTTTACCGGGGTAAGCTACGGTCATTTTGACATGGAGCGGATTTTGCGCGTCATGCGCCCGAAAGAAGACCAAATTGTCATTAAGAAAAGCGGAATGCATGCCGTGGAAGATTATATCATGAGCCGCTATCAGATGTACTGGCAGGTCTATTTTCACCCGGTTACCCGCAGCGCCGAGGTGATTTTAACGAAAATCCTGCACCGGGCCAAATTTTTATATGAGCGGCATTATTCCTTTAAATCGAATCCTGTCCATTTTTATTCGGTTTTCAAAGAGGACATTACATTAGAGGATTATATCAAGCTCGATGAATCGATTATTCTCTATTATTTCCAAATGTGGCAGGAGGAAGATGACCCTGTTTTAAGGGATCTTTGCGCCCGCTTTATGAATCGGAATCTATTTAAATATGTTGAATTTGATCCGGCAAAGGAATATAAAAAGTTGACTGAGCTGTATAAGCTTTTTGAAAAGGCTGAAATCGACCCGGAGTATTATCTTGTCGTCGATTCCTCATCTGATTTGCCCTATGATTTTTACCGTCCCGGCGAAGAAGAGGAACGGATGCCGATCCAGCTGCTGATGAGAAATAATGAAATCCGTGAGCTGTCAAGGGAGTCGGAGATTGTCGATGCTATTTCGGGAAAAAGACGGACGGATCATAAATTATATTATCCAATGGATTTTCTTCGTGACGATAGCACACACAAGGAGACGAAGCAAAAAATCCGCATGCTGCTTGAGATAGAGAATGCCAATGATGAGTCGAAATAAGGCGAAACTTTTATCAGCGGATGTATCAGCACATAAGAAGGATAGTTCGCTGTTAAGGTGGAATAGGTAAGCAATTAGACTCCTTACGATAACGAACCAGCGAACATTGTAATTATGTAGTAGGAGATGAACCATTTTGTTAAAAGATCATGCTAAACTGATGCAGGCGATTGCCGTTTCCGGTGAAGTGATCGGAAGAAAGAAACTGCAGAAAATGATTTTTATCGCGAAAAAATTATCCTTTCCTTTCTGTGAAAAATTTCAATTTCACTTCTATGGTCCGTATTCTGAGGAGCTGACCGTCCGGGTCGAGGAATTATGCAATATGGGCTTTTTAGAGGAAGTGAAGGAGAAAAAGGGCGGGTATTTTCAATATCGTTACACCTTAACAGAGGGCGGAACGGAATTTTTAGCAGAAAATCAGCCGGAGATCCCCCGTATTCAAGAATGCTTTACCGATATGAACAGCCAAAATGCAAGGTTTCTTGAACTTGTCTCGACGGTATTATTTTTTGATAATCTGCCAAAAGAAGAGGTCCAGGAAAAGGTATTTACTTTAAAAAGCAAGCAGCGCTATACGGTCGAAGAAGTCGACAGCGCCTATCAATATATAGCAGAACTTAAAGCGAAGACAGAAGTTTCACAGTGACACCTTGATTAGCCAAAAAGAAAGCCGCATCCTTCAAGTGAGAGGTGCGGCTTCATTTTTCACTTTAACTGGGTGATGATGTATACTTTAACAAAAGAGCAGGTAAAGGGAGTTGTGCGGCTTGGAAAATCCAATTGACCAATATATGGCCTATCCATTGGAGAAATTGCCCTATGTAGCGATAACGCTTATCATTGCTTTCAGTGTTCATGAGTTTGCTCATGCCTTTACGGCGTGGAAATTTGGCGATCAAACGGCGAAAAATCAAGGACGGCTCACATTAAACCCAGCGCGGCATTTGGACCCGATTGGGACGATCCTGATTTTTATTGCCGGCTTTGGCTGGGCTCGGCCTGTGCCTGTGAACCGCTTTTTCTTTAAGAAGCCGCGGCTTGCCGGGGTGACTGTGTCGTTTGCCGGGCCGTTCAGTAATTTAGTGCTGGCTTCGCTTGCTTATCTCCTTTGGTATGGTCTGGCTGCGGGCGGGCTCACAATGGCGTTGCCGAGGTTCGTTCCTGATTTTCTCGATGTCTTTATTCAGTTAAATGTCGTATTGTTTATCTTTAATCTGCTGCCGCTGCCGCCGCTTGACGGGTACCGTATTGTCGAGGATCTCGCACCGGTGGATGTGCGGGCAAAGATGACACAGTATGAACAATATGGATTGTTGATTTTCTTGATTCTCTTTATTACTCCGCTCGACCGCTATACATTTCAGCCGCTTTTTAGCGTCGTGCTGCCGTGGGTGGTTACGGGTCTCAATGACTTTTTCTATGGTTTATTTTTCTAGCCTGAAAAATAAAGTGGGGGGCATGAATCCTCTGGGTTCGGAACCCATTCGAAGGGGAAGCGAAACTGTACGACAATAGGGGGATTTTTTTCAAAAAAGAAAGGGGTAACATGAAATGGATCAAAAAAAGAAGAAAATGGAGTTTAATATTATTAAAAACGAACCGGCAGATGGACATAAGGGGTTTGGCAAGGGGGCTTTGAGTCTCGATCATGTGTCGCCGGTGTTTGTTGATATTGAGGGCGGCGAGGCGTTTATTGATATCGGGGCGATGCATGCCCGCAGTGCAGTGGAAAAGGGAATTAAGTTCCTGCCGAATAAAGAAGAGGTTCCGAATGGAAAACCGTTTTGGCTTGTTTGGGTCACGGTGGACCGCGGCGAGGGCGGTGCCTATTATGCGGGTGTAACGGCTTGTGAGATGACGGTTGACCGCGAGGCGCGCCGCGGCTATAAATCGCTGCCGGAGCATGTAAACCGGATGGATAAATCAATCAAACGCCATATTATCGTGGACCATATGGATGCTGCATCAAAGGAGATTTTGCGCGGGTTTTTGCAAAAGCATGACGAGGGCATGTGGGAACGATCAGACGAGCAGCTGAAAAACGATTTGTATGCATGAAAAAAAGCTTAGGCCGGAGCCTAAGCTTTTTTTTCATGCATGCTAGTCTAATCGGGAAAATCCCATTTGTCCATTGTGAGCGGACGGATGTCCATTTTTGGTGCCAGGCACGCAAAAAAGACATTTGTCTTTTTGCGGTGCCTGGCACCAAGTTAGGTCCACGGAAGAATTTTTTTGTACCATGGGTTTTGCTGTTTGTCTCCGTTCTTTTTCTTTGTTTTCGCGTTGCTGCCGTCTTCGTCTGTCAGGTGGTCGGTGCAGTACTCTGTCGGTTCGGTACCTTTGGCAAAGTAGGTAAAGCGTTTGACCGGGCAGTCGTCGGTAGCTAGTTTGCCGTTTTCCGGATTGACGTAGACTCCGATGGTTCCTTTTGGCGCTTTGAAGGACTTGGCACTGGTCCCGGCTAAGGCTTTCTCCATAAACTGAACCCAGATGTTTTTGGCATACGTTTTATCGCTGATCAGCTCAATGGTCCTTCCGTTATCATATCCCGTCCAGACTGCTGAGACGAGGCGCGGCGAATAGCCGATCATCCAGCTGTCGGAATTGGTGGAGCCCGATTTTCCGGCATAAGTCCGGGTCATCTCGCCCGCGATTGTGCTGCCTGTCACAGTGGCGTAGCCATTTAATTTTTTATCAAACATGCCTGTCATCATATGGGTCATGACAAAGGCTAAATCCGGCCGCAGTACTGCTTCTGGCTTGTTCTCACTTTCATAGATCACTTCACCTTTATGGTTTTCAACCCGTTTAATCATGATCGGGTGTACCTTTTTCCCGCCGTTAGCCAGCAGGCTGTAGGCGTTGGCCATTTCAATCACCTTCACCCCGGATGTTCCAAGGGCAAGGGATGGGACCTGTTCCATTTTTGACTGAATTCCGAAGCGCTTGGCGGTCTTTACCAGTGTGTCCTCCCCGAGAAACAGATGGGTTTTAACCGCATAGACGTTGTCTGATACCGCAAGGGCCTGGGCCATTGTAATATCATCATTCGCATATTTATTATTAAAATTATGCGGTGTATATTGAGTCCGATGATCATCAAAAAAGAAGGTCGTTTCCTCGCTGCGCATCTCGGTTGACGGGGTAAAGCCCTGTTCAAGCGCGGCATAGTAAAGGAGCGGCTTCATCGTTGAACCTGGCTGGCGCACAGCCTGGATGGCCCGGTTAAATGGACTTTCCTCATAATCCCGTCCGCCTATCATCGCCTTTACATGCCCGGTTTTCGGATCCATCGCGATCAACCCGACTTGAATGTCTGACTCCTTATCGATGAGTGAGGCCATCGTTTTTTCCGCCATTTCCTGCTGCCGGAGATCGAGGGTGGTGTACACCTTTAGCCCGCCAAGCTCAATGGTGCGTTCATCAAGCTGCAGATCATACTTTAACGCCTGTCTTACGGCATCTTGAAAATAGGGGGCTGTGACCAGCATATTATGCGGGTGCTTGCCAATAATGGTCAGCTCTTCCTTTTCCGCCTGTGCAGCATCCTCTTTGCTGGCCGTCCCGTTTTTCTCCATAGCAGTTAAAATAATCTGCTGCCGCTGCCTTGCTTTTTCCATAGAAGCGAGCGGAGAGTAGATGCTCGGTCCCTTCGGAATCCCCGCAAGCATGGAGGCCTCGGCCAGTGTCAGCCCGGAGGCATCTTTGCCAAAATAAAACTGGCTTGCGGCCTGGACTCCGTAAGCGCCATAGCCGTAATAAATCGTATTTAAATAGCCTTCGAGGATCTCCTCTTTCGAATAGTTCAGCTCAAGGCGAATCGTATAGAAGGCTTCGTTCAGCTTCCGCTTCCACGTCTTATCGTGCTCAAGGTAGAGGTTGCGCGCATACTGCTGACTGATTGTACTTGCTCCCTGGACCTTTGCCATCGCTTTAATATCAGCGAGGACAGCACCGCCAATCCGTTTGTAATCAAAGCCGTGATGTTCATAAAAATTCCGGTCCTCAATCGCAATGGCCGCGTCGACCAAGTAGGGGCTGATTTCGTCCAGGTTGACCCAGTACCGCTTTTGCCCGCTGTGGCTTTCCCCGATAATGGTGCCGTCATCAGCATAAATCAGTGTTGACTGCGGGACGGTGAGCAGCGGCGGTCCGAGTATTTTTGCGTATGTTATGATTCCAATTAAAAATAGTACCATGATAGAAAAGGCAATCAGGCCCATAATGATCAAGGCCCGAAGATATTTCACTGTTTTGCGGAACCGCTGATTCGTTACAATTTCCACTATCCTCACCCCCGAAAATTTTGTTGTCGTATTGCTCATGATTTGCTTTTTCACTTCATAAAACAGACAAGATCATTATGGGGGAAAAATTGGCATTTTAAACATTTAGGGAAATGCCAACCAACTTTTACTTTTCATTTACTGCTCATTCTACTATAATTTTTCTGTTGTTTGGTTAAAAGGGAATAAGGAAATAGTAAGATTGACAAAAAATAAGACGATGCAAAATAATCTTTACTTCAAAGGGGCGGGGGTCTGCCGCTTTTTGATTAAAAATAGGGGGGAATAATCATGCGTTTTGATGAAGCATATTCTGGTAATGTTTTTATTAAGAGCCATCCGGTTTATGAGGAGAGCCCGATTGTGATTTACGGCATGCCGATGGATTGGACGGTCAGCTACCGCCCGGGTTCACGTTTCGGTCCTGGCCGTATTCGTGAGGTTTCCATTGGAATTGAGGAATACAGCCCATATTTAGATAAGGATTTAGCCGATTATAACTATTTTGATGCCGGGGATATTCCGCTTCCGTTTGGGAATGCGCAGAAGAGCCTGGATTTGATAGAGGAATTTTTAGATAAAATTCTCGCTGACGGCAAGTTTCCACTTGGCATGGGCGGCGAGCATTTAGTGACCTGGCCGGTTATTAAGGCAATGTACAAAAAATACCCTAATCTAGCCATCATCCATATGGATGCCCATACCGATTTACGGGAGCATTTTGAAGGCGAAGAATTGTCCCATTCGACACCGATTCGCAAAGCTGCCAACTTAATCGGACCGAAAAATGTTTACTCCTTCGGCATCCGTTCCGGCATGAAAGAGGAATTTGAATGGGCGAAAGAAGTAGGTATGAGCATTTTCAAATTTGATGTCCATAAACCGCTGCAGGAGGTGCTGCCTCAACTTGCCGGTCGTCCTGTTTATGTCACCATTGACATTGACGTCCTGGACCCTGCTCATGCACCGGGCACAGGTACTGTCGATTGCGGCGGTATTACATCCAGAGAACTGCTGGCGGCGATTCATGAAATCGCTCGCTCTGAGGTCAACGTTGTCGGAGCTGACCTTGTCGAAGTTGCTCCTATTTACGACCACTCTGAACAAACCGTCAACACCGCAAGCAAGCTGCTCCGCGAAATGCTTCTTGGCTTCGCGGCAAAATAAAGCAGGATACCGATGAGACCGGCGCTTGAGCAAGCAATGAGCGTGCGTGTCCCTTCAGGGGAGACAAATGTCCATTTCGCGTGCCAGGCACCGAAAATGGACATTTGTCTTTTTTTGGTGCCTGGCACCGGGTACTGCTTGAAACGCGGCAGTAAAAAATTTATACTGATAAGGTTATATTGATTTATTTATTAATAAAGACGTACCAAAGAATATGGTTATTGGGCAGGAAAAGGGGTGCGGCCGTTGCTTTACTCTACAGCAGGGCAGATGCCTGTTAAAATATCGGTAAAAACGACGATCCGTAACGGTCAGGATCAGGAAACGTACGAGCTGATTACATTTGGCGAGTATATTCGCAAGACGAGCTCTATTTTTCTCCGCTACGATGAAGCGATGGAGGAAGGGAGCGTTCAAACAACGGTGAAAATAGCTGAAGGGGAAGGTTCTATTTTACGCAATGGAGCCGTTAAGATGCGCCTGCCCTTTCAGAAAAATAAACAATTGACCGGCAGCTACGAAACACCTTACGGAACGATGGAAATGGGAACGAAGACGAGCAGAATCCATCATCAGTTTAACGAGAGTAGAAGACAAGGTGAAATTGACATTTTGTATGATTTGAAAATGCAGGGCTCATATGCCGGTACATATCATTTGCTGATTACTTTTGAGGAGGAAAAAAAATGAATATTGTCGAGCAGGTAAAAGGTAAATTAAGGGAGGAAATTGCGGCTGCGGTTGTGAAGGCTGGACTAGCAGCGATGGAGCAGATTCCTGATGTCATTTTGGAAATGCCAAAAGACAAGGCAAACGGGGATTATTCCACGAATATGGCGATGCAGCTGGCAAGAGTGGCAAAAAAGGCGCCGAAAATGATTGCTGAAGAGCTGGTGGCCAATTTTGATAAATCAAAAGCTTCGATTGAAAAAATTGAAGTGGCTGGACCGGGGTTTATTAATTTTTATATGAATAACAGCTATTTAACTGATTTAATCCCAGCGATTTTAGAAGCTGGAGACAAATACGGCGAAACGACGGTTGGCGGCGGACAGAAGGTTCAGATTGAATTTGTCTCGGCCAATCCAACGGGCGACCTTCACTTGGGTCATGCGCGCGGTGCCGCTGTCGGTGACTCCCTATGCAATATTCTAGCCAAAGCGGGTTATGATGTTTCCCGTGAATACTATATTAACGATGCCGGAAACCAAATTAATAACCTTGCGCTTTCTGTTGAAGCGCGTTACTTCCAGGCCTTAGGCATGGATAAGCCGATGCCGGAGGACGGCTACCACGGCGAGGATATTATCGGAATTGGGAAGCAGCTGGCTGAAGAAGCAGGCGACAAGCTGGCCAATATGGGCGAAGAGGAACGCCTCGCAGAGTGCCGTGAATACGGAATGAAACAGGAGCTGGCAAAGCTAAAGCGCGATTTAGAGGATTTCCGTGTTGGCTTTGATGTGTGGTATTCTGAAACTTCTTTATACAAAAACGGCAAAATCGATGATGCTTTAGCCGCTTTAAGAACTAACGGCTATATCTTCGAGGAGGATGGTGCCACATGGTTCCGCTCCATGGATTTTGGCGATGATAAAAACCGTGTCCTGATTAAGCAGGATGGATCTTATACGTATTTAACGCCGGATATTGCGTACCACCGCGATAAGCTAGAGC
This sequence comes from Bacillus benzoevorans, assembly GCF_014207535.1. GTDB lineage: Bacteria > Bacillota > Bacilli > Bacillales > Cytobacillaceae > Bacillus_BD > Bacillus_BD benzoevorans. The sequence continues at coordinate 139,789 of NZ_JACHGK010000006.1, forward strand.
GTGGTTTTGAAAAATTAATTAATATTTGGGGTGCTGACCACCATGGTTATATTCCACGGATGAAGGCGGCGATTCAGGCATTAGGCTATGGGGCCGATACCCTTGAGGTGGAAATCATTCAGCTTGTTCACTTATACAAAAACGGCGAAAAAATGAAGATGAGCAAGCGGACAGGTAAGGCAGTGACAATGAGGGATTTAGTCGATGAGGTCGGTCTTGATGCCACCCGTTATTTCTTTGCCATGAGAAGTGCGGATACGCATATGGATTTTGACCTTGATTTGGCGGTATCGCAGTCAAATGAAAATCCGGTTTATTATGCGCAATATGCCCATGCCCGGATCTCAAGCATCCTGCGTCAGGCAGAAGAGAAGGATCTGACAGTTGATGGTCAGGCTGATTTCTCTTATATCGGTGCGGAAAAAGAAATCGATGTCCTGAAGAAATTAGGTGAATTCCCGCAGGCAATTGGTGAAGCTGCACAAAAGAGAACACCGCACCGCATCACGAACTATATTTTTGAACTGGCTTCTGCGTTCCACAGCTTCTACAACGCGGAGAAGGTTCTCGACGAGGAGCAGCCTGAGAAAACAAAAGCCCGTCTCGCTTTAATTAAAACGGTACAAATTACGCTGAAAAATGCCCTTGCGTTAATCGGTGTCTCTGCTCCGGAAAAAATGTAATGCTAAAAAGCCCCCTTTGTGGGGCTTTTTTGATCTTAGCGGGAATGGAAGGAGCGAAGGGGAAATTTTTGATTACCCGGGCAATAAAGCCCTGAATTAAGTGGAAAAGGTCTTTCATCGGCGCTCTGAAGGACAAAATTCAGTGGGGACACCGGAAAAAGGTCTTTCATCGGCGCTATGAAGAACAAAATTGAAGATGAACGAAAAAAAGGTCTTTTATAAAGCCTCAATCTGCTATCCCTAAACTAAAGTCCTGTTGTGATAAGACGAAAAAATAAAATGATTCGAATTCCCCTTTTTTTATATATGAAGTTATTACTATTTTCATAATCGTTTAGTATAATAGAATCAAATTTAAATTGCGGAACGGTTTACATCAGGGTAATTAGTCCGTAAAGGGGATAAATAAGGGAGGATAACAATGAAAAAGAGTATTACGTGGCAGTTAGGAATTATTATTGTATTCGTTATTTTCATTTCGATGATAATCACTTCCTTGTCAAATTACTGGTCAAGCTATCGAAAGACCTATGAAGCAGCTGGGATTGAAGCGGTGGGCTGTGCCAATATCACGACAGGATTAGTGAATCCGGCTGATATCGAAGCCCTTATCAAAGGGAACAAGGGGCTATTAAGCAGTGTAGAAAATACGTTGGATTGGACAACGGAGCATAAGCGGATTTTTGAAGACCAATATATTATCTCTTTGGACGGTAAGATTATCGCTGCAGATGATAACCTGAAAGAGCAAGGGTTTAAAGCAGGCGATCCGTTTTATGTAGATAAAGAAGTCATCGAAATGATGAAGGAAACAAAGCATCCGCATTATTCCGAGATTTATGAATTTGGCGGCATGAAGCGCCTGACAGGATATGCACCGATTTTTAAAGATCATGACTCGAGCAAGGAAATCATCGCCATCAATGCGATTGACTTTAATGCGAAAATTGTCAGCGAAAGAACGTTGGCATCTGTGTGGGGCAGCTTCCTTTTTGGCATTTTGCCAATGGCGGCAGCATGCGTCATTACGATTTGGATGATTAGAAGAAAAACAAAGTCGATTACCGATCTCATCGATTATTCGAAGCAAATTGCCGATGGAAATCTTGCGGCATCCGATGTTTTGATAAAAAATAATGACGAGATTGGCGATTTAGCGAATACACTCAATATGATGAAAGCGAATCTCCGCGACGTGATTAATCAAGTTAATACCAGTGCGGGGCAGGTTGCGTCCTCCTCCGAGCAGTTGACAGCAAGCGCAGATCAGTCAAGCCATGCATCAGAGCAAATTACGCAAACGATGTATCAAATGGCTTCAAGTGTTGAAAAACAAGTACAAAGTATTGAGGAGACCTATCAAACGGTTCATGAAATGTCGATTGGCGTCCAGCAAATAGCAAACAGTGCCCAGAGTGTTTCGGCGGCAGCTGTAGAAACCTCGGAAAAGGCTTCAGAGGGAGAAAATGCGATTCAAACGGCAGCACAGCAAATGAAGTCGATAAATGATACGGTAAAGGGACTATCGGAAGTCATTATTGGGCTCGGGGAGCGCTCCAACGAAATCAGCCACATCACCGGGGTGATCACAGGCATTGCCGACCAGACCAACCTTCTGGCCTTAAATGCAGCCATTGAAGCAGCAAGGGCCGGTGAAAATGGACGCGGCTTTGCGGTGGTAGCGGATGAGGTCCGGAAGCTGGCCGAGCAGTCGGCAGAGTCCGCTAAAGAAATCTCTGAATTACTTGCTGCAACAAAGGATGAAACGAATAAAGCGATTAAATCAATGGAATATGCTTCTAAGGCAGTGCTAGAAGGGATTGGAATCGTCGATAATGCAGGTAATTCCTTTACGCAAATTCAGCATTCTATTGAGGATGTTACGGCACAAATTCAAGAGGTTTCAAGCGCATCGCAGCAAATGGCCGAAGGAGCAACACAAATGGTTGAAGCGATGCAGTTTATTACCGAAGTGGCAGAAGAATCGTCATCAAGCGCCCAAAAGGTATCTTCTTCTACTGAGGAACAGCTGGCATCAACGGAAGAAATTTCAGCCTCAGCGAGCTACCTGGCCAAAATGGCAGAGGAGCTGCAGCATCTGATTAACAAATTTAAAGTATAAAGGAATCATTAGTCTGTCCGATAAAGGTGTCAGGCAGTGCCGTTTGTATGGCGGCGCCTGACCCTTTGTCATCCCTTTTTTGGTGTTTGTCAGATCACGTGCCATCCTACAGGAACAAAGAGACCGAGCGGGCGACGAGCTCCTTCGTAAGCTGCCACGGATTATAGCTTTTCAGAGAGTTCAACGAGACGGCCGTGCTGTCGGACTGGTCTTGTTTGAACACAGCAAGAACCTGTTCAATATAATTTCTGTCGTACGTAAAGCAATTGATTTCCAGATTTAAATAAAAGCTTCTTTTATCAAAATTGGCTGTGCCAACATCGCAGATTTCCTCATCAATGACCATTACTTTTGCATGATAAAAGCCCTTTTGATACTGATAAACATAGGCGCCTAAGCGGATCAGAGTGCGTAAATAATGGTAGGATGCCTCCTTAACAAGAGGATGGTCGGACATCGCCGGTACGAGTATTTCCAGCTTCACCCCTCTTTTTACCGCATTCTGCAGATCGCGGAAAACCCTTTTTCCCGGAATAAAATAAGGCGTACCGATGCGAATCGAGTGCTTGGCATCGTGAATCAAATCGGAAAAGGTACTTTCAAGGTGAATCCCTTCGGTAGGAAAAATTTTATGACTGTACTGCCCCTTTTCCAATGGCGGAAAATAAGGGCTCATATCGTGTATATGAAGCTTTGCATCCCGCTGCCAATCGCGCAGGAAACAGGTCTGTAAATCCTGAACACCCTCCCCCTTGAATTTAAGATGATAGTCCCGCCATGGGGTCAGCTTTGGGTCGAGATCAATGTATTCTTTTCCGATATTAAAACCGCCGAGATAGCCGGTTTTTCCGTCGATGACCGTAATTTTCCGGTGATTCCGAACCTGGAGGGAATAAAAGAGAAACGGGGGCTTAATCTCTTGGGAGAAAACAAACTGAGCCCCGGACTTCTCCAGCCTTTCGATCATTTGCTTTGTCACCTTTTTCGCCCCAAGGCGGTCCACCATTAAGCGAACCTCGACGCCTTCTTGTGCCTTTTTCTGCAAAATATCAAAAAACTGTAAGCTGATATCATCATCGTGAACGATATAAAACGAGATGTGGATGTGCCTTTTCGCCGCCTTTAACTCGGAAAAATAATCGTGAAATAATGCCGGACCGGCGGCAAACATATTGATATCACTTTCCCGGATTGGAAAGAATTGCGGCTTAAACGTGCGCAGATGCTTTCTTCTGCCTAAAAGAAAATCAAGCAGAAGCCAAATGACAAGCAGGATAAGAATAGATATAACAATGGCGAGCGTATTCAATGGCGATTTCCTCCTCGATTGTGTCCATTTATTAGTATGTACGGTCAGGTAAATTCCTATGTCAGATGGGATGCGAGAGAGGGCAGGGGAGGTATTTTAATGAAACATGAACTTATCGTAAAAATTTTCAGAAATATTTGTAAAAGCGGAAGAAATTAGTTGACTGAACGGGCGTTCAGTATATAATAAAGATATATATATAAGTCAGAAAATTTAGTTTTGTTAGAAAAAATAAAAAAATAAATGGAATGGAGGTTGAACCTGAAATGAATCTGCTATTGTGGTTAAATCTAGCCGCTTTTCTAATTGTAACCGCTTACGCAACCAGCTTATTTGTGTACTTAATTAAAACCCGGATTCAGTACATAAAACTAGGGAAGAAGGTGGAGTTCGATAACGATGTAAAGAGGCGGCTCAACAAAATTTGGGTCAATGTTTTTGGACAGAAGAAATTACTGAAGGACAAAAAAAGCGGTATTATGCATATCATGTTTTTCTATGGTTTTATTCTTGTTCAATTTGGGGCGATTGATTTTATTATAAAAGGCATTAAGCCTGGTGTCCACCTGCCGTTAGGTCCTCTTTATCCTGCTTTTACCTTTTTTCAGGAACTTGTTGCGCTCATCATCTTAGCGGCTGTCCTGATGGCCTTTCACCGACGCTACATTGAAAAGCTTGTCCGCCTAAAAAGAAACTTTAAATCCGGACTTGTTCTTATTTTTATCGGAGGATTAATGCTTTCCGTCCTGCTGGGAAACGGAATGGGGAGAATTTGGCATTTAGAGGATCCAACTTGGTCAGAACCTGTCGCTTCTTTACTTTCCATCGTCTTTATCTGGATCGGAAAGACAGCGGCTGTAACCTTCTTTTATACGGCTTGGTGGGTCCATTTGCTGATCCTGTTAACATTCCTAGTCTATGTGCCGCAATCGAAACATGCCCATTTAATTGCCGGACCGGCGAATGTTTATTTTAACAAATTAGAAAAACCGGGCAAGCTCACAAAAATCGATTTTGAAGATGAAACCCAGGAATCGTACGGTGTCGGCCGGATTTCCGACTTTACGCAGCATCAGCTGATTGATTTATATGCCTGCGTGGAGTGCGGCCGCTGTACCAGCATGTGTCCGGCTAGCGGAACAGGAAAAATGCTGTCGCCAATGGATTTAATCTTGAAGCTGCGTGATCATTTAACAAACCACGGTGCCGTGGTAACCGGGAAGCAGCCATGGGTGCCAACGTTTGCTTTTGCCAAAACAGAAGGGAATCAATTGGCTTTAGCCTCGGCAAGCGAGGGAGCAGATGAAGCTGCGGCAGGGCTTGCATACAACCCGAGCTTGATTGGCGATGTCATTACAGAAGAGGAAATCTGGGCTTGTACTACATGCCGCAACTGTGAGGACCAATGCCCGGTCATGAATGAACATGTGGAGAAAATTATCGACCTGCGCCGTTTTCTTGTTTTAACAGAAGGAAAGCTCGATTCCGATGCACAGCGCGCGATGACGAATATTGAACGTCAGGGAAATCCATGGGGCTTAAACCGCAAGGAAAAAGAAAACTGGCGTGATGCCAGGGAAGATGTCCATGTGCCGACAGTGAAGGAAGTCTCCAAAGCAGGAGAGGAATTTGAATATTTATTCTGGGTGAGTTCGATGGGTGCCTTTGATAATCGCAGCCAAAAGATTGCCCAATCCTTTGCCAAATTGTTAAATGAAGCCGGCGTGAAGTTTGCCATTCTCGGGAACAAGGAAAAGAACTCCGGTGATACACCGCGCCGTTTAGGAAATGAATTTTTATTCCAAGATTTAGTAGTTAACAATATCACTGAGTTTGAAAAAGCCGGCGTGAAGAAAATTGTCACGATTGACCCTCATGCCTATAACACCTTTAAAAATGAATACCCTGATTTCGGCCTTGAGGCGGAAGTTTTCCATCATACGGAACTGTTGGCTCTTCTTGTGCGCGAAGGGCGCCTGCAGCCGAAGTATGCGGTCAATGAAACGATTACGTTCCATGATTCCTGCTATTTAGGACGTTACAATGAAGTTTACGCGCCGCCGCGGGAAATTTTACAATCGATTCCGGGCGTGAAGCTGGTGGAAATGGAGCGGAACCGTGAAACGGGTATGTGCTGCGGAGCCGGTGGCGGCCTGATGTGGATGGAAGAAGACACAGGAACCCGCATTAATGTGGCACGGACTGAGCAGGCCTTAGCTGTACAGCCAACCGTGATCAGCTCCGGGTGTCCATATTGTTTAACGATGCTTTCCGATGGAACGAAAGCAAAAGAAGTGGAAGACCGTGTTAAAACATATGACGTTGCCGAATTGTTAGAAAAGGCTGTTTTAGGTGAAAAAGCTGTATCGTAAGGATGAAATACAGCGGTTGAATGGGTGCACAGTCTTTCAGGCTGCACACCCTGTGTCATTATCCTATTCTAAATTAGGCAGGTTATTGGTCATGAATCCTTCTCATACAATAATATTAGAGGAAAGAATTACATAACCCATCAACATCGCAACATGACCATTGTTCCCATTGTTCCCGGAGGATTATTTTTTACAATGACAGCTGCTGTTTGCCTTCCGATTGAACGGACGTTCAGAGCAGTGAAGGAACCCGGTGTAACCGCACTGACCTCACATTGTGCAGTACCGCAAAAGACCCTCATTCATCATGACCGACTCTCTTCGTAATGAGATGAAATGTTCCAAAAAGATCTATTTCAAGCAAAGGAGGAAAATTCCTGATGAAAAAAACAGTGATTGTAAGCGGGGTAAGAACCCCTTTTGGAAAATTCGGCGGCGGTTTAAAGGAGTTAACCGCGTCCGATTTGGGAGCCATTGTGCTGAAGGAAGCGATAAAGAGAGCGGGGATTTCCCCGGAAATGGTGGATGAGGTCATCATGGGGTGTGTACTCCAGGGCGGACAGGGGCAGATTCCATCACGGCAGGCGGCAAGACTGGCAGGATTGCCGTGGGAAGTCAAGACAGAGACGATTAACAAGGTTTGTGCATCAGGCATGCGCAGTGTGACGCTCGCTGATCAGATTATCCGTTCCGGTGATGAGGAAATCATTGCTGCTGGCGGCATGGAGTCAATGAGCCAGGCACCCTATCTGCTCAGCAATGCCAGGTGGGGCTTAAGGATGGGGCAGTCAGTTGTGACCGATTTAATGGTCCATGACGGATTGACTTGCAGCTTCTCCGGGGTCCATATGGGCATCTACGGAAATCAAGCGGCAAAGGATTTGCGCATCAGCCGGGAAAGACAGGATGAATGGGCGTTTCGCAGCCACAAAAGAGCTATTGAGGCGATGGAAGGGGGGAGCTTTGCTGAGGAAATCGTACCCGTTGCTGTTCCTCAGCGTAAAGGAGGCTCAATGCTGATTGAACAGGATGAAGCACCAAGGAAAGATACATCCTTGGAGCAGCTGGCGGCATTAAAGCCTGTTTTTAGCAATGATGGGACGATTACAGCCGGCAATGCACCGGGAGTCAATGACGGCGCGGGTGCGTTGGTGCTGATGAGCGAGGACAGGGCCTTGCGGGAAAACATTAAGCCTTACGCTGCTATTCTCGGTCATGCTGCCATCGCTGTCGAAGCGAAAGATTTTCCTAAAACTCCGGGTCTCGTGATTCAAGAGATTTTAAAGAAAACGGGCCGGAAGCTAGAAGAAATTGACTTGATCGAGATTAATGAAGCCTTTGCTGCTGTTTCGCTGGTCAGTGCCGAAGTAGCAGGGCTGGATTTAGCAAAGGTAAATGTGAATGGCGGCGCCGTGGCACTTGGTCACCCGATAGGAGCCAGCGGAGCCAGACTCATTATTACACTGATGCACGAATTAAAGCGGCGCGGCGGCGGGGTCGGCATAGCGGCGATCTGCAGCGGCGGCGGTCAAGGCGACGCCATTATGATTGAAGTGAAGGGCTAGACCCGCAGTGGTCCACCGTTACAGCAAATGAAGGCGTCAGGTCTATATAGATAAATGGAGGAGAAGAAATGGAAATAAAGAAAATTATGGTGATCGGAGCGGGTCAAATGGGATCCGGGATTGCCCAAGTTTGTGCACAGGCAGGGTTTAACGTGACTTTAAATGATATAAAGGAGGAATTTGCCCAGCGGGGTATGGCCGGAATCAGCAAGAATCTGGAACGCCAGGCTGCGAAGGGGAAAATCACGGCAGAAGACATGGAGGGCGTGATTTCCCGCATCACCCTGTCCACCAGCCTTGCAGATGCGGCTGCGGCCGACCTCGTGATCGAGGCTGCTGTAGAAAATATGGAAATCAAAACAGGGATTTTCAAACAACTGGATGAAATCGCACCGCCGCATACGATTCTTGCCAGCAATACTTCATCCCTGCCGATTACGGAGATTGGGGCGGTGACAAAGCGTCCGGAGAAGGTCATTGGCATGCATTTTATGAACCCCGTTCCGGTGATGAAGCTGGTGGAAATTATCCGCGGACTGGCAACTGCAGATGAAGTGTACCAATCCGTTGAGGCAGTGGCTTTAGCTTTGCATAAAGTGCCGGTAGAGGTGAATGATGCCCCTGGTTTTGTTGCAAACCGTATTCTTCTGCCGATGATCAATGAAGCGATCTTTGCCCTTCAAGAAGGGATTGCCACGAAAGAGGGAATTGATGAAGTGATGAAGCTGGGCATGAATCATCCAATGGGGCCGCTGACGCTGGCTGATTTCATCGGACTCGACACATGCCTATCGATCATGGAAATTCTTCATGAAGGACTTGGTGAGGACAAATACCGTCCGTGCCCGCTGCTGCGTAAATATGTAAAAGCAGGCTGGCTCGGGAGGAAAACCGGGCGCGGGTTTTACGAGTATAGCTAATTAGACGGGAAAGTCCGGTGCAAGGTATCGGCCGCTTTTCGATATATCGTCAACTTTAGCCAAGATATCGTCAACTTTAGCCAAGATATCGTCAACTTTCAGCGGAATATCGATTTTTCCAAAATTCGACAAGACCAAGCTGAATGAAATCAAAACCCAGCCTGCAAAAGTCCATGCAACATCGAAAGTATAGACACCTGTGAAAAAGGAGGGGGCATCATGAACCTGCAATTTTCCAAAGAACAGGAAATGATGCGAAAAATGGTGCGGGATTTCGCCCGCGATGTGGCAGCACCATTTGTGCCAAACATGGAAAAAGGGGAATTCCCCCGGGAGATTTTGAAGAAGATGGGAAGTCTTGGTCTCATGGGCATTCCGATTCCAGAAACATACGGCGGTGCAGGAATGGATTTGACTTCCTATCTGATTGCCATTGAAGAGCTGTCAAAAGTCAGTGCCGCCCTCGGCGTGATCCTATCCGTACACACGTCCGTCGGCACGTTTCCGATTCTCCGTTTCGGAAGTGAGGCACAGAAAAATAAATACATCCCAAAGCTGGCCGCAGGCGAATACTTAGGCGCCTTTTGCCTGACTGAGCCGCAGGCAGGTTCGGATGCCGCCAATATTAAAACAAAGGCTGTGAAAAAAGGAGACACCTACATCCTAAACGGCTCAAAGGTCTTTATCACAAACGGCGGCGAGGCAGATGTTTATCTCGTCTTTGCCGTGACAGATGCGAAGCTTGGCACAAAAGGCATAACGGCATTTATTGTTGAAAAAAATACACCCGGTCTCATTTTCGGCAAGGATGAACATAAAATGGGGCTTCGCGGCTCACGGACGTTACAGCTCAGCTTCGAAGATATGCTGATTCCGGCAGAAAACAGGCTCGGCCATGAAGGTGAAGGCTTCGGCATCGCGTTATCAAACCTCGAAACCGGACGGATCGGCATTGCCGCCCAAGCACTTGGAATTGCCGAGGCGGCCTTCGATGCCGCGGTGCAATATGCAAAGGAGCGAAAACAATTTGCTATACCGATTGCCGCACACCAGGCAATATCCTTCAAATTGGCTGATATGGCAACAAGCATTGAAGCTGCGAAACTATTAATCTATCGTGCTGCCGATTTAAAAGAAAGAGGTCTTGCTGCCCGTAAGGAGGCCTCCATCGCCAAGCTGTTCGCCTCCAAAACGGCCGTTGAGGTCACAACCGAAGCAATCCAAGTGTTTGGCGGTTACGGCTATACAGAGGATTACCCTGTCGAGCGCTACTTCCGTGATGCCAAAATCACCGAAATATACGAGGGAACCAGCGAAATCCAGCGCATTGTCATCAGCAAACAACTTTAAAAAACCACAATAATGATCGAAAGAAGGAAAAAGCAATGAACTTTAAATTATCAGAAGAACATGAGATGATTAGAAAAATGGTCCGCGATTTTGCTGAAAATGAAGTAGCACCGACTGCAGCAGAGCGGGATGAAGCAGAGCGCTTTGACCGGGAGATTTTTACGAAAATGGCAGAGCTGGGCTTAATGGGGATTCCGTGGCCGGAAGAATACGGCGGCATCGGCAGCGACTTCCTCGCTTACTGCATTACAGTAGAAGAATTAGCGCGTGTCTGCGCCTCAACGGCTGTTACGCTTTCGGCGCATACGTCACTCGCAGGCTGGCCGGTGTATAAATTCGGTACAGAAGAGCAAAAGCAAAAGTATCTGAAACCAATGGCACTTGGCGAGAAGCTTGGGGCCTATGGCTTAACTGAGCCCGGCAGCGGTTCTGATGCGGGCGGTATGAAAACAACAGCACGCCTTGAAGGGGACCACTACGTACTGAACGGCGCGAAAATCTTTATTACAAATGGCGGCGAGGCGGATATCTATATCGTTTTTGCCGTGACGGATCCGGACATGAAGGGCAAAGGGACGACGGCATTTATCGTCGAAAAAGACTTCCCTGGCTTCTCTGTAGGGAAAAAAGAAAAGAAAATGGGCATTCGTTCCTCACCGACAACAGAAATTATTTTTGACAACTGCCACGTTCCTGCTGAAAATGTATTAGGGGAAGTTGGCCAGGGTTTTAAAATTGCCATGATGACATTGGATGGCGGGCGCAATGGAATTGCCGCACAGGCTGTCGGTATTGCCCAAGGTGCTTTAGATGCTGCGGTTGATTACGCTAAGGAACGCGTCCAATTCGGCAAGCCGATTGCCGCGCAGCAGGGAATTGGTTTCAAGCTGGCGGATATGGCAACAAGTGTTGAAGCGGCCAGACTATTAACGTACCAGGCTGCATGGCTGGAATCTGAAGGACTTCCATATGGAAAGGAATCCGCCATGTCCAAGCTGTTTGCCGGTGACGCAGCGATGAAGGTGACTACTGAAGCGGTGCAAATCTTCGGCGGCTACGGTTATACAAAGGAATATCCGGTTGAACGCTTCATGCGCGATGCCAAAATTACACAAATTTATGAAGGAACACAGGAAATTCAGCGTCTCGTTATTTCCCGGATGCTAACAAAATAACACCCGGCAAGGATGCCGCGGATTTAAGTGCCTGGGTCAAAGTCTAAGGGAGACTGAAATGTCAGGATGGAGTATGAAGGAGACAGGTCAGCAGCATCACCCTTTATGAAAGACACACAGGCACTCTTTCATTTTTTAACAGATGTGGGGGTTTAGTGGGTTGGTAAAAACAAGGAGAAAACGCGAGGTGCAGGCTTCCGTAAAAGATGAACGCTTAATTCAAAAAAGACGTGACCAAATCATAAATGGTGCAGTAGCCCTCATTAAAGAAAAGGGCTACCACCGTATGACAACAAGGGAGATTGCCCGGGCATCGGGCTTCAGCATCGGGACGCTGTATGAATATATCCGGACAAAGGAAGACGTTCTCTATCTCGTCTGTGACCGGATTTATGATCAGGTAAGCGACCGGCTGCAAATCATTATCGATACAGAGCTTGGTTCAATTGAAGGGGTTAGGCATGCGATTGCGCATTTTTTCCGGGTGATGGACGAGATGCAGGATGAAGTCTTAATCATGTATCAGGAATTGAAATCACTGACAAAGGATGCACTTGCCTATGTCCTTGAAAAAGAATTACTCTTAGTTGAATTGTTCCGGAAAATGCTTGAACGCTGTGTGGAAAATAAAGAGCTGAAATTAAACGAGGCACAAATTAAAATGGCGGCACACAATATTTACGTCCAGGGACAGATGTGGGGTTTCCGCCGCTGGGTATTGGGAAAAATGTATACGCTTGAGGAATACATTGAGTTGCAGACATCCTTTTTCCTCGAAGGGCTGCAAGTGGAAAAAAGCAATCAGTTGAATTGATCCTTTTAAAAAGAAATGATGAGTGGTTTGTAGTATAATCATTCATATGAGAACGGGATTTTCCGGTAATGAAGAGTACAAGATCAATGGGTCGGCTTCTTACAAGCTGATCTTTAGCATTTAGCCAGGGGTCAGACCCTTGGCAATATGTTTTCAGGAAGTGAGAAGCTTGAGGCAAATCCTTATCAAATTAATAGGCTGGGCAGGGGCTGTGACTATTGCCCATTATTTATATGTACGAAATCTCGGGGCTATCCCCTTCCTTCTTTTCTCCATCTATTTTTTCCTCAGGGCAAAAAAATTCCTTTCACGCCCAAATGCTCCCAAAAGCCTTCGCAGGATAAGAAAAGTACGCTAATGAGAAAAATATGCCTGAATCGGCAGCAAGGTCTAGCATAAACACCAGTAATTTGTTTATAATGAAGAATATGTATTCTGAGACATATAAGCATTTTTTGGTACTTTACGCGGTGGAGATGGAATATTCTTACATAAATTCACCAACCTTCCACTACTTCCCGTACCAGGAGTGTATGATAGAAAGGAAGTGCGGATTTTGAGTTTAACTCAATTCTCAAAAGAAGAAATACAGGAAATGTCCTTAATCGAAGTTGCTTATGAACTTTTAGTAGAAAAAAAGCAGGCTATTTCTTTTAAACAATTAATGGATGAATTGGCGCAAACACTAGAATTGTCAGAGGAACAAGTACGAACAAGAATTGCCCAATTTTATACGGACTTAAATATAGATGGACGTTTCTTATGCGTTGGTGAAAACCAATGGGGCTTAAGAGTCTGGTACCCAGTTGACCAGGTCATTGAAGAAATTGTAAACCCTGTAAAAGCGAAGAAGAAGAAAAAGGCAAAGAAAGTGGTCGACGAGCTGGATGGCTTTGATGAAATCGAAGAACTGGAAGAGGAAGCATTCGATGATTTCGACGATGATGATGAAGATTTATTAGATGACGATGACGATGAACTAGATGACGATGATCTGCTAGATGATGATCTGGAAGAAGCAGATGAGGATGATGATGATTTAATCGATGATGATCTAGTTGATGAAGATTTGGACGAGGAAATCGATGATGATCTAGTCGAGGACCTCGACGATGATGAATTTGAAATGGATGAAGAAGAACAGGATCTTGATGACGAAGAAGAGGACTTTGATGATTTAGAGGATGACAAGGATTAACGATAATCATCTTGACTTTTTCATATTGTACTTGTAGAATACTTTTTGGGCTCTTTAAGAGATTCGAGTAATAATCATAAAAGCAGCGCTCCCTTACTTGATTGAAAGTAAGAGGGGCGTTTTTGTTTTTTTGCAGGAAGAAATTTGTCGAAACACCAGGCACGCTCAATACTTGGGCGCTCCCGTAAAGATTCAATAAATCACATAAACTGTCTTTAAATAGGCTCAAATATGTACAAACTGTAATGGAGGGGGATTTTTGAAAATGACAAAGTATATTTTTGTAACAGGCGGAGTTGTATCTTCACTTGGGAAAGGGATTACCGCAGCATCATTGGGACGGTTATTAAAAAACCGCGGCATCAGCGTAACGATTCAAAAGTTTGATCCATACATTAACGTGGATCCAGGAACGATGAGTCCATATCAGCACGGAGAAGTATTCGTAACGGATGACGGTGCAGAAACAGACTTGGACTTAGGTCACTATGAGCGGTTTATCGACATTAACTTAAATAAATACAGCAACGTGACAACTGGTAAAGTATATTCAGCTGTATTGCGCAAAGAACGCCGCGGCGATTATTTAGGCGGAACCGTACAGGTTATTCCGCATATTACAAATGAAATTAAAGATCGTCTCTTCCGTGCCGGTAAAGAAACCAATGCGGATGTCGTGATTACAGAAATTGGGGGAACCGTTGGGGATATCGAGTCATTACCGTTTTTAGAGGCAATCCGCCAGGTGAAAAGTGATGTCGGTTCCCGCAATGTGATGTACATTCACTGTACGCTTGTTCCTTACATTAAAGCAGCAGGTGAAATGAAAACAAAACCGACACAGCACAGTGTGAAGGAGCTTCGCAGTCTTGGAATTCAGCCTAATATCATCGTACCTCGTACAGAAATGCCGCTGACACAGGATCAAAAGGACAAAATTGCCCTTTTCTGTGACATTGATAAAGAAGCCGTCATTGAATGTCAGGATGCGGACCATTTACTTGCGATTCCGTTAGCGCTGCAGGCGCAAAAAATGGACCAAATTGTCTGTGAACACCTGCAATTAGACTGCAAGGAAGCAGACATGACAGAATGGACAAATCTTCTTGAAAAGGTACGTAACTTGAGCAAGAAAACCAAGATTGGTCTTGTTGGGAAATATGTAGAATTACAAGACGCTTATCTTTCCGTTGTCGAAGCATTAAAACATGCCGGCTATGCCTTTGATTCTGATATTGAAATCAAATGGATTAATTCCGAAAACGTTACGGCTGAAAATGTGAATGAGCTGTTAGCTGAAGTGGACGGTGTTCTTGTACCAGGCGGCTTCGGTGACCGCGGGATTGAAGGGAAAATTGAAGCGATCCGCTATGTACGTGAACAAAAGAAACCGTTCCTTGGCATCTGTTTGGGAATGCAGTTGGCTTCGATTGAATTTGCCCGTAATGTTCTTGGATTAAAAGATGCACATTCATCTGAAATTAAACCAGAAACAGAACACGCCATCATTGACTTGCTGCCGGAACAAAAGGATATCGAGGATATGGGCGGTACCCTTCGTTTAGGTCTGTATCCATGTAAGCTGAAGGAAGATACGCTGGCCTATGAAGCCTACCAGGATGAAGTGGTATATGAACGCCACCGTCATCGTTATGAATTCAATAACCAATACCGCCCAACGATGGAAGAGGCAGGGTTTGTCTTCTCAGGAACCAGCCCTGACGGCCGTCTTGTTGAAGTGGTTGAATTAAAGGATCACCCTTGGTTTGTTGCATCGCAATTCCACCCGGAATTTGTCTCCAGACCGAACCGTCCGCAGCCGCTATTCCGTGAATTTATTCATGCATCTTTAAAGTGCAGCGGGAAAATGTAATTTTATCATTTGAAAACCAATTGGCCGGCCTGAATGGGAACAATCCCAGCTCAGGGCGGCTTATTTTTGCCCATTGCCTCCGTTTTAGCTCGATCAACGCCCTATGAGGGGACTGAATTTTCTAATTCGAGGAAACTTTTTGCTATTTAATATTGGTTATGGTAGTGATTTTTGTTGGAAAATAGACTATTATGTAGGCGGGAATGGTTTTTTATAGGGAAAAATGATCGTTGTAAAGCGACTTCCAATAGTTTACAATAGTATCTTTTTCAGTAAAAAAGAAGGAAATAGGAGTGGGGAAGTAGAAATTACAAATAATTATACTTGTGTATACAAATATTTGTTTTCCCTATTAGACGTCGAGCGGGATTGGTGCGCTTATTACAGAAGGAAAGAGGTGGCTCTATGAAAGAAAAGATTCTAATAGTAGATGATCAACTGGGAATCAGGATTCTGTTGAATGAAGTTTTACAAAAGGAAGGCTATGATACATACCAGGCTGCAAACGGTTTCCAAGCACTGGAAATGGTGCAAGAAGGTCTGCCTGATCTCGTCTTGCTGGATATGAAAATTCCGGGCATGGATGGAATCGAAATCTTGAAAAGGCTGAAGGTCATTGATCAAAATATTAAAGTCATTATTATGACCGCTTACGGGGAGCTCGATATGATTCAAGAAGCGAAAGATCTTGGTGCGTTGACCCACTTTGCTAAACCGTTTGATATTGATGACATCCGCCAGGCGGTAAAAAAATACGTATCTGAATAATTGCAGTCTTTACTTTTCGCTTAAATTAGGGATCACATTTATCATATTTTACTATTATTACGGAACATGTCATGGGTGTACGCGGTCTTTCTCGTGTACACCTAAAGCATGATCAAGACAAAATTTTTGGGTTAACAATCTCTGAATGTAAAAAATACATCAGTATGGATAGCATTTCCTATACTAGTTTGGTATGATTACAAATGGAAAAAATAGATCATCTTAATCAGACATTACGAAATCATTTGATTGTTGTGATTCATCATTTAGAGGGGGGACCGTTATGCCTTTAGTTTCAATGTCAGACATGCTGAAAAAAGCAAAAGCTGAAGGATATGCCGTTGGGCAGTTTAATATAAATAATCTGGAGTTTACGCAAGCTATCCTTCAGGCATCACAGGAAGAAAATTCTCCTGTTATTTTAGGCGTTTCTGAGGGAGCAGGCCGTTATATCGGCGGATTTAAAACCGTGGTCAAATTAGTAGAAGGCTTGCTTGAGGATTATAAAATTACCGTTCCAGTTGCGATTCATTTAGACCATGGATCCAGCTTTGATAAATGTAAGGAAGCAATTGATGCAGGCTTTACATCTGTGATGATTGATGGCTCACATCACCCATTTGCAGAAAATGTAGAATTAACAGCCAGTGTTGTTGAATATGCTCATGCCAAGGGAGTTTCAGTAGAAGCTGAGCTTGGTACAGTCGGCGGACAGGAAGATGATGTCATTGGGGAAGGTATCATTTATGCTGACGCTAAAGAATGTGAAGAATTAGTAAAGAGAACAGGGATTGACTGCCTGGCACCGGCATTAGGTTCTGTCCATGGACCTTACAAAGGTGAGCCTAAACTGGGATACAAGGAAATGGAGGAAATCGGAAATCTTACTGGTGTACCGCTTGTACTCCATGGCGGAACAGGAATTCCAACAAAGGATATCCAAAAAGCCATTTCTTTAGGTACGGCAAAAATTAATGTAAATACAGAAAACCAAATTGCTTCGGCCAAAACCGTTCGTGAAGTGTTAGCGGCTAATCCTGAAATGTACGATCCGCGTAAATATTTGGGACCTGCACGTGAAACAATCAAACAAACGGTGATCGGAAAAATACGTGAATTTGGTTCAAACGGCAAAGCCTGATTTGAAAAACCGCTCTTAAAGAAGAGCGGTTTCACTGCATATACATAACGGCAGCCTAGACCGGATATCTGAACTGACGAAAATGCAGTGCGGAAGAAATAAATGAAAGATTCGCCTTTTGGGCATGATTTATATCGTGAACGATTATTTTTTTAATTGAGAGGGGTATAGGGATGAAGTTTTTTATCGATACTGCAAATATGGACGAAATTAAAGAAGCCTATGAGCTTGGGATTATTGCAGGTGTAACGACGAACCCATCGCTGGTGGCAAAAGAAAAAAATATTTCCTTTCATGACCGCCTTCGTGAGATTACGACTCTTGTTCCGGGATCTGTAAGTGCCGAGGTTATCGCTCTCGATGCTGAAGGCATGATTCGTGAAGGAAAGGAATTAGCTGCGATTGCACCGAATATTACAGTGAAAATTCCCATGACACCGGATGGAATGAAGGCCGTTTCGGCACTGTCAAAGGAAGGAATTAAAACAAATGTAACGTTGATTTTCAGTGCGAACCAGGCATTGCTTGCTGCAAGAGCGGGAGCCACCTATGTTTCTCCATTCCTTGGCAGATTAGATGATATCGGCCATGACGGCTTAGAATTAATTTCAACCATCGCAGATATTTTTGCGATTCATGACATTGAAACGGAAATCATTGCTGCTTCGATTAGACATCCGCAGCATGTGACAGCAGCGGCATTAAAAGGGGCACATATCGCAACGATTCCATACAAAGTCATTCAGCAATTGTTTAAACACCCATTAACAGACAAAGGCATCGAAGCCTTCTTATCAGACTGGAAGAAGCTTTCCTAATAGAAAAGCGGAAGTACACTAGCCGCTAGGCGCTGGAGCTGGACACTGTCAAAGTTCAGAAACCTTATACTTTCTTATATGTTTGGCCGGGCGGTTCTGGTGCAGTTTCCCCGGACCGCCGGCTCAATCCACCATTCTCTTCCTATTAAAAATCCAACTTTTTTATGAATTATGCAGGTAAAGCAGGGTTAAATATTTCCAGTGAGTACATGCGGCTTCTGTTTTTGTGTAAAATAGAGGAGGAATGTGTGGGGATGGCAGTAAACGGCAGTTTAGTGTTTTTTTGTTTTGGCCTCTGTCTTTCTAATGGACTTTGGTGTATGCGGCTATTTTCTCGGCAGCACTGCTTTAATGGACGTGTGCACCAAAGTCTTTTCCAAACAAGGACGATAGGTTTTAACAAAGAATTCTATTGAATAGAGTTTGAAAAAAGGACAACCATTATTCAGCTGTTTTTAAAGAAATCATTTGACTTTGCCCGCACAAAGGAGAAGGCTGAAGGATATGTATTCATGTAAAAAGGCTTGGAAGGGAGTTTACAATGGAAAAATTAATGATTGCAGGCGGTTATCCATTAAAGGGTACAGTTCGAATAAGCGGAGCCAAAAATAGTGCAGTGGCCTTGATTCCCGCGACAATTCTAGCCGAGTCTCCTGTCACAATCGAAGGACTGCCCGATATTTCTGATGTCCAGATATTAAAAGGACTGCTGGAGGAAGTAGGAGGGAAGGTTCACTTCGATCAAAACGATATGACCGTTGATCCCTCTTCCATGATTTCCATGCCGCTGCCAAATGGCAAAGTCAAAATGCTGCGTGCTTCCTATTATTTAATGGGTGCGATGCTGGGCCGTTTTAAAAAAGCAGTGATCGGCCTTCCGGGGGGCTGCCATCTTGGACCGAGACCGATTGATCAGCATATTAAAGGGTTCGAAGCACTGGGAGCAAGTGTAACGAATGAGCAGGGTGCGATTTATCTTCGTGCCGATGAATTGCGTGGCGCAAGGATTTATTTAGATGTTGTCAGCGTCGGAGCCACGATTAATATTATGCTGGCAGCCGTCCGGGCAAAAGGGCGGACGATTATTGAAAATGCCGCCAAAGAGCCGGAGATTATTGATGTCGCTACATTATTATCCAATATGGGGGCAAAAATCAAAGGTGCCGGAACAGATGTTATCCGGATTGATGGCGTGGAAAATCTGCATGGCTGCCGCCATACGATAATTCCGGATCGCATTGAGGCCGGTACGTATATTATTCTTGGAGCCGCTGCCGGGCAGGGCGTGTTAATTGATAATGTCATTCCGCAGCATTTAGAATCTTTAATCGCCAAGCTTCGTGAAATGGGTGTCAATATTGAGATCAATGATGATCAAGTATTTGTCGGTTCACAAGAAGGACGAAAATTAAAAGCAGTTGATATTAAGACCTTGGTCTATCCGGGTTTCCCAACTGATCTGCAGCAGCCGTTCACCTCTTTGTTAACCAAATCTGAGGGAACGAGCATCGTCACAGATACGATCTACGGGGCCCGTTTTAAACATATTGACGAGCTGCGCAGAATGAGTGCTGATATTAAAGTAGAGGGCCGCTCTGCAGTAATTCACGGTCCGGTACAGCTGCAGGGGGCAAAAGTAAAGGCAAGCGATTTACGTGCCGGAGCAGCCCTTGTTATTGCCGGTCTGATGGCTGAAGGGGTCACAGAAGTAACGGGTCTCGAGCACATTGAGAGAGGCTACAGCCATATCGTGGAAAAACTAAATGGACTAGGTGCAACCATCTGGCGTGAGTCCTTAACCACCGAGGAAATGGACCAAATGAAAAATGCCTAATGGAAAAATGTTTGATTAGGCAGTAGAATAGTAAAGCATATTTGAATGGATATTTTGGAGGTACGAACAATGGAACGAAGTTTATCAATGGAATTAGTACGTGTGACAGAGGGTGCGGCGTTATCATCAGCCCGCTGGATGGGACGCGGCAAAAAGGACGAAGCGGATGATGCCGCAACAACTGCGATGCGTGAAGTATTTAATACTGTGCCAATGCGCGGCACGGTAGTCATCGGTGAGGGTGAAATGGACGAAGCACCGATGCTTTATATCGGTGAAGAGCTTGGTACAGGCGATGGACCGCTTGTCGATGTAGCTGTTGATCCGGTTGAAGGCACCGAAACATTGGCAGCAGGCGGCTGGAATGCACTGGCTGTATTGGCGATTGCCGACAAAGGAAATCTCCTTCATGCACCAGATATGTATATGGACAAAATCGCTGTTGGACCGGAAGCGGTTGGTGTGATTGATATCAATGCGCCAGTCATTGACAACTTAAAAGCAGTAGCAAAAGCAAAGAATAAAGATATTGAAGATGTCGTTGTAACGATCCTGAACCGCGAACGCCATCAGGAAATTATTCATCAAATCCGTGAAGCAGGTGCCCGGATTAAATTAATTGATAACGGTGATGTAGCCGGAGCAATCAATACGGCATTCGGCCATACCGGGGTTGACCTGTTATTAGGTTCCGGCGGCGCACCTGAAGGCGTGCTGGCAGCAGTAGCATTAAAATGCCTTGGCGGTGAAATCCAAGGTAAATTGCTTCCGCAAAATGACGCTGAGCTTGAACGCTGTCAGAAAATGGGCTTGGATGTCAATAAAGTTTTATTGATGGAAGATTTAGTGAAAGGCGACGATGCGATTTTTGCTGCAACAGGCATTACAGATGGCGAGCTGCTCCGCGGAGTCAATTACCAAGGTAAAATCGCAACAACTCATTCTGTTGTTATGAGAGCATTATCCGGAACTGTACGTTTCATCGAAGGAACACATACATTAAGCAAGAAGCCTCATTGGGTAACAAATAAAATCTAAACAGCCTTGAGTTACATGGGCGGGGGCGGCTGGTCTTTTTTCATAAAGACAAAACCGCTCTCGGCCTTCAATGGCTATACTTTCACTTCAGACTAGAGAGAGAAATCTGCAGGACTGGTGTGCGGCTGCAGAACAATCCAAAAAATACTCCCTTCTGCAAAAAAACATATTGCTTCATTTTTACTTTTGAGTGTAAAATTGTAAATGATTTTGTCTCTTCTCTTACTTAAGACTCACATTAAGAAACATTTCTTCAACTTTTTACAGACTAGTTCATCCTAAGAAACCGTTCAGGGGATAACTGGTTTAATGCCGCTGGTATTTAGTAAAAAGCCTCTTAATCAATAAATTCTTCCCTTTTACCTCTTACCTAACAAACTCAAGGTTCTGCTCGTGGAGGGAATAATCGAAAAATCAAAAGAGTGGTGTAATCATGGGATTAAATATTTCAAGCTTAGAAAATATGAAATTAAAGGAGCTTTATGAATTAGCACGTGAATATAAAGTTTCCTATTACAGTAAATTAACGAAAAAAGAATTAATTTTCGCCATCTTAAAGGCGCGTGCAGAGCAGGAAGGGTATTTCTTCATGGAAGGCGTACTCGAAATTATCCAATCAGAAGGGTTCGGCTTCCTAAGACCGATTAATTATTCCCCAAGCTCAGAGGATATTTATATTTCAGCATCACAAATCCGCCGTTTTGATTTGCGCAACGGTGACAAAGTGTCAGGGAAAGTACGTCCTCCAAAAGAAAATGAACGTTATTTCGGTCTCCTTCAAGTTGAAGCGGTGAATGGCGATGATCCGGAAACAGCGAAGGAACGGGTTCACTTCCCAGGCTTAACGCCGTTGTACCCAAACCGTCAAATGAAGCTGGAAACAACTCCAAAAAGTATTTCCACAAGAATTATGGATGTCGTCGCACCCGTCGGTTTTGGTCAGCGGGGACTTATCGTGGCACCGCCAAAAGCGGGTAAAACGATGCTGATTAAGGAGATTGCCAACAGCGTGACGACGAATCATCCGGAGGCCGAGCTGATCGTTCTGTTGATTGATGAACGTCCGGAAGAGGTAACGGATATTGAGCGTTCCGTTCATGGTGATGTGGTCAGTTCGACGTTCGATGAGGTGCCGGAAAACCATATTAAAGTGGCCGAGCTTGTATTGGAGAGAGCGATGCGTCTTGTCGAGCATAAACGCGATGTTGTCATTTTAATGGATAGTATCACTCGTCTGGCACGGGCATACAACCTGGTTATTCCGCCAAGCGGACGTACGTTATCAGGGGGGATTGACCCTGCGGCCTTCCACCGTCCGAAGCGTTTCTTCGGGGCGGCCCGTAATATTGAAGAGGGCGGCAGCTTAACGATTCTTGCAACGGCGCTGGTTGATACAGGCTCGCGGATGGATGATGTCATTTACGAAGAATTTAAAGGGACAGGCAACATGGAGCTGCATCTGGACCGTGCTCTTGCCGAAAGAAGGATTTTCCCTGCCATCGATATCCGCCGTTCCGGAACGCGGAAGGAAGAGCTTCTTATCCCGAAGGAGCAGCTGGATTTATTATGGGCGATCCGCAAATCAATGTCCGATGCGCCTGACTTTGCGGAGAAATTCCTGCGTAAGCTGAAGCAGACAAAATCAAATGAAGAATTCTTTGCGAATTTGCGTGATGAAGTGAAGGCAAAGCGGTCATAAAATAGGGCGGGCGAAAGCCAATCGTCTCCAAAAGAATGAATCACAGGGATCATTTCCATGTTGCAATTGTAAATAGTCCTTGCTATAATAACAACAGTGTGTTTCGAGTAAGAATATGCGTAATTTATTTTACGTGTACTATATAACTCTGTTTCGAAAGATTCAGGGCGGAAGGAGTTGACAGGAATGAAAGCAGGAATTCATCCAAATTATAAAAAAGCAGTGGTGACATGTGCTTGTGGCAATACTTTTGATACAGGATCCGTGAAAGAAAACATTCGCGTTGAAACTTGTTCAGAATGCCACCCATTCTACACAGGACGTCAAAAATTCGCTGAAGCAGGCGGACGTGTTGATCGTTTCAACAAAAAATACGGTCTTAAATAAGCTGAACTTAAGCGATCAAACAGGCAAGTTTCCTTCTTGCCTGTTTTTTAATGTTAAAATGAGGGGAAATTTTCTTTGAAGTTTATATAAACCCGCCAATTAATTCTCTGCTTCAACCCTTTGAAAGGGTTTTGACGCGGATTTAAGCCTATACTATAATTAGAATGTTATGGACCTGGGTAATTTTTGTAAAAGGACTTTAAAACCCACCCAGCGGCTCCTGACAGTTGGAAAAAGAGGTGAAGGACTGTGTTTGATCGTCTTCAAGCTGTTGAAGATCGCTATGAGAAATTAAATGAGCTGTTGAGCGATCCTTCTGTTGTAAATGATCCGAAGAAGCTCCGTGATTATTCGAAGGAGCAGTCAGATATACAAGAAACTGTCCAAGCGTACCGCGAATATAAAGAAGCGCGCGAACAGTTAAAAGAAGCGAAAGAAATGCTCGAGGATAAACTTGAACCGGAAATGCGCGATATGGTCAAGGAGGAAGTATCCGAACTCGATGACAGAATCGAAGCACTGGAAGCCCGTATGAAGGTGCTCTTAATTCCGAAAGACCCGAATGATGATAAAAACGTGATTATGGAAATCCGCGGTGCAGCAGGCGGTGACGAAGCAGCCCTTTTTGCCGGCGATCTGTACCGGATGTACAGTAAGTACGCTGAAGCACAGGGCTGGAAAACTGATGTCATTGAGGCAAGTACAACCGGCGTTGGCGGCTATAAAGAAATGATCTTTATGATTAACGGTCAGGGGGCATATTCGAAGCTGAAATTCGAAAATGGTGCCCACCGCGTACAGCGTGTACCGGAAACAGAGTCCGGCGGCCGAATTCATACATCAACCGCGACAGTGGCCTGTCTACCGGAAACAGAAGAAGTGGAAATTGAAATTCACGATAAAGATATTCGTGTCGATACCTTTGCTTCAAGCGGTCCGGGGGGGCAAAGTGTTAATACAACGATGTCTGCTGTCCGTTTGACCCACATTCCAACAGGCACGGTTGTATCGTGTCAGGATGAAAAATCGCAGATTAAAAATAAAGAAAAGGCGATGAAGGTTCTGCGTGCCCGTGTCTATGATAAATTCCAGCGTGAAGCACAGGCCGAGTATGATCAACAGCGGAAATCAGCGGTTGGAACAGGGGACCGTTCTGAACGGATCCGTACATACAACTTCCCGCAAAACCGCGTGACCGATCACCGCATCGGCTTAACCATTCAAAAGCTTGACCAAATCCTGCAAGGGAAGCTTGATGAAATCATTGGTGCTCTGATTATGGAAGAACAGTCAAGTAAATTGGAAAGTATCGAGGATTAAGATTATGAGTAAGATTTATGAAGCTCTCAAAAGGGCTTCTTCTTTTTTAACAGAAAACGATCGTGATGAAAATGCCGCAGAATTGCTGCTTTGTTTTTACTTAAAAAAGAGCCGCTCCCAGATGCTGGCAGACTTACGTGATGAGCTGGATTTGGTGACGGAAGCACGGTTTCGCGAAGCTGTTGCCCTTCATGCCGGAGGGAAGCCAGTGCAATACATTATCGGCTTTGAGGAGTTCTACGGGCGGAGGTTCCAGGTGAACGAACATGTGCTGATCCCAAGGCCGGAAACAGAAGAGCTTGTACTTGGTACGTTGGAGCGAATGAAGAAATTATTTGCCGACGGGGCTGAGGGTCTTGCTGTTCTTGATGTGGGTACAGGCAGCGGTGCGATTGCGGTTTCCCTGAAATTAGAGCGTCCAGATTTGCAGGTAACAGCCAGCGATATTTCACCTGAGGCACTCAAAACCGCGGCGGGCAATGCCGCAAGCCTTGGAGCGGAGGTGGAGTTTGTCTGTGGTGACTTATTGCAGCCTTTTATCGCAAACGGGCAGAAATTTGCTGTCGTGATCTCGAACCCGCCTTATATTCCGCTGGGAGATATGGAGGGAATGTCTGTCGTCGTGACAGAGCACGAACCGCATTCGGCCTTATTTGCCGGTGCAGACGGTCTAGACCTCTACCGCCGCTTTATGGAAGAGCTGCCGCTCGTGCTCGAGGCAAAAGCCCTCGTCGGCTTTGAAGTAGGTGCCGGGCAAAGCAAAGCCGTCATGGATCTGCTTAAAGACCACTTCCCAGGCGCCAAAATCGAAACTGTCTATGACATCAACGGCAAGGATCGCATGGTATTTGCCGAAATCGGCGGTGCCTGATCGTTGGTGCCTGGCACCGAAAGTGGACAGTTGTTTGTGTAGGGTGGACAATGTTTGAATGCAGTTTCCTGAAGCGGGTGAATCATCTTCCGGGGACTGCTTTTTGGCATAAAAGCATTTCGCATCGCCAAACCACTCTGCTAAACTATTTTTTTTTTGCTAGTTTAAAACTTGTCCTTCCTGTCCACAATGGGTTAGTGAAGGGACGGTGTCAAATATGAAAAGAAAATATCTTGCCATCATTTATTTATTATTATTATCGCTTGGTACTATTTTAAGCCTCTATATTCCCAAAAATGCAGTAACAGCAAATGACGCTGTCGTGATCCCTAGTGATGCTATCCGCCTGCGCATTCTCGCCAACAGTGACAGCGCCGAGGATCAGGCGTTGAAAAGATTGGTCAGAGATGAAGTGAATAAAGAAATTACAAGATGGGTCTCTGAATTAACGTCAAAAGAGGAAGCGAGAGAGGTTATAAAAAGCGGTCTTCCTGAAATTGAAAAGATTGCTGAAAAGGTTGTTGCGGAGCAGAATTCAGATCAGGATGTGAAGGTTGAGTTTGGCCAGGTTGAATTTCCGACCAAGCTTTACGGCGAATTTTTATATCCTGCCGGCAAATATGAAGCGATTCTCATTACGTTGGGTGAAGGCGTCGGCGCCAATTGGTGGTGCGTTCTATTTCCGCCGCTTTGTTTCTTAGACTTTTCAAACGGTGTTGCCGTCAGCCAGGGTTTTAATGAGGAAGAAACAGCAGAGAAGGCTGAAGCAAAGGAAAACGATAAGGCGGAGAAAAAGGACAAAGCTGTGGCATCTAAAGCATCGGAATCGGAATCAGAATCAGGCAAAGCGGAAAAGGTAAAAAAAGTAGAAGCGGCTGAAACAGAAGAACAGACTGAAACAGAAGAAACTTCGAAAAAGCGGGCAGAAAATGCTGGGACGCAGACAGTAAATCCTGTTGAAACTGAAACAGCTTCAGAGGGAAACAAGGAAGAACCGGTTGAATCAGCTGCAGAACCTGAAACAGAAGGGAAAGCAGAGGAAAAGGGACAGCCGGAGACTGTTGCAAAAAAGCGGGAACCCATTTTTGCTGCTGAAGAGGACAAAGTAGAAGTGAAATTTTTTATAAAAGAAGTATGGGATAAAATCTTTGGCTAATGAGAAGAAGACGGACGATAAACGGCGTCTTCTTTTCTATGTAAAATAGAGAATGCCGGGTGACCTATCTGTACAAGCCGCAGTGTGTGTCCTGCTATGCTGTGGATAACTCGATATTTTTTTACAATAGTCACAAATTGTTGTTAATATCCACAAAATTATCCACAAAACGGCTCTTTTTATCCACAATTTGTGGATAAAAACTTGAGTTATCCCACAAACTCTTTTATACTTTCAAAGGAAATCAGCGCTATCAATATATGAATAAAAGAAATCTTGAAGGTGAAAAATATGGATACTACTTATTGGTCAGTGGATAAAAATGTGGATAATATGGAAAATTATCCACAAATCGCACAAGCTGCTGATCTTTTAACTAAAAATGAAGTTGTTGCTTTTCCTACTGAGACAGTTTATGGTCTTGGAGGAAATGCGAAAAGTGATGATGCCATTAGGAAAATATTCGCCGCCAAAGGCAGACCGAGCGACAATCCGTTAATTATCCATATCGCCGCAAAGAGTCAGCTGCATGAATTTGTGGTGCAAGTTCCGGCAACAGCAGAGAAGCTGATGGACCATTTTTGGCCGGGACCGCTGACGATTATTTTCCCTTATCAAAAAGGCTCATTATCTGACGGTGCCACAGCAGGCTTGGATACAGTCGGTGTACGGATGCCGGCTCATCCGGTTGCCCTAGCGATTATCAAAAAGTCAGGTCTGCCGATTGCCGCACCGAGTGCCAATCAGTCAGGCAGACCGAGCCCGACGAGCGCCCTGCATGTGAAGGAAGACTTAGCAGGAAAAATTGCCGCGATTGTTGATGGCGGAACGACAGGAGTCGGGGTGGAATCAACAGTCATCGATTGCACATCAGAGGTCCCGGTCATCTTGCGTCCGGGCGGAGTGACAAAGGAACAGCTGGAAGAGGTAATAGGTGAAGTGCGCGTAGACCCCGCCCTGACGGACACGTCCGAAAAACCGAAATCTCCGGGGATGAAATACCGCCATTATGCCCCCGATGCTCCGCTCTATCTCGTAGACGGAAGCAGAGAGGAACTGCAGGAGTTTATTAATGAAGGGAAAAAAGCAGGCTTAAAGATTGGTGTCTTAACAACGAAGGAAAACGCCGCCTTTTACGATGCCGATTATATCTTCGCCTGCGGTGAACGAGCACAGCTTGAAACGGTGGCCAGCTCGATTTACGAAGCGCTGCGCAGCTTCAACAAAGCGGATGTAGACGTCATCTACAGCGAAATGTTCCCAAATGAAGGCGTCGGAAACGCGATCATGAACCGCTTAATGAAGGCAGCCGGCCAGCGCGTATTGAAAAAATAGCACTTGATGGATACCAAGTTGTACCGGATTAGAACCGGCCTTTTGTTAGAACCAGAATTACATGGAGCGGCCAATGATAATTGCCGCGGATGTCCGAGGTGACCTCTCTGTTTGCCTGCAAACATGCCGGATATTGAAGCAGATGGCCGTAAATGTCTGAAAAAAGGCAAAAACCCAAGAATGCCCACATTTGGCATCCTTGGGTTTATCACGCTTATTCAAGCGAAGACAGGCTTTATTTTCTCTTTACAGCTGTTTAGTTTATCTGATCATTGGCCGCCTTTTTCCTTTAACAGAGCATCTACTTGTTTTTCAACTACTGTTCCCTTAAAGAAGTCAGGGTTAGAGCCAGCGTACAGGCTTACCGGATTAGTGAAGACAAAATCTTTATAATCTGACGCAGATATAACACCTTTTTCCACTAATTCATAGGAATCTGCAAGTGCGTCCGCAATATTCCGTACATCCCAATGTCCTGCATCAGAAGAAAGGAAAGCGCGTAAAGGAGTTTCAAATGGCAATCCTTTACGGTCAAAAGCTGTATGAATGGTCGGATCATCGGCCTCAATTCCGAAATAGAAATTAGGTACGAATAAATCGCGTATGTCTTCAGCTTTTTCAATTCCAATGTCCGCAAATTCATCACGTAATTCAAGAGGTACAACCGTATTGTTAATCAGATAATTGGCTCCTAGATGCAGTTGATCCAATCTTCCTTTTACATGGTCGCCGCCGTACTCTTCATAAAGAGCATATAGCAGTTCTTTATCGATATTTTCCGGATTGTATTGTTCCACAGCTGCTTTATTCCGGCGCTGCCAGTGCCAAATCAAATCAGGGTAAAGGCTCGCTCCCCAGCTTACTCCTCCTTCAAGGAAAGCAAATTTCAGACTTGGGAATCGGCTTGTAACTCCTCCAAAGAATAAGGATTTGGCCAGTGCTTCAGAGGCAGCGGCAAAATGGCCAATATGATTATACATATAATTTGAAATGGAACGGCGCGTATCTAAGCCTTGTCCTGAAACATGCGTTGATAGGGATACCTTTAATTCTACAGCCTTCGCCCAGAAAGGATCATAGTCATATGGACTGTCAATTCCGTAAGTATCAATATAGAACGCTTCTTTTTCTAATTCAGGATATTTTTTAACAATCCCCGGAATAGGCCGTTTCACATGTCCGGCAATCATCGCTGCTTTCAATCCCAGCACATTGACGGCATACTCCAGCTCCTCAATTGCTTCCTCAGGGGTATGCATCGGAATAACTGCTACCGGAGAAAGTCGGTCACTGTACTCCCGATATACTTCAGCACTGTAGATATTCGCAGCTCTTACAACCGCCCGGCGGAGCTCATCATCCGGGATACTTGGGGCAAATAACGTCAAATTAGGATATACGATAGCAAAATCAATCCCAAACTCATCCAAACGTTTGTATGTGAGGGAAGGAATAGAAATCGTTGCTAAATCTAACGTATTATGTGCCGGGCGTGTCCACCAAGGTGTACGGGAAATGCGGAATTCCTTCTTCTCCTCATCAGAAATATTGAGCCATTGGGCACGTCCGGTTCCGGAAATGGCAGCTACATACTTGGCGGCTATTTCCGCGCCCCCTACCTTTTTCAAAACATCTATAAACGCCGGACCAAATTCTTCGGTATGGAAATCTGTATCCACGATTGGGTACCCTAATTTTTCTCTTAATAAAGCAGAACGGCTTTTTGTTTTTGGCAGAATAATTGAACTCATTATATAATCCCCTTCCTCGTACTAAAATAAATACTCCTAACGATTTCTGCGAATACCTTTGAAACTGAAATTCACTTATTTCCCTTTCCATTAAAGAAAGGTTTTGAACCGCTATAGTTTTTACTGCCCCTTCATTCCTCCCTCTTTTGATAAACTGAAATAAAAAAGGTTCCTTTTCCTGCGGTTTTTTTCCCGCTCAGAAATAAGGAACCTCTAGTTGACTAGTTGGCTGAAAATTGGAAATATATATTTGGTTGACTATTATCTTAAACACACTTTTAATAGTTGTCAACTAGGTTTTATAAAAATTATTGGTATTTTATGGTATGGTATGGTATTTATTCTTTATACGTAAAATGGCTCTATGTAAAATGGAGATATGAATCCAGTAAATATAAGAAATTTTAAAATTATACAAATATTATTGACAATTAGTTTTTTTATGATAAAGTAAGTCTATAAATTTAATATGAATTAGGCACAGGCTGATTAGACAACTAAAGGCCCTTATTTCAAAAATCAGACATTCGTTCGCGCGGATGTTTGTGAAATAGGGGCCTTTTTTGTTGTGAAATAGGGGTCTAAAGTTTAATACTGAAACATCCTGTTCATTGGAAGGAACATAGGCAGGGATGCTTAAGCCCCAGTAACTGCCGGGTTTTTAAACAATAAAACACACTAATCCGATTTGAATAATAAAATATAAAAAGGGGTGTAGCTAAATGACATCTGCTGAAAAAATTAGTTTCGAGCGGATCACAAAAACCTTTTCGGTCCGTGATCCAAAAAAGAAAGGGGCATTTAACGAATTTACCGCGGTAAAGGATCTAAGTTTCAAAGTGCGGGAAAGTGAGTTTATTACATTAGTAGGGCCAAGCGGATGCGGGAAATCTACACTATTGGATTTGCTGGGCGGTTTAACGACGGCTACCCGCGGACGGATATTAATTGATGGCAAAGAAATAAAGGGTCCCGGTCTGGACCGTGGGATTGTATTTCAACAATATGCGCTGTTTCCTTGGAAAACGGCGCGCGGCAATATCGAATTCGGTTTAGAGGCCAAAGGGATACCAAAGCGTGAATGGAAAGAAAAAGCTAATGAGTATTTAAATTTAGTCGGACTGCAGAATTTTGCCGATCGTTATCCTCATGAATTATCTGGCGGCATGAAGCAGCGTATTGCGATCGCCAGAAGCTTGGCATTCAATCCGGATGTCTTACTCATGGATGAGCCATTTGCAGCATTGGACGCACAAACACGTGAAACGCTGCAAAGTGAATTGCTTCGCATTTGGGAAAAAACAAAGAAAACAATTATCTTCATTACACACAGTATCGATGAAGCTATCTACCTGGGAGAGCGTGTGGTTGTATTGACGGCGGGACCGGGAACGGTGAAACAAATTGTGAATGTACCATTAAAATCACGTTTAGAAGACGCAGATCTTCGCTCAAATCCTGAATATGTAAAAATACGCCGTGAAGTTTGGAGTTTATTGCACGAGCCTGAATACCTAGGTGCCAATATCTAATAGGAGAGGAGGTCATTTTATATGACAACAGTTAAACCTGCAGAAATAACATTATCTACGGAAAAATCAAAGCTATTCAATCTTTCTAGATTTACACAAGTGATCAAACAATCCATTGTCATCATTGCCTTGTTTTTACTATGGGAAATTGCTCCTCGTGCCGGCTTAGTCGATGCTGCGTTTTTCCCGCCCTTTACGGACGTAGTGCGTGCATGGTGGGATATGGCAGTATCTGGAGAACTGTTTGCCCATTTTAAAGCAAGTATTATTCGTTCCATCAGTGGATTTGTGCTGGCGCTTGTGATTGCTATTCCACTAGGTTTATTAATCGGCTGGTATCCATTAGCAAGAGACCTGTTGAATCCGGTTTTAGAGTTATTCCGTAATACGGCCGCGTTAGCATTACTGCCCGTATTTATCTTATTGCTGGGAATTGGTGAAACATCGAAAATCTCTATTGTATTGTTTGCTTGCACATGGCCGATCTTGTTAAATACCATTGCTGCTGTCGGAAGCGTGGATCCATTACTGATTAAATCGGCACGTTCCATGAATATCTCTTCATTCAAACTATTTTACAAAGTTATTTTACCTGCCTCAGTGCCGACTATTTTTACGGGGATTCGTATGGCAGGAACTGGAGCGATTCTTGTATTAATTGCTGCGGAAATGGTTGGGGCCAAAGAAGGTCTCGGATATTTAATCACGTATGCCCAATATAATTTCTTGATTCCACAAATGTACGCAGGTATTCTCACCATTTCATTATTAGGGCTGCTCATTAATCAAGGATTAACCTCAACCGAGCGGAAGCTATCAAAATGGAAGCAGCAAGTAAATGGATAGGAGTCTATCAAAAAATACAGTCATGAAGACAATAAGGAGATATACATGATGAAAAAAGTCAGATTTGCCCATTTTCTAATCGTAACAGCATTGGCAGGAAGCATCTTAGCCGGCTGCGCAAATGATAAAGCATCTAACGCAATAGAAAAAAGTGCAGAAGACAAAGTACTGCAATACCAAAGCACGGTGGGCAGTGTCATTTACCCGGAATTAGCGGCCGACTTAGGTTATTTAGAGGATCTGAAACTGGAAAAGGTTAGTAATATGGCTGGCGGTCCAGAAAGTATCCAGCTGACAGCCACAGGCGAAACAGATTTTGGTTCGGCCTTTAATGGAGCCATTATAAAATCGTATGCGAAAAATATAAAAATAAAATCCGTTGTTGGTTCTTACGGCAGTGATAAAAATACGTATCACGGTGCATTTGTCCTTGAAGGCAGTCCGATTAAGTCTGCTAAAGATTTTATCGGCAAAAAGGTAGGTGTAAACATTTTAGGTGCGCATGCAGAATTTGTTTTAAAAGATTATTTACGCCAAAACGGCTTGACGGAAAAAGAAATTGAACAAGTAACCTTAGTGACACTTCCACTGTCTAATTTGGAACAAGGGCTGCGGATGAAACAAGTAGATGTAGTTATAGTAGGCGGTCTATCAAAGGAACTGGCGATTGAAAGGGGAGGAATTACAGAAATCTTCACGGATATTGATATATTCGGGGGAGAATTTACTGCTGGCGAGTTCTTCTTTACTGAGAAATATATAAAAGAGAACCCGAACACGGTAAAGACCTTTGTGGAAGGAACAGCAAAAGCTATTGAGTGGGCACGTACAACACCAAGAGAAGAAGTTATTGCCCGATATGAAAAAATCGTCTCTGCCCGTCAAGGAAACGAGCCGACAGCTAATCTTAAATTCTTTAAAAGCCCGGGTATCGCAGAAGAAGGCGGACAAATAAAAGACAAGGAATTTCAAATCTGGATTGATTGGTTAGTAAAAAGCGGTGAATTAAAAGAGGGTCAAATAGAAGCGGAAGACCTTTACACAAATGAATTTAACCCATTTTCGAAATAAAGTCACTGTGACGACATGAAATTTGACCAGCAATTTTTCTTGGAAAATTTCGCTGGTCTCGAATATTTGAGTTTAATCTCATTAAGTCAATATGAGAAATAGGAGCGATGAATATGGCAAAGGGACAAATGAAATTAGGAGCATTTTTCAATCTTCCGGGGCATCATGTCGCAAGCTGGCGTCACCCTTCTTCAGGTGCCGGCCGCGTATTTGATTTAGATTATTTAACTGAATTGGCTCAAACAGCAGAGCGGGCAAAATTTGATATGGTGTTTTTTGCGGATGTATTTGGCCAGCCTGTTTCAGAGAACGGCTCATCAGGATTGAAGCTTGATCCTGTGATCATTATTTCGGCGCTGCAAGCCGTTACGAAAAATATCGGTTTTACCGCAACGCTGACGACAACGTATAATGAACCGTTCCATGTTGCACGTAAATTCAGCGCGATTGACCATCTGTCAAAAGGGCGGGCAGCTTGGAATGTTGTGACATCTGCTAATGATAATGAATCATTGCTTTTTGGCAAAGAAAAACACTTGCAGCATGCCTTCCGTTATGAACGGGCAGAAGAGTTTGTAGATGTTGTCAAGAAACTATGGTTTTCTATTGAAGATGAAGCACTTGTCATCGATAAGGAAAAAGGTAAGTTTTTAGATTTGGAAAAAGTACATCCAGTCGATCATGATGGAGTATGGTTTAAAGTACATGGCACGCCCGATTCACCATCGACACCGCAAGGACATCCGGTAATTGTGCAAGCAGGTTCATCTGAAGCAGGAAAGGAACTTGCAGCAAAAACAGCGGAAGTTATTTTTACAGCCTGGCAGACACTTGAAGACGCACAAGCCTTCTACCTTGATGTAAAAGGGCGCCTGGCAAAATACGGACGGAAGCCGGAGGATTTGAAAATTATGCCGGGGGTATTTATAACCGTGGCAAAAACAGAGGAAGAGGCTTGGGCCAAACAGCGGGAGTTGAACAGCTATATTACTCCTGAAGTAGGATTAGCCTATTTATCAGCCTTTACGAACATAGATTTAACCGGATATGATGTAGACAAACCGCTGCCGGATGTTGCTGAGTTTGATGATGAAACGAATCCGCGTATACGCTATAACATCATTCGCGACCTTGCTGAACGGGAAAATTTGCAATCCATACGTGAAATATATGAGCATATTTCGGGTGGCCGCGGTCACAGGGAAATCGTTGGAACACCTGCACAAATTGCCGACAAGCTAGAAGAGTGGTTCTTAAATGATGCAGCAGATGGCTTTAATATCATGGCTCCGCATTTTCCGCAAGGTTTCAACGAAATTGTTGAATTAGTCATTCCTGAACTACAGCACCGCGGTCTATTCCGGACTGAATATGAGGGAAACACGTTACGAGAAAACTTGGGACTCTCTGTACCGGTTAATCCGAATAGAAAAGCGAAACAAATAGATGTGCAATAATTTGGTGCCTGGCACCAAAAAAGGACATTTGTTCACCCCCAGTGGACAAATGTCTTTTTTTATTGGAAGTTCAGGCACTATTTTGTCTATTTTATTCTGCTTCTATCCTTGTGAGGACATGCATATGCTGTAAGCGAGGGGGAGTGGGAATGGAATGCCGTCAATCATCGGAGAATTTGTAACGATCGTCATTATGGCCTTTGCCCTAGGGATGGACGCCTTTTCTGTCAGTCTGGGGATGGGCATGTATAAGCTGCGTTTAAGGCAGGTTCTTAACATTGGGATTACGATAGGGATTTTTCATATTATTATGCCGCTCCTCGGGATTATCACGGGCCGCTTTTTATCGGCGCAGTTTGGCGAAATTGCCACATACATAGGCGGAGCATTGCTGCTGATTTTAGGCGTGCAAATGATCTGGTCAAGCCTTTCGCAGCAACAAGAATCCTTGATTACACCGACGGGATTGGGTCTGCTTTTTTTTGCCCTGAGTGTTAGTCTCGACAGCTTTTCCGTTGGCTTAACCCTCGGTATATTTGGAGCGAAAACGATGGTTGTCCTGATTATCTTTGGAGTTGGGGCGACTCTTTTGGCGTGGCTCGGCCTGTTAATCGGACAAAGAGTCCAGGGCCTGCTGGGGAAATACAGTGAAGCATTGGGTGGAGCAATCCTCTTTCTCTTCAGCCTAAAACTATTAATTCCTTTTTAAATAGGCTTTGTTAAAGGTCGATGTGTGCCTCTGAACGGAAATAAACAAACAAGTTTAACAGAGCCAGAAAATAATCTCATTTAAACACCTGACCAATAGGTGTTTTTTCTATGTTCGATAGGTTTTGCAGCAGCGGGTATTGCCTATTATGCCTCAGAATTTACAAAAATTTCATAATTTTTAATAGTTTCACCTTGAATAATGGACTACACTTAAAACGAAAGGGCTATTGGGTAAAATTGGAAGATGCATAAAAGAAAATAGAATTGTCATAATGAGGAGGTGCTCGCATGAACCGTTATACGAAAAAGAAACATGTTTCCATTATTCTTTGTCTAATTGTTTTGTTGTTTTCCTTTTTCCCTGCCGCTTCTATTGCTGCAGAGGAAACAAATGCGGCTGTTGAAACAGGAGAAACGCAGCATCTGGAAACAGGAAACAGGGCTAATGAAAAAACAACCCCATCAGGAATTCCGCTTTCTGAAGTGGAGGGATTCGTTGATGGGTATGTAGACGATTATATTGGAAAAACCGTTCCAGGAGCCGCGATTGTTGTGCTGAAGGACAACCAAATTGTCTTATCGAAGGGATATGGCTATGCTGATATCGAGAGAAAAATAGAAGTGAATCCAGAGACTACGGTATTTGAATGGGGATCCGTCAGCAAACTGTTTGTTTGGACATCCGTCATGCAGCTGGTCGAGCAGGGGAAAATAGATTTAAATGAAGATATCCGCACGTATTTACCTGAAGGTTTTTTAACAAAGCTGAAATATGATGAACCAATCACGATGCTGCATTTGATGCATCATAATGCCGGGTTTGAAGAGTATGTTTTTGATTTAGGATATGATAAGCCAGACAAAGTAAAGTCTTTGGAGGAGGGATTGAAGCTTTCCGAGCCAGAGCAGGTGTATAAGCCGGGTGAGGTCGTTGCCTATTCCAATTTTGGCACGGCGCTGGCGGGGTTTATTGTTGAAAGGATGACGGGGCAGGAATTTTATCAATATGTGCAAGGGAATATCCTTGAAAAAATTGGCAGTAAGGATTCGTCCATCCATCCGACATGGAGCGATAAACCGGAACTGATTGATAATAAGGCGGCAGGCTATACGTATACAGAGCCGTCTCAATTCAAAGAATTAATGTGGTTCTATGTTTCGATGTATCCAGCCGGATCGGCCAATGGTCCGGTGGTTGATTTGGCCAATTTCGCTTCTGCGTTCATGCCGCAGCCGGGGGAGGAATCGCCGCTTTTTCAAAAAGAAAGTACATTACATGAAATGCTTGCACAAAGTTATACAGCGAATGAGAACATTCCCGGCATTGCCCATGGATTTTGGGAGTATCAAGGGAAGAAGCGCGGTCTGACTCACGGAGGCAATACCGCAGCCTTCTCGAGTAACCTTCATATCGTGCCAGAGGAGAACTTTGCTGTAATTGTGCTGACGAATCAGTCGGGAGAAGCCGATCTTTGCTACGGTTTGACGAAAAAACTTGTTGGTGAGAAAGAGATTTCTGCTTCAGCTGAAAAGCTGCCCGATCCTGCAGAAGTGGAAGGGACCTATACCATGGCACGCAGAGGATACGGCGGATTTATGAATATTTATTTCGATCTGCTGTCTTTTAAAGTGGAAGCGCTGAATGAGCGGGAAGTTCAAATAAGCGGGATGGGGATGGAAGGCAAATATGTGCAAACAAGTCCTTACGTGTACCAAAAAACAGAGGGCCATGTCATGCTTGATGCGATGAGCCCAATATATGTTCATGTAAAGGATAGGGAGCCAACTCAAATATCGATGTCAATAACGGATCTGCTGCCGGTTGGAAAAGGGAAAACAACCCCTTATCTCATTATAGGTGTCGGCCTATTGCTTCTGAGCTTTGTCTATTTCATCATTGCTCCATTTGTGATTTTGGTGCGGGGAATCATCAGGAAAAGGAGAAAAATCCCGGCTGAATCACATCAGCGGTGGAACAGCGGAATTATTTTATCAGGAACTGCTATCGTGCTGAATAATGTTCTTATGTTCCTTCGATTGATGATCAATCCTTTTGCTTCCTATTCCGAAATGGTGCCTCACATTATCCTAAACTATGGATTAACCGCCCTGAGTGTCATTTGTGTTGGAATATTGGCCGTGAAAGGACGGAAAGCGGAGTTAATGAAAGGACAGAAATTCTGGTATGGATTCTCGGCGGCGATGACGCTGTTTCTGATTATCCTTATGGTTTATTGGCAGTTTTATAGCGCAACTTGATATGGAAAAAGGCCTTTGGTATAGGAGGATTCATTTAGTTTGTAACGCACCGCTAAGTATTGTTAAGTGGCAATATAGGTGTATAGGGAAAAATGTTAATGTTTTGTGAATGAAGGAAGTTAGGAATCTATTTGGAAATATAGAAAACGTTGGTAGATTCATGTTTCTGGTATTAGTATCTAAAAAATCAATGGATATTAATCAGAAGTATCGATAAAATAATCTTATATCAGAATAATATTAGTTTATACTTTAAGAGTATGGGAGATACAAAGTGATGAAGAAAAGCAAATGATGAAGGGAACGAAAAAATGGGGCAGCAATATTCACCAGTTATGACATATGATGCAGGTCCAACGGGTTGCGGCGAATTAATTATGAATTTGTTTCTAACCATGAGAAAAATGAATAGGGGCGAGATTATCGAGGTTATCTCTTATGATCCAGGCGCACGTGAAGATCTTCCAGCGTGGTGCCGATTGCAAAATAATCATTTGTTGGAACGAATCGATGATGGAAATATTAGTCATTACTTTATTAAAAAAGGCTGATTTTGCCTTTTACATATTAAAGGATTAATAGGAGGATATAAAAATGGCAGGTAAATTCTTAGTAAGTTTAACAAATGCAAAAAACGATCCAGATAAAGCGACAGTTGGCTTCGTTGTGGCCAATGCAGCTGTTGCATCAGGTCAAGATACTGCTGTCTTTTTAAATGTTGAAGGTGCATACTTGGCATCAAAAGGTTATGCAGATGATATTCATGAAGAGGGATTTGCCCCATTAAAACAACTTATGGACCAATTTGTTGAAGCAGGCGGAACTCTTTGGGTATGCAGTCCATGTTTTAAAAAACGTAATTTGAACGAAGAGAATTTGATTGAAGGCGCTGTCATTGTTGGCGGAGCTAAAATTGTTGAATTCTTAAGTCAAGGCGCTGCTTCCATCACTTATTAAGAAATTTATAACAGGATTAAATAATGCATTAACTTTACTCCCCTTTTATTAATTGAAAGGGGAGTAAAAAATGATGCTCTATATCATTATGTGAAAAGATTAACAAAGTGAAAAAGGTGATTTTATGGAGAATCCAAAAGCAGTTTGCGATGGCGGCGATTTAGATTGTGGTTCCGGTTTATTGTTAATCATCAAAAAAGCAATGGATCCTTTATCAAATGGAGAAATATTAGAAGTGCGCAGCCGTGAGCGGACGGTTGCTGACGATTTACCTGCCTGGTGCAGGATGGTGGATCACGCATTTCTAGGTTCAGAGCCAGGGGACAATACGACAAGATATTTTGTCCGCAAAGGTTCGCAGCAAGGAGAGTTGGCCTCTGACTTAGAAGCGGCAAAAGGATATAAATGGAATGTTCGTGTTCAGGCTGAACGCTCTTTAACCGCTAAAGTTCATTCTAGGAATCATACTTTTATTGTCGGACAGCCTGCTGATTTTGGTTCTAAAGTGGATGCTCCTAGCGCAATTGATTACTTTCTTGGAGCGCTGGCATCCGATTTGGCCGTTGGTTTTAAGGCGCAAGCCTCACGAAGAAATATCGAAATTGACCAACTGGAAGTCTCGATTAAAGCAGGATTGGAAAATGTTCTGTATCATTTGGAATTGGAAGATGGAGGAAGTCCGAAAATCCAGGAAATGAAGGGAACCTTTTATGTCTCCTCGCCACAGCCGGAGGAAGAGTTAGAAAAACTGTGGGAAAACACGCTGCAACGGTCTCCGATTTACCAAACGCTAAAGCAAACAATGAATATCGATATACAGTTTTCCATTGTATTTTAGGGAGGTTTTCTAAATGACGCTACCAACATTCCCCACGACTGTCATTGGCAGTTGGCCGCGCGCGAAAGAAGTACAAAGTGCCATGCGTGATAAACGCGCAGGCCGCATTACGGATGAAGAATTTCAAGCTGTTGCCGATAAAGCAACGTTGCAGATCTTGAAATGGCAAGAGGAAGCAGGCATTGATATTGTTTGCGACGGTGAACAGCGCAGGGATAATTATATCTCCTTTGTTGCAGAGCATTTGCATAATGTCCGCATGCTAAGTGTTTCTGAGTTACTAGAGTATGTAGAAGATAAATCTAGTTTTGAAGAAATCTTAGGGACATTAGATGTACCAGCCTTTTCCATGTCCAATCCTGCAGCGACAGGCAAAATCAGCCGCAAAAAACCGCTCGCATTAAATGACTTTTTATTTTTAAAAAAACATACAGACAAAGCGGTGAAAGTGACGATACCTGGACCCTATTTATTAACAAGATCGATGTGGGTAGAAGGACTATCTACTGATGCTTATCCAACAAAAGAGGATTTGGCTGTCGATATTGTTAAAGTATTGCGCGAGGAATTGGAGGATCTAATTGCAGCGGGTGTTGAATTTGTTCAATTTGATGAGCCTGTCTTAACCGAAGTGGTATTTACGAAAAAGAATGCAAATAGAACCTTCATGTGCGGCGCATTAACAGCAAAAGCAGATGCGGAAGAAGAGTTAGCGTTTGCCTTAAGCTTAATCAATCAAGTGACCGCTGGCATGCTTGGAAGAGGCACAACGATTGGTGTTCACATTTGCCGCGGAAACTGGAGCACAGATGATGATATCTTACTGCGCGGCCCATATTTTCCATTAACACCTTATCTGGAAAAAGTAAATGTTGACCAGCTGGCTTTAGAATATGCAACACCACGGGCAGGAGAAATTGATGCTGTTAAGAACATTGGCAGCAAATCATTAGGTTTTGGTGTGATCAATCCTAGAACGGTAAATGTGGAATCTGTTGAAGATATTATTGCACGTGTAGAAGAAGTAAGAAAAATCTTACCTGATGAAAAGATCCTGTTAAATCCGGATTGTGGTTTCGGAACCTTTGCACAGCGTCCAATGAACAGTGATGAAATTGCTTTTGAAAAATTAAAAGTCATGGTTGAGGCGGCAAAAAAACTACGCGAAACGGTAAGAGTGTAAAATTTTTGGAGGTGTGAATGAAATGTTGACAGTAAAAGTAGAAGGAATCGGAAATGGAATGAGAACCGATTCAGTGGCAGGAAAGCATAAAATTGCTATTGATGAACCCGAAACAATGGCTGGAAAGGATTCTGCAATTGATCCACTTTCAGCTTTTTTAGCATCACTTATTGGCTGTGAAAACGTAATGGCACAAATCATTGCCAAAGAAATGAACTTTGATCTTCAAGGAATCTCATTTGATGTAGAAGGTGAAATTGATCCTAGCGGTCTAATGGGGAATTTGGAAGTAAAACCATATTTCGAAAAAGTAGTCATTAAAGCAGCCATTGAAACATCAGAATCTCAAGAGAGAATTAATGAAATGCAGGCTGCTGTTGATCTGCGCTGTCCGATCTTTAGAACCATTAAAGACGCTGGAATTCCCGTTGAAAATCAATGGGTGAAAGCAAAGGCAGCGGCTGCAGTTTAAATAGGACATGATCGGATCTCGAATGTAACATACGGGATCCGGTATTTTTTTAAAGAAATAATGCATGCAGCAGCCAGAGGAAGACCATTCTATGAATTTCAAGGTATTTTTGGTTGGAAGAGGGTTGAGGTGAAAAGAAATGAATGATTTAGAGAAACACTTTCAATTCTTTAGAAAAAATACGATTGGGAATGAACAATTTTTTCATACCCCTTATGGCAGAAAAAAAATCCTTTACGCAGATTGGACCGCTAGCGGAAGACTATATAGACCCATCGAAGAAAAAATTTTCGATCAATTTGGTCCCTATGCAGCGAATACACATACAGAAACGAATATTACAGGAAAAAGTATGACATGGGCTTACCTTGAAGCCAAGAACATCATCAAAAAACATGTACATGCTGACGAAAATGATATTCTCCTTTTTGAAGGAACCGGGATGACGGGAGCAATCCGTAAAATCCAGAGATTACTAGGATTAACTCTTCATGAAAACTATCAAAGTTTGCACGGACTAAAGGATTTAGCCAAACCAGTCATCTTCATTACTCATATGGAACACCATTCTAATCAAATTTCTTGGGAAGAAACATTGGCTGATGTCGTCATTGTTCCACCGGATGAGAATGGAGATGTTTCTCCGCTCATGCTCGAGAAGATGATGAAACGGTATGAAGATCGACCATTAAAAATTGGTTCATTTACGGCATGTTCGAATGTAACGGGAATTGTAACACCTTACTATAAGTTGGCAGAAGTGATGCATAAATACGGAGGAATATGTTTCGTTGATTTTTCTGCATCAGCTCCTTATGTGAAAATGGACATGCATCCTAAAAGTGCGATGCAATACTTAGATGGAATATTCTTTTCGCCTCATAAGTTTTTAGGCGGTCCAGGGACAATGGGTGTTGCGATTGTTTCTAAGAAAGCCCTGCAAACAAAAACGCCTGATCGCCCAGGCGGGGGAACGGTCAATTGGACAACTCCTTGGGGTGAAAAATCATATATAGCTAATTTGGAAGAAAGAGAAGATGGCGGGACACCGGGATTCTTACAAGCGATCCGCACAGCATTAGTGATCCGTTTGAAGGAAGAGATGGGGATAGAGAATATATGCGAACAAGATAAAAAATGGCTGCAGTTACTGTTCAAGCAATTAAAGCAAAATAAACAGATTATTTTATTGGAAAAAGATAAAAAAGACCGCCTTCCTATCCTGTCATTTTACGTGGACAACCTTCATCATCAACTGTTGGTAAAGCTTTTAAATGATGTACACGGTATTCAAGTAAGAGGCGGCTGTTCATGTGCCGGAACGTATGGACATTATTTGTTCGGTCTTGATAAACAACGATCACAATCTATTAAAGACGAAATGAACAAAGGAAATTATTATGCAAAGCCAGGGTGGGTACGACTTTCCCTTCATCCAACGATGACGGAAAAAGAAGTACTATATATAGCCCATGCCATAAATGATATAACTTCCAATATGAACACATACAAAGCAGATTATACGTATCTGCCGGATTTGAATGAATATCAGCATAAGAATGAATGTGATATCAATTATGAAGGTTGGTTTGATTTTGTGTAAGCCCGAATGAACGGAAAGAACGATACGCATCACAGCTAGCCGTATACCGTGTTTTTTTCGCATATACGGCTTAGCAAGGGATAACACCGATGTTTTTCAATTATTTTTTTAATAACTCTTCAAGTTTTTCTTTTATAAATTCTTTTATTTGCTTTCCGCCAATGGTTGCGCTTTCACCATCTTCAGCTGATGGCATCACTCTAAAGAAGTTTATGATTAGCCTGTTTCCCTTTATGATATATTCATCCATATGAAGCGGTGAGAATCTTACTTCAAGTTCTTCATACCTTGAACTGCCTTCAGCATTCTTTACGTCTTCCGCCATATCATCAATATTAAGCAGTTTAAGCGGCTTTACCATAGTATCTGTATAGCTCAAATCTTCCATCATCCACATGTTATTATTCCAAAAACGAGCTTCTTTCTGTGTCTTTTGTGATAGAATTTCTCTATTTGTAATGGCACTTAAAACCTTGCGAACTGATTCCGCATTAAACTCATCATCGTAGGAAGCTGTTATTCCTTTCATGGCTGCTACTTCGTGAAGAAATGATTCGGCCACCTTTTCCTTATCATTTGAAGCCTGCCAAAAATATAGCATCGACTCGATTTCTTCAAGATTTAATTTAATTCTCTGGACCATTTTTGCTTATCCCTCCATATAACTTTAATATAAATCGAAATACAATTTTTTTATTCTAGGCTCTGTTAAACTTGATTGTTGATTTCCGTTCCAGGCACTTCGCTTTCCTGCGGGCGACCGACGAGCCTCCTCGACACTTCGTGTCTGCGGGGTCTCGTCTGTCTCGCTTCTCCCGCGGGAGTCTTCGTGCCTTCCACTCCAATCAACAAGGGACAATAAATCAACATTGACCTTTAACACAGCCTTATTCTAAAATAATATTCTAAAAAACTTAATATGTACTTTTTTAATATATCATATCTAAAACATTAGAGGGAAAATTACATAAAAAGTTCACATTGGTATCACTAGATCTACTCCGATATCAGTGATATTCTAAAGATGAATTCAAAAGAAGCGGGTGGAGAAACCGTGGAAACTACTGAAAAATGTTACTGCTTAGAAATGTTCCGGAAGACAAACCCTGATGCCCAAGGTGAATGTTTAAAAATGCAATGTGGAAGATATAAAATCGAGAAGCTTAAAGAGGAAAATGGGGGGAAACCCATTTCGATGAAGGAATTGCGCAAGGAGCTGCTGAGAAGGAAGAAAGCTAAT
Source organism: Bacillus benzoevorans (assembly GCF_014207535.1). Lineage (GTDB taxonomy): Bacteria > Bacillota > Bacilli > Bacillales > Cytobacillaceae > Bacillus_BD > Bacillus_BD benzoevorans. Next base: position 183,457 of record NZ_JACHGK010000006.1, read on the forward strand.
CAATCAAGTTGGTAGTCAATTCATCATCATAATGACGATTTTATCTGCCAGGATCCTTCTTATAAATGTTATTAGAATAATTTATTGACAGGTTTTTCTATTTATGTGATACTGTTCACATGGGAGTGGATGGGTTCTGGTGTTCCCTCTAGTCTTCAAAACTAGCATGAGGAGTTAGTAGCTACTTAGGTGGGTTCGATTCCCACACATTCCCGCCAAACTTTCCTATCTTAAGGCTTAGCAGAGCCTATAAAAAAAGACCCTAAAAACGGGTCTTTTTTAGTTATTATGAATCTAAATCCATTAAAAGATGAGTAGAATGAAAAATTGGAAGGTGTATATCAAATGGACCATTTCGTAATAGGAACAGCAGGGCACGTCGATCATGGGAAGACAACCTTAATTAAAGCAATGACTGGGATGGAAACAGATACAACGGCGGAAGAGAAAACACGCGGCCTTTCGATTAATTTAGGTTTTGCCTATATGGATCTGCCAAGCGGGAAACGCGCCGGCATTGTTGATGTTCCAGGTCATGAGAAATTTATTAAAAACATGATGGCTGGTCTGTCTGGTATTCAATTAATACTCCTAGTCATTGATGCCGGAGAGGGCATAATGCCGCAAACAAAAGAGCATATGGATATTTTGCAAATACTAGGAATCAAAAATTATATTATTGTGCTGACAAAAGCAAATACCGTTGATCAAGAATTAGTGGAATTAGTAGAAGAAGATATTAAAGAGCAATTACACGGAACGCTGCTTGAAGATGCTCCAATCTATAAAGTTGATTCATTATCCGGCATGGGAATCAATGAATTGATTGCAGAGATTGATCATGTCAGCCAAACGATTGAACGCGCAAGCTCACTTGTTCCACCAAGAATGCATATTGACCGCGTCTTTTCGCTCAAAGGTTTTGGAACGATTGTGACCGGGACGCTGATCGAAGGTGCGTTACGCATAAATGACGAATTAGTGATATATCCAAAGGAACTGCGTACAAAAATAAGAAATATCCAAGTTCACGAACAAAATGTTGATGAGGCTGTAGCCGGAATGAGAGTAGCGTTAAATTTAGCAAACGTACATGTGAACGATGTCTCAAGAGGGGACACTCTGGCTGTACCCGAATCTGTGCAAAGAACGTGGATGATTGATGTACAAGCACATCTATTACCACATGCAGAGGAGCCGCTTAAACTTTGGAATCGGCTGCGCCTTCATATAGGAACAAGAGAGATCCTTTGCCGCACAGTTCCGATCGGCGTTAAAATAGTCGAGCCAGGTGAAGAAGCTTTTTTACAGCTGCGGCTTGAGGAAGAAATTGTGGCCAAGAGGGGCGATAAATTTATTATTCGGTCCTATTCCCCTATGCACGTCATTGGGGGAGGAAGCATTTTAGATACGACACCAACAAAACATCGCCGTTTTAATGAGGAAATCATACAAACACTTGAGACACGTGCAAAAGGTTCAACAAATGAAATGATTGATGATTTTGTTGTTAGAAAAGAGGAATTACTAACTTCTAAAGAAGAAGTAGTCAGCTATTTAGGCATTTCTCAAACAGAAATTAACGAGACTATGGCTGACATGGTAAGCAGCAAACAATTGCTGCCAGTCAATCAGCAGTATATGCATCCATTGAAGTATGAACAGTTTAAAAAAGAGATGGCAGCGATACTGGAACATTTTCACAAAACTTATAGTCTCCGAACAGGCATCATAAAAGAAGAATTGCGCTCTCGAATTGCACCAGATCTAAAAGGAAAAGATTTTGATCGGCTTTTACAAATGCTGGCTGAGGAAAAGTTGATTAAGAATCATCATGATACCATTTCTTTAAGTGAATTTACTGTAACCTATAACAGAGCTCAATTGCAGGAAAAAGAGGAAATCGAGCAAAGCTTGAAACAATCCGGTTTCACTCCGCCAAGTGAAGCGGAACTTATTGGTGAACATAAAGAACGAAAAGAAATAATCGATTCACTTGTAGGCAAAACGATTATTCGCCTTGATCCTGAAACGGTTATTTATAAAGACTATTATGATACTGCAGTAGAAAAAGTGACAGAGTTCATAAAGGGAAATGGCAAAATGACGCTCGCCGAATTTCGTGATATGATTGGATCTAATCGCAAATATTCTTTGATTATCCTCGAATACTTAGATAAAAATAAAATAACGCGACGAGTGGAAGATTATCGCGTCCTTCATTCATGAACTCTATTGGAACAAAAGCGAAAAGGCATTTGGGAATATTCCTATTCCCAAATGCCTTTTGTCTTGATACCTATTCTTTGTTCACAATAATTAATTTGTCTTGTTTCTCGATTACTTCACCAATGATCCAGGAATCATGTCCTTCGTTTTTCAATGCTTGGACATATTTTTCAGCATCAGTTGGATTCATGGCGGCTAATAAACCACCTGATGTAATCGCATCACAAAGGATGATTTGTTCTTCAGGGGCAATGTTGTGGTATTCCACATCTTTTTCAAGCCATTTATGATTTGATTTAGAACCTCCGGGAACAACACCATCTTGTGCCAGTTTTAGTGTACCATCAAGAATAGGGACTTTATTATAATCAAAACGTAAGGTTACATGACTCCCGCTTGCCATTTCACTGCCATGTCCAAGAAGTCCAAAACCAGTCACATCGGTAACGGCATTAGGTGAAAAGTCACTTAAAACTTCTGCTGCTTTCTTATTTAACGTGGCCATCGTTTCGATAACCATTTTTTCCTGTTCTTCTGTTACGGCACTCCGTTTGATTCCGGTTGTGAGAATACCGACACCGATTGGTTTAGTTATGACGAGTACATCGCCGGGTTTGGCACCAACATTTCGCCAAACTTTATCCGGATGGACAATCCCTGTTACGGACAAACCGTATTTTGGTTCTTGATCATCAATCGAGTGTCCGCCCACTAATATTGCCCCGGATTCTTTTATCTTATCAGAACCACCGCGTAAAATTTCAGCTAAAATTTCTCCGCCTAATTTTTTCACCGGGTAGCCCACCATATTTAACGCTGTTAATGGTTTACCTCCCATTGCATATACGTCGCTCAATGCATTTGCGACGGCAATTTGACCAAACGTATATGGATCATCCACAACAGGAGTAAAGTAATCAATCGTCTGGATTAACGCAATCGAATCTGTTAATTTATATACACCTGCATCATCTGATGTTTCATGTCCAACCAGTAATTCAGGAACTCTTTCTTGTTCAGGTAATAAGCGCAAAACTTGCGCTAGGTCTTCGGGCCCGATTTTACAGCCTCAACCAGCCTTTGTTGAAAATGAAGTAAGACGAACTTTTTCTTGCTCATTCATAAAACACACCTCCAACCATAGTATACAAGTTTTTCTCTTTAAATGTACATGACTAATATATGAAATTTGCTCCAAAGGAACCATTCCTATTGCACGGATTCCTGAAAAAGGTTTATTGTATACATGGGATTCAAGGGTTTGGGAAATGGTATAATAAGTGGGTATTTTATCTTATTTCGGAGGGAACTTAATGAGACAATTATTGAAATATCTGCCGCCCATTCATGAACTGCAGAAGCATGAAAGGTTTTCCGTGTTAATGAATCAATATGGGATTGATCAGACAAACATGACAGCCATTTTGGCAAATGTATTAAATGATATAAGGGAAATGCTTTTGCAAAACCAATGGTCTGGAATCGAGCCTGGAAATGAATTATTTATAACAGAAATTTTTAACCGCTCGGAAAAGGTCATTCAAGAGCAATTTCAGTACACATTGAAAAATGTCATTAATGCGACGGGTACCATTTTACATACAAATTTAGGCAGAGCACGTTTAAGCGAGCAGACGATTGAACATGTCACAAAAGTTGCCTCGCAATATTCCAATTTAGAATATAAATTAGAAGAAGGGGAGCGCGGCTCCAGACATAGTCATGCGGAAGAGCTCATTAAAAGGATTACAGGTGCAGAGGCCGCAATGGTCGTTAATAATAATGCTGCAGCAGTCTATTTCATTCTTCGCGCATTTGCAGCTAATAAAGAAGTGATTGTTTCCAGAGGACAATTAGTTGAAATAGGCGGTTCTTTCCGCATTTCTTCGATTATGGAAGAAAGCGGAGCAAAGCTTATTGAAGTGGGTACCACGAATAAAACACATTTTTATGATTATGAACGTGCCATCAACGAAGAGACACGAATGATCTTAAAAGTACATACCAGTAATTTTAAAATACAAGGATTTACTGAATCCGTTGAAACAAAAGAATTAGTAGACTTAGCTAAGCAACATGAACAAGTTATTTTTTATGAAGATTTAGGCAGTGGTGTTTTATATGATTTTCGCCAGCATGGTATTGGTGATGAGCCGGTTGTTGGCGAAGTTCTGAAGATGGGTGCTGATCTTGTTTCTTTTAGTGGTGATAAACTTTTAGGCGGGCCACAGGCAGGAATCATTGCCGGTAAAAAAGAGTTAATTGCTAAACTCAAAAAACACCAGCTAGCCCGTGTTTTAAGGGTAGATAAAATGACTCTTGCGGCATTAGAGGGAACACTAATGCATTATCTCAAAGGAAAAGATGAACTCCGCAAAGTCCCAGTCATTGGAGATTTATTAAAAAGTAAAGCAGAATTGCAGCGGCGCTCAGAGGAATTCAAGGAAAAACTTAATGCAGCCTGTAATTCTTATTCTATCAACATCATGGAAGGAACAAGCCAGGTTGGAGGGGGAACCATGCCTGAAGTATTATTGCCATCATTTGTGGTTGCATTAAAGCACCATGTTCTATCCGCAGAAAATTTGGCAAAGATCTTAAGGACGCAATACACGCCTTCCATCATTGTACGAATCCAAAGGGATGAGTTCCAGCTGGATTTAAGAACGGTGAATATCGAAGAAGAAGAAATAATGATTAAGGTATTAGCATCGATAGAATAAAGCTTAATGAGGAGGAAGCACTGGCGAAGGTGCTTTCTAAATTTTTTTCACCGTGATGCCTCGACAAATTCTCACTTAAAATTGATATATTAATATATAAATATTGTTAAACTAATAAATACAGTATATTTTCTGATTTACTATTTCAGTAAAACTTATCCTGAAACTGACCTATTAGTTGGAGTAGGAATTGTTGATCATGCTCAAATAATCTGAATGATTTAACTTTAGTGGAAGACATTGACAGCCTATTTAGCAAGCTTTATACTGACAGAGTAATAAGGTATTTCAATATAACTTTGATGAAAGGGATGACAAGAGGTTAGAAGATGAAATTTATTATTTCATAAGACTTCCCTTCTAGAACGCCCAAAAGAGTATATTTTTTTTGATTGAATGAAAGCGCTTTTAATACTTGTGCGTGACATTCTTTGAAAGGTTAAAGTTTTATGAAAATGGGCTTATAAGAGGTGTATAAATTGAGGGAAAAGGCAATCATTATTACGAATAATGTACTTTCAAAAGAAGGTTTTGAAAAAACATCTGATGTAGTATTTGTAGAAGGTTCATTAATGGATGTAATGAAAATGGCTAGAGATTATGTTCACAAAGGCCATAGGCTCTTAACGCATCCTCTTATGGGTAGTATTAAGCCAAACGAAACACCATATAAGACTATAGCTATATCACTTAAAGCCGATAACAGTGTTAATCTGGATTCCTTGAATTTAATGGAAAACAGTATCGAGACCTCGGAAAGACTAATCAGTAATAAGCCTCCAAGAAAGTGGTCTAAAGACATTATTGATAGGGTTTATGAGGATTATCGAGTAATCGATTTTGATTTGATTTACCAAGCTTTCAACATTTAAGAAGTTTCTAGTCAATACGCAATAAACCAGGCATCAAGCGAATCCGTTTTATCTATAAACGGATTTTAAAAATGAACAATTTGTGAACCGTTGAGCACGTTTGGCTCAATTTTAAAAATGAACAATTTGTGAACTACTGAGCACTTTGGGCTTGGTTTTAAAAATGAACAATTTGTGAATTATTGAGCACGTTCTAATGAATTTAAAACAATGGACAATTTGTGAAATAGTGAGCAAAGTAAAAATGAACTATTTGTGAAGTTGTGAACAAAGTAAAGAATTAATGATACTATGATTTTGTAAAAAAGGTTAGCAATAATAAGTCACGTAAAAATTACCTCAAACGAGGAATCTAACTATATGCGAGGAGGAATTTAAATGTCAAAGATTTACGACATCGTTATCGTAGGCGGGGGTCCTGCAGGACTTTCAGCAGGACTATATGGTTCCAGAGCAAAATTGGAAGTTCTTGTAATCGAAAAGTCGAAGTTTGGCGGACAAACGGCCACCACTTCTGAACTGGAAAATTACCCAGGCTCAATCCCTGATTGTACAGGCCCATCTCTGACAGAAAGAATGCATGAACAGGCATCAGAGTTTGGAACAGAATTTGTAAAAGATGATATCGTTTCCGTTGATTTCTCAGGAGATATCAAAGTACTTAACGGTAAGAATGCTCAATACCAAGGAAGAACTATCATCATCGCAACAGGTGCAGAACCAAGACTTGCCGGTTTTGAAAATGAGATGGAGCTAAGAGCAAAAGGAGTTTCATACTGTGCAACATGCGACGCTGACTTCTTTGAAGAATTAGATGTTGCTGTTATTGGCGGCGGGGATTCAGCTATTGATGAAGCGATTTATCTAACAAAGTTTGCTGACTCAGTCACAATTGTTCATAGAAGAGATTCGCTAAGAGCAGCAAAATCGCTTCAAGAAAAGGCATTTAACAATCCGAAAATTAAATTTGTTTGGGATTCAGTTCCCGTTAAAGCGAATGGTGATGAAATGCTTGAAGGTCTTGAAATCAAGAATGTTAAAACGGGAGAAACATCAACCCTTGATGTAAATGGTGTATTCGTATTCGTCGGACTTGACCCAATCACAGAAGCTTTCAAGGGCCAAGTTGAACTTGAAGGCGGTTACATTCCAACGGATGAAGATATGAGAACAAACGTACCAGGAGTTTTCGCCGCAGGGGATGTAAGGGTTAAGTCTTTAAGACAAGTTATAACAGCAGCTGCAGACGGAGCAATGGCTTCAATCGCTGCAGAAAAATATATTGCTGAACATGAAACAGCTTTGGTTCATGCATAATAAATAATTTCTAAAATCAGGAGGGCTCATAATGTTAGAACTAACTAAAGATAATTTTGAAGCTGAAGTAACAAATTACACTGAAAAACCAGTATTCGTTGATTACTGGGGCGACAAATGTACAACTTGTATCGCTATGATGCCGGATGTTCATAAATTAGAAGAAACCTATGGCGATAAAATTAAGTTTACAAGTTTAAATACAAGCGGCAATAGAAGACTTGCCATCGCTCAAAAGGTACTTGGCCTGCCAACAATGATTGTCTATGTAAATGGAGAAAAGGCTGAGGCTCTAACACCGGACAAAATTTCTTCAGTAGCTGATGTTGAAGAAATGATTAAGAGATTCTACAAATAATTTAGCAGCAATTTATAACGTTATAAGGGCTTTGCCTTTATATAAATTAGCTTAGGGTGGTGAAGGCTTTGCGCCTTGAATTAGGAAATATTTTTATTAAGGATGTACAATTTGGACCAGATACTAAGGTAGAAAACGGCGTCCTCTATGTAAATAAGGAAGAACTGCTTAAAGAAGTTGGCGGCGACGAAAGATTAGCTTCAATCGATATTGATATCGTTCATCCGGGAGATGAAGTAAGAATCATCCCTGTTAAAGACGTTATCGAGCCAAGAGTCAAGGTTGAAGGAAAAGGTGGAATATTCCCTGGATTTATTTCAGGTGTAGAACAAGTTGGATCAGGCAGAACTCATGTATTAAAGGGAGCTGCTGTTGTTACAACTGGTAAAATCGTTGGTTTCCAAGAAGGTATCGTAGATATGTCAGGAGAGGGAGCGAAATTCACTCCATTCTCAAAGACTCATAATGTCGTTATGATCTGTGAACCAGTTGAGGGAGCTCAACAGCACGAACATGAAGAAGCAGTCAGAATGATTGGATACAAGACAGCTGTTTATCTTGGAAAAGCTGGGGCAAGCGTTGAACCAGACGAAGTAAAGACTTATGAAACTAAGCCATTACTTGAGCAGGCTAAGGAATACCCAGAATTACCAAAGGTTGTTTATGTATACATGCTTCAGACTCAAGGTCTGCTTCATGACACATATGTGTATGGTGTAGATGCTAAGAAAATCATCCCAACATTTTTATACCCAACTGAAGCATTTGATGGAGCTGTAGTTAGTGGAAACTGCGTTTCAGCTTGCGATAAGAACCCATCATATGTTCATATGAATCACCCGGTCATCACTGACCTGTACGAAAGACATGGCAAGGACTTTAACTTCCTTGGCGTAGTCATTACAAATGAAAACGTATACCTGGCCGATAAGGAAAGATCATCAAACATGACAGCTAAGCTTGTTGAGTTCCTTGGAGCAGATGCCGTTATCATTTCAGAAGAAGGGTTTGGTAATCCGGATGCTGACCTTGTTATGAACTGTAACAAGATTACTGCAAAGGGAGTAAAGACTGTTCTTATAACAGATGAGTACGCTGGAAGAGATGGAGCATCTCAATCACTTGCTGACTCAACTCCAAAGGGTGACGCAGTCGTTACGGGAGGAAATGCAAACGAAATTATTGTTCTTCCGCCGATGAAGAAAGTAATCGGGCACCCGGAAGTTGTTGATATCCTTTCAGGTGGATTCGACGGATCATTAAGAGCCGACGGATCAATCGAAGCTGAAATCCAAGTTATCACCGGTGCTACAAGTGAAGTTGGTTTCAACTATTTAACAGCTCAAGGATTCTAATTCATAGAAATTTAAGATATTAGGAGGTTTTTTATCATGATTTTAAAAGGTAGACATGTTATCGCTATCGGAGACAGAGACGGAATTCCGGGACCAGCTATTGAGGAATGTGCAAAAAGTGCAGGAGCAGAAATTGTATTTGCTTCAACAGAATGCTTCGTTTGAACTGCCGCAGGCGCAATGGATCTGGAGATCCAACAAAGAGTTAAAGATACAGTTGATAAATTAGGTGCAGAAAATGTAGTAGTTATTCTTGGTGGAGCAGAAGCTGAATCAGCAGGACTTTCAGCTGAAACTGTAACAGCGGGAGACCCAACATTTGCAGGACCTTTAGCGAGTGTTGAACTAGGCCTTAGAGTATACCATGTAGTTGAGGACGAATTGAAGGCTGAATTTGATGAGTCTGTATATGAAGAACAATGCGGGATGATGGAAATGGTTCTTGATGTAGATGCCATCAAAGAAGAAGTTGGAAACGTCAGAAAAGAATATACAAAGTTTAACGACTAATCCGCCAGGAGGAAAGAACAAATGATACGTGTAGTACATTATATAAATCAGTTCTTCGGCCAAATTGGTGGTGAAGAAATGGCTCACATTGCTCCTGAAAGAAGAGAAGGTATTGTAGGACCAGGAGCAGCAATCAATAAGAGTTTCAAGGGTGAAGCTGAAATCATTGGAACGATCATTTGTGGTGACTCATACTTTGCTGAACACCAAGAACAAGCTGAACAAGAAATACTTGATATGGTTAAATCATTTAACCCTGACGTATTTATCGCAGGACCTGCATTCAACGCAGGAAGATATGGTACAGCCTGCGGTGCAGTAGGTAAATTAGTTCAGGAACATCTTAACATACCAGTCGTATCAGGGATGTACATTGAAAATCCAGGCGCTGATATGTTCAAGAAGGACCTTTACTTAATTTCTACAAAGAACAATGCAGCGGGTATCAGAGACGCAGCTCCAAAGATGGCAGCTCTAGCATTAAAGCTTGCTAAGGGTGAGACAGTAGGATCACCAGCTGAAGAAGGTTACATCGAAAGAGGGATCAGAAAGAACTACTTCGCAACTGAAAGAGGCTCAAAGAGAGCAGTTGATATGCTCGTTAAAAAGATTAAGGGTGAAGATTTCGTAACAGAATTCAAGATGCCTGTATTCGATAATGTAGCACCAGCAGCACCAGTTGCTGATATCACAAAAGCAAAAGTAGCTATCGTGACATCAGGCGGTATCGTTCCAAAAGGTAACCCTGATCACATCGAAGCTTCTAACGCGCAAAAATTTGGCGAATATGATATCGAAGGCTTAATGGATCTTACTGGTGAAACTCACCAAACAGCTCACGGCGGCCATGACCCAGTATACGCTAACGATGACCCAGATAGAGTTATTCCTGTTGACGTATTAAGAGACATGGAAAAAGAAGGAAAGATCGGCAGTCTTCATAGATACTTCTATTCAACAACCGGTAACGGTACAGCTGTTTTAAGCTCTAAGAAATATGGTCAAGAAATCGCGAAGCGTTTAATAGCGGACGGAGTTCAGGCTGTTATTATGACTTCCACCTGAGGTACTTGTACAAGATGCGGTGCATCTATGTTAAAAGAAATTGAAAGAGCGGGACTACCAATTGTTCACATGTGTACAATTGTTCCAATTTCATTGACTGTTGGAGCAAACAGAATCGTTCCGACAATCGCTATTCCACACCCACTTGGAAACCCAAGTCTTCCAAAAGAAGAGGAAAAGGCATTAAGAAGAAAGCTTGTTGAAACAGCTCTTAAAGCCCTTGAAACTCCAGTGGAAGATCAAACAGTATTTGAAGTAAAATAATAGTTTAACCCAAAAAAAGGGGGTGGAAAACTCCACCTCCTTTATTGATGGTATATATTTTTGGAGGTGCCCATATGTTTCCAGTAATTAAAGGAGCAAGTTATGTCCTTGTTAATTCCCCTGATATGATCATTCATAACGGCTCAACGCAAACGCTTGAAAGAGAAACACACCCAGATTCAGAATACCTAAAGAAATTACCAGAGCATATTCGCTCGTTTGAAGATTCTGTCGCTTATCCGGCTAATCAAGTTTATATCGGTAATGTTACTCCTTTAGAACTTGCAGCTATGCCAAAGCCATGGTTTGAAAAGAAAATTGAAAATGCCTCAAGATTTGGGAAATATGGCGAAATCATGCCTCAAGAAGAGTTTTATGGTCTGATAAAAGTATCAGATGCATTTGACCTTGTTTTAATTGAAAAAGGATATATGGCTAACGTTAAGACTCAATTTGAAGCACACCCGCTTTTAAAGGACCTTACAGCAAAACTTGGTGAAGGTTATGAAATGGCTGACATTGAAACAGCAGTTAATACACAACATGCTGAGCCGCTTTATCAAAATGGTGAGCTAGTAGGATGTATCAAGAGAGCACATGAGTTCGATAAGAACTTAACTTCACATATCATGACAGAAAACCTTGTTGTTAAAGCTTCAGGTATCCTTGCAGGATTACATTTATTAGACAAGTATGACATTAACAAGGATGAGATCGAATATATTATCGAGTGTTCAGAAGAAGCTTGTGGAGATATGAACCAAAGAGGCGGCGGTAACTTCGCGAAGTCTATCGGAGAAATACTTGGATTAACGAATGCTACTGGTTCAGACCTTAGAGGTTTCTGTGCTGCACCTTCACATTCCCTTGTAAGCGCTGCAGGGCTTGTAAAGTCTGGAATATACAAGAATGTTCTTGTCATCGCAGGTGGAGCTTCAGCTAAACTTGCCATGAACGGTAAGGACCACGTCAAGAAAGACATGCCAATCATCGAAGACGTAATCGGCGGATTCGCCGTTCTTATTTCTGAAAATGATGGAGTGAACCCAATTATCAGAACAGACGCTATCGGAAGACATACAGTAGGTGCCGGTGCATCACCACAGGCTGTTATGGAGGCTCTTGTTGCGAAACCACTTGATGCAGCTGGACTTTCATTTACAGATATCGATGTCTATTCTTCAGAAATGCAAAACCCTGAAGCTACAGAACCAGCTGGTGCTGGAGACGTTCCAACAGCTAACTACAAGATGATCGGTGCTCTTGCAGTTAAGAAGGGGCAATTAGAAAAAGCTAAGCTTCCTGAATTCTTTAAGCAAGCAGGATACGTGGGATTTGCACCAACACAAGGTCATATTCCATCAGGTGTTCCATCAGTAGGATTTGCCAGAGAGCAAATTCTTGAAGGAGCAATTAACAGATTAATGGTTATCGGAAAAGGTAGCTTATTCCTTGGTAGAATGACAAACCTATTTGATGGCTGCTCATTAATAATTGAAAAGAATACTGGATTAGTAGAAGAGGCCGGCGCAGTTTCTAAAGATGAAGTAAAGAGCATGGTTGCAGAGGCTATGAAGGATTTTGCTTCCTACCTACTTCAGAAGTAAGGGGTGATAGCATGTCAAAGGACAACGTTAATAATCTTATTGGTCAAGTATTTAGTGAAATAGCAGATGCTATGGAGAGTGGAAGCTTTGGCAGCAGAGTGAAAGTAGGTTTAACAACTCTTGGAAGTGAGCATGGAGTTGAGGAACTTGTCAAGGCTGCTGAAATGGCATCAAACAAATACAGAGACTTCGAAGTCGTATTAATTGGACCAAAGGTTGATACGAAGCTTACTGTTTACGAAGTAAGCAGTGAAGACGAAGCTCATAAGGTAATGGAAAAACTCCTTGATGCAAATGAAATTCAAGGCTGCGTTACAATGCACTATAACTTCCCAATCGGTGTTTCAACAGTGGGCAGAGTCATTACTCCGGCAAAAGGCAAGGAGATGATTCTTGCTACAACTACAGGAACTTCATCCACTCACCGGGTTGAGGGTATGGTGAAGAATGCCATTTACGGGATCATTACGGCCAAAGCTTGTGGAATTGAAAACCCAACTGTAGGTATTCTGAATGTTGATGGAGCAAGACAGGTTGAAAGAGCACTTAAAGACCTTATCGCAAAGGGTTATGAAGTGAACTTTACTGAATCTGTTAGAGCAGATGGCGGGGCTGTTATGAGAGGAAATGACCTTCTTACAGGAACACCTGATGTTATGATTACTGATTCATTAACAGGAAACATTCTGATGAAGATGTTCTCGTCCTATACTACAGGAGGAAGCTATGAAGCTTCAGGCTATGGATATGGCCCAGGAGTTGGCGAAGGATATGGAAGACTAATCAATATTATTTCAAGAGCGTCTGGTGCGCCGGTTATTTGTGAAGCATTAAGATACAGTGCAACATGTGCGCAAAATAATATCATTGAGGTTTCCAAGAATGAATTCGCTAAGCTATACAAAGCAGGACTTAAGGATGTTCTTGCAAAACTAACGCAAGCAAGTGAAAAGAAGGAAACTAGTTCAGAAGAAGTTGTTGCGCCTCCTAAGAAGGTTGTAACATCCTCAATTGCTGGTATTGATATTCTTGAACTTGAAGATGCAGTAAAAGAACTTTGGAAAAAAGGCGTATACTCAGAAAGCGGAATGGGATGTACGGGTCCTATCGTTCTTATCGCTGATGATGAAGCGGACAAAGCGAAAGAAATTTTAACTGCAGCAGGTTATATGTCATAAACCTCGAAAAAGGCAATGGGGACTAATCATTGCCCTTTTTCGAATATTAGTTAAGTTAGATCGTTACCTGGTAAGGTGCGGTCTATTTCCTATATAATAAGATACTGGATAAAAATAAAAAATGCTAAAAAAGAAAAGTTGTAGATACTGAATGTTAGTATATATTTCTTTGTCTCTTCAGGTTTTACCTGAACATATAGCTTGTAGGAGATGACGCTGGCCATTGAAGCGATGAGTGTTCCTAGTCCCCCGATATTCACTCCCAATAACAATGGTTTCCAATCGGTTGTAAATTCTGCAAGAAGGATTGAGGCAGGGACATTACTAATCAATTGGCTAAGTAATATGGAACTGAAATAGACGGAACTTGAGTCGTTTAGACTTGCGCTGGCAAATGCCTGTACAGCATTCGTATGCGAAATGTTTCCGATAAAAATAAAAAAGCAAATAAAAGTTAGCAGTAAGAGATAATCGATTTGGATCAATAATTTTTTATTGATAAGAAATACGGTCATCAATGTAACCATGAACGCAATTGGATAACTTATGATGCCAAAAATAGATGCAATGCTGACTGCCAAAACTAGACCCCAAATCGTTACTGCTTTTCGATCCTCAACTTGTATCGGAGCCAGCTCCACTTTCAACTGCTTTTTGTGAAGCCTGTGAATTAAAAAATAAAGAGATACGATCCCTAGAACTACGAAAGAAGAAACAGTTATAAAAAAGGCCATCGGTTTTAAACCATAATGAGAATAGATAAATAAATTTTGTGGATTTCCCATAGGTGTAAAGCTGCTGCCGATATTTGCCGCTATGGTTTGCAGGATGATCGTCTCCATCATGGGCGTATTAGTCCTTCTGCTGATAACAAGAGTCAGTGGTACAAAGGTCAGTAACGCCACATCGTTTGTGACAAACATTGAGCTAAAAAAGCATAAGAAAATGAGAATGGCTGAAACAGATCTGCTATTATCACATCTGCTTACTATGCTAATCGCGATTTTGTCTAGTACTCTGAGTTCCTCCAGCGCTTTAATAGCAAGCATAAGATTAAATAAACTGACCAGTACAGAAAGATTAACATACTCCCACTTTGGAGGATGAACGAAGCAGCTTACTATCGCCAATAGCAGCGAAATGGTAAACACTTTGTCTTTTATCAAAAAACTAAAATTGATATTGAATTTTTTCTTATTTTGAATAAATACTGATTCTTTCATGACCCACCACCGGCAACTTTAGATATGGCAAAAACAATGATATGATTCTATCATGTACCTTTTAGGTTGGGAATAAGTTTTTCTAACGAAATGGGTCTAGCGTTAAATGGCTGTGAATTGACGGAAATTCACAGCCAAAAGCTGAGAATAAACTAGAATGATAAGCAGAAATAGAGAAAGGTGAAATGGAGTACGCTCAATTTCACCTTTCTCATTACGTAAAGCAATTATGTCTCAACCTCGATGAATCAACAACAATCTAGTTCAAATGGGTATTCTTTCACACCTTCAATGGAATTAACGATATTTTCATAACCAAGACTTTCTAAGTGTTTGGCGACTTCAGCACTTTTTGTACCTGTATTGCAATATAATGCGATGGTCTTTCTC
Source organism: Bacillus benzoevorans (assembly GCF_014207535.1). Taxonomy (GTDB): domain Bacteria; phylum Bacillota; class Bacilli; order Bacillales; family Cytobacillaceae; genus Bacillus_BD; species Bacillus_BD benzoevorans. The sequence continues at coordinate 198,548 of NZ_JACHGK010000006.1, forward strand.
TTTGGTAGTTGGTCTAAATAGGCTTCAACTTCATCAAAAGGAACATTAATCGCTCCCTCAATCATGCCTTCTTCTTCTACTTGTTTTGCCGGGCGTACATCGACTAAAACGATATCCTTGTTTTCATCAATTAAGGTTTGAAAAGCTTCGCCTCTTACATCCTCATATTGAACCAAATCATACTTGAATTCCTTTACACCTTGGGCATTGGTCACATCTTGGAATCCGTTGTTAACGAGAATTTCAGCAGCTTGGCCGCTTTTCTTACCTGAATTACAGTAGGCAATAATCGGTTTATCTTTATAATCTTTCAGTTCAGCCAATCTGCCTTCAAATTCATCAATATTGATATTAATAGCATTAGGGATGTGACCAGCCTTGTACTCATCTGCTGAACGAACATCAATGATGAGCACTTCATCTTTTTTCTTATCAGAGTTTTGCGCAACTAGTTCCTCGCCTGTCATCGTTTTAATTTCAGCTGTTTTGGCCGTGGTCTCTGTTGCAGCGCTTTCTGTCTTAGTGGCAGTATTTGCCGGTTTTGCCTCATCCTGAGAGCAAGCAGCTGTCAGCATCGCAGCTAAAGCAATAGTTGATAAAACTGAAATGATTTTTAACTTATTCTTCATAAAAGCAAAGCCTCCTTATTATAGCGAAAAAATAATATCTGCCACTAAGCTTACATGACGATCGAACGATAATCAATTTATATAATATGAAGGTTTTGTGAAAAGAGGTATTTTACCTTTGCAGTAAATGTGATAAAATAAGGGTTTTATACCACTTATCTATAAAATCAATATACTTTAAGTGAATCTATCGATAAAATGAATTTATAACCATATATCGTTTAATTATAATGAAGTTAGGTAAAATATTATAGTAGCATAATGTCTAAAATATCGGAATATTTATGCTCTGAATTTTACTACTTGTGGATTGTAATTAAGGAGGAATAAGTAATGAAATTGACCAAAAAGGCAATCATTGCAGCTGTACTATTTGTATTCATGATTGGATTGGCTGGATGCGGCTCCAACAATGGAGGGAATGCAGCCGATACGAAAAAACAGGAAGAGACAGCAAAAACAACTGATTCTCAAAAACAGGAAAAGACAGCAAAAGCACCTGACCAAGTAGGCGGTGTATCACTAGAAAATCCGATAAAAGTTGACAAAGAAGCTGGTACTGTAACGGTTCTTGCTCAAGTAAATGGTAAGTATTTTACAGAAACAACACGTCACGCTTCAGTATTCAAGGATGGCTCTAATGGAGCTAAATCTGTATTTACTGCATATGGAAATCAAATGGACTTCTATGATGCGCTTGTAGAGATTGGAGCTGAGCCAGGAAACAACATGACTCCTGATAATGCTGCAACTACTCATGTTGAAGGTACACCTATTGAAATGAAGGTTACTTGGAATGGTGCTGATAAGGAATATAATGTGAATGATGTGATTAAAGATAGCAACGGAAATAAAATTGCTTTCAAATTTGGCGGAAATCATGATAGAGCTTTAGAAAAGAATACTGGATGCATATCTTGTCTGGACAGCTGCCCAGTTGGTATAATATCCAACTCTACTTATACTAATGGTGCAGTAGAAAATTCTAAAGAAGTGAAGTTCACTGGAAATCAAGATGTTCTTCCAGAGGATGGAACTTATGTAGCTACAGTATATTCCATTGCAAAATAATTTAGCTTAAGTTTTATATTGGTATGGGGGGGTTTGTCACACAGAATCATTCAGGAGGTCAGGAGTTCATGTTAAAAGCAAGGCTGCTCTTTTACTACACTACTGCAGGTATAGCGCTCGGTTTCCTTATCAATATGCTGCTGTTTTTTAACGTAGCATATGAAATGATGATAGGACTAGGATTAGTCATGTATATTTTTACAGGCTTTGGACTAATGGTCGCTATTGCGAAGAAAAGACTGGATTGGAAGTATTCATTTTTTTATATTGAGCTGGCGGCTATCCTATTAGCTTTACTAACGGGAAGATTACAACAATTCTTTTATATTACAAGAGAAGCATTAGTCATCACAAATCCTGTATCAGAGATACAACCTATTTTCATTGTATGTGCCATAATCATAAATTTAGTGAACCTATATATTGTAAGTACGATAGGAAAGTACCAAAAGGAATATACGAAGGAAGAAAGAAAAGCTTTAAAAGCAAAACAAGTAAAACTAAGTGAATTAAGGGAAGAGCTGGATGAAGAGGAAATTGCACAAATTAAGAAAAGAAGAAAACTTGGAAGAATTATTGCAGTTGTTGGGATAGCCATTTTTATGATTTGCTACTTTACCATTCCTACTCTTCATAATGGATTAAATCATGCTTTTAGTACGATATCTAAGCTGGATACAGCAGTAGTAATTGAATATTTGCGATCATATGGAAAATTGGCGATAGTCGTGTCATTTACTCTTATGGTTCTTCAATCAATTGCTGCACCCATTCCGGCGTTCCTTATTACTCTTTCAAATGCAGCTATATTTGGCTGGTGGCAAGGGGCGATACTATCTTGGGCTTCTGCCATGGCTGGGGCTGCACTATGCTTCTATATCGCAAGAGTACTTGGCAGAGATGCTGTAGAAAAGCTTACTAGCAAAGGTGCAATGGAAAGTGTAGATGTTTTCTTCGAAAAATACGGAAACCGTACAATAATGGTCTGCAGGCTTTTACCATTTGTCTCCTTTGATTTTGTCAGTTATGCTGCCGGTCTTACGAATATGAAATTTTGGTCATTCTTCATCGCAACAGGTATCGGTCAATTACCTGCGACAATCGTATATTCATACGTTGGAGGAACCCTTACAGGCGGGGCTCAGAAATTGTTTGTCGGATTATTAACCTTGTTTGCCTTATCGATTCTAATAGGTGTTGCAAAGAGAGTATATAACGACAAACAACAACGTAAAGGTAAGATAGAAGAAAAAGAGATAAAAGAAGAAATGGTATAATAACTAAAACGAGGTGGTGTGACAAAAGCATGCAAATACTTTTATCACACCATTATTGTATAATAAATGCTCATAATTTCACTATTTCAAGTAACGGAACAAAATATTTTACATGAAAAGGTGAGGCAGGTGGAAAAGTCTCAAGAGAACAAAGTAAAGTCATCCTATTTACAACTTCTCATCAGATTTATAGTCAGTGCAGGTTTAATGGTCTGGATAGTTAAGATGATTGATTGGGATGAGGCCTTCCGCATCATGAAAGAAGGCTCTCCTTTTTATTTTATCCTCGCCTTTCTTGCGATTCAGATAACTGTCGCAACGAGTATTTGGAAATGGAAAATGCTGATACAATCCTCTGAAAAAAAACATCACAGCAATCAAGCATCCCTAACTTACTTAGGGAAACTGTATTATATCGGTTTATTCTTTAATAACTTTATGCCTGGCAGTGTCGGCGGAGATGTCGTTCGAATTATTTTTTTAGGAAAAAAGACAGGCGTGGCCACAGCGACAACATCGGTATTATTTGAACGGATTACCGCCGGATTTGCCCTTGTTGGCATTGTTCTCATTTCTGCATTATTTATGGACCAATCCAGACCGTATTTGATTTCATTATTGATTTTAATCGCACTTGCAGCAGGGCTGTATATTATGTTTAAAATTTTTATGAAAAAGGCAAATGTACCTGAAAAAAACTCATTATCACAGGGGAAACTAAGTACATTACTGGCAAAAGTGAAAGAGGCTATTATCGGAATTGGGGAAAGAGCACAAAATTATCGCAATGAAAGCTGGCGCTGGTGGGGAATGATTCTACTTCTATCATTTCTTTTTCAGGTCGGAATGGCATGGATTAACGATTTATTGTTCCGCAGCTTTGGGATTCATGTCTCGTTCCTGCACTTGCTTGTGATTATCACGTTAATTTCAGTGATTACGATGATTCCTGTTTCTTTAAATGGACTGGGTGTTCGTGAAGCCAGTTATGTGTTATTTTTCCAAAGTATTGGCGTTCCAGAAGGAATTGCCCTATCGGTCTCATTGTTATTTTTCTTTCTTGTCACGATCTCCAGTTTAATTGGCGGTCTATTTTGGCTAATGGAAAGGAGGGAAACGAGCTATGAAGCTATCCGGCAATAAAGTGATTGAATCAGTTATGGGCTTGAAAGCGAGTAATATGGTTCACCCCATTGAAGGGGAAATCCCGCTTACTCCATTTGCAAAAGATGTCGGTGATTCCGTCATTGCCCTTGTGACAACGTCCGGGGTCCATTTGAAATCACAAGGGGTCTTCGATGTGGAAGCAGGGGATCCAACCGTCCGGTTTATCCCACATACTAGTATAGAAACAGATTTAATGATTAGTCATACCCATTTCGACCGCAGTGATGCAGACCGGGATATTAACTGCGTTTTTCCGCTTACAAGATTGAAGGAGTTAGCAGCTGAAGGTGTCATTGGTGGTGCAGCCCCTACCCATTATGGATTAATGGGGTATATCCCAAATACTAAACCTTTGCTTGAAGAAACGATTCCGAAAATCGTGCAGCAGCTGACATCTGAGCATGTGGATGCGGTTCTGTTGAACCCTGGCTGATATATATGCCATCAATCCGTGGGATTGATTCAATATGGAATTGAAAAGGCGGGAATTCCGGCGATTTCTATTACCCATTTAGGCAATTTAACGAGAAAGGTTCGCGTTTCCCGTGCGCTGCAGACGAAGTTTCCTTTAGGGCGCAGTTTTGGAAAAGCGGGTGAGGTAGAGATGCAAAGACAAATTCTATTAGACTGCCTCCAATACTTAAAAGAAATAAAAGAGTCCGAGACGATCATCAAGCTTCCATATAAATGGAAAGGAAGATTTGGCAAGGTGAACTAACCGACTAGGTTTTCGTCTCTTTTTTTGTTAGGACAGCTGGAAGGTTATTTCCAATGCAAGTCGAATTGTAATCTATAAGATTTTTATCAAGATAGTTAAGAGAGGATGTTGAAGTGTTGTTCAAGAAAAAAATATGGTTTGTCCTAATGCTGTGCGTGATGCTAATCGCTGCAGGATGTACTTCTAATAAAAATACAAAAGAAAATACCTCTGAAGAAACTAAACATGCCGATGTACTGGATAAGGACTTTGAACAGATCCTTAAAGATGCTAAAGGGACTACTGTCAGATTCTACGGGTGGGGCGGCAGCGATAAGACAAATGCCTGGATTGACAACTACCTGACGGAAAATGTAAAGAAGGACTACGATATCAAGGTCGAACGTGTAGGCATGAATATTGATGAAGTCTTAAATATTATGCTGAACGAAAAGCAATTGAAAGTTGAAAAAGGCAGCGTTGATGTTGTATGGATTAATGGAGAAAACTTCTTTACGGCGATGAAGAATGATTTGCTGTTTGGTCCTTTTACGGACAAACTGCCGAATTTCAATAAATATATTGATAAGAAATCACCCGATGTACAATATGATTTTGGTTATCCTGTTAAAGGGTATGAAGCTCCATACGGTAAAGCACAATTTGTCATGGTTTACGATAGTCATCACATCGACAAAACACCGGTCGATCACCAGCAATTATTAGAATGGGCCAAAGCGAATCCAGGCAAGTTTACCTATCCGGCGCCACCTGATTTTACCGGCTCCGCTTTTGTAAGAAATATGATCTATGACATCGTAGGATATGAACAGTTCATGGATATGAAGGCGGATGAAGCGGTCGTAAGGGAGGCCATTGCTCCAGCGATTGAGTATTTTAAAGAATTAAAGCCTTATTTGTGGAAAAAGGGAGTCACTTATCCAGCTGAAGCTCCGCTGCTTGATAATATGTATGCCGATGGTGAGGTTTGGCTGACGATGTCCTATAATCCAAATTCAGCCTCTGGTGCTATTGAAACAGGCGAGTTTCCTCAGTCCACAAAAACATTTGTCTTTGATAAAGGGACAATTGGAAATACGCATTTCCTAGCCATCCCGCATAATGCACCGAATAAAGAGGGAGCTCTTGCGTTAATCAACTATATTTTAAATGTTGAGTCCCAGGCAACGAAATACGACCCGGCGACATGGGGGGATCTGCCTGTATTAGACCAAGCGAAGCTTAGTCAAGAGGAAAAGGACAGAATAGCATCCGTTGATTTGGGCGAAGCAACATTACCTGGGGATGTACTGGCAGAGCATAGAGTTCCTGAAATGCCAGCTAATCTAGTGCCAATTATCGAAAAAATTTGGCTGGAAGAAATACCTGGTGAATAATTGGCGAGGAAAGCTGCAACCCTATCTGCTGCTGGCTCCGATGCTTTTGATTTTAATCGGGATTTTCGCCGCAGGCATAATACTCGGGCTTCTGCAGAGCTTTGGATATTTCAAAGTGATTGGCTTAACTGATTTTACCCTGAAATACTACAGGGAAGTCTTAACCGATTCAGCTTTCCTATCATCATTGAGGTTCAGCCTGTATACAGCAACCGTATCCTCCATCATAGCGGTTGTTTTAGGGATTTTACTGGCCTATTCCATCCTGCAAATGAAGGGGAATAAAGACACGGTAGAATACCTTTACCGGATCCCTATTGCAGTGCCACATATTGTTGCGGCACTGCTTGTCTATAATATCTTTTCTCAAACAGGGATTCTGCCCAGGGTTTTATTTGAAATTGGCTTGATTCACAGTCAAGACCAGTTTCCTTCATTCCTTTATGAGGCAAACGGAGTGGGCATCATCGCCGCTTATATATGGAAGGAAACTCCCTTTGTTGCTCTAACGACGTATACGGTTCTTAAGCATGTCTCAAAAAAATTATCCGATGCAGCTTATAACCTTGGAGCCAATAAAAAACAAGTGTTTTTCTATGTACTATTACCGCTTATCATGCCTTCTGTATTGTCCTCATTTATTATTATCTTTGCCTTTTCTTTCGGAGCGTACGAGCTGCCTCTTTTGCTGGGACCGACGCAGCCAAAGGCTTTGCCGGTACAGGCCTTTATCGAATACAGCAACCCGGTCCTCGGGAACAGACCTTATGCCATGGTTTATAATATGCTGATTACCCTGATTGCGGTCATCCTGACATGGCTCTATTACAAAGCTTTTGAAAAGGTAATGAAATACACAAGGTGATGAAATGAAGAATAAAACAAACTTACGCTATAAATGGATAGTAGGATTTTTTCTCGGCATTTTATTATTACCGCTGGCAGTGATCATCATATGGAGTTTCGCCAGGAATTGGCCTTGGCCGAAAATTTTTCCTTCTGATTTTGGGATGCGGGGTTGGGAGTATTTTATTGCCCCCTCATCAAAAAGCATCCAGGTTTTACTTTTTAGTCTTGGATTATCTTTTATTGTTACGCTGGCGGTCTTAGTGATTACCATCCCTGCTGCTAAGGCGCTGGCTTTGTATCAATTCAGGGGAAAAAGGTTGATTGAGATTCTAACCTTCGCTCCCATTATTGTTCCTACCGTGGCCGTTGCGATGGGAATCCATGTGCAGTTTATACGCATGGGGCTTGCAAATACGTTGATAGGCGTGGTATTGATCCACCTTATCCCATGCATCCCCTATACGGTAAGGATTCTTAAATCTGTTTTTGAATTAGTGGGGGAAAAAATGGAGCTGCAGGCCCGGGTGTTAGGTGCTGGGAAAATTCAGACATATGTTTATGTCACGCTGCCTATGATCCTGCCGGGGATTATTTCCGCCGGGAGCATGGCTTTTATTGTCTCCTTCAGCCAGTATTTCTTAACATTTTTGATCGGCGGAGGGAAAATTATTACCTTTTCCATGCTGATGTTCCCGTTTGTCCAAAGCGGTGACAGGATGCTTGGCTCGGTATACAGTGTCGTATTTATTCTGACGGCCTTCATCTTCTTAATGATCATTGAAAAACTGACGAGTCGATTTTATAAGGGGAAACTAGGGGAATATCATTATGTCTAAAATAACAGTGAAAAACATAGCAAAATCTTTTGCTAAAAGAAAAGTGCTGGATCATATTGATTTTGAAGTAGAGGATGGAACAGTCGTTTCTCTGCTTGGACCATCGGGATGCGGAAAAACGACGACATTGAAGGTGATTGCGGGTCTGCTTCAGCCTGATGATGGGGCTGTTTTTATCGGGGACGAAAACATTACAAAGCGGGCAACGGAAAAAAGAGGGGCGGTCATTGTCTTTCAGGACCACCTTCTTTTCCCGCATTTGAATGTGGAGCAAAACATTGGCTTCGGTCTCAAGATGGCAAAGTATCCAAGAAAGGAAATAAGGGAACGGGTCGAGGAGATGCTCGACCTCGTAAAACTAAAGGGAACGAATCGTAAGTATCCTCATGAACTCTCAGGCGGGCAGCAGCAGAGAATAGCATTAGCCAGAGCGCTCGCTGTCCGCCCAAAAGTCCTGCTGCTTGATGAGCCCTTTTCAAACCTCGATCCGAAGCTTAGGCAGGAGATTCGGGAGTTAACCTTCGCGATCCAAAGGGATTTGCGCATGACAACTATTTTAGTGACGCATGATAAAGAGGAAGCGTTAATGTCTTCGGATAAAATTGCCTTTATGCTCAATGGCCAAATCAAACAATTTGGGACTCCGGAAGAATTGTATCAAAAGCCCAACTCAATAGAAGTGGCCCATTTCCTCGGGGAGAAAAATTTTATTCCAGGCAGGATTCAAAATGGGCGTTTCCAATCAGACATCGTAACGATACATACAGCTAAAGGAGATGCGAGTAAAGCTAAGCTTATGATAAAACCGGAGGATATCGCGATTTTTCCTGCTGGGACAATGGATCTTGAAGGAACGATTGTATCAAGAAAATATGCAGGGGAAAGAGTGTATTATACTGTTGTTGTTTTTGGAATCGAGCTTAAGGTTGTCTCCCAATCGGCATCTTTTTATAACAGTGGCGATCAAGTCTCCCTTGAAGTTCATCTAAGTGATCCGATAATATTTGCAGAATAGTTGAAGGAAGAGAAGTTTTGATAACCATTATTATCCCAGTACTCAATGAAGAAAAGACAATCGAAAAGTGTTTAAGCAATATAATGAAGCTTTCCGGAGAAAAAGAATTGATCGTTGTCGATGGGGGAAGCCTCGATAACACGGTGGCAATAGCAAGCCGCTATGCGCGGGTCATCACTAGTGCAAAAGGAAGAGCCAAGCAGATGAATGCCGGCGCGAGAGTCGCAAAGGGGGACATTCTTTGGTTTGTTCATTCTGATTCGGAGCTCCATCTACACAGTATTTGTGCGATTGAAAAGACAATAGCAGAAAACTATATCGGGGGCTGCTTTAGGCTTTACTTCTACGATTTAGATACAAGATTTATGAGATTTTTAGCTTATTCCTCTAATCTAAGAGCAAAATATTTTAAATTGATTTTCGGCGACCAAGGTATTTTCATGAGAAGAGATATCTTTGAAAAGCTGGAAGGTTTCCGCGATATGGAGCTCATGGAGGATTGGGAGTTTTCCCGCAGAATCCACCGGCTTGGAAGGATGAAAATAATTGATAAAGAAATCGGGACTTCAGCTAGACGGTTCCAAAGGGACGGGCAGTTAAAAACTCTGCTCAAGATGCATAAAATCAAGGTCCTTTACTTATTAGGAACAGCGCCGGAAAAACTAAATAGAATCTATAGAGATGTGAGATAATGGATGCTTTAATACTAATGACGAGAATCCCGATAGCGGGAAAAACAAAAACAAGGTTAATGGATTTGCTGACAGGCGATGAGTGTGCCGGGTTGCACATGGCTTTCTTGAAGGATCTGATGACCACTTTTACGGAATTAAAGGGTATCGATCTTTTTATGACCTATACGCCTAAAGATTCCTTGTCCATTCTTGAACATGTTATTCCGGAGTCGATAGAGTCCTTTCCGCAAAAGGGTGAGGATTTGGGTGAAAGGATGTTTAATGCTATAAATGAAGTTTTACAAAAGGGCTATAAAAAGGTGGTTTTAATTGGTTCAGACATACCGGATTTGTCAGCGAGTGATATCCAAACCTCTTTCTGGCTATTGGATAAGCATGATATCGTTTTAGGACCCACTTATGATGGAGGATATTATCTCGTTGGCATGAAAACGGCCCATGAAAGGATATTCCATATCCCGAAAAAATGGGGCGGGAAGTCCGTATTGGAAGCAACTTTTGATATTGGAAACGAGCAGAATTTAACGGTTGGGCTGGGGGCGAAATATCGCGATATTGATACGAAAGAGGACTTATTCGCATTTGCGGGAAAGCATGAAAACACAAAAACCTCCCAGACGATGAAATGGATTTTGGAATGGAGAAGTAAGGATGCTGAAAGACAAATTACTAGAACAAATTAAGGAATATATCGATGATAAGCAAAACTTAGGTCATTTGAATATCAATCGAAATACTGAAGTCCGGTTCCTTGCTCAAGGCGAATATAATATCAACTTTACTTTGGATTCTTCGCCAAATACATACGTTTTTAGAGTAAACACCGGCAGTCAAATGGAAAACGAAAACCAAATAAGATATGAATATGATTCGATTAAATATTTGGAACCGTCAGGCGTTACGCCAAAGGTGTTTTTTGTTGACGATTCGTTATCCTTTTTTCCATATGGGATACTGATCATGGAATTTCTTGAAGGGGAGCCGCTCCGATATGAGAGAGATTTATCCAAAGCGGCTGCTATTTTTTCAAGGATCCATTCAGTGGATGTTCAGCATGACACCCACTTTAAAGTGGAGGATCGTATTTTCAGCGACCGGATTAAAGAAGGGGAAAGACTTCTGGCGAATATTTGGGACAGCCCGCATGTCAGCAGCGAAGTTAAAACCTTTTTTGCGCAATTTTTAGAATGGGCCAAGGTGAATCGAAGCAAGGAGCAGTATTTTATCGATGAACCTTGGCACGTTATCAATAATACAGAAGTGAATTCCCATAATTTTATTATTGGGAAGGAAAAATCCTATTTGATTGATTGGGAAAAACCGGTCATTTCTGACCCGGCCCAGGACTTAACCCAATTTATCGCCCCGACTACTACCTTGTGGAAAACAGACTATCTTCTTAGCGAAGAGGAAAAAGACCTTTTCTTGCGCACCTATATGGAAGGATTAAAGGGTGAGGATCAAAACATTCGTGATAGAGTTCAGTTATATACACCTTACCTCTATTTAAGGGCCCTCGCATGGTGTGCCTACGCCTTCGTGGAGTATCATGACCCGAATAAACAAATCAAGAACATGGATACCTTTGCAAAAATAAAGTCATTTTTGCAAATAGATTTTATGAAAAAATTATGCAGCCCTTTTTGGCATTTGTCTTAGGAGATCGATGCATGAAAGGGTCCGTTGCGGATGTGAAATAATGTTTGATTAAAAATCCTGTTTAGCAGGATTTTTTCTTGTTTAGTAATCGAGTCATATCGCTTGGGATATAGCCATTGTAATAATATAGATTAAAAACCATTTGTGAAATATTTCACTTAAGTATTGAAGATAAATAACATGTCGTATAAAATATAAGCATATTATTATATAAGTGAATGGTTATATAGGAAGGAGGGTGCCTTGCTTGGAGCATTTAGAGGTGATGGCTAAACAGTTAAAAGCCGTAAGTGATCCTAATCGTTTAAAGCTATTGGCATGTCTAAAAAAAGGGGAACTATGTGCTTGTGATTTCGTCGATGTTTTAAATGTCTCTCAACCTGCTGTCAGTCAACAATTAAAAAAGTTAAAAGAAGCAGAAATTATTGTTGAAAGATCGTCAGGAACATGGAAGCATTATCGATTAAATGATGTGCTGCCACCCTATATTCAAACGATTATTGATCACTTAGAAGAGATTTCAATTATTAAACACCAATGTTAGTGACATCAATACGAGGAGTGATGAAGATGTCAAATCAAAGTTTAACGAAAAAGCTGTCATTTTTAGATCGATATTTAACACTGTGGATTTTTGCAGCTATGGCTTTAGGTATCTTAATTGGGGTTGTAGCACCCAATTTTAAAGAGGTTCTCGATACCTTCTCAGTAGGAACGACAAATATTCCGATTGCCATAGGCTTGATCATAATGATGTATCCGCCGCTTGCGAAAGTAAAATATGAGGAAATGTGGCGTGTTTTTAAGGATTGGAAGGTTCTCTTACTATCCTTATTTCAGAACTGGATATTAGGACCTTTCTTAATGTTCTTTTTAGCCATTATCTTTTTACATGATAAACCAGAATATATGGCCGGGTTGATTATGATTGGGCTGGCTCGTTGCATTGCCATGGTTATTGTCTGGAATGATTTGGCGCGTGGTGATCGTGAATATGTGGCTGGATTAGTAGCATTTAACTCTGTATTCCAGATCTTATTCTATTCTGTTTTTACTTATTTCTTTTTAAATGTTCTTCCCGGTGTGTTCGGATTAGAAAATCTGACTGTTGTTATTTCAATGTGGGAAATAGCAAAAAGTGTACTCATTTATCTAGGTATTCCATTTGTCACCGGGATGTTAACACGTTTCATTGGTCTTAAGGTAAAAGGAAAGCAGTGGTATGAAGGCGAATTCCTGCCTAAAATTTCACCACTCACACTGATTGCTTTATTATTTACGATTGTGATGATGTTCTCTCTAAAAGGAGATCAAATCATTGCTTTACCAATGGATGTTGTCCGTATTGCTATTCCATTGTTGATTTACTTCTTAATCATGTTTGCCGTTTCTTTCTTTGCATCACGCAAAGCAGGTGCTACTTATCCTGTTACAGCAGCTCTTTCCTTTACTGCAGCAAGTAACAACTTTGAATTAGCCATTGCTGTAGCTGTAGCAGTATTTGGGATTAACAGCGGGGAAGCATTCGCAGCTGTTATTGGACCGTTAGTCGAGGTCCCTGTCCTCATAGCTCTAGTTAATGTAGCCTTAAGATGGCAAAAGAAATATTTTAAAGTAATTAAATTATAGGCTAATTAGCTATTCTAATTTCTAAAGGGCAAGGTGAGAGTTTGATGCAAAATAAAAAAACGATTTATTTTCTATGTACAGGTAATTCTTGCCGAAGCCAAATGGCAGAAGGCTGGGCAAAAAAATATTTAGATCTAAACGAATGGGATGTCCGCAGTGCCGGTATTGAAGCGCATGGTTTAAATTCGAATGCAGTAAAAGCCATGGCAGAGGCAGGAATGGATATTTCCAGTCAAACATCCGATATCATTGAGTCCGATATTCTTAATAATGCTAATTTAGTGGTTACCTTATGCGGGGATGCTGCTGACAAATGTCCAATGACACCACCGCATGTAAAACGCGAACACTGGGGCTTTGACGACCCGGCAAAAGCGCAGGGTACAGAGGAAGAGAAATGGGCATTCTTCCAGCGCGTTCGCGATGAAATTGGAGAAAGAATAAAACGTTTTGCTGAAACAGGAGAATAACACAATCAAATAGCCGGGTGGTTCACACTCTTGGTTTTCTTTAACATGAAAAAATAAGCAAATACTTATTTAATGATATTAAGGAGGGGAAGCTGCTCAGTCTTAGCCCTTCTCCTCTTATTTGTACAAATGAAGAAGGATGCTATGAAAAAAAAGACGGTTCTTCCCACCTTATAGTAGGAGAATCGTCTTTTACCTTAATTACTATCTTTACTATTGATAGTTGGATTCCCTTTTTTTCCTCGGATTATTCCGCCTACAGTATATCTAGAGGTAGAAATACCGGTTTCTCTAACAAACTCCACTTGAGTAAAGCCAACCTTTTCCATCAATATGACAAGATCTCTACCTGAGATCGCTCCTCCAATTCAATTTGACCAGGCATCTAGATTTCCCGTTACTTCTTCAGGGAGTTCTTCTTTTAAAATGATATCTGCAAACTGTAGTTGTCCTCCTGGCTTGAGAACACGGTAGATTTCCTTAAAACTTTTTTCCTTTAATGGTGATAAATTTAGAACACCGTTTGAGGTGACCACATCAAATGTTTCCGAATCAAACGGAATCGCTTCTGAACTCCCGACCTGAATTTTGGCTCGGCAGGGGGTCTGTTGTAAGTTTTCTTTTGCTTTCATGACCATTTCAGGAGTAAGGTCAATTCCGTACACTTTACCGTTTTCTCCAACTTTTGTACTTGCTACGAAAAGATCGAAACCGGCTCCACAACCAATGTCCAGGACAGAATCTCCTTTTTTTATTGGTCCTAATGAAAAAGGGTTTCCTACGCCGCAGAATGATTCTAATAGTTTTTTAGGCAAATTAGTAAATTCAGATAGATCATAGCCTAAGAAATTGGCTCCCTTTTCTCCTGTAGGATAAGAAAATATTCCTTTGGATGAATGGGATACTTTTGCATATTTTACACGGATTGCTTGCTGAATGTCTTCAAGCGTTTGCTGTTTGCCCATATAACAACCTTCTTTCGTGTTGTTCTCCCTTCATTAAACATAATCAAAGCAATCATGGAAACAACATTTATCACTTAAAAACTGTCTTTTTAAAAAAAGACCAACACCTTTGAAGGTATTGGCACGTGTTTTTAAATCCCCTTAATTTTAACCTTTTTCCATGCTTCGAAAATGATTTCGTTGAAAAGATCGGTATCTTTGATTTCGGTTGGAATATTGATGATCGATCCGTTCTCATGCTCGCCTTCGATTCTTAAAAATCCCTTCTGTAAATCCCTTTCACTGGAAATAATGGATTGATAACTGTCTGCAAATAGTTCTGGATGTGTAATATATACGCCTGAGACAATATCCCAATTGAAGAAACCTTCTGTGGCAAAAAGTTCTTTGAAATTTTCATACCAGGCATAGGATTGTTCCTTAATATAGGCATAAGAAGCAATATCCTTATTTTCCATCAGTCTCTCGTATTCCTTTCTTCTGAATTCTGCCTGCAGACAAATATGACCGGTCATCGTCGTGATTTTTGCCCCGGAATGAAGGACGTTGCAGCTTGCTTCGCTATCAACGGAAAAGTTTAATTCATCCAGATTCCTGCCATTGATGATGAGCGGCTTTGTTAATCCTCCCATTAATACGATTTCTTTAATCTTTTGGTAAAATTCCGGATCAAGCTCATAAGCTCCATATAAATTCGTAAGCGAACCGGTAGCCAGTATCGTTATTTCATTAGGATATTGATTGACCATCTGAACAAGAAAAGCGGCCGCTTCACTTTTTCTGTCAGAACCTTTCCCGGCTCCTTTTTTGAGCGGGATATCGCCTATGCTGAGATCGTTAACTAGTTTGGTCGTTGCTTGAAAGACATCTTCTATATGGCTGTTGCCAAATGTTGTGGTGACACCGAGTAAATCAATGTTACGATTTCCAATTAAGTACATAAGGGTTAACCCGTCATCTACATCTTTGAATGGAAGCCCCATTGTGTTGTCGCAATCATACAGTACCTTTTTCAAAGAAATCCCTCCACTTATGTATTGCGGTTCTAGAATATTATATTTTAACTTAAATGCTTAATTCCTTGGCGTTCAAAAAGCCCTCCCTAGATTGACTAGGGTCAGGCACTTTATATAATTTAATATCCCCCTATTCATTTAATAAGATATAATTATAGATGGCAAATGCCGGTCTCTGTGCATAATAAAATTGAATTAAAAGGCAATATTCTTTACAATTATATTATATTACAATAAGTATTTATCTGTCTTTTATGGATAGGCTGCTTATTTTTTGAGGTGTATGGCAAATAATGGATTTACATCAACTTTATATTTTTACAAAGGTCGTCGAGCATAAGAGTTTTTCAAAAGCAGCGGAAGATATATATTTAAGCCAATCAACAGTTAGTTCACATATTCATTCACTAGAAAAATCCTTAGGGGTCGCTCTTTTTGACCGTGTTGGCCGTGAAAGCATTCTGACGCCATACGGTGAGCGTTTATATAAATGGGCGGTGCGCTTATTACATTTAAAAGATGAAGCATTACTCGATTTGAATGAGGGTATGAGTAGTATGAAAGGGAACATCCGTATTGCGGCCAGTTCGGTTCCAAGTCAATTTATCATCCCAAAAATGGTGAAAGCCTTTAGGAAAGAACATAAAGGAGTAACCTTTTATGTGGATCAGTCATCATCAAAAAGTGTAGCTGAAAGGGTGTTGAATGGTTCAGTAGATTTAGGGATCTTAGGGGAAAAGTATGGAAACGACAAATTGCGTTTTATTCCACTTGTAAAGGAGAAATTAGCATTAATTACTCCTTTAGCTCTAGAATTAACAGAACCGGTTTATTGTAAAGATGTAGTCAAGTATCCGTTTATCATGAGAAACTCAGATTCTGGTACCAATGCAATGGTGGACCGTTATCTGAAGAAGTATGGGATCGCGAAAGAAAAGCTAAATGTGATTGCCTATGCAGACAGCAGTCAAAGCGTGGTTCAGTTTGTGATGGAGGAAATTGGTGTTGCGATTATGTCTGAAATTGCCGCAAAAGAACATGCAAAAATGAATCATATTCATATGTATCCCCTCGAAGATTTTAAAATGGAACGGTATTTTTATTTAACCTATCATATCAATCGAACCCAATCGTTGTTAACGAAGGAATTTATCAAACAGGTGTCAGATTTAATATAGATTTCATATATAATCTATTTGTATAAGAAACCTGATTAACTTTTTAAAAGGGGGGTTGGGGAGAAAATGAATCATATTTTATTTGTTTGTACCGGAAATACTTGCCGGAGCGCGATGGCCGAGGCGATGCTGAGGAATATGAATATTTCCGGAATTGAAGTGAAGTCTGCCGGGGTGTATGCAGAAAATGGGGGCAATGCCTCTGTTAATGCGATGAAAGTACTGGATGAATATCAAATTCCTCATAATCACCAATCCACAAAATTGAATGAAGAGCTAATTGCCTGGGCGGACTATATCTTGACGATGACAACCGGTCATAAGCAGGCGCTTGCTGGAAGATTCCCGCGGGCGATTGAAAAAACCTTTACGTTGAAAGAATTTGCGGAAATGGATGGTCATGCTGACATTGCCGACCCTTATGGCGGGTCTGTTGAAACTTATAAAAAAACGTTCCTGCAAATGAAGGAAGCGATCGAGAAAATCATTCCCTTTTTAACCGAAGAGGAAGGCGGACAGTAGAAAAGCGGCATGGTTTGTATCTTTAATTATGGTGCAAATTATGTCAAAATAAGGTGGATAAAAATGTTCAATGAAAAATGGAGGGAGACATCTAGATGAAAGTAGCAATAGGTTCAGATCACGGCGGCGTGAATATCCGAAAGGAAATCATTTCATTGCTTGAGGAATTAGGAATTGAATACAAGGATTTCGGCTGTGAATGCGGAACATCTGTCGATTATCCGGATTACGCGATTCCAGTGGCAGAAGCTGTAGCCAACGGCGGATATGACCGCGGTATTTTAATTTGCGGTACAGGCATCGGAATGAGTATTGCAGCGAATAAAGTAAAAGGAATCCGCTGTGCGCTTGTCCATGATGTGTTCACAGCAAAAGTTACCCGCGAGCATAATGATACAAATGTATTGGCAATGGGCGAGCGTGTAATTGGACCTGGATTAGCCCGCTTAATCGCAGAAACATGGCTGAAGGGTGAATTCGAAGGCGGCCGCCATGCAAACCGCGTCGGCAAAATTACTGCTTACGAAGACCAGCATATGTAATAGGCTTTTAGTGGAACAATAAGACAAGAAGTTATGTAAGGGGATGACCAACCATGCAGGAATGGCGCAAACAAACTGAATCGATTTTGTCTGAATTTCAACAGCAGGCGGAACTTGGGAAAAAGGATACCCTGGTTATCGGGTGCAGCACGAGTGAAGTATGCGGGAAGAAAATAGGGACATCCGGAACGCTTGAGGCAGCCGAAATGATCTTTAACGCGCTGCAGAAATTCCGTGAAGAAACAGGTGTGTCCCTTGCCTTTCAATGCTGCGAGCATTTAAACCGTGCCCTGGTCGTTGAGAGGGAAACAGCTGAAAAACAAGCACTGGAAATCGTCTCGGTCGTGCCCGTTCGCCATGCAGGCGGAGCAATGGCCACTTATGCGTTTGAACATCTATCAGACCCGGTCGTCGTCGAATTCATCAAAGCAGATGCTGGAATTGATATCGGTGACACCTTGATTGGCATGCATTTAAAGCATGTGGCGGTACCGCTTCGTACTTCAGTTAAAGAGATAGGAAATGCCCATGTAACGATGGCTAAAACGCGGGCAAAGCTCATTGGCGGCGAACGCGCTGTTTACAAGAAGACAGCCGCTAATGAAAGCTGCCATTAAAAATGAATATTCTATGATTAGTCAAGGCAGATATGAACACTTCTTATCTGCCTTTTTTATTGGAATGTCTCTGTTAAACTTGATTGTTGATTTCCGTTCCAGGCACGCACGGTTCTGCGGGCGACCGACGAGCCTCCTCGACACTTCGTGTCTGCGGGGTCTCGTCTGTCTCGCTTCTCCCGCGGGAGTCTTCGTGCCTTCCACTCCAATCAACTAGGGATAAAAAATCAACATTGACCTTTAACACAGCCATTGGAAAAAATAATCCTGAAACAGGTTATACTCCGCATGAATCATGGAATGAATGTGAAAACTAATGTCGATAAATAGGGGAATAGGAAGAATTAAACAAGTAAATTGTCAAAAAATGCAGAATGAAAGGGTTTTCTGAAAAATAACATCTTTCTAAATACGAATAAAGCTGTTAAAATGGAGAAAGATTTTTCGGAAATGTGAAATATTTATATAAGGCACAGCCTGACAAATAAAAAAATATGAAAGCAATAGGGAGGAAAAACACATGAAACACATCGCGCAGCAGGATGAGCAAGTTTTTCAAGCTATACAAAAAGAAATCGGCCGTCAGCGTTCTAAAATTGAATTAATTGCATCTGAAAACTTTGTTAGTGAAGCTGTTATGGAAGCACAAGGCACTGTTTTAACTAATAAATATGCAGAAGGCTATCCAGGAAAACGCTATTATGGCGGCTGTGAATATGTGGATATCGTCGAAGATTTAGCACGTGACCGTGCCAAACAAATCTTCGGTGCAGAACATGTAAACGTACAGCCTCATTCTGGTGCACAAGCGAACATGGCTGTTTACTTCACCGTATTAAAGCCTGGTGATACCGTTCTTGGGATGAACCTTTCTCACGGCGGACACTTAACACACGGAAGCCATGTGAACTTCAGCGGAATTCAATATAACTTCGTTGAGTACGGGGTAGATGAGAAAGACCACCGTATTGATTATAATGACGTACGTGAGAAAGCCCTCGCACATAAACCAAAATTAATCGTTGCCGGTGCAAGTGCTTATCCACGACAAATTGACTTCGCGAAATTCCGTGAAATCGCTGATGAAGTAGGCGCCTATTTCATGGTGGATATGGCTCACATTGCCGGACTTGTTGCCGCAGGCCTTCATCCAAATCCAGTGCCGCATGCACACTTTGTGACAACTACTACACATAAAACATTACGCGGACCACGCGGCGGGATGATTCTATGTAAAGAAGAGTTTGCTAAAGCAATCGATAAATCAGTTTTCCCTGGAATCCAAGGCGGTCCGTTAATGCATGTCATTTCTGCGAAAGCGATTGCTCTTGGTGAAGCCCTTCAAGACAGCTTCAAGGGTTATGCAGAAAATATCATCGCCAATGCAAAACGTTTAGCTGAAGGTTTGCAAAAAGAAGGTCTTACCCTTGTATCAGGCGGAACAGACAACCACTTATTATTAGTAGACGTTCGTGCAGTCGGTTTAACTGGTAAAGTTGCCGAACATGTTCTCGATGAAGTGGGCATCACCGTGAACAAAAATGCGATCCCATTTGATCCGGAAAAACCATTTGTCACAAGCGGTATCCGTATCGGTACAGCAGCGGTTACTTCCCGCGGCTTCGGTTTAGAAGAAATGGACGAAATCGCATCGATCATTGGTTTCACATTGAAAAACCACGAAGACGAAGCGAAACTGCAAGAAGCGGCAAAACGCGTAGCAGACTTAACAAGCAAATTCGTATTATATCCAGAACTATAAGATATAGAAAGATACAGTAAAGGCACGGGGCAATCCCGTGCTTTTTTCTATGGGGATAAACATCTTAAAAATTTCCTGTCAGTTTCATTAAAAATTGATGAAAATAGGAAGTTTGAAAAAATTAGGTGATAGATTAAAAGTGTAGATATGCTTAGGGTGGGAGGAGGAACATGGAATGAATGACCGTGAAAAGGATAAATATCTGATCCTTTCCGCCACATTTGGGGAAGGACATAAACAAGTAGCCAATGCCATCAGTGAGGCCGTGGACTTTTTTCTTGCTGATGCTGAGCCTGTCACGATTGATATCATGGAGTGGATTCATCCCCATCTTTATCCAATCAGTCATTACATTTATAACAGGGGAATCAATAAGTTTCCGCAAGTGTACAGCTTTTTCTATCGGAAAACCCGGGTGAAAAATTCCTTTTCTGTCAGGTTAAATTCGCTCTTTTTATTGGGGATGCAAACGATGCTTAAGATCATTCAAGAAATAAAGCCAAAAGTGGTGGTTAGTACTTATCCATTCGCTGCCGGAATTATATCGAAGTTAAAAGAGCAGGGATTGATTGATATTCCTGCGGTTACGATTATCACGGATTATACGGACCATTCTTATTGGATCTATCCCTATACCGATCAATATATCGTAGGTTCCACACAAGTGCGCGACCGTTTGATTGCCCTAGGAGTAGAAGAAAATAAAATCAAGCACACTGGAATTCCGGTGCGAAAAAGATTTACGGAAGTTACCCCGAAGGCGGCCCTGTTAGATAAATATCAGCTTGATGCAAATGTATTTACGATTCTCATCATGGGCGGGGGAGATGGCTTCTTTAGTAAGGGACTTTCAACCTTCCAGACCTTGGAATCTATCTCTGCACCGCTTCAGATCTTTATCGTTTGCGGCAAAAACAAGAAGCTAAAAAAACAATTAGAGTGGGAATTGAAGGATTCTAAGCATGATGTAAGAATTTTAGGATACTGCGAAAATATTAATGAATTAATGGCGATTTCAGATCTTATGATTACGAAACCGGGAGGGGTCACTATTTCAGAGGCAATGGTGATGGACTTGCCATTACTCATTTATCATTCCCTGCCGGGCCAGGAAGAAGACAATGCGGAATATTTATATCGTTCGGGGTTCGCCTTTATTTCGAGGTCGGAAAAAGATTTGTTGGAGCAGATTGAAAATCTTGTCCACGATTCAGCACCGTTAATACGGATGAAACAGAGAATGGAAGAAAATCAAACGAAAACATCGTCTCAGGATGCCCTGCGAGTGATTGACAGGGCGGCTAAACGAGGGCAAATACGTAAATCAAGCAATAGAAGAGTGGTGCAAAAGCGAGAGGAATTAGAGGTGAAGATTTAGGATGGGATACATTACTGCTATGATCATTTTTTTTATTTTATTCTACACCGTTATCCCCTATTTTCTGTCACGTGGTTTAGGGCTAAAGGTTTTTAAGCGGGGGGACGATCCAGCAAAGATTGCCTTTACGTTTGATGATGGACCGGACCCGACTTATACCCCAATCCTGCTTGACTTATTGAAGAAAAATGAGGTCAAGGCGACCTTTTTTGTGGTCGGTTCCAAAGCGGAGAAGCACCCTGAGTTAATCCAGCGGATGCATCAAGAAGGCCATTTAATCGGGATTCATAATTATGTTCACCATTCGAACTGGTTTATGTCTCCTTGGAAGGTTCGCAAAGGGCTGGAGGATACAGCCGCCATTATTGAAATGAACACCGGGGAAAGACCCGTTTATTATCGTCCGCCATGGGGGATGCTCAATCTTTTTGATTTTGTCAAAAGCGGCCCATACAAGATGATTCTTTGGTCGATCATGGCGGAAGATTGGCGCACCTCCGGCGGCAGTGAAAAGATTAAACAGCGTTTAGCAAGCATAAAAGGCGGTGACATCATCCTCCTGCATGACTGCGGGGATACACCTGGGGCAGAGCTTGATGCGCCAAGAAATACGATTAATGCGCTAAAGGATGTATTGAAGACAGTGAAAACAAAGGGTTTTATCCCTGTACGTGTAGATGAATTACAGAAGGGGCTTTGACATCGAAAGAAAATGAATCGAATTTAGATTATAAGGGAGAGTCATTATCATGAAAGGACCTATCTTAACAATCGTTGTTCCATGCTATAACGAAGAAGAAGTGTTACTGGAAACTACCAAGCAATTATCGGCGGTTTTAACTAATTTAATCGATGATGTCCTCGTATCAAGGGAAAGTAAAATCCTCTTTGTCGATGATGGCAGTAAGGATCGGACATGGGACTTAATTGAAAAGGAGATGGCGGAAAATCCATTCGTGAAAGGGCTGAAATTAGCCAGAAATGTAGGACATCAAAATGCTCTGTTAGCAGGACTTGAAACAGCTGCAGCAAAATCGGATTGCGTCGTTTCCATTGATGCCGACCTTCAGGATGATATCGGGGTCATCCGTACGTTTGTGGAAAAATATTGGGATGGCTTTGATGTCGTGTATGGGGTACGGGATAAGCGGGAAACGGATACGTTTTTCAAGCGGACAACGGCATTGGGGTTTTACCGTCTTATGAATAAAATCGGGATTCATTTAGTTCCGAATCATGCTGATTTTCGCTTGATGAGCAAAAGGGCATTAGAGGAATTATTTAAATATAAGGAAACGAATCTTTTTCTGCGGGGACTCGTTCCTCTTGTCGGCTTCAAGTCTACCAAAGTCTTCTATGATAGAAAAGAAAGATTGGCAGGGGAATCCAAGTATCCATTGAAGAAAATGCTGGCATTTGCCTTTGACGGGATCACATCTTTCAGTATCACCCCGATTCGTTTCGTCACCTTTTTGGGATTTCTGGCTGTGATCATTAGCGCGGCGGCTGGCGGGTATGCCCTCTTTCAAGAACTGACCGGACATACAGAATCGGGATGGACTTCCATCATCATCTCCATCTGGTTCGTCGGCGGCCTGCAGCTTTTAGCTGTGGGGATTATTGGCGAATATATCGGAAAAATCTATCGCGAGGTAAAGCGGCGCCCAAGGTATGCGATTGAGGTGGATGCTTTCTCAAATCATGGACAAAGTGAACAGCAGCCGGGGATCCTAATGAGTACGGTGGGAAAATGAAATTTACCTTTGTCCGCTTTATCATCGTTGGTGTAGCTAATACGATCATTGGCTTGACCGTTATGTTTCTCTTCTATCATTTGCTGGGCCTTTCCTATTGGATGGCCACCTTTTTCGGAAATACAATAGGGGCGTGTGTCAGCTATTGTTTGAATCGAAGTTTTACCTTTAAAAGTAAAGCATCTGTGTCACAGAGTTTGGTTCGCTTCGCGGCGGTGATTTTGTTCTGTTATTTCGTTTCATTCTACATTGGCAAACACGCCGTCCAGCTAGTGTTAGACCATACTCATATCTTTTCTGCCGCTATTTCAACAGATCTTGCTATATTGGTCAGTACTGGTTTTTATACCTTATTAAATTACGCTTTGCAAAAATTAATTGTTTTTCCGCAGCAGAGAGCAAAAACACCGGCTTAATGAGACCGGTGTTTATTTATGTGATAAGGAATGGGGAATATTCTATTTGCGATGGAAATATTCAAAATTATAACGGAAAAGTACTTGAACTTGATCGTAAAGATCCTTTAAGAGTATTAAGTAATTCGGTGCTTCGAAATTATCCTGAACTTGTTTCTAATTCTATTCTTAATAGTAGCCAAAAAAAGCTTTTATTACATGGGATATCGATTTAAAATGCATATAAAATAAAAATGTTAGACTAAATTTATTAGTCTAACATTTTTATTTTAAACTACATTAAATATATTTCGCGAATATTTTAAACTTCATAAGCAGAGAAAATGTAAGTTTGTTACTTTATAACCTTATTCAGCAATCGGGCGCTTTCAATTAGAAGGCGTCCTTTTAAATTCTAGATTTTCCGGAGGAAAGTAATGTTTTGATGTTTGACAGAATTATTAAAAAATGCTGTTCTCTTTAATGGTAAAATATATATAAGACTATAAGACTGATTATTGGGGGGAATTATAAATTGGCTTTCGGTACCTTGGTTTTTTCCATTATTCTTTGGATTTTTGGTCTATTTATTCTGTATATCGTAATTTCAACTGCTGTAAAGGATGGTATTAATAAGTCTGTTGTTGGTGAATTTATCAAAAAGGAGTATGAAATTGAAGAGGATAAAAAATCACTTCTTGATAGTGATTTAGATAATAACAAGTAATCATAGAAACAATTAAAGGGTATGACTGTCTAATTAGAATGATTAGTGATAGTAAACTTGGGGAGGCAATATGATTTGAAAAAAGTTAGTCTTACGGCATTATTTTTAATTTTTATTTTTTCGCTTCTCTTTGGCTGTCAATCTAAAGAAAATATTTCTATTGAAACCACTGTTAATCCATCAACTGAATCGGGAAACGATATAAAACTGTCAATCGATAGTGATTTTAAAAGCGTCATCATTTCAAAACCAAAAGGCTTCAATGAAATCACCTTTGATGATAAAGAATCCCTAAAAGCCCTTCAGAACATCTTTTCAAGCGCAATAAAAGAACCTGGCGTAGTTGATATGGTCGACCCCGAATTTTATTTGGAAGTCATTTATGGCAAAGAAGGTTAAAAAAGTTTGTATTTATGGATTGGTGAAAAAGGACAAAGAAGTACATTTATGAAACCGGAAGATACGCACACCATTTATACTGTTTCAGAAGAGAAGACAGAAAAATTGATTGAATTAGTTGAATCACGCTTTAATTAAGACTTTGTATAAATTTTCCAAGAATCTCAGTTTTTCGTGTTTTCAGTATTCCAGAATCGGCGCGTATCTACAAAATAGGCAGATACGCTAAGCAAAAAAGGACAACAAAAAACTTTTCGAATAACTACTAAGTGTATTCCAGAAACGGGCGCCGTTCGACAAGTTCTGTTATAAGTGTTTTACATGAAATACAGGGGATTATCTAAGATTAATCCTAACTTTACAACGGAGGATGGGAATG
>NZ_JACHGK010000007.1 GCF_014207535.1 Bacillus benzoevorans
AAGTGATATTTTAACAGAATATTGATGATGCTCTAACCGCGAATCAATGATGCTCAAATGAGCAACTTGGTGATGCTTTCTGAGTGAAATATTCAAATACACTTGAACCTGTTGAAATAAACGATTCCAATATATTAGATGGATATTCCTGTTGAAATTCCTGTAATGTCATATCCAGTAACTTGTACCTTCTCCACATTAATTGCCGTAAATTTGCACCCTTATCATACAAAACCTTCTCACTAGGTTCTAAATCCTTTACAGACAAACGAACACCCTTGTTGTCTTCCTTATGCCATATCTCGGCTTCATCATATTCAAATTTGAATTGTTTCTTATATAAGTCATGATAAAAAGGAATAAACATCAACTTATATTTAGAATTTCCCTTCATGGCTGACATAGACAAACGATAGAACATGTTAGAGGTTCCGTTACTCGTTGTTTCAATGGTTAATACACTACTACTACCTTTTGCTAGTGATTGCTCTGCCGATAGTAATTGCATTTCCTGACGATCATAAAAGGCAAACTCTGACATGTGAATCCAACTGTATGTAGAACCCCTACCAATTGATTTGTTACTGGCTACAAGACAAGTTATCCTTGATCCATTATCAAAAAATAATTCATCCCTATTATCACGTTTTACACTAGGGAATACAGGATATTTTTCTCTGTCAATCCAATCATTCATACTTTTCAACTTTTCAAATAGTGCCTTAGATGAATCAGATTTATAGGAAACAATAAGAATATTTTCATTCTCATTGGTCAATGCTCTCCATAATGCTTTTGCAACTGTATAAGTTGAAATTCCACCTTGTCGGGCTTTACTAACAATGACAAAACGATTATTATTCATTAAATCTTCAAGTTCTAATTGTGCAAGGTTTAAATCAAACTTTACTTTCTCATTGTTATTATCAATTATGTAAATGAAATTCTTTGCAAATAGAGGAAATGAATTGAGTACCTTATTTAACTTTGCTGACTTTGTTTTTATCATTTTTTCACCTCCAATATAAAAAGAGGACTGCAAAATACAGCCCTCAGACAAAATTAGATGTACACTTATTCAATTAATCAAAGTTAATTCGCTTGTGGTCACTCTCAGCAACCTCAATCCAGCACTAAATCATCCATATCATCAATTTCCTCAACTTTTTCAAATGTTTTGGCTGCTAATTTAGCATTGGATTGAATATCCTTTTGCATAGATAAAAATAAGCGTATAGATTTTTCATCACCGTCTTTTGCTTTATCCGTTACAATTTTATAAATGTCCTCAAAGTCATTAGCCACTTTACTTTCCAATAGCAACATGAGTAAACTTTTATATTCCTGTGATCGTTCCCATCTATGAAAAGTATTTAATGTTTTTAAGTCAACACTTTGTAAAAATTCCTCTTCTGATTTCCTCGGCTCTGATATATTGAATCTTATATCATGTTTCCATTTAAAATATTCCTGTTTCTTCTGTGTCACATTCCGCAATGCTTCATGAATATTCATTCTGTATCACCTGCCAATTCATCAAGTACAATTCTCATATCATTTAAAATGATCAGATTCTGTTTACTCAATTTCTGACATTCCTCGCTGTTCTTTCTCATATCATCAATACCCTCTTGCATTGATTGAACATCCTTCTGCATATCAGAAATTAAACTTTGTGAATCAGCAATAATTTCTTGTGAATGATCAATAATGGAATGTATATCCTTACACCCTTCAATAATTACACGTTTCTTACTTTTGAATAATTTCATAATAGATTCCTCCTGATTAATTAATTAATTGAATAGAAAATTTATAAATAAGAGAACAAAACACTCTTTTAGTTTTGTGAACGCCAAAAAGGACAAGTGAGTTTCTTGTCCGTTATATGTTTATTTAGTTGTAACACTTTAATAGTTAAAACATTAGGGGCTTATCACCAACTACTTCAAGTTGTGACAAGAAGCACGTCACAAAATGAAGTACCTAAGCCCGCCCCTCTTGTTTCGCTATCGCTTCACAATTCACCCGACTATATAATCATTTTTATTTTTGTATATTACGATAAATATTTTGTACACAATCCAAACTATATAATAGGTTTATATATTAATACTTTGGGTTGTGTACAAAACTTAAAATGGTAAACTTTCTTCGATATTATCAATATTTCCGAATGTATGCCGTATTTTTTCTTTTTCAACATCTGATTCAAAATAATAGATTAAGCGTTCTAAAGTAAACTCATCTGTTTTTTCAAGTTGTAATTTTCTTTCATTATCCCAATATTTTTCTATTCCTTTAACATTCAAATATTTCAAAAGTGCTAATGTATTCAATAAGTAAAACCTTTTCCAAAATGATAATGATTCCTTATAATCCTTTTTATTTTGTCTATCTATTGACAATTTAATTAATCGTTTAAAGTATGCTTGTTTAAATTCATCTTTTGAAATTTCATTATGAATAGTTTTGTCTAATACTGTCACCTTAAAGGATTTAAAGAAATATTGAATATCAAATTGTTCTGAAAGATAATTCCCAACTTCTCGAATAATTTCTTTCATTTTCTTTGATTTATTTAAACTTGTTACGGATTGGGTATATTGATAATATGTTACTTCCTTTGATTCTAATAATTCCTTTAATACTTCTTGTACTTCCTCGTATTCTAATTGATCGACTTCCTCAATTTGTCCATCATTCATTTTAAAATTATAAACTTCTGATACAGTAATACGCCCCTCTTTTTCAAGACGCTTAAAGGATTTTTCAACTACATCTTTATTTCTAATATTTAAAGTTTGAATAAATTTACCAACTGCTTCTTTTGGATTGTAGATGGTAGGGAAACCATGATGCACATTTTTAAGTTTTTGTATCATTTCTTCAACTTTAAAATTATCAGTACCAATGAATCCAATTAGTCTAGCCCAACCTCTATAAGATTGGGTAAACTCTTTTTCATACGATACTAGATGATTAAATATAAATTCCTTCATAATATCATCTTCAAGTGTTGGAATTGTTCCTTTATAATTGAAAATTCTTTCTGATACTTTAACCTTTTTATCTTTCAGTATGTATTTTCTTTTCTTACCTTTACCTTCAACTTCTACACTGTCATAGATAGTTTTTAATTTACTAATAAGTGCATCAAGCGTTCTGTTTGGATGTAAACATCCTCTAGTTTTCCATACAGAAGTATTAAACTCTGCTCCATCATAACCATGTTCCATTGTAATTCTTATTGCTTCTTCTTCTGTAAATTCAATTTTTTTGATAGTCTCTTGCATGTTGTTACCTCCGATTTATGTAAAAGATTTATATATAGAGTTGGATTTATTTATTATTTAGATTGATTTTTATATTCTTCTAGTGCCTGTTGAAAAGACGGTGTAATTTCAAACAAACTGAAAATCTTTAGTGTTTTAACGTCTTGTGCCACCGTAATATAGTAAATACCCTTAGTTTTAAGAAAATCTGAAACTTTTTTATTGTAACAAAAGAAATAATTTTTCATTGTGATTATCCTCCTTGATTTTTTATGCGTATGTATACTTAAATTTCTTACTTCCAGTCAAAGCAAAACTGATAATTCTTTTATCAATTTGTTCCTTTGATCTGATACTGTATGTACTTCCTATATCATCTTGAAATTGAAACATTTTAGTAAATTGTTGTGTCGGCAATTCTAATGGAATGCCAAAAAGCCCCTGCAATTCTGCTAGGGGTAAATTAGTTTGTAAGTAACCATCATTATTCAATTTTATTTTTGCTTTAGTATTATATTTACCTTGCAACATTTCGTATTCAAATTTATGTGTTTTATTCAGTAAATCAATTAATTCCTCAAAGCCCAACAATTTCAAATATGCTGTATGTACATCTTTAAATGAATCACTGTAATGTCCTAAATAACCTGAATCAATACAAAGTAACAACATTTTACCTTCCTTTGTTTCAGGTAAAGGCAAATTGTAGAAACTCCACATTGTTAATACTGTAGACATTGCATATTTCTTGAAATAGTTACCTGAATGGATTTTCAATAATGCGTTTATATTGGCTGTTTGTGGATTGACATAATCATCCTCATTAATTCTTACAACATGATTACACCAAGATTTCCCCTTATGTAATGCAAGATCAATTCCTATGGCTTTTCGTTTGTCCGTTCTATCAGCCACATTCAAACTTTTAAAACTGTAGAAATAATTAATGTCATTCCCTTTAACAAATTTTTCAATTGCACAACCTAAAAGGGAATCTAGGTCATCTGTAAGGATTAAACTATTTTGTCCTTGTTCATTGTTAAAGCACCATTCTGGAAATTTATCCTTTAATTTATTTTGCATACCTCTAGTGAAAGAAGAAAATCTCCCACTATCTTCTTAATTGTAAATATCCTAACTACCATTTAGGATTTTGAATTATTCAAACTCCTAAACTTCCTCCTTGTATCTCATTCAGTATAAATTTTATTAATTCTCCTAAAAATTAATAAACTGAGATACAAGAAGAAAGTGGTAAAACGAATTTCTTATATCTCACTTCTTCACCTCCAACTTTCTGATTATTTTTAGATTTCTTTTTCGTCTATATATTTTCTGTATTTCTCTATTTTCTTCTGTGACATTCCACATTTATTTGTTTCGTATCTTGAAATAAGCGACTGACTACAATGTAAATAATTAGCCAATTCAACATGCGTTATTTTCTTTCTCCTACGTCTCAATAAATATTCTTCCTTTTTGGTAATCATCCTCATTTTCTCCCTGATTAAATTGAAAGAGGACAGGGAATAATTCCCCATCCTCAATCTATGTATTCAATTATTCTGTTACAGTAACTACTGCTACACCTTTCTTACTACCAACTTTTAATGTTGCTTCTGCAATAACTTGACCTTTAATTGAATCACCTGTTTTTGCAAGTGGTTCAAAATGTGGTTGACGAAGGTAAGCAAGATCAACATAATTATCGTTGAATACTACCACTTTATCTGCTGGAACATGTTTAGAAAGAATGAAGTGTAGTGTTCCATAATTTGTTGAAATAGAATCAACAAGTAAGCCAAAATTAGTTGTTACATGGTTGTAATCATATCTATCTTTGTAAAGGTTATCAATTTTCTCTTTAGAATCTGCTGAAACTAAAGCATAGTAATTACCTTCTGCAAGGTCTTGTTCCCACAAGTTACGCATAACTGTTTTAATCATTAATTCGTCAAGAATACCAGTTTCAGCATTTGAAGGGTCTGCCATTTCAATTAATCCACTTAATTGACGTTTGAAAGGTGTTACGCTGCCATCATTTTTTAATCCATTAATAAATTTTTTCTCCATATTAATTTTTAATTCTAATAGGCGATCATTTACTTCTTCCGCAAATTGAGTGGATTTCATAGCAACGGCTGTGCCTGAAATACTTGCACCCTTTTTGAAGATTTCAAGAATGTTGTTTAGTTCTGCTCTTGCAGTTTCATAGAATACAATTTCATCTGAACCCTCAACGGCTGATAAATCATCAGTATGGTCAAGAGTTTTTTCTCTCCATGTGTAAACAGTTGATAATGCTTTCTCAATATTACCTTTTGCCATAAGTAAAGATGTAAATGGTGTTGCTTGTACTCCGATAATAGCGATCTCTTTTGCTAGTGAAATTTGTTCGATTTCTGTGAAAGTGTTTGATTTAAACATGTAAATATTCTCCTTTAGTGTCGGTCACTACCCAATATTTTTATAAATAAAAAACACCTCATACAAATGTATAAAGTGCTTACTTAAACAAATTTGCTAATTTAGTTCCAATCATACCTTTTGTATCCTTTTTTGAAGCAAAGGCATCATATTCATTTTGTTGTTTATGATCATTTGGTACATAACCATTAGTTACCTTAATGTCATTGACAATTTTAGAAAGTGATTGTACAACTTCTTTCAATTCATCATCATTCTCAACTTTGACCACATTGGCAAATGCTTCAAGTCCATTTTCTTTTAATGAAAAATAAACATCCTTTTGAAAAAATTCTTTTTTTAATTCTGCTAATTTTTCTTTTTCTGCCTGAATTGCTTTTTCACCATCCGATAACTCTTTTGGTTTATATTGAAGCAGATCATCCCTTTCAGCAACTAATGGATTAAATTCCTTTTCAACCCATTCATTTTTGGCATTGGCAATTGCTTCATCTAACTGTACTTGTGTAAAACTGATTTCCTGTGACATTTTATGTCCTCCTTTGATTAATTGAATTTAACTTGCACCGAATCCCTTACAAGAATCGGTTTATTGTTATACATGCCAGCAAACTCGAAAATAAATTCGTTCAATTCACTGGCAGGGCTGTAATCATAAAAATAGACACCTATATTTTCCTTATTGGTGTCATCTAATGGTATTTGTTCAATTTGTGTTTTATCTTTGTCATAGATGGTTAATTTAATATCAGTGGGGCTGACTGAACCACCGTTAAATGTTTTAAAATGACATTTCAACCTGATAGTATCTCCCTGATACATTTATATCACCTCCACACTTGAAGGGTTCTGAATATAGGATATTTCACTCATATTCTGTTCATTTGAAGTCACAGAAGTATTTTTCTGTGTACTTACAATTGCATAGATAGGAATATCCCTCATTACATTTAAAACGCTTATATTGGCTTGTAATGGCTTTACATACGATAATAATTGTTTAATAGTTTTTGATTCCCTATATACATTTGAACCAATCGGTAAAACAAAACTATCCACATTCCTATTACCTGTTCTAACACTTCTATGGCTTTGTGTCGATTCCGAATGAATTTGTGATAAATAACCCTCAACATCCCTTATCGTTGCTGTATAACGCTGTATGAACGTCTGAATGGGTTCTGAATGAGTTCTTAACTCTTTAGTTGACTTGATAGTTTTATTTAATTCAGATTGAATAGGTGTACTATAGGAATCAACATTGACAGTTTCAATTTTTGCTGTAGGAATATTTGCAAATGCTCTTAATGCAGGATAATCCTCCATGTACCAAACATTATCAAAATCCCATCCAGTAAATGTTGATTGAGTTTTCATTTCACTTGTAGTTTTGGCTGTAACTCCTGTTGTTTGATAATTTGTTGTTCCTACTACATCTTTGTCAAAGAAGTTATTTTCATAGATTGGTTTAGATGTCGTATTAGTCATCCCATAAAAAGCACCAGTATCAGTTCCGCCACTCACTGTACTTTTTGAATAGTTATTTATGACAGTAGATAGATTGCTAGTGAAATAACCAATAAATCCACCAGTAACTTTTCCACCAATAACTGTACAATCTGTATAGCAATTTTCAATTAATCCATATGACCGTCCAATCAAACCACCAGTATATAGTGATGATGTATTAGTATTTTTAATTGTTCCAGTTACATAGCAATTGGAAATAGTAGCCATATAATTTAATCCAACTAAACCTGCTAAATGATGTGAATTAGATTCAATGTAGACATTTTCTAATCCTAAATTACTAACGCTACCCGTATTTGTACGACCAATGAACGCTGTGTATTCTGAATTGTCCACTATTGAAAGATTAAAAATCTTATAACCTTTACCATCAATATTCCCTGTAAATTGTGGAGACTTACCAATAGGTATAAAATTACCAAAACTAGACATATCAATATCATTTGTTAATTCATAATCTCCTGCAAGGTTATTCCTGATATTGTCTAAATCCTGTGGTGTGCTAATTTGTATAACCATCTAATCAGCCCCTTTACACTTGTGGCACTGATATTGTATGTATCACCGTTAATTCATCTTGTTCGCCCTCAATTGTAAATGATGTAAATGATTCTGTTGAATATGGTTCTCCACCAGTAGCCACCTTATAAATTACACTTTTTGCAAATGTTTTAGGTGCTGTAATATCTGAATCACTACCTTTTACCACTACTGTAATTTTGACGTTGTTTCCTTCAATTGTTGATGTAACTCTTGAATCAGCCGGAGATAATCTTATAATTGCTGTACCTAAATCATCTTGTAATTCTAGGTATTGCCAATTTGATTGAATATAATTTCTTAAATCTGAATATGCACTTGCTGTAATTTCTGCCATTAATTATTCCCCCTTACTTCTGTTTCAAATTTTGTTAATCTTGTATCAATGTGATCTACTTTTGTATTCACATTTTCCATACGTTGACTTAATACATCTAATGTTTCAGTAGTTTTCTCTACATGTGACATTAATCTATCCTCTCTTGCCTTACTATCCTTTTGTTGATGATATAGTAAATACACAAAGAGAATTGCAAATATTCCTTGTTCCAATAATTTGTCAAAAGGAATTTGAGTTACATCCATGATAATCACCTCCTAACGAATAAATATGAGAAAAAATATATAATTAAATTTGTCAATCCTAAATTATTAAATATAGGTATAAATATGATTAAAAAAATAGGAGTAGCCAAATAAATGACTACTTATAGAAAATTGGAGGTCAAGAGGTGAATCTTGACTAGGAGATATAAAATAATGACACTAGAATCTCGTTAAACTAGTGTAGGAAGGGAATACCCTTCATGAAATGTCATTACTGGAATGGCACTTTATGAAAATTACCCCTTTATATCTACCCTGATAAATAAATCTAATTTTTCGGAGAGAAAGTTTTCAGTCGGAATATTGAAAGTTGCATGTGTATCCACTTTGATAAATACCGTCTAAATCGTAACATCTTCCCTAATAGACATTTAATTATCTTTCCTATTGCACACTTTCAAAACGTTGATACATCAAGGTTTTCAGGGCTTTTTACTGATAATTTTTGTCGTTTTCGAGCATTTTTTAATTTAAGATAAAATCCTTGTTTAATCAGATTCCACTTTTAACTGTATCCTTCCCTTAGAGGGAATTATAAAAAAATTCCAGTAAGGCGAAAACATAGTAAATTCAAGGGTTTTCACAACTCACTGGAACGCTGAGTTTTTATTGATTATTTTTCTTCTTTTCATTGAATTTGATTTTTCTCAAACGTGCCTTTTCTTTCTTAATTTTTTCCTGACAAGAAGGACATTTAGTTTGACGTTGTTTAGTAGGTTCAAATCTATCTCCACATTCATCACAACTTTTAGTACCTTTTGTATTCTCTTTAATATTAGAATATAGTACATCACCAAAAACATCCCATAATAACTTTTTACCGCCAATATTCGGCTTCTCACTATCGTAATAATGTTTTACTAATGTATTGACAATAAAATCGGCATCATCAATAATTTCCAACATTTCTTCCCTTATTAATTTACTAACATATTCATAATTATCATGGTTATCATCTTTGTTAAAATAGAATCTTCTTTTATTCTTCCATTCTTCAAACTTGCTAATGATCTGCATAGGAATAATTAATTCAAATTGTGCCTTAATCATTATTTCTTCTTCTGTTAGTCCTTCCTGTTGTTCTATATAATCTACAATTAATTTATCTAAACTATCCATTTTTATATCCTCCACATCCACTGGGTATCCACCCATAGAAATTATACTTCTATTCGATTACAACTTATTTCTTAATTTACGAACATTCCTATTAACTTGCTTTCTTCTCACTTCAATTCTACAATCATCACAGTATTTTGTTTTATTACTATTCTTGACGATCTTACAACCACATTCTGTACAATTACCGAATACAAGTTTGTTTCCACCCAGTAACTTCTCATATTCACCTTGTAAATCATTCACATTAATTAATAATCCATCAGAACAATCATTTTCAGCAAAGATTACCTTTATCTTATCATGGGCTTCATTCTCCTGATAAAATACTTCTCCACCTATCATCCAAGCAAAATCATTTCTCATCCAACAATGTGCTACATGATCTATATTATTTTTAATATATTCAAAGTTTATACTATCCCTAAAATGCATATTATCATCAATTAAATGAAATTCATCTTCTTTGTAATGATACCTAAATTTCTTATAGTTCTCTTTTTGTTCTACTGTCATATTTTCATAATAACTAGGTAGTTTAATTGTTGGCGGTTCTTCTTCACATTCTATGTACTCTTGCTCATATCTCCATAATGCAATGCTACTTCTTCTTGTTGGATGTGCTAAATGTTTCTCATACTTATAGGAATCATACGGTATAAATAATTCCCCATATTGACTATCAACTTTTATCATTTTTTCAAGTATTCTTTTTCTATTTTCGGTTCTTCTATTATACCGATAGATGAAACCCTCTTTAATTAAATACCCATAAAAAGTATACATTAATTTCCTACTATTAGCATTTAGTCCAATTTCATTTGTTATTTGATTCATTGTTGCCCTGAATGGCTTATTCCCATTTGCTTTCCACATACACAGTATTACAAATGCAATCCTTCTTGTTGTACTGTCCACCATATTGTTAATTATATTTAGTTCATTTTCAGTTATCCTAATTTCATGGCATATTTTCATGTGTTGCTTTTTCGATCCCCTTACAGCACCATCAATCATCTTCTCAAAGTATTCTCTTAAATCCCAATTATGTATCTTATCTAATACTGTAAAACCTGTTATGTTCGCCTTAATACCTTCATCATCTAACCCTTCAATATGTCTGTAATATTTTGCTAATAAATATATATCCTTGAACAAATGATTAGTAATAGGCTTTCCATTTTCAATTACTAGTTTAGCATATTCCACTTCATCCCAAATATATTGTTTACTTGTTCCGTTCCAGTTTTCTTCGTATGTATTTTTGATATTCTCTATAAACTTACTTGTCAACTGATTACCTCCTTAGATTTTATACGAACACTTTTTAAATTTACTGTTCACGTCTTATTGTATCGATTATTTTTATTTTGGCAAATTGTATTTTTTCAGAATCAATCATTTTCTCTTGACTTTTTGTTTTTCTACTAAAGTATCGCTCAGATTTTTCTTCCCAATCAGCCCTCTCCCCTTTCTTATTTTTGCTCTCCAAAACACATTTATCCTTAGTCCCCTAGACCTGATAGTCTCACAGTCCCCCAGTATATATGGTAGGGGATAGGTTTCTAACTTTATTATGGTATAGTGTTATTCTTGTAGTTTAGTGAAATAAAAAAACCCACTATATAAGTGAGTTATGATTTGACCATTCTGTTTTTTATTTATATTTTAATAGTGGAACACCCTACGCACTATCGTTTGTTCGCTGTCCCCGCTACGGGGCTACGTCCTCCAACAACTTACTAATTATTATTTCCAATTAATTTTATTCTAATTTTTCCAACTTATTTGATTCATTTCACTTGACTTTATGTTTTTCGCCCTTTAACTTTTTTTGATTCTATGGACAACGGCTTTTGGCATAGTTGTTGCCTACGTTCAAGATTAAAAAAATAATCAAGAACATAGACAAGCGACTTATACTTTTCCGTCATCTTATGGAATCCGTATTCCGTATATCCCTATTTGTCGAGGATTATTCATCCTAACATTCTACTGCAACAGATAGCCCTAGCAGGTTCAAATACGCCCAAAGTTGGACTCATTCTACTTGTGAATGTCTTGCAGGTATATCTACCTCTATCCTTCCACTCCTGACCGATTATGTGCGTCAACCACATTCAGATACTAGCATAAATAGGGAAATGCCTTCTGTATCCTATACCCATTTTATAGCAACGGCTGGGTCATTACCTTTCCAGTTTTAGTTATAGTCATGTTATTGGGCAACCATGACTGAAACACCCTAAAAAAGACAATAGGAAACTAGACCACTTGACCATAATTTTTTTTCAAATTATAATAGTAGTTGAATAGGATGTTTCTTATTCAGTTTTTAGTTTTTAGTTTTAATCGAATGTAAAAACTTATCAGGGTTGAGTGACTGCGAATCACTTAGCCCCATTTCTTTTTTAGATTGTCATTATGCTAATCTAAACTAACTCTTTATAACGCTTCCTAATTTCACGTTTTTTCCGAATTAGAAAAGTTTGAATATCCAATAAAGCAGTTAGTTTGCCATATGCTTTATACATTTCATTCTTATTCTCAGGATTGACAGAGTTAAATTTCTTCTCGTATTCTGCCTTTTTTACGTTCAAATCCTCAATTAATTCCTCTAATAAATACAATTCGGAATCTCTAATTTCTGTATTCATTTCAATTCCCCCACTCATTCAAGAAATTCTTTCAGATTTTTTGCTACATCTTCCATATCCATGTATAAATATTTCGTTGTAACGCTTAAATCGCTATGTCCGAGGGCTTTACTAATCAAAGGTAATCCAGCACCCTTGTCTAATAAATTTTTGGCAAATCCCCGTCTAAGGGCGTGAGGATTGATATTCTTAATCCCATACTCTTTACTGTAGTGATTTAATCTCTTTTGGATATTGTTATGAGTTGGAGAATTAGAAACTGGATCGCCATATTTTGTAATGAACAAATGAGAATTAAATTTTCGGTAATTATCCCTGATGATGTTATTTTGATGAATTAATATTTTTAACAGTTTTGAAGTCATTTCATCAAAGGGTAATTTTATCCCCTGATGATTTTTCATTATTTCTCCATCTAAAATAAGGACATTATTTTCAAAATCAATATGGTGTTCTTCCAGTTGAGATAACGTGTTAATCCTAACACCTGTCTTATACATAATTAGAACCGCCACAGCATCCCTTAATTCAACGAAATTGTTTAAGTCAAGCAAAGATAAGAGAAGGTTTACTTCATGGTCTGTAGCACCTTCCTTCACCTTTTGGTCAACTTTTACATTTAATGTTTTCCAAAATTTCGATTGATACCATCCATTGTCAAAGCAACGTGAAAGAAACGCTTTCAGACACTTTAACCTTGTCAATTTTGTTTGATTAGATACATTCATCCCATCCAACCACTTATAAATTAATTCGGTTGAAATATCAGTCAAATTAACTGCACCCATTTTTTCTTTAAAATCATTCACATAATAGTTATAGTCATGAATGGTTCTAGGTCTGTTCCCACTCACTTCCATTTGACGAATAATAATTTCAAGTGCCTTCTCAACGGTCAAAGAGTCGGTCTTAGTTCGTTTTGACTTTGTATTTATTTCTTCTGATTGTTGATTTAAAACACTATTAACATCAAACTTAATATCAAGTAATCCCTTACTTTTCGTCAAAACAAAAAACACCTCCACTACAATCAATGATTAATCAAGTAACGGTTTAGACCGTACATTGACCGATTCATTAAATGTAATGAAGGTGTTAGTTTAATCCTTATATATCTAAGAATTTCAGTATGTAGTTGGTGTTCAAAATGGCGTCCCAGGAGAGATTCGAACTCCCGACCGACGGCTTAGAAGGCCGTTGCTCTATCCTGCTGAGCTACTGGGACATACACTTTTCTGTCCTATTTCAAAGACATTTCTTATTATAGATAGAAATAAAGGAAAAGTCAACACTATTTGCTTAAAAACAAATGAAAGGAGGAAGACTTACATTCCTCCAATATTTTACTGTGCTGCTGAAATCAATCTCCGTTAGAAGAAAAAGTCTGTTCTAAAGTGATGATTTCTCCTTTATCATAATCATATACTTTTAACTTGTATTCATTCTCCAGTATTTCTAAAATGACATACGTTCGCTCTCGTCTGCCTCGTGGGAGACGAATGCTCCCCGGGTTTATAAAAAGGGTATCATAAACCATTTCTGCGCCCAGATAGTGCGTATGACCGAAACAAACGATATCAGCACCACTTTCACGGGCTTTATACGATAATTTCATCATGCCGCTTTTCACAGAGTAACGATGTCCATGAGTAATCAGGATTTTTCGGTTCCCTGCCTCCTGAAGCAATTCTGCAGAATGCCGCCCGTCTCCGTCACAATTCCCACGAACTACGGCATAGTTGATAAGTGCCGGATGGTCTGCCGACAGCTCAGAATCACCGCAATGGATAAATAACTCTACTTCCTCTCCGTGCCTTTCCCTCAATTGTTCCAGCTCCGACGTCAATCCATGACTATCACTAACAACCAGGACCTTCATGCATTAATTCTCCCTCGAAAACACCACAGTCAGATGATCTTCGAGTTTTCGCAGCGCCTTGGCACGATGGCTGATTTCATTTTTTTCCTGCGGAGTGATTTCAGCCATCGTTTTCCCTCGCTCTGGTAAATAAAAGAGAGGATCATAGCCAAAACCGTTTATTCCTCTTCTATCAGAAATCATGACCCCTTCACAAGTCCCATTTACGATAATCGTCCTTTTACCCGGAACTGCAAATGCCAGTGCACAATAGTACCTGGCTGTTCGCTTGACCTCAGGCACATCCTTCAATTCTCCGAGTAATTTATCATTATTTGCTTCATCATCTTTATTCTCCCCTGCATATCGTGCTGAGAATATACCCGGGCGGCCTTCAAGAGCATCTACCATAATTCCGGAATCATCTGCTATCGCCATTTCTCCTAATTGTTTGCAAACCGTTTCCGCCTTCAAAATCGCATTTTCCTCAAATGTCTTCCCTGTTTCTTCAATCTCAGCAAATTCAGGAAAATCAAGCAGCGTTTTCACTTCTACATTGTAAGGTTCAAACATTTTCACAAATTCTCTTGCCTTACCCGGATTTTTCGTTGCGATAATTACCTTCAATACAGTTACCCCCAAAAAAGAATAAGAGTGACCATTACGCCACCCTTTTCATCATCATAATATAGTATAGCAAAAATGAAGCTTTAGAAACTACCTGTATTCACATATTCCGGGCGGGTAACGGGTTCTGTCAGTTTTTTCCCTTCTTCATTAACCAGCTCTGTTTTTCCATTAACGGTAATGGAGACACTTTCTATTCCTGATTGTTCCGTAAGTGAGAGTACAAGAGACTGAAGTACATTTTTCGAAATCACTTTTTCATCAAAGCTTCCGTAAATCTCTTCATTAAAATTAAGCGTCACGTTTCCGTTCTGAAACTTAGGTTTGTCAATTAATTTCGCATCCGGACTGAATTCATTTAAGAGATTTGAGTTAGCACTCGGACCTTTGACTAATTCTTGTACAGCAGCAGTGATATTATTATTAATCATATTGCTTACCCTTTTGGTCACTGGGACAAAATAATAGCCGCCCTTTTCTCCGCTAAGGAAATACACGGTAACTGGTCTTGTATTTGTAATATCGCCGGAATTAGAAATATCCAGATTAATTCCGTCTTTTCTCGTTAATTCGTCGCCAATCGGTGTTCCATTTACCGGCATCTCTTCAAGCGGATGTCCATTCATTTGCAGCTTTACTTTCTCAATCGAGTCAAATTGGGTTAACGTCCATGTGACGGATTGAAGAATCTTCAATTCATCTTCAGGCTGATAGTTTTTAAATTCATTGGAAAAATCAACGGTCGCCACTTTATCCTTCACATTTACTGTTAGTTTTGTATCTGCCGGCAGGACCGCTTTGAACCCGTTCGGCAGCATATCCGTCACTTTACCATTGTCCACTAAGTATTCCAGCGCTTGTTTCGCCACTGATTCTGTTTTCGGCAAATTCAACGTTTGCGGTACAACTAAACCATTTTTATCAATCAAATACAATTCCGTTTTGATTGTCTCTTCCGCAACTGCATCCTTCTCACTATTCGTTGATTTTGGCTCGGCGTTCTTTGCAGCAGGCTCCTGTTCCCCGTTTGTCATCGTCACTTCTTTTGGCGGATCAATTTCTTTTTTCTTTTCTCCCCCTAAAAGACCGCAGCCGCCCAAAAAAACAGCTGATATAATCGCAGCAGACACTAATATCTTTTTATATTTAGATTTAGACATTACAATCCCTCCAAAGACAGTTTGTACTACATGTATACGGACCTGCCTAAAAAATTAGACCGTCTTTGCAGAGAAAAAAATAGGCGATAAAGACTCTACCCCAAAGCAAAGAGGGACCCGCCCCTCTATACTGCTGCTGTACCAGGTATAGTGACTTGGGGTTAGATCCCTTTAAAAAGTACCCAATTTAATTGTTGATACATTGGTAATTGGTTTTTCAAGCCATTCAGAGGCAATTTTTGTAAACATCCCTTTTGAACCAGTTGTAAAAAAGGCGTGTTCAGGCTCGCCGTTTTCCTTATTTAACATACGGTTATGCTGCAGGATTGTGCTTACTTCACTTGCCGTTTCTTCGCCTGAGCTGATTACTTTGACATAATGCCCCATTACATTCTGAATTAATGGCTGCAGCAGCGGGTAATGGGTGCACCCCAAAATAAGCGTGTCAAGACCTTTATTTTTTAATGGTCTTAGTGTCTCTGCTACTATTTTTTTTGCTAAAGGGCTGCTGTATTCACCGCTCTCTACAAGCGGAACAAATTTAGGACATGCCAGTGAAATAGAATATACATTCTTATCCAATTGAGTCAGGGCTCTTTCATATGCCACACTTCGCACCGTACCTATCGTTCCGATAATGCCGATCCTCTTATTCCTGGTTACTTTAATCGCAGCCCGTGCACCCGGGTGAATTACACCCAGAACAGGAATAGAAAGCTCGCTTCTAATTTCATTTAGTGCAACCGCAGTTGCTGTGTTGCAGGCAATAACAAGCATTTTAATCTCTTTTTCCAATAAAAAACGCGTCATCTGCCAAGTAAACACTTTGACTTCTTCAGCAGGTCTCGGACCGTAAGGGCAGCGCGCCGTATCCCCTACATAGATAATTTGTTCATTCGGTAATTGACGCATTATTTCTTTAGCTACGGTCAAACCGCCTACTCCGGAATCTATTACTCCAATTGGTCGTTTCAACATATCCGCCTCATTTTTATCGTATATCATGATGTAATCTCGTCATATTCGTTAGTAATTTTTTTCTCATTATCCTATTTTCTATCTTTTATATATAAAATTCAAGAATTAATTCCATTAAGAATATGCTGCAAATAAATTTTTTAGACAGCAAAAAAAGCAGTCCTTTTAACGGATTGCTTTTTCTTATATGATGAACTCATACAATGGATATAGAATCATATAATGGAATATAAGTATTAACCGGTATCCTTCATAAGGATACCGGTTAAAATCAAAGCTTTAGCTCTCCCATACGAAGGAGCTCGACTACAGCTTGAGAACGCCCCTTTACGCCTAGTTTTTGCATGGCATTTGAAATATGGTTTCGAACTGTTTTTTCGCTGATAAACAATTCTCCCGCGATTTCTTTTGTTGTTTTGTCTTGTACTAACAGTTCAAAAACTTCTCTTTCTCGTTTGGTGAGTAACGGCTTGTGAGTATATTCATTCTCCTTCAAGTATTGTAACCCTCCTTGCCTTCGCCAGCTATGAACTGCGGGATGGGTGTATATTTAGTCACGATATCATATGTGAGTGCAAGTATTGAAGTGACTACATTTCGCTTACTAAAGGCGTTTATTTAAAAAATGTGCGGAATTTTTTTCTGAAAAAGCAAAAAAAGACATTCAGGCATGCTTGAATGTCTTTTTCATTGTCCATTAACACCAACTGGCAAGCATCCACTCTTTTCCCTTGCACTGAGGGAATTATTTTTGCTGATTCTTATGCCAAACCTTATCAAGAGCCTGCCATCAATGATAAACTAGAAATAATACTGAATCCATGGGAGGCAGCGATATGTTAGATGAAGCTAAACGGCTATTAAAGCAATATTTTGGTTATGCATCCTTTCGCAATGGTCAAAAAGAGATTATCGAAAATATATTAAACAGAAAAAACACCCTTGGCATCCTGCCTACCGGAGGTGGAAAATCGCTTTGCTTTCAAATTCCTTCCCTCCTCTTCCAAGGAACTACGATTGTGATTTCCCCGCTCATATCACTCATGAAGGATCAGGTAGATTCCCTCTCCACTGCGGAAATCCCGGCTACTTATATTAACAGTTCGTTAAACAACCAAGAGCTGAAGGAACGAATGTCCTTAATTAAAAAGGGTGCGTATAAGCTTGTCTATGCAGCTCCCGAACGATTTGAATCTGCGCATTTTATCGATCTGCTCAATTCAATCGAAATCCCGTTAATCGCCTTTGATGAAGCACACTGTATTTCGCAATGGGGGCATGATTTCAGACCAAGCTATCGTTCGATTGTTTCATCATTGCGCCAATTAAACCATAATCCTGTTATTGTGGCGCTGACAGCAACCGCAACGGAAAATGTGGCTGGGGACATCTGCAGCCTTCTGGCAATACACGCCGAAGATACATTTAAAACAGGATTCGCCCGCGAAAACTTAGCTTTTCATGTGATAAAAGGGACGAATAAACGCGACTTTATCGTGCAATATTTACTAAAAAAACCAAAGCAATCAGGAATTATCTATACATCAAGCAGGAAAGAGACAGACCATCTCTACAGCTTTTTAACTGCAAAGGGATTTTCGTGCGCCAAATATCATGCCGGTCTCAATGAAGCCGAAAGGAAAAAAGCACAGGAACAGTTTGTTTATGATGAGATCGATATTATGATCGCGACCAATGCATTTGGCATGGGGATTGATAAATCCAACGTCAGATTTGTATTACATTATAATCTTCCGAAAAATGTTGAAGCTTATTATCAAGAAGCCGGACGTGCCGGCCGGGACGGGGAAGAAAGTGAATGCTGGCTGTTATTCGGGGCCCAGGATATTCAATTACAAAAGTTTCTTATTGAAGAAACAAGTCTTGATTTTGCAAAGCGGGAACAGGAATACCATAAATTAAATCAGATGGTCATGTACTGTCATACGGAAGAATGTCTGCAGTCCTATATTATTCGCTATTTTGATCACGAGCATCCTCCGATTCAATGCGGCAAGTGCTCAAGCTGCAAAGACTCTCGGGAAAAGATAGAGATCACCCGTGAGGCGCAGATGATTTTCTCATGCTGCAAACGAATGGGAGAGCGTTTTGG
Organism: Bacillus benzoevorans; assembly: GCF_014207535.1. Lineage (GTDB taxonomy): Bacteria > Bacillota > Bacilli > Bacillales > Cytobacillaceae > Bacillus_BD > Bacillus_BD benzoevorans. The sequence goes on from NZ_JACHGK010000007.1 coordinate 18,891, forward strand.
GGTTACGTTGATGGCTCAAGTATTAAAAGGATCCGGTCAGAAACGGATACGAGAGCTCGGGTTTGACAAGCTTTCTACTTATGGTTTATTACGAACCCGAAGTGAAAAAGATATTATCGATACCATTAATTACTTACTTGCTGAAGGGTATCTGCTTATGACAGACGGAAAATATCCAGTTGTTAAAGTAACCCATAAGGCTATTCCGGTTCTAAAAGGGGTCGAAACGGTCATGATGAAGAAAAATCCTGACCTTGAAACCTTTGCCGCTGAAAGTGAAGAAAATCTTGAATTGTTTGAGATCCTCCGTGTCTTGCGTAAGGAATTAGCAGATCAGGAACATGTCCCTCCCTTCGTCATCTTTGGCGACAGTACACTAAAGGAAATGTGCCGTTATTATCCAGTCACTGAAGCGGCGATGCTGCAAATCAAAGGAGTGGGACAAACCAAGTTTGCTAAATATGGCGAGGTATTTATAAACGCAATTAGTCAATTTATCCATGACAATGAACTTGAAATAGATTCTATCATTCTTCCTGCTCCCAAAAAGCATGTTCAAGAGGATCAAGAAGAACAGCCCAGCCATCTCCTAACCTATCAGTGGTATATGGATGGGGTAACACTTGAGGAAATTGCCCGAAAACGGCAGCTCACAAAAATAACCGTGCAAAAGCATATCATCAGAAGTGTTCAAGAAGGGCAGCCGCTGAATTGGACTGAAATATTTGATGAAGAGACAGAACAAAAGGTGCTAAATGCGATTCAGTTGTGCGGAATTGAAAAATTAAAACCCCTTTGGGAGGCATTGAACGGAGAAATAGATTATTTTGTCATTCAAACGGTCATCTGTAAAAATCAACTGCGCTGATTCTATCAACGGCAATTGAAACCAATGTGCTGAATATCAAAAGGGTTGTCTTCCCCGGCAACATTGCCGGGAAAGACAACCCTTTATTTTGCTTATTAAACCTTGTCACTGCCAAAGAAATTTTTGAATGATTGAATGGCTGTATCTCTGTTAAGAGCAGCAATAGAAGTTGTTAATGGAATTCCTTTCGGACAAGCTTGGACACAGTTTTGCGCATTACCACAGTTCGCAAGACCGCCATCCCCCATAATCGTTTCTAAGCGCTCTGCTTTGTTCATTGCACCTGTTGGATGTGCGTTAAACAAACGAACTTGTGATAACGGAGCTGGTCCAATAAAGCTTGATTTGCTGTTTACATTTGGACAAGATTCCAAACAAACTCCGCAAGTCATACATTTAGACAGTTCATATGCCCATTGGCGTTTTACTTCAGGCATACGAGGTCCTGCTCCTAAATCATAGGTTCCGTCAATCGGAATCCATGCCTTCACCTTTTTCAATGAATCAAACATCCGGCTGCGGTCTATCTGTAAATCACGAACTACAGGGAATGTTTTCATCGGTTCCAAACGAATTGGCTGTTCCAATTGATCGACGATAGCAGAACAAGATTGGCGCGGTCTTCCGTTAATAACCATCGAACATGCACCACAAACCTCTTCCAGACAGTTCATATCCCATGCAATTGGTGTAGTTTTTTCCCCTTTTTTATTTACAGGATTGCGGCGAATTTCCATTAATGCTGCAATAACATTTAAATTTGGACGATATGGAACTTCAAATTCCTCTTGATATGAAGCTGAATTCGTATCGTCTTGACGGGTAATAATAAATGTAACAGTCTTTTGCTCAGACATCCCCGTATCCCCCCTTTTAGTGTTTCGTTGTATAGTCCCGTTTACGCGGCTGAATTAGTGATACATCAATATCTTCATAATGGAATGCCGGTGCTGATTTGCTGTCCACAAATTTAGCCATCGTTGTTTTTAAGAATTCTTCATCATTACGCTCAGGGAAATCAGGCTTATAGTGAGCACCGCGGCTTTCATTACGATTATATGCACCCAATGTAATCACACGTGCCAATTGAAGCATATTTTGTAATTGACGAGTAAACGCTGCACCTTGGTTGCTCCATTTAGCTGTGTCATTAATGTTGATATTTTCATAGCGCTCTAACAGCTCTTGAAGTTTCTCATCTGTTTGTTGCAGTTTGTCATTATAACGGACAACGGTAACATTTGCTGTCATCCAGTCTCCTAATTCTTTATGAAGAACATATGCATTTTCCGTTCCGTTCATAGACATAATGTCATTCCATTTTTGTTCTTCTTGTTTCACATAACCGTCATACAACGTTGAAGAAATAGTATCAGAACCTTTTTCAAGACCCTCAATATAGTTCACAACATTCGGTCCGGCTACCATACCGCCGTAAATAGCAGATAATAGTGAGTTCGCACCAAGACGGTTTGCACCGTGCTGTGAATAATCACATTCACCGGCAGCAAACAAACCTTTAATATTTGTCATTTGGTCATAATTAACCCACATTCCGCCCATTGAATAGTGAACGGCAGGGAAAATTTTCATTGGAATTTTATGAGGGTCTTCACCGGTGAATTTCTCATAAATTTCAATGATACCGCCTAATTTAACATCAAGTTCATGCGGATCTTTATGGGAAAGATCGAGATAAACCATGTTTTCGCCATTAATACCAAGCTTTTGATTGATACAGACGTCAAAGATTTCACGTGTTGCGATATCCCTCGGTACAAGGTTTCCGTATGCAGGATATTTTTCCTCAAGGAAATACCAAGGCTTACCATCTTTATATGTCCAAATCCGACCGCCTTCACCACGAGCTGATTCACTCATTAAGCGTAGTTTGTCATCACCAGGGATGGCTGTTGGGTGAATTTGAATCATTTCACCGTTAGCATAATAAACACCTTGCTGATAAGCAATCGCTGCGGCTGAACCAGTATTAATAACAGAGTTTGTTGATTTACCAAAGATAATTCCAGGTCCGCCTGTTGCGAGTATGACAGCATCCGCAGAAAAAGCTTTGATTTCCATTGTTCTTAAGTCTTGGGCCACAATTCCCTTACAAACCTGTTCATCATCTAAAACGATCTGTAATAATTCCCAGCCTTCATGCTTGGTAACCAAACCTGCTACCTCGAAGCTCCGAACCTGCTCGTCCAAAGCATAAAGCAGCTGCTGACCAGTTGTCGCACCGGCAAATGCTGTTCTATGATGCTGTGTTCCCCCGAAACGGCGGAAGTCTAATAATCCTTCCGGTGTACGGTTGAACATAACTCCCATCCGGTCAAATAAGTGGATGATTCCAGGTGCTGCATCACACATTGCCTTTACAGGAGGCTGATTTGCTAAGAAGTCCCCCCCGTAAACGGTATCATCAAAGTGAATCCATGGGGAGTCTCCTTCACCTTTTGTATTTACCGCTCCATTAATACCACCTTGGGCACAAACTGAGTGAGAGCGTTTTACCGGTACAAGTGAGAATAACTCAACAGGAGTACCTGATTCTGCTACTTTGATTGTCGCCATTAGACCGGCAAGCCCGCCGCCGACGATAATAACTTTTCCTTTTGCCATTCGTGACTCACTCCTTCAATCCATCTTTCCAACAAATTGCTAAAAGCAAATATATATCTTCCCAATTATTAATCTATTATACAAACGCTAAAATTGCACGTATTCCGACAATTGATAATAGCACGAAAAATACCATTGTCACATAAGTGGAAACTTGCTGCGAACGTGGTGTAATTGTAATCCCCCAGCTGACACAGAAGGACCAAAGACCATTAGCAAAGTGAAATACGGCAGAAACGATACAGATAATGTAGAACCAAAGCATGGCAGGATTATCTACAATATTTGCCATCATATCAAAATTAACCTCTTGACCCAATAAAGCCTGAATTCTTGTTTCCCAAACATGCCATGCCACAAAAATAAGTGTAATAACACCTGTAATACGCTGCAGAACAAACATCCAGTTACGGAATGTATTGAATCTGCTTACATTATTCTGCGCTGTGAACGCAACATACAGTCCGTAGATTGCATGAAATAACATAGGCAAATAAATAACAAAGACTTCTAAGAACAATAAGAATGGAAGATTGCCCATAAACCCTGTCGCCTTGTTATATGCCTCCTCCCCAACTGTGGCAAAGTGATTCACAATAAGGTGCACAGTTAGAAATAGTCCTACAGGAATGACACCCAGTAATGAATGCAATCTGCGATTGAAAAATTCACGATTACCAGCCATTAAATTAACCCCTCCTAATAATATTGACCTTAAAATATGTATTACTCTCCAAAAAACAACTGAGCGTTCACTCGGTTATTGAGTGGAAAATAATTGGTAAATTTTCTTACAATTGTGTGACAATTTCATTGTACTCTCAACCGTTTACACCGTCAAGAAACGATTGCAAAAATAATTTATATAGCGAAAATTTTTCAAAAATATTGATTACAAAGCGGATATGCCTTCACATTTTATTTTCTGCTGCTTAGACAAATTACGCAATATATTAAAATAGCAAAAATTACCTTCCCTTCCTTAGCTTTTTTTCATAAAAGAATGCGTAAAAAAGCCATCATTGTATATAATAGAGTCATAGAAAGAGGGGAGAAGAGTGAGTAAAAATACAGCCGAAGAATTAAAGCAGGAAGCTGAAACCGTCACCGTTCCTGCGTTTGGATACGAATTAATAAGAGAGATCCTTCTGCCGGAAATACTAGGCAGTGAATCAGCAGAGATTTTATATTGGGCAGGAAAACAGCTGGCACGGAAGTTTTCACTGCAGGACTTCTCAGAAATTGCAGATTTTTTTGAAAAGGCTGGCTGGGGTCAGTTAATGATCATGAATGAGAAAAAAAGTGAACTTGAGTTGGAATTATCCAGTCTTTTAATCACCCAACGCCTGCAAAGTAAAGGAACCTACCATTTCCAGTTAGAAGCGGGGTTTATCGCGCAGCAAATAGAGAACCAAAAAGAGGTTATTGCTGAAGCATTTGAACACCCGCGAAAACGGGGTGGAAAAGTCCAATTCACCGTAAAATGGGATAAAAAGGATCCGGTTTGATGAATATAGACAAACTTCCATCAGCGGATTAAACTGATGGAAGTTTTAACTAATCTATGAATGGCTTTTTCATGAATTATTGGCATCACTGTTTTCAGTTTGATTTTCATGAAGCTTTTCCAGCAATGTCTTGGCCACATTCTGCGGAATGCCGGCTGCTGTAATTTCTTCCAATGTCGCTTCTTTCATTTTCTTAACCGAGCCGAATTCTTTTAACAGCTGTCTTTTTCGCTTTTCACCGATGCCAGGAATATCATCGAGCATGGATTGAAAGGCGTTTTTGCCTCTCAGCTGACGGTGAAAACTAATTGCAAACCGATGAACTTCGTCTTGGATTCTTTGCAGGAGGTAAAATTCCTGACTGTTTCTTTCTAAAGGAACAATCTCTAATGGCGTTCCATATAGCAGCTGTGACGTCCGGTGTTTTTCATCCTTTGCCAGTCCGGAAATCGGAAGTTCAATTCCCAATTCGTTTTCCAGCACATCCCTTACTGCTTCAATATGACCTTTGCCTCCATCGATGATGATTAAATCCGGTAAGGGAAGATTATCTCTTAATACCCGGGTATATCTTCTCCGCACAACTTCCCGCATCGATTCATAATCATCCGGTCCCTTGACCGTTTTAATTTTATATTTCCGGTATTCCCGTTTTTCCGGCTTCCCGTCAATAAATACCACCATGGCAGAAACGGGATCAGTCCCTTGAATATTCGAGTTATCGAAGGCTTCAATACGGTGCGGTGTATAAATCCCCATTTCCTCTCCCAAACGCTCAATCGCTTTGATCGTCCGGTCTTCGTCCCGCTCAATAAGGGAGAATTTTTCAGATAAGGCAATTTTTGCATTTTTACAGGCCAAATTCACCAGTTCTTTTTTCTGTCCTCTCTTTGGTTTCAAGACCTTTACTTGCAAGAGTTCTTCTGCCAATTCGGTTGATACGGTATCCGGAATAAGGATTTCCTTCGGCTTAAAATGATTTGTCTTCGTGTAGAACTGACCTAAATAGCTTAGCATTTCTTCCTCAGGTTCATTATATAAAGGAAACATAGAAACATCCCGTTCGATTAATTTCCCTTGCCTGATAAAAAAGACCTGTACACACATCCAGCCTTTATCATAGGCATAACCAAATACATCCCGGTCAGTGAAATCAGTTGTTGCCATTTTTTGTTTTTCCATTGTCGCTTCAATATGGGCAATTCGATCTCTGTACTCCTTGGCACGTTCAAAATCGAGCACTTCTGCAGCTTCATTCATTTTTTGCGTTAATGCTTGTTTGATTTCCTCATATCCACCGTTTAAAAAACGGGTAATTTCATCCACCATCGTTTTATAATCTTCATCTTTTACCTCATTCACACATGGAGCAAGGCATTGATCTAAATGATAGTAGAGGCAGACACGGTCAGGCAGGGTTGAACATTTTCTTAATGGATAAATGCGGTCCAGCAGTTTCTTTGTTTCGTTGGCCGAATGGACATTTGGATAAGGACCGAAATACTTCCCTTTGTCTTTTTTCACTTTACGGGTTGTGATCAGTCTAGGATGCTTTTCTGCTGTTAATTTAATGAATGGATAGCTTTTGTCATCCTTTAACATGACATTATATTTCGGGTCATGCTTCTTAATGAGATTGATTTCCAGAATCAGTGATTCTATTTCAGATGAAGTAACAATATATTCAAAGTCCTCTATTTCATTGACTAATCTTAATGTTTTACCATCGTGTGAACCGGTAAAATAGGAACGCACACGGTTTTTCAGGATCTTCGCTTTCCCCACATAGATAATCGTTCCCTGACGGTCCTTCATTAAATAGCAGCCAGGCTGCTCAGGGAGCAGGGATAGTTTATGTTTAATCAAGTCATTCACGCGGAGGCCTCCTCCTTTCTTTAGCTTCCACCTTACATAATAGAGGGATAAGTGGCAATTGGGCAAGTCAAATAATGGTACATGTATAGAATAACTCCCCCTGGCATGATGCCAGGGGGAGTTATTATTCTTCGTATCAATTAAAATTGCTTTTCTAAACGCTCAGCAAGTGCTTCTTTAGGCTGGAATCCAACCACTTTATCCACTAGTTCACCGTCTTTTAAGACGATTAAAGTCGGGATACTCATAACGCCGAATTTTCCGGCTGATTCTTGATTTTCATCGACATCGACTTTAACGATTTTTACCTTTTCGCCGATTTCAGAATCAAGATCTTCTAAAACTGGTGCAATCATCTTACAAGGTCCACACCATGGTGCCCAAAAATCAACCAGCACTAAGCCGGATTCTGTTTCATTTGCAAAAGTTGCATCTGTTGCATGTACAATTGCCATTTTATTGCCTCCTTCAAATAACTCTAAATATAACGAAAGTATATCACCGTTTTTTGAGCAATGCTAATAATTTGTTTCATAGCCTATTTTTCCCCTAACAGTTCTGAAGTATTCCGGCAAAAAAATGAGCGCATGCTCAAAATGAATATGTATTTGCCGGCCGCCGGCTCTTTTCAAATTCCTGCTGCTTCCATTTAGGACAGAACGTGACAGGTCGACCGACAGTTTCAATCTTATATCTAAGGAAAAAATGTTTTCCTGTTCAGTTTATGCGTTAATTAATAATTTTTTAAATTCTTCCGTTAATAATGGAACCACTTCAAAAAGATCACCAACAATTCCATAATCCGCAACATTAAAGATGTTCGCTTCCGGATCTTTATTGATGGCCACAATCACTTTTGAATTTGACATTCCCGCTAAGTGCTGGATAGCCCCGGAAATTCCGCATGCAATATATAAATCCGGTGTGACTACTTTACCTGTTTGGCCAATTTGCAATGAATAATCGCAATAATCTGCATCGCATGCCCCGCGTGATGCACCTACTGCACCGCCCAATACATCTGCCATTTCCTTTAATAATTTGAAACCATCCGCACTTTTTACACCGCGGCCGCCGGAAATAACGACTTTGGCTTCAGATAGGTCAACGCCTTCACTTGCTTTTCTGACTACTTCTTTAATAATAGAACGTAAATCTTTAATTGCAACAGATACAGATGATACTTCGCCAGTGCGGGACTCATCTTTTTCCAAAGGTGCGATATTGTTCGGACGGATTGTGGCTAAAATGAAACCATCCGTAACAATTTTCTTCTCAAATGCTTTTCCGGAATAGATGGGTCTTGTAAACACAATGTTGCCGCCTGCGGCTTCCACAGTTGTGACATCGGAAACTAAACCGGAGTTCAATTTTGCTGCTAGTTTAGGAGAAACATCCTTCCCAAGTGCTGTGTGACCTAAAATAATTCCATCCGGCTTTACGACGTCCATGACAGATAGAATGGCCTGTGCGTATCCATCCGGTGTATATTGCTTCAATTTCTCGTCTTCTACGGTAATGACACGATCTGCACCGTAATAAATCAATTCCGCAGCTAAAGCGCTTACAGACTGCCCAACTAACAGCCCGATAATTTCGCCTCCGTCTGCAATTGCCTTTGCCGCTCCAATTGCCTCAAAAGATACGTTACGCAAAGAATTATCACGAACTTCTCCCAGCACTAATATTTTTTTCGCCATTGTTTCACTGCCTCCCGTTTTTTTTTATAAAGTTAAATCACTTTCGCCTCTGTATGAAGCAGTTGTACCAGTTCTTTTACCTGATCATTTAATTCACCGGACAGTACTCGACCCGCTTCTTTTTTAGGTGGAAGGAAAATTTCAATTGTTTTCGTTTTGGCTTCCACTTCATCCTCATCCAAATCAAGATCATCTAATTCAATTTCTTGCAAGGGTTTTTTCTTTGCCTTCATAATTCCAGGCAATGACGGATAACGTGGTTCATTTAATCCTTGCTGCGCTGTGACAAGCAGAGGAAGGCTTGTTTCAACGACCTCAGAATCCCCTTCTACATCGCGGACTACTGTGGCATTGTTTCCGTCAAGAACTATTTTGGTAATGGTCGTCACGTAATTAATCCCCAGCAGTTCTGCCACCCGGGGTCCGACTTGTCCTGACCCGCCATCAATCGCCACGTTTCCTGCGAGAATAATATCAGCCTGCTTATCTTTTAAATACTCAGCAATGACTTTTGCTGTGGTAGATTGATCACTGAATTCAACATCATCTTCTATATTAATTCGAACCGCTTTATCTGCTCCCATTGCTAAAGCTGTACGAATTTGCGTCTCAGATTCATCTGTACCTACCGTCACGATGGTTACTTCCCCGCCATGGGCATCTCTGATTTGCAGTGCTTCTTCAACAGCATATTCATCGTAAGGATTAATGATATATTCCGCACCGTCTTCATTGATTTTCCCTGATGATAAACTGATTTTTTCTTCTGTATCAAATGTTCTTTTTAGTAACACAAAAATATTCATCCTTTTACCTCCCTCAAATATTTTCTACCATTTTAATTATAAATGTATTCCGAAAATAATAATATATCTAAATTTTTTGAATTCAAAATACAGTAATAAAGTATGATCAACTATCATACTTTACACTTGGTACATCGCCTTACTTCCCTGAAAAAACAGCTTCTCTTTTTTCGATAAAAGCAGAAATTCCTTCAGCACTGTCCTTTGATTCGGAAATCTTGCCAAATAATTTCGCTTCCTTCTTCACCGCTTGGTAAAATTCCTCTGTTTTTGCCTTGTTTAATAATTTGATTGCCGCACGAAGCGCAAGCGGACTTTTCTTGGCAATATCTTTGGCCATTGTGCTCGCATTTTCAAGCAGTTCTTCATCTTTATAGGCATGATTGGCCAATCCTAACTGAACAGCCTCTAATCCTGTAATGGGTTTGCTCGTAAACAGCATTTCTGCGGCTCTTGCTGTTCCAACATAACGCGGCAGACGCTGCGTTCCGCCAAATCCAGGAATCAAACCGAGCGATAGTTCAGGAAGACCCAGTTTTGCTCCCTCTGTTACTAAACGGAAATGACATGCCATGGCTAATTCTAAACCGCCTCCCAATGCAGCTCCATGGATCGCAGCGATGACTGGCTTGGGAAAGCTTTCAATTCTTTCAAAAAGATTTTGACCGTATTTTGCCAGCTTAGTAAATCCTTCTCCGGGTTCTGTTTCTGTAAACTCTTTAATATCTGCTCCTGCTGAAAAAAAACGCCCTTCCCCGTGAATCAGTACTACCCTGATTTCGTTATTCGCCTCAATGTCATCGAAGACTGCTGACAATTCCTGCAGTAATTTAGACGATAAGGCATTGGCCGGTGGACTGGAAATTTGGACAACGGCAACCATGTCTTCATGAAACCAACGCAAATTTTCCATATGGATTTCCTCCTAAATTATAATTACTTTCATATTTTTAATGTTATTCTCTATTGTTCTGCATTTTCCTCCATTTTTTTAATTTTTCTGATAAGTTTTTGAAAAATAATATTTTGTACCCACCAAACTGGATCGATCGTTACATGAGCATGTGCTCAGTTTTAATTTTAAAAAAACTGACTCATGGAAAATAGCGAGTCAGTCAGCAATTTCTCTTCAGTCTTTTTCTTGATTGCCGTGGCGGTTCTCCTCTTCGACGAGGGCTCTGCGCAAGATCTTTCCTACGGCCGTCTTTGGCAGTTCCAGGCGAAACTCGTATTTGCGCGGAACCTTATATGCAGCCAGATTTTTTCGAGAAAACTCATTCAGTTCCGCTTCCGTTACATTAGAACCTTCCTTTAAAACGATATAGGCTTTTACCGTTTCCCCGCGGTACGGATCCGGAACTCCAGCTACAACCGCTTCCTTAACAGCCGGATGCTCATAAAGAACCTCTTCGATTTCACGGGGATAAACATTAAACCCGCCGGCAATGATCATGTCTTTTTTACGATCAACCATATAAAAATAGCCTTGCTGATCCATATAGCCAAGATCACCTGTTAAGAGCCAGCCATCCTTAAAGGTTTGCTTTGTTTCATCCGCTCGCTCCCAATAGCCTTTCATCACTTGCGGACCTTTAACAGCCATCTCCCCCATTTCGCCGGGGGGCAGGATTTCACCGGTTTCCAGAGAAAAAATAGCCGCATCTGTATCAGGCAGCGGTACACCGATACTCCCTTTTACCTGCGGATGGTCCCAAAGGAAATTCACATGGGTAATCGGCGAGGCTTCCGTTAACCCATAGCCTTCAACAAGTTTTCCACCGGTTGTTTTCTCAAACTTCTCCTGTACCTCTAAAGGCAGCGGAGCGGAACCACACAAACATGAATCGATCGAGGAAAGATCGTATTTCTGCACATCCGGATCATTTAACAGTCCGATATAAATGGTAGGAGCCCCGGGGAATAAGGTAGGGCGCTGTTTATGGATGGTCTTCAACGTCGTCTTCACATCAAATTTCGGCAGCAGCACCATTTTATACGCCTGCATCACCGCTAAAATCAGGATGGTTGTCACCCCATAAACATGAAAAAACGGAATAACTCCCAGCACGATTTCTTCTCCGCGTCTGTATCTGTACAGCCAGGCTGTGCACATCGATGTATTCACGACAAGATTTTTATGGGTCAGCATCACTCCTTTTGGAAAGCCGGTGGTGCCTCCTGTATATTGCAGCAGTGCAATATCCTCTTCTTGATTTTGCTCATATTCAATTAGCGTTCTTTTTGGCTGTTTTAAGATTTCCGTAAATAAGTGACAAAAGCCCTCATGCTGGACCTTTACCACGATGCCGTATTGTTTTTTTTGGATAAATGGATAGAAGATGTCTTTTGGGAAGGGGAGAAAATCTTTAATAGCGGTTATAATGATATGCTGTAAGTCTGTATGATCCTTTATCTTCGTTACTCTTGGATATAAAATGTCAAGGGTGATGATACCTTTTGCCCGCGAATCCTTCATCTGATATTCTAATTCCCGTTCCGTGTATAGAGGATTTGTTTGGACCACGATTCCTCCTGCCATGAGGATTCCATAAAAGCTGATAACTGCCTGAGGGGTATTCGGAAGCATGACAGCCACCCGATCCCCTTTCACGATTCCAATACTTTGCAAGTATCCTGCCAGCTTTTCAGCTGCTTCATATAAATATCGAAAGGTCAATTCCTTTCCTAAAAAATGGATGGCTGGTTTATCTGGAAACTCTGCTGCTGTTTTGCGTAAAAAATGATGCAGCAGCGTCTCAGGATAGTCTAATCCATGGGGGATATCTTCAGGATATAGGTTATGCCATAGTTTTTGATCCATCGTGAACTCCTCCTTTAACATGGCCAAGAGTTTCAAGCGATCATCTTATTCTATTGTATTCCCCCTTGCAACATGAATAGAACTATCTTAATTCACTCAGAAGACGGTTATTTTCGCCGCAGGATATTAAAGGCCTTGTCTGTATTGGCAAAATGCAACTTCACATATGCCGGCAGCACCTCTTTGCCTTTTTCCTTAATTAAGCGGGCACAGGCTGCATCCACCTGCGCTCCTGCTCCCTTTGGAATTTTAAACCCAGCTTGTACACTTAGTTTTTCAAAATGCTGCACAAAGGCATATCTGGCGATAATGGATGCGGCTGCCACAGCGGTATGGATTCCTTCTGCTTTCGTGCTGAAACAAACATTTTCTCTTTGAATATTTTTTTGCCCCTTTAAATATCCGTAATAGATTTCCTCTTTCGCAAATTGGTCAATCAAAATCGCTTCCGGCTTTTCAGGTGCTATTTTTTTTAATAGATGCAGGATAGCCTGATTATGAAGGAGTGCCTTCATTTTCCCCTGTGACATGCCTGTTTTCTGCATGGAATTATATTTTTCATTAGGCAGCACTAAGAGGCTGTAGGGGATAATCTTTATGATCTGCTTCGCAATCGCGGAAATTTTTTCATCGTTCAAATTTTTCGAGTCCTGCACACCAAGTTCATGCAGAAGCGGGATCTCTTCTTTTTTTACATAGGCGGCACAAACTGTAATCGGACCAAAAAAATCCCCTGTTCCCACCTCATCAGATCCGATAACAGACAGACTGCTGATATTAGCAGGAAGACCTGCACCTGGCCGCTTTTCGACTGCTTTTGTTTTCCGGGCTGCTGTGGAATTCGAATTCTGTTTAACGCCGGGTGCCCCCCATCTTCTTGCTTCCTCCTGACAGCCAGCACCTTGAAAAAGCACTTTACCAGAACGGTAAGCAGTAATGGTGCAATGATTTGTCTTTGCCGTAAAAACCCCGCCCTGCGGTGTTTTTCCTGTTAAATTGGAATCATAATACTCCTTCATTTTCGCTATTTCCTGGGCATTTTTCTGTAGTACAACCTGGTTCAAATGTTTCACTCCTTCTATTTTGACTATATTTGACATCCTTCTACTTTAAATTTATTCAGGTTTCATGTTATGATTATGTTTAGGATTCTTTTGAATGGAGGCATGCAGCTTGTCACAAACGGAAAAAACCCGCATTACGGTTGAAATATACGGAAATCAGTATATTATAGTTGGCTCAGAAAGTGCCAGCCATATTCGGCATGTGGCTTTAATGGTCGATGAAAAAATGCGAGAAATTCACTCAAAGAATCCTGCACTCGATACCACTAAACTGGCTGTCTTAACAGCCATTAATGCCGTTAACGATTATGTAAAAATAAAAGAACGGCTTGAAGAGCTTGAAAAAGAAGTACATAAGTAAAGGACTGATACAGTTATGCTCGATCTCGCTGTATGGATCGTTTTAGGTTTTGGATTTTTTATAGGTTTAAAGCGAGGATTTATCCGGCAGCTGATCCATCTAACTGGTTTTTTTCTTGCTTCTTTCGCTGCTTTTCACTACCACGAACAGCTTGCACCGAAACTCACAATGTGGATCCCATATCCTGTATCAAGTACTGATTCCACCTTTTCATTACTCTTTAACGATGCTAATTTGGAAGAAGTTTATTATCGCGCCATCGCCTTTGTCGTGATTTTTTTTGCTGTGAACATCCTGCTTCATATTATCGGCAATATGCTGAATTTTCTCGCCAAAATTCCGGTAATCAAGCAGTTGAATGTATGGGCAGGAGGTATTTTGGGATTTATAGAAGTCTATTTTATCATGTTTATCCTATTATTAATAGCCGCGCTCCTGCCGCTTGAAGCTGTGCAAACCAGTTTATCAGACTCCTCCATGGCAGAAATGATGCTGAAGCATACACCATTTTTGTCACAGCTGATTGGGGATCTGTGGATAAATCAGCCGGAAACGCTATAACTTCTCTTTAACAGAGAAGTTTTCTTTTTAAGGGAGAATACTAATAAAAATTAAATAAACTTTTTCATAAAAAGAATGCTGCTAAGCAGGTGAATACAAAATGATCAATAAAAAAGATGTCATTCGATTATTAGAAACGATTGCTGTCTATATGGAATTAAAGGGTGAAAACTCCTTTAAAACAGCTGCTTTTAGAAAAGCAGCGCAAAGCTTGGAATTAAGTGAAAGTCCGTGGGAAGAATTAACTGATTTGACTTCTTTGCCAGGGATTGGAAAAGGAACAGCTGCGGTCATTGAAGAGTACAGACAGGAAGGCAAATCCTCCCTTCTGAAGGAACTTCAAGAGGATGTTCCAAAAGGACTGATTCCACTGCTGCAATTACCTGGACTGGGAAGCAAGAAAATATCACGGCTGTACAAAGAGCTTGGGATAGAAAATGCCAAAGATCTTGAAACAGCCTGCCGGAATCATCAGGTGCAGACGTTAAGCGGATTTGGCAAGAAAACAGAGGAAAAACTCCTCCAGTCTTTGCTTGCGGCAGGCGGCAGACCTGAACGGCTTCCGCTCGCCTATATGCTTTCGGTTGCAGAAAAAATTGAAAAGGCTTTAACCTCAATGGAGCATATAGAGCAATTTTCCCGGGCCGGGAGTCTGCGGAGGATGAGGGAAACAGTTAAGGATTTGGACTTTATCATTGCGACGGAAGAGCCGATCCTCGTGAAAGAGCAGCTGTTAACCATTGCCGAGGTAAAAGAGGTGATTGCCGCCGGGGATACAAAGGTATCAATTGTTCTCGACCTGGATTATGATGTTTCGATTGATTTCCGCCTTGTACAGCCGGAGGAATTCGCCACGACGCTGCATCATTTTACCGGTTCTAAGGAACATAATGTCCGGATGCGCCAGCTGGCGAAGACAAGAGGCGAAAAAATCAGTGAATACGGGGTTGAAAATAACGATCAAGGCACGGTGCTGACCTTTGCTTCAGAAAGGGAATTTTATGCTCACTTTGATCTGCCATACATCCCTCCTGAACTGAGAGAAGATGGGTCTGAGGTTGAACACTATTATGAGGACTACGGGTTAATTTCGCTTGACGACATAAAGGGCGATCTCCATATGCATACAACCTGGAGTGATGGGGCACATTCGCTTGAGGAAATGGCGCAAGCCTGCCGCAATAGAGGGTATCAGTATATGGCGGTAACCGATCATTCTCAGTATTTAAAAGTCGCCAACGGATTGACGATTGAGCGCTTAAAAAAACAGCGGGAAGAAATTAACAGGCTGAACGCGAAATTTGCTGATTTTACCATCCTCTCCGGAATTGAAATGGACATTTTGCCGGATGGCACTCTTGATTTCAGCGATGAAATTCTGACTGAAATGGATATCGTCATTGCTTCGATCCATTCTTCTTTTTCCCAGCCAAAGGAAAAAATAATGGAACGTTTAAAAACAGCCCTGTATAATGCCAATGTAGACATTATTGCCCATCCGACAGGAAGACTGATTGGGAAACGGAATGGATATGAGGTTGATATGGACCTGCTTATCGAACTCGCAAAGGAAACCAATACGGTCTTAGAGTTAAACGCGAATCCAAACCGCCTTGACTTATCTGCAGCCAATATCAAGAAAGCTCAGGATGCGGGAGTTAAATTGGCGATTAATACTGATGCGCATCGATTGGAAACATTGAATCATATGTCTATTGGTGTTTCAAGTGCCAAAAAAGGCTGGATTAAAAAAGCCAGCGTGATCAATACTTGGAAAAAAGAAGAATTACTCACTTTTTTACGTGAACGCCAATAAAGTGAAACTTCCAGTTTCAGGCGCCGAATGGCTGGCGCCTTCTACTTCTATTTTAGGGAGGAACATATCTCCATGCAGCAAAAGGTTTTTAAGGTATTGGAATTTGATAAAGTGAAAGAACAGCTTCTTGAACATGTTTCATCTACATTGGGGAGGGAACTAGCGGAAAAGTTAGCCCCTTCTACTGATTTTGCTGAAGTCGTGCAAAGTCAGGAAGAAACGGATGAAGCGGTTAAAGTATTGCGCTTAAAAGGAAATGTACCGCTTGGCGGTATTTTCGATATCCGCCCCGATATTAAACGGGCGGTGATTGGCGGCAGCTTAAGCCCGCATGAATTAATGCATGTAGCCAGCACGGTTCATGCCAGCCGGACGATGAAACGGTTTATTGAGGATTTCGCCCAAGAGCATGATGCATTGCCAAATCTTGAGCAGGAAGCAGAGAAAATAATCGTTCTGGCCGAGCTGGAACAATCAATTAAAAACGCCGTTGATGACAATGGCGAAGTGCTCGACAGTGCCAGTGAAACATTGCGGCAACTAAGGAATCAAATCAGGACAAAGGAAGCACGAGTGCGGGAAAGACTGGAAAGTATGATCCGCTCCTCGAATGCACAAAAAATGCTCTCTGACGCCATTGTTACGATTCGGAATGACCGCTTTGTTATCCCGGTAAAACAGGAATATAGAGGTCATTATGGCGGTATTGTCCATGATCAAAGTTCATCCGGTCAAACATTATTTATCGAGCCCGCGTCCATTGTCCAGCTTAATAATGAGTTACAGGGTATCCGGATCAAGGAACAGCAGGAAATTGAGCGGATCCTCATTCTGCTTTCCGCACAAACGGCTGAACATAGCATTGAACTTGAGATCATTACCAAGGTGCTTGGCCATATTGATTTTCTCTTTGCCAAGGCACGCTATTGTCACAAAATTAAAGCTTCTAAGCCGACGATGAATGATGAAGGCAGAATTTCTTTAATAAAGGCCAGACACCCATTAATTCCCATTGATGAAGTAGTAGCCAATGATATTGTCATCGGCAAGGATTTTTCCACGATTGTGATAACTGGACCGAATACCGGCGGTAAAACGGTCACATTGAAAACAGTCGGTCTTTGCACGTTAATGGCGCAATCCGGCTTGCAAATCCCTGCCCTCGATGGTTCGGAAATGGCTGTATTTGATGCGGTCTATGCTGATATTGGCGACGAGCAGTCCATTGAACAAAGCTTAAGTACCTTTTCTTCCCATATGGTCAATATTGTCGATATCCTCGGCAGGGCGGATTATAACAGCCTCGTTTTATTCGATGAGCTGGGTGCCGGCACAGATCCGCAGGAAGGTGCCGCTTTAGCCATATCCATTCTAGATGAGGTCAACCGGCGCGGATCAAGGGTCATTGCGACTACACATTATCCTGAGTTAAAAGCATATGGTTATAACAGAGAAGGAGTCGTTAATGCCAGCGTCGAATTTGATGTTGAGACATTAAGTCCGACATATCGCTTATTGATCGGGGTTCCTGGGCGAAGCAATGCCTTTGAAATTTCCAAACGGCTTGGGTTAAATGAACGGATTATTGATATGGCCCGAACATTCGTTAGCGCGGACAGCCATCAGGTTGAAAATATGATTGCATCGCTTGAAGAAAGCAAACGTCAAGCAGAAAATGAACTGCAGGAAGCACATGATGTATTGAAAAATGCGGAAATGCTGCAAAAGGATTTACAGAAACAAATGGTCGAGTACTATGATAAGAGAGACTCGCTCTATGATAAAGCTTCAGATGAAGCCCGCGAAATTATTGAAAAAGCACAACGGGAAGCAAATGCGATCATTCATGATTTACGAAAAATGCGTGCTGAAAAACAAACAGAAATTAAAGAACATGAACTGATTGAAGCGCAAAAAAAATTAACAGAAGCAGCACCAAAAGAAAAGAAAGCCAAATCATCAGCATTGCGTAAAACCAATAAACATGAGTTTCACCCTGGGGATGAAGTCAAGGTGTTAAGTTTTGATCAGAAAGGTCATTTGCTCAAGAAGGTTTCTTCTGATTCATGGGAAGTGCAGATCGGAATCATGAAAATGAAAGTGTTAGTAGGCGACCTTGAATATATCCAGACCCCTAAAGCAGTCGAACAACGAACCATTGCCACCGTGAAAGGAAGGGATTTCCATGTCAGTCTGGAATTAGATTTACGCGGTGAAAGGTATGAGAATGCTCTAGCAAGAGTGGAAAAGTACATTGATGATGCCCTGCTCGCCGGATATCCCCGCGTATCCATTATCCATGGGAAAGGAACCGGTGCCTTAAGGCAGGGAGTACAGGAATATTTGCGAAACCACCGGGCCGTCAAGCATATTCGTTTCGGAGATCATAGTGAAGGCGGTATTGGGGTTACGATAGTCGAGTTTAAATAAAAGAAGGTGTGTCTTAAATGAATCAATTTTGGGAAAACGAATATGTACTTACCGCAGCGAATTATAGTGTTGTCATTTTATGTTTAATTGTATTTTTAGCTGTGTTTGAACTTGTGACAAAGTACAAAAACTGGAATGAAATTAAAAAGGGGAATATTGCGGTGGCAATGGCGACAGGCGGTAAGATATTTGGCATCGTCAATATCTTTCGTTATTCCATTGAACATAACGATTCATTTATGACCATGATTAGCTGGGGGATTTTTGGATTTATTTTACTGCTTATCGGCTACTTTATTTTTGAATTTATGACACCTACTTTCAAGATCGATGAAGAGATCGAAAAGGATAACCGGGCGGTAGGATTGATTTCCATGATTATTTCCATCGCATTGTCATTCGTCATTGGCGCCGGTATCATTTAAGGAGAGCAGAGTAATGGAAAAGTTGGCAAAAATCTTATTTATTTGTTGTGCAATTTTCCTCTTAATAGGAATTATTTATATGGTATTTTTCAATTAAAAAAGGATGTCCACCAGGCTTTCAAAAGCCCGGTGACATCCTTTTTTCTTTATTAACCGCGTAAAACGGCTCCGGCTTTATCGGCAACGGCCTGTAATACTTTTTCATGTGCTTTTGTTACTTCTTCATCCGTTAATGTGCGTTCCGGATCAAAATATTTTAAAGAGAAGGCCAGTGACTTTTTACCGGCTTCCATATGTTCGCCTTCATACAAATCAAAGACATGAACTTCTTTTAACAGCGCCCCTCCTGCTTCAGCAATGATCGCTTCCAGTTCGCCGGCAGCTTTATTTTGCTCGACTACTAGAGCAATATCTCTTGTAATAGATGGGAAGCGCGGAATCGATTGATAGGAAATAGGTTCAACCTCTGCCGCTGCTATTTTCTTAAATGACAATTCAAATACATATGTTTCTTTTAGATCGAGCTCTTTTTGCAGTGTTGGATGAACCTGGCCAACAAAGCCAATCACCTCGCCGTTCAGCAGAACTTCTGCAGTCCGGCCTGGATGCATATTTTCCAAAGCTGACTGGCGGTACTCGATTTGACTTGTTACCCCGAGTGCAGCAAACAATGCTTCCAATGCCCCTTTCAGAACGTAGAAATCAACTGCTTTTTTCTCACCCTGCCACGGATTCGCTTCCCAAAGACCGGTAATCGCAGCAGCAACATGTTCTCTTTCTTCAGGCAGCTGATCGTTTTCCTGCTTTAAGAATACTGAGCCGATTTCATACAGCGCTACAGAATCAATTTGACGGGCATTATTATATTTAACTGCCTCTAATAGTGACGGCAGAATGCTCATCCGCAATTGGCTTCTTTCTTCACTCATCGGCATCGCCAAACGGACAGGTTCCCGCTTTTCTAAAGCAAGTTGAGCAGCTTTTTCCATGCTGGTAAGGGAATAAGTAGTTGCTTGATAAAGCCCTGCACCTTCTAAAGTACGGCGCGCAAGACGGCGTTTTTGTTGATAATCCGTCAAGGCTCCGGCAGTTGCACTGCCTTTTGGCAGGGTAGAAGGAATATTATCATAGCCATACAGACGAGCAACCTCTTCCACGATATCTGCTTCGATGGTAATATCACCACGGCGGGTCGGAACGGTAATAACGAAATCTTCTCCTTCTACTTTCACATCAAAGCCTAGTCGGGTAAGGATATCGGTTACTTCCTTAGCTGAAATGTTCGTTCCAAGCGCCGTATTGATTTTATCTAGGGTAATGGAAATAACCGCAGGTTCCATTTTCATATTGTTATATTCAGAGGTTCCTGCTAAAATCGTACCCCCTGCATATTGAGCCATCAGTTGTGCCGCTCTTTCTCCTGCAGCGCGAGTTCTTTTCGGATCTACCCCTTTCTCAAAGCGGGCACTTGCTTCACTGCGCAATCCATGATCTTTCGATGCTTTACGCACAACAGGTCCGGCAAAGTAAGCTGCTTCGATAATAACGGTCGTCGTATCTTCTTTTACCTCGGAATTGGCACCGCCCATGACTCCGGCAATCGCAACTGGCTCAGCACCGTTCGTAATCACTAGATGATTCGCTGTTAATGTACGTTCTGTATCGTCAAGGGTTGTGATTTTTTCTCCTTCTTTGGCACGACGGATCACAATCTCCTTCGAACCCAGACGATCATAATCAAACGCATGAAGCGGCTGTCCGTATTCCAGCAAGATATAATTCGTAATATCAACTACATTATTGTGCGGGCGGATTCCGGCATTCATTAAGCGTGTTTGCATCCATAGTGGAGATGGTGCGATTTTTACATCTTTTACGATTTTTGCGATATATAGTGGATTATCTTCCGCTGCCTCCACTTTGACGCTGATATAATCAGATGCTTTTTCCGCAGCTTCTTCTTTTTCAATGACCGGCCATTTTACTTCACGGCCTAGAATGGCCGCGACTTCATACGCCACACCAAGCATGCTTAAAGCATCAGAACGGTTAGGAGTTAAGCTCAATTCCAAAATTTCATCATCGAGCGCCAGAGCCTCTAGGGCATCTTCTCCCACTTTAGCATCCTGCGGGAAGTTGAAAATCCCAACGGAATATTCTTTCGCCACTAACTTCGATTCAATGCCAAGTTCCTGTAGAGAACAGATCATTCCATTAGATACTTCGCCGCGAAGTTTGGCTTTTTTAATTTTAAAATTATTTGGCAGAACGGCACCCACTGTGGCCACTGCTACTTTTTGTCCTTTACCCACATTCGGTGCTCCGCAGATGATCTGTACAGGTTCCTCCGCACCGATATCCACTAGACATTTATTCAGTTTATCTGCATCGGGATGCTTCTCGCATTCTAGCACATGTCCAATCACGACACCTTTTAATCCTTCGCTTTTCTTTTCTACCCCTTCTACTTCGATTCCGCTTTTTGTAATCTTTTCTGCCAGCTCTGAACAGCTCATGCCGGATAGATCGACATAATCCTGCAGCCATTTATATGAAACAAACATTAATGATCCTCCTATTCATTCAATAATCCCTTGTTTATCCAAATGCTTACACTTCAAAGCGATTAAATTGCTTTAAGAAACGGACATCATTTGTATAGAAATGACGAATATCATCTACTCCGTATTTCAGCATCGCAATGCGTTCTACACCAATTCCGAAAGCAAATCCGGAATATTTTTTCGAATCAAAGCCGCTCATCTCAAGAACATTTGGATGAACCATTCCGCCGCCTAATACTTCGATCCAGCCGGTATGCTTACAGACATTACATCCATGTCCCTGACAAATTTTACAAGAAATATCTACTTCAACAGACGGTTCTGTAAAAGGGAAAAAGCTTGGACGCAGACGGATTTCGCGCTCCTGGCCGAAGACTTTTTTCAGGAAGACCTCTAGTGTTCCTTTTAAATCACTCATCGAAATGTTTTCATCTACCACTAGACCTTCAATTTGCATAAATTGATGGGAATGTGTCGCGTCATCATTATCGCGGCGGTACACTTTACCAGGGCAGATAATCTTAACCGGTCCCTGTCCTTTTTGTTTTTCCATCGTTCTTGCCTGAACAGGTGAAGTATGTGTACGCATTAGCACACTTTCATCTGAAATGTAGAAGGAATCCTGCATATCACGGGCAGGATGGCTTTTTGGCAAGTTTAACGCTTCAAAATTATAGTAGTCGCTTTCCACTTCCGGACCTTCTGCTACTGCATAACCCATACCGATAAACACGTCTTCAATTTCCTCAATGATTCGCGTTAATGGATGAAGGTTTCCTCTATTAATAGGTCTTGCCGGCAATGTGATATCAATCGTTTCTGCTGCCAGCTGCGCCGTAACTGCTTCTTCCTCAAGCAGGGCTTGCTTTTCTTCGATTTTTGCTGTAATCGTTTCACGGACAACATTCACCAATGCCCCCATTTTCGGGCGTTCTTCAGCCGATAATTTCCCCATGCCGCGCAGCACTTCTGTAATTGGTCCTTTTTTGCCTAAGTAGGCAACACGAATATCATTCAATTCTTTTAAGTCAGATGCTGCTGCAATTTTTTCCAGCGCCTCTGTCTGCAGTTCTTGTAAACGTTCCTGCATGTTTGTAATTCCTCCTTTAAATATGATTCATAGTCGGGCGGCTTTCATTCCATCCCTATTATGAACAAAGACAAACATTAGATAAACACAAAAAAGCCTCGATCCCAAAAAAGGGACGAGGCTTACTTTTCGCGGTACCACCCTTATTAGTGCGCAAAAAAGAAACACACTCACTTCATTCCCATAACGGCTCTTCACCGGAACATTTTTCGGATTGGTTACACAATCTTCCCAATGCCAACTCGAGAGGTGAATTCCCTTAAGCAGCGCCATTAAAAATGCTTTCAGTCACGGCATTTTCTCCCTTGTAACGGATTTCCTAAGCTACTGGTCTCTGTCATCGTCTTTGTTTTATCAAATTCTGTATTATTATAGTACAAATTCCCATTGGTTTCAAATTCATTTTCGCAAATAATACATAAATATGCCGGCAGCTACGCCAACGTTCAATGATTCGCATTTACCGTATATGGGAATATACAAATTTCTTGTTGTTTTATCAAGAAGCTCTTGGGCTACACCCTGTCCTTCATTCCCCACCAAAAGAGCAAATGCATCCGATTTTTCCACCGTCTCAAAATGGACTCCGCCCTCTAGAGATGTGCCATAAACTGGAATGGTAAGAGTGTCCAAAAACGCAGCCAAATCGGCCTTTACGATTGGCAGATGAAATAGGCTTCCTTGTGTGGAGCGGATAACCTTCGGATTATAGGGATCAGCACATCCCTCGCCTAAAATAACAGCATCCATGCCCGCTGCGTCTGCTGTACGGATTAACGTTCCCATATTCCCCGGATCCTGCACCCGGTCTAATAAAAGCAGTTTTTTTGCCTTATCTGGTTCAAGAGACATGGACGGCTTTTCACAGACTGCTGCAATTCCCTGCGGTGTTTCTGTATCACATATAGCCTTCATCACTTCATTGGTTACATAAATAACCTCAGTTCCTTCTATTATAATGGGCGGCTGTTTGTCCATATCCTGATTCACAATGACTTCCATGACAAGCCGTTCTTTTAGCGCTTCCTCTACCAGATGATATCCTTCAATCAAAAAGCGGCCTGAACGATCCCGCTCTTTTTTCGTTAAAAGCTTTTTCCAAGCCTTTACGGTTGGATTTTTGACTGATTCAATATATTTCACTTGCTTACGCTCCTTTTAGTCTGCATTGCCTTTTATTATAACGCACTTTGGATACATATTGCATCATCAATAGGAAACGCTAATTACTGTTCATGTTAATGTTTAAGGAGGAAAATAGATGAACTTGAATTTGCGTAACGCCATTATTCACAATGTCTCAGGGAATACCCAGGCCCAGCTTGAGGATACGATTGTGGATGCCATTTCTACCGGTGAAGAAAAAATGCTTCCTGGACTTGGAGTACTGTTTGAAGTCATTTGGAATCATTCCTCAGAACAAGATAAACAAGAAATGCTTTCTGCTTTAGAAGCAGGTCTAAAAAAATAACAGCCATTGCGGCTGTTATTTTTTCTTTGTACCCATAGGTTAGACTATTCACTTAGCCCATCTGGTAAGGCCATCTGTCATTTTACGGTACTAGGCACCTTATTCGTATGTGATCCGGTCGACTGTTTCGCGGTCTAAGCGTTTGATTACTTCAACCACAAGTTTTACGGCGTTTTCAAAATCATCACGATGCAGCATCGCACCGTGCGAATGAATATATCTGGTGGCAATGCCGATAGAAAGTGCCGGCACCCCTTTAGCTGTCACATGAATCGAACCGGCATCGGTGCCGCCGCCGGGAATCGATTCAAACTGATAAGGAATGTTTAATTCGTCCGCTGTATCTGTGACTAAATCGCGCAGCCCTTTATGAGAAACCATGGAGGCATCA
Source organism: Bacillus benzoevorans (assembly GCF_014207535.1). Lineage (GTDB taxonomy): Bacteria > Bacillota > Bacilli > Bacillales > Cytobacillaceae > Bacillus_BD > Bacillus_BD benzoevorans. The sequence goes on from NZ_JACHGK010000007.1 coordinate 43,267, forward strand.
TATAAAACAATTTGCGGTCCATTTCCCATTTTGCCCATCGCATCTTTTTCAGACACTCCTGGTGTATCCCCGGCAATTCCTACATCCACGGCAAAACCGATATCAGGCTGTACCTTGAAGGTGGATGTTTTGGAACCGCGTAGGCCAACTTCCTCCTGTACCGCTCCAACACCATAAACAATATTTGGATGGCTGACACCTTGTAACTGCTGCAGCACATTGATGGCAATCGCACAGCCAATCCGGTTATCCCACGCTTTTGCTAAAAGCATTTTTTCATTCTTCATCACCGTAAATTCAAATGCCGGAACTACCATATCTCCCGGGCGTACACCCCACTCTTCTGCTTCCTCTTTGCTGGTGGCGCCAATATCAATAAACATGTCTTTAATTTCATAAGGTTTTTTCCGTGCTTCAGGCGATAAAATATGCGGCGGTTTCGAGCCGATCATTCCCGTAATATCTCCTTTACGTGTAACGATGGTCACTCGCTGTGCCAGCATCACCTGGTTCCACCAGCCGCCAACTGTTTGGAATTTCAAAAATCCTTTGCTGTCAATTTGCGTAATCATAAAACCAATTTCGTCTAAATGTCCGGTCACGACAATTTTCGGTCCGTTTTCATCACCTGTTTTTTTAGCGATTAAACTGCCAAGATGATCCATTATGATTTCATCTGCATAGGGTGCTATGTATTTTTTCATGACTTCCCGGGGTTCTCTCTCATTTCCGGCGATTCCTTTGGCATCTGTTAAATCCTTTAACATCGTAAGCGTTTCATCAAATTTAGCCATCATTTCGACTCCTTTGTATGGTCTACTATCTATTATACAGAAGGGGGTTGTCGTTATACAAAAAATTAGCGAATGAACGGTCTGTTTCATCCATCTTATCTTCCCTTTCAAAATAATTTTCCTTTATGTGAAACCTTTTATTTTTTTAATCGTAAATAAGGAATCATAAAGAAAAGGGAGGGGTTATTTTGTTGTGGCTTGTACGCTTTATGCTATTCGCCCTTATTCTTTTCCTCATCTATCGAATGATAAAATTTATATTAAACCCAAAACGAAAACTCGAATCAGCTCACGAACAAAAGCGCTATTATTTTTTAGATGATCCCAATAATGTACGAAAAAACTTTTTTCTCACCTATAAAGGCGTTCTTTTTGAAGGGGAAAAGTATTTAGGCACTACAGATGATTCCTTTGATGTTGTTTCAATCTTTATTTGGTCTCATAGTACAGCAGCATTAAAGGGGCTGGTACGCGAAGATTTTCAGTTTATTGAGGAACGGGTGCGCAGCTATTATCCGTATGCAGCATTAGATTGGAAAAGTCCAGTAAAGGAATTTTTGCAAAAAAAATAATAAAGAGCCGCAATATCCTTATCACTATTCATTCCGCGTCCTCTTTAGCCGTAAACAGGGCAGTCTGAAAGGCCAACTATCCCGTTGGCTTTTCCCTTTTTCCTCATCATCAGCCTTCCTTTAAGCTGAAAAACTTCTGCCATTTAATCACCGTCACTTTTTCCCGTAATAAATAAACAAGAACCATCAAGGATAGAAAGATAACTGCCATAACGAGAGGTGTAAATAGGCTGATAATAGAGCCAAAGGCAGAATAGAAGAACGCCAGCGGTAAATTAGAGAGCAGATTATTTTTCATATATGGGCTAAACCGGCGGTCTTTTTCCATCAAACAAAAGTTCAGCAGATGAAAATGAATTAATGGAATTAAGCGTAAAACGGCCGTTTGGGCTACAGTAAGATTGCGATATTCCCCAAACCATTTTCTTTTTAATTTAGCTAGTTTTTCATATGTCTTTGGCATTTTACCAATCAGAAAATAAAAACAAACGGAATTTAACAGCAAGCCAATCAGGGATAATAAAGTGCCAAACAAGGCACCGAAAAGAATTCCCCCAGCCAGACAGACAATGGTAACAGGGATAAAGAGAAACTGCCGAATAAGATGAAACAGGATAAAGGCTACCGGAGCAAGAACCCCGCCTGCTCCAAGAACAACCAGCAAAATCGACATACTTTCATCCATCGTTTGACCTCTTTTCGCATCGGCTCTGAGGCTGCCTCATTGCCTTTTGATGAACTTCATTCAGCTGAAGTCCTCCACTTCTATAAGTGGGGGATGAATGCAAAGTATATTTCCGATTCAGTGGGGGTTCAAACCCCGGCTGAATGAAGTTTAGCCTCCGGCGGATGCCTCGATTTTTCAAAGGAAATTTTTCGAGCGAGCTCGACGACGGACAGGACGTCCTAGTCAGGCAAAGCCACAGGATGTGGCGCTTTGAGCGTGAAAAAAATCGGGCGCAAATTCGACGGGGCGGATTTGATTCATGATGTTATTAAAGCTTATCGAAAAAAGAGAAATGATATGACCAATTTAAGAAATAAAAATAGAAGATGGCTTCGATACCAGCAAGAATGGGAAAACCAATTTTAAAAGAAAGATGCTTCGTTTTGTGGTGAAACAGGTACATTCCAGCTGCTGCTCCAATTGCACCGCCGCAAATCGCCGTGAGCCATAATGTTTTTTCTTTTATGCGCCAGCCGTGTTTAATCGCCCGTTTTTTATCCACATTCATTAAACTAAAGCCAATTATATTCAGCAGCAGAAATAAGATAAGAATGAAATAAGTCATGTAATTCCTCCTAAACTTTAATGCAAAAAGCCACTCTCTAATGATAGAGAATGGCTTCATAATCAATATTATTTGCTTAAGTTTGCTTTTGCAACAGTTGCTAATTCAGCAAATGCATTGGCATCATTGATCGCTAGATCAGCAAGCATTTTGCGGTTTACTTCGATACCAGCAAGCTTTAAGCCATGCATTAAACGGCTGTATGAAAGACCGTTGATGCGTGCAGCTGCATTGATACGAGCAATCCAAAGCTTACGGAAGTCACGTTTCTTCTGACGACGATCCCGGTAAGCATATTGTAATGATTTCATTACTTGTTGGTTAGCAACTTTATATAATGTATGTTTTGAACCGAAATAACCTTTAGCTAATTTAAGAACCTTTTTACGACGTTTGCGAGTAACTGTACCGCCTTTTACACGTGGCATATGGTTTCCCTCCTATTTTGAAATTACTTAATGTTGTCTAATAAATGACGAATGCGTTTGTAGTCTCCGCTTGAAACAAGTCCTGCTTTACGAAGTTTACGTTTTTGTTTTGTAGATTTATTGGCAAATAAGTGGCTTGTATAAGCGTGATCACGCTTTAATTGACCAGATCCAGTTTTTTTGAAACGCTTAGCAGCGCCGCGGTGTGTTTTCATTTTTGGCATTTGGTATATCCTCCTCTTACTTATCGTTTTTAGGTGCTAGAACTAAGAACATGCTTCTTCCATCCATTTTTGGATGTGATTCCACAGTTGCAACTTCTTTGCATGCTTCTGCAAAACGGTCTAATACACGTTGACCAATTTCTTTATGTGTGATAGCACGTCCTTTGAAACGAATCGACGCTTTCACTTTATCGCCTTTTTCAAGGAATTTGATCGCATTGCGAAGTTTTGTATTAAAATCATGTTCATCAATCGTTGGACTGAATCGGACTTCTTTAATACTGATGACTTTTTGATTTTTACGTGCTTCTTTTTCTTTTTTCTGTTGTTCAAACTTAAACTTACCGTAGTCCATAATACGGGCAACAGGTGGTTTAGCATTTGGAGCAACTAGAACAAGATCAAGATTGACACGAGCCGCAATATCAAGTGCATCGTTTTTTGATTTAATTCCTAATTGTTCACCATTTTGATCAATCAGGCGTACTTCACGGGCACGAATTCCCTCATTCAACAACATATCTTTGCTAATAGCAAAACACCTCCGAATGTTTATCAAGAATACAATATTTAGGTTAAGAACACCCAGTTTCAGTCAGTTTTCTTCACAAAAAAGGTGTGGATGATTAGTCACCCACACCTTACCACATCATAGTTATTATAACTAAAAATGTATACGTTACCTGTCGACAGCCTTACCAGCGTCAATCAGGTGAGAAGCGGGTGCTTCTTCTTTTCCTAAAAAACCGTATTCGATTTACTTGAATTACTATATCACAAATGATTACGTAATGTCAAAGAGGAATTTTCCATATAGCGGATTCAGTACATATAAATTCCAATCCTAAAAAAATGTACTTTTTACCGCAACGAATAAAATTTTATCATACGAAACTCATTTTATGCAATAGATTTCTAAAAAATATTTATTTCCAATTGCAGGGAGTTATCTTTCTACCTCTGTTCTCAGGTTTTGCATAAAGTCTGTAAAAGGAACTGTCTCCGATTTTTGTTCCCCGTATTTACGGACGTTTACCGAATGGTTGGTCACTTCCTGATCGCCAACTACCAGCATATACGGAATCTTTTGCATTTGCGCTTCACGAATTTTATAGCCGATTTTCTCATTGCGATCATCTAATTCAACACGGAAACCAGCTGCTTTCAGCTGCTCTAATACGTTTTTAGCATAATCATAATGGATTTCAGGAGACACAGGAATGACTTGTACCTGTACTGGAGCCAGCCATGTTGGGAATGCTCCTTTGTATTCCTCAATTAAGAATGCCACGAAACGCTCCATCGTTGACACAACTCCACGGTGGATAACCACTGGACGATGCGGTTTGCCGTCTTCTCCCACATAAGTGAGATCAAAGCGTTCAGGAAGCAAGAAATCAAGCTGTACAGTTGAAAGAGTTTCGTCCTTACCTAAGGCCGTTTTAACCTGTACATCGAGTTTAGGACCGTAGAAAGCCGCTTCGCCTTCTGCTTCATAGTAGTCGACATCCATCTCATCAATAACTTCCTTAAGCATACTCTGTGCTTTTTCCCACATTTCATCGTCGTTATAATATTTTTCCGTATTTTCCGGATCCCGGTAAGATAAACGGAAGGTGAAGCTTTCAAAATCGAAATCTTTATAAACCTCGAGAATCAGCTCAACAACACGTTTAAACTCTTCTTTAATTTGATCGGGCCGCACAAAAATATGGGCATCATTTAATGTCATGCCGCGGACACGCTGCAGTCCGGAAAGTGCGCCCGACATTTCATAGCGGTGCATCATTCCAAGCTCTGCAATCCGAATTGGCAGTTCACGATAGCTGTGAATTCCGTTTTTATAGACCATCATGTGGTGCGGACAGTTCATCGGACGAAGAACAAGCTGTTCATTATCCATATCCATGACAGGGAACATGTCCTCCTGGTAGTGATCCCAGTGCCCGGATGTTTTATAAAGTTCGACACTTCCCATAATGGGTGTATACACATGGTCATAGCCAAGGCTTACTTCTTTATCGACGATATAGCGTTCAATAATGCGGCGGATCGTCGCACCCTTCGGCATCCAGAGCGGCAGACCCTGTCCCACCTTTTGCGAAGTAGTAAATAAATTTAATTCCTTCCCGATCTTTCGGTGATCACGTTCTTTTGCTTCTTCCAACAAACGTAAATGTTCAGCTAAATCTTCTTTCTTGAAAAAGGCCGTTCCATAAATACGCTGCAGCATTTTATTATCACTGTTGCCGCGCCAATACGCACCGGCAATACTTAATAGCTTAATTTCTCTCAGCTTGCCTGTTGACGGAACATGCACCCCGCGGCACAAATCAAAGAACTCTCCCTGCTCATAAATCGTAACCGTTTCATCCTCAGGAATGGCTTCAATCAATTCAATCTTATATTCATCGCCAATCTCCTTATAAATTTGAATCGCTTCATTTCGGCTTACTTCCTTGCGGACAACTGGAATATTTTCGTTTATAATTTTCTTGATTTCTTTTTCAATTAAAGGTAAATCCTCTGGTGTAATAGATACTGGCAGATCGATATCATAATAAAAACCGCCTTCAATGACAGGTCCCACGCCAAGTTTCACTTCTACATCTTTATATAAACGTTTGATTGCCTGTGCCATCGTATGAGCACTTGAGTGGCGCAGGATTTCCAATGCTTCCGGCTGATCCTGAGTAATAATTTCAATCGCGCCGTCCGCTTCGATTGGACGTCTTAAGTCAATCATTGTACCGTTCAGCTTGCCAGCTAAGGCCTTTTTCTTTAATCCTGAACTGATCGATCCGGCAATATCCTCCGTTGTGACACCGTGCGGGAATTCCTTTACTGCACCATCAGGAAATGTAATTTTTAAAACATCTGACATTCTTTTTTCCTCCTTATGTAAACATAAAAAAGCCCCTCCCTATAAAAGGGACGAGCTATTAGACACGTGGTTCCACCCTACTTCTCATTTTTGCACAAGACAAAAATGACTTTGTAGTCTGATAACGGTTTTAAGCCGTCTTCCGATACTTTAACGAGTACAATGGACTTAAGTCCATCATCTCCATTTTTCCCGGTCGAAGTTTAGAGGTGGTAAGTAATCCATTCGTGTTAGGAAGTTTCCAGCCTCGACTTCCCTCTCTAAAACCGTAAAAGAATACCCTTGTCCTCATCATTACTTTTAATCATATATTATGTACTGTATTATAGACATTAATGAATTGAAAATCAAGAGGACATATCTTTTTTCGTCGAAAGAGGGCAAAATCTGTCTTTCATTTCCGTAAAGGCGTTTATCGGTTTACAAATCACCCTTTCTTCAAAAATATTCCGGATTGTGCGAATAAGCGGCTGTTCTGTATCATTTGTATACAAATATATATTGGATGGTGCAATGGACAGCAGTGGTGCGATCGTCACTGAATCAACATAAACCGGATGATTGATTAAGAGCCTCCGATCGATCATCCCGATTAAATCGCCCCGCTTCATTTCGGCAAAATGTTCATTAAAAAAGGTGATGCCTTCATCACAGAGCAGATGAAGCTTCGGTTGTTTCGGAGACCTCTCACGCAAGAAATCTCTTAATCTTTGAATAAAGACCTGGTATTCCTGTTCCATTTTGTATTCATCAAGTGATAATTCTACATATTTCTCCAATTCATTGATAAAGGAACGCAGCCTGAATTTAATAAAGTGATCAAAAGAAAAAACAGGCTGTTCACGGAACCATTCATGAATTAAGATAAACAGTCGTTCCTGCAAATTCATTTGCGGTAGAAAAGCATTTAGTTCATCATTTTTCCCCTCTAGTATAGAATGAACAATCTCAATAATTTGCTGCTGTTCCTCTTCATCACGATAATAATAAGCGGCAAGGATATTCTTCAGCCAATCATTCAATTTCACCTTCATAATGAAATGGCATAGTCCTGTTTTCGTCCAGCGAAACAGTTCATCTTTCCTGCTGTGCGTATTTCTGCCCCTAACTATATGTGAATCTTCGCAATGAAGCGTATATTCCCCAATTGATTTATCCGGTAATTGCTGCTGTAAAAAAGAATACAGCGATTGTGCATCCTCTTTTTGTCGGAAATGGATTTCAATCAACTCAAATCCCTCCTTATATATCTATGCTTATATATATATGGAGAACTTGGTCAAATTAGAAGTAGATGGGGATCAAAAAAATGCAGCTGTCACGCAACAGCCGCATCAATGTCGCCGATTTCTTCCTTCCACCAAAACCGGTTCAGCTAAATATCTGATTCTTTCCATAATCCTGCGGGCTTTTATCTTTTCTTCCTCGCCACGCTGACTATAGGTTAGATGGTGCTCAAGCCCTTGAAAATCTAAATTCGAAGTGAATACTGTCGGTTGGTTTTCAAGCATCCTGAACTGCAGGATTGGACCAAGGATTTCATCCCTTACCCAGCTTGACATTGTCTCCGCGCCAATGTCATCGAGCATCAGAACTGGCTCTCTTTTAATAGCTTCCAATTTTTCATTCAGGGTCGAATCACCAATCGAACTTTTTAATTCACGGAATAACTCCGGAACATAGACGATCATAGAGGAAATCTTATGTTTAGCTAACTCATTTGCAATCGCTCCGAGAATATAAGACTTTCCTACACCAAACTCACCATGAAAATAAAGTCCTTTGGTCGTAAGTCCTTCCTTGCAGTTCATGACAAAAGCAAGTGCTTTTTTTATTACTTCAGCTCTTTCGCTCCTGTCCATCACTTCAAAAGAAGCATGTAAAATATCTTTTGGAACATACAGACTTTTAATTAACTTTTCATTTTTCCTTTTTTCTTCATCCATCAGTTTTCTGGGACATTTATCGTAATGAACTTCAATAGAGCCCCTTGAGAAAACTAATTTCGGATAGTACCCCTGCATTAAGTTCTTGCAATTTTCAAGGCTTTGACAGTGATCACATTGGATACTTTGATTCCCAAATTCATGTAATTTCATTAAATTTTTTTCAAGCAAATCATTTGTGATTTCATCTTGATGTTCATTTAGAAATGCCTTTACATAGGGATTCATTAAAATTTCTGCTCGCATTTGTCGATATTTTTCTTGAAAGCTTTTATTACCGGCTAAACGCTTTAAGGTCTCATTAATTCTCTCCATCCTTTTGTCCACCTCCTATGAACGCAATTTTTTCAGCATTTCTTCTATTTCACGATTATCTTTTTCAATTTCTTCAGCTGTTTTTGCCGCTACACTCTTTTCTTTCGCTTCATTTTTATCTTCTTTATCAAACCAGTCGGGCAATACTTCCGTACGAATCGGTTTCTTTTTATAATTTCCTGACTTTGTGGTCTTTTTCTCTTTAGCCCGCTCTATATATTGACGGCGATTTTTTTTGGCTAATTCCATCGCTTCTTTAACGGTTTTAATTTCATTCCTTACCCATTCACCAGCAATTACTTCAACTAGACCTCTTGGTAATTTCTTATCCGCTATTCGCAACACATTATCAATTAAGACATTCACAACACCAGGATTTAATTTTTGACCAAACATGACATCTTCAATTATCTTCATTTCTGCTTTAGCAGGCTCAGCTCCTCCAGAAATGTCCTTTAAAAACTGTAACGGTGAAGTAGTATCAAAGTAACGAATCAATTTATCCTCTTGAGTTTCCGGTTCTTGTTTCGAAGATTGATGAATGACTGGTTGTGTTCTCTCAATCAAGGAAGGCAGCTGATCATAGTGCTCAAATTGATACCAATCCCGCGCGGATTTTCTTAATTCCTCGAGATTGATCTTATTATCCTCGTCAATCGCACTAATGACAATATTCTTCATTTGAATGGGATCGATCCCATATAAGAAGGCTAAATTGCTAATGACTTCTCTTACAGGCTCCGTAAAAGCACTGCCGGAAATTAAATTTTCATGAAGCCCGGCAAATAGCAGATCGAAATTAAAATCAGGCGCTTCTGCTTTAATATTTTTCGGGTGCTGCCTGCCAATATAGGAATACTCCTGCTCCATTTCAATATCCTGTTTCATTTCGTCACTGTAGGAAAAAGCACTAGGATGGAAGGAAGTAAATACGTCTTGAAAGGCCTTTGTGACCTGCTTGTAATCTGAATCTTGCATCGTCTGGTCACTAAAGAAGCGTTTGACCCGTGCAAATTGGGCTTTGCCTATTTTGCGATATAAATAGATGTTCAGCATCCCGTCTAATAAAAATTGTTCCGGTGTCAGAGGCGGCTGAAGTTCATAGACAAACGACCGTATATCCTCATCCTCTTTCACATAGGTTTTCAAAAGACCAATGCCCTCCAGCTTTAAGCGGCTGTTATAAATCGCTTGCAAATTCATGTCCATAAAATTCATTAAACTGTGATGTGAATGTGATTCAGACCATAAGCGGTTTTCTTCCAGTTCCGCCCATAATGTCAGATAGAGACTTAAGGTCATGGCACCAATCAGCGGCTGATATAAAAAGGTGAGTACTTTTCGATCATAATCATGTAATAATCCATTGGCAGTGACGACATAGCGATCAATTGGTAATAATTCTTGCCAATGTTGTGTCATGCATGTCAACCTTTCCATTCAATATTTCAAAAAAGAGCTAAAGAAACCTTCAGCTCATCAGGATTGTTCTTTTTTAATTAATTCTTTTAATTCCTCAATAAACACATTAATATCTTTAAATTGTCGATAAACGGAGGCGAAACGAACATATGCCACTTCATCTACTTCAGCAAGACGGTCCATGACCATTTCACCGATGACTTCGCTTTTTACTTCTGCACCGCCCTGGTTCCGTAATTCCCTTTCAACCTCTGATGCGATGTTTTCCAATTGGTTTAAAGAAACAGGTCTTTTTTCACATGCCCTGATTAAACCGCGTAACACCTTTTCGCGGCTGAATTCCTCTCTAATTCCTTCCTTTTTCACAACAATCAGCGGTATTTCTTCCACTTTTTCAAAGGTAGTGAAGCGATAGCCGCACTTTTCACATTCTCTTCTTCTGCGGATCGCTCTGTAATCATCAATTGGGCGGGAATCGACAACACGAGTATTATTATTTTGGCATGAAGGACATCTCATATAATCAACTCCGACTTAAATTTCCTTTCTTCTATCTTATTAAAAAGAATGAAGCAGTACAAGTATTCTAAAAAAAATAAAAGAGGTGCAGATTGTGCTGCACCTCTTTAAAGACAGGCCTACTATATTTAATTAACCTGCATTTACTGTCGAAGATTTATAAAGCTCAGATGCCACGTATTTCACTAAATCTACGACACGGCATGAATAGCCCCATTCATTATCATACCACGCAAGAACCTTTACCTTTGTGGCACCAATGACCATTGTTGACAATCCGTCAACAATAGCTGAGTGTTCATTTGTATTAAAATCAACGGATACTAAAGGCTCATCCGTAATATCGATGATACCGTTTAATTCGCCCTCTGCTTCTTTATTAAATACTTCATTAATTTCTTCTTTTGTGACTTCACGCTTTAAGTCTACAACTAAGTCCACTAAAGAAACATTAGGAGTTGGCACACGAAGAGACATGCCATGCAATTTTCCTTGTAATTGCGGCAGTACAAGGGCAAGTGCTTTAGCGGCTCCAGTTGAAGTTGGAATAATAGATTGAGCGCACGCACGTGCTCTTCTTAAATCCTTTTTATGCGGATTATCGATATTATTTTGGTCATTCGTGTAGGCGTGAACAGTCGTCATTAATCCATTCTCAATACCAAAATATTTATCTAGCACTTTAGCAACAGGCGCTAAACAATTCGTTGTACATGAAGCATTCGAAATGATATCATGTTCCGCTATATTAAGCGCTTCCTGATTAACACCCATAACGATCGTTACATCCTCATTTTTACCAGGTGCTGTTAGTACTACTTTTTTCGCTCCGGCATTTAAATGAAGCGCTGCTTTATCGCGGGCATTAAATTTTCCGGTTGCTTCTATGACAATATCAATATTTAATTCTTTCCAAGGCAGTTCTTCCGGGTTACGGTTGTCTAATAATTGCACACGTTTCCCATTCACAACAAGTACATTCTCTTCAGCTCTCACTTCGCCGTTAAATCTGCCATGAACAGTGTCATACTTTATTAAATGAGCAAGTGTTTCTGCCGGATAGCTGGCATTCACCGCTACTATTTCAAGGTTATCATCAAGAATCGCTTTTCTAAAAACCATTCTTCCAATTCTTCCAAAACCATTAATCGCTATTTTCGCCTTCATGCTTCGGCTCCTTCCACAATAACGTTATACTTTTTTCGAGTTGCTTTCGTAATTAGTATAACACATTAACCTCCACTTGTGACAACATAAAGTTCATTTTCACTTCATTTTTAGTGTTATCTAAAATTCATGAGTGATATTTAAACAGATGCCCATCTCTTCAGTACAGCACACGTTATGTTTCACCTCAGAACAAAGGCAAAAAAAAAGAGGCTCAGTCCTCTTTTTTCTCCTCGAAGCCCCATTCCTTTAGTATTCTGTACAGCTGCACACGCGTTTGTTCCGGTGTTCCTGAATTATCGATTACCCGATCGGATAAGATACGTTTTTCTTTCAACGGCATCTGCGACTGGATGCGTGATATGGCTTCTTGTTCAGAATATTGGTTGCGTTCCATTAGGCGCTTTAATTGCGTCGTTTCATCCACATAAACTAAAAGTGAGCGATCTACCAGATTCGTTAATTTACTTTCAAAAAGAAGCGGGATATCCATGATAAGAATCGCTTCGTTTCTCGCCGCTGCCGCTTCTTTCTTCGCATTCATCCGTTCTCTGACTGCCGGATGAACTATCCCGTTTAATACCATTCGCTCTTCTTTATTATTAAAAATAATTTCACCTAACTTGGCCCGGTTGATTGTACCATCAGCAAGAAGAATACCTTTTCCAAAATGCTCAATAATTTGGTCGTAGGCTTTCTCACCGGGTTCAACCACATCCCTTGATTCCATATCTGCATCAATGACTGTAATCCCCTGCTCCTTACACATATTTGCAACCGTACTTTTACCACTGGCAATCCCGCCGGTTAATCCGATAACTAAAGTCATAAACTGTTATTCCTTTCTTTACTGCGGCTAAAATCGCAGTAATCCTATTGTGATGAGCAAAATTCCAGGTAAAAATGATAGTTTTTGCAGCCAGGAGATTTGCGACAAATACGCCCCCATCCTCATCCCCAGGAAAACAAGCAATGAGCTTAATACAGCAACAGACAGAGCCAAATACAGTGGTGATAATCCCAGCATGACGGCCCCTATTCCTGCCCCAAATGAATCTAATGACAGAGCCAGACCAAGCATAAACGCTTCCAGACCTGTAATCGTCCCGGATTGGTCAAAGTCAGCACTCATTGGTTTTCTTAAAATATGAATGACAAGTCCAAGCGACTTTATTTCTAAATTGACAATCATTTTCTCATGCAGCAGCACATCTTTTTCTTTGTCAGGACGGAAAAATTGATAGATAATCCATCCGCCAAGGGCTATTAATATGATACCGCCTATTTTTTCTGCGAGTTCGGGAGAGATAAATCGCTGTATTAAATGGCCGATAAACATAGAAATCATTAAGGTAACAGCAGAGCAGCAGGCGATAATCATAATCGACTTAAAAGGAATTCGCATTTTCCTTAGCCCATAAGTAAACCCGACACTGAAGCTGTCTAAACTGACAGATAAAGCTAATAGTAAAAGTGTGAGTGAGAATGATTGTAACATTGACTTAGGCTCCTTCCTCATAAACAACTACATTAGTCTATGAAGAGAGCCTAATATTTGTTAATCAATTCTTCCCGGCACTGCTTTTTTGGCAAATCGGGCAAAAAACAGTGCCTCTGCCGCCGACAACAATTCTTTCAAGTGAGGTCCCGCAAACGTTGCATGGTTCTCCTTTTCGCCCATAAACATTATGTTCTAATTGGAACATTCCCATTTGTCCCTGAGAATTTACGTAGGTTCTGACAGTGCTGCCTCCCTTTTCCACTGCCTCTGATAAGGTCTTAATGATTTGCTCATAAAGCAGCTTTCCTTCTTTTTCTAACAGGGACTGTGCAGGTCTTTCCGGATGGATGCGGGCTTTAAATAAAGCTTCATCCACATAGATATTGCCAAGTCCCGCCAGTACGGTTTGATCCAGCAGCACTGATTTAATCGCCCGCTTTTTCTGCGATAACGTTTGGAAAAACGGCTGAAAATCAAATTGTCCGCCCAAAGGCTCCGGACCAAGCTGCGATAGAGGGAGTACATTGAATTCCTCCCCTTTACGATACAGATGCATCGTGCCGAATTTACGGACATCGCGGTAACGCAGTTCTGTTCCATCATTAAAATGAAATATGACATGGGTGTGTTTATCCACTGGTTCACCTGATTCAGTCAGTAAGTACTTCCCTTCCATCCTCAAATGAGAAACCAGTGCAAAAACCTCTGTATAAAATATCAGGAATTTTCCTCTTCTATCAATATTTAAGATTGTTTGTCCGCATAATGCATCGGCAAACTGTTCAATTTCAGCCGGATGCTTAATGATTTTAGGCCAGGATATCGTTACTGCGCTAATTTGTTTATGCAGCACCAGCTCCCGCAGCGTCCGGACAATCGTTTCAACCTCAGGAAGTTCAGGCACCCCATCCCCCTCCTTTCAATACAGTGTCCGCTTCATGCGGACATTTGTCTTTTTTTCGGTGCCTGGCACCGATTTTACCATCGATTTATTTGGCGTCAAACCAGGTTGGACCGTAGGCGTAGTCTACTTTTAACGGCACTTTTAATTCAACGGCATTTTCCATGACTTCCGGAACAATGAGCTTTAATTTTTCAATTTCCTCCGGTGGTGCTTCGAAGATCAATTCGTCATGCACCTGCAGTAACAGACGCGTCTGAAGCCCTTCTGTTTTCAGGCGCTCAGCCATGTCAATCATCGCCTTTTTGATGATATCTGCTGCACTGCCTTGAATCGGAGTATTCATCGCTGTACGTTCAGCAAAGCTCTTCAGATTAAAGTTGCGGCTTGTAATTTCAGGCAGATATCTTCGTCTATGTAGCAATGTTGTCACATAGCCTTTTTGCTTGGCTTCCCGTACGATGTCTTCCATATAATCCTTTACTTTTGGATAACTTTCCAAATAACGGGTTATAAAATTTCCTGCTTCTTTCCTTGTGATTTTTAAACTTTGACTTAATCCGTAATCGCTAATGCCGTAGACAATACCGAAATTAACTGCCTTCGCATGGCGGCGCATATTGGAGGTCACTTCATCCTTTTCAACATGGAATACTTCCATCGCTGTCTTTGTATGAATGTCCATTCCTTCCTTAAAGGCCTGGATAAGTTTCTCATCACCGGCTATATGGGCAAGGACACGCAGTTCAATTTGTGAATAATCGGCAGCAAATATGACCCACCCCGATTCAGAAGGAACAAATGCCTGGCGGATTTTCCTTCCTTCTTCCAAGCGGATCGGTATATTTTGCAGATTTGGATCGGTAGAACTTAACCGTCCTGTTTGCGTTAATGTCTGGTTAAAAATCGTATGAATCTTATCCGTTTTCGAATTCACTACCTTTAAGAGCCCTTCAATATAGGTCGACTGCAGCTTCCCTAGCTGGCGGAAATGTAAAATTTCGGCGATAATTTCATGGCTCTGCTCCAGTTGTTCCAAAACGTCTGCGGAAGTGGAATAACCGGTTTTTGTTTTTTTAATGACTGGCAGTCCCAGCTTTTCAAAAAGGATAACACCCAGCTGTTTAGGAGAATTGATATTAAACGTTTCTCCCGCCAATGAATAAATATTCGCTTCCAATTGCGCCAGCCTGCCCTTTAATTCTTCGCCCATTGCGAGAAGCCGTTCCCGATCCACTTTCACTCCCTGTGATTCCATGTCTGCAAGAATAAGTGACAACGGCATTTCAAGGTCATAAAACAACTCCAATTGATGATTGCTTTTCAATTCCTCCTGCAGCTTTTCCTCAAGCTGGGATAAAACGAGTGCTTTTCGTACAAGATGCGGAGCAAGAAGCTTTTCTTCCGGAACACTCCGCTTGGCACCTTTTCCATAGAAAACATCATCACTTTGAACATCAGAAACACCATATCTTTTCGCTATCGAGGCAATATCTTCAATGGTCTCTGACGGATCCGCAAGGTAGGAGGCAATTAATAGATCAAAGCTGACACCGCTTAAATGAATCCCGTGGTGACGCAGGACAACCTCAGAACGTTTCGCATCATAAACAATCTTTTTCTTTGTTTCATCCTCTGCCCATGCCTTAAAAATGGGTGAATTCAAGGCTAGTGAATGGGAGATAAAAAATGCCCCTTTTTCATTAACAAGCGAAAAGCCAAGAATATCCGCATAATGATAGTTATCTTCGAGCACTTCTACATAGAAGTAGGATGGACAGACAAGGATTTCTTCCTTTATTTCCTCAACCATTGCAAAATCGATATCTTCTAATACGGCATCATCCGCCGCCGCTTCATCTGGATCGTCTATTTTATTTAATAAAGATTGGAACCCCAGCTCCTTAAATAGGGCAATAAGCTTTTCTTTATCATATTCTTTGAACTGGATATCTCCTATTTGTACATCAACAGGCGCTTCTCGCAGAATAGTGGCCAGTTCCTTACTCATGATCGCCTGTTCTTTAAATTCCGTCAGTTTTTCTTTTAATTTCTTTCCGCTTACTTGATCAATTGATTGCAAAAGTTCCTCCACTGTGTGGAATTCCTTTAACAATTTGATGGCAGTTTTTTCGCCTACCCCTGGTACACCCGGTATATTATCAGATTGGTCTCCCATTAATCCCTTCATATCAATAATTTGCTGCGGCGTTAATCCGTACTTTTCCTCAATATGTTCAGGCGTGTACACTTCGATATCCGTAATGCCTTTACGGGTAATCCCAACCGTTGTCCTCTCCGAACTCAACTGGGTTAGATCCTTATCACCTGAGTAGACCTTGACTTCATAGCCTTCTTTTTCAGCCTGTAAGGACATCGTGCCAATAATATCATCCGCCTCATAATTCTCTAATTCATAGCGCGGAATTTGAAAGGCATCCAATAATTCACGAAGAAATGGAAACTGCTCTGACAGTTCCGGTGGAGTCTTTTGCCTTCCCCCTTTATACTCGCTAAACGTTTGATGGCGGAAGGTCGTTTTCCCGGCATCAAATGCCACCAGCATATGGGTTGGTTTTTCTTCCTCAAGAATTTTGAGCAGCATCATCGTAAATCCATAAACGGCATTCGTATGTATTCCTTTTTCATTATGTAAAAGCGGCAAGGCAAAAAAAGCCCGGTAAGCAATACTATTGCCATCAATCAGCACTAATTTTTTTGACAAACTAAACACCCTCTTCAGTATTAAATTGGCAAATCTAAATCTATCCTTCTTATTTGAACGCCATAATGGTAATAGATGACTTATAAGGACTATTAATTAAGTGCAGAAAAACTCCGTTATTTCCTCCCCTAGTTTATCATGAGTAGACTAGGAAAGGAAAATAACGGCGGTTATTTTGCCCAAATAAAAAAGACGAAAGCAATTAGCTCCCGCCCTTTTTATTTGGCTCCTTGGATGAAGGGGTATTTCATTTATGATTATAACAACCTATTGTAAATAAAGCATAAACGGTATGTTAATTAAATGTAAATCATACCCCTTCTAAATCCCTAGCCAAGTGGAAATTTCTTCATTAGTTCGATGGTAAAAGTTGTCCCCTTGCCCACTTCGCTGTCAACGGTCACTTTTCCTTTATGAACTTCTAATATGTGTTTGACAATAGCAAGTCCCAGTCCTGTTCCTCCAGAAATTCGATCTCTCGCCTTATTCACACGGTAGAATCGTTCAAAAATTCTCGGAATTTCAGCTTTTTCTATTCCCATACCCGTATCCTTAATTTGAACCTTGATTTTATGCGGCGCTTCTTCCACTTCCATTGTGACACACCCGCCGCTGGAAGTATAAATTAAGGCATTTGAAATAATATTGATGAAAACCTGCTTTAAGCGATAGACATCCCCTTCAAGAATGACCTCATTACTATGCGGACTAAAGATCAAATGGATTCCCTTTTCTTCTGCTTTTCCCGCCATAAGTGTGATGACTTCATCAAGCGAATGAATCAAATTGAATGACTGAATAGAGAGACGGAATCCTTCATTCTCAATTTTAGATAACTCCAAAAGGTCATAAATCAAGGATTGCAGTCTGTCGCTTTCCTTAAGAATAATATTTAAAAAGGCCTCCAGCGTTTCCCGGTCTTCCATTGCACCATCTAATAATGTTTCGGAAAATCCTTTAATCGATGTAATCGGTGTTTTAAGTTCATGAGAAACATTGGAGACAAAATCCTTGCGCATTTGCTCCAATTTTTTGATCTCAGTTATATCGTGGAAAACTAACAGAATTCCTTTCCAGACATCATTCGTACCGATAATCGGAACACCATACACTTCAAAGTGACGCCGTTCAATTTTTAACGGAAGAATCACCTGCCGGTTTATCTTTTGCTCCGTCATAAATATTTCTTCAATGATTTTACATATTTCTGCATGCTCAATCACTTCATAATAAAGTTTATAATGATTTTCCGCCTGATTAACATCAAAAATTTCCTTATATGTCCGATTAATCAAATTAATATAGCCGCGGCTGTCAATTAATATCATGGCACTGCCGACATTTTCAATCAACGTTGTCAGCCGGTCATTTTGCATCTCATGCGTTTTCACCATATTTTGCAGATTGCGGGCTAAAATATTAATCGCCACATTCAGCATCCCTGTTTCATCAATTTGATTTTCATACACTCTGGTACGATAATCCCCTTTAGCCAGTTCCATCGCTGCATTCGTTGCCATTTCAATCGGTTTGGTATACCTGGTCATAATTTTATAGCCTAAGAGGACAATCGCAATTAATGCTAACGCAAAACTAATGGTTAGAATCCACCATATTTGCTGATAGGCGCTTTCGATTTCTTTTAATTGTGTGCTGAAAATGACAAATCCTTCTTGTTTGCCATTAAACATAATAGGTTCCCAATAATAATATAAGTCCAGACCCGGCAGGGAATTAGAATCATTTACGTATGTTTTGTCCTTTTCCGTTATTCCTTTCATAATGGACAAATATTCTTTATCCGAAATATTGTCAATGTCACCCTTGCTGTCCTGCACAATATGCCCTTTTGCATCAACAATGGCTATTCTCACTTTTAATAAGTCACTGAAATCATTCACTTTATTCTGTTCAATTTTTTGAATCCCGCCTATTTCTTCAATATAGGTAGAAACAAGGACGCTTTCCTTTTCAAAACGGTTTCCAATGACCTCTAGATAATAGCTTTTAAATAGCTGACCCAGCATAAGTCCAAGAACAACCATAACAAGTAAAAGGAGTGACATAAGCGTTACGAAAAGTTTCGTTCGAAACGTTGTCATTCTCCTTTTGGCTCCTCTAATTTGTAGCCTAAGCCTCGTATTGTTTTAATATAGGCTGGTTTTTTTGTATTCCGTTCAATTTTTTCACGTAAATGACTGATGTGAACATCTACTATTCTTGTATCGCCGGCAAAATCATAATTCCATACAGCACTTAACAGCTGATCCCTTGTTAATACACGGCCTTTATTTTTTGCCAAATATAAAAGTAATTCAAATTCCTTTGGAGTTAATTCCAAAAGTGAATCTTCAAAATAAGCCTCATATTGTTCCGGATAAATGGTTAAACTGCTGATCGTCATCTTCTCTGAATCGTCCTGGCTTTGCGCTGATGACTCGGACTGAATCTGTGAGCGCCTTAATATAGCCTTTACCCGAGCAACCACTTCCCGCGGGCTGAAGGGTTTTGTCATATAATCATCGGCACCTAATTCAAGTCCCAGCACTTTATCAAATTCATCATCTTTAGCTGTCAGCATTAATATCGGTGTGAAGTTCTTCTGCTGCCGCAGGTGTTTACATACTTCCACTCCATCCATTTTTGGCAGCATGAGGTCAAGCACCACTAAATCCGGTTTCTCTGACAATGTGAGATCCCTGCCTTCTTCTCCATCCATTGCCGTGATCACTTCATAACCTGCCTGACGCAAATTATATTGAAGTAATGTCAGAATTGACTTTTCATCATCCACTATAAGCACTTTTTTTACCATACAAGCCTCCGCTATCCAAATAGTTTTTCCCCTTCTATCTCAGAGCACTTATATTATTACTATACACTAAGCGGACATTAGAAACATCTATTAACATGTTAGAATTTTCCCCTAATGAAAAAACACAACTTACCGCCCACCATTTCAAAACGGCTGGCTGTACTTTAACGATCATCTACTAGCTATTTTCCGGCAATAAAAAAATCCAGGGAAGTGTTAATTCCCTGAATTTTCGCAAAACAGTTACGCTAAAACGGCCATAACATTTTTAACCGATTCAACTGAACGGTCTAAAGCTGCTTTTTCTTCATCCGCTAATTCAAGCTGAAGCACTTTTTCAATTCCAGCTCCACCGATGATTGTTGGAACACCAAGATAAATACCACTGTATCCATATTCCCCTTCAAGATAAGCAATCGTTGGCAAAATGCGCCTTTGGTCTTTCAGAATCGCTTCTGTCATTTCAACCAATGCTGCTGCCGGTGCGTAGTATGCGCTGCCGTTTCCCAACAGGTTTACGATTTCCCCGCCGCCTTTACGAGTACGCTCCACG
Organism: Bacillus benzoevorans; assembly: GCF_014207535.1. Taxonomy (GTDB): domain Bacteria; phylum Bacillota; class Bacilli; order Bacillales; family Cytobacillaceae; genus Bacillus_BD; species Bacillus_BD benzoevorans. The sequence goes on from NZ_JACHGK010000007.1 coordinate 63,325, forward strand.
ATACTCTCTAAACGATCTTTTGAGATGAGCGTTTCTAGAGGAATTCCTCCTGCATAAGAATAGCGGACAAGAGGCACCATATCATCACCATGACCTCCTAGAACAAATCCAGTAATATCTTTAACAGACAGGTTTAATTCCTGCGCGATAAATGTACGGAAACGAGCCGTATCAAGAACACCTGACTGGCCGATTACACGGTTTTTCGGAAATCCTGATTCTTGGAATACGGTATAAGTCATGGCATCAACCGGGTTTGTTAATACGATAATAATACAATTTGGAGAATACTTTACGATTTCTTTTGTAACGGCCTTCATGACTTTTTGATTTGTTTGTACTAAATCATCACGGCTCATTCCTGGTTTTCTTGCGATACCAGCTGTTATGATTACTACGTCAGAATCTGCAGTGTCTTCGTAATTTGAAGTACCTGTGATTTTTGCATCAAAACCTTGAACAGGGCTTGCTTCAAGCATATCCAATGCTTTTCCTTTAGTTGGGTTTTCCATTTGTGGAATATCCACTAATACAACGTCCCCTAATTCTTTTTGCGCAATAAATAACGCTGTGGTTGCTCCAGTAAAACCACTGCCAACAACAGAAATTTTATTACGTTTTATAGCCATGTTAACCCTCTCCCCTTTATTAATTTACATAAATAAACAATACCAGAAAATTCTGATTATAGGAAGTATAAGATTTTTATAATCAAAATATATCCAATTAAAAAGATAGCCTTTTAAAGTGATTATTTATAGCAAATGGATTTTAGCAAATAAAATAAGCATCCAGTCTTGTTTGACTGGATGCTTATTTTTATCATGCTAAAGCAGCAAAAAGCCTGTTTGCTTCATTTATTATTCCATATTTTTAATTAATTCATCACCGAATTCAGAACATTTAACTTCTGTTGCACCTTCCATTAAACGGGCAAAGTCATATGTTACAACTTTAGAAGCAATGGTTTTTTCCATTGATTTCGTAATCATCTTAGATGCTTCAGTCCAGCCAAGGTGGTCAAGCATTAAGCAGCCGGAAAGAATAACAGAAGATGGATTTACTTTATCTAATCCTGCATATTTAGGAGCGGTACCGTGAGTTGCTTCAAAGATTGCGTGTCCGGATACGTAGTTAATGTTAGCTCCTGGTGCAATTCCGATTCCGCCTACTTGAGCTGCAAGTGCGTCAGAAATAAAGTCACCATTTAGGTTCATGGTTGCAACAACGTCAAATTCGCTTGGACGTGTAAGGATTTGCTGTAAGAAGATATCTGCAATAGCATCCTTCACGATAATTTTGCCAGCTGCTTCAGCTTCTGACTGCGCTTTGTTTGCCGCATCGATGCCTTGTTCTTCTTTAATGCGGTCATATTGATTCCAAGTGAATACTTTATCAGCATATTCTTTTTCAGCTACTTCATAACCCCAGTTTTTGAATGCACCTTCAGTAAATTTCATAATGTTTCCTTTATGTACTAAAGTTACAGATTTTCTTCCTTCTTTCAGAGCATATTCAATAGCTGCACGAACTAGACGGCTTGTACCTTCTTGAGAAACAGTTTTCACGCCGATACCAGATGTTTCTGGGAAACGGATTTTCGTTACACCGAATTCTTCTTGTAAAAGTTTGATTAATTTCTTAGCTTCTTCAGAGCCTTGAACAAACTCAACACCAGCATAAATATCTTCTGTGTTTTCGCGGAAGATAGCCATATCTGTATCTTGCGGGCGTTTTACCGGTGAAGGAACTCCTTCAAACCAACGTACAGGGCGTAAACATACATACAAATCTAATTCTTGGCGAAGCGCTACGTTTAATGAACGAATTCCGCCGCCAACAGGTGTTGTTAATGGTCCTTTAATCGCAATTAGGTATTCGCTAATCACATCTAAAGTTTCTTTTGGAAGCCATTCGCCTGTTTGGTTAAATGCTTTTTCACCCGCTAAAACTTCTTTCCACTCGATTTTACGTTCACCGTTATAGGCTTTTTCAACCGCAGCATCTAATACTCTTGATGCAGCTGCCCAAATATCGGCACCAATTCCATCTCCTTCGATAAATGGGATAACGGGTTGATTTGGTACGTTTAATACTCCATTTGTTACTGTGATTTTTTCTCCTGACATAACTTTTCCCTCCATGATGTCCTACTTAATCATTATCTATTTTTGCCATTATCTTATGACATGCAAATGAAAGGTTAGACGCAAGAACCTCTAACCTTTTCATTACCTACTATATTTAAACAACTTTTTGCATAAAAAGTAAACAATATTTATTAATTTTTTTCACAAATAAAAATACTTTTTACTTTTCTATTGTTTATTTATTATTCCCCACGTGCTTCCACTGAAACATATTTTTGCATTCCAGGACCAGTATATTCTGCACGCGGACGGATTAAACGATTGTGTTCATATTGTTCAAGTATATGCGCTAACCAGCCTGATACCCGGCTTACTGCAAAAATTGGCGTAAACAAGTCATGATCAATGCCTAAACTATGATACATTGAAGCAGAATAGAAGTCTACATTTGGCGGCAGATTCTTTTCTCCCGTAACAATGCTTTCAATTCTAACGGACATGTCATATAATTCCGGTTCGCCTGTAAGTTTTGTTAATTTTTCAGACATTAATTTTAAGTGTTTAGCACGAGGGTCACCTTTTCTGTATACCCGGTGTCCAAAGCCCATAATCTTTTCTTTATTAGCCATTTTCCCATGGATATAGGAATCAACATTTTCAAGAGAGCCAATTTCCGAAAGCATTTTCATAACTGCTTCATTTGCTCCGCCATGCAGAGGACCTTTTAAAGCTCCAATTGCTGAAGTTACACCAGAGTATACATCAGAAAGTGTTGCTACACAGACACGTGCAGTAAAGGTAGAAGCATTCAACTCATGATCCGCATGCAGAATAAGCGCCTTATTAAAAGCTTCCTCTGCAAGGGGATCAGGTTCATTTCCTGTCAGCATATATAAAAAGTTCGCTGCTAAGCTTAAATCCTTTCTAGGAGCAACTGGCTCTAAGCCTTTGCGAATACGGGAAAAAGCTGTCACAATTGCAGGTAATTTTGCTTGTAGACGAATAGCTTTGCGATAATTAGCGTCTTCATCCATTAAGTCTGCTTCCTCATCATAAAGGCCAAGCAAAGAAACAGCTGTTCGAAGCGCAGCCATTGGGTGAACTTTATTAATTGGATACATTTTGAAGTGTTCAATTACTTGCGGCGGAAGTTCAGTATTTTCTGCAAGCTGCTGTTTTAATTCATCTAATTGCGCCTTAGTTGGCAGCTTTCTGTGCCATAAAAGATAGATGACTTCTTCAAAACTAGCATTCTCAGTTAGATCATCAATGTTGTAGCCGACATATGTCAATGTGTCATCAATGATGGAACTGATTGACGAGGATGTTGCTACTACCCCTTCGAGACCACGTGTTACTGTCATATAGAATCCTCTCCTTAAAAAATATTTTCCCCATGTTCAAATGTCTGTATTAAAGAAAGAATGAATATTTATTAAATATCAGATAGAATTTTCTGACATCTACTCAAACAAACTTGATATCTATTTAATAAAATCGGCTGCGTATTGGCAATCGATCACAGACCATGTGAAAATCTACTGGGTAAAGAAAGTTGAGCGAGTGTTCAATTGAAAGCAAAAAAAAGAAAATGCTTACATTTTTATAACTAATTATATTGTTAATAAAGTTATTTCAACACAAATATTATTATAAACAATTATCAGACTTTTGTGAATGGCAACAAATTTAAAACAGTAAAAAAGTCATGCATTTTAAGCAAATTATTTTACCATCTCAAAAATCTTCATCGCGCAATAAGCAATTCCCGCTCCAATCAAAGGACCAACCGCAACCCCTTTAAATAAAGAAACGGCTAATATCGTTCCTAAAACGAGGGCAGTGGTGATTTCAGGATCTTTAGATAGGAGATTAACGCCTCCCTTAGCTAACAGCGCTACCGCCATCCCTGAAATAAGAGCTATCCATGCAAAAGGGGATTTAAAGGAAGCCGCTAAATCTTTGAAGCCAATTTCACCGCTCGCAATCGGAGCTAATACAGCGATAGTGATTACTGTAACACCCCAATTTATTCCTTTTGTTTGCAGAAAAGAAAATAGCTTGGTCTCACCCCCAGCTAATTTCAAAACCATTAAAACGGCTACGGCAAACATGAGTGATTGATTCTTGGCAATAAAACCAATTGCCAATAAAAGCAATAAGAAAATTGTTGCTTGTGATATCAACGGAAATTCTCCTTTCTGTTGATACTTTATTATTGTATCACAACTTCAAAAGTTCAAAAAGTTTTATCTTTAAAAACATCATTATTAATGTACCTTTATCTAGCTAAAATAACCATATATTATGAAACATAAGTGAATCTTTTTTCTATTTTTTGCGTATTAAAAGGTTATCATGACCGTGCAGAATATGATAGAATCAATTTTCTAAATATTTTATATTAAACAGGTTTCATAGATTGGAAAAAGGAGGTATTTACCATTGAATTATGTATATCTTAATCGAGCACTGCGATTCCTCTTTGTCCTTGGTATAGCTGTTTTCTTATTAATTGGGGCATTTTACCTTTCGAAAATAACCTATCCATTCCTGATTGGACTCGCCATCGCCCTTTTCATTAATCCGCTTGTTAATTTTTTTCATAAAAAAACAAAAATGCCCCGCTCACTTGCCGTCATCATTGTCTTAATTCTTGTTTTTTCCATTTTTGCCGGTGCCATTACTCTATTGATTGCAGAAATTGTCTCAAGCACCGACCAGCTGGCAAGAATTGTACCCAAACAGCTGGATACACTGATCAGTTACATCGAGCATTTTATTGCAGCACAGATTATCCCGTTTTACAATCAGATTACCAATTTATTTGATCACTTAGGAAGCGGGCAGCAGGAAACGATTTTGAAAAACATCCGGAATGCCGGAAGTGTCATTGGTGCTACACTCGGTGATTTTATCCAGCGTTTTTTCAAATTCATTCCAACGATTATTTCTTGGTTTCCGAACGCTGCATCTGTCATCATCTTCTCATTATTAGCGACCTTTTTTATCAGCAAAGATTGGGCAAGACTTTCCGCTAAAGGCAGACATCTTGTCCCTGCCGTTGCTAAAAAGAGCAGCCAATCCGTTCTTCTTGAACTAAAAAAAGCCTTATTTGGTTTTATTAAGGCGCAGTTTACCCTTATTTCACTAACAACCATTATTATTCTAATCGGATTGCTTATACTGCGCGTAAATTATGCCGTTACCGTTGCTCTTATAACCGGGCTGGTTGATTTACTTCCATACGTAGGCACAGGACTCATTTTTGTGCCCTGGATCATTTATGAAGCCATTACAGGTGATATAGGACTAGCAATAGGACTAGCTGTTCTTTATATGATTGTGATTGTACAAAGACAGTTAATCGAGCCGAAAGTATTATCCTCCAATATCGGACTCGATCCACTGGCTACATTAATAGCCTTATTTATTGGTTTTAAATTAATCGGTTTTTTAGGTCTCATTATCGGTCCTGTTACACTCGTCATCCTTACGACATTGCATCGAGCAAATGTATTTCGGGATATATGGGTCTTTATAAAAGGAAAAGAAACGCCGCAGTAAAGCTTTAAGCCTCTTTATAAGTCAGCTTAAGTACCGAAACAAACGTCAGCTATCTATGTGCTGACGTTTGTTTCACTTAGTAATAGTAACATGACTTTTTTGATCGATGATTGAAATTATGAAATCATCGATCTAAGGTTGTCTTTGCAGCATTCTTATTGGCTGATTACAACACACTTGCATGGCCGTTGTAGATGATTCCGCTTTGTGCATCTACGGTAATTTCCTGTCCGTCTTTAAACAATTCCGTAGCATTTGCTACCCCAACGACAACCGGAATCCCGATATTTAACCCGACTACAGCTGCATGGCTTGTTAAACCGCCTTCTTCTGTAATAAGGGCACTGCATTTTTCAATAGCAGGAACGATTTCTTTATCCGTGCCAATGGTGATCAAGATAGTGCCTTCTTTTACTTTTTCAAGTGCCTCCTTGGTACTTTTTGCCACTACAGCTTTCCCGTAAGCTGATTTTCGGCCAATACCTTGACCTTTCCCCAGTATATCGCCGACTAAATGGATTTTCATTAGATTTGTTGTACCTGCTTCCCCAACTGGAACACCAGCTGTAATGACAACTAGATCACCATGTGATACAAATCCGCTGCTTAAACTTTCTGTTACTGCATTTTCAAGCATATCATCTGTTGTCACTGATTTTTGCCCTAATTGTGGGTATACTCCCCAAACAAGGGCCAGTCTTCTTAATACGCAGTCATTTGATGTGACCGCCACAATCGGAGCTTTTGGCCGGTATTTTGAAATCATTCGCGCTGTATAACCACTTTCTGTTGCAGTGATGATGGCATTACAGCCTAAATTTAAAGCAGTATGTGCCACTGATTGTCCAATTGCATCGGTAATGGTATGTTCACTGTCCTTGCTATGTGAGGATAACAATTTTTTATGATCTAAGGCTGTTTCTGCACGTGAAGCAATATTATGCATCGTCTGTACAGCTTCGACAGGGTAAGTACCAGCGGCTGTTTCACCTGAAAGCATAATAGCGTCTGTCCCATCAAAAATGGCATTTGCTACGTCACTTGCTTCAGCACGGGTTGGGCGCGGATTCCTCTGCATCGAATCCAGCATTTGTGTAGCTGTTATGACTGGTTTACCAAGGGCATTGCACTTTTTAATTAAATTCTTTTGCACTAAAGGAACTTCTTCAGCAGGTATTTCTACTCCTAAGTCCCCTCGTGCCACCATTAGTCCATCAGAAATTTCAAGGATGTCATCAATATTATCGACACCTTCCTGATTTTCAATCTTAGGGATAATTTGGATATATGTAGCATCGTTCTCTTCAAGTAATTGCTTAATTTCTAATACATCTGATGGGCGGCGTACAAAGGAAGCAGCGATAAAATCTATCTTTTGCGCAATCCCGAATATAATATCACTTGCATCCTTTTCTGTAATTCCCGGCAAGTTAACGGATACACCAGGTACATTTACCCCTTTTTTATTTTTTAACGTACCTGTATTTAATACATTTACGTGGATCTCTCCGTTTTCCATATCAATTTTTGTGACTTCCAAACCAATTAAGCCATCGTCCAGCAAAATGCTGGCCCCTGGTTGTACATCTTCAATTAAGCCCTCATAGGTCACTGAGAACTTCTCTGGTGTACCTTCCACTTCTTTCATCGAAATGATCGATTGGCTGCCTGACACTAGCTCAATCGCCCCATTAACCATATTGTGAGTTCGTATTTCCGGTCCTTTTGTATCTAAGAGAATAGCAATATTTTTTCCTGTTTTCTTGGAGGCTTCGCGGATATTCTGAATCCTTTGCGCATGTTCTTCATGATTACCATGCGAGAAGTTTAAGCGGGCAACATTCATTCCTGCTTCCATTAACTGCATGAGTTTTTCAACACTTTCACTAGCGGGACCTATCGTACAAACAATCTTCGTTTTTCGCATATCATTTTCCTCCTCGGGGTATTAAAACTTTTTTAAATCGAAAGTTCTTTGGATAATGTGAGTAAATTCAGGTCAATCGAATGATTACCTTTAAATATTTCATCCAGACTGTGATCACTGACCTGGTTATTTTGCATTCCAACCGCTCTTCCGCCTTTTCCTTGTAAAAGCAGTTCTACGGCTCGGGCACCGAGCCTTGAAGCTAATACCCGATCAAAAGCAGTTGGCGAGCCGCCGCGTTGGATATGACCTAAAACCGAAACACGTGTATCAATGTTTGCCAGCTGCTTAATTTCTTTTCCCAGCTCTATACCGCTGGATACCCCTTCTGCAACGACAATGATACTATGCTTTTTCCCCCGTTCTTCCCCTTTTTTCAACCGGGCGCAGATATGCCGGATGTCATCATTATCTTCCGGAATGATAATTGTTTCCGCACCGCCGGCTAGCCCTGACCAAAGAGCAATATCCCCGGCATTGCGGCCCATTACCTCAATGATAAATGTCCGCTCATGTGAATTGGCAGTATCACGGATTTTATCAATGGCATCAATGACCGTATTTAGAGCTGTATCAAACCCAATCGTAAATTGTGTGCAGCCAATGTCATTATCGATGGTTCCGGGTACACCAATACAAGGAAAACCAAGTTCAGTGAGCGCCTTGGCGCCGCGGTATGAACCATCACCGCCAATTACTACCAACCCTTCGATACCAGCATTCTTTAATTGCTGCAGCCCCTTATGCTGCCCTTCTTTCGTTTTAAATTCCTCGCATCTTGCAGACAATAGCATGGTTCCACCGCGATGAATAATATCCCCAACAGAACCTAGTTCCAATTTCCTGAAATGTCCGCTGATTAATCCTGTATACCCTGCGACAATTCCGCAAACCTCAACGTTATGATAAATAGCCTTACGGACAACGGCACGTATCGCTGCATTCATTCCAGGTGCATCGCCGCCACTTGTTAATACGCCGATTTTTTTCATTATTGCCCCTCCCAGTTCTTTCCTTTTAAACTATGTATATAACTAGAATTCGCTTGCTGTCAAAGATTATTATAGGCTAAAGAATACAGGAATATTTCTAAAATAACATGAAGGAACAGGCATCTCAACCGAATCCATGCATTTTAGGTAAAAGGCGGAATTGTGCGTGAAATGAAAACGTTATACCTCGTTCTATTCACTGTAAGGTCTTAATTTTCGGAAATGTGTATTCTGTTACCTGATTTCTTAATAAATAGGCTGTGTTAAAGGTCAATGTTGATTTTTATGTCCCTTGTTGATTGGAGTGGAAGGCACGAAGACTCCCGCGGGAGAAGCGAGACAGACGAGACCCCGCAGACACGAAGTGTCGAGGAGGCTCGTCGGTCGCCCGCAGGAAAGCGAAGTGCCTGGAACGGAAATCAACAATCAAGTTTAACACAGCTAATAAATAAAAAACGTACGATAAAAGTACGTTTTTTATTTTACCCCTGTATAGTCTTTTAATAACGAAACTTCTCCCATTTTCTTATATTTATCATAGCGATGGGAAACAAGTTGTTCCTTGTCCATTTTCATTAACTCTTTTAATGATTCTGTCAGAACTTGTTCAATTCGTGCTGCCTGCTCATGCATATCCTTATGAGCACCGCCCTTAATTTCCGGAATAATTTGATCAATTACGCCTAATTCCTTTAAATCAGGAGCCGTAATTTTCATCGACTCTGCAGCTTGTTTGGCCAAAGCGGAGTCTTTCCAAAGGATCGAAGCAGCACCTTCAGGAGAAATAACTGAATACGTTGAGTTTTCAAGCATATGAATGTAATTTCCGACACCTAATGCCAATGCACCGCCGCTTCCGCCTTCTCCGATGACAATACAAATAACAGGTACTTTTAATCCGGCCATTTCTAATAAATTTTTCGCAATGGCCTCACTTTGTCCGCGTTCCTCTGCTGTCTTTCCTGGAAATGCACCTTTTGTATCAATAAAACAAATGATAGGACGGTTGAATTTATCGGCTTGTTTCATGAGCCGAAGTGCCTTGCGAAAACCTTCAGGGTGTGGCATACCAAAATTTCTGCGGATATTCTCTTTTGTATCTTTACCGCGCTGATGACCTACAACCGTAACGGGAACACCTTTAAATTTGGCAATTCCGCCGACTATAGCGGCATCATCTGCAAATGCACGATCGCCGTGACATTCAAAGAAGTCTGTAAACAAAAGTGAAATATAATCTAAAGTAGTCGGTCTATTGGGATGGCGGGCAATTTGAACCCGATCCCATGGCTGAAGATGATCATAAATTTCCTTTTCAAGCTTCAAGAGACGCCCCTCGAGCTTATCAATTTCAAAAGATAGATCGACATCAGCATTTTTGGTAAATTCCTTTAAATCAGCAATTTTCCTTCTTAACTCGACTATCGGCTTTTCAAATTCTAATTCTCCTGCCACTGGGGTACACCTCCCGGTTGATGAATTTCTAAAATATTTGCCACTTGCTCTTTTAGCTCTAAGCGGGAAATAACAGCATCTACCTGTCCATGTTCTAATTGAAATTCTGCTGTTTGAAAATCCTCCGGAAGCTCTTCGCGAATCGTTTGCTCAATGACTCTTTTCCCGGCAAATCCAATCAAAGCGCCTGGTTCTGCAAGATTGTAATCACCAAGAGAAGCAAAACTTGCTGATACTCCTCCCGTCGTCGGATGTGTCATAATCGAGATGTACAAACCTCCATGATCACTAAACCGCTTTAATGCTGCGCTTGTCTTAGCCATCTGCATTAAGCTTAATATTCCTTCCTGCATCCTTGCGCCGCCAGAGGCCGTAAAAATAATAAAAGGTAGTGAACATTCATCTGCCTTTTCAATTGCTCTTGTTATTTTCTCTCCAACAACAGCTCCCATGCTGGCCATACGAAAAGTTGAGTCCATAATAGCTATCACTGTTTTCATCCCGCCAACGGTCCCAAGCCCGGTCACAACCGCTTCATTTTCTTTGGTTTTTTGCCGGTCCTTTTCAACTTTTTCTAAGTAACCAGGGAATTGCAGCGGATTAACGGAAATCATTTCTCGGTCCATTTCCTCAAATGTACCCTCATCCAGAAATGAATCCAATCTTTCTCGGGCATTCATTGTATGATGGTACCCACAGTGTAAACATACTTTTAAATTTTTAATTAATTCTTTTGTATAGATTATTTTTTTACATTTTGGGCATTTCGTCAAAATACCTTCAGGAACATCCTGCTTTGCGATGGTTGAAGGTATGGCTGCATACTTTTTCTTTGTTGATTTTGTAAATAAATCTTTAAGCAAGGTAAAACCTCCCTTGTTTATTCAATCAATTTAATATATTCCTGTTTTGTGAATATTTGCTGTAATTATTCCAAAGAATGATAGTAATTGTTGCGAACAGAGGAGCGCCCAACCATTAGGCGCTCCGAAAAGTTCATGTTCTGAGGGTCACAGCAATCAAGCATCACTCACCTTTTCCAATAAGGGCAAGTTTACGTGTTTTTTCTTTGATTTCCTCCGGATCTACTTTCATGCGGGCTACGCCCGTTTCCATAGCCGCTTTTGCTACAGCAGCTGCGACTTCCGGTGCCACACGCGGATCAAACGGTCCCGGAATGACATAATCGGCATGTAGTTCAGATTCCTGAATAAGTCCGGCAATGGCTTTAACGGCTGCTACCTTCATTTGTTCATTGATATGAGTAGCTCTTACATCAAGCGCTCCTCTGAAAATACCTGGGAAAGCAAGAACATTGTTCACTTGATTAGGGTAATCAGAGCGGCCGGTACCAATAACGGCTGCACCTGCTGCTTTGGCGTCGGCAGGTGAAATTTCAGGATTAGGATTCGCCATAGCGAAGATGATTGGATTTCTATTCATTGATTTTACCATATCTTGAGAAAGTGCGCCTGCTGCGGAAACACCAATAAATACGTCAGCCCCTTTAATGACATCTTCCAGACTTCCAGGTATGTTATCCCTGTTGGTAAACTTCGCTACTTCATTTTTCACATTATTCATTCCGTTCGGACGGCCTTCATAGATAGAGCCTTTCGTATCACACATAATAATATCACGGACACCAAAGAAGTGGAGCAATTTGATAATGGCAATTCCAGCTGCGCCTGCACCATTTGCTACAACTTTTATTTCGGATATTTTTTTATTCACAATCTTTAATGCATTAACTAAACCAGCTGCAGTTACAATCGCCGTACCGTGCTGGTCGTCATGAAATACCGGGATGCCTGCTTCTTTTTTCAGTCTTTCCTCAATTTCAAAACAATGAGGAGCAGCAATATCTTCAAGGTTAACACCGCCAAAAGTAGGTTCTAACAGCTTAACCGTTTCTATTATTTTTTCTGTATCCGTTGTATTTAAACAAATAGGAAATGCGTCCACGCCGGCAAAGCTTTTAAATAATACAGCTTTTCCTTCCATAACTGGGAGTGCTGCCTCAGGTCCAATATTGCCCAGACCTAATACTGCCGTGCCATCAGTTACGACCGCTACCATATTCCCTTTCATTGTATATTCATATACCGTTTCAGGCTTGTCGTAGATTTCTTTACAAGGTTCTGCTACACCAGGAGAGTATGCAAGACTTAAATCCTTAGCATTCTGTACACTAACCTTTGATTTTGATTCCAATTTCCCCTTGTTTTCTCGATGCATGTGCAGTGCTTCTTCTCTTAATGTCACCATTTACACTCCCTCAAAATAAATTTCAAAGTAACAACTTCATTTCCCTCTTTTATTGAGCACTAACTAACTTGAGCACTCCGTGGGAGATTTATTACAGCTAAACGCGGTATCAGTGTAGTATAACACCCATCATTCTAACACTATAGCATTTTCTATTCTATTTATAAAGATACGATTATGATTTTAAATATTCATCGGTTTTTCACTATATTCACCATACTTTCACCTTTTTGGACAATCAGTTGTCCCTTCCCCTGACGCTGTTCCATTTTTGCTTCGATAAGTAAAATATTCCCCTGCACAATCACTGATGCTGTTTTCCTCAGCACATTAGGAAACACTACAGCTTCCATATCACCGCTTTGATCACTTACTGTTAAGAAAGCCATCTGCTCCCCTTTTTTCGTTCTGATTTTTTTTACTTCACTTATATACACAACCGCGCGTCCAGCAGCTTGGGAAGGTGTAAAATCATATAATGACTGTATCTTTAGCTGAGTAAAATATTTTTCAAAAAGCGAGACTGGATGATTCGACAAATAGAATCCAAGTACCTCTTTCTCAAGGTGGAGTTTTTCCTCTGCAGGAATTGGTTCAACAGCAGTATATTTCGGCCGGATTAAAAAGTCATCCTTGGAAAATAAATCTCCTTGTTCACCTCCTGCAGGTCTGGCTAACTGTGCATGGTCAAGAGCCGCATCAATACTTGCCAACAGCACCGCCCGATCTTCGCCAAATTCATCAAAGCTTCCCGATACAGTAAGAGCCTCAAGTGTTTTACGATTCACTGCTTTAACAGATACACGGATACAAAAATCAAATAAATCACTGAATTTTTTTTCCTTGCGGGCACGAAAAATCTCTTTTAAGGCTGCAGCCCCCACCCCTTTAATTGCGGCCAGGCTGTATCGTACCGCTCCTTTTTCGACATGAAAGGAATAACCGCTGCGGTTTATCGATGGAGGAAGAAGCGATATGTTCATTTGCTTCAGTTCACGAATATACTGGGCTATTCGCTCTTCATTTCCTGCCGCTGATGTAAGAATCGCGGCCATAAACATGAGGGGGAAATGCGCTTTTAACCATGCCAGCTGATAGGCAATAAAACTATAAGCAACGGCATGACTGCGGTTAAAACCATAGTTAGCGAAGCGGACGATCAAATCGTAAATATGATTGGCTGTGGAGCTTTGATAGCCTTTCCGCTCTGCTCCGGCAATAAAATGCGTTCTTTCGCGGTCAAGTACTTCTTTTTGCTTTTTACTTACAGCACGACGCAGCAGGTCAGCTTCACCAAGAGAAAAACCCGCCATTTTCGCAGCGATTTGCATAATCTGCTCTTGATAAACGATAACGCCGTATGTGTTTTCCAAGAACGGCTTCAGGTCTGGATGCGGGTAGACAACCGGTTCGCGGCCAGATTTTCGCTCAATGAAATGAGGGATATTTTCCATTGGACCCGGACGGTAGAGAGCATTTACTGCGACGATATCCTCAAAGCGATTCGGTTTCAGTCGTTTCAGCACACTGCGCATCCCTTCAGACTCCAATTGGAATACGCCTGTCGTATTTCCTTCACTTAATAGCGTGAATACCGCCGGATCATCAAGGGGTATCTGTTTAATATTTACATTTTGCCCCGTGGTCCGAGTAATGGATGTCACGATCGCTTCAATCAGGGAAAGATTCCTTAAACCAAGGAAATCCATTTTCAGTAACCCTAATTCCTCTAAATGCTCCATGGAGTACTGTGTTAAAAAAATATCGTCGTGGCCTTTTGTAATTGGGATGACATCCACAAGCGGCTCCTGACTTAAAATCACGCCTGCTGCATGTGTCGATGTATGACGAGGAAGTCCCTCAAGCCGTAATGCCGTTTCAAACAAAAGCCGCTGGGTTTCTGATTCGTGAACGAAATCCTGCAATGGTTTGGATTGTTTATAGGCTTCGTGAAGCGTAATGCCAAGAGTACCTGGAACCATCCTTGACAATTTATCCAGTTCCTTTGTATTTAAACCAAATACACGCCCAACATCCCGAAGAACGGCTTTCGCCGCAAAGGTTCCGAATGTAATAATTTGTGCAGCATGCAGCTGCCCGTATTTTTGCCTGACGTACTGAATCACTTCATCACGCCGATGATCAGGGAAATCTATATCGATATCAGGCATTGAAATCCGCTCTGGATTTAAAAAACGCTCGAAAAGAAGGTGGTGCTCAATCGGATCAACATCCGTAATATAGAGCGTGTAAGCAACCATTGAGCCGGCAGCAGACCCCCTGCCCGGCCCAGTTAATATCCCGGACTCCCTGGCATATTTCATGAAGTCCCAGACAATCAGAAAATAATCACTGAAATTCATTTTTTTGATAATGTTTAATTCATAGACCAATCTTTTTTTCTTTGCTTCATCGCAATCCGGATATCTTTCCTTAAACCCCTGCCAGCATAAATTTTCTAATAGCTGCTCTGCCGTTAAGTCGTTTTCTGTTGGAAATCTCGGCAATTTTGTTTTATGAAGTTCAATCATCACATTACATGCTTCTGCTATTTTTACTGTATTTTCCAGAGCATCAGGCAGTGAAGAAAATAGCTCAACCATCTCCTCGGGTGTCTTTAAATAATATTGATCATTTGGAAGCCTTTCCCGCTCCCCATCCTTCAATTTATTGCCATTCTTAATCGCTTGCAAACACTCCTGAGCAAATGCATCCTCTTGAGCTAAATAATGAACCTGATTCGTTGCCACAAGCCCAACTTGATTGACCTCAGCCAGTAACATTAATTCCTGATGCAGCTTTTGCTCTTCAGGAAGACCATGATTTTGCATACTCAGGTAAAAAGAACCGGGTTCAAACATCTGTTGATAAAGGGTAAGTACTTTTTGCGCTGTTTCGCTATTTTCATTTAACAGCCCCTGTTCAATTTCTCCTTCCATTCCGGGTGAAATGGCAATTAATCCCTTGGAATAATGCCTCAGCCACTTAATAGGAATCCCCCCTGGCGACTTAGTCTGCACACTGCTGGAGATTTTCAGCAATTGTTGAAACCCTGTTTGGTTTTTTGCCAGCAAAACAAGAGGAAACGATTTTGTCTCCTGATTCTCGCTCAGTACATCAACCGTCAGCCCCATAATCGGCTTTATCGATTGTTTTAAACATTCTTTATAGAAAGAAACCATTCCGTACATCACATTTCTATCTGTTAAAGCGATTGCGCTATATCCTTTGGCTTTGGCATCTCCTACCAGCCTTTCGATTGATGCTGTGCTCGTTAATAAACTAAACGCACTATATACATGAAGGTGAATAAACGACACGACCATTCACATCCTTATTTACTTATGAATTCATTATAGAGTTTTAGAGAAGAAAAGAAAATACGTTCTTATTTTTTACTTTTACAGCCTGAACATAATTGTGGATCTTTGTCCATATGTTTTAATAGAATGATTAATCACTTAAGGATGGGATGATATGGAAAATCAACCGTTTTTCTCACTATTTTTACAAAGCTATTTCATCGCACTTGGCGTCCTTATCGGGGGCTCCATCATCGGCGGTCTGGCTGCCTTTCTTACAGGAAAACCACCCTTAACCTTAATTTACCGGTTGTCAAACATGATCCATATTTGGGCCATCGTAACAGCTATCGGAGGCACCTTTGATGCCGTTTCAACGCTGGAAAGGGGTATTTTAGAAGGAGAAACGAAGGATTTATTTAAACAATGCCTGTTAATCCTTTCGGCATTGGGCGGTGCGCAGACAGGCTCTTTATTTATTAACTGGTTAACTCAGGAGCATACCAGTTTATGAGAGTCCCTCCATACTACCAGAAGCCGACATGGCAGCAATTTTCAGCCGGCGTTCTCATTGGCGCATGTGTCAGCTGGTTCATTTTTTTATATATTTATGGCGAATGGCAGGAGGAGTACAGCAAAGAAATTACGAAGCAGCAAACAACAATTCACAAATTAGAAAATGAGAAGATGATCTGGCAGGAAGAATTTAAGAATCTGAACAAGGAGAATCTGCACAAACTAACCGTTCAATCTATTTATATCAAAATAAAAAACAAAGATAAATATGATTTAGATCAATTAAGCATTTTTCAAATGGAAGATGGAATCAAGAAAGATATCGGGATGATGATCGCGAAAGACCTCGATACCGCCTATAACAGCCGGGAGTTAATCAAAAAAATCATTGAGAATAAAGTCCTGCCTGTCAATGATAAACGCTATAAATGTAAAATAACGGAAATGACGATCTACACGACGCTCTCCATTGAGATCGAACTGATGATAGCTGAGTAATGAAAAAACGCCCGGAATTAGACCCGGGCGTAATTCTCGCATAAATCTTCCAATTCATGAATAACTGACTCGGCTTCTTCCCAAGAATAAATGGATGCACCTGCGGCCAGTGGATGTCCCCCACCTTGAAATTTGCGTGCCACACCATTGATCACGGGACCTTTGGAACGAAGACGGACTCTGATTTGATCCTCTTCTTCAATAAAGAACACCCAGGCAATAATTCCTTGAATATGACCAAGTGAACTAACAAGCACAGAGGCCTGTGCCGGAACCGCATCATATTTCTTCAACAATTCCTTCGTTAATTTAACATACGCGACTCCATTCTCTCCTATTTCATAAGTCTGCAGAATATAACCATTTAGTTTGACAATGTTGGGCTTTAATTCATACATTTTGTCATAAACTTCCGTCCGCGAAAATGAATAATGAATTAATTCACCGGCGTAAGCGAATGTTCTATTTGTTGTACTTGGGAATAAAAACCGTCCTGTATCCCCGACAATACCGGCATACAAGAGTCTTGCAGCAGCATCTGACATTTTCAATCCCTTATCCATGCCATACTTATAAAAGTCATAAATCAATTCACTCGTTGAACTTGAGCTTGTATCCACCCACAGCAAATCCCCATACGGGTCTTCGTTTGGATGGTGGTCAATTTTAATTAATTTGTCCCCTGTCCGGTATCTGTTATCATCAATGCGGGCTTCATTTGCTGTGTCACAAACGATGACTAATGCACCGTTATACGTCTCGTCAGGTATGGTATCCAGACGGCGAAGAAATTGCAGCGATTCCTCCTCTTTTCCCACTGTAAAGATTGATTTTTCAGGAAATGACGCCTGTAAAATCTCGGCAAGTCCCCCTTGAGAACCATAAGCATCGGGATCCGGACGGACATGACGATGAATAATGATCGTATCATATTGTTTAATGGCTGATAATATCTTTTCTTTCATTCAAGCTCTCCTTAATCGTTTCATTATTTTATTCATATCATAAATGATAGAAAATAAAAAGAATGATGCATGGACGTAGCCAATCGCTATGAAAATGGGTAAAATAAAGTTATCAGTGTAGACAGTAATGAAATAGGAACGAATACTGTTTGTCATAGAGTATGAATGGGGGAAAGTACAGATGCCAGTTTTTGTCATATTAATTGTTTTTTCTTTATCCTTTTACATTTATTTCAAAGCCAAATACTTCCGGACTAAACTCCCTGCAGAAAAGAAGTGGATTTCTGCTAAATCTAGTATTGCCCTTGGTTCATTTATTGCCATGTTCGGAGTGAATCAGCTATTCTTATTTCACACAACGGTAACCTATATTGTCGCTGGTATATTTATTGTACTAGGCGCGATAAATATCATGGGCGGTATTAAGGCCTATAAATATTTTCTTCCTCTTGTTAAGAAAGAATTACAGGAAACCATTTAAAGATAGCAAAAGGGACCCGCAGTCCCTTTTTGGCATTTACACAGCCTTTTTTCATATGAATGCTTCGATTAATGGCGATCCATCAGTTGACACATCATCATGGCTTTTCCAACGAGTATTCCTTCATTGAAAACCTCAATATCAACTTTACCAAATTTTCTCCCTGCTTCCAGAACCTTTGGATAAATTTCAAGGGTACTGTCAATCTGAACCGGCTTAAGAAAGTAAATGGTTATATTTTCCACAACCAGATCACCTTTCTTATACCCTCGCAGCACCCGATTGGCTGCTTCAGAAACAACAGTGGTGAAAACACCATAGGAAATGGTACCCAGATGGTTTGTCATTTGCGGAGTGACTTCACAGCGATAAACATCTTCTGCTCTAGTTTTTCCTTTCATCAAGACAATCTGATTTGTTACAATATCATCCAGTGTTTCTCCCACCTGCGGCTGACGCTGAATCATTTGCAGGGCTTTGAGAACATCCTGACGGCTGATAATTCCCTCGATATGGTTTGAATCATCAACCACCGGCAGTATCTCAATACTTTCCCAGACCATCATATGGGAAGCTGATGCCACACTTGTCTTGCCGCCAACTGTCATCGGATTTTTTGTCATAATTTTTTCAATCGGAAGATCATTAGACTGGCCAATAACATCCTTGGCTGTAACCATCCCCTGCACTTTCAAATTATGGTCAATGACCGGAAATCGTCCGTGTGTTGTATCTTTATTATGTAAATGCCAATCTGCTACGGTATCTGTTGTCTTTAAATACACCGTATTTTGCAGAGGTGTCAGAATATCCTCAACTAGGACAATTTCTTTCTTAATTAATTGGTCATAGATGGCGCGGTTAATCATCGTCGCAACCGTAAACGTATCGTAGCTTGTTGAAATGATGGGGATTTTTAATTCATCAGCCAATTTTCTGACATCATCCTCTGTATCAAAACCTCCTGTTATTAATACAGCTGCTCCCGCTTTTAAAGCAAGCTCGTGAGCCTTTGAACGGTTCCCGACAATGAGAAGATTTCCCGCTGCGATATAACGCATCATTGCTTCTAATCTCATCGCTCCGATAACAAATTTATTAAGAGTCTTATAAAGCCCGTCTCTTCCGCCTAAAACCTGTCCATCGACAATGTTAACCACTTCAGCAAAGGTTAGTTTTTCAATGTTTTCTTTTTTCTTTCTTTCAATGCGGATCGTTCCCACTCGTTCAATCGTACTGACATATCCTTTATTCTCAGCCTCTTTAATTGCACGATACGCGGTTCCTTCACTTACTTCCAGCGCCTTGGCAATCTGTCTGACTGAGATTTTCTCACCGATTGGCAATTCATCAATATATTGTAAGATCTGTTCATGTTTTGTTGCCAAGAACCTCACCCTTTTTCTTAAATTCGTAACGATATATTACTATTATACGGTTCTTGGGCTTCTGTTTCAATTTTTTCACGTATTCTGTTTTAATTATAATACCGTGATTTTATCCGCTTTCTGGCCCTATTTCCTTTCAACTGTTGTTTACCTTGTGGTTTTGGTGTATATAACAGTCCGGTTAGATTGCCGGCAATCACGATCAAAGCAAACCCCAGCCAGGCATAGGCAAAGACACCCTCAGCTCCCGGACTGAACATCGAAATCCGGGGAACCGCATAGTATAAAAGAAGACCGCTTAACAACAGGCACAGTAAATATCGATTTTTTTTCATGAAATCACCTCATTTATCCATATACTCTATTTCTATGCGGACAAGAAGAAAAAAAGTCAAATTATCAAAAAAATGGGTGATGAGGGTTTTGTAGGCGTTTTATTTTTATAGCTGATTTAACATGAAATGTTTATAGTTCAAGTACTTCACCCGGTTTCAGGATACGGCCGTTTTGCTTATCAAGCAGATCAATAAACTTCTGCGGATTCTGCTGAATCACTGGGAATGTATTATAGTGCATTGGGACAGTTGTTTTGGCTCCAAGTAATTTGGCCGCATATGCCGCATCCTCCGGACCCATTGTGTAATTATCACCGATTGGCAGAAAAGCCAGATCAAGCGGATGGCGCTCACCAATTAATTTCATATCGGAAAAAAGAGCCGTATCACCGGAGTGATAAATCGTTTTTCCCTCCGCCATAAACAAAACCCCCGCCGGCATCCCTAAATAGATAATTTGGTGATCGTCTGTATGCAGACCGGTACCATGGAAGGCAGGTGTCAGTTTCACCTTGGCAAAATCAAATTGATAAGATCCGCCAATATGCATATTATGGACTTTAAGACCCTGCCACTCTAAATAAATCGCTAATTCATCATTGGCAATCACTAAAGCATCATTAGCTTTTGCTAATTGTATCGTATCCCCGAGATGATCACCGTGTCCATGCGTAACAATGATACAATCCGGTTTTACATCCTCGACTTTTAAGTCAGTGAGGCTGTTTCCTGTTATGAAGGGATCAATGATAATGGTTTTTCCACCCGTTTCTATTTTCACCACTGAATGTCCATGATAACTTACCTTCATTTTTTCCACTCCTTTAAAAAGCTTTTTCGCTAATACATTCTAGATTGGACAAAAAAGTCCTTTAGACAGCTGCACCAACTTGTATGCCCTTTTCTCACCTAAATTAAAATAGTACAATGAAAATTAGCTATATTATTTGGATACTCATAGAAAAGAGGGGTAATAAATGAAACAAAGGTTAACAAACTATTTGGAATGGATGAAACAAAACGATATCGATGTTTCATTCTTAACCTCTACAGATAATGTTTTTTATTTAAGCGGCTTTTATTGTGAGCCGCATGAAAGGCTGTTGGGACTGCTATTGTTTCAAGAGAAAGAACCGCTTCTTGTTTGCCCCGGGATGGAACAGGAAGAGGCTAAAGCTTCCGGCTGGGAATATGAAATCATCGCTTACAGTGATATTGACAATCCATGGCAGCTACTTTCGAATGCTGTGCAGAAAAGACTTTCACGGATAACAAAGGCAGCGATTGAAAAAGAACATATGAATGTCGCGCGCTTTGAAGCCATTTCGGCCATAATGCCAGATGCTGCGTTTTTTTCTGCAGAAGAAAAACTGCGTAAGCTGCGCATGATAAAGGACAGCGATGAACGAAATAAACTGCTTAAAGCATGTGCATTGGCCGATTACGCCATTGAGGCCGGCTGTGCGGAAATCAAGGAAGGAAAAACTGAATTAGATATTTTGGCAGCGATTGAATATGAAATGAAAAAGAAGGGCATCGCGAAAATGTCCTTTTCCACAATGGTATTAACAGGTGCAAACGCCGCGTCACCCCATGGTACACCCGGATTAACGAAAATTAAAAAAGGAGACTTTGTACTTTTTGATTTAGGTGTGGTGGTTGATGGCTACTGCTCAGATATCACGCGGACCATTGCCTATGGTGAGATTACAGAGAAACAAAAGGAGATTTATGACACAGTGCTTCGGGCACAGCTTACTGCTATTGAAGCAAGTAAACCGGGCGTATCAGCAGCAGATGTAGATCGAACGGCAAGGAACATCATCGAAGAAGCCGGTTATGGTGAGTTTTTCCCACACCGTCTTGGTCATGGACTTGGCATCAGCGTGCATGAATATCCATCCGTGACTGAAACAAATCCGTTACTATTGGAGCCAGGAATGGTTTATACCATTGAACCGGGAATCTATGTACCAAATGTTGCAGGGGTCCGCATCGAAGATGATGTGTGCATGACGGAAAATGGTGTAGAAGTATTGACGAAATTTCCGAAAGAATTGATTGGGCTATAGTCCTGTAAGCAAAACCAGCCTTATCCCTGAATCGGCGGAATAAGGCTGGTTTTTTGTATACAGCGTCAAGCAGGATTTCCTATTGCTGCAATGCCGCCACTGGATCATGATAATCTAAATCCAAGGCATCTGCGACAGCCCTGTGGGTGACAAAGCCATTTAGGGTATTAATCCCTTTTCGCAGCGCTTCATTTTCGAGACAAGCCTGTTTGAATCCTTTATTGGCAATTTGCACGGCATATGGGACGGTTACGTTCGTCAGAGCCATGGTGGATGTTCGGGGAACGGCCCCCGGCATATTCGCAACAGCATAGTGGACAACACCATGTTTCACATAGGTTGGGTTGTCATGTGTCGTAATATTATCCGTTGTTTCGAATATTCCGCCTTGATCAATGGCGATATCCACAATGACTGAACCGGGACTCATCGTTTTCACCATCTCCTCCGAAACAAGAGTCGGTGCTTTTGCGCCCGCAATTAACACGGCGCCGATCACAAGATCAGCATCCCGCACTGCCTCAGCTATTGTATACGGATTGGACATAAGAACCTCTGCATTGGTGCCAAACAGGTCATCTAACTGCTGCAGGCGTTCAGGATTCACATCCAATATCGATACTTTCGCTCCGAGTCCGGCCGCTATCTTCGCAGCATTTGTCCCGGCAACCCCGCCGCCAATAATAGCAACCCTTCCTTTTGCCACACCCGGTACCCCCGCTAAGAGAATCCCCTTTCCTCCATTTACCTTTTCGAGAAATTGCGCCCCTATTTGCGGTGCCATTCTTCCTGCAACTTCACTCATTGGCGATAATAACGGTAAACTTCCATTTGCAAGCTGTACCGTTTCATAGGCAATGGCAATCACCTTTTTATCCAGCAATGCTTTTGTCAGTTCCGGTTCAGGAGCAAGATGAAGATATGTAAATAAAATTAACCCTTCGCGGAAGTATGAATATTCACTAGGGAGCGGTTCCTTTACCTTCATGACCATGTCCTGCGCCCAGGCTTCGCTAGCCGACAAAACCAGCTCTGCACCGGCTCCGATATAATCGTCATCCGTGAAGGCCGACCCAAGACCTGCGCCTTTTTCAATCACTACCTGATGCCCTTCTTTGACAAGATGCATGACCCCGGCTGGTGTCATCGCCACACGATTTTCATTATTTTTTATTTCCTTTGGTACTCCAATGCGCATTTGTATCCCACCTAAAAAGGAATTTTGTTACTTATCACTATACCACTTCGGAAATGTGAAATGTCAAATAATGAGGATAATCTAAGCCATATTTATCACAAAATAATGAAGACAATTTTAGCATTTGTCGAAAAATAGTAGTTATTCTCATTTTTATTTATTGTATAATAAAGTAAAAGGAGGGAATTGTTATGGGTCTAACGTATAAAAAAATTCTTGTCGCTGTAGATGGTTCAAAAGAAGCTGAATGGGCATTTAAAAAAGCTGTACAAGTTGCTAAAAGGAATGATGCTAAACTCTTATTAGCACATATCATTGATACACGTACTTTTGCCACTGTTGAGGCCTATGATCGTACCATTGCTGAAAGAGCTGACAAATTTGCCAGAGAACTCATGGTAAATTATAAAAACGAGGCGCTGGAAGCAGGGGTAAAAGAAGTAGAGTACGAAGTTGACTATGGCTCTCCTAAAGTAAAAATTCCGAAAGACATTGCTAAAAAGCATGATATTGATTTAATAATGTGTGGCGCAACCGGTTTAAATGCTGTTGAACGATTCCTGATCGGAAGCGTGTCTGAGCATATTGCCCGTTACGCAAAATGTGATGTATTGATTGTCCGTACTGATAAAGAAATCTTTGAAGAAGATGAATAATACTTAATATGTATAAAAAACCGGTTGTTCATAAAACAGCCGGTTTTTTATTTTATCCATTATTTTAAACAGTTTTTCGCTTTATCAATGGCAAGTTTAATTTGTTCAAAACCGGTGCCGCCAGCACTGTTACGGCGTGCCACAGCTGTTTCCGGTGCAAGAACTTCATAAATATCATCTTCAAAAAGACTGCTGGATTCTTTAAATTCTTCCATCGTTAAATCACTCAAATAACAGTTCTTCTGCACACAGTGAAGGACAAGCTTTCCAACTACTTCATGGGCCTCCCTAAACGGCATCCCTTTGCTTGATAAATAATCGGCAAGTTCGGTAGCATTAGAAAAATCCTGTTTCGTTGCTTTTTCCATATTTCCGGTTTGTACCCTCATGGTCCGAATCATACCGGCAAAGATTTTTAAAGAACCTGAAACGGTCTTAACCGTATCAAACATACCTTCTTTATCTTCCTGCATATCTTTGTTATACGCAAGCGGCAGTCCTTTTAAAACAGTTAACAGACCAAAAAGGTTTCCGTAAACTCTGCCTGTCTTGCCGCGAATAAGTTCCGCCATATCAGGATTTTTCTTTTGCGGCATAATGCTGCTTCCTGTTGAAAAGCTGTCATCTAGTTCAATAAAACGAAACTCCTGGCTGGACCAGAGAATGATTTCCTCGCTGAAGCGGGATAAGTGCATCATCATGATCGAACTTGTCGAAAGAAATTCTAAAATAAAGTCACGGTCGCTGACAGCATCCATGCTATTCTCATAAATACCGTCAAATCCCATCAATTCCGCACTGTAAGCACGATCAATCGGGAAAGTCGTTCCTGCCAGCGCGCCTGCTCCAAGCGGAGAAATATTGATTCTCTTAAGACTTTCAGAAAGACGCTGTTTATCACGTTCAAGCATCCAGAAATAAGCCATTAAGTGATGGGCAAAGGAAATAGGCTGTGCTCTCTGCAAGTGAGTATATCCAGGCATAATCGTTTCAATATGCTGTTCAGCTTTTTCGAGCAGCGCCTGCTGCAGCTCAACAACTAATTCAATGATATCCTGAACCTGCTTGCTCAAATACAAATGCATATCAGTAGCAACCTGATCATTACGGCTGCGGCCTGTATGGAGCTTGCCGCCTACAGGTCCAATCATGTCTGTCAGCTTGCTTTCCAAATTCAAATGAATATCCTCTAAAGCCACAGAGAATTCCAATTCATCATGCGAAGCTTTTTCTTTTAAGGCCTCTAAGCCCTTCTTAATTTGTTCAGCTTCTTCTTCGGTTAAAATACCTGTTTTGGCCAGCATCGTCACATGGGCGATGCTGCCAGTAATATCTTCCATCACTAATTCCTGGTCAAAAGAAATGGATGCTCCAAATTCATCCACCCATTCTTCTGCGGACTTTGTAAATCTTCCGCCCCAAAGCTTTTTCACTCTGTCACCTTCTTGTTTTGCACAATACTTTGTACTTTTGTAGGAAGACCAAATAATTTGATAAAGCCTACAGCAGATGCATGATCGAACTCATCATCAGAAGTATATGTTGCTAGTTTTTCATCATATAAAGAGTACTCTGATTTTCTTCCTTCGACAATCGCATGCCCTTTAAATAGTTTTACTCTTACAGTACCTGTAACATGTTTTTGCGTTTCATCTAAGAAGGCACAAAGAGCATCTCTTAATGGAGAGAACCATAGACCGTTATAAATAATCTCAGATAATTTATGTGAAATAATTGGTTTGAAATGAGCAACTTCTTTCACAAGTGTTAAGTCTTCTAATTCTTTATGTGCTTTAATAAGTGTCATTGCCGCAGGTGCCTCGTAAACTTCACGTGATTTAATTCCAACAAGACGATTTTCAACATGGTCAATTCTGCCGATTCCGTGTTTGCCGGCTAAAGCATTTAGCTCAAGAATTAATTCAGAAAGCTTATAAGCTTTTCCATTTAACGTAACAGGTACACCTTTCTCAAAACCAAGTTCAATGATTTCTGGAGTATCCGGTGTATCTTCAATTTCAGCTGTTAATTCATAAGCGTCTTTTGGCGGTGCAGCCCAAGGATCTTCTAAAATTCCGCATTCGTTTGCTCTTCCCCAAAGGTTTTGGTCAATGGAATACGGGCTGTCTAAATTAATCGGAACCGGGATTCCTTTTTGTTTTGCATATTCAATTTCTTCTTCCCTTGACCATGCCCATTCACGCACAGGTGCTAAAACTTGCAGGTTCGGGTTTAATGCTGCAATGGAAACTTCAAAACGAACTTGGTCGTTTCCTTTACCGGTACATCCATGTGCTATTGCTACTGCGTTTGTTTCTTCTGCAATTTCGACAAGTTTCTTAGAAATTAGCGGTCTTGATAACGCAGATACCAATGGATAAGACTCTTCATACAATGTATGAGCCTGCAATGAAACTAAAACGTAATCTTGAGCAAATTCTTCTTTTGCATCGATTACATAAGATTCTACTGCTCCAACTGTTAGAGCTTTTTCTTTAATGAAGTCTAAGTCTTTTCCTTCACCAACATCAAGGCAGCAAGCCACTACATCGTATCCTTTTTCTTGTAACCATTTAACTGCAACAGATGTATCTAAACCGCCGGAATACGCTAAAACTACTTTTGGATTTGACATAACCAAATACCCCCTAATATATGTTTACGAATAATTATTCATTAATTTATATTTTTATTCAATTACCTGAATATCACTTTAACAACTTTTCCGGAAAAATTCAATACATATTCGACAATTTATCCTAAAATTATTTTATTGGAACACATAAGATGAGTATAGTAGAATGGAGTCTATAAATGCAATGTTTTAGGGGGAAAATCATGGAGGATTTTTTTATCCTCGACAAACGATTGGGAATTCAAATCCCGGTTTTAAACGTCGAGTGGGATGATTTACCGTTGGAAAAACGTCAGTCTATTTTATTTACCTGGGAAACCATTAGAGGTTCGATTCCTGACCATATTATCAATTTAGAAAAAATGATTAATGAGAAACAAACAGAGCTTTCTGATGAGAATGATTTTGCCCGGTCCTGCCTCTTAAACAGTGAAATAGCCGAGCTTGCCTCGATTATCAATGATTTATGGCTCTGGTTCCGCACACACCAGAATATTACGGAAAAAAT
The DNA here is from genome assembly GCF_014207535.1 of Bacillus benzoevorans. GTDB lineage: Bacteria > Bacillota > Bacilli > Bacillales > Cytobacillaceae > Bacillus_BD > Bacillus_BD benzoevorans. The sequence continues at coordinate 90,178 of NZ_JACHGK010000007.1, forward strand.
GCACTACTAATGAAAAGTGACTTAAAGGATGATCGTTCGCCTTAAGTCACTTTTTTTATTTGCACTAGCTTGTCTAACGGCTTAATACAAATCTTTTTTTAATTCTCTCACTACATGTCCCAGTTCGGGTAATATTAGTTTATTCATCGCTAATTTGACAGCCCCTGATGACCCCGGGGTTGAAAATACTGCTTTATGGCCAATTACTCCCGCTATGGCACGCGATAGGATAGCAGCAGATCCTATATCTTCCTGATAGCTGAGCATTCTGAATATCTCGCCAAAACCGCTTATTTCTTTATCAAACAGCTTTTGTACCGTTTCAATCGTCACATCTCTTAGGGCAATCCCAGTGCCGCCGTTCGTTAAAATAATATCAATTTCTTCATTTTTGCAGCCTTTTAAGATTTCGTCTCGAATTGGACTCTCTTCATCTTTTACAATGACATACTCCCCGACCCTATGTCCGGCATGCTCCAATAATTCGATCATTAATTTTCCGCTTTTATCTGTATCCTGATCGCGTGTATCACTTACTGTAATGACTTTACAGGTCACACTCTTAGGTGCTTCTTTCTTATGCTCATGTGTACTCATTCCTGTCGGTAGCCTCCTATTAAGCTGCTCATCAGCGGCTGAATTAAATTAAAGCTTAAGCGAACCTTTTTCGCTTAAATATCTCATTTGATAATATTTATGGGCAAAATCAGTAACTTTTCGCGTTAATTGATAATTCATTCCCGCTCCAATCGCCATACTGATAAAGGGAACTCCCTGAATCATTTTTTTCCGCAGCATCATAATCGCCAGTCCCTTTAACCCCTGCTTCAAAAGCTGTTCGATCCATGCAATATCCGCTAATTCCTCGCTGCCTTCATAGAAATAAAGATCCTTTAAATTTCGCACATCATTTTTCAATTCTTCCCATCCCTGCCCTTTCAGCCGGTTGGGCAGCACAGCAGCATTAAATACTTTTAATGCAGTCATCATTTCATACGGTGTATTTACCTCTACTCCGTATGTCGCCGCAATTAATTGTACAGCCCGCAAGTTAATCACTGCCATGAATGGAATATCAGAGCCAAGCAAAACCGTTCCTCCCGTTCCGGTCATTCCTCCTTGGGCAAATGAATATAAACGGTGTCTGGCAATCTGCTGGTTTGCTATGTATTGCAGCTGAGCAACGGAAAGCTGCTTCATATCTTGAATTTCGGAAATCTCCTCGTTAAAAATTCTTCCGTTCAAAATAATTTTCTCTTTTGCATCCATCTGCAGCTGCGAGCCTTGAATAAAGGCATGTGTATGAAATAACCAATTATCCAGCATGGCAAAAAAAGACTCTCTTGTTTTTTCAGGCAGCTGCTGAAATGAGCGTTCAATATACTTGTCATAGATCAATTGAAAATCATTTGCTTCATATCTATACAGCTTATTTTCCCACTCATGGATCTCCTGCAGCACAGTTCTTTCCCGGGCTGTTAACGACATTGCCAATCCCCCCTAAAACCTAAATGGAGTTTTGTTCAGTATAACATATCCAAATAGGAAAATCTTATCAGGTACCCGGTTACAAAGGCAAAAAAGACAAAGGCACGATAACCTTTGTCTTTTTTCTAAATGTTTATTTGCTTAAACGTACAACGTCGCGGGCAATCATAACTTCCTCGTCTGTTGGAATCACCATTACTTTTACTGGTGAATGAGGATAGCTGATGAAACGCTCCTCACCGCGAAGCGCATTTAATGCAGGATCCCAATATACGCCCATGAATTCAAGACCGTTTAATACCCGTGCACGAATGACATCACTGTTTTCGCCTATTCCGGCAGTAAAGATAATCGCATCTACTCCGTACATACGCGCTGCATATGAACCAATATATTTATGAATACGGCTGGCGAATACGGATAATGAAAGCTCAGCTCTTTCGTTGCCTTTTTCAGCCTCAACCTCAATATCACGAAGGTCGCTTGAAAAGCCGGAAAGTGCAAGCATACCGCTCTGCTTATTTAAAACATCGATTACTTCTTCCGCAGATTTCCCTGTTTTGTCCATAATATATGGAATAAGGGCTGGGTCAACATCTCCTGAACGTGTACCCATTGTTACACCTGCAAGCGGGGTGAATCCCATTGAAGTATCAATCGATTTTCCGCCTTGAATCGCTGTAATACTTGCTCCATTTCCCAGATGACAGGAAATTAAACGCAATTGGCTTAATGGTCTGCCAAGCATTTCAGCTGCACGTTCTGCAACATATTTATGTGAAGTACCATGGAAACCGTATTTACGAATACCATATTTTTCATAATATTCATGAGGAAGGCTGTATAAAAATGAACTCTCCGGCATCGTTTGGTGGAATGCAGTATCAAACACTGCAACTGCAGGAACATTAGGCAGAACTTTATGGAACGCCTTGATACCTGTTATGTTTGCTGGATTGTGCAGCGGTGCCAGTTCAGAAAGATCCTCAATTTTCTGTAAAACTTCATCTGTAATTAAGACAGAATCAGCAAATTCTTCTCCCCCGTGCACAACGCGGTGTCCAACCCCTTCAATTTCATTTAGGGATTTAATAATTCCTAAGTCAGTCAATTTATTTAATAACATTTCAACAGCAACGTTATGATCAGGAATATCTAAAGTTTCCTTTTGTTTTTCACCATTTACTGTAATAGTAAAAATAGAATCATTCATACCAATTCTTTCAACAAGACCTTTTGTAATAACTTCTTCGCTCGGCATTTCAAATAATTGGAATTTAAACGATGAGCTGCCGGCATTAATTGCGATAATTTTTGCCATGAGTGCTAACGCTCCTTTATATAACAGTCTTTATTAATTATATTAAATATTAGTACAAACCTAGTTTGTACAACTTTTATATTTAATCTCCTCAATTTTTCATTTAAACACTGTTCGAGAAGTTATTCAAGAATTTTGTCGAATGTTGGCGTTTACAATATAAAAGTAAATATTTTCAGATTGTTTAATTAATACCAATATTCCCAACAATAAAAAAAGGCCTTTCTATATGATGGCACTGATCATCCCCAAAGCCACCGTACGAAAGGTCTTATCTCTTTATGAGCAAAAAACCATAGAGTAATTGATTAACATGACTTATTCTCGTTTATCCACCGGTCCATTTTTATTAAAATCTTTTCCAGCTCTGAACCATTCGTTAAAGAAGGCATATTCACTAATAGTATCTCTTTTGGCTGTTTCACTTGCTCTCCTTGCTTCTGCATAATTAAAATACTTTTTGCATTTTGTTTATTTTTAAATAATGATTCTGGTAATTGAAGTATAGCTTGTATGTATACATTTTTCATCATATATTCATGCAGCTTTTTTGCCTGTTCACTTTCAAACAGCCCGTTAGGAATTAGAAAGAACAAATACCCTCCAGGTCTTACATGGCGAATACTTTGTTCGATGAACAGATGGTGGGCATACGAATGACCATTGTCTGCCTTCAGTTCATAGTCGGCAGCGCGAATATCATTCGGGTAGTAACCCACCGGAAGATCACCAATCACGGCATCGACCTTTTCAATAAACAAATGTTCGAGACTGTCCTGATTGAATAGTTCAATTGGATGCTCCTGAAGGTTTGCATTAATATACGCCAGCTTGATTAATAAATCATCTATATCGACACCAATACCCTCTATCTGTTTGTTCAGCTCTTGATTCATCACCGCAGTGAGTAAATTCCCCGTTCCAACTACAGGATCCAATATCCGGTAGGAGTTTTGCTTCATAAATTTATTAAGCAGATAGCCAAACAGCATTCCGATGGAGTCAGGAGTCATTTGATGGTTTGGCTGTACACTTTCCTTCATCCCTTTTAAAATGGCTAATTGAAATGACTTTCGTATTTCTTCCTTAGAGAAATGATCCAGATTTAGTCCTTCATAGATTTTTTTCAGCCTTTTACCCGTCCATTCACTTTCAATCTTTTGAAGGATTGACTGTTGAAATATATTTTCCCCTGTTTTTGCCAGTGCCTCCAGGTAGGTGCAATCGAGTTCCTGCTGTAATAAATCCGCACTTTCATTGAGCACGTTGAATAGTTCTTCAACCGGAGTGGTTTTCACAGATATCTCCTCCTGCCATTAGTTTCTTTTCCTATTTTAGCCACGATTAAAGGAATGCACAAGGAAAAGCCGGCATAAAATTTGCCGGCTTTTCGATTCATAACAATATGAAATTAAAAACTCGCTCTAATTATTTTGCTGCTTTTGCTGCTTCAATGGCTGCTTCATAGTTAGGGTGAGTTGTTACCTCAGGTACATATTCAGCATATGTAACAACGTCATTGGAATCAACAACAAATACTGCACGGGCAAGTAAGCGAAGACCTTCAATAGCTACTCCGTAGTTTTCCCCGAAAGAAAGGTCACGGTGGTCAGAAAGAGTTTTAACTTTGTCAATTCCGGCCGCACCGCACCAGCGTGCTTGTGCAAACGGTAAATCTACACTGATTGTTAAAATATTTACGTTGTCTAATTTTGCTGCTTCTTCGTTAAAACGGCGTGTTTGCGCATCACATACTCCAGTATCTAAAGATGGGACTACGCTGATTAAACGCACACTTCCTTTAGAATCAGCTAATGTAACAGGTGATAAATCATTAGCTAACACTGTAAAATCAGGTGCTTTATCTCCAACTTTCACTTCATTTCCAATTAATGTAACAGGGTTATTCGCAAATGTAACAGATGCCAAATTCATCTTCCTCCTTAAACAATATGTTCACAGTGAAAACTATATTACTTTTCTACAATATTTGCAATTAATATGACTCGGGATTCAGGAAAAAGGATTTATTCTCCGGTAAAGGTAAATTTCAACAAAAAAGGTTAACCTTCCATCTTGAAAGTTAACCATGCTCGGATTATAAATCAAGATCCTGTTTTGGACCATTGTATTCGTTTTGTTGATTGTTTGCTGGGTTTGATTTTGATGCCGAATTATTTTTATCTTTATTCGATAACATTTGCTGGATTTTATCAACAGCCTGCGGTGCAAGATCGAGAATTCTTTCATACAAATGCGTATTTTCATCCAGATGGACCATTTTTACACCTTGTGAATTGACAATTAAAAAGGCAATTGGAGTAATCGAAACCCCGCCCCCGCTGCCACCGCCAAAAGGATGCTTCGTTTTATCGGATCCTTGACTACCGCTGTCGTCTCCCCCGTTCATAATAAACTCACTGCCGCCTGCTGCGAAACCAAAGCCGACCTTGGAAACGGTTAAAATAACACTCCCATCCGGCGTCTCAACCGGGTCCCCTATAATCGTATTGACATCGATCATTTCCTTTAAATTTTCCATAGCAGTCGTCATTAATCCTTGAATTGGATGATCGGACATGTGCTTTTAACCTCCTCAATTAAATGGAATTCGTTTTATTTTGTGACACGGCGGAAAGTGGTTTTTTGTTAAATTTCGGCAGTCCGCCCTTCCAAAATTTGATAATTTTGATTGCTGCAAACATAGCATACCCGATTCTAAATTGAAGCATACACGTAAATACAGTTTGCGTCACCTTCATTTGAAAATACGGCTGAACGGAAACCCGCGGTACGTTCTTTAGGAGAAAATAGTGACTGATTAACCCAATGATACTCCCCTTTATCGTCCATACTGCACCTGACAGCATTCCTGTCAAAGCCGCATCACCTGTTCCAATCGCGGTAAACCAGTCCAGCTTGGTTATTTTCACCTTTTTCAGGAAGTTTCGGATAATCCGATGTAATGATACGACATGTTCCAATAAAGCTTTGAAATCATGAAACCTTTTTAGCAGATCGTCCTCAGTTATTTTGGTTGTTTCTTCTTTCTTTTTATCTCCATTCCCTGATTCCAGATTATTTTCTACTACAAGGGAAGGTGAATCATCGTCTACTTTAATAAGCGGTACATTTAGTCTGTATTTAATAAGGCCGAATAATACACGAAATTCTATTTTAAGAGAATCATCATCCTGAGCATGTTTATAGTGAATCGAAACCTTCATTTTTATCATTAGGATAATAGCAAATAATAGAATCAGCAGTAAACAACCAAGCAAAACCCATTTCAATTTTTATTCACTACCTTTCAGCCTGTTATTATTGGCAAAAACAGACAAAAATAAACCTGCCCCAGATGGGCAGGTTTATTTTAAATAGCTGCTATTTTGAACCCAGTTTTCAAACGGGTATCCTCTCATGAACCACTGTTGTATCAGCAAATAAATCATGAACTCCTTGTTTTTTCGGTAAAAATCCAACCACAAAATACAAAACAAGGATCGTTCCGGATATAAAGCGGCCAATCCATTCCCGAAATAATACCGTGGACCAGTTTAGTTTTGTATCATTCAGCGTCTTCACCTTTAAGCCGAATACCATTTTCCCTAATGTTTGTCCAAGGAATTTAGTCATCAAAATAAAATAGGCATAAAAGATGATCGCTGTAACAATCGAGATTGGTGCAAACATGCTGGCTTTATTCAGCGGCAGATCCATTAGCCGGAATACAGGATACACAAGAATTCCGTTGATACTGGCGATCACCACAAGATCCAGCAAATAGGCCCAAAATCGGATCCAAAAACCAGCATAATTCGGCTCTATTGGATGAACTTCAGCGCTATTTTCCTGAAAATGGTCCGCATTATTCTGCCCTGTTTTTTCAAATTCCTGTTTTTCTCTGTCCATTATTTCCACCTCCTATTCTGCATACAGATACATCATCCTTGGTGAATTCTGATTTGATAGTAGCTGCAACACACCCGCAAGTTCAAAATCATCCTGACCCAGAAGATTTCGTGCCGACATGCTGAATAGGGAACCCAGTCCCAAGTTACTTGAATATTGAACAACTTGAGCATCTTCCAATTTCTTATCCTTTTTCAATGCGGCGAGTGCATCTTCAAAATAGCCGTATTCGTCAATTAAATTTAATTGCTTTGCCTGCCGTCCGTCATATACTCTGCCATCTGCTATTTTTCGTACTTCTTCTTCAGGAATGCCGCGTCCTTCTGAAATCACTTTCACAAAACCATCATAGGAGTGATTAATCATGTCCTGCAAAATATTTCTTTCCGCTTCTGTCATTTCCCGATATGGACTGCCGATATCTTTAAACTCACCCGATTTAATCGTATCGAACTTCACACCATATTTTTCAGCAAGACCTGAGAGATTCATCCCCTGCATAATCACGCCAAGCGATCCGGTTAATGTTTCCGGGCTGGCAAAGATTTTGTCTGCCGGTGCAGATATGTAGTAGCCGCCTGATGCCGCCATCGTACCCATTGAGATATAGACCGGTTTCTTTGCCTCTTTTTGGATTTCAACAATTTTATCGTGAATTTCAGCACTCTCCACTACACCGCCGCCGGGAGTGTTCACTTTCACGATAATCCCTTTTACAGTTGAATCCTCTTTGGCCTGATTTAAATTCTTCATAAATGTCCGATGATGATAGCCGGCTGTCTGGAAAAACGGTGATGCCTCACCCGTATCTTGAATCGTACCGTTCAAATCAATAACCGCAATTCTTTCCATCATATTTCCTTCTTCGATGACCTCTTCTGCCATCAATCCGCTCGCCGGATTCATGAATTCTTCCATTGCCGTTTGAAAATCTTTACTTAGAAATGTGGTCATCGTATTAATGGCAACGGAGAAAAAAAACAATACAGCGGCAATTCCCAAAGCCGCCCATCTTTTCCCATTCATTTCTTCATCTCCTTTATTTTACAGTCTACTTCTTATACGGATAATCTGCCCATTTGTTTCAAAAACCTCAATTATTTGTGAAGAAAAGCCGAAATCATGCTTAACCCCCCTGTTTTAAAGTAATATAAGAGGAGGAGGGATAAAAATGAGTGCACACAGTCATATTTTCTTTTATCATAGAGAATTACCGGAGCTAAAAAATCAATTTATTTCGCTCATTAACCAGACGAATCAGCATCATTTTAACGTTGTTGATGATAGTAAAAATGCGAATATTATCATAAGTATCGGGAGTGATGGTGACTTCCTGCAGGCTGTAAGGAGCACAGGATTCCGTCAAGACTGCTTATATATTGGGATATCTACCGGAGGGAAAATAAGTCTGTACAACGATTTTCTATTTGAGGATGCCGATCAATTTCTGGATGCACTCTCTTTAGAGCAATTGGAGGTTCGCAGCTATCCGGTGCTGGAGGTTTCGATAGACCAAGGCACTTCCTATTATTGTTTAAATGAATTCAGCATTCAATCAGCGATCGTGAAAACATTTGTCATGGATATCTTTATCGATGACTTACATTTAGAAACGTTCAGAGGAGACGGAGTGATTGTCTCTACACCATCAGGCAGTACGGGCTATAATAAATCGGTACACGGAGCCCTCCTGGATCCAATGATTCCCTGCATCCAAGTAATTGAATTAGCTTCAATCAATAATAATCAATACCGCACACTCGGTAATCCGTTTATTTTAAGTGCGAACAGGGTACTAAGATTAAAAATCGTAAAAGAAGGAAATGAATTTCCCATTATGGCCATGGATAACGAGGCACTTAGTATCCGCCATGTCGAAAATATTGAAATAAAACTAAGCAACAGGAAAATTAAAACATTAAAAACCGATGATAACTCATTTTGGCATAAGGTAAAACGGACATTTCTGTAAATTAAAGCGAGGATACCCCTTTTGAGATATCCTCGCTGATTTCTTAGTTCGCGCTATTCAATTCCAACTCTTTATTCCTTAATTCCACACGGCGGATTTTTCCTGAATTTGTTTTTGGCAGCTGCTGCACAAATTCAATTTTCCGCGGGTATTTATAAGGAGCGGTCATTTCTTTCACATGTCTTTGCAGTATCTTTACTAAATCCGAAAGGTCTTCCTGTATGTCATCTTTCAGCACAATAAAGGCTTTGACAACATTGCCGCGAACCTTATCTGGACTAGCTACAACCGCACATTCCTTTACATATGGATGTTTAACAAGAGCATCCTCTACCTCAAACGGTCCAATGGTATACCCGGAACTGATAATGATATCATCACTGCGTCCTTCAAACCAGAAATAGCCTTCTTCATCTTTCTTAGCCCTGTCTCCCGTAACATAGTAGCCGCCTCGGTATTGGTCGGCTGTTCTTTCCGGATCTTTATAATACTCTTTAAATAATGCCGGTGTATCACGATGAACCGCAATGTCTCCTACTTCGCCCACAGCGCATGGCTCGCCCGATTCATTAATGATTTCAACCCGGTTACCCGGAGTCGGTTTCCCCATAGAACCTGGTTTTAAATCAATATCCTTTGTAATACCGACTAAAAGTGTATTTTCAGTTTGACCGTAGCCATCCCGGACTTTAAGATTAAATTTATTATAGAATATATCGATGACTTCACGGTTTAACGGTTCGCCGGCAGATACAGCACTGTGAAGGGAAGAAAGATCGTACTGCTCCAGATGCTCAACCTTTGCCATTAAACGATATTCAGTCGGTGTACAACAGAGAACATTTACTTGATATTTTTTAAGTAAATGTAAATATATTTCCGGTTCAAATTTCCCCTGATAGGAAAGACCAGTGGCACCTGATCCTAATACAGCTAAAAACGGGCTCCAAATCCACTTCATCCATCCCGGACCTGCTGTAGCCCATACGATATCTCCTTCATTGATGCAAAGCCAGTTCGGTGCGGCTGTACGCAAATGAGCATATGCCCAGGCATGTGTATGAACAACCGCTTTTGGATTTCCTGTTGTACCAGATGTATAAGATAAAAAGGCCATATCGCTGCTGACCGTATCTGCAATGGACAATTCCCCCGAAGCTTGCTGAGCTTGTTCTTCTAAATGGATCCAGCCCGCACAATCCCGGCCAGTGACAAATTTTAAAATGTGATCCATTTCTGCAATAGGCTCAAATTCACTGATATATGGATAATAGCTGATGACAGCTTTTACTTCACCATGTAAAATTCTATATTGAAGATCCTTTGTCCGAAGCATTTCAGAGCTTGGGATGACAACCAGACCCATTTTTAATGCAGCTAAGTATACTTGATAGGCTTCAACTAACCGGGGAATAATGATGAGAACGACATCCCCTTTTTTTAAGCCCTTCTCTAAAAATACATTTCCCATTTGATTAGCTGCAGTCATTAAAGCTTTATAGGTTAATTCTTTTGTTTCACCATCTTGATTCTCCCATTTAACGGCAATTTTTCCGTCATGATTAGCAAAACGTTCAATTTCCGAAACAAGATTATATTGTAACGGAGCAATTAAATCTTCTCGTTTCATGTTTTTCGCCTCCAGATCATCTGTTTTACATCATACCACAAATTTCATCAAATCATATAGAAAATTTTTTCACCAGTTATTATGAGTAAGTACTAATTTTTATCGTTTTCGATGATCTTTAAGCAAGGAAATTTGAAAAAGGAGCGGGAATAGACCCGCTCCTTGTAGCCATCAGTATTCACTTTTTATTATCGAGTAAAACCACCCATTTGTTGTTCAGCCATTTGCACTAAACGCTTTGTAATTTCACCACCGACAGATCCGTTTGCACGTGATGTTGTGTCAGCGCCAAGGTTTACACCGAACTCTGAAGCAATTTCGTATTTCATTTGATCTAGAGCCTGCTGTACACCAGGAACTACTAAATTATTTGAATTTGGCATGTGATTTTCACCTCCTTGTGAGTATAGATTGTGTAAAATCACATGCCTTCATACAACAGCAACACTGGTAATTGTTCACAAAATTTTAACAAAAAAACACATATTTAACGATTAATTTACAATTTATTAGAAAAGCTCTTCAAACTCATTCGATAATTGTGTTTCCGGTTTAATGAGAATCGTCTCTGTTTGTTCCACAGCCTTTTGTATATATGGCGCAAAATCAAAAAAGCTTTCATAACGGATCACTTTTTCCCGTTTCGGCTTTGTTTTTGGTGAAGGCGGAACAAATATGGTACAGCAATCCTCAAATGGCCGGTTGGATATTTCAAATGTATCAATTTCTTCTGCCATTTTAATAATTTCAGGCTTATCCATCATAATTAATGGCCGTAAAATAGGGGTATTGGTCACTTCATTAATCGCATACATACTTTCCAGTGTCTGGCTCGCTACCTGCCCCAAGCTTTCACCCGTGATAATAGCCAATGCCTCTTGTTTTTCTCTGAGGGCATCGGTAATCCGGAGCATCATTCTTCTCGTTGCCGTCATCGTATAATTCTCCGGGATCTGCTTATGAATTAATTGTTGAATTTCAGTAAATGGAACAATATGCAAACGGAAATGGCCATTCCTTTCTGAAAGTTTAGCGGCGATATCCAACACCTTTTGTTTGGCACGTTCACTCGTAAACGGCGGGCTAAAGAAGTGAACACCTTCTACTTCTAATCCCCGTTTCAGCGAAAGATATCCGGCGACCGGGCTGTCAATACCGCCAGAAAGCATCAGCATCGCTTTTCCGCTTGAACCAGCCGGCAGACCTCCTGCTCCCTGAATGGTTTCACAAAAAAGGTAAGCAGCCTCTGTGCGAATTTCAATTTGCAAATTGATATCCGGTTTTTTTACATTAACCTTTATATTTGGGACATTTTGTAAAATGTGACCGCCGAGTGTATGGTTCATTTCATCTGTATCCATAAAAAAGGTTTTGTCGGCACGTTTTGTTGTAATTTTAAAGCTGTTTCCTTCCTGGTACACTTGTTTGAAAAGCTTTAATGCCGTAGCTTTTATTTCTTCTATTTCTTTTCCAGTTTTAATCACTGGACTAAAGGACTGAATTCCGAAAACCCTCTTTAACCGATCAACCATATCCCGGCCGTTTTCCCCATTTAAAAGAATGTACATCCTGTCTCTTGTACTTTTTATTCGGATATTCGAAAAATCATGTAAAGCGTAGCGGATGTTTCTTCCTAATTTTTCAACAAAAGCATGCCGGTTTCTGCCTTTGGTTGACATTTCTCCATAGCGAATCAATATTCGATCGTAGTTCATGTTATTTCATTACCTTTCTTAATGCTGCTACTGTTTCTGCAATAGCTGCTATTACTTTTTCCACTTCTTCTAACGTATTGTCATAGGACAGGCTTAAGCGAATCGCACTGCCGGCAATCTCTTTTGAAACTCCCATAGCCGTCAGAGTACTGCTTACTGTTTTTTGTTTGGAAGAACAGGCTGATGTAGTTGAAACGTATATATCTTTATCCTCCAGTGCATGCACGACTACTTCTGATTTCATATGGGGAATCGAAATATTTAGTATATGAGGAGCGGCAATCTGATCCGGAGTATTTACGACAACTCCATCCAAATTCTTGAGCCTGTTTCTTAAGGTTTTAGAAATATTGGATAAGTGCTCTTTTTTATGTTCCATTTTTTCAGTGATTAAGCGGAGCGCTTTTGCCATACTCACAGCGCCTGCGACATTTTCTGTTCCGCTGCGCAGCTTTCCTTCCTGATTACCTCCTGAAAGGATTGGCTCTAATTGAACTCCTTCTCTGATGTATAGGATCCCCATTCCCTTTAAACCATGGATTTTATGAGCGGATATAGTACAGAGATCAATATGGTTTTGATAAAGCGGGAGCGGGACCTTCCCCATCCCCTGCACATGATCCACATGAAAGATGATTTTGGGGTAATTTTGCAGCAGTTCGCCAATTTCTTTAATAGGCTGAATCGTACCCACTTCATTATTTACATGCATAACGGACACAAGAATGGTATCCGGACGTATCGCCCGTTCAATATCCCCGGCATTCACTCTTCCATTGGCATCAACAGGGATATAGGTAACATCAAACCCGCGATTCTCCAATTGTTTAAACGGCTCCCTTACGGATGGATGTTCAATTTCCGTTGTGATCAAATGGTTTCCCCTGTTTTTATAAAAAGAAGCGGTCCCTTTAACGGCTAAATTATTTCCTTCTGTCCCGCCTGAAGTAAAGATAATTTCACTGTTTTTAACAGAAAGTAGCTTAGCAGCCTGGGCTCTGGCCTGACTCAATAGTTTCTCGGCCTGTCCGCCAAAACCGTGCAAGGAGGATGGATTCGCATAATACTCAGAAGATACCTTTACAAACGAATCAATCACCTCTTGAAACGGCTTAGTTGTTGCACTGTTATCAAAATAAATCATTCTTTTCTCCCTGCCTTTGCTTCCGATGCTCACTAAAAGTAAATGGTAACACAATCACGCGATTTTGAAAAATAGCGACTGGCATTCTTCACTATTTCCTTTCTGGATAACAGAAAGCAAAAAGAGGATGACACTTGGCAAGGATGGAAGTCCCTCTAAAGACACATCAGAATCCTGATCATGTGTTCAAGGCGGGAGCCTGTCCTTTATGTGTCAGCCTCTTATTATAATAGTACTTCTATTTTCTCTAGTGCGCCTGGTTCTATTTCCTCGATGGATGCTGCTGCCTGTTCCAGCGCTTCCTTATAATTAAAGCTGCGGAAAGAAATTTCTGCTTCAATTAATCCTTTATTTACTGAAGGGTAGCGGCTGCGATATCGGTTTCCATATTGAATCACCTTTTCTACCAAAGCAGCGGTTTCAATCACTTCAGCTGTCATCGCCGTCACTTTTTCTGTCGTAAGAAGCGCTACCTCTAAATATTGCTGAACCATAGGAACATTCAAAGGTTTTCCTTCTAATTTAGTCATGACATTATTGATGCTTTCTTGGGCATCTTCAATCAAATGTCTATAGACAAGTGGGACACCAGGAATATTGCTGTTCGATATCGTTCGGATAGATTCTGTCATTTGTTTATTCAGTTCCGCTACTTTTTCTCGTGCTGACAGCTCATCTTTTCTTAATGCATTCAATTTCTCTGATAAGGTATTTTGTTCTGCTGCGATATTTTCAATTGCTTCTTTTACCTCCAGCAGTTCATCATTCAAAAAGCTGTATGCTGCTGTATTTCCATTCACTTTATGTTCAAGAAGCTCAAACCGTCTAAACATCTCCTCAACACGTTTTTCTATTTTTTCCGTTGATTTAATATCAACCTCTTCAAGCTGATAACTTTGTTGAATTTGTTTCATTTCCCTTTTTAAATTATGATTGTCCTCTTTTGCTCTACGAAGCATGGCTAAAATCTCTTTGTCTGTGTGTCCAATCTTTTGCCTTGAAATGACTTCATTTTCGAGTAAATCATATAGTTCATCAATGGTCTCTTTCCACTCATTGATTCGTTCTGACACACCTTCCAAATCGGCCGTCTCAACCTGGATTAAACAGGTCTCCAGTTCACCCGCGATCTTTTCTGTTTTTTCCTCCATTTGGATATGATCAAGAATATACCCTTGAGTGAGCATTTCCTGATACCCTTCCTTCAATTCAGACAACTGGAAAGGAATCGTCGAATGACACTCAACGAGCAGATCAGGAATTAAATCCATATCACTTTTTATCTTTTCTAAGATTCCCTTTATCGTCAAAACGACTTCACGGGCATCTAAATAATTTCCTTCTGCGGTTTTTTCATTAAATTGGGTGAATTTCCCTGTCACTTCATTCAATCTTTCTTCGAGAAACTTTTCAGATTTACCAAATGAATGGCGGTGAGCCAAGAGTATTTTTTTACTTTCACGATAAATTTCCTTCAACTCTTCGGTTTCCGTGCGGTTTTTCTCCTCACTGCCGACAAGTTCATTTAATTCGCTTAAAATGGTTGTAATCTTTTCGTCTGTTTCAGTCAGAACCTTTTCGATCTCCATTTGTACTGCTTTCGCTTTTTTAAAACGATATCTATCAATATACTCTTCGGCATCAAACAAGAGTTCTTCTAAATCCGGCAGTTTGGCTGTAATAATTTCATCCCAGTCATGACGCCATTTCTCAAAGCGTACTTCTGTTTGTCCATTCATATTTAATTGTTTTACTTTTTGCATTTCTTCTATTACAGGACGGGAATTAATCTCTAATTTCCATTTTTCCAGTCTATCAGATTCTTTATAGTATTTTTTTTTCATAAAATACCCGGTAAGGAATATACCAAAAAACAAAGATATTCCTCCAATGATGTATTCCATTATAAGCCCCCTGTTCTTTATCGAGCCAGTCCATTGTTTTATATTCAAATAAAGATTTAAGTTTGTTTCATTAATGGTTTCACTTTATAATGATTCATTCTTCTCCCTTCAATGCCAATTACAATTTGACTAAGGTGTTCTAGTACAGATGTTGACTGTTTCAAGCAAAAGAAGGATTCATATTCTTTTTAATGCTTTTATGATACCATGTAAACGATGATTTTTGACTAATAAATTCGATTTTTTATCGAATTAATCAAATATTCCTTTAGACCTAATTTGAGGGTTAAAATAATTCATTTCATTTATATTATTCTAAATCGTTTTTTTGGGGGATTTTGTTATGAAGAGAGATGGACATGTTCATACACCTTTTTGTCCGCACGGTACAAAAGATAGCTTTGAAGCGTACATTGAAAGGGCACTAACGCTCGGAATGGAGGAAATTTCTTTTACTGAGCATGCACCTTTGCCGGATGGGTTTATCGATACGACACCGGAAAAGGACAGCGCAATGGAGCGGGAAAAACTAAGTCAATATTTCAGCGAAGTGGAACGAGTGAAAAAGCTCTATCAAGGAAGAATCGAGATTCATGCAGGATTGGAGATCGATTATATCGAGGGCTATGAAAAAGAGAGCAAAGCATTTCTGGATGAAATCGGTTCAAAGCTTGATGATGCCATTTTATCTGTGCATTTTTTAAAGCATGAAGATACCTATCATTGTCTTGATTACAGTCCGCAATATTTTGCCGAAATGGTTGAAATATTCGGTTCTGTAGAAGCCATCTATCAGAAATATTATGAGACGGTACGCTTGTCCGTTCTTGCCGACTTGGGCTGCTTTAAACCAAAAAGGATCGGGCATCCAACCCTTGTCCATAAATTTCAAAATCGTTTTCCATTCCATGGTGACGAACGCACCATCATTCTTGACATTTTAGAGAGCATCAGTGCCCAAGGCTGTGAAATCGATTATAACGGGGCGGGAACGGCTAAACCTTTATGCCGCGAACCATATCCATCCGATTGGGTAGCTGCCATAGCAAAGGAAAAGCAGATTCCGCTTATTTATGGCTCAGATGCCCATCAAGTGAAAGAACTGGGACAAGGTTATCGGCAGCTGCTCCTCTAATGGAAATAGCGAAAAAAAAAGCAAGGAAAGCAGCGCTTTAGGATGATCGTTACCTTTATATGGATAAACGATTATAATAGAGCGTAGCTTTCATTTTTCCATAATGGCGAAGAAAGGGTACTATCTATCCATTGATGCAGTGCGCCAAGATATTTATCGAGAAAGTGTTTTTCATGGGGAAAGATATGAAGAACCTCAGAAATATAATGGCTGTTTATAAACGGCATAGATAACATTCCCTTCAATTGAATGATAAAATAGTTACCGTTTAGTTTCTTATATTCCTGTTTTTCTACCCCATATTCTAAAATCCTTGTCAAATAATACCTTTCCTTAACTAAATAGGTAGACATAATTTCACGGACCATTTGCGAATCAAGCGAAATTTCCCGCAAGACAAATCTAGATAATGGAATATTTTCGCAATGGAACACAAGAAGATTTTTTATAATATTTTTCATGCAATGCCGTGCGCCCTTTTCCAGTTCGCCTAATCCTTTTTCAATTTCCGCCATATAACGTTCAAAGTAAATCGTAAAGCAATACTCTAAAAGACCATTTTTATTTTGGAAATAGTAGGAAATATTTGCGATGTTTACCTTTGCCTTTTTGGCGATGTCCCTGATGGTTGTGCCATTGAATCCGTTCGTATTAAATAAGAAAATCGCTGCGGCCGCGATCTCATCCTTTGCGTTTCTTCTCACGTTTTCTCCCCCTTATCTTCAAATCGATCGTATAATTCTTCAATTCTCTTTTTTTTCTGATTATCCTTTGAATATTTCTCGACACAAAAGCCTGATTCCCCTCCTTTCGTCAATCATCATACCGAAGCAGCGGCATCATTAGAACCCATTTTTGCTTTTACAGTCGAATCGCATCTATTAGCCGCGAAAATTTTTGTAAAACAAAAAGAGGCTGCCCCTCTATTCAATCCAGCATGACTGGATCTTTATAGAGGGGACAGCCCCTTTGAACGCTAAAGTTCATTCACTTTCCTGAACGACAACTTTATTTTTGCCGCTTGTTTTTGCCTCGTACAGTGCTTTATCCGCCCGTTTAAAAAGAGCGAGATAGGTGTCATTCTTGCTTTTTTCCCAATAAGAAAGTCCGCAGGAAACCGTTACGGTCGGATGCGAAGTTTCCCGGACTCTTGTCACCAGACGTTCCGCAATTTGACTCCCTATTTCCACTGATACCCGCGGCAGATAAACAGCCAATTCTTCGCCTCCCCATCTGGCCCCAATATCCGTACCGCGAATATTGGAACGAATGATATCCGCCACTTGAATAATGACTTCATCCCCAACCTGATGGCCGTATGTGTCATTTATTTTTTTAAAATTATCAATGTCCATAATAATAAATATACCGCCGCCATCCACCTCCATCGAGGCTTTGATTTTGTCATCGAGAAAATTCCTTGAATACAGCTTTGTTAAATAATCGGTTACAACCATCTTTTCCAATGCTTCACGCAATATCGTATTCGTAAAAGCCAAGGTTGAATGCTGTATTAATGAAACATACAGTTTGAATGTTTCAAACGAGAAAAAATAGGGTTTCCGGTGCAAAGCAAGAGAGTATCCCTTTAAATTACCCGAATGAACCATTGGTACTGCCATTGCCGATTGGTATAAACACGCCTTAGCTTCGCCGGGCAATGTTAAATCCCCCATAAATAAAGGCTCTTTTTCTTGAAGAATCTTCTCTTTAAAATAATTAACATAAACCTTAGATTCTTCGGAGAAAAAGAACGGGGTACTCCCCTCCTGAACAATTGGGTTCATATCTCCGTAGGAAAATAGAATAAATGCTGTTTCCTCGGCAGAAAAGGAGGTTACGATCTGCTTTGACATATAATCCATCGTGTCCGCAAGACGAAGATTGGTATTTAAATAACGCGTTGTTTCATTAATAAGCTGTAAATCTGCAACAAGCTGTTTCGTTTGTTGATATAATTGTGCATTCTCAATGGCACCGCCGGCAGTAGTGGCGAGCAGAGAAATAAATTCCACTTCATTTTTAGGGAATGCAAGAGTATTTGGTGCTATTACCTGCAATACCCCATATACCCCCTGTTTCCCCTTTAGCGGTGCATATAGGATCGACTGTCTTTCCTGTACTGAATCCTCAAAGGCAATAGCCCCGGAAACATATGACTGCATTAATGAAGTATCTTCGCTGTTATAGTCTAAACTTTTAATGGGAAGACCTTCATATCCTTTATGATCCTGAGATAGAAAAAGAAAATAAGTGAAAGCCGGGTATACATCTTTTAAAGTAAGAATAATTTCTTCTAAGACGGATTCCTTATTCATTGAAGAATGGAATTTCTCTGTAACGCGATAAAGCTGTTTGTATCTGTTTTCCTCTGTAAAACCTTTATTGGTTTTTTTGGCATTTTCCATGTTTAGCACCACCAAGGTTCTATGGTAATTGCTTCAATTTCCTCTTTATGGGTATAAATCACTAATATTTTACCATACCTTCCCCCTATGTAAATCATATAGATACATATATATTTACGATAGTTAAAATAATCTTGACATTATTCTAAGAAAAATTATATAATATTCCTTGTGTAAAATATCGCAGCTTATGTGAATACTTTTTTGGTATCATTTTGTTCCTCGTCGTGCAATAAGTTATCATTCATTCTGATGTTTAGATAACTCCAGCTACCGCATTTCGATGATGATGGTGTATTGTGTAACCCTCAGCTGCCAGGGCGAAGGTACATGAAAACAAAATGTCCATGAAGGCTTATCACGTCTGTTTTTATTTTACCAAAATAAAAACATAGAGGAGGAGTCAATTAATGGCTCGTTATACAGGTCCAAGTTGGAAATTATCCCGTCGTTTAGGAATCTCTTTAAGCGGCACAGGTAAAGAATTAGAAAAGCGTCCATATGCTCCAGGGCAACATGGTCCAAACCAACGTAAAAAACTATCTGAATATGGTTTACAATTACAAGAAAAACAAAAGCTTCGCCATATGTACGGTGTAAATGAACGCCAATTCCGTAACCTATTTGATAAAGCGGGTAAAATGGCTGGTATCCACGGCGAAAACTTTATGATTCTTTTAGAATCTCGTTTAGATAATCTTGTATACCGTTTAGGTTTAGCACGTACTCGTCGTGCAGCTCGTCAGCTTGTAAACCACGGTCATATTCTAGTAGATGGCAAACGCGTTGATATTCCATCATTCCGCGTTGCAATCGGTCAAACAATCGGTGTTCGTGAAAAATCACGCAACCTTGATGTCATTAAAGAAGCAATCGAAGTGAACAATTATGTTCCTGATTATGTAACTTTTGATGCTGATAAATTAGAAGGAACATTCACTCGTTTACCAGAGCGTTCTGAACTTCCAGCTGAAATTAACGAATCATTCATCGTTGAGTTCTACTCTCGTTAATTAATATGCTTTGTAAATAGCATATGCAAAAACCCTAGAAACCTTGTTATATCAATGGTTCTAGGGTTTTTTATTTGAATTATGCTTAGTGAAAGAATGTATTCTCCCACATCTATTTGGGGGAAATTTAGGGGTTAAATAAGTGAACAGACGCTTGTTAAAAACCCACCAACATAAATGTTGGTGGGCTTATCAACATTATTTAGGCATTTTTCATTTAAAACATCATATTTTATAGTACCGCTTCAGGATGAGATTTCTTAATTCTCATTATTACATGGATGCACAATTATTTCCTTTCTGCATATACATTTGTTGCTTTGGTTTCATGGGTGAAAAACGATGCCGCAGTACTCACTGCAACCAATACTATTAGAACAAAATATGCCTTTTGATATCCTAAGGCCGGCATTGACTGATAGGCATCAAGAATTTTCCCCATCAATACAGGTACAACCGCTGCTCCTGCAAAGCCTATGCAATTTACCACACCTGTTGCAATACCTGAATATCTTCTGTCGTTTACTTCGTTTGCGACAGTCCAGCACATTGTAAAGCACGACATCACAAATCCCATGATGAAAAGGAACGGCATAAGCATTGATACAGGCATTTTTACATATACGAAAACAATCCAGCAGAGTAGGGTTACTAAGCTTAAACTAACAACGATGGACTTACGCTTTTTAATTTTATCTGAAATATAGCCTACCAAGAGACTGCTTACCGCGGAACCTATCACTGCGACCATAATCATGTTGGCAGCCTGAATCGTTGACATTCCGTAAGTTGTAATGAGATAAGAAACACCAAAGGTTCCCAGAAGAACAACATACCCCGTGTATAAACCGATATAGGTCAGTGATATAATCCATGTTCTTTTATTTGACATAACTGACCTTAAGGCTTCCCCGACTTTTATAGCTGAAGTTACAGCCGGTCTTCCTTCAAGCTCATCCATTCCCGGAAGACCCATATCAGTTGGATCATCTTTAACTAACAATACTACCAATACAGCAAAGACTACCATTGCCACTCCCATGTAAATGAATGTGTTTCTCCATCCAAATGTACCTGTTGCGATTACAAGAGGTGTTTGGGCAAGTACTGCTCCCACGTTGGCAGCCACGCCAGCAAATCCGACCATCAGCGCAAAGTTCTTTGCATAGAACCAACGTGATTGAATTTTGATCAGGCAAATGAACACAACGGATACTCCGATACCAACCATAAATCTTCCAAGATAAGCGATCATGATGTTTGAAGCCAGTCCAAATATAATGGAGCCGACTGCTGCAAGCAAAGAGAATGAAGCAACCGTCTTCTTCGGTCCAAACTTATCTGCCAGTATTCCTGATGGAATCTGCATAATAAAATATGCATAGAAATACATGGATCCAAGGGTTGCAAACTGAGCTGCGCCTATGTTGAAAGCTTCCTCAAGGTCTGTCTTTACAACTCCTGCAGCCATTCGATGGAAGGTAACAAATACATAGACAGCCGCTAAAACAATCCAAACAATCCAACGATATCCCTCAACACGTTTAACACGTTTGTCTTTTTCATTTATTCTAATAGCTTCTTCCATGTAGATCCTCCTAATATTTATACAACTATGATTTATATTTTATATACTGGAAGCTTATAAGGAATTAATACTGTTCTTAATGGTTTCCTTGGTTTCCTGGCTTTTCTAGATTCACCTTTGAGGTTTGCTGAGGGATATTTTTTATGCTGAACGTTTTAAAAAATCAATATGGAATTCCGTCGGAAAAGGGTAAAGGTGTCAGACACCATAATTAAATTATCTGCCATTGTTTTCAATACTATGTAACTAAATCAACTTCAAAGGCGGAATACAAACGGTTAGCAAATCAATACGGCAATAGATGGCAACTTTTTTTGCTCCACTTTCTCAGGAATATATCTTATATTTTTTCGAGCAAAAAAACCTTCAAAGGTGCAACCGCTTGAAGGCTTTTTTCATTACAATTATTATTTATTATATATTCTTTTATCCTATGGGAATGATTGGACAGCCCCCATGTCTTTTTTATTCAAAATAACTGCAGACAACTTGTGCAACTGATTTTGCTGCCACTAAAAGAGCATCTTCATCGATATCAAATTTTGGATGATGATTAAAATATGGAGTTTCTACCCCTTTTGGGCGAGCTCCAATGTTAAAGAAGCATCCTGGAATTTTTTCAAGATAATAGGCAAAATCCTCTGAACCGGAAATCATTGGGCTTTCTACGATCTCCTTTATATCTGAATCATTCATCGCTTCAAGAGAGGCTTTAACGAATGATGATATTTCCGGATCATTATATAATGGAGGATAATCTGCTGTATAGGTCAATTCACAACTAACACCAAACTCTGCTTCAATCCCCTTTATAATACGGCGAATCTCTTTTTCAATCAATTGCTGCGTTTCAACTGTCATATAGCGCACATCACCTTCAAGCTCAACACTGTCTTTAATCACATTGAAGGTGCCTTTTCCATCGAAAGAACCAATCGTGATAACCCCGACATCAAATGGATTTAAGCGACGGCTAATGACGGTTTGGACAGCAGTGACAAAATGGGCTCCTGCAACAATCGCATCATTGGCCATATGAGGAGAAGAGCCGTGACCGCCAACTCCTTGAATCTTTAGCTTGAAATAAGTTCTTCCAGCCATTGCAGGACCACTGCGAAAAGCGATAGAACCTAATGGCATATTCGGGAATAAGTGTGTGCCGAATATGGCATCCAAGTCATCTAAGGCACCGGATTCAACAATACTTTTTGCTCCGCCTGGAGGTGCTTCCTCTGCATGCTGATGAATAATTTTGATCGTACCGGCTAGCTCAGATTTTAATTGGATCAGACAGTCAGCAAGGACCAAAAGGTAAGCGGTATGCCCGTCATGTCCGCAGGCGTGCATGACTCCTTCATTTTTTGATTTAAATGGCACATCCGCTTCTTCCACAATTGGCAGCGCATCAAAATCTGCACGAAGACCAATGGTTTTTCCCGGTTTATCCCCTTTAATGGTTACAACAATTCCATAGCCATTTCCAACATTCGTTTGAATTTCTACATCTTTTCCTTTATAAAAATCTGTAATATATTGCGCTGTTTTTTCTTCTTGAAAAGATAACTCTGGATGTTCATGTAAATAACGGCGAATTTGAATCATTTCATCCTTACGGGATTCTAATAATTCCATTAATTGCTTTCTCATATTAACCTCTCCGTTTCTATTAACACTTTATATTTCTCTATGCAGGACGTTCAACAGAACCGTTATCATCATCATGTAAGTATTTCTTTCTTGAAATGGAATAAGATAACGTAATACATCCCATAGAAAGTAAGGCAATAACAGTTATTCCAATCCATGCCCAAGTATAGGAACCCATCAGATCATAAACCGCTCCTGTCATGATTCCACCAAAAGCCATACCTACTTGAAAAGCACTATTCGTGATTCCCATCATGACACCATAATTTTTAGAACCAAATATATGACTCGCAAAAAGTGGAAGCGACACACTGGCAACGGCATTTCCTAATGC
Source organism: Bacillus benzoevorans (assembly GCF_014207535.1). GTDB lineage: Bacteria > Bacillota > Bacilli > Bacillales > Cytobacillaceae > Bacillus_BD > Bacillus_BD benzoevorans. The sequence continues at coordinate 113,389 of NZ_JACHGK010000007.1, forward strand.
GAGGAAAATCGCCATAATGATTAAGATTGATTTACTTTGTCCAAATAACAAAAGGATAAAGGCGACCGATATAGCTAAGTAAGCAATAACTCCCGATTTAATAACACCCACTTTATCACTAATCCATCCAAGGATTAGTTTTCCGAAAATGCCTAGTAAGGAATAAATTGCAACGATTGTAGCGGCATAAGCCATTCCATGCATATCACTGACATATGGATTAATTTGCTGCAGAGAACCAGTTGTAAATAAGCCAATGGTAAAAACGCCAATCATATAAATGTAGAAAAATGGTTTTTTCTTCGCTTCAGCCGGGGTGATGTCTACCTCTATTTCAGCTTTTGGTTTATCAGATGCATCCATTTCCCCTTCCCCATACGGGTTCAAACCGACATCTTCAGGCCTTTTTCTCATGACGAACAAGGCCATAGGCAGACCTACAATTAAAATAACAAGTCCCATGATAAAATAAGTTTGTCTCCAGCCAACGTTCATAATGAGATTGGCGATAATCGGGCTCATAATGAAACCGCCTAAACCAATACCAGATATCGCAATACTCAAGGCTAATCCTCTGCTTTTTTTAAACCAATTCACAATAATAATTTGTGTAGTTAAGTTCCCGCAAAATGCGAAGGATATGCCAAGAAAGGCTGCTGAAATGTATAAGTGATACACAGATTGTGCAAGTCCATAGGACATATAGGATAGAGAAAATACGATTATGCCCAGTGATAAAATCATTTTAACATTATATTTTTGCACCATTTTTCCCACAATCGGGGATAAAATAATCCCGCATAAGGCAATAATAGTCGTCGTTAATGTAAAAGCACTTCGCGGAATATCGAATTCTTCTGTTATAGGAATCATATAGAGACTTACTAATGCACTTGTAAACGGAACGGTTAGTGTGATTAATAAAAGCCCTGCTAAAACTATCCACCATCCATAAAAAATTCCTTTTTTCTTCGGCATACTAGGATCCTCCCATTAATAGAAAATGTGGTAATCGTTTACATTATTGATTAGTACCCGTTCATACTTTTCATAAAAGCCTTTTAGTAATATGAAAAAATATTCAGCTGAATTTATAACTGTATTGTACATATTTTGATAGCGCTTACGTAAGGTTAAAACTTTTCATTTTTTCTCGTTAAAATGAATTTTTTTTCACGGAACAAGATACGATGAATAATGGATCTTTCATTTAGGAGTTAGATTTACACATCAGTTAAACAGCTTGAGTAAAATTTCTAACTTTAACCGATTTAAGGGATCTTCTAAATCTAACTGAATGATATCATTAATATGATCGATTCTTTTTCTTACCGTATTGATATGAATATAAAGTTTCTTTGCTGTATGGGTATAGTTCATTTTACAATCGAGATAGACTTTTAAGGTCTCTATTAATTCCTTATTTTCACCGTCAGCAAATAACTCCTTTAAATCTTTTAGCATCATCTCAATTTCATCCTCTTGTATATCCATCCAAGCAAAAACTCCTAAATCTGAGTATACAAGGTAATTTTTGTTTGGAAATAAAAGTTTGCCATTGGATAGGGTCTTTTCACATCTTAAGTAATTCCTTTTCATTCCATAAATAGAATCACTTATATCTGAGATCCCAAATAAAAGACTAATGTGGTTCACCTTTTTTTCCAGTCTATTATTTAGTTCCTTGAAATACCCTTTAATTAATTTTAAGTTTTTTTCATGTGAAATAGATTCATCTGTTGGAATAAGAAAAATAAAACGATTTTCATCAATCATCGCCATCCTGATCCCTGGGTAACAAATATTGGTATAAACTGCATTTTTTACGATATCTCGATAACTCGAAAGATAGATATCTTTGTTCGTTTGCTTCATTAAAACTAAACAATACTTAAGGTTTATGTCTATATTAATTTCTGCTGCACGCTTTTCGATCATTTCATGATTGGATAGATTTCCTAATAAATAGTCAGTAACAAATTTTTCAAAGCCCGCATCGCCAATATTCTGAGCCATTAGCATTTGTTCATATAGTGATTGAAGCAATACAAATCCAATGCGTAAAGCGAATTGGTCGAAATAATCGATAAGCCCTGTGGCTTCAACTACTACAAAGTAGGCCTCAATCTTATCACCAACAGTAATGGGAACAGTAATCCAACTATAAGGCTTGTCATATTTTTCATCAAAAAAACGATAACGAACCATGTTCAGATTGTTACAAAGTATTTCTTTAGCGAAATCAAATGAAGGCTGCCAAAAGTCCTCAAGCTCTAATTTGTCTGCGAGCTTTAAAAAGGCTGGCGAACTATAATACGCCTTCTCATTTGCTAGGTCATACAGCATGGCTGGAAAATTCATTTCTTTTTCAATCTGAGATAAGATATTATCGATTTTTCTCACCTGATAGGACAGGTTGGAATAGTTGAGAGGATTAATATTTCTGATATTAAATTGCCTAATACTAGTATTCATCACAAGAACATTTAGTCGATTCATGATATCCATCCAAGAATGCTCGAATGGAATACTGATTAGGGGGATATTATTTTCATTAAAGAATTTTACAATATGATCTGGCATACGATTAATGTACCTTCCTAATTTAATCCCTAAAGCTGATATTCTCTTCAGATCACCTGATTCGATTAGCTTTTCGAATAAACCGGGATTTTTATAAAATACATAACCTGATGTTATCAACAATTCTCGCCCTTGATACCACCCAAAACCATCTGGAGCATCCATTACGGCTAAACCTTGTATTTGATTGTCCACTCCACCGTGACCCGCCAATAATTTATAATTTGTAAAGGCTTCCGATTTCAGCATATCTTTAACACATACACCCATCTTTTCAACTACCTTCTATAAAATGTCTAATAGGAAAATTATATCACAATAAGGAGGATGAATCCTTTTGGCAGGTGTTTACAAAATAGGGATTAGCATTTCATAGTGAAGAAAAGGACGGGACAAAGCGCTTTGCTCCCTCGCCTAATGCAAAAGCGGTGCCAGGCACCGCGAAAAGACAGATGTCCTTTTGCGGTGCCTGGCACCATGGTAATTAGTATTTAATTAAGAAATATTTCTTTTTCCCTCTGCGGATGACGGTGAATTGACCTTCGATTCTGTCTTTTGCATCTACTATATAATCCGTTTCCGTGATTCGATTTCCATTAATATAAATGGCTCCATTTGCGGTATCTTCTCTTGCCTGCCGCTTGGATGAAACAATTTTTGCTGCGATAAGCAAATCAACGATTCCAATATCTTCACCTGTTGTATGTTCATAGGTCGGAACATCCTTGAAACCTTGCTTAATTTCAGCAGCGGTTAAATTTTGAATATCGCCATTGAATAGTGCTTCAGTGATTTTAACAGCCTGATCCAATGCTGACTGACCATGAATCAACCTGGTCATTTCTTCTGCTAATGCTTTTTGTGCTTTTCTTACATGCGGTTCTGATTGCACCGATTGTTCTAATGCCTCTATTTCTTCCTTTGATAAGAAAGTGAAAAACTTCAAATACTTGATCACGTCTGCATCCGCTGTGTTAATCCAGAATTGATAAAATTCATATGGAGATGTTTTTTCCGGATCGAGCCATACCGCCCCGCTTTCGGTTTTGCCGAATTTGGTTCCGTCTGCTTTTGTCACAAGCGGAATCGTTAATCCATATGCTTTAGAGCCTTCCGGTGCCATTTTGCGGATTAACTCAAGTCCCGTTGTAATATTTCCCCATTGGTCACTGCCGCCAACCTGCATTTTACAATCATAATTCTCATAAAGATGTAAGAAATCCATCGCCTGTAAAATCGTATAAGTAAATTCAGTGAATGAGATCCCCGTTTCAAGTCTGTTCGCAATTGTATCCTTTGCCAGCATATAGTTCACACCGACATGTTTTCCATAATCACGCAGGAATGTTACGATGTCCATTTTGCCTGCCCAGTCATAGTTATTCACCATAACGGCACCATTATCGCCTGCAAAATCAAAAATTTGGCTTAATTGTTTCTGAAGGCATTCAGCATTATGCTGGATCACTTCCGTTGTCTGCAGTTTACGTTCCTCACTTTTTCCACTTGGATCCCCAATCATCCCTGTCGCCCCGCCGACAAGTACAATTGGGCGATGACCCGCTTTTTGAAAACGGCGCAGTGTCAAATAGGGAAGTAAATGGCCGATGTGCATACTGTCTGCTGTAGGATCGACACCGCAGTAAAGTGAAATTTTTTCTTTCTCTAATGTTTCTTTAATCCCTTCCTCATCTGTCTGCTGGTAAATAATTCCTCTCCATTGTAAATCCTCAAGTAAATTCATTTTGTTTCCCTCCTATAAAAAATAAAAAACGTCCCTGCAAACATGCAGGGACGCTGGAATGCGCGGTACCACCCAAATTGAAGACAAGGTCTTCCACTCAAAATCGATAACGGATCATCCGTTCACTATTACTAAAGATTAACTTGTTCACAGTGAAAGCTCCGGGAGGTAATTCGCCACTTCTATTTGCACCGGCTCGCAGCAGACGCCGGCTCTCTTTAGCAGGGATAGAAGTACTACTAAATTCCCATCAAGGCTTTTATTCTTTTCGTGTTAATACTGCATTTTTATCATATTCAACAAAACTTGTCAAACTAAAGCAGGGAAATGTGTGAAAATTCGACAGACTTATCAATTCCTTCCCTCGTTTATGCTATAATGTATGGAGATTTCAGAAGGGAGGATTTATGAAATTAGAAAAAGGAACACGGAATAATAAGATAAAATCATTTATTCATAATCTTAAAACGAAAAAAGATACAAAAAAAACCCGTATTACTTTGCAGGTTATCTGGAATCTTAGCCTTCTCTTCATTATTTTAATTATTCTTGGAATATCCTTTGCAGGCGGACTGGGTGCAGGCTATTTTGCTTCATTAGTCAAGGATGAGCCTGTCCGTACCTATGAAAGTATGAAAAAGGATGTTTACAATTATGAAGAAACATCGGAATTATATTTTGCCAATGAAGTGTATTTAGGCAAACTTTACACGGACCTTGAAAGAGAAGAAATTGCCCTGAAAGATGTTTCCCCATATCTCGTTAACGCGGTCATCGCCACGGAAGATAAGTATTTTTACGAGCATAAAGGAATTGTTCCAAAATCAATTATTCGGGCTCTCTATCAGGAGGTAACAAACGCTAATGTACAGTCCGGAGGAAGTACACTTACCCAGCAGCTCATCAAAAATCAGATTTTAACGAATGAAGTTTCATTTGAAAGAAAAGCGAAAGAAATCTTACTGGCTCTTCGGCTGGAAAAATTCTTTAAGAAGGAAGAAATTCTTGAAGCTTATTTAAACGTATCCACATTCGGACGTAATTCATCCGGTCGAAATATCGCCGGAGTTCAGGCTGCTGCGCAAGGTATTTTCGGTTTGAATGCGAGTGAGGTCAACTTGCCGCAGGCAGCATTTATCGCCGGACTTCCTCAAAGTCCGTTTGGCTATACTCCATATACCAATAAAGGAGAAATCAAGCAAAATCTTGAGCCCGGACTTTTGCGCATGAAAACCGTTTTAAATAGAATGTATACCGATGGAAAAATCAGCAAAAAGGAATATGATGAGGCCCGTGCTTATGATGTAACAAAAGACTTTATCACTGTTCATGAAAACCCGGTAGAACAATATCCATGGGTCACATTTGAAATTGAGAAACGGGCTGCAGAAGTCATGTCCGTTGTTCTCGCTAAACAAGATGGTTTTACCGAAGAGGATTTAGATAATGATGATATAATGAAGGAAAAATATTTGACTCTGGCCGACCGGGATATCCGTCAGGGAGGTTACAAAATTCACAGTACCATCAATAAAGAGATTTATGACCGGATGCAGGAAGTTGCCGTTAACTTTGCATATTACGGCACTGATCGGCAGAAATCAGTGACAGACCCGGAAACCGGCGAAACAAAAACAGAAATTGAACCTGTTGAAGCCGGTGCCATATTGATAGAAAATAAAACGGGCAAAATCATCAGTTTTGTCGGCGGAAGGGATTATAACCGTGAACAGTTGAATCATGCTACCAGCGCCAAACGCTCAAACGGTTCAACCATGAAGCCGCTTCTTGTTTACGGTCCAGCTATGGAGCTTGGCTCTATTGCTCCCGGAAGCGTTCTGCCTGATGTTCCTTTAAGATTAAACCCTGGATCCAGCCGCCCATGGCCGCAAAATTACGGCGGCGGCTACAGCGGGCTGTTAACGGCACGTGAGGCATTGACAAAATCAGCCAACATCCCTGCTGTTAAAGCTTATGTTGATATTTTGAATCAAAGACCGGCGGAATACTTAAAGAAAATGGGCTTTACCTCTTTAACTGAAGATGATTATACGAACCGCTCCACTGCATTAGGCGGTTTGACAAACGGAGTAACTGTTGAAGAAAATACGAATGCGTATGGTACATTTGCCAATGGCGGTCAATTTATTGACGCTTACATGATTGATAGCATTACGGATAAAGAAGGCAACATTGTTTATCAGCATGAAATTAAACCTGTTGCAGTCTTTAGTCCGCAGACTGCTTATTTAACCTATGACATGCTAAGAGATGTTATCTCTAGTGGAACAGCAGTCTCCGTAAACGGACGATTGAAATTCAGCTCAGACTGGGCCGGCAAGACAGGAACAAGTCAGGATTACAAAGATTCATGGTTTGTTGCCACTAATCCAAATGTTTCGTTTGGTGTGTGGAATGGATATGATACACCAAAACCGCTGGACAACCGCTACAAAGGATTAAGCTATGGGGTCAGAAATATTTATTTATGGGCTGACTTAATGAACGCCGTTTATGATCTGGCACCAGGATTGGTTGATCCGCCTGAAACAGTTCAAAGACCGCCAGGCATCGTAACTCGTTCATTTTGTGGTATATCTGGTCTTTTGCCATCCGATGCATGTGCACAGGCAGGACTCGTAAAAACTGATTTATTTAATGCAAAATTTGTCCCTGGGAGTGGTGACGATAGTCTAATGTCCGGTAAGTATGTAACCATCGGGGATACAAAATACATGGCCTTAGATTCGACACCAGACGAATTTGCCGATACAGGATTAATCTTAGACCCTGATTATATGAAAAAAATATTTGGTGTTCACATCGACATGAGTATTTTAACAGCAAAGAACAGCAAGCTGGCCAGCGCTTTAGTTCCAGCCGCTAAACTTAGTGAAAACGGAAAAGTGCCTTCCTCTGTTTCCGTTTCCCAATCTGGGAATACGCTGCTCTGGAGCAGCAATGGAGAACATGATATTGTTGGTTACCGTATTTACAAAGGCGGCAGTAAGGTTGGCAGTGTCAAAGCGGGCGCTTCTCTTTCCTACCCAATTGGAGATGGTTCCTACTATGTCACAGCAGTTGATGTCGCAGGGCAGGAATCAGCGCCGTCCAATACACTAGTTATGGGTCAGCCTGAACAAACACCTGCTGAAACTGAACAGCCTGTCCAGACAACACCAAATGAACCAGATCAGCCGGCAGGAAATACGAATAATCAAACTGGAGACTCGAATTCACAGAATGGTAATAACGGTTCGCCTGCTGACATACCAGATTCACAGATGAATAATCAAGAAATAAACTCAAGTCAAAAACAGCCATCCTAACAATGTAAATAGCTCAGAAATCAATAAAACGGAAATGAAAAACAGACCCCCTGATTTGGTAACCAGGGGGTCTGTTTTCTTCTATTCATATCCGAGTTTCTATTAATCCTCCATCGTTGATAGATCGCCTGCCGGAAGGTTCAATTCCCAGGCTTTTAAGACGCGGCGCATAATTTTACCGCTTCGTGTTTTTGGAAGCTTATCACGGAACTCAATTTCCCTTGGTGCTGCGTGGGCGGCAAGTCCAGTTCTAACAAATTGGCGGATGTCTTCAATTAATTGGTCAGAAGCGGTATGTCCATCTACTAACGCAATAAATGCTTTAATAATTTCTCCGCGTACCGGATCCGGTTTACCGATAACCCCAGCCTCTGCTACTGCCGGATGCTCTAAGAGCTTGCTTTCAACTTCAAATGGTCCAACCCGTTCACCGGCGGTCATAATCACATCATCCACTCTTCCCTGGAACCAGAAATATCCATCTTCATCCATATAAGCGGAATCACCTGACACATACCAATCACCAGGCATGAAATAGGATTCATACTTTTCTGGATTATTCCAAATGGCATTCATCATAGAAGGCCAGCCCTTACGTATAGCCAAGTTCCCCATACGATATGGCGGCAGTTCATTTCCTTGGTCATCGACAATGGCCGCTCCTACACCCGGGATCGGCTTACCCATAGAACCTGGTTTTAATTCCATAGACGGGTAGTTGCAGATCACTTGAGCACCTGTCTCTGTCATCCACCATGTATCATGAATTCTTAAATCAAATACTTCTTTCCCCCATCTAACCACTTCCGGATTCAATGGTTCTCCGACACTTAGAATATGACGCAGACTGCTGAGATCATAGCGTTTTACCACTTCATTACCCGCACCCATTAACATACGGAAAGCAGTCGGGGCACTATACCATACGGTTACGCCATATTCTTCAAGCATCCCATACCAGAGCTCAGGACTGAAGCGGCCTCCAATAATGACATTGGACGTACCCGTTAACCATGGACCGAAAATACCATATGCTGTTCCTGTAACCCAGCCAGGATCTGCTGTGCACCAATAAATATCATCATCTTTCAAATCCAGTACCCATTTAGCCGTTTGATATTGCTGAATCATCGCATTATGAATATGTAATACTCCTTTTGGCTTTCCTGTGGAACCGGAAGTATAGTGAAGAAGTAAGCCATCAGTCCGTTCTACCCATTCAATATCGAGTTTATTGCTTGCTTCATTAAATCTCTTATTAAAATCTATAAATTTATCAGTTTCTTCAATATTATCACCGATGACAAAAACATGCTTTAATGCAGGAAGTTCAGCAACAGGAATTCGGTTTAATAATTCCTTTGTTGTAATGATCACCTTTGCTTCACTATCCTCCAGACGGTCACGCACAGCCCCTTCCATGAAGGCCTCAAAGAGCGGTCCTACAATGGCGCCTAATTTAACAGCACCTAATACGGAAAAATATAATTCAGGCGAGCGGGGCATAAAAATAAATACCCGGTCTCCTTTCACAACATTTCCGTATTCTTTTAACATATTCCCAGCCTTATTTGATAATTCCTTCATTTCTTTAAACGTGTATTTTTCTTTGCGTTCACCATCTTGGTAATATAACGCTATTTTGTTTTTCCGATAGCTTTCAGCATGTCTGTCGATTGCTTCATAAGCCACATTCACTTTTCCTGTTTCATACCAGGAAAAAGCTTTCTCTGTTTCTTTCCAGTCAAAATTGCGGTAAGCCTCATCATAATCTCTTAAGTTGAATTCTCCAGTTGAAGGTAATAACGTTTTCGATTCCATCTATTTATTCCTCCCCATGTAGATTAATCCGGCATTGTTAAACTTTGATGTTGAAGAGTGTGCACAAATTCTATTTATCTATAAAAATACGCATATCCTATTTTTCTTAAAACTGTCTAAGTATGCAGATTTGCTAGTTCAAGCGCAATTTTCAACATTTTAGTATAACAGGGCCGACATCTTACAATCTATTATAGTATATATTGATAATTTTCTCAATTTTTAAAATATTATCTTTCCAAAAAAATTTTAATTGACCCAAATTATTAATAAAGAGAACGCTTTATTGTTTCAATATTGTGTATAATATGACTAGAAACACCCATTAAACAGCAAAAATTTCCAACGTACCAGCAAAGGAGAATGATGTAGGCGGTGAATATATCCTTGGAACACATAAAAACCTATTATTCTAAAGATCTTGTAACTCCTGCCGGTGACCTGATTATTGAAGGTCCTATTCCTTCCAAACAGCTAGCGGAATATAAATTTCATGAAGATTTAATTGCGTTCCGCCCTTCCGAGAAGCAGCATCAGGCATTACTTGAAATAGCTGAATTGCCTGAGGGAAGGATTATTATCGCAAGAGACGGTCAAACCATTGTCGGCTATGCAACCTTTTTGTACCCTGACCCGCTTGAGCGGTGGTCAGAAGGAAAAATTGAAAATATGATTGAATTAGGAGCGATTGAAATCATTCCCCATTTTAGAGGCTTCGGAGTTGGAAAATGTATTTTGACTGTTTCGATGATGGATGATGCCATGGAAGACTATATTATCATTACAACTGAATACTACTGGCATTGGGATCTGAAAGGAACCGGATTAAATGTGTGGGAATACAGAAAAATCATGGAAAAGATGATGAACGCCGGCGGCTTGCAATGGTATGCAACCGATGACCCTGAGATTTGTTCTCATCCGGCAAACTGTCTCATGGTTCGCATCGGCAGCCGGGTCAATTCGGAATCAATCCAAAAATTTGACCGCATTCGATTCATGAATCGTTTCATGTATTAAATCTGCTGCGCCCTAAGGAAAAGCTAGATGAGAAGAATTAAGAAAGGGAGATTTTCATGATTGTTGAAGAAATCATGCAGAAGAATATCATTACTTTATCACCGGAGGATACCATACTAGCGGCCCATCAGCTCATGCAGCGGCATCACTTCAGACATTTACCAATTGTCAACGATGAGTATGAATTACTCGGGATCGTATCTGACAGAAATATACGTGATGCCACTCCATCTATATTAAGTGATACAATCGAACAAAAGGATTTACTGAATAAACCAATCAAAACGATCATGATCACAGATGTGATAACTGGACATCCGCTTGATTTCGTTGAGGAGATCGGAGCTATTTTCTATGAGCATCATATCAGCTGCCTGCCCATTGAAAATCACGGGAAGCTTGTAGGGATTATTACGGAAACGGATTTATTATACACATTAATTCAATTAACAGGAGCCAATCAGCCCGGTTCACAAATGGAGATTATCGCACCAAACCGTGCGGGGGTACTCAATGAGATTACGAACACCTTCCGCAAAAGAAGAGCAAATATTTTAAGCGTTCTTATTTATCCGGATAAACATGATGATCAGAATAAAATTATTGTGATCAGGGTGCAAACGATGAATCCAATCCGGCTAATTGAGGATCTCGAAACTTCAGGCTACCATGTACTTTGGCCAAACTTACCGGGGATAGAACAATGAAGGAAGAATCTATTTTTATTTTTTCACCCGACCAATTAAAGTATAAATTCAGCCCGAACCATCCCTTTAACCAAGCCCGGTTGCAATTAACCCTTGACCTGTTAGTGAAAAGCCAAGCGATTGAAAAAAGGAATATCGTTCCCCCAAGAGCCGCAGCAAAAGAAGAACTGCTTCTATTCCATGATCCGCAGTATGTTGAAGCAGTTGAATTAGCAGGACATGGTAAACTGACGGATGAGCTTGCTGAAAGCTACGGTCTTGCAACGGAAGACGTACCCATTTTCGCCAATATGCATGAAGCCAGTTCCTTGCTCGTTGGCGGCAGCCTGACTGCTGTTGACTATGTGATGAGCGGTAAAGCGAAACATGCCATTAATTTGGGCGGCGGACTTCATCATGGATTCCGCGGCAAAGCATCCGGCTTCTGCATTTATAACGATAGCGCGATCGCCATTAAATATATTCAGGAAAAGTATCCGGGGACAAAGGTGCTTTATATTGATACGGATGCCCATCACGGTGACGGGGTGCAGTGGGCATTTTACGATGATCCGCATGTTTGTACCTTATCTATCCATGAAACAGGACGTTATTTATTCCCGGGGACCGGGAATATTAATGAACGGGGACAAGGGGAAGGGTATGGCTTTTCCTTTAATATACCTGTCGATGCCTTTACTGAGGATGAATCCTGGCTGGAGTGCTACCGTGCTGCTGTAACAGAAGTGGCGGCATTTTTCAAACCCGATGTCATTTTTACCCAAAACGGAGCTGATTCACACTATTGGGATCCATTAACACACCTTTCGGCAACGATGAACATTTATAAAGAGATTCCTAAGGTGGCACATGAAATAGCCCATCAATACTGTGATGGCAAATGGATTGCCGTTGGAGGCGGCGGCTACGATATTTGGCGTGTCGTTCCCCGTGCCTGGTCCTATATATGGCTGGAAATGACAGAAAATAAAGCTTCATTCAACGAACTTCCGCAGGATTGGATTGACAAATGGCAGGATAAAGCACCACTATCATTGCCGCAAACATGGATGGATCAGGAATCAATCTATCCCCCTATCCCAAGAAAAGAAGAAATAACAGAAAAAAATAAACAAACTCTTGATAAAGCGTTGTACCCAATCAGGAAAAATAACACTAGTAAGCTGCAAAATCAATGAAAACAAGACAAGTAGATAAAGCCTGCACGGCACATTGATCATTTGTACCATGCAGGCTTATGACTTTTACTGAGCAGCTTTTGTTGAATTTCTCGTTTCGATCCGATGCGGAAGAATGACGGTTTGCTCCTCTACTTCTTCCTTGTTCATCAATTTCGTCAACAGGCGCATTGCCACTGCACCAATATCATATAAAGGCTGGACCACTGTTGTTAATTGCGGGCGTACCATTAAAGCTAATTTGGTATTGTCAGACGTAATCACTTCAAAGTCGGTTGGAATTGAATATCCTTTATCCTCGGCACCATGAACAACGCCAAGTGCCATTTCATCGGAGCCGACGAAAATAGCGGTCGGTTTATTTTCAGCCTCCAGCAGTTTCTCGAAAGCTTCTATACCTGAGTCATAAGTATAGTCACCTTCAGCCACTAAATCTTCGTTATACTCAATACCGGCTTCACTTAATGCACGTTTATAGCCGGCGATCCATTTCTCTGAGTTGATCGGTTCTGCTAATGGACCAATGACAATCGCAATTTGTTTATGACCATGCACAATGAATGTGTTCACTGCATCATAGGCTGCCTGCTCATAATCAATATTTACGGCTGGAATTTTACCTGTTTTCTCAATCGAACCTGCTAATACAATTGGCACAGGTGACTTTTGAAACTCTTCAACATGTTCCTTTGTTATATTTCCGCCCATGAAGACAAGTCCGTCTACCTGCTTGCCAAGCATTGTGTTTAATAAGTGCAGTTCCTTGTCTTTATTTTGATCAGAGTTGCTTAAAATGATATTGTATTTATACATCGTTGCAATATCTTCAATACCCCGTGCCAGCTCTGCAAATACCGTATTGGAAATATCCGGGATGATCACCCCGACAGTCGTTGTCTTTTTACTTGCCAGCCCTCTAGCCACCGCATTTGGACGATAACCAAGCCGCTCAATTACTTCTAGTACTTTCTTCCTTGTGGTAGGTTTCACATTCGGGTTTCCATTCACTACCCGTGATACAGTCGCCATGGATACATTTGCTTCTCTTGCTACATCATATATCGTGATGTTCATGTTAACACTCCTTTTCACTATTTTTGAAAAGAACAGTTATGTATAAATATCTAAACATTCATTATAATCATATGTTTCAGTTCTATTCTTTTCAAAATGACTTGATTCCATTATTTATTTTCAAGCAGCAGATCAGTTTTTTATATAAAGGTACTTAATCATACGATAGAAATAATTGGCTGCAATGTCAACTATTCCTTTATCTTTTTTGAAAAAAAATGAAAGAAACTGTCGTGGAAAAACGAAAAGTTAAAACCCTCTCACAAAACTGTGAAAGGGCCGATTAGATAGTCTTATGCTTTTACAAATGATGAAGCCGCTAATTCACGATAGAAAGCTTCAAATTGATCTAAATCCATTTGCTGTGCAGAGTCAGATAATGCCACGGCAGGATCCGGATGCACTTCTGCCATAACACCGTCAGCGCCGACAGCAAGCGCTGCTTTTGCACACGGAAGAAGAATATCCTTTCTTCCTGTAGAGTGGGTCACATCAACCATAACCGGTAAATGCGTTTCTTGTTTAAGAATCGGAACAGCAGAGATATCCAGTGTATTTCTTGTTGCTTTTTCATAAGTACGGATTCCACGCTCACATAGAATGATTTGCCCATTGCCTTGAGCCATAATGTATTCAGCGGCGTTAATGAATTCTTCAATCGTTGCAGAAAGTCCGCGTTTTAAAAGGACTGGTTTTTTAACTGCTCCTGCTGCTTTCAGTAATTCAAAGTTTTGCATATTGCGGGCGCCAATTTGAATCACATCAATGTAATCAAGTGCCGTTTCAATATCAGCCGGAGTAACAATTTCACTTATAACGGCTAAATCAAATTCATCGGCAATTCTTTTTAAAATTTTCAATCCTTCTACTCCAAGTCCTTGGAAATCATAAGGTGAGGTTCTCGGTTTATAGGCACCGCCGCGAAGGAACTTAAGACCTTTCGCTTTTACAGAGGCGGCAACAGCGGCAACTTGTTCATAGGATTCTACAGAGCAAGGTCCGAAAACAAATTGCGGTTTTCCGGCACCAATTAATTCGCCTTTAATATTAACGACGGTATCTTCAGACTTTTTCTTTCTGGAAACAAGCAGCTCTTTTTTGTGATCTTCTTTTTGCAGATCTAAGCCAGCTTTAAAAATTTGTTTGAAAAGGTGTAAAATAGTAGTATCGTCAAATGGACCATCATTATTTTCCTTTATTAAATCCAGCATATGACGCTCACGTACCGGGTCATAACGGTTAACACCCTGTGATTCTTTCACACGCCCGATCTCTTGTACTGCACGTGCCCGATCATTAATAAGTGAAAGTAATTGTAAATTAAGTTGTTCGACCTTTTGTCTTAATTGATCCAATTCAGTATTTCCCATTTTTTCAGCCCCTTTTTATGCCGATAAATAATTGTCAAGGTATCTTCTTTATCAGGCCTCTTAAATATGATACATTTTTTATGATTACGGTTATTATATATGAATTATCCGACAGTGTCACGCATTTTTTCTTTAATAATTAAACGCTTTTAAGCTTTTAAGCACTAAAGTATACAATGGACCCTAACTGGTAAAGAAGGTGTATCTTTTGAATGATGAGAATAAGCTTTTTGCATTGGATATCGGTACCCGCTCTTGTGTTGGCATCATTTTGGAAGAGCAGGACGAGGAAAAATATGCAGTCACCGATATTTTAACAATTGAACATGCCGAACGATCGATGCTCGATGGGCAGATCCATGATGTCCTAGCAGTTTCTAACATTATTACCCGAATAAAAACAGAGATGGAAAAGCAGCACGGACCACTGAAAAAAGTGAATGTTGCAGCTGCCGGAAGAGCATTGAAAACAGAAAGAGCAGAATTCACCGTGGAAATCAGCGGCAAACCCATGATACAGAAACAGGATATCCTGCACCTTGAGTTAAGTGCCGTGCAGCAGGCGCAGGCCTCTGTTGCTTCTAAGCATCAAAGGGGCGATAGCCAGCACTATTACTATTGTGTAGGATACTCGGTCCTATACTACCGTCTTGATGGGGAGGAAATAGGCAGCCTAATCGACCAACAGGGCGATACAGCCACCGTAGAAATTATTGCTACCTTTTTACCTAGAGTGGTGATTGAATCACTTATTGCCGCGCTGAATCGAGCTGATTTGGAAATGGATGCCTTAACACTGGAGCCGATTGCGGCAATCAATGTTTTAATTCCTCCATCGATGCGACGATTAAATGTAGCGCTTGTCGACATCGGGGCAGGTACATCTGATATCGCCATTACAAACTCTGGCACTGTTACAGCCTTTGGCATGGTACCGGTTGCCGGAGATGAAATAACGGAATCAATCAGTGATGAATACTTACTTGACTTTCCTTTTGCTGAAAAAGTAAAGCGGCAGCTGGAAGCTGACGCAACCGTTACCCTAACCGATATCCTCGGTTTTGAAACGGAAGTTCCGACGGAAGAATTGATACAACAAATCACTCCCGCCATTAATAAGCTGGCAAAATCAATCTGTAATGAAATTCTTCGTTTAAATAATCATAAATCGCCGCAAGCTGTTATCCTCGTTGGCGGCGGCAGCTTGACACCTAAAATACCAAAGAAGATCGCTAAGAGATTGGAACTTCCGGAAAACAGAGTGGCGATAAGAGGGATCGATGCCATAACAAGCGTTGTGATCGCTGAGCATATCACGAAAGGCCCGGAGCTGGTTACACCTATTGGTATTGCCCTTGCGGCAAAAAAAGCGCCGATTCAATACCATACTGTCTTTGTTAACGAACAGCCAGTCCGTCTTTTCGAGGTAAAGGAATTAACGGTCGGAGATTGTCTTCTTACCTCAGGAATACAAGTGAGCGAGCTCTACGGCAGACCAGGATTGGCCTTGATTATCACCTTAAACGGGAAGACGATAACCATCCCGGGGGGACTTGGCGGAGAGCCGACGCTCATAAAAAATGGTTTTTCCTGCAGCTTGGATGACTTAGTTGAAACAGGGGATCATATTACTGTGATTAAAGGAGAAAACGGACGAGAGCCTTACGTGGAGCTAAAGGAGCTGCTTGACGGCTTCCCGCTGAGAACAGTAAAGATTAACGGTCACTCCCATACTATTCAGGCCAGCATAATATGTAACGGGCTTCCTGCTGATTCTGAACAAGTCATTTGCGATCGCGATCAGATTGAATGTATTTTTCCAAGGACCATTGAAGATTTACTCGTGGGATTAGGAATGCAGCAGGAGTTGGTAAAATTACGTCCATTCCAGATTCAACTAAACGGCAAAGACACCTTTTTCCCGCTTTTTTCAGGAAAACTATTCCGCAATGGGCTGGAAGTTAAATTAGCAAGCGGCTACAGTCATTTAGATGAACTGATCATTGAAGATAAAAGACCGTTGACGGTAAGACAATTAGCAGAAACAAAGCAGGTTATTCTTTCCCAAAGCATACCGGTTATCTTTAACGGAAAAGAAATGACGGTTACAAAAAAAGTAACGGAATTTTACCGGGGGAATGAGCTTTTAGGCGTGGATGATTTCATTTTTGAGGGGGACGAAATTCAATATCAGCAGAAAAAGCTGGAACCTTTTCTGTTTCAGGATCTGTTAAGAATTGTTCAGATTCATCTGCCCGATAAGCCTTCAGGCGGCTTTACCTTATTAAAGAATGACCAGCAAACTACTTTCATGGGCAAAATAGAACCTGGGGATGACCTGAAAATCGTGTGGCCAAATTAAAAAGGACTGTCCCCTTTAAATGCAACTTACACTTAAAGGGGACAGCCTTTTGCTTTATTGATTAGATGTCAGTGATTCGGTTAGAGTTGATTCTGTAATTTTCCAATGCGAGGCATTCCAGACAGATCCGCTTTCTTTCAAGAGAATCGCCTGCGGAGATTCATGTTTGATTTGATATTTTTCTGCAATATAATTTGACAAGGGGCGTGATTCTTGCACAATTAAATAATAAGCAGGAATTTCATCATGTTCCTGAACAAACTTTTCATATTCTTGAAAGGCGGCACGGCTAATGGGACATGTAGAACTGTGTTTTAGTAAAAAACAAGAATCATGGTTTGTAACTGCTTGTTCAAATTCTTCAACGGTATTCAGTAGAATCATTGCTCCCATTCTCCTTTGCCTCTCCCTGCATCATGATTGATTAATTTTACTTTCAGTTTCATCGAACGCCTTTTTTGTTTCTTCAAGCCTTTGCTGGATATCGGATTCGACGTCGGGTTCAAAAAGAGTATCGACGGGATTCTCCTCCTCCTGTATCCCTCTAACACTATTTTTCAAATTTTTAACTTTGCTGACTAGTTCTGTTGATTGCTTAGATACCGTTTTGGAAATAGAAGATGTTTTATCCTTTACTGTGGTGGCGATTTCATTTCCTTTGACAACGGCTGAATC
This sequence comes from Bacillus benzoevorans, assembly GCF_014207535.1. GTDB lineage: Bacteria > Bacillota > Bacilli > Bacillales > Cytobacillaceae > Bacillus_BD > Bacillus_BD benzoevorans. The sequence goes on from NZ_JACHGK010000007.1 coordinate 131,252, forward strand.
ACGGAGCTGCCCTGACTTTTCCTTTAGCAGATTGGCCTGATTATTGATATCACCGCGGAGCTCTTTCCCTGATTTCGGTGCCAGCAGTAAGGCTGTCAATGAACCGACAATCCCTCCAATAAGAGTACCAATGATGAAGTCTTTTGCATTAATGCTTCCATCCCCTTTATTTTGTGAAGATTCATAGCTATTGCGTTCATTTCCAACCATTCTGATTCCTCCTTATATTTTTTAATGCCTTGCTCGCGCTTTTTGTCGTCGATAACCTTGTTCAAGAGAATCCACAGCTTGCTTCTTTTCCTTTTTTGTCTGCCATTTATCCTTTAATTCAAGCATAATATTGCTCCATTGTACAACTTGGGCAATTTTATCTTTATTTTCTTCCGTTTTCAGTTCAACCTCATTCGTAATCGACCGTAAGGATGCATTAAATTTTCTAACTGAATCGCCGACACCCTTCACTGCGTCCACCACACTATTTAAACTTTCTGTTTTTTGTTGAATATCACTGGCCAAATCATTTGTTGTATGTAAAAGCATCGTTGTTTCCGATGTTACACCATCGAGCTGCTTTTCAAGGTTCTCTAATGTTTTCGAAACACTATCAAGGGTTTTCCCCATGGAGTTTAATGTCCGTGACAAATAGATAACGAGAATCAAAAAAGCCGCTGCTATGACTGCAACACTCAAATATAAGATTAAACTCAAATAATACTCACCTCCAATGTGCATTATTATCTTATCCTTTTATCTTCGACACAAAACAGCTTTATACCTTTAAATTAGGAGCTGTTCCATTCCATAATTTTTCAAGGTATATAAGAAAATGTTACCATACTTCAATATGATTGTAACGGATCTGTCAGAAACGAATCATTTCCAAATAAAAAAGAAGTACTTAAAAGTCACTGGCAATTAAGTACTTCTTTCTATAACTGTATTCCCTTTTATTTTATTTCACAGGCAATCTTTTCATATGCTGTTTGAAACTTTTGTACGTCCCCTGCTCCCATAAAAAGAATGACACTGTTTTCATGATTTTTAAGCGGGGTGGTATCCTCTTCCATGATAATTTCAGAATCCGGAATTTTTGCTTGTAAATCCTTTATCGATAGTTTGCCATGATTTTCACGCGCTGAACCGAATATTTCACATAAATAGGTTTTATCGGCAAGATTTAAGCTCTCGGCAAAATCAGCTAAAAAAGCCTGTGTTCGAGAGTAGGTGTGGGGCTGGAATACAGCCACAATTTCACGGTCGGGATATTTTTGTCTTGCCGCACTGATCGTTGCCTTAATTTCTGTTGGATGGTGTGCATAGTCATCAATTAAAATTTGTGAGTCTAATTTCTTTTCTGAAAACCGTCTTTTTACTCCCTCAAAAGTCATTAACTGAGCACGTACGATTTCCGGATTCATTTCTTCATATTGGCAAATGGCGATGACAGCTAATGCGTTTAAGACATTATGATCGCCGAAGCTTGGAATTGAAAAGGTATCATAAAATGTATTGCGGATAAAGACATCAAAGGTAGTGCCTTCCGTCGTTTTTACGACATTACGTGCTTGAAAATCATTTTCATCTCCAAAGCCATAAAAAAGCACTGGTACTTTTGCCTGGATTTTTTGCAACTGTTCATCATCACCGCATGCAAAAATGCCCTTTCCTACTTGCCATGCCATTTCTTGAAATGCTGAGAAAACATCATCAATGTTGGCAAAGTAATCAGGGTGATCAAAATCTATATTGGTCATGATTGCGTAATCAGGGAAATAGGATAAAAAGTGCCGGCGGTATTCACATGCTTCAAACACAAAATACTGGGCATCTTCATTCCCTTTACCTGTCCCGTCACCGATAAGAAAAGCAGTCGGTTTAGCGCCTCCCATCACACGGGACAAAAGTCCTGTGGTGGATGTTTTTCCATGCGCCCCGGAAACAGCAATGCTTGAGAAACGTTTCATAAAATCGCCTAAAAAACGGTGATATCGTATAATCGGAAGCCCTAGCTTCATCGCTTCTTGAATTTCCTCGTGAGTATCTGGAAAGGCATTTCCAGCAATAATCGTCATTCCAGGTTGTATATTTTCTTTTTGAAAAGGAAGGATCTTTATTCCTGCTTGTTCCAGAGCATTTTGCGTAAAAAAGTGTTTTTCCACATCGGATCCCTGAACCTGAAAGTTCATATCATGAAGAATTTGTGCCAGCGCACTCATCCCGGACCCCTTGATACCTACGAAATGGTAAATAGTCATAATAAAGAACCTCCAACCATTGTCTATCTGTATGTAATAACAGTATATGATATTAATCTAAAATTGCTCATTCACCTTATTTTTGCTTTAAAGTAGTAATAAGGCAAATTTGTCAACCTATTGCACCCTAAGGATCATTAAAACATTATAGCACCTTTGTCCGGTAAAAACTATGGCACTTTTTTGTTTAGCGAATTAAATTTTTAACTATTCCTATTACTTTGCGAGGTATATGGTTATTACTGGAATAACCATATTCCTGCAAATTCAGTGCAGCAGCAAAAAATTGCTTCTCTACACTTCCTATATTTCCCAATCATTCATTTTCTTTAGTTCATTATACTAGATTCTTGGATCGTTTCCAGATCTTCTTCCGTAATTAACACATCTCGCGGTTTACTGCCTCTGGATTCTGAGATAAATCCTTGCTCCTCCATCATGTCAATTAGCCTTGCCGCCCGATTGTAGCCAATTTTAAATTTTCTTTGCAAGGATGAGGTCGAAGCTCCTCCATGATCAATAACAAATTCACATGCCTCATAAAAAAGTTCATCTTCTTCATCACTGATTTGTGTTTTTTTTAATAATTCCTCTTGCTCGAATAAATAGTTGGGCTCTCCCTGTTTTCTTGCATGTGCCACCACTTCGTCAATCTCCTGATCCGAGACGAATGTTCCCTGCAATCGCACAGGTTTCGAAGAACCATTTTCTAAAAATAACATATCTCCTCGACCCAGCAATTTCTCAGCCCCGCTCATATCAATAATGGTCCGGGAATCAATTTGAGAGGATACAGAAAAGGCAATTCTAGTCGGAATATTGGCCTTAATTAAACCGGTAATGACGTCTACTGACGGTCTTTGCGTGGCAATGATTAAATGAATTCCGCAGGCACGAGCCTTCTGTGCGATACGGCAGATTGCTTCCTCTACATCGGCAGGCGACATCATCATTAAATCGGCCAGCTCGTCAATGATAATCACAATATATGGCAGTTTATCCGCATAGCGCTTATACTCCTCTGCCTGTTCATTAAACCGGTGAATATCCCTGACACCGGTATGAGCAAACAGCTCATAGCGCCGTTCCATCTCATCAACAGCCCATTTTAGTGAAGCTGTTGCTGCCTTTACATCCGTAATGACTGGACTAACAAGATGGGGAATCTGATTATAAGGAGCTAATTCAACCATTTTCGGATCGATGAGCAGAAGCTTTAGTTCCTCCGGTTTTGCTTTGTATAAAAGACTTACTAATATCGTATTAATACACACACTTTTTCCTGAACCGGTTGCCCCGGCAATTAATCCATGCGGCATTTTGCGCAAATCTGTGACAATCGGTTTCCCTGAAATATCCAAGCCCAATGCTGCTGTAAGAGAGGAGCCGTGCTCAATAAATTCCGGACTATTGATAATTTCACTTAATAGAACCGGTCTGCTTTTTTGATTAGGAACTTCAATACCGATTGTATGCTTGCCCGGTATGGGTGCTTCAATTCTGATATCACGTGCTGCCAGGCTTAATTTAATATCATCAGATAAATTTGTGACTTTATTAACTTTTACCCCCGGCTCCGGCTGCACCTCAAACCGTGTCACTGATGGGCCCTGTGTTACATTCACTACTTGTGCCCCAACATTAAAATTTTTTAAAGTATTGTTTAGAAGCTCTCTTTGTTCTTCAATCCACGCACCATTTTCTTCGACAACGAGCGGCGGTGATAATAAATCAATGGCAGGAAACTGATACAACTCACGCTTTTCCGGTTCTTTTAACGGCAAAACCTTATGCTCAGGTGTTTCCTTCTTTTGCACAAAAGATGAAGTTTTTCTGCTAGTCTCTAATCTATGCTTATCTTGTTTCAACATAATCACATTAAAAGGAAGATGTGACACTGTCTTTTCCTTTGTACCTGCCACAGGAACAGCTGCTGGTTCTTCCTGCGCAGACTCTTGTTCTACATCTGTTTTTGCCGCTTCTTGAATCTCTTGGGCTGGTACTGACTCTTCTTTCACAAGGACAACTTCTGCTGGGACCGTTTCATGAATTTTCTCGACAGATGCTGACTTTTCCTGTTCCGGTTCAAGTTCCGCTTCTATTACCGTATCGCTTATTTCCCGAACGACTGCCTGTTCTTTCTGCTCTGGCTCAAGTTCTACTTCTATTACCATATCGCTTATTTCCTGAACGACTGCCTGTTCTTTCTGCTCTGGCTCAAGTTCTACTTCTATTACCATATCGCTTATTTCCCGAACAGCAGCCGGTTCTTCCTGCTCCAGCTCAAGTTCTACTGCAGCTGCCGTTTCATGAATTTCCAGGATAGGTAATGAATCATTTTCTAACGGTTCATACTTCGTTCTTTCAATTTCCCTTATATGTTGATTTTCCACATAGGGTTCTTGTATCTCATTTGCTGTTTCTATCACAGTGGTATCATCAGTATATTTTGCGGACGGTTGAATAGCGATTATTGTTTCTGATTCATTTTCTAATTTCTCCTCAGCTTTTGCCGGCATCATTGAACTTTCTTCAACGGCTGCAGCACGGACTGGCACTTCCGATACATGAACTGTGTTAATGACCGTACTGTCTTCAACTTGCATGTGGAGCTGGCTGTTCTCTGATTCAAATGATGATAATTCGTATTCTACCCGGCCCCGGTGTACAGGTGTTTCCGGTCTCTTGTATCCGTAGATGGGCGACGGAACTTCTGTTGGTTTAAAGGGGCGATTGCTCCTCTTGAACTTTTCTGGTTTTTTTTCTTTATGTACAGGTTCTTCCCTTTCCACATGATTCACAGCGGAAAAAGGTGCCGCCTGATGCTGATGCTGCTGCTGATGCTGCTGTTGCTGATGCTTTCTTTCCCTGCTGCTCTCTATTTTAGGCTCACTATGGCGCCATTCCTGTATAGGATGCGAGGACGGTCTCTTTACTTCCTCTTCCTTAGCCTTCTCATCAGGGATAAGCGGAAAACGAAATTTCCCCTTTGGGTACTGGTAGGCTATTTTTGCCTCTATATTTTTTGTATTTTCCATTTTCATCCTGGAGGAGGAAATCGTTTTTGAACTCTGCTCTTCATAATAGCTATCGTTATCTATATCTGCTTGTTTTTCTTCATCATTTTTTAATAATTGCAGTAATTTTTTCATCCAATTCAATGTTTATCACTCTTTCTATCCTTCTATCTTTCTTATTTTAGCAGTAATTTCCTAAAATAGGAGACTTGATTAAAATTAATTGTATAAAGATTGGTTCAGCATTAACCATTTTCGTTATTTGGCAAAATAAAAAGGACCTTTTATTAAGGTCCTGAGCTAGGTTTACTTTTTCTTATTTTTCCCTAAAATAAAAATGGGTTCCAATTCTCTGTCCTCATACAAAAAGGATAATGCTGTAATCGGAACACGACCTGAAGCAAAGAAGCTCATCGTTAATTGGGCAAGAATATCATAGCCTGTATTATTTTCAATATCCGCAATAATCAGAACATCCTGGTGCGGCACAGCGACCGCCATTGTTCCCTTTATTTTCTGCTTCATTTCTTTTAAAAAGGATTCATTTAATATCCGGCTCGCATCATAGCCGTCATTTTGATTGAGAAAATAAAAGGTGTTGCCAGCCACACGATCAGTCTTCATTTCCGTTGAAAGAGAGCGAACATTAAACAAAGCCATCTCTTTCATGCGGTTTCGATCCCATTGTTCCTTCTCAAGTAATTTTTCATCAATCAGACGATAGGTTGTACCAAGGTCAAGAGCATAATAAATCCTCGTTTCCGCAGTATGATCATCATAGATAAAAGGAATATCCTCGTTAGATGAAACAGGAAAGGATGTCGATCGAATAACAGGGAAAATATGCTTCTCTTTCCCAATTAATTCATGATCTGTTTCCATTGCCTGCAGGCCCTCTTCGACAAAGTATACTACTTCATCAATCGCTTTTTCTTTTTGCTCCTGCCATTTGACGATAATACCAGGCAATGAAATCGTAATCCCTTTTCCTGTTTCCGTATGTTCAATCCTTAGGGTATCCTTTTTGCGATCATATTCAAATTTACGCTTTGGATGAGCAAGCCTTTGCTGCAGCTCGTTCCTCATTTTCATACTATCCATATTCATCTTTACTCCATTCTTTTTCCTTGCGGGGGCTTACACATTCCCATGAATGCTATTTAGTGTTGTTTGATCAGATGCCTTCACTAATTTAATCAGCAATTCTTTCGCCGCTAGATAATCATCTACGTGGATAATGCTTGCTGATGTGTGAATATAACGGGAACAAATCCCAATTACCGTACTTGGAATACCTTCATTGGCGACATGTACCTTTCCTGCATCCGTACCGCCGCGGGAAACAAAATATTGATAAGGGATCTTGTACTGCTCAGCTGTATCGAGGACAAATTCTCTCATTCCGCGGTGTGTGACCATTGTTGGATCATAAATTCTTAATAATGTGCCTTTTCCAAGCTGTCCGAACTCCTCTTTATTTCCTGCCGCATCATTAGCTGCACTGGCATCAAGGGCAAAATAAAGATCAGGCTTAATTAAATTGGCTGCTGTTTGCGCACCTCTTAAACCGACCTCCTCCTGAACGGTAGCACCGGAATAAAGAATATTCGGCAGACGTTCCCCTTGCAGTTCTTCAAGCAGTTCAAGAGCCAGACCGCAGCCATAGCGATTATCCCATGCCTTAGCCATGATTTTCTTGCTGTTCGCCATTGGCGTGAACGGACAAACCGGTACGATCATCTGCCCAGGTTTAATCCCAATCTTCTTCGCGTCCTCTTTATCATCAGCGCCGATATCAATCATCATATTCTTGATTTCCATTGGCTTACTGCGCTGGGATTCCTCCAGAAGATGAGGCGGTGTTGAGCTGATGACACCCGGTACCGGTCCATTTTGCGTCATAATTTCCACCCGCTGTGCCAGAAGAACCTGGCTCCACCAGCCGCCGATGGTTTGAAAACGGATCATTCCGTTATCCGTAATGGCCGTTACCATAAAACCAACCTCATCCATATGACCAGCCACCATAACTTTAGGTCCCTGTTCTACTCCTCTTCTCACTCCGAAAATACTCCCTAGTTTGTCCTGGATAATTTCATCACTGTACTTGCTTAACTGTTCGCGCATATATTTGCGAACGGCATGTTCATTGCCTGAAATAGCTGGAAGCTCTGTCAACGTTTTAAACATCTGCAGTGTTTTTTCGTTCATAAAAGAAAAACTCCTTTTGTCTACGTCATAAGTCCTTATCCTTTATTCTATAGATTTTTCTAGTGTCTTACCACTTTTAGCCGGTAAAAGAAAATGAAGCTGCAGCCGATCTTGTCTAAAAATTTAAGCTTTAAAGCACTTTCTGTTAGTATGATAAGAAGGACAAGTATTTATTTTTCAAAAAGGGGGAGTACACTTGAATTGGAAAACCTTTCTTATCGGTATCGGCACCGGAGCGGCTGCCGGCATTGCGTTGCGCGAAATAATGGTAAGAAACAAATCGGTCTCAGCCGAAACAGCATTAGCCAATGCAAAAGCGGCTTTTAAAAAGCACGGACCCATACAGGGTTCTTGGATTCAAATGGAAAAACAGCCATATACAAAGTCTTTCCTGGAATATGAAGTTTATATGGGCGGCATTTCCCGCAAAGAAGACAATCAAACTGTTCAATATGAATTTATTGCCGATAGTAAAACCGGTGCGATACTCGATGCTTATTTGCTTACATGAATAAAAATCCCCATGCGGGGATTTTTATTTCCGTTCTAATGCAGCGGTCAGTGTTCCTTCCAAATCCCATTTCACTGCACGATAATATGCATCATGGTAAAAAGTAAACCATGCCTTCTTTTCCACTCCATACTGCATCCATTTCTGCTTTGCCGCAATCGAATTCATTGGATAATCGTCATAGGCCATGACCCATAAAACGTTTTGATGGGCATGCGTCGGCATAATGTCAGCCATATGAACAACCGTTTCTTCGCCATCTTCCACAACTAAAATGGAGTGTCCATCACTATGCCCGCCGGTATGAATCAGTTTAATTCCTCTCCATGACCATTCATTCGTAAAAGTTTCTACCTGATCCGCTATGCCTTCCCAGTTTTCCTTCCAGTATGTACTTTTCGAACGGATATTGGGATTTCTCATTTCATTCCATTCAATCGCGGATACAATAATTTTCGCATTGGGAAAAACACTTATATAGTTCTCCCCATTGTATTTGGTCAATCCACAGGCATGATCAAAATGCAAATGCGTCATCAAGACATAATCAATATCTTTTGTTGTCAGTCCGTTCTCCTGAAGTGACTCTTCCAGTCTGGATTCTTTCGTGACGCCAAAATTACGTTTTTGTTTCTCTGTTAACTTGCCCTTTCCGATCCCCGATTCTACCAAGATATTTTTTCCGTCCATTTGCATTAAAATCGGATCTGTTGGACATTCAATTTGGTTTTTTTCATTACAAGGGTACCTTTTCTCCCATAATGGCTTGGGCACAACACCAAACATTGCCCCGCCATCCAAATTGGTCACACCGCCATCCAGCCATGTGAAGCGAATGTTCGGCAATGGCAAAATATCCATATTCATCCCTCCTCTTTCTGTCCATTTTACCACTTTTCCAGTATTGTTTAAAAATTCCGAATTCATAATTATAAAAAACTCTTTGGCAGGCACCCAAAGAGTCAGTTTTTTCTATTTTCTAAATTGTACTTCACAGCGATAAATACGGTTTCCTTTTTCGGAAAACTTTTCTTCATATTCTGTCATGATATTGCCTTCAAAGTCGCTCTTATGCAAGTCCAGACTGATATATTTCAGCAACATCCCATAAGCGGAGAAGCTGGTAAGAGAATATTCAAACAAGCCCTGATTATCCGTTTTGAAATGTACCTCACCTTGAGGAGGCAAAATTTCCTCATAGAGGTTTAAGAAACTTTTATAAGTTAAACGTCGTTTTTCATGTCTTGTTTTCGGCCATGGATCGGAAAAGTTTAAATAAACACGCTCCACTTCGCCTTTAGCAAAAATCTTTGGCAGATCAACTGCATTTACATTCAATAATTTCACATTTGGAAGCTCCGCTTCAATTAAACGATCAAGTGCAGAAACGACGACACTTTGCTGCAATTCAAGCCCCAAATAATTGATCTCTGGATTAGCTCTAGCCATTTCTGTTACAAAACGGCCTTTTCCCGTTCCTATCTCGATATGCAAGGGCTGATTTTTTTCAAAGACTGTACTCCATTTCCCTTTATGCTGCTCAGGAAGAGCAACGACATATTGCGGATATTGTTCAATCTTTTCCTTTGCCCATGGTTTATTTCGCAAACGCATATTGACACCCCTAAAAAAATTTTCATCCAACTGCAGCATACACCTATTATGATCATTTCACACCACAAATTCATTCTTCCCCTTATGAATAAATTAAAAAAGAACTCACAAAATAAGTTGTGAATTCTCCCTTATCAAGTTTTAAGGAGATAGAGCAGAAAGGGTGTAAATAATGCCGCTTCAGTATAATGATCAAGTAAATATACTAAAAGATATATTAATGAATCACCAAACAGATTGCTGTGGCTCTGTATCTGAATGTGAACAAATGGAACGATTGATTAAATCATTATTAACCAATGCAAACATTGATCAAAGCAATAAATCTGTTCTCGAACAAATCTATTCCTATAGTCAAAATGGAAAAAACTCGGCTAATCTCGATCAGCATATCGAATCACACCAGCAGCAACTGTCTCAATGGGTGGATCATATGGATCAGTTTTCATAAAGTGAGATAAAGCGGCAGGCAATGAAGCCATTTGTTCACTTCGTCAAGCCGGCCTTTATCTTTACTCCGCTGAACGGTGTACAGCGTTTCTCTAATCACATACCACTTCATTCTTAGAAACAGACTGTCATTCAGTTCAACGCCGTAAAGATGGAGCCATTTTCCCCAATCTTCACGCGGAATGTACCAGTAAAGCAGTTCACCGATATCAATCGCCGGGTCCCCTACGACGGCACCATCCCAGTCGATCAAATACAACTGGTTGTTTTCGCCAAGCAGCCAGTTGTTATGATTCACATCGCAGTGACAGACAACCTTATCCTCATAATGAACACGATTAATATTTTTTTCAAGAAACCGAAGTGAGTCTTGAACATTTTTATGCAGCAAAACTTCAGCATCCAGCTCTGATAATAAGGTTTGAAGCGCATAGCTTACCTTTAAAGGTGTTTTCCCCAGGCGCTTTAACATACTTAATAATACATCAGATGTATGAATTTTTTTCAACAGCCTAGCGACTTTTACTGAATTCATTTCTGCAGGCTGCAGTTCTCTTCCATTCAGCCATTGCTGTGCGGTAAAAACATCACCGGTTTCCAGTCTTTTTGTCCATACGAGTTTGGGGACAATTCCTTCTGCAGACAGGCTCGCCAGAAATGGAGAAGTATTCCGTTTAAGAAAATATTTGTTTTCTTCATGTTGTGCAAAAAAGGCTTCCCCGGTTGCCCCACCTGCGGGAACAATCTCCCAATCATGTCCAAAAAAGCTTTCCAATGTTGTTCACCTGCATTAATTCCATAGAATAAAAAAGATAGCTATTGAACGATAATATTTTACAATAGCCATCTTGTAAATTTTAGCTCCACAACACGCAACCGTCAAGACTATCCGGAATAATTTCTCATTGATTTTGTTTCATTCGTAATGATGACATAGGTACTTAATGGCTTCATTGTGATTTTCTCTTCAACAGACCACTGGCTTGGGACCGTTCCACTCAGGCAATGATCCGCCAGAATATGCCATTTTCCTTTAGGCAGCTTCACTTCCTCCGCTGATTTTAACGGATTAACCAAAACAACTATCGACTGCCAAGGGCCATATTCTTTTACATCTTCAAGAATCCATGCCAAAATGGGTCTTTGTACAGGCAAAAACTTCATATACTTTCGGATAAGCTCCGCAGAGGGAAAGCGAAAAGCCCGATGCGCTTTTCGCATCTTAATAATTCCCTTGATGTATTCAACATCGTCCTGATAGATGATTTTTCGGTTCCAATCCAGCTGGTTGATTTCTGTTGCTGAACGATAACTGTTTCCATCCCCATTTTTCGTTCGAAAGAATTCCTGACCGCTGTGAAGAAAAGGAATTCCTTGAGAGAGAAGGACTAACACCGTTGTAAGCCTGTGATACCTTCTGCGCGTTTCTTTGTCTTCATCCGCCAGGCATACGGCATATTTATCCCATAAGGTATGATTATCATGTGCCTCGACATAATTAACACTTTGTCCGGGCTGCCCAAACAAGCCGAATCCAGTCGTTTCCAGGCCGATGCTGCCCGAAATCACTTGTTTGGCCATTTCGTAATAATGGACGTTTCCAAGTGCATATCCTTTATCATATAGATTAAACGTGTTCCCTTTCAAACAATCACGAAAAGCATCATTAAACTGCCCGATTCCAGGAAGACTTTTTTGATTCCGCATATTTGCTAATTTTTCCGGAGACAATGGAGTATTCAAATCCCAGCCTTCGCCAATGATGATGACAGAAGGATCTGTTTCATCCACTGCCATCCTCACTTCCTGCATCGTTTCAACATCTAAAATCCCCATTAAATCAAAACGAAATCCGTCTACATGATATTCATTCAGCCAAAAAAGGACAGAATCGACGATGAATTTTCGCACCATTTTCCTTTCGGAGGCAATATCATTCCCGACTCCCGTTCCATTTGCAGGCATTCCGAATGTGTCGTGGCGGAAATAATAACCTGGTACAATTTTTTCAAAAGAAGAGGTTTCCCGAACATAAACATGGTTATAAACCACATCAAGGATGACTCTTAACCCGTTTTGATGGATGCTGTTAATGAGGATCTTCAGCTCCTGAATTCGTTTATAAGGATCTCTAGGATCAAGGCTGTAGCTCCCATCTGGAACATTAAAATGAATGGGATTGTACCCCCAATTGTATTCGATTTTCTCCCCGCATTCGTCCACTCCGGCAAAATCATTTATAGGGAGTATTTCCAAATGGGTTATCCCTAAGTTTTTCACATAAGAGAGACAGGTCTCTTTTCCGTCAGTGCCTTTCGTGTCCATTTCTGCTGCCCCTATATAAGTCCCTTTTGCTAAAACGCCGCTGTCCGGATGAATCGTAAAATCACGAAGATGTGTTTCATATATGATACTGTCTACGCTGTGTTCTAGCGGGGGCGGAGGACTGATTGGAAGTCTCGTTTTAGCCAGATCAACAATAACCCCTTCCGTTCCATTTGCGGTTGCGGCAGTTGCATAAGGATCTACTGCTTCCTTCCAGCTTAAATTGACACATACTAAATAGGTGTAGCAAAAATATTCAAGATTCCCATGGATGGTGACGCTCCAAACCCCTTTATCCCCTCGTTGCATCGTGTATCGGGTTTCATCGCCGGATGGAGAACGGAGCTTGAGTTTTACTTCTGATGCCGTTGGAGCCCAGAGCTTAAATGCCGACTCATTCCGGCTGTATTCAACCCCCAGGCTGCCGCTGTAGTAAAATAAATCATCAAATTCTGCTGTTCTTGTTATGGCACCGATCTGTAAATCTGATTTTCTTTTGGCTGAATCCAAGACCCAGTATTGTCTGCCTATTTCTATATCCTCCTGAAGGATGCATACGTATTTAATAAACTCTTGAAAATAAATCTTCTCCACAATGTTAAGCGGGATCTCTTCGTCAGCGGTTATAAGGGTAAAAGAGTCCCGGTCATTCCATTGATTAGGAACAGGAATAATCATTGTGATTGACCTTATCTCATCCAGGTATGCATGAAACGGTCTTTCGAAAGCCGTTATTTCCATTTATCCCCTTAGCTCCCTTCTTAGAAAATCATGAACGGGGCGTATAAACTGTATCTCTTTAAACATCCGCTGGCAGAGTTGCTGGTTTAGCAGAGAGAACGTTATTCCTCAGTGTTTTCTTCCCACTCCTGTCGTTTTATCGAAATCGTCTGACAAAATTCCAGTAAAGCTTTTGCTGCTTTTAATTGTGTCGACTTTAACGGAGTACGTAAGGAGCGCATGGACTGAAACCAATCATCATATTTGCTTTTGTCAATTAGTTTCAAATCAAATGGAAATGATGAATAATCAATATAACCATTCCTAGACAATAGCACCTTATGAATAGGGAACTCAATCCCATTCAGCTGGAGGATGTTTTTTACGATTTTCTCGGTTCGATTCAGGGCTATATGCGGGTTTAGAACTTTTTTTACCTTTTTGCGGTTTCGTACTTCCCAAAATTTCTCCTTCGAACCAGTAAATACGGAGAGTTCTTGATCTTCAATGAATGTTATACACCATATATCTGTCGGACCAATTAAAATACACTCCCCTTCAACAGGTGCCCTTTTCAGCAAAAAAACTGGCCGGTACATAAGCAAATACGTATCAGGAAACCTAGTTAAAAAGTATTTAAGACGTTCATCAAATAAATATTTTTTATTTAGGTTCGACTTTTCAGTAAGTGTTGCGGCCGCCCATTTTAATTGAAAGTTAAATAAATGATTGAGAAAGAGATGCTTTAATTCCTCAATCGTTTCCGGGCGTTGAAAAAAGGGAGGGAATTCAGAAAACTCCTCTTTCTCCCCTTCATCTGGATGATCCGATACAGATTCATCTGCTGCGGCGGTATCTCCCCCGCCTTCTTGTTTCCGCCAAAATAGAGTTTTGATTTTCCTCAAGAATGCCCGTTTTTTTTCCTCTTCCCACTCATTCTTTTCTTGTGCGGGCTGAGTTAAAATGACTAGTTCTGTTGAACTCCGCCAAATTTCCTGCCACTTTTCCCACTGCTGTTTCTTTAGCATCACAAAACGGGATGGATAATGAAATATATTCTGTTCATACCGCGATGTATAATTCTGTAATTTAATTAACTGGGCCATTTCCGATTCCCCCGCTTAACAACATTGGCATTTTACAGCCTCGTTAACTGCTTCTAATAGTTTATTCATCTATTTAGTAAAAGGTTTGTAACCGTTTCATATTTCGGTGCACTCCCCATTTTAGTCCGATATAAAACCACTTCATTCACGCTAAAAGGGATTTCATCCTTAAACGGGTTATGTTCCGCAAGCCACTGTCTTTCAAAGCTTTCTCCGCTCCAGTTCCGGGCCAGTGTAATATGCGGCGTAAACGGTCTCTTGTCAAGTTTAAAGCCCGCTTGCAGGCATGCTTTAAAGACAAGCGTTTGCAGTTGAAATAAACGCTCCTCTCTTGCCATACCACCCCAAAAAATGCGGGGGTTATCCCCTCTGCCAAAAACACCTATATGATTTATAGCTAACGGAAACGACGTTTCATCCCTGATAGCTTGTCCAATTATCTCTGCAGAAACATCAAGCTGCTGTGGCTCGGCATATCCGAGAAAGGCTAGGGTAATGTGGTAATCATCCTCATGTACCCAGCGTTTAAATTGAAAATCACTTTGTTTCGGCCCCAGCCTGGCATGAATAGCATGTTTCGCTTCATCCGGCAGCCGTGCCGCCCAAAAATAATGAGATTTTGTTTCCATTACACACCTCTGTCCTGGTTCTCGCTCATTCAGGCTTACATTTTGCTTAAAGCAGCTATGCTGATAGGGTGAAATAAACGATCGTTATTTAGCCAACTCGTAGATCGCTTGGGCATAAATCGCTGTGGCCTTCAGTAAATCCTCAATATAGATATACTCATCTTTTTGATGGGCAATATCTTCTCTGTCTGGGAATAACGGTCCAAAAGCCACACCGCTCTCTAGTGACCTTGCATAGGTGCCCCCGCCAATTGCCAAGAGTTCTGCCTTTTCACCTGTTTGTTCTTCATAGACCTTCTTTAGCGTTTGGATTAAAATATGGTCCTCGTCAACATGATGCGGCTTAGAATCAGAGAAATTGCTGATGGTATAATTCAAGTTTTTTTCCTCGATAAATGCTTCCAATCTTTCCTTCGTTTCTTCTATATTATGCGTTACGGGATAGCGCAGATTGATGCCAAACCTTCCCCCCGCCACAGGCTCATATGATAATTTACCGACATTAATCGTTAGTTCTCCGGATATATCATCAGAATAGGCGATTCCCAGTCCTTTTCCTCTTGAATCGTGATAGAAATAATTGGCTGCAAAAGTGAAAAAGTTTTGCGCCTTTGCGTCTGGTTTATTTTCATTAATAAATTGCGCTAAATATAAGCCGGCGTTTTTTCCATTTTCAGGCTCCATCCCATGGGCAGATATTCCTTTCAGTTCCAGAATTAAATCTCCATTGTCCACATGATAGTCACCCTGCAAACCGTTCTTCGCGATAAACTCTTCAAATTTTTGCACTAGTTCAGACTGGGCCTCGGCCACATGCAGCACGGCGTTAGCATAATCCGGGACCATATTGTATCTTCTTCCTGATTGAAAACACAATACTTCCAATTTCTCTGCACTTGGCATTTCTTCACTTGCTCCCTCAGGAGTATGCGTCACTAGGTCGAAATCTGCGATCCCTTTTTCGGCATAAATAATCGGAAAATCGGCATCCGGCGCAAATCCGATCGACGGCATTTCCTCGTGTTTAAAATAGTGCGTTACACAGCGCCATCCACTTTCTTCATCTGTTCCAATAATCATCCTGACTCTCTTTTGCAGCGGCAGCCCTAATTCCTTTACTATTTTCATCGCGAAATAGGCTCCCATAGTAGGACCTTTATCATCAATGGCACCTCTGGCAAAGATTTTCCCCTCACGAATTTCTGCAGCAAATGGATCACTTGACCAGCCGTCTCCCTCTGGGACAACATCAACATGGCATAAAATTCCGACAAGCTCATCCCCCTGTCCAAATTCTATGTGACCAGCTAAATGATCGACATTTTTCGTGATGAATCCATCCTTTTCTCCTAATGCCAGCATATAATTCAGCGCTTCCTTTACCCCAAGTCCAAGAGGTGCATCCGCTGAAATGTTCTCTTCATCTAATACACTTTTAATTTGCAGCAGCCTTTTCGTTTCATTTATTAACTCTTCTTTTCTTTTGCTTACTTCTTCAAACCAATTAGGCTGTTCCATCTTTAACACTCCTATGCAAACATTCTCACACCCTCATAATGGCACGCTCGCGCCGCTGAAGTATGATTTTGTCAGTAATATAATATTCGTTATTAATTCCATAATACCACTATTTACCTATTACTCAAATGTGTCCTTTTAACCTTTACTTATTATATCAATCACATATTTCATTATATCGTTAAGGTGAAATGAACAATTTTGCGAAGAATTTGTGAAAAACCATCATATTCGGCGACTATCTCACATAAGGTGAAATAGGCAGTAAAGTTAATTAATATTTTGTAAATTCCACGTTTATAGTGGAAAGTTTATGTTATTATGGATATTATATAAATAAAGATATGACTAAATAGTCATAAGTTGTATGAAAAGGGGTTGTCCGGGGAAAAGAAGCTAAAATTTTCGAAGATTAATTTCTTCACTAAAACGTCGGATGCAGGAATTTGTCATAGGTTTGAAAAAAGGATAGGGAGTGGTTTATTGAAACCTTCAACTAACCGGATGTTAAACCGTATCAAATCCATCTACATGTTTATTAGTAAGAAAGGAACTGTAACAACTCAAGAGCTTGTAGAGGAATTTGGCATCACGCCTCGTACAATACAAAGAGATTTGAATGTTTTAGCGTATAACGACCTAGTGATTAGTCCGAGTCGTGGAAAATGGACAACAACTAAAAAGAGAGTAAAAAGGACATCGTAAAAAACCTCAGCGTTTGCACAGAACGCGAAAGCCGCCTTTTATCCTGGGCGACTTTTTTTGTTCCACAGCTTTCACGGAAGTTCCTTTAATTGATTTACTTCTTCCTCTGTTAACTCGCGGTATTCACCTAACTCAAGATTTTCATCCAATTGCAGCGGTCCCATTGAAATTCTTTGTAAATAAATGACTCGCTTCCCGACTGCCTCAAACATTCTTTTCACTTGGTGAAACTTTCCTTCCGTTATCGTCAATTCAATATCTGAAGTGATACCAGACTTTAAAATCTTCAATTCTCCCGGTTTTGTTACATAACCATCATCTAAGGTTACTCCTAATCGAAATGCAGCAACATCGTCTTCCGTTACTTCCTGATCAATAACAGCAAAATACGTTTTCGGAACATGTTTCTTTGGCGATAAAAGCCGGTGGGCTAATTGCCCATCATTGGTCAAAAGTAACAGTCCCTCTGTATCTTTGTCAAGCCTGCCCACGGGAAAGGGAGAAAAAATCACATCCTCCGGTTCCAGCAGGTCGATCACTGTCTCATCATACCCATCTTCCGTGGCTGAAATGACACCGGGAGGTTTATTCATCAGCAAATAGATATATTCTTTATACTCAATGACCTCACCATATAAGGTAACATGATCTGCGTTCGGATCCACCTGCTCCTTTGCATCCTTTACGACTCTCTCATTGATAGTAACGGCCCCATCTTTTAAAAGTTTTTTTACTTCTTTCCTGCTTCCGTATCCTAAATTCGCCAGCATTTTATCGATCCGCAAAGTGATCCCTCCTTTTTATTTTCAGCCCTTCTAGGCTATTATCCATTACCAAATGAATCATCATCCATAGAATGTTATCATGCAGGCTAAATCACCAGACCTATAGTCCATTTAGTTTGCTGTTTCTTATTTTTGGCATGGCCGGTTCCCTTCAATTGTGCTGTGCTGTTAAATACAAATACAATAAAGAGGAGATGTCAGTAACAATGGATTATTATCAGCAAATACCTTTTCATCAATTTCCACAGCAAGAACCTGCTGTAGATTACCGCCAGCAAGGACAATTCTTTCCAGGAGGCGGGGGCGGATTCAATCAGCAAATCAATCGTCTGGAACGTCAAATTGAAAGATTAGACCGCCGCATGGATCAATTAGAACGCCGTATAGACAGAATTGAAAGAAGGCTTGGTTTCCGTCCAGACGTATATCACCAAGAAGGATATTAATAATTAAAAGAGGATGACTTTTCAAGGTTTGGCCCCCACAATGTTCCGCGGGGTCCTGCCCCTTAAGTCACCCTCTTTATTTAGAGCCTTAAATGTAATTTTTTCTTCAGCCTGTCCACTTTGTCCCCAAATAAGAGATTGACGAGTTTTGACCGCAGCCCTAAATAGCTATAGATCAGCAAACCAACTAAAGCACAAACTAGGATGATGATGAGAGACTCCCAAACAGACTCAGTCGTTAAAAACAAAGTGAAAATTTGATAAACTGCTCCGGCTCCTAAAAACATCAACAGGGAGAAAATACCGATTAATAACGTTCTGCGCCAAACTAATTTATAATTATATTGAGCATAAATTTTAATGACAACCAAATTGATGAGTATGGCTGCCCCATATCCAAGAGCTGTTGCTAAAATAGCCCCCTTTGTTTCCATCAATTTGATTAAAGGAATATTTAGACTTAATTTAATTAAAAGCCCGACAAGCAGACTTAATATCGTGAATCTCTGTTCATTAATTCCCTGCATAATAGCTGCTGTTACAGAATACAAAGCAAACAGAATCGCAACCGGGGAGTAAGCCCTTAATACTTCCGTGCCGGATAAATCATGACCGTAAAATGCCGTATAAATCGGTTCAGCCAAAAGGGACATCCCAACAACAGCAGGGACAGTCAGGAACAGCAGGACTTGAAAGGTCTGATTTAACATTTTGTACATCCCTTTAAAATCCTGTTCTATGTAAGACTTTGTAATATTTGGAACTAACGTTAAGGAAAAAGCTGTTGCTAATGAAACCGGAATAATGACCAATTTATGAGAATAAAAGTTCAATGCACTGAAGGCAAAATCCGATTCTTTAGCCAGACCAATTTCAACCATGGCACGATTAAATGTAATCTGGTCAATAAACTGAAACAATGGATTGGCAATACCGACAAAAACAAAGGGTGCGGCATATAGCAGAATTTCTTTATACATATCTCTTAGTGAAATATCAGCCGTTCCCTTGTCCTCTAACAGCAGCTCATCTAAATAAGGCTTTCGTTTATACCAATACCAAAAAAGGACTAGCAGACTGCCGATCGCCCCTATAAATGCGGCAAAAGTTGCCAAACTGACAGCTGTTGCCATTTCACCATGAAAAATATGTAAAACAACATAGGCCCCGGCCAAAAGAAAAACAATCCGGACAATTTGTTCTACAACCTGTGAGACAGCAGAGGGTCCCATCGATTGATGACCCTGAAAAAATCCTCTTATTAAACTCATAAACGGGACTACGATTAAAGCAAAGCTGACAGCACGTGTTACTGTTATGACATCCGCTTTGCTAGTCGTTTGATCATTATCACGGATAATCAAATCCGCTAATAACGGTGCCGAGGCATAAAGAATAAGGAACGAGACTATCCCGGTAGTCAGCATGACCACTAATCCTGATTTAAACAATTTCCGGCCGACGGCATATTCTTCCAGGGCATTGTATTTCGAAATAAACTTAGAAATAGCCAGCGGAATCCCTGCAGTTGCAATACTAATAAAAATCGTATATGGTACATACGAATATTGATACAAAGTTGTCCCTTTCTGACCAACAATCGCATCAAAAGGAATGACATAAAACAATCCCAGTACTTTAGAAATGAGCGTACCTAATGTTAAAATAAATGTACCTCTTAATAGCTTTGACGACATAAACCCGTTTCTCCTTATCCATCAGGAATGGACTGTTCCTGAACTAGAAAAATAAAAAGCCGAACAATAGTTAATTGTAACCCTTCTTGTTTTAATAGAGAAGAGATACATTGATGTTTTTTCTAAAAAACGCAGAAATGAAGGCTCATTTCCAAAGGGCCCTCAGAGAATTTTAATATAAATATGAAAGGTGTCAAAATATGTATGATGTTATCGTGATTGGCGGCGGCTCATCCGGGCTGATGGCTGCCATCTCAGCAGGTGAAAAATCGCAAAAGGTTCTTCTGATCGAAAAAGGAGACAAGCTTGGACGCAAACTGGGGATTTCAGGCGGCGGACGCTGCAATGTGACCAACCGCCTCCCAATTGATGAAATAATTAAACATATTCCTGGAAATGGACGATTTCTATACAGTGCTTTTGCCCTGTTCAACAACGAAGATATCATTTCCTTTTTTGAAAAACTCGGAGTTCCCTTAAAAGAAGAGGATCATGGACGGATGTTTCCTGTCAGTAATAGTTCCCAGTCCGTTATTAATGCCCTGTTAAAAAGAATTTCTGAGCTTCATATCACAGTTAAACAGAATGCCCCTGTTAAAACCATTGATTTTCATCCTGGCAATGAGAAAACTGTCCGGCTTCAGAGCGGGGAAAGCTATAAAACAAAGGCTGTTATCATCGCTGTTGGAGGAAAATCTGTGCCCCAGACAGGATCGACTGGTGATGGCTATTCATGGGCAAAAAAGTGCGGGCACACCATTACTGAATTATTTCCAACTGAAGTACCTGTCCTATCGAATGAGCCCTTCATTAAAGAAAAGAAACTTCAGGGGATCTCCCTGCGTAATGTTGCTTTAAGCGTATTAAATGCAAAGGGAAGAGCGATTGTCACCCACCAAATGGATATGATCTTTACCCATTTTGGCATTAGCGGCCCGGCAGTACTCAGATGCAGCCAATTTATCGTAAAAGAATTGCGGAAATCGCCTGCTCAGGAGGTACAAGTCAGCCTTGATGTATTTCCAAATAAAAATGAACAACAGTTATCCCAGGAATTGACGAAACTGCTAAAAGACGAACCAAAAAAGAGTTTAAAAAATATTCTGAAAGGCTTCCTTCCTGAGCGATATGCGCTGTTTTTGCTCGAAAAAAACGGCATTGATCCAACGATGCAGGCTTCCTCCCTTTCAAACGAAAAGCTGAGAAATTTTGTGGAAAGCTGTAAAAAGCTCCGTTTTGCCGTTCATGGAACGCTTTCGCTCGAAAAAGCATTTGTCACTGGCGGAGGCATTTCCATAAAAGAAGTTGAACCGAAAACGATGTCCTCAAAAATGATGCCCGGGTTATATTTTTGCGGGGAAATTCTTGATATTCACGGTTATACAGGCGGATATAATATAACAGCTGCATTTGTTACAGGGCGGCTCGCCGGACTGAATGCTGCACAATACGCAAAAATAAATTAATTTATTGGCAAGGCTGCACTTTTCCCAAAAAGATAGAGCCTGGAATCAGGCTCTATAAATAATCATAGCTGTAAAGCAATAAATCTGCTCTTCTTCTTCCTCTTCAGGCATGGCTGCTACATTATATTTAATGTCTACTAATTTTTGTTCATCCAAACGCTCTAAAAAACGATTCATTTCAAATTCTAAATCTTTTTCATGTTCCTGATCAAATAACTTAACCTGGATCATGCTGCTTTCCCCTCACTTAATTTTCTACTTATTATTGTCATATTTTTCAAATAATATCCATTTACACAAATTGTTTTCGTAATTATCTTTTTAATATAATTATTATAATTATATTAAAAAAATAAAAACATCAAAGTTCTTTAATTACTAGTAGACTAAAATCAGATTATCATGTACAATATTTCAGAATATTCCTATATACCTTGGAGAAACTTAGGAATACAATGTCTCCGTAATCTCAAAATGAAACGAGACTAAATATTATTATAAAATAATAGGAGGGAAAGAAATGAGGAAAAGAAAACTAAATGCCATCTTTATGTCATTGATGCTTTCTGCAGGTCTTTTAGCAGCATGCGGCACAAAAGATGATTCTGCTGCAGGCGGTAAAGCGGATGGCGACACAATTAAAGTTGGGGTAAACCTTGAATTGTCAGGGAATGTTGCCTCATACGGCTCGGCTATTAATGATGGGATTAAGCTGGCTGTTGATGAGATTAATAAAGAGGGTATCGACGGGAAAAAGATTAAACTTATCACTGTTGATAACAAGTCAGATGCTGCTGAATCAACAAATGCCGCACTTAAGTTAATCAGCCAGGATCAGGTATCTGTCATTCTTGGAGCATCTGTAACGGCGAACTCTATGGCTCAAGTACAACTTGCTCAAGAAAACAAAATTCCGGTTATTGCTCCCCCATCTACTGCACCAGAACTGACTTACAAAGACGGAAAATTAAATGACTTTATTTTCAGAACTTGTTTTATTGACCCTTATCAAGGGAAAATTGGTGCAGAATACGCAACAAAAGATTTAGGTCTTAAAAATGCTGCTATTCTTGTCGACAATTCCAGTGACTATTCACTTGGTCTTACGAAAGCTTTCAAGGACACCTTAAGCAAAAACGGCGGAAAAGTAGTTGCTCAAGAAGCTTACATGGCAAAGGATACAGACTTCCGTTCTATTTTAACGAATATTAAAGCGAAAAATCCTGAATTCATTTATGTTCCAGGATATTACGAAGAAGTTGGTTTAATTTTAAAACAAGCTAAAGAAATTGGACTTAATGTTCCATTTGTCGGCGGTGATGGATTAGCTTCTCCAACACTTGTTGATATTGCTGGTACAGACGCTGTTAACAACGTTTATTTTACAAATCACTACTCATCTTCAGACACAGCTGAAATCGTACAAAATTTTGTAAAAGCATTTGAAGCAAAATACAAGAAAACTCCGGATGCATTTAATGCTTTAGGTTACGATACTGGCTACTTGCTTGCAGATGCAATCAAACGTGCCGGCGGCGGTGACCCTGAAAAAATCAAAAAAGCATTAGAGGAAACAGAAGGTTTGTCACTTGTTACTAGTGATAACTTTAAATTTGACAAACAACATAATCCAATAAAATCAGCTGTTATTCTTTCATATGAAAATGGAAAAGAAGTTTTCAAAACAAAGATTAATCCTGAATCATAAAAATAAAACACTAACGAAAGAATTATCATTATTTTACCTTTATGAGGTTGTCACGTTTAATTGTTAGAATATTTAAACCACTTAGAATAGGGGGGCTTCCCCCTATTTCCTATTTCTGTATATTATTTGAATTTTCGGAATTAGATTTTTCTAGGAGAGTGCAAAAATGGAACTTGTACAACAATTAGTTAACGGGATATCGCTAGGCAGTATATATGCACTGATTGCACTCGGCTACACCATGGTTTACGGAATCGTTAAGTTGATTAACTTCGCACATGGCGATGTCTTTATGATTGGTTCCTTTATAGGCTTTTACTCCATCACCATATTAGGTCTTGGATTTTTCCCCTCTCTCATACTCTCAATGGCCGTGTGTGCGATACTAGGAGTTTTGATTGAGAGAATCGCCTATAAACCATTAAGAAATGCAACAAGAATAGCCGCCCTCATTACCGCAATCGGGGTATCCCTTTTTATTGAATATGGAATGGTTTACCTTAGAGGGGCCCAGCCTGTAGCTTACCCTGGTAATTCTCTTCCATCTAAAACTATTGATATTTTCGGTATTGGGATTAATACACAATCCTTATTCATTTTGGGTATTTCAGTCGCACTTATGATTCTCTTACAATTCATCGTGCATAAAACAAAAATCGGTAAAGCCATGCGGGCTGTTTCTTATGATACCGATGCCGCCCAGTTAATGGGTATTAATGTAAACAATACTATTTCTGCTACCTTTGCTATCGGTTCAGCATTAGCAGGAGCAGCCGGAGTTATCTTTGGTATTTACTATATAAAAATTGAACCTTTGATGGGAGTCATTCCCGGCCTAAAGGCATTCATCGCTGCGGTTTTAGGCGGGATCGGAATCATCCCTGGCGCCATGGTTGGCGGTCTGTTACTTGGAATTATCGAATCTATTGTTAGTGCTGCAGGATTTTCTT
Organism: Bacillus benzoevorans; assembly: GCF_014207535.1. Taxonomy (GTDB): domain Bacteria; phylum Bacillota; class Bacilli; order Bacillales; family Cytobacillaceae; genus Bacillus_BD; species Bacillus_BD benzoevorans. Next base: position 155,365 of record NZ_JACHGK010000007.1, read on the forward strand.
TATGGCGTGATGCCGTAGCATTCATAGTTCTTATTCTTATTCTCATTTTCCGTCCATCAGGCTTGTTTGGAAAAAACACAAAGGAAAAAGTGTAAGGGAGGCTTAATTCTTATGATGAAACGCAATATGGGTTTTTGGCTTTCGCTTTTGTTATCCTTTGTTGTATTTTTCGTTATACAAACACTTATTACAAACGGACAGCTGAATGCCTTTTACCAAAATATGATTTTTTCTATTTCCATTAATATTATTCTAGCCGTTAGTTTACATCTTATTATTGGAATTACGGGACAGTTTTCTATCGGGCATGCGGGATTTCTTGCTGTAGGTGCATTTGCTTCGGCTATTATAACGATGAAACTAGGTTTACCATTTGGATTAGCCATGCTCGCAAGCGGGTTAGCCGCTGCAGTTGCCGGGTTAATTATCGGTATACCAACACTCCGGCTCCGGGGAGATTATTTAGCTATCGCTACTCTTGGCTTTGGTGAAATTGTTCGGATTGTTTTGTTAAACATTGAATATGTCGGAGGCGCAAGAGGGATGATGGTTACCCATTTGACTACTTGGCCATGGGTATTTTTTGCTTTGTTAGTTACCATCTTAGCGATTAGGAATCTTACCAATTCTACTCATGGGCGCGCGCTCATTTCAGTTAGAGAAGATGAAATTGCAGCAGATGCGATGGGGATCAATACAACCTATTATAAAGTGGCCGCTTTTACAATCGGAGCCTTTTTTGCGGGAATTGCCGGTTCTCTTTATGCACACAATTTCTACGTCATTCAGCCATCAACCTTTGGATTTTTAAAATCCTTTGATATTTTAATATTTGTCGTTCTTGGCGGACTTGGAAGCCTGTCTGGTTCTGTATTAGCAGCCATTCTGCTTACCATCATTTCAACTTTCCTTCAGGATTATCCTGAAACCCGAATGATTATTTATAGTCTTGTACTCATCGTGATGATGATATTCCGCCCGCAAGGACTAATGGGTACAAAAGAAATTACATCATTCTTCAAAAAACGGAAAACGGTGTAAGGGGGGAGCATCATGACAACAAACAATCCGTTGCTTAAAGTAGACCATGCAGGCATCCAATTTGGCGGACTTAAGGCTGTTTCAGATATCAATATGGAAATTAATCCAGGTGAATTAATTGGGCTGATTGGTCCAAACGGTGCCGGTAAAACAACCTTTTTCAACCTCTTGACGGGTGTATATGTTCCAACAGAAGGAAGCATCTCCCTAAATGGCGGGAAATTAAATGGCATGCCTCCTTTTAAAATCACTCGTAAAGGAATCAGCCGGACATTCCAGAATATTCGACTTTTCGGAGAGCTTTCTGTGATTGATAATGTTAAAGTAGCATACCATTCACTGGCAAAACACTCTATGTTTTCATCAGTTTTTCGTCTTCCTAACCATTTTTCAGGCGAAAAAGAGATGGAAGAAAAGGCAATCGAATTCTTAAAAATATTTAACCTGGAAGGCTATAAAGATGACTTAGCAAAAAATCTTCCATATGGACAACAGCGCCGGTTAGAAATTGCCCGTGCCCTTGCAGCGTATCCAAAGCTTCTTTTGCTTGATGAGCCGGCAGCAGGTATGAATCCGCATGAAACAAAGGATTTGATGGAACTAATTTCCTTTATCCGTGAACGCTTTAATTTAACCGTCATCTTAATTGAACACGATATGTCCCTCGTTATGGGGGTTTGTGAACGGATTTATGTTCTTGATCATGGACAATTAATCGCACAAGGTACTCCTAAAGAAATCAGAAATAATCCTAAAGTAATTGAAGCGTATCTTGGCGAGGAGGTAGTCTAATGCTTCACATAAATGAGATTAATGTATATTACGGAAATATCCACGCCTTAAAGGATATTAAGCTTCAGGTAAATCAAGGAGAAATTGTCACCTTAATCGGGGCTAACGGAGCAGGAAAAAGCACGCTGCTAAAAACCATTTCAGGACTGTTAAAGCCTAAAAAAGGCGGAATCACATTTGAAGGTATTACCATTGACGGCAAACCGGCGCAGTGGATTGTGAAACGGGGAATTTCGCAGGTTCCTGAGGGAAGACGTATTTTTGCTAATATGAGTGTTGAGGAAAATCTTGAATTAGGAGCCTATCTTCGCAAGGATAAGGACGGAATAAAACAAGATTATCAAAAGGTATACGATTTATTCCCGCGTTTGTATGAACGCCGCAAGCAGCAATCCGGTACATTATCCGGCGGCGAGCAGCAAATGCTTGCTATGGGCAGAGCATTAATGGCCCGGCCAAAATTACTATTATTGGATGAGCCATCGATGGGTCTTGCCCCCATTTTCGTTAAAACCATCTTCGATATTATTAAAGAAATAAACGCATCAGGAACCACTGTCATGTTAGTGGAACAAAATGCAAATATGGCGCTTTCTATTGCTCATCGTGCATATGTTATCGAGACTGGACGCGTTGTCTTAAGCGGCAGTGCCGAGGAGCTGCGTTCCAGTGAACAAATTAAAGCTGCCTACCTTGGCGGGGGACATGAATGAACAAACAAATCATTCAATCCTTTGGTTATCTAGACAAAGAGACCTTTATCTTCTGATAAGGTCTCTTTTCATTTATCTTATTCGAATAGATTCATTGAAAAACAGCACCTGAACTCAAGTGCTGTTTTCCTCTCTTAATTGGCCACGATATTAACGAGTTTTCCCGGTACAGCAATCACTTTACGAACCGTTTTTCCATCAATTTGCGTTTTGACTTTATCATCGCCCATGGCGATTTGTTCTAACGCATCCTTATTGGTATCTGCCGGTACCATCAGCTTTGCTTTTACTTTCCCGTTGATTTGAATCACAATTTCTACTTCATCATCCTTTAATTTTCCCTCATCATATGCCGGCCACGCCTCATATGAAATGCTGCCGCTATGACCAAGCTTTTCCCACAGCTCTTCCGCAATATGCGGGCACATTGGTGCAAGCAATTTGACAAAGCCCTCCATATAGCTGATTGGCAGGACATCCGCTTTATACGCATCATTGATAAACACCATTAATTGTGAAATCGCCGTATTAAAGCGTAAATGTTCATAGTCCTCGGTTACTTTTTTCACCGTTTGATGGTAAACCTTCTCCAGACTGCTGCCTTGTTCATTGTCCTGAATTTTCGCGTTCAACGTTTCATTTTCTTCTATGAATAAACGCCAAATTCGGTCAAGAAAGCGTCTTGCTCCGTCCACTCCATTTGTTGACCAGGCAATCGAACCTTCAAGAGGTCCCATAAACATTTCGTAAAGACGCAGTGTATCAGCACCATGGCTTTCGACAATTTCGTCCGGATTGACGACATTGCCTTTTGATTTACTCATTTTTTCATTATTTTCCCCAAGAATCATTCCTTGGTTAAATAACTTTTGGAATGGCTCTTTTGTTGTAACAACACCAAGATCATACAAGAATTTATGCCAGAAGCGGGCGTACAATAAGTGCAGAACGGCATGCTCTGCTCCGCCGATATAAATATCAACTGGAAGCCATTCTTTTAATTTTTCAAAATCGGCAAAAGCTTCCTCATTATGCGGATCGATAAAACGCAGGTAGTACCAGCAGCTGCCTGCCCATTGCGGCATCGTATTTGTTTCCCGGCGTCCTTTTTTACCTGTTTCCGGATCGACAACATTGACCCAATCCGTAATATTAGCCAGCGGCGACTCACCTGTTCCAGATGGTTTGATTTCTTTTGTCACTGGAAGCACTAACGGCAATTCAGCTTCAGGAACAGCCGTCATTGTTCCGTCTTCCCAGTGAATAACCGGAATCGGTTCGCCCCAATAGCGCTGGCGGCTGAACAGCCAGTCGCGAAGACGGTAGGTTACTTTTTTCGTCCCAATCCCCTTTTCTTCAAGCCAAGCGATCATTTTACTGATGGCATCTTCCTTATTTAATCCATTTAAAAAGTCTGAATTAACATGCTTTCCATCACCGGCATAGGCTTCCTTTTCAATATCTCCGCCGGCAACAACCTCTTTTATTTCAAGGTTGAATTTTTTCGCAAATTCATAGTCACGCTCATCATGTGCCGGTACGGCCATAATAGCTCCGGTACCATAGCTGACTAATACATAGTCGGCAATCCAGATCGGTGTCTTTTCTCCATTCACCGGATTAATCGCGTAAGCTCCGGTAAAGACACCGGTTTTGTCTTTTGCTAAATCGGTTCTTTCCAGATCACTTTTACTTTTGATTTGCTCTAAATAGGCATCCACTGCAGGACGCTGTTCGTCGGTTGTGATTTCCTTTACTAATGCATGTTCAGGTGCAAGAACGCAATACGTAGCGCCGAACAAGGTATCAGGACGAGTAGTAAATACAGTAAAGGCTGCATCATGCTGTTCAATTTTGAAATTGACCTCTGCACCTTCGGAACGGCCAATCCAGTTGCGCTGCATATCTTTAATGCTTTCCGGCCAATCTAATTCTTCCAAGTCTTCAAGCAAACGATCGGCATAGGCAGTGATTTTCAGCATCCATTGTTTCATTGGACGGCGTTCTACAGGATGTCCGCCCCGTTCACTCTTTCCGTCAATGACTTCTTCATTGGCCAGCACGGTCCCAAGCGCCGGGCACCAGTTCACGGCTACTTCATCAATGTATGCCAGGCCTTTTTCATAAAGCTTTAAAAAGATCCATTGCGTCCATTTGTAATAATGAGGATCTGTTGTATTCACTTCCCGATCCCAGTCATAGGAAAAACCTAATGATTTAATTTGGCGGCGGAAATTATTGATGTTTTGAAGCGTAAAATCAGCGGGATCATTTCCTGTATCCAATGCATACTGCTCAGCCGGAAGACCAAAAGCATCCCAGCCCATTGGATGAAGAACATTATAGCCCTGCATTCTTTTTAATCTGGATAAAATATCCGTTGCAGTATAACCCTCCGGGTGGCCTACGTGCAATCCTGCACCAGATGGGTATGGGAACATATCAAGAGCGTAAAATTTACGTTTATTTTTAGCTTCACTTGTTTTAAAAGTTTTATTTTCTTCCCAGAATTTTTGCCATTTTTTTTCAATCTCAAGATGATTGAAACTCATTTCTTTTTCCTCCCAAAAATAAAATTGACAATTACCTTCACACATTTTCTGACACTTGTATTTAGAGAAAAATATAAAAAACCCCTCATCCCAAATTGGGACGAGAGGATTATATACGAATCTTCCCGCGGTACCACCCACATTAGTGCACAAGTCACTCGCTTCATTCAACCTTAACGCGGTAAACGGCAATCATTACTGGGCTTCGTGATCGCAACTCTAAGGCGAGTTCATGACGTTCCTGACTGACTTGCACCACCCGTCAGTTCTCTATTAGTTCAGGAAATCAAATCATTACTATTCCTTTTCAATGTCATTGATTTATGAATATATAGTGCTATTCTATACCATTTTATGTTACGATGCAAGTTCACACTAAAGGTGAAATAATAATGGCTGCTCCAACGGGTAAGCACCTTGGAACAGCCCTTTGTTTTATTTTACGCCTGTATTTGCCTTCACCATGACTTCTGCATATCTTTTCTCATCCCGTTTATGGGAAACTAGTGTTCCGATAATCCCGCCGATAAATCCGGCTGGTATCGAAATAATCGCTGGATTCGTTAAGGCCAACAGCGGTTCCCCAACGAAGATAGCCACCCCTGGTTCAGGGTTTAACACATTCGGGCTCACCGCCACTAGCACTAATGCTGAGATCAGACCAGTCAGCATACCGGTAACGGCCCCTGTTGTATTAAATCTTTTCCAATAGATGGTATAGATAATGACCGGCAGGTTCGCACTTGCTGCGACACAGAAAGCCAGTGAAACCAGAAATGCCACATTCATTTTTTGCGCAAACAAAGCAAGAATAATGGAAAAAATGGAAACCCCAATCGACGCATAGCGGGCTGCCAGCATTTGCTGTTTTTCCGTCACTTTGCCCTTTTTAATAATTTGTCCATAAATATCATGGGCGAATGCGGACGCACCTGACAATACAAGACCTGCTACAACCGCTAAAATGGTTGCAAAGGCTACAGCTGATACAAAGGACATCAGGAAGTCCCCGCCTAATGCTTTTGCTAATAATGGTGCGGCCATATTACCGGCTGCATTAGCACTGATAATATCCTGAGAGCCAACAAAGGCTGCGGCGCCAAAACCAAGGAAAATCGTTAAAATATAGAAGATTCCGACCACCCATGTGGCGGTTACCACAGAGCTGCGGGCTGTTTTCGCATCTTTTACCGTAAAGAAACGCATTAAAATATGCGGCAGACCTGCAGTTCCAAGAACAAGCGCTGCCATCATCGAAATCGTATCGAGCGGATTCTGATACTTGATGCCGGGGTTTAAATAATTTTCCCCATGTGGTGTTAACGTTTTCATTTCTTTAAACATGTTAAAAATATTAAAGTCGAATTTTGCCAGTACGAGAAAAGAAATGACCACTGTTCCCAGCATAAGCAGGCAGGCTTTAATAATTTGCACCCAGCTTGTAGCTGTCATTCCGCCAAATAATACATAAATCGTCATCATCACGCCCACGATTAAGACGGCCACCCAATAATCAATTCCTAATAACAGCTGAATAAGTGCGCCGGCTCCAACTAACTGGGCAATCATGTAAAAAATCACAATGGTAATCGTACTTAATGCCGCTGTTCCGCGGATCTTCTTTTCATCAAAACGGGCATTGATCATATCGGCGATTGTATAACGGCCTAAGTTGCGCAGCGGTTCGGCCACGATATATAAAACAACCAGGTAAGCCACTAAATAACCGATGGAAAAGAAAAATCCATCAAATCCATTTAAGGCAATAGCACCGGCAATTCCTAAAAACGAAGCAGCGGATAAATAATCCCCGGCAATAGCTAGTCCATTCTGCCAGCCAGTTAAACCGCCGCCGGCAGTGTAAAATTCACTTGCCGTTTTGGTCCGTTTGGCAGCCCAATAGGTAATCACGAGCGTCATTCCGACAATCAGAACAAATAAAACAAAGGCTACCATACTCATAGTTTTTGTTCTCCTTGATTTTCAACGATTTCTTCGGCCATAGAATCAAATTTTGCCGCTTTCTTTACATAAGTCATGCATAATACCCATGTCATCACAAATAAGCCCATGGAATAAATCCATGTCCAGGATATGGAGCCAATAGCAGGCTCATTTAAAATCGTAGTGTAGGAAGTAAGGATTGGTAATAAAAAATAAAGACTTAAGAAGATAATCGTAGATGGAATGAGGAATTTCTTCTTGGTGTTGAGTAAATGCTTAAAATCTTGACTGCCTGCAATTTTTTCAAAATCGTAATTTGGCTCTTTTTGTTGTACAACATCAGTTTTTGCATAATTCTCCAAATAAACCACTCCTTTTTTGTAATTTTCTGAATTATATTTATATTCTAAAAAATGTAGATAAAAATAGCAATATAATTATAAAAGTCAGGATAATAGTCCCGTAATAACGTTGAAAAGAGCTGATCCATTGAAGGAATCAGCTCTTTTATGCCAAATCATTATTTTGGATGAATTTTTGCCCTTGTCGGCTGCGCTCCGCTTTGTTCATATTTCTTTTTTGCCAGTTTTACAAGATCCTTTTCTTCGCCAAATTCGACATCCTGACTATTAACACCATTTCGCGTTTTTTGTTCAGGATTCTGCTGTTTTGATCGTTTTTTCATCATTTTTCCTCCTACCGTCCGAGTAAGATCATCTGATTCTGCATTTGCTGGAGCTGCAGCCGCATCCGGTGTAATTGTTCCCGCTGCTGCCCATTTGCACTCTGAGCCAGTTTCGCTAAATCATTATAGGCAGCTTCTAATTGCTGCAAAGCCTGAACATGTTCATTATCATTGTAGTGTTGTTGTGTACTGCTTATCGTACATTGGTCATTTGCGAAGCGTAATGCATCTTCACATTCTTGAATCAACTGTTCAACCGACTCACGCGTTGCCATCGGAAAACCCCTCCTATTCTTTGAGAAAGCTCTAACCGAGCTTACGCTTTTATTTTGTGCAAGATTTCTCTTTTTACCCTGCCATGCTTCGTTCTATTTACAGTGGATAACTCATTCACTTCATGATAAAATGGATAAATTCGAGTATAAAAGGAGGAATCTGAGTTGAATCAGAATAACCCTTTTCCATATGCAGCAGATCAGAAGCGTTACCATACATGGAATTACCATTTACGAAATACATTTGGGGAAAAGGTGTTTAAAATTGCCTTAGATGGAGGTTTTGATTGTCCGAACCGCGACGGCACCGTGGCACACGGAGGCTGCACATTTTGCAGTGCTTCCGGCTCAGGAGATTATGCCGGCAACCGCGCCGATGACCTTATTAAACAGTTCAATGAAATAAAAAGTAAAATGCACACAAAATGGAAAGATGGCAAATATATGGCCTATTTTCAGGCATTTACCAATACGCATGCTCCCGTCGATGTATTACGGGAAAAATATGAAACGGTATTAAACCTTGAAGGTGTAGTCGGTCTGTCTATTGCAACGAGACCGGACTGCCTCCCCGATGATGTCGTTGATTATTTAGCGGAGTTAAATGAACGAACCTATTTATGGGTAGAGCTCGGACTGCAAACGATTCATGAACAAACAGCGAATCTGATTAACCGTGCCCATGATTTTCCCACCTATGTCAGCGGGGTAGAGAAACTGCGCCAGCGCGGCATTCGTGTATGTTCTCACATTATCAATGGTCTTCCGCTTGAAACAACCGATATGATGATGGAAACAGCAAAAGCGGCAGCCAGCTTGGATGTGCAGGGAATTAAAATCCATCTTCTCCATTTATTAAAGGGTACACCAATGGTCAAACAATATGAAAAAGGGATGCTGCAGTTTTTATCATTTGCAGACTATGTCCAATTAGTATGTGATCAATTAGAAATCCTTCCTCCTGAAATGATTATCCATCGAATCACAGGTGATGGTCCGATTGATTTAATGATTGGTCCGATGTGGAGTGTTAATAAATGGGAAGTATTGAATGCCATCGATGCAGAACTCGTCCGCCGCAACAGTTGGCAGGGCAAGTTCTATGTACCACAGGATAGTGGGGTGAAAGGATGAAGCTGGAACGAATCCTTCCTTTTGCAAAAACGCTTTTAGCTAAGGCAATAAAGCCCGGTGATGCAGTCGTTGACGGAACGCTTGGAAACGGACATGATGCGGAACTGCTATGTGAATTGGTTGGTGATTCCGGACAGGTTTTCGGCTTTGATATTCAAGAAACCGCCCTCAGAAACAGTTTAAAACGAATCGAAAAAAGAGATTTTACGGATCGCGTTACGTTTTATCAAAGAGGTCATGAACATATTAAAGAATCCATTCCACCTCAATATCATGGAAAAATCACTGCCGCCATTTTTAACCTTGGTTACTTGCCCGGCGGTGATAAAACATTGGTAACGCAACCGGAAACAACGATTTCAGCTATTGAACAGCTCCTTTCTATCATGGCACCGGAAGGAATGATCGTCCTGGTTATTTACCATGGTCATCCTGAAGGCGCAGTCGAACGGGACATCCTGTTGCAATATGCCGGAAGTATTGACCAAAAAAAGGCGCATGTTTTACAGTACCGCTTTATCAACCAAATAAATAACCCGCCTTTTATTATGGCCATTGAAAAAAGAGCACAGGTTGAATAATTCAAACCTGTGCTCTTTTTCTGCGTGAATGATATACTCTCTCGTGTTTGATTAGGCCGGAGAAGATTTTTGCAATTTCCGGTATATGACTGCATTAAAATAGAAGAAGGCACTTGCAGGACCTGCTGTTTTTAATATTTCCTTTGCCAGCTTCCAGATATTTTGCTGTTTCCTTACTTTGTCATCAGAGAGATAAAGACCGAGCAATCCCCGGTTAATCAATTGATGAAACCGTTTATGCGGCAGCAGTTTTGTATGGCGGTCAGCCTCTTTGACAAAATGCTGTAAACGGTGAAACAGCTCCTGATCATTTTTATAATAAAAACAAAAGTTTAAATCGCCCCCCTGGCGATCCTCCTCTTGATCAATAAAATAATCCAGTAAAATATGAAGTCCTTGAATATACGGGAAATAACCCTGACGGATATGCTCAGCATGTCCGACGACAAAATCGTCGCGAAAAGCATAAGATACAAGACAGAAAATCCCTAAAGTAGACCCGGAGCATGCGGAAAATTCATACCATGACATCTCAGGAATCGCTTCTTTATTATTATTAAACCAATTTCTGAGACGCGGCACCCTCTGCTCAGGGATCACATGTTTATGTACCTGCAGGTCGCAATAATAGTGACAAAGCTCTAATAAATACTCCCTAATCTCTGGATAATGGCTGCACCTGGACAAGACATCCCGGCAGGTTGCAGCTAAATCATACAAATACCGCCCATCCTCCCGTTCATTGCGAAAACGGTAATAGTCCCCTGACTGTTGCTGTTTTCCCTCCATCGACAGCGCATCCTTCATTGCTTCATGCAGTGCGGAAAAATCCTTCGGATCCAGTGATGTACTTCGATCACATAGATTATCTAAATAATCACTGATCGTTTGATAAGCAACGATAAAACGAATCACTTCCGCGTAATGTTCATTCGCTGTTAAAGCTAATATCGCTCCGCCTTCACAATGAAAAGTTTTATATTCGATACTTGCTAAGGCCTGACTGCGCAATTCCGGATCCGGTATCTGCTCAGCACGCTCTTTCCAAAAGGAGAGCTCCCGGTGGACAGTTGGAAAAATTTTGCGGTATGCTTTTGCCATTAAACTAAACGGCATTGATGGAACTGACATAACAAAACCTCACTTACACAATATAGCCAATTGCTTTTAATTGGCTGTTAAAAAAATCCTTGGCATACTCAAATACTTCTTCCCGTTCAGGCTCATTGAAAATTTCATGATAGCATTTAGGCCATTCCTTAAATCTTTTTTCTGATAGCGGAACATCGTTAAACCAGTCTCTTACAGTATGTTTATTAACTATTTTGTCATCGCCGCCCTGCATCACCAGAAATGGAAGGTCCTGAATTTTATCATTATTTTCAAAAGCAAACTTTATCGCCTGAATGAGCTCGTGATACCATCTGACGGATACCTTGGTGATATACAAAGTATCATTGACATCAGCCTCCCTTACATCTGGATTACGGGTTGCCATATCAACGGTTAAACCAGAATTCACTCTAAAGCTTGGGGCAACTACATTTAGGACGGAAGAAAATAGATTCGTCATTTTCGCCGGGTAATTCACTAAACCTAAACATGGAGAAGAGAGCACTACTCCTGCCAAATTCATTTTTTCTTCCTGCAGCAAGCGGATGGAAATTAAGCCGCCCATGCTATGACCGATAAGAAATACCGGTAAATTAAACTGATACGCTGCCTGAATCCAATCCTTTACTTCAAATATATATTCATCGAAAGAATCAATATGGCCCCTTCTTGACCTCGTTGTCATCCCTTGTCCGGGCAGATCACCCATGATGACATGAAAGCCTGATAACCGCCACATTTCAATTAACCAGCCGTAGCGGCGGTGATGTTCCATGGCTCCGTGGACCATCACAATCACTGCTTTTGCTTCTCCTTCCGCTTCCCACTTCCACATTGTTCCTTCCTCCTGTTACACACTTTTTCGCTATCCTTCTATTATGACGCAAAAACAAAAGCTTTGACAAATCAATACCCTTATCAGAAAATAATCAAAGCATATCAATTTATTATTATGATGGTTTTAAAGGAGAGCTGCAAAATGATCTATCCATATAAGGGGAAAATCCCCAAAATTTCTGACACCGCATTTATTGCCGATTATGTCACCATCACAGGTGATGTAGAAATTGGCGATGAATCCAGCATTTGGTTCAATACTGTTATCCGCGGTGACGTTGCACCAACAATTATCGGAAAAAGAGTCAATATTCAGGATAACTCTGTATTACATCAAAGCCCCAATAACCCGCTTATTCTTGAAGACGATGTAACGGTGGGCCATCAAGTGATTCTGCACAGCTGTATTTTGCGAAAAAAGGCATTTATTGGCATGGGCTCAACCATACTAGACAGCGCTGAAATTGGTGAAGGAGCATTTATCGGTGCAGGCAGTCTTGTCCCTAAAGGGAAGAAAATCCCGCCAAATACGCTTGCATTTGGCAGACCTGTAAAAGTAATCCGTGAATTAGGACCGGAAGATCTTGCCGATATGGAACGAGTTAGACGGGAATATGTCGAGAAAGGCCAGTACTACCGGGCACTGCAGCAAAATCAAAATCAGTAACCAGCACTTTACCATTTATCACCACATTAAAAAACCGCGATTTCATCCGATAATAATCCCATAAGGATTTTGATTATTGATTTAGGGTGAAGCACATGAATTTACTATATATGGTTATTCTCCTCCTGTTTTGTATTTTGATACTGCTTATCGCTAAATTTGTAACGGGTAAAAGGCTTGTTTCATCGATAATCGTTTTCGTTTTTAGTGTTTCCATGATCACGGCAGGTATTTTGCTTGATACATTAAAGCAGGAAAATGCTGTCAATGCTATGACCCGCTTTAAAAATCTGCTGCAAACACCGATAGCCAAAACGAATGCTTTTATCGAGGAAAATTTTATCTTAGACTTGATTGAAGTAAAAGACAGCGTACTCCTCGATGCACCTGTCATCAATCAGAAACCGGAATTGCCGCGCGGCTGTGAAGTGACAAGCCTGGCGATGATGCTCCAGTATGCAGGTATTCATGCGGATAAAATGATGCTGGCTGAGCAAATCAAACGAGATCCAACGGCCTATCGCAAAGAACATGGAATCGTCTATTTCGGTCACCCGAATAACGGCTTTGTCGGGGATATGTATTCGTATCAAAACCCGGGACTGGGTGTGTATCATCGTCCCATTGCAGAATTGGCGGAAAAGTATTTACCCGGCTCGATCCACGACTTTACAGGCTCAGACTTTGAGGAGATTAAAAAACATCTTTCAGACGGGCGCCCGGTTTGGGTCATTACAAATACAGCGTACAGGCATCTTGAGCCAAATTATTTTCAAACATGGCAGACACCAAATGGACCAATAGATATTACCTACAAAGAGCATTCAGTCCTTATAACCGGATATGATGCAAATTACGTCTATTTTAACGATCCTTTAACAGGTGCGAAAAATAAAAAAGCACCCATAAAAGATTTTGAAGAATCCTGGGTGCAAATGGGAAAACAGGCAATCACCTATCTTCCCGATTATCCTCTTGCAGACAATGCTTCAGAGGTCTGAACATAGTCCGCTTCAAAGTTATAGACTTTTTCAACATAAATTTGGTGCCAGACCATAAACATCAGGACTGTCCAAATTTTACGGCTGTTGTCTGCCTTGCCCTGGCAATGGGCATCAAGAAGCTTTAACACATAATCTTTATTAATTAAATGATCCGTGCTGCTTTCGCGGATTATTTTTTTTGCCCAATCGTTCATTTCGTCCTTAAGCCAATGTCGAATCGGTACAGGGAAGCCTAATTTTTTCCGATTTAACACATGGTCAGGGACAATCCCTTCTGCTGCTTTACGCAGCACGTATTTTGTTGTGCCGTTTGCTGTTTTTAACGACGTTGGGATTTGCGATGCCACTTTAAATACCTCTTTATCAAGAAACGGAACCCGAAGCTCCAACGAATGAGCCATTGTGACTCTGTCTGCTTTTAATAAGATATCGCCGCGCATCCATGTATGAATATCAATATACTGCATCCGATCTACCGGATCAAACCCGCGGCTCTCTTCATATAGTGGTCTCGTAATATCGGTATAATTCAAATCGTTTCTGTAGACATTTAATAACTGACGTTTTTCTGCTTCGGTAAACATTTTCGCATTCCCAATATACCGTTCTTCCATTGGGGTTACTCCTCGTTCAATGAAGCTTTTTCCTTTCATACCCTCAGGCATCAATGCAGCAATCCATTTGAGGAAAACTTTGCCAAATTGTGGCATCTTGTTAAAGACTTCAAGCGACTGCGGCTCACGATAGATATTATACCCGCCGAATAATTCATCGGCTCCCTCACCGGACAACACAACGGTAACGTGCTTTCGTGCTTCGCGGGCAACAAAATAAAGCGGTACACAAGCCGGATCAGCTAATGGGTCGTCCATATGCCACATAATTTTTGGCACTTCATTCATATATTCTTCAGGAGAAATAATATAGCTGATATTATCTACACCAAGCTTTTCAGCTGTTTCCTTCGCCACATCAATTTCACTGAAGCCATTATGATCAAAGCCAACAGAAAACGTCTTAATCGCAGGATGAAATTCCTTAGCAATCGACGCAATGATCGATGAATCAATGCCGCCTGAGAGGAAAGACCCCACCGGTACATCGCTGCGCATATGCACTTTAACCGAATCAAATAGAACATCTTTTATTTCTTTGACAAAATCTGCTTCTGATTTCTGTACCGGATGGAAATGAGCCTTCCAATAACGCTTAATTTCCAGCGGCGAGCCAATTTTTTTTGTAAAATAATGCCCCGGTTCTAATTTATGAATTCCCTCGGTTAACGTTTCAGGTTCCGGAACAAATTGGTAAGTTAAATAATGCTGTAATGATTCGTAATTTAATACTTCATTTTTTAATGCCAATAAAATACTCTTTTTCTCGGAAGCAAAATAAGTTTGCTCCTCACTCTCGCAATAGAAAAATGGCTTAATGCCGAAAGGATCCCTTGCACCGTACAGCGTCTGCTCCTGTTTGTCCCAAATGACAAAGGCAAACATGCCGCGCAATCGCTCAACCGCTTTTTCCTTCACATGACTGTATAGAGCAATAATAACCTCGGTATCTGAACTGGTTGCAAAACTTAAGCCTTCTTTGAGAAGTTCTTCACGCAATTCCACATAGTTATACACTTCACCATTAAAAATAATCCAATAACGCTCATTTTCATAGGTTAATGGCTGATGTCCGCTCTCAATATCAATAATACTCAAGCGGCGGAAGCCAAATTGGATATGTTCATCGGTGTAATAGCCTTCATCATCAGGTCCCCGATGGGTAATCAGGTTATTCATATTTTTGAAAAGCTGTTTATCGGTTTCTTGAAAGATTTGTGCTTTTTCATGTACACAACCAATAAAACCACACATTATGTACGTCACTCCTTAATAAAGCTTACACCCCTGATGGGTACTAAAGCCTGAATTTATCTAATCAAATGCGCCTTGGCGTATTTGCGCCCGATTTTTTTCTCACTCAAAGCGCCACGTCCTTATGTCTAGCCTGACTAGGACGTCCTGTCCGTCGTCGAGCTCGCTCGAAAAAATTCCTTTAAAAAATCGAGGCATCCGCCGGAGGCTTTACCTTTATTCAGCCAGGGTTTGACCTCATTGAATGCACAACTCATATACATCCATCTCGACGCTTACAGAACTGTAGACTTCTGCTGAATAAAGTAAAAAAACATACTCTCTTATACTACCACTAATTTTTTTATAATGGCATGCTGGAAATAAAAAATCAATGTGAAAACATCATATTCTTTGTAAGAAGTGAATATGGGTGGAAGAGAGGCGAAAAAAGGGGTGCATTCACCGATGCATCCCCATTTTATTCTTTGTTATTATTTACCTTGTGCCAGCTGTTTTAACAATTCAGCCTTATCTGTACGTTCCCACGGAAGATCCACATCTGTACGGCCAAAATGTCCGTATGCCGCCGTTTGTTTATAAATCGGACGGCGAAGATCCAGCATCCGGATAATTCCTGCTGGGCGAAGATCGAAGTGTTGGCTTACAAGGTTCACCAGTACATCTTCCTCTACTTGTCCCGTTCCAAATGTATCAATCGAAATCGAAACAGGCCGCGCAACTCCGATGGCATATGCCAGCTGGACTTCTACTTTATCAGCTAATCCGGCAGCAACAATATTTTTCGCTACATATCGAGCAGCATAGGCAGCAGAACGGTCCACTTTCGTTGGATCTTTACCGGAGAATGCACCACCGCCGTGACGAGCATAGCCGCCATAAGTATCAACGATAATTTTACGGCCTGTTAATCCGGCATCCCCCTGAGGTCCGCCAATGACAAAACGCCCGGTTGGATTAATAAAATATTTTGTTTGCTCATCAAGAAGTTCCTGAGGCACTATTGGCGCGATCACAAATTCCTTTAAATCACTTTTAATTTGTTCCAGCGTAATTTCAGGATGATGCTGAGTAGAGATGACAATCGTATCAACACGAACAGGTTTGTTATTTTCATCGTATTCTACTGTTACCTGTGTTTTACCATCAGGACGGAGATATGGGATAATCTCCTGTTTTCGAACATCAGCTAAGCGGCGCGCTAGATTGTGAGCTAAGGAAATCGGAAGCGGCATTAATTCTTTTGTTTCATTGGACGCAAAACCAAACATTAATCCTTGATCTCCTGCTCCGATAGCATCGATTTCTTCCTCTGACATGCTTCCTTCACGCGCTTCTAATGCTTTGTCAACGCCCATCGCAATATCTGGAGATTGTTCATCAATAGAAGTCAAAACGGCACATGTTTTATAATCAAAGCCATATTTTGCTCTTACGTAACCAATTTCTTTAATCGTTCCGCGTACGATTTTCGGAATATCGACATAAGTAGAAGTTGAAATTTCACCAGTTACTAACACTAAGCCAGTATTAACTGATGTTTCTGCAGCAACACGAGCATTAGGATCCTGTGCCAGAATGGCGTCTAAAATAGCATCAGAAATCTGGTCACAAATTTTATCCGGATGGCCTTCTGTAACAGATTCAGAAGTAAACAAACGATGTTTTTTTGTTGACAATCTTTTTCTCCTCCTTGAAAAGGGAAAGCTTGTTCCATTCATATTCCTTTTCCTCTATGATGAAATGAATGAACTTTCCAGCCTTTTACTAGTATATACGTTAATGATTTGGAGGTGCTTCAAATATGTTTAAAGAACCCCTATTGATACGGAACTCATTCCCTAAGTAGTATGGAAAAATAAGCGGGTTTTATCCTTTGTAAACATGGACATCATAGCTTTTTAAATAAATCCCTTTATCATGTTTCATGCATCGAAAGCCGATCTTAGCCTTATGGCAAAATAAAAAACCTTTCCATCATGTGAAAAGGTTGAAAGCAATCGATTCGCACTTTTCACTCTTATCGTTCAAGGAATGATGTCCTTGCCTCAGTTAAGCACCTTTTCTTTGAAGAACGACAATGGCTCGACTCGCTGTTTATATAACAGGCTTTTTCAGTAGTTTCTTAGAAAAAACCTAAAGCAGCAAGATGATTTTGCCAGGGCGTAATTCTTTAAGCAGGTTGCTGGGTTTCATAGGGTCTGTCCCTCCACCAGCTCGGGATAAGAGAGTATCCGTTCAAATTAAAATCTTACCGTACAAATATGAATAAAGTCAATCCTTTTACCTTTTCCTATTATATTATTAAATTATTCAAACCATTTCCTTATTTTTATTTCTTTAGAAAAAATAAATATTTTTTATTTAATAGTGTGATTAATTAGATGTATTGTGTTATACTTTTTAAAAAATGTTTTACAACTCAAATATTTTGAATAAAAGGAAGGTACTCATCGGATGAATTCTGTAAGTAAGACGAATGAAGTGAACGAATTACTTAAGGGCAGTAATGTTTTGAATCAGCTATCTGTTTCTCAGCTTGTGGAAAAAGTCATTGAAAGAAACGAAGGTGTTTTAACATCTACTGGTGCTGTTCGTGCGACAACAGGTAAATATACAGGCCGCTCTCCGAAAGATAAATATATTGTAGAGGAAGAATCTGTAAAGGATAAAATTGATTGGGGTGCAGTAAATCAGCCAATTTCTGAACAGATTTTTGCAAACCTTTTGAATAAAGTATTAGATTTTCTTAAAGCGAAAGAAGAAGTATTTGTTTTCAGAGGTTTTGCCGGTGCTGATACAAAATACCGTTTACCGATCCAGGTAATCAATGAATATGCATGGCATAATTTATTCGCTCATCAATTATTTATTCGTCCAACTCAGGAAGAGTTAGCTAGTCACGAAGCTGGTTTCACCATCATTTCTGCACCAAACTTTAAAGCAGATCCTGCGATTGATGGAACGACATCAGAAACATTTATCATTATATCTTTTGAAAAACGAATTGTATTAATAGGCGGAACTGAATATGCAGGTGAAATTAAAAAATCTGTATTCTCTCTTATGAATTATCTGCTCCCTGAAAGCGGTATCTTGTCTATGCATTGTTCCGCAAACGTTGGCCGTGAAGGAGATGTTGCCCTTTTCTTCGGTTTATCAGGTACAGGAAAAACAACCCTATCTGCAGACCCTAACCGCCGTTTAATCGGGGACGATGAACACGGATGGTCTAACAATGGCGTATTTAACATTGAAGGCGGCTGCTACGCAAAATGTATCAACCTATCCCGTGAAAAAGAACCGCAAATCTTTGATGCTATCCGTTTCGGTTCAGTATTAGAAAATGTTATTCTCGATAATGATTCACGGATTGCAGATTATGATGATGGTTCATTAACTGAAAATACCCGTGCGGCATACCCGCTTCAAGCCATTGATAATATTGTGGATCCAAGCGTTGCCGGTCATCCGCAAGCTATTGTTTTCCTAACTGCTGATGCATCCGGGGTATTGCCTCCGATCGCTAAACTTTCAAAAGAACAGGCTATGTACCACTTCTTAAGCGGTTATACATCAAAGTTAGCCGGAACAGAACGCGGGGTTACAACTCCTGAAGCAACTTTCTCTACATGCTTCGGTTCACCGTTCTTACCGCTTCCTGCTACACGATATGCTGCTATGCTCGGTGAAAAAATCAGTCAGCATAATGCAAGTGTATTCCTTGTCAACACAGGTTGGACCGGCGGAGAATACGGAGTCGGCAGCCGGATGAAACTAAGCTATACCCGTTCCATGGTGCACGCGGCATTAGATGGAGAACTAAATAACATAGAAACGAAAAAAGATGAAGTGTTTGGTCTTGATATTCCTTTACATGTTCCCGGTGTTCCTGATCACGTTCTTCAGCCAAATCAAACATGGGAAAATCAAGAAGAATACTATGCGAAAGCAAAAGAACTGGCCAATAAATTCCGTGAAAACTTTAATAAATTCAAAAATGTGGCACCTGAAATTATTGAAAAGGGCGGCCCTGTTGCTTAATTAAATACTAGACTGTTAGCTTAATGGTTTGATAGATTAAAAGAAATCGGATGCATATCCGATTTCTTTTTTGTATGATTGAACTTTGCCATAACAATAATTATCAGATTTATTTTAATTTTACAATAATAATTGTGAAACTGCAAACAAACTACCTTATCAGTGCATAAAATACATATTCTCCATAGCTGTCTTTAAATAATCAATAAATAAATGAACTTCGTTTGTTACAGCTTTTGTGATGATATATGTGGAAGACGTCGGAAGATTTATATTCTCCGTTTCGATCTTCCGCAATCTTTTCTGATTCAGTTCATCCCTGACCATGGTATAGGGTAAGCAGGAAACCCCCAGTCCCTGTTCAATAAACCGCTTCGTTACTTCTATTTGATTGACCTTCATCGTGCGGACTGCCGGGTAAGATCTTTTAATCTCATTCAATAACTGCTCCCAATAATCCGGATGGTTATGGGTGATTAATTTGTATTTTTGCAAAACCGCCTTTTCATCATCCATATGATCTGTATCAGCGGGATAAGGTCCGGTAAAGATCACAGGCTCTTCGTGGATAATCTGGCAGTTAATATTTGTCTGAATAGGCTTTATTCTTGTTAATCCTAAATGCGCTCGTCCTGCACTGAGTTCTTCCCCGATTTCATAAGAATTAAGAACATTAATAAGTACTTCAATAGACGGATGACAGTCCATAAAACCCCTTAGGATGGATGGCAGAATAGAGGAAGCAATCTGCGGAGCAGCGGCAATAATAAGTTTTCGCTCATAGCCTTGTTTCCATAATTCAAACTGTTCTAAACCCTGCTCATATTTCTCTATGATATCCTTTGCATAAGGAAGAAAATGGATTCCAGCTGAAGTTAAGGAAATACTCTTTCCATTTCTGTCAAATAACTGAATATGCAGATGTTCTTCAAGCCTATGAATATGCTTCGTAATGGCCGGCTGTGTGAGAAACAATTCTTCTGAGGCCTTGCGAAAATTTTCGTATTTAGCTGCAGTGATAAATGTTTTTAGCCATTTAATGTCCATATGGTTCCCTTCTAATAACACATCGTTATTAATTTCCTTATTTTTTGTTAATTTTCATTATCCATCTAAACGATTATACTCAAGTTAACAAAATTTTACAGTATTATAAATTATATAAAAAGGGAGAGAAAGCAGCGATGGAAAAGATGAATAGCGCGAAAGACATTTGGAATGCCGGTTTATATGATGGGAAGCATTCTTTTGTATCGAAATACGGAAGTGGGATCATGGAATTATTAGCACCTCTTGAAGGCGAGAAAATCCTTGACCTTGGCTGCGGTACCGGGGATTTGGCAAAAAAACTGTTCGACCGTAAAATAGATGTAATCGGTGTTGATCAGTCAGAAAATATGATTCAACAAGCGAAGGAAAAATATCCTCATATCCCATTTAAGGTAGAGGATGCAGCAAAATTAAATTATCAAGGCGAATTTGATGCCGTATTCTCCAATGCAACCCTTCATTGGGTTAAACAAGCTCAAGAGGCTTTGCACAGCATTTATCATAGCCTAAAACAAGGCGGAAGATTTGTTGCCGAATTTGGCGGGAAAGGAAATGTGCAAACCATTACCGATGCCATTATTGCTCATTTAAAAATAGCAGGAATCACTTACCAACAGGAACAATTCCCTTGGTACTATCCAAGTATTGCCGAATATACTTCATTGATGGAAGAGGCTGGATTCCGGGTAACCTTTGCCCAGCATTTCGATCGTCCGACCCCATTGGATGGTGAGGATGGATTAAGAAACTGGATTAAAATGTTTGGCAGCCAGCTGTTAAATAGGGTCGAGACCGACAAGCAGAATCGGATCATCCTGAATGTTGAGGAACAAGTAAGGGAAAAATTATATGCTGATGGCCGCTGGACAGCTGATTATAAAAGAATCCGTGTAATAGGAGTAAAAGAATAATTGCCTGCCAAGGCCTCATAAAATCTTATGGGGCCTTCATAACGTTCAATCATATAACAGCATGGTTACGTTAGTAGTGGTTTAATCATATTATACCAGGTAACTCCGCCATGCTCGGAGTTGGAAACACCATGGTTATTAAAGCCAAAGTTCTCATAAAAGCGGATCAAGTTCTCTTTGCAGGTGAGTGTAATCGTTTCACATTTGCGCGCTCTCGCCTCTTTTTCCAGAGCACTGAGCAGCGCTTGAGCAACTCCCCGCTTTTGAAATGCAGGGGACACAGCTAAGCCTAACACACTTTGGTGCCCTCCTGTTGCGGGATTCTCTTTAATTTCCGTAAACAAATCGTCGGTGATAAATGCTGTATGAATGATCGGTCCATTCACTAAACCAATGATTTCCCCTTCTTCTTCCGCGACAAAAAAGCTATCCGGAATAAGTCTGATCCGTTTTTCAAAGGCTCCTCCCGTTGCCGCCTCCTCAATTGGAAAACATTGCTGCTCTACGGCCGTTACTGCAGCTAAATCCCCCATTTTCACATTGCGTATATGTAACATAAGACAAGCCTCCCTCCCGATCCATTTTAACACAGCAAAAAAAGGAAAGCAGTTCACTTGATTTTATCATGAAAAATTGGAATAATCTAAATATGTTTATTACTACACAAATAGTGTTAAGATTAAAAGAAAAAGGGGCCTTAGGGAGATGAACAAGACAGATTCAATAGCACGTAGAATACTAGGCTGGAAATTATATAGCACTGGTAAATGGTACAATCATGAAAAAGGCGTATTTATCAACGAACAAGAGTTTCAACCACAATCGAATCTTGATCATGCCATGCTGATTGTGAAAAGATTAGAGGACTATGGCTATCAGTATACCCTCAAGGGAGATTCTGAAGTTTGTTTCGATAATCAATTTCATCACTCATGTGCAGCAGGTAATACGTTAGCAGAAGCCATTACAAATGCAGCCCATTTAATTGCCGATCAGAGTTCGCCGGCAGATGAATGGCTATAATAGTAAAAAGGTGTGGATTATTCTTCACACCTTTTCCTATTTTCTCGATTAATTTGTTGTATTTAACGAAACGAGTTCATAGTAAATGGTTGTTTTCTCATTTTCCCATTCCAGCTTTTTAATTTTAGCGATTGCATCTGGTTCACTGTCTTTTGTTTTCCGAACTTCAATTGGAATTTCCATGGGATAAAGCCGGTATTCATTTTTCACCAAAGTGAAATAATTTTCATTCACCCGCTTTTCTTTTCCTTTTGTGACAATCATTGTATTTAATTCTAAAGGCATCCCCATATTGTTTTTCCTCCTTTATACCATCGACCTTTGATAACTGTATTCTACCTTAATTGACTTGCCTTTTCATCCATGCCGTTAAATCTGAAACGATCTGTCGATTGATGGCTGGCGGGAAGTAATGGGTAAACTCATCAAAGTACCAAGTTTCTCCCCTTTTGTTCAGTTCTTTTAACCTTTTTTCCAGCCGGTAGGCATGCTCTACGGAGACGTTTTTGTCTTTTCGCCCATGAATAATCAACACCGGCAGGGTTAATTTTTCCAGCATATAGATAGGAGTTCGTTCCCGGTACTGTTCCGGAACTTTGGCCGGTGTTCCCCCTATAACCCGTTTCATCATTCTCCGTAAATCCATTCGCTCCTCATACGTGAGGAACATGTCGCTGACCCCGCCCCATGTTACAATAGATGCAGCCTGCTGATAATGAATCGCCGTTAATAACGCCATGACACCGCCGCGCGAAAAGCCAAAAATATGTACCCTTCTGACCCTCTCCAGAGAGTCCAAAAGCTCAAATCCGGAAAATGCATCTTCCCTGTCAGCGCCGGCAAAATCTTCATGCCCTTCTCCGCCTTGATTTCCGCG
This sequence comes from Bacillus benzoevorans, assembly GCF_014207535.1. Taxonomy (GTDB): domain Bacteria; phylum Bacillota; class Bacilli; order Bacillales; family Cytobacillaceae; genus Bacillus_BD; species Bacillus_BD benzoevorans. Next base: position 178,476 of record NZ_JACHGK010000007.1, read on the forward strand.
GTAAAAAGGGGCAAAAACAATGAACCCCTCTGCAGCAAATTGGATAATTCGTGACGGTCTGACCTTTCCTACATTTTTAATGCCCCCGCGCAAATATAGAAACCCGTCATAATTTCTATCATCTTTCGGTTCTGCCAGCAAACCTTTGACCTTTAATCCATCGTTAGATAAATAAGTAATGATCGATAATTCAATGGCGGGATTGGGTGATGGAAATCTCTGCTTCAATACCATTCGATTATTCATTGTCGCCACCTTATGCTTTCATCTTCTCAAGCTTATTATGCCTTTAATTTAGGAAATCATCATTTTCCTTGCCGCTTGCACAGCATGGTGATGATGAAAAAAATCCTGAAGGTTGAGTTCCTCCAGGAAATTAGATGAGTACCTGATTATTGCGTAATAATAACGGGTCCTTCCTTTGTCACAATAACAGTATGTTCAATCTGTGCCACAAAGCTCTTATCTTCTGTTGCATACGTCCATCCGTCGTTCTTTTGATATACTTCTTGCGCACCGGTTGAAATAAATGGTTCAAAAGCGATAACCATTCCTTCACGAAGCAATTCTTTATCCCATGAATCATAGTAGTTTAAAATATGGTCAGGCTCTTCATGCAGAGCTCTGCCGACTCCATGCCCGGTTAAATTCATTATCACCGTGAATCCATTCTGCCTTGCTGTTTGATAAACCATTTTGCCGATAGCATTTTTCTTGCCGCCGACTTTAAATTTTGTTAACCCTGCTTCAAACGCCTTCTTTGCTGTTTCACACAGCTTTGTCAAGATCGGATCCCCTTCACCGACGACAAAGGATATGCCGGTATCGGCAAAATAACCATTTTTTGAACCGGATACATCGATATTGACCAAATCCCCTTCTTGGATCACCCGTTTTCCTGGAATACCGTGGGCCACTTCATCATTCACACTAATGCATGTAAACCCTGGAAAATCATATTCACCTTTAGGACCGGAAATGGCGCCGTATTGTTCAAACAGTTCTCCGGCAAAATCATCCAGTTCCTTTGTCGTGATTCCTGGCTTTGTTTTCTTCACCATTTCATCCCGAATGGTTCCTATTATTTTACCGGCCTCTTTAAGACCTTGAAAATCCGCTTCTGTTTTTGCAATCACTATACATTCCTTCTTTCAATAAAAACTTAACATAAATATACCTTTTATTAATCATCCTCCATATTAACACAGTGTTAATTAAAATTAAATGAATCGACGATTCGAAAAACGTAAAAGAGACTGACCTTGATATAGGTCAGTCTCTTTTTTTGTGCTTATTTTCCGATAAACATTTGTGTCCAATGGTGACCGGCAGGATCATAACCGACACCAATATGAGTGAAATCACGGCTTAAAATATTTTTGCGGTGTCCTTCACTATTCATCCATGCCTGAACCACTTCCTGTGGTGTCCGTTGACCTTGGGCAATATTTTCCCCTGCCGAGCGATACGTTACACCAAAATCACGCATCATATCAAATGGAGAGCCGTAGGTTGGGCTTGTATGCGAGAAATATCCCTTTTGCTGCATATCCTCTGATTTTTTTTGTGCGACGCTATTTAGCTTGGTATCAGCCTGCAGCGCTGGCAGACCATTTTGCTTCCGCTGCTGATTGGTTAAATCAATCACTTGCTGGACAGCCTGGCTTACATTTGCCGGTGTCTGAGTTTGCTGAGCAGCAGGTGCCGGCTTATTTTGCGTTTGCTGCTGCGGTGCTTGTGCTTGCTGCTGCGGTGCTTGCTGCTGTGGCGCTTGTGCTTGCTGTCTTTGTGCCTGCTGTTGCTGCAATAGCGCCTGTGCCTGCTGCATCATCCTCTGCTGCAATTCTGGAGTCTGAACCAGTTCGTAACCCTGGCGAAGATTTAATTGTTTTTGTGAATTTTGATTCGGATCTACAGGAACAAATTGGTATCTTGCCTCTTGCACTAAAACAGCCCTAGTTTGCGGATAGTTTGTGCTGTTTTTAGTTGTCTGATAACTGGAAATGTTCGGGTTGCGATCATTGTTTCTCCAATTATTTACATTCACATTATTTTGTACGCGATTTCTGAATGATGTTCTGTCTCCGTTATCCCTGTTATTGTCAGTAGTATTGATCAGCCGTGTACCATTACGATTATATCGTCTGTCATTATCATTGTTATAATCCTCGGTAAGCGGTCCCTGATGATCAAAAGGATAACGATTATTCACACGATATAAATTGTTATCAACATTTGTGGTTGTCGATGTATTTATTCGGTTTCCATCTGTATGATCCATCGCATTATCGTTGTCCTTATTACAAGCGGCCAGCCCTAGCACCAAAGCCGGTGCAATAAACAACCCTAACTTTTTCTTTATCAATTCAATAACCTCCTTTGGAAATGCTGTGTTACCTTCTTAGTCTTGCAGAAGGAGCAAAAAGTATAGGTGGTAATAACCGTATTTTATGGGAGTGTTCTGTTGCAAAATTGAAGGTAAAAACGGAAGGTGGCATCTATAGAGGTAAATAGGTCAAAAATAAAAGAGGCTGACTTCATCTTAGTCAGTCTCTTTATCATTTCCCTGCGATTTTTCTATCCCTTTTGGCTCTTCTTATCTTCATAGCCAAATAATAGCGTAAGGATAAGCGCTGTCACTAAAGCAACAAAAATACCAATGACGTATAACCCCATTGGGGCAAAGGCCGGGATGGACAAGAAACTCGGCAGAACAAAAGTGGTCATTTTTAAGCCAAGCATCCCATTAATCGCACCGCCTGCTGCTCCTGCTGCAGCAACAATCACCATTGTTTTTTTATAACGGACAAGAATTCCGTATGTGATGAGCTCTGTTGTTCCGGCTAACGCTCCCGGGACAATTCCTGAACCCGCTAAAGTCTTTAAATCCTTGTTTTTCGTTTTTAATAAAACGCCAATTGCCATTCCAATCTGTGCAAACGGGGCTGCCGCTGCCATAGGAATAATTGAATCACCGCCCGTTGCCAAATTAGCAATAGCAAGGGGAATAACGGCCCAATGCAAACCGAGGATCGTTAAAAACGTCCAGCCTGCGCCTAAGACTGCCCCCGTAATCCATCCGCTTTTTGCGCTTAAAAATTCAATTCCTGCTCCAATTCCCTCACCCGCATACGTCCCAAAAGGACCGAAAAGGAGAATGGTTAATGGAACGATAATGACCAATGAAATCAACGGATTAATGAACATCTGCAGATCTTTATAAATGATCTTTTTTAACAGTTTATCTAAAACGGCATAAATCGAAACAGCAATTAAGATGGGGAAAACGGTAGAAGAATAACTCATTAAAAGTACCGGAATTCCAAGAAACTCAACATTGCCGGCTCCGCCGCCCACCAAATCAGTATAATGCGGTTCCAAAAGTGCGGCACCGATGGTCCCCCCGACATATGGATTTGCCCCCAGCTTAGTGGCTAAAGTGACCCCAAGAAAAACAGGAAAAAAATAAAAGATGGCGTGTCCTGCTGCGGACAATATGGCGTATGTACCGCTATCTTTAGATAACCATCCCAGCATGGTTAATACAGCTAATAATGCAGATAATAGTCCAGAGCCCGCTAAAACACCCAGTATCGGAGCAAAACTTCCTGAGATAACCCCAAGGACCTTTGAAAGAACCGAATCCTTTTTTGCTGTACTTTCCTCCTTATCCTTTGAATCATTCATTCCGTATATCCCTGCTTCCATTATAGAATTCTCCTTTGCCTTATTATCAAATGCGCCCTATACTAGCGCGCTTGCTCGAAAAATTTCCTTTGAAAAATTCCTGCTTTTGCCTCATAACGATAAAAAAACCTTTTCATTATTTTTTATTATTTTCAAATCCAGCTAGTACAAACACAATCTCCATGTTATGCGAAAACCACTCCTTTTGTCCATTGTCTATTTATTACCACCAGACTTTTGTAACCCTTACCAATGGCTTTATAGTCCTGCTTATAGGCATTCACACATTTTTTTATTTTTCATACGATAATTTAGGCTCATGATTCCTAATTTTCAAAAAAAAAGGGGGACTTTTCGTATGAAAAAGTGGTGTAAATCTGCCTTTTTACTGCTCCTAAGTTTGCTCGTCATTGTTCTTACAGCATGTGGAACGGGAAAGAAAGATACGACAGAAAAAACAGAAAAGGTAAGAGTAGCTGAAGTAACCCGTTCGATTTTTTATGCCCCGCTATATGCAGCAATTGAAAAAGGCTTTTTTGCCGAAGAGGGGCTCGATATTGAATTAACCACTACTTGGGGCGGGGATAAAACGATGACTACCCTTGTCTCTGGCGGTGCCGATATTGCTCTTGTCGGTTCAGAAACATCGATCTATGTTTCTGCTCAGGGTTCCACTGATCCCGTGATTAATTTCGCCCAGTTGACTCAAACAGACGGAACCTTTCTCGTTTCACGTGAGAAAATCGATCATTTCACATGGGATATGCTTAAGGGCAGTGACTTTTTAGGTCAAAGGAAAGGCGGAATGCCGCAAATGGTTGGGGAATTCGTACTGAAAGGTCATGGAATTAACCCGCAAAATGATCTCAATTTAATTCAAAACATCGATTTCGCGAACATCGCAAATGCCTTATCATACGGTAACAAAATACACTGCTTTTAGGTCAAAGGCTCATGTACAATAACTATGTTAATAATGGAGAGACATAAAAAAAACGCCAATTAACATTTCCTGGCGTTTTTAGCATTTCACGTGTTGCATACATTCTTCCAGTGCTAAATTAAAAGTGATGTCAACTTCATTTTTACCTAGAGAGACTCTGTCAATAATTCTTGAAAGCATAGCCTTTTTTAAATTTTCATCTGCATGATCGAACCTTATTTCCCAATTTTTTAGCTCATTGGCTATAAAGTTTACATCTGAATAATGTTCTTTTTCTCTTTCTACTTCAGATTTCAAAGTGCTTAATGTATCTGTTATATGTTTTATCTTATCTTCTATACTTGTGATTGCGGTCGATAATTGTTTTGGTGTAAAGTCACTTTCCTCCATTAATGATTTGGAGATTTCTGCATTTAGCTTTTTTAGATGATTACGGTGTGAACGAATTTCACTTTCCAAATTCTTTATATTACTTTCCTTGAGTTTGATCATCGCTTCTTTTTGATTGATTGAACTGTCAATAAAGGATGTTAAATCTAATTGCGAAATGACCTCTTTTATCTGATTAATCATAATGGCATCATACTTTTTAGCGCCCCATATATTTTGAGCATGTTCGCAGTGAAGTCTCCCCTTGTTTAAAGGACAGCGATAACGATAAACAATATTTTTGTAATAATCGTTTCTATACGCGTATTTCTGCTTCCTGTATAAATAGTGGCCACTTAGCTTGGCATCACAATATTTACAATAGGCTAATCCTGAAAACATCAATTTTCCCGCTAGTGGTATTCCTGTTTTATCCTGGTCTTTTAACTTTTCGCTCCTTGTAATCCGAATTTTTTCGGCTTGGTTGAATAGATCATCTGAAACAATTCTCAATTTTTCGTTATATGGTTGTGTTCCTCCATCTTTGCCAACATCAGTTTCTTTATATCGTTTCCTGCCAATATAAACCGGATTGGCTAATATCCTTTGAATCGTACTAACTCCAAATATTTGACCATCTTGATTACGATATCCCTTACTATTTAAGTAATCAACAATTTTACGATACCCCATATGTTTATCAATGTATAAACTAAAAATCAGTTTAACCATATCTGCTTCCTTTTCGTCAATAACAAGCTCTTTCATTTTTTTATCCTTACTCTTCCAGTGTGCTTCATCTGTTTCAACAAGCTTATATCCAGTTGGAATAACCCCGCCTTGATAATATCCCAGTTGACTGCGCTGTCTTTTAGCATCCTTTACCCGCTGAGATGTTTTCTGGCTTTCACCGTCTGCTTGCCAAAAACTAATATAGTTTAAAAGTTTATCAATGTGCGTATCCGTTTTTCTTTGCCCTTCCACTGTAGACCAAACCTCAATGTTGTGCTGGTTCAAGAAATTTACAACATAAGGTGATTCATCTTCTCTTCTTCCAATTCTATCTAACATATACACTAGTAATATATCAAATTCATTATGAATCGCCGCCTCTTTGATAGTGGTCAATTCATCTCTATCCTTTGTTTTTAACTTCCAACCCGAAACACCATTTTCTGATAATTCTTTTGTTATCTCCCAATCCATTTGTTTTTTGACAAATGCTCGACACACTTGTTTTTGCATTGGAATATCATTTTCTGCACTAACTTGTTTCTTTGATGATACGCGATATAGACACCATACTCGTTTCATCATTTTCCCTGCCCCTTTTCACCTGTTTCATTTCCCAGATTGTAGCGCGAAAAAAAAGAATATCATCAAGATATTCGTGAAAAAAAGGTCTTTAATCCATTTTTCGCCACTAGATTTTTTTCCTTATCCTTTGAAAATTTTAAATTTACTTTCACTTTATTGTTCGAATGATCGATTAAGTAATCAAATTCCTTATCCGTCTTATAGATATATTTTATTCCTCCAAAGATAACTTCATTTTGTTGTTCTCCCATTTTATTTCTAATCATCGTGTCACCCACCCAGTTGGTATTTTTCCCTTCAATATATGAAGTTTAAAATTTGTCTTATTCTTTATGTACATGCACAAATAAAATCGATTTGAAGAATGTGAGAATTTAGGGATAAAAAAACAAAAGGAAGCTTAAAATCACAAAGCTTCCTTTTGGTTTTTTGTTTCATATTAATTGCCAGTAATTATACAGGCAGCCTTAATTGGTTTGATTGTACTGCTTTCTCTTTTGCATACTGAACCGCCCAATCTGCAATAGGCTGCGCAATACTTTTGGCTAAAAGAACAGGAACAGCGTTTCCGACTTGTTTGTAAATCTTGTCCAATTTGCTGTTATATTGAAGTTTTTGGCTGTCTCCCATTGAAAACTCGTACCAATCTGGGAATGTTTGAATTCTTTTTATTTCTTTTACTGACAGTCTTCGATTGTTCTCTTCTCCATCAGGAAAAATCCATTTGTTTGTTTCCACTTTTTCCATCGGCAGCCCGCCTGGGTGGATAGGCGCCTGACGCCCCGATGCTTGAATCGTAAAACTCTGCTCATCCCAACGCTTTTTACGGTTTCGGCTCATAAAAATAGTTGAATAAGAACCAGTAAAATACGGTCCTGGGTTCTCTCTTAAATCCCCAATAATTTCTTCTAAAGTTACAAAAGGTTTTAATCCTTTTTCTTTACCATGAGTAGGATTCGGAAATGCGTATTCAAAATCTAAGTCATTCCTTACTCCGACAAGGATCACCCGTTCCCTTATCTGCCCCACCCCATAGTCTCTTGCATTGACTAATCTTGTATATAAAGTGTAACCCGCAGCAGCAAAATCTTCGACAATCTGCTTGAACACCTCGCCTTTACCTAATGTCATCATCCCTTTGACATTTTCACCGATAAAAATGGCTGGCTGTGTCTGCATTAGACAGCGTATATAGTGCAAATAAAGAAAATTTCTTTCATCATCAATTAACCGAGGCCCGGCTTCTGAAAATCCAGGACAAGGGAATCCACCTAATACAATATCCCCCATTGGAAATTCTTTTACTTTTCGAATATCCTTTTGATGAATGTAAATCTCTTTATCATGATTCATTTCATAGGTTTGTAAAGCTTCTGGAAAGATGTCATTGACATAGACCGTATGAAAGATGCTTTGATGTCGGACTTTGTTGTATGTTTCTTTATCTCTAAAAGCCTCCAGCGCTGCTTCTTCTCCTATTACCGCAGCAAGACCGGCTAATTCCAATCCAAGGTCCAATCCCCCAGCTCCTGAGAAAAGCGAAACTAAATTCATTTTCTCTTTTCGATAGGAAATATCATCATGTGAAAAATCACTATCAGCTTCAATGATCGATTCAAGCTCATCATTGATTTTTTCCATTAATAGTTGTTTTACTTCTTCAGGCTTGTAATCTGGAGCAGGCTTGAATTTCCCTCTTCCCCGTTCATTTAATTTAATACTCAAATATCTGCTCCTCCTTTCAGGAAATCCTAACCTTAAGTTTACTGATTATATTAGGTTTTTTCAATGATAATAATATCCCAGAACAAACAAATGTTTTCCTTCCGCCAGCCAAAATAATAGATACCGAAAAACCACTCTTTTACGTATGGGATAAATCGTTTCTGCTTATTCAATAAATGCACTCTTATTCCATAAGTTTTCAAAATGTTTTATGTATTTTTCTACAAGATTTTTATCTTCAATAAAATGGAAGGAGTTTACCTCAGAAAATGTATTTCTTCTTTTAACAGTTTCTTTTCTTCCATCTTTCCTCACTACCTCATATGACATTAAATGATTTTCCTCCCACGCAAATGCAGTCGGTGTAAAATTTGCGGTAGTAAACAACATTTTCTTATCGTCAACAATAATAAATTTATCATGAATAGTAGGAGTCCAATATTTTTGGGACACATTTGAACATTTTTTTAGCGCTTCCTCAGTACTGACCGTTCTGTCCCCTTGTTTTTGATTTTCTGGACGTGTTTGTTTCAGCACCTTAATAACTACATTTTTATCCATATCGATCAAACATTGTACGATACTTGCTGCGTTTTCATCAAAAGATTCAATGTCATTGATATGCTGCGCACAGATATATATTTGATTTTGTGCCGATTTAATAAATTTTATAATTTGTTCCTGAACATAATGATTGCTTCCTATTCCATTGTATTTAATAAATGGCGCTGTAAAATAATCCAAAGAATATGTATCTTCAAGGTTTACAGGATTTACAATATAATCAAAATCATAATATGTCTTTCTAAAATCTATATACTCATTAATTGAATAAGATAATTTGTCTAAAATTGAAAAATACTTTTTAAACATTTTTTCTGCATCCGTATTCTTCCCCTCAATAACTATGAAACTATCACTATGGGGAGGGTCTCCAAAGGCAAAATTGCACGAACTTGAAATACACTTTACGCTATTTTCAAATTCGGCCATAATTGATTTATTGTGCAGGCTAAATAAATTTTTACCCCTATTAAATTTTACTTTGTACCAAATATAAGTATGTGGAAATATTTTCAGTGAAATGTTTTGATTATTATTGCTTATTCTATTATAAGTTCTCTGAGCATAATCAAATTTTGAAAAGTTTACACTGTTTTCTTCAGAATAATCTCTCTTATATAATTGCTTAACTGCTGCATCATATCCATCTAAAGGAATGCTATAAATATATATTTCACACCCCTGTTCGCTCATATCTTCTAAAAACTTATGTAAAAAAGGATTATTATATAGAAAGAAGGAAATGAATATCCTTTTTGCACCAGTTAATTCATCCATTAGTTTTTCTAATAGCACTAGTGAACTACCTCTCACATGCCTTTTCCACAACTGTTTAGGAACATCATTATAAGTCCGATAATATGTATTCAAAATTTCCCCTCCACTATTTAGTTTTTATCCATTTATACAGGTGTTTATAAATTATTTTACATGTATCAATGATGTTGTAACAATCATTAGATAGCTAAACTAATCTTAATGGAAACCATCCCAGCACGAGGCAATGGTTATATAGGCAGTGCATTTAGTACCCTTATGCTTTCATTTCAGGTACAGGTGATTTTGTGCAGTTATTTGAACCGCAGGCAAGCATGTTTGAAAAAGAAGGCAGAGGATTTGTCGTTGCCTCCTTTGGAATGGAATCCGGTCATGTACCCTACACCACATTTATGAGTAAAGAAAGCTATATCACTGAGCATAAAGACTTAGTGGAGAAATTTACCCGTGCTATTTATAAAGCTCAAGTTTGGGTGAACGAACATAGTGCAGCGGAAACAGCAAAACTAATTGAAAAATATTTTGCCGATACTGATATGGAGATTATTGAATCTTCTGTTGACCGTTATAAAACGCAAGGTTCCTTTGCTTTGAACCCGATTTTAGACGAGGAAGAGTGGAATAACCTGCAAAACATTATGGATGAAGCAGGTGAACTGCCAAAACGGATTGAACATACTAAACTTGTCAATACAGAAATAGCGGAGAAAGTAATAAAATAGTGCTGTAAGCGGGGACCGCTCCCGCTTGCTTAAGGCACTTAAGCATGCACACATGAATACACTCGGGGTCAGACCCCTCTTTTTAGGAGAGCTGAAAATGGACTTTTTGCGCATCTCTAATGTTCATCACACGTATTTTACAAAGAAATCGGCCGTTACGGCCCTGTATGATATTTCCATCGAAGTGGAAGAGGGAGAATTTGTCTCACTGCTTGGACCAAGCGGTTGCGGAAAAACGACCTTGCTCTCCATTATCGCCGGTCTGCTCCAGCCAACGGAAGGAACGGTTAAGTTAGAGGGCAAACCTGTCTCGGCGGCTGAAAATGACATTGGCTACATGCTGCAGCAGGACTATTTATTCCCTTGGAAAACGATTGAACAGAATATTCAGCTTGGCCTTAAATTAAATAAACGTTTAAATGAGGAGACGAAACAGTACACATTAAACTTATTAAAGAAAATGGGGCTGCAAAATGTTGAGCACCAGTATCCAAAACAGTTATCAGGAGGAATGAGACAAAGAGCCGCCCTTGTACGGACATTGTCAACTGAGCCAAAGCTATTAATGCTTGACGAGCCATTTTCCGCCTTGGATTATCAAACAAAGCTCAATTTAGAGGATCTCGTCTTTGAAACATTAAAACAGTTTCGCAAGACAGCTATTCTCGTTACACATGATATTGGCGAAGCCATTGCCATGAGCGATCGGATTTTTCTTCTTTCCGCCCGTCCCGGCAAGCTTTACAAAACCTTTCTTGTACCGGAAGAATTAAGGAAGCTGCCTCCATTTCAAGCACGCAACAACCATAAAGTCTTCCAGGAGCTGTTTCAGATGATTTGGAAGGAGTTGAAATCCCTTGAAACCGAAACCGTCCCATAATATCAGCCTTCTCCATCAACAGTATCTCTACACGCTGAAAAGAGAAAAGGGCAAAGTCCGTTTTTACCAGCTTATTATCTTTCTTGTCTTTTTCAGCAGCTGGGAGCTGTCCAGTCAAAAGCAATGGATCGATCCGCTCATCTTCAGTTCGCCTGCGAAAATCGTTCAATTACTTTTCGAAAAAATTCAGGATGGGTCCTTAATGGTCCATTTAGGTATTACTTTATCTGAGACGGTTTTTGGCTTTCTACTGGGTACTATTCTCGGCACTCTGTTAGCAGCTCTTTTGTGGTGGTCTCCCATGCTGTCAAAGGTATTGGATCCTTATTTAGTCATTCTAAATGCGATGCCAAAAGTGGCACTTGGCCCCATCCTGATTGTCGCTCTCGGACCAAATTTTACATCGATCATGACGATGGGGGCTATGATCTCCATCATCATCACTACGATCGTGGTCTACACCTCATTTCGTGAAGTAGACCCCAACTATTTGAAGGTACTGCAAACCTTCGGAGCCACCCGGCTGCAATCTTTTAAAGAGGCCATTCTCCCAGCATCCTTCCCTGTTATCATTTCCACCTTAAAGGTAAATGTCGGTCTCTCCTGGGTTGGGGTCATTGTCGGCGAATTCTTAGTGTCATCAAAAGGGCTCGGTTATATGATTATATACGGATTCCAAGTCTTTAATTTCACCCTCGTATTCCTCTCTCTGCTCGTCATTGCTGTTTTTGCTACCATTATGTATCAGCTTGTTGAATACTTAGAGAGGAAATTAATCAAAAACGGCAACTAGCCTCAGTTGCCGTTTTTCCCTGCCTTGCAGACCTCCATAATCTGTGTTACAGCTTGTTCCACAACTTGATCCTTCATAATAAAACTAAACTGCTCCTGCCAGCGCAAGGATAAAATATCTCCGTTGATTAAAACCGGTCCATTCGTTTCAAAATAGTTATTTTTCGGAAGCAGCGCGTCAACTTCAGCAAAGAATATGGCTTTTACAAATGTGCCCTCTGTATGGGTTACCTCATACTCTCCAATCCATTGCAAGGATTTGACCTGAGCTCCCGTTTCCTCTTCTATCTCGCGCACCGCAGCTTGTTCCAGCGTTTCCCCCGCTTCCTTCTTGCCGCCGGGAAATTCCCAGCCTCTTGTTTTGTGCTTTGTTAATAACCATTGCCCATAAAAACGGCATATCACCAGCACATGCTTTGCAGCTTGAGAAAAGGAATCCCGGGTACTGGAAATCTTAACTTGTCCGCCATTGTGATCCTGAAATACTTCCATAGTTTCCACCTCTATCTTTCAGCACATCTCATACCTTTATTATAGGTGGAAATGAACCTTTAGCAATCGAATGTTTCCGATCCCTGTTGTAAAATCCCCATTTCATTGATGGTTTTTCGAGCTTCATGATCTCCCAGCTTATAGACCATACCATATATCTTTTTTAATGCCTCATCATAAACATCATTTTCCTTATCGAAATGATATTCTTTAAACGGGATATGGGCCCGCAAAAAATCTGCCGGTTCATTCTGATCAATGAAATCAAATTGCTCACGGAGCTTTCTAATTTCCTCATCAGTTGCTTCAATTTTGTAGTTCCATGTCGAGTCTGTGGCACTTTGTGTAATTTCACCACTGCCAATCTCAATATAATAGGTTTTCTTTTGTTCCATACTCTGCAGCTCCTAATCTGTTTTTTCCTTATCGTCCCCTATTTCTCCCCCATCTTATGTGAATTTTTTAAAAGAATATTGCATTTTTTCATAATTAGAGGTCAAATTAAATATAATGTAAAAATTGCAAAGACATTATATACTAAAGGTGGAGGTGTATGATTATGAAACTTGTAGATGAGCTTTACGAATTGTATAGAGACAAGTTGACCGGGGATGAAGAAGATATCGATATGTTAGCGTTCGCATTCCTTGAAGAAATGACACGCGATGACTTATTACATCTTATTTATGAGATGGACGAACAAGAATTATATAATTTAATGGGATTATACTTAATCGAAAACCTCAAAGTGAAATTTGCCCAAGAGGATTACGGCCAGCGGCGCCATCCTTTTCCTAACCAGCGTAACCTTCACTAAATCAAATTAGTACATATATTTCAGCATAATTCAAAAACTGCTTCACCAGAGGTGAAGCGGTTTTTATTTCTATAAAGGCTCTCCTTGCTGTCCCGCGGACTCTTATAACTTTAAGAAAACCCCGATGTTCATGCTAATAATCGTTTTTAACAGGAAAAAATTTCATTTCATGGTAAAATAGAATCATTATGTAAAGGAGGGATTTACGTTTGCTTACCACCATTATTATCTTATCGGTCATCATCGTTTTCGTTATATTGCTTCTAAGTGTTATCACCACCAACAAGGCTTATCAATATAAACATACCATTGATCCTCTGGAAGAAAACCCGCATATAGCAAGTGAACTGGATGAACAAAATCATGAGCAAAAAAATGAGCAAAAATAGAGAAAGGTTTTTAAAATGATGGATCTTTATACTATAATTGTCAGTCTGATTCTTTTGTTAAACATCATTTTAGCGATTATCGTCATCTTTTTGGAAAATAAAGATCCGGGTACAACATGGGCATGGCTGATGGTCCTTACCTTTATTCCCATTCTTGGATTTATTCTATACTTACTCCTAGGACAAAACCTTAATCGGCAGCATCTATTTCTTTGGGAAGATCGAAAGAAAATCGGCATTTCACAGTTAATCGCCGAGCAGACGATCAATTTCCGCACAGGTAATCTGCCTTATGCAAATGAAATTATCGAGAACAATAAGGGGCTTATTTATATGCTCCTTGACAACAATGATGCCATTTTAACAGCCGATAATACGGTAAAAATTTTTACAGACGGAAAGGAAAAATTCAACTCCCTATTTAAAGACATCCGCAGTGCGGAGGATTTTATTCATTTGCAATATTATATATTTAAAAATGATGATTTAGGAACAAAATTAATCAATCTACTAACGCAAAAGGTCAAACAAGGTGTAAAGGTACGCATCCTTTACGATGACCTTGGATCGAAATCATTACAAAAAAAGTCCTTAAAAGAACTGAAAGCAGCCGGAGGTGAAGTGGAGGCTTTCTTCCCTTCAAAACTGCCTTTAATTAATTTTCGGATCAATTTTCGCAATCACAGAAAGCTCGTAATCATTGATGGGAAAATCGGCTACTTAGGCGGCTTTAATGTGGGGGATGAATATCTCGGGTTAAAAGAAAAATTCGGGTATTGGAGGGATACTCATCTTCGCATTACAGGAAGCGCGGTTTATGCAATTCAAACCCGGTTTATATTAGATTGGAACCAGGCTTCACACCGTTATGACATTTCCTATTCGCCCAACCTTTTTCCAAGCGTCGAAACGATAGGAAATATTGGCATGCAAATTGTATCCAGCGGACCGGACTCAGAACTGGAACAAATTAAATACGGCTTTATTAAATTAATTTCATCAGCCAAAAAATCGATTTGGATTCAAACTCCTTACTTTATTCCGGACGCGAGTGTGATGGATGCCTTAAAGATTGCCTCTCTTACTGGCAAAGATGTCAGGATCATGATCCCGAATAAGCCAGACCATCCTTTTATTTATTGGGCCACGATGTCGCATATTGGAGAAATTTTAAAAACTGGTGCCAAGGTTTATATTTATAATAATGGTTTTATTCATGCTAAAACATTAGTCGTAGATGAAAAGCTCTCTTCCGTAGGCACCGCCAATATCGATGTCCGCAGTTTCAGACTAAACTTTGAGGTCAATTCCTTTATCTATGATGAAGGGATTGCGAAACAGCTGACAGAGATCTTTTGCCGGGATTTAGAAGTGTCAAAGGTGCTCACAATCGACGAATATAAAAAGCGCCCGCTTTATATCCGCTTCAAAGAATCCATTTCCCGTCTTTTATCACCAATCCTGTAATCTGCTTTCGCTTCCAACTTGAACATCACTGCATTAAAAAAAGAAATCGGCGGAACTACCGATTTCTTTTTCTAGACACGATGTGTTTTTATAGCTTCCGCCTTGTTACTTAGGCCATTACCTGCTTAAGTTCATCCTTGCTATGCTGCAGCCAATAACGCATTAATCGTTTTGCTCCTTCAAGCGTATGCATCTTTGCCTGACCGCACTGTAATACAGTAGCTGCTGGTACTTCAGTTGCCTCTAAGCAAACCTTCATGGTTGCTTCCAGCAAATCAATCACTTCATCAACGGTCGGTTCACCGCTGACTACTAAATAAAAGCCAGTCTGGCAGCCCATAGGCGAAATATCGATAATATCAAAATCGTATTTCTCAGCGCATCCTCTAATATTATACGCCAGCAAATGCTCCAGCGAATGGATGGCATCCGGCTGCATATTCTCCTTATTCGGCTGGGAAAAACGAATATCAAATTTATTGACCACACCATCTGTTCCAACCTGATGAACACCACAATGTCTCACATATGGAGCTTTCACGGCATTATGATCTAATTCAAAGCTTTCTACTGAAGGCATTTTCATCACTCCTAAACATTTTTGATCACTAACTTACTATACATGGCTGCAGGATCCTTTACCGGCAGAACGAAGTCTGCACACTAAAATTGATTATATCGCAAATGCTCCATTGTTTCATCAACGGATTCATCTTTCTTTTAGACTAATGATGCGATATATGTTATTTTTATGCTGTAAAGCCAGCGTGAAATGATATTCAAATCGATCCCTGTGAAAATTTATTTAAAAAGAAGGCTTAATATTCATGTTAAAATCTATTTTTATCGGCATGATAAAATTTTATCAAATGGTGATATCACCCCTAAAGCCACCCACTTGCCGCTTTTACCCGACTTGTTCCCATTACGGACTCGAATCTGTTAAACGGTTTGGGGCATTAAAAGGCGGGTGGCTCACCATTAAAAGAATCCTCAAATGCCACCCCTTTCATCCAGGCGGGGTTGACCCTGTTCCGAATACATGGGAAGGTCTAAGGTCAAAGCCGCACAAATAGAGAAAGCTGTACATACCTGTACAGCGTCTCTTCTATTCTTCATACCCATTAATCACCAAGTCTAATTTACCCGTTTCCGGATTGATCAATAAACCGTGTACAGGAACATTTTCCGGTAATAACGGATGATTTTTAATGATCTTCACACTATTGGCAACACTATCCTCTACCTTGCTAAATCCTCTCAGCCACTTTTTCACATCAATGCCGGAATACTCAATGGTTTCGAGTGTTTCTTCCTTTACACCGCGTTCCTTCATATTTTCAATCATTTCATCAGCCTTTAAACCGCCCATGCCGCAGTCATAATGACCGATGACAAGGACTTCATCTGCATGAAGCTGGTATACGGCGACTAAAATACTTCTCATTACACTTCCGAAGGGATGGTTAATCACGGCACCGCCATTTTTTATCAGCTTAATATCACCGTTTCTAACATTCATGGCACGTGGAAGCAATTCCAAAAGCCGGGTATCCATACAGGTTAAGATGACCATTCTTTTATTAGGGAGTTTGCTGGTTGAAAATTCCTCATATTTTTTTTCAGCAACGAATTTTTCATTGAATGTAAGTATTTCTCCTAATGCTTTCATATTTTGAGCACCTTTCATGTAAATTCATCTAAGTATTAGCATACAGAATTAAGACAAAATATGACACATTTTTACCTTGATTTTTTTTTATTTTTTTTGTAAGATTAGAAAATCGGAATGATTACGAATTATTTTAAAAAGTAGTAATCATTGCTTCTTTTATATATTAAATCGGAATGAATTTGTTTTATGGGATGAGAGGGGAAAAAAATGAAGAAGCTACTACTATTCTTGAGCCTTCTTCTGTCTGTCAGCTTATTTTTAAGCGGCTGTGGAGAAAAGAAAACTCAAGAAACAAAAACAGGGGGCAAGCTCACCGTCTATACAACTGTTTATCCGCTGCAATTTTTCACGCAGCAAATTGGCGGGGATGCTGTAAAAGTGGAAACGATTTATCCACCGGGAGCAGATGAACATACCTTTGAACCGACTCAACAGGATATGATGAAACTGGCTGATGCCGATCTATTTATTTATGTAGGTCTTGGTCTTGAAGGCTTTGTGGAAAAGACGAAAGAATCATTAAAAAATGAAAAGGTCACTTTCCTTGCAGCAGGTGACGCTATTCAATTTGAGGAGAACGCAAAGGAAAATAAAGCAGTTGGATCAGAACATGCTGCTGATGAAACGAAAGGACATACAGAAGAAGAACTTGCCCATGATGAAACTGGCAAGTCTGCTGATGAGGAACACGTTCATGCACATGGAGACATTGACCCACATGTATGGCTCGACCCGGTTTATTCCATGCAAATGGCTGAAATGATTAAAGATGAATTAATTAAACAAATGCCGGAAAAAGAAGAGCAATTTATTAAAAATTACAATACATTATCACTTAAGCTTGCGCAAATTGATGACAAGTTTGCCGACATTGGCAAAAACGCGAAAGATAAAAAGATTCTCGTCTCGCACGCGGCATTCGGCTATTGGGAAAAACGGTACGGAATTGAACAAATCAGTATCGCCGGTCTGTCTACATCAAGCGAGCCATCACAAAAGGATTTAGCTGGTGTTATTGATACGGCAAAAGCGCATCATTTAAAATACATCTTTTTTGAGCAAAATGTCAGTTCAAAGCTGACTGAAACCGTGCAAAAGGAAATCGGTGCCGATGCATTGACCCTGCATAATTTATCCACCTTAACAGCTAAAGACCTGAAAAACAACGAAGATTATTATACTTTAATGCAGCATAATATCGACGTCTTGAAAAAAGCCTTACTGAAATAATGAGATTTCACGGCTTTTATGAAAAAATCAGAGCTTCCCTTCCCCGAGAAGCTCTGATTTTTTTTGCTTTTGCTTCATTTATTTATTTTTACTGCTGAACCATGTTCTTAATTCCCTGCGCAATATTTTCTTGGATGCATTTCTTGGGATTTCATCAATAAAATAAAAATACTTTGGAATTTTATATTTCGCCAGTCTCTGCGAGCAATACTCCAGCAGTTCACTTTCCGTAACAGGGCTTTTTTGCACAATAAAAGCAGCGGGGACTTCCCCCCATTTTTCATCTTTGCGTCCGATAATGCCTGCATCCATAATCGATGGATGGGAAGTGAGCACCCCTTCAATTTCAGCCGGATAAATATTTTCACCGCCGGAAATGATGAGATCAGACCTTCTATCGAGAACAAATAAAAAACCCTCTTCGTCCACATAACCGATATCCCCCGTATGCAGCCACCCGTCACGAATATCCTGCTTGGAAGTCTCTTCCCTGTTCAAATATCCCGTTGTTACATTCGGACCCTTAACAACGATTTCACCGGCTTCATGCACAGCAGCCTCTCTATTTCCTTCGGCAATTACTTTAAGCTGGGACGGAAAAAGTGTTTTCCCTGCTGAACCCAGTTTTCTAATGCTGTCTTCCGGAGCCAATGTCACGATTTGCGACGAAGTTTCGGTCATCCCGTATGTTTGATAAACAGGAATATCTTTCGCGACACATTCCTCGAGCAGCGGCAGTGATGCTGGTCCCCCGCCGAGCAGCATGCAGCGGAAATAGTCGGGAAGTTTATCTCCCTGCAGGTGTTCCAAAATACGTGTCAAAGTTGTACTAACAACTGACATAATCGTGACATGTTCGGATTCTATGTCCTGTACTGTTTTTCCAGGATCAAATTTTTCATGGAGGACCATTTTCATGCCATATATGATTGACTTCATTAAAATAGAATAGCCGCTGATATGAAAAAGGGGAACGGTACAAAGCCAGCAGTCATTCTCATGCAGACCAAGATTCAAGACGGAACCTGTTGCACTCCACCAATGATTCCCGTAGGTTTGGATGACTCCTTTTGGATGACCGGTTGTACCGGAAGTATACATAATCGTACAGATTTCATCCATATCGATTTCGGTGCATTCATCCGGCTCAACAAAATTCACTTCGGACAGTCTTTCTTTCGTTAATTGAGGCAATTCCGGCAGCATGCGGCCTATTCTTTCTCGCTTTTCCGCAAATAGCTCTTCACTAATGAGAAAAGCAGCTTGCGAGTCCTCCAACTGCCAGATGAGTTCTTCAGCACTTAAGCGGTTATTTAAGATAACCGCCCGGACTCCCAGCAGCTGTAACGCTAGTAACATGACGGCAGAATCCGGATGATTACGCAGCAGTACCCCCGCAAATTGCTTTCTTTTTAAACCGCTGGCGGCTAATTTTCCGGCCATATTGAAGACACTCTGATACAATTCCGCAAAGGTTATCGTCCTTCCTTCAAAGGAAACAGCCGGACGATTCGGTGTTAAAAATGCACGTTTTTTCAGCCAATTTGGCATTGCTTGTTTCAATCTTCTCACCTTCTCCATAGAAAAACAGCCTGATGGTTATCCACCAAGCTGCAAGTTTTTCACATTCAATCATTAAGGAAATCTTGGGAACTGTCCGAAATTTGGCTGACGTTTTTCTTTAAAGGCATCGCGGCCTTCTTTTGCTTCATCAGATGTGTAATAAAGCAGTGTTGCATCTCCGGCTAATTGCTGGATACCAGCTAAGCCATCTGTATCCGCATTAAATGCTGCTTTTAAGAAACGTAAGGCCATCGGACTTTTGGCTAAGATCTCTTCACACCATTGAATCGTCTCTTCTTCGATTTTATCAAGCGGAACCACTGTATTAACAAGTCCCATATCCAATGCTTCCTGGGCATTATACTGGCGGCATAAGTACCAAATTTCGCGGGCCTTTTTATGGCCAACCATTCTTGCTAAATAGCCGGCACCGTACCCTCCGTCAAAGCTGCCCACTTTTGGTCCTGTCTGGCCAAAGATCGCATTGTCCGCTGCAATGGTTAAATCACATACGATATGTAAAACATGCCCTCCGCCAATGGCAAATCCCTTCACCATCGCAATAACTGGTTTCGGAATCACACGAATTAAGCGCTGCAAATCAAGGACATTTAAACGCGGAATTTGGTCTTCTCCCACATAGCCGCCATGACCGCGTACTTTTTGGTCGCCGCCTGAACAAAAGGCCATATCTCCTGCACCAGTTAAAACAATCACACCTACGTTTTCGTCATCGCGTGCATAAGCAAATGCGTCAATTAATTCCATCACTGTTTTCGGACGAAACGCATTTCGCACTTCTGGACGATTAATGGTAATCTTCGCGATTCCATTATAAGTTTCATACAGGATGTCTTCATATTGACGTCCCGCAACCCATTCTACTGCCATTTAAAATTCCTCCTTTATTAAAATGACAACATCCTAATCAAATTGAACAGCACCAATTTCAATAGAATGTCCACTTTTTGCCCCTCTGTTGCTCTTAATTCGAGTTCGACAAAAACCTCTTCATTATTGTACCAAATTTATCCGGATTTTCCACATGAATTGCATGACCGCTGCCGTCAACCTCCAGCCACTTGCATTGTTTGATTTTCTTCATCATTTTCTTGGCGATTAAGCAAAATTTTTCATCCAGACTGCCGGTCACAAGCAGTGTTTCTGCTTCAATTTTATGTAATTGCTGCCACCATGATGGCTGTGCCCCTGTCCCCATACCCGTTAAGCTATTGTGCAGTCCAATATCTGAATTCTTCAGACGCTGTTTCCGTACTCTTTCCTGCTTTGGTGACGGAAGTTTTTTTTGCGTGGCAAAGAGGGAGATATTCTCCCAGTAATCAACAAACTTTTCCATGCCCTGCTCTAAAATAAATAGACCCAGTTTCTCGTCCTGCTTTCTTCTATTTTCTCTCTCCGTTTCAGATTCTAACCCTGGAGAAGAGCTTTCAAGAATCAATTTACGCACCATTTGCGGAAACAGGATTGCGAAACTCAAGGCCAGACGTCCACCCATTGAATAACCTAATAGATCTGCTTTTTCAATATGCAGCTGCTGTTCAAGAATTTTCTTTATATCGTTCGTGACCGATAGCATATCATAACGTTCAATTTGTTCGGGAGAATCCGATTTTCCATGACCGATAATATCGATCGCGATCAGCCGGCTGTGCCCGCTCCATTCCTGATAAAAAGGCTCCCATGTACTACAATCACCGGTAAATCCATGCAGGAGGATAAGTGGAAATCCACTCCCTCTTTCTTCTATATAATAATTTAGACCATTAATTTCACAATGCATCAGTCTAAATTCTTCCATTCGTTTATTTCCTGGGAAACAACATTCCACAATTCACGATGTTCTTTTACATTTTCGTTGCGGTCTGTCACAATCTGTAAAACCCTCAAGCCTTTTTTCTCCCTATCCTGCATGACAGCAGTTCTAAAATGCTCCCAATCAGTGATTGAAGTGAATTCACCGCCATACATCTGTACCGCTTGACTAAAGTCCAAATCTAGTGGTGTTCCAAACAACAGTTCAAAATGCTTTGGATGATTGGATTGTGGCAGAAAAGAAAAAATGCCCCCGCCATTATTATTAATTAAAAGAATCGTGATATTTAACTGCTGCATTTTAGCGGCAATCAAACCATTCAGATCATGGAAAAAGGTCAAATCGCCGACAATTAAATACAGCGGCTGGGAAATGACTGCTGCTCCAAGGGCAGTGGAAATCGTTCCGTCAATCCCGTTGGCCCCTCTGTTTCCCATCACCTTAATCCGTTTTTGATTATAGTGGAAGAAAGAATCCAGATCGCGGATTGGCATACTGTTTCCGACAAATAAGGCCGCATCCTCCGGGAGCAGTTCTGCCAGCTGATAAAAGAGCTTCCCTTCACTTAATTCCTTTGTCTCGTTAATTGCCGCCAGCGCCTGCTTCGTGTGAGCATTCAATTGCTGCCATTCTTTAGCATACTGGGAAACAGACGTTACAGAAAGTCTCCTGCCTGTTTCCTGGCAAAAAATCGTCTCCTGACAATAGACCATTTCCGTTGACAGCATCGACGGATCACGCCAGCCTACGCCGCCATCCACGACAATCTGCTGTGCCGAACGATTTTCTTTTAAGAAAAATGACAACGCTTTAGATACGGGCATAGAACCAAAGCGAATAATCAAATCAGGTTTTAGTCTTTGTTTGATCTCATCAAAACGTAAAAAAGCATCATACGTATCAATAATCCATTTCCCGCTATGCTCTCCGCTGCGCAGCTGCGATAAAGGATCGGCTAAAATTGGAAATTGTAGTTTTTCAGCAAAGGCTGTTACTGCCGAGGAAAAATCCCCATCCTCAATCTGTCCGCAAACAATAATTCCTTTTTGTGCCGTCTGTATCAGTTCCGCATAATGATTAAATTCAGCTTCTTTTAATGAAATAGTCGGAAGATTGATTTTTACATAACCTGATGTCCGTTCTGCCTGAATAAAAACTTGATCATTTTCCAATACAGGGATTAACGGTTCACGCAAAGGAAAGTTTATATGCACAGGTCCTGCCGGCACTTGTGCCGCTGTCGCAACGGCCCTCGCACAAACCGTGCGCGCATAACGGATTAATTCCTCTGAATGTTCCGGAGGAGCCATTTCGACAAACCATTTTACATGTTGACCATACAGATGGATTTGATCGATTGTTTGCGGTGCACCGACATCTCTTAATTCATGCGGACGGTCTGCTGTTAATACCACTAAAGGCACGCGTGAGATTTTAGCCTCTGTAATCGCTGGATAATAATTTGCAGCCGCTGTACCGGATGTACATAACAATACAGTTGGTTTTTGCGCAGCCTTCGCAATTCCCAGGGCAAAAAATGCAGCCGACCTTTCATCGACATGAATATGAATTCGAAGCCCCGGGTGTTCTGCCATCACCATCGCAATCGGTGTCGAACGAGAACCTGGACTTATGACAACATCCTCTACTCCAGAAGAAACAAGCTCGGATACAAAGGCGGCAATATAAGTAGTTAATGCTAGCTGATGACTCATGACTTTATTCCCCCAAGTGCTGATAACATCGGTTTGAACTTAATCTTCGTTTCCTGATATTCTAATTCTGCTTCAGAATTTCCGACCACTCCGCAGCCGGCAAAAATAGATGCTTCATTTTCTTGAATCAATCCGGAACGAATCGCTACTGCAAACTCACCGTTACCTTGATAGTCAAACCAGCCGATCGGTCCGCCATATAGGCCCCGATCCAAATCCTCTACTTCCCTGATTTTCAGCAAGGCAGCTACTTTAGGCAGCCCTCCTAACGCAGGAGTCGGATGCAGCCTTTGGGCCATCATCAGGAGTGATGTTCCCGGGCTGGCCTTTCCTTTTACAGGAGTGAATAAATGCTGAATATGCCTTAGCTTTAAAAGGCTTGGCTGGTTTGGAATGCTCACTTCAGAACAAGTATCCTCCATCGCTTCCTTGATCATATCTACAACATATTGATGCTCACCCAGGTTTTTAGCATCATTTAACAGCTGTCTGCCCAGCTGTTCATCCTCTCGTCTATTTGTTCCTCTGGCAATCGAACCTGCTAAACAAGTAGAATAAACCCGATCATTTTCTTTTTTAACTAACCGTTCCGGAGAAGCACCGATAAAGCAGTCCCCATTTGCTTCAAAAGCGAAAACATAGCTGTCGCTTTGCTCTGTTAACAAATTTTGCAGGACACTTTCAACCTGGACTTCCGCATTAAATATCAGCCGTAATTCTCTTGCTAATACCACTTTTTTCTGGGGACCGTTTTTAATATCTTTTACAACCTGCGTAACGGCTTGTTTCCATTCTTCCGGCTTTATTTCAATCTTTTCACTAAGATCGAATGGCTTGAGTGCAAAATGCTGTTTTACTGCTTTAATTAAGTCTTGTCTCTCCTGCTCCAATTTATCATAAATGGACAGATCATCTTGTGCAGTACAAACAATATTTGTTGTTAAATAGGCCTCTCCTTCCATCACACTTAACATAAACTTTGGTAAATGAAAAAGAGAGTTGGCAAATTTAGCCCAAAGCTTTGTTTTCTTTTTTAGCGGATCAAAAGAAAAACCGCCAAAAGCAACAGGACCGGTACCAGATTTATGATAATGATCAAAAATGATCGCTTTTTCTAAGAATTGTTTCCATTCTTTCTCAACATGAAAAAAGCGACCAGTTTCCTGCTCTGATTTAATTTGTTTGGCTGCTCCGAGCCCAACCATATATTTATCGCCTGCTGATTCTTTCCAAAAAAATCGTTCCCCGGCATATTTATCTTTTCCATGTATAAAAAACAAGAAAGGATCGATGAAACCAATGTTATGGATCTCACTAACTAAAATGGAGGCAGATTCTTTTTTTGCCATCTCAATCGCCCTGTGAATTCCATCTTTTAGTTCCGTCTGTTGAATGGTAACCAAAAAAACCCCTCCAAACAAATCGCTCTACAATGAAGTAATCTTTACTATCATAACATAACAGCTATCTCTTTGCCATTATCCGTTTCTTTTCCTTATTATTAGAAATGGTATGAATCCAGTTTCCCATCAAAAACACATTGACACCCTCTTCATCTTTTCCTAAACTAAATCTGTAAAGAAATAATGAACATTGTCTAAACTTTATTTGTCAGACATGTACTTAACCTAACTACTTATATAGAAAAAATATGGGGGATTTTTTGCTATGCAATCACAAATTCATGCCAAGACCTCTCCAGCTTTCAAAAAGAAAGATAAAAGCTGGAAGGTCTGGTGGCGTTTAACACGTCCGCATACTTTAACCGCTGCATTTGTTCCGGTTACTTTGGGAACCGTCATTGCGATGACTGAGACAGAGATTCATTTTGGACTTTTTATTACCATGCTGATTGCCAGTCTTTTTATTCAAATTGCGACAAATTTATTCAATGAATATTATGACTTCAAAAGGGGACTGGACAATGAAGAATCGGTAGGGATTGGCGGCGGAATTGTCCGTGATGGCGTTAAGCCGAAAACGATTATGAAAGCAGCACTTAGTCTTTATGCGGTTTCGCTTTTGTTTGGTGTTTATATCTGTATATACAGCAGTTGGTGGATTGCAGCAGTTGGTTTATTCTGTATGGCCATGGGCTATTTATACACAGGCGGTCCAATGCCGCTTTCCTATACGCCGTTTGGTGAACTGGCATCCGGCTTGTTAATGGGAATGTTCATCGTCTTAATATCCTTTTTCATCCAAACGGAGACTGTTTCAATTGACAGCATTCTCATTGCAACACCAATCATGATTTTGGTTGGATTGATTAATCTCGCCAATAATATCCGCGATTTAGAAGGGGATAAAGCGCATGGGCGTAAAACACTTGCCGTTCTTTTTGGCAAAAGAAATGCCGTTATCTTTATGGCTGTGATGTTTGTTATTTCCTATCTATGGGCGTTTACGCTCATTGGCTTAGGCATTATTTCACCATGGATCATCCTAATCGTTCTTAGTATTCCAAAACCTGTTAGAGCCATTAAAGAATTTTTCAAGAATTCGACACCGCCGCAAATGATGCCAGCAATGAAGGCTGCTTCACAAACAAATACGATTTTCGGTGTATTATTGTCTCTCGGCATTTTTATCGGATATTTACTATAAGTTACGAAAAAGCTTCTGCTGATACAGCAGGGGCTTTTTTCTTTTTAGGGGGTTATTATGGCAATGAGGTTTCGTAATGTTTTAAAAGTAATCGTTCATACTAAGGATAAGCAAACAATTTTGATGCAGATGGGAATGGAGATAAACATGCTGACAAGCCAACAACGTAGTACTTTAAAACAAATGTTATTAGATGATCAAAAAGAGATGGACCATCAGCTTGAAGGAAATAAACAAGGGAGCCTTGAAGGCAGGTCGCACCGGAACACAGTCGGTGAGCTATCGCTATATGATAATCACCCTGCAGATATGGGAACAGAACTGTATGAAAGGGAAAAGGATTTCGCTCTTGAGGAACATACTGATTCCCAGTTGAATAAAGTAAATGCCGCACTAGAGGCAATGAAAAATGGAACATACGGGAAATGTCAGACCTGCGGTGAAGAGATCCCATATGAACGTCTTGAGGTTATTCCCTCTACGCTGTTCTGCGTTAAACACAGTCCGGATCAGGAGCGCCCAACTGATCGGCCAGTGGAAGAGGATGTACTTGAATTTGCCCACGGAAACCATTTCCAGCACCATCAGTTTCGTGAGGTGATCGATAACGAAGACAGTTTCCAGGAAGTGGCCCGTTATGGTACTTCTGAGTCCCCTTCTGATTTAAGAGGAGATTACGAAGACATTAACAGCCTGTATAACGTCGGTCATGATGATGAAGGCTTTACCGAAGACATTGAAACCTTTATTGCCACCGATATTACGGGTAAGGAAATACAGATTTTCCATTCGAAAAAGCATGAGCAGTATGAAGCGGCACTGGATGATGAGGGACTGGAAACCCTATGGGGCGATGTCCATTACCATGAGACTGACGGATATGTGGATGAAGGCGGAGATGAATCCGAAAAAAATACTTGGGAACACTTCCCCTTTAAATAGCACGATTTCTTTAGCAAAAGGATGCCCCCATAAAGCGATTTGTACCTCGCTTTATGAGGACATCCTTTTTTAGTGGGCGGCACCTTTTATTTTCCAAATATCCCTTGCATATTCATTTATTGTCCGATCGCTGGAAAAGTATCCTGAATGGGCTATATTGGTTAAGCTCATTTTCAGCCATTTATTCCGATCCTCATATGTTTGTCCGACAGCGATTTGTGTTTGAACATAGGAGTCAAAATCACGAAGAACAAAATACTGATCATTTTCAATTAGCAATGAATCATAGATGGCTTCAAATTCATCGTCAACGCCCGAAAAGAATCCATTTGTTAACTGCTCCACAATTCTCCTGATTCTTTTATCATAGTGAAAATACTCGATGGAATGATAACCTTTATAATTCAGCACTTCGTCAGCATTTAAGCCGAAAATAAATATATTATCATCCCCTACCAAATCGCGAATTTCAATATTGGCGCCATCTAATGTCCCGACTGTCAACGCACCGTTCATCATAAATTTCATGTTTCCAGTGCCCGAAGCTTCCTTGCTGGCAGTTGATATTTGTTCACTGATGTCCGCTGCAGGGAAGATTCTTTCCGCGAGAGAAACCCGGTAGTTTTCCAGGAAAACCACCTTCAATTTATCACGAACATCGGGATCATCATTCACCTTGTCTGCAACCGAGTTGATCAACTTTATGATTTTCTTCGCATAATAATAGCCCGGTGAAGCTTTTGCGCCAAAAATAAAGGTACGAGGATAAAATAAATAGTGCGGATCTTCTTTCAAGCGGTTATAGATATGCATAATATGAAATACATTCAGCAGCTGCCTTTTGTAGGCATGCAGCCGTTTTACCTGCACATCAAAAATACTAGAAGGATCAACGATCATGCCGGATTGGTCCTTGATGATCTGCGCCAGATGCTGCTTATTTTCCTGTTTAATCCGTTGCAATTGAGTGAGAAAGGCTGCATCATTGTGAAATTTCAACAGTTCCTTAAGCTTTTCAGGTTTATTCACCCAGGAATCCCCGATTACTTCAGTAATGAGACTGGTAAGTTCAGGATTGGACTTTAACAGCCATCTTCTATGGGTAATTCCATTGGTTTTATTGTTAAACTTCTGCGGAAATACTTCATAAAAATCCTTCATTTCACGATGCTTCAATATTTCCGTATGCAATGCTGCCACTCCATTGACACTGAAACTGCCGACTAATGCCAGATGAGCCATTTTCACCTGATCATGGGCAATAATGGCCATGCGTTCAATTCTGTTCCAATCACCGGGATAGCGCTCCCACAGTAGATGACAAAAGCGTTCATTGATCTCCGTTACAATCATATAGATTCTTGGCAGCAGCGGCTGAAAAATGCGAATCGGCCATTTCTCCAATGCTTCTGACAATGTCGTGTGATTCGTATAGGAAATCGTCTGGGTCGTGATTTCCCACGCTTCATCCCAGCCTAAACCGCCTAAATCCATTAAGACGCGCATCAGCTCCGGTATCGCTAACACGGGATGTGTATCATTAATATGAATACAAACATGCCGGTGCAAATTCCGCAGGTCCTTGTGTTTCACGTGATATCTTTTCACAATCGAATTAATACTGGCACAGACTAAGAAATACTGCTGTTTTAAACGAAGGATTTTTCCTTCATCATGGGTATCGTCCGGATATAAAAATTCTGATACAATTTCTGTTTCTCGTTTATATTTTAATATATCTTTATGAATCGGAAAGAGAGAAGGTTCTGCATTCCACAGTCTCAATGTATTGACTGTATCATTATGATAGCCTACCATTGGCACATCATAAGGCACAGCTGTTATCGTTTCCGCGTCCATATGATGAAAGCTTAGCCGCTCGTGATCTGAAGCAGCTTGAACATGCCCCCAAAACGGAACTTCTACTGCAAAGTCTGCCTTTCTTACTTCCCAAACCTGGCCATGTCTTAACCAAAGCTCAGGCAGTTCTACCTGATAGCCTTCCACAATTTTTTGTTCAAATAACCCGTGCTTGTAGCGGATGCCGCAGCCGTGTCCCGGAAGCCCCAGCGAAGCCAATGAATCAAGAAAACAGGCTGCCAATCGACCCAGTCCTCCATTGCCAAGCCCCGCATCTGTTTCGACTTCAGTCATGCAATCCAAATCAATCCCCAGCTCGCATAACCCTTCCTCTACAACCTGATCAATCCCAAGATTGATTAAATTATGAAGCAATAATCTGCCAAGAAGAAATTCAATCGAAAGATAATAAACCTGTCTTTGGTCTTCTGAACGATATCTCTCGTTTGTTTTAATCCAGTTTGTGCTCACATATTCACGAATCATATGTCCAAGCGTATCAAACTGGTCCTCCTTTGTACTTTCAGCGAAGCTTTTTCCACACATCATTTCAAGCTTCTGTAAGAAGTGCTTCTTAAATTCCTCTTTATTTGAGAACATGTGCATC
Source organism: Bacillus benzoevorans (assembly GCF_014207535.1). GTDB lineage: Bacteria > Bacillota > Bacilli > Bacillales > Cytobacillaceae > Bacillus_BD > Bacillus_BD benzoevorans. Next base: position 207,450 of record NZ_JACHGK010000007.1, read on the forward strand.
ACTCCTTAATTGAAGCTCCGAATATAGCTGATGATACTTGTATGCGGATTGTGACCAGCTATTATTCATCAGCATAGCGCGTTTGATTAATGTACTCCAAACATCTTTCTGTTTATAGAAAAATAAGGCCCTTCTTATGGTAGCCAGCATGTCATGGGCATTAAAATTCGTAAAGCTGAACCCATTGCCTTCATCTGTCACTTCATTATAGGAAAGTACCGTATCATTTAATCCTCCTGTTTCCCTGACAATCGGAATCGCACCGTAGGCGAGAGCAATTAACTGACCGAGACCGCATGGTTCAAACTTAGACGGCATTAAAAACAAGTCAGCGCCGGCATAAAGCTGGTGGGCAAGACTTTCGTCAAATCCGATATAGGCTTTAAACTTACCTCCGTATTGGTGTTCCATGCTGCGGAAAAAATCCTCAAATTCCGGATCCCCCGTGCCAAGGACAATCAGTTGGATATCCTCATGCATCAGTTCATGAAATACTCCACGGACTAATTCCAATCCTTTTTGCTTCGTTAATCGTGTAATCATGGTCATTAAAGGAGCATCCGTTTTCGGCAAGGCAAATTTTTCCTGTATGAAACGCTTATTTTTGAGTTTAAGATGTTCCGCATCCGAAACGCGAAAATTCTGTACTAAACATTCATTATTTTCCGGGTTGTAGATTTCACCATCAATTCCATTTACAATTCCACTCAAATCAGCTTTCCTTTTGTTTAACACCCCATTCAGCCTCTCGCCAAAGTAATCCGTTTGGATTTCATTCATATATGTAGGACTAACGGTCGTAATTTTATCTGCGGCCACCAAGGCCCCTTTCATAAAATTAATGTTACCGTAAAATTCAAGCTCCTCTATATTGAAATATTTATCCTCTAGAGAAAATAGGTCATGCAGCGCTTCCCTGGGCATAATTCCTTGAAACTGCAAATTATGAATCGTGAATACCGTTTTTATCGAAGCATATTCCTTTCTCCAGGAATATTTTCTGGTTAACAGGAACGGAATCATTCCCGTATGCCAATCGTGACAATGAATCACATCCGGGTAAAAAGATAAGCGGGGTAAGCTTTCTAATACGGCTTGACTAAAATAGGCAAATCTCTCTCCATCATCATCATATCCATACATTCTGCCGCGGCTGAAATATTGCTCATTATCAACAAAATAGAAAGTCACATGATCCAGCGTATACTCTTCTATTGCGCAATATTGATTCCGCCATCCAACCTGAACTGTAAACTCCGAAATTTTCTTCATCCCTTGTTTATAAGTATCAGAAATGGTTCCATATTTAGGCATTATGACCCGCACGTCAGTTCCCAGTCGTTTTATTTCTTTCGGAAGGGAGCCTGCAACATCTGCAAGTCCCCCCGATTTTATAAATGGTACACATTCACTTACAGCGAATAATACTTTCACAATTCATCAACGCTCCTTGTACTGTACCCTTTGGAACAACAAATGGGTGTTTTTCAGAACCGATTAACACTGTCCCTGGCTCTATTCTAACATCTTTATCAAGGATCGCTGAATCAATGACACAATTCTCTCCGATCTGACATTTCTGCATGATGACGCTATTTTTCACCACTGATCCTTTGCCAATTTTCACTGCCCTGGAAATAATGCTGTTTTCAACGGTTCCTTCAAGGATGCAGCCATTGGCAATCAGCGCGTTGTTTACAACGGCTCCTTTTCTATACCGTGTAGGAGGTTCATCTTTTACCTTCGTATAGATAGGCTGAGTGATTAAAAATAAATCTCTGCGAACAGAATGCTTTAATAATTCCATGCTCACAGCATAATACGATTCAACCGAATTGATGACAAATGCGTGATTGGGATATTCATAGATGCATCGTGTAAATGAATGATTACCGTTCACAACATCCTTCATGCATGTATATCCGGTTTCAGATCTAGTTTCTACTAAATCAATGAGAAGGCTGGTTTTCACAAGATACATATCCAATGGACGCCCATTGTGATAAATTTCCGTTATATCGCAGCCCTTTTCCATATGTTTTTCAAGTGCCGGCCGAAAATCCATATTCATAATGGTATAACAATTGGCGATAAGACTATATTCCTGCGAAGCTCTTTTAAAGTAATCCATATTGGCGGCAAAATGAGTGAATGATCCGATTCCTGCTCTTGGTACATCCAAATGCGGTGATGGGAAAAAGAAAAGTCCGTCTCTCTTCCTACTTAAATTCCAATTTTTACCTGACTCTAAATGGTCCAGTAAAGAACTGTATGGATAGGTCGTAAATAAAGCCATACTCTGAATTCCGGAATTCACCATAGATGATAAAACAAAATCTATCATTCTATAACGACCGGCAATGGGGATGGCTACTAACGACCGATGAGCAGTCAAGCCGTCTAAATCATCGTATTTTATCGTTGCATCTATCACACCTAATAATTTTTTGCTCATCAGAATTCCTCCTTGATAGATTAAATTAACAATGACTTTTAACGGCTTAGCAGCATTTCTTTTGTTACTAAAATAACATCTTCTTTATCTGGATTACATTTAATGACAGTATTATCTGGAATATACATGTGTGAAGGGACAATCGCCTTTTCAATGAATACATTTTCACCAACAACAGCATCAGGCATAATGACAGATTCTTTGATCACTGCGCCCTTTTTCACTCTAACACCTTGAAACAATACGGATTTATTCACATTTCCCTCGACTGTGCAGCCTTCATTTACTAAAGAATCACTTACCTCCGCGTCGGGAGAGATGTATTGCGGTTTGAGATGAGGGTTGACGGAATATATTCTCCAGCTATGGTCAAACAAATCAAGCTCACAATTTTCATCAAGCAGATCCATATTCGCTTCCCAAAGGCTTTTTACCGTTCCTACATCCTTCCAATAACCTTTAAAGGGATAGGCAAACAGCCTTTTATTTTCTTCTATTAATTTGGGGATAATGTCTTTTCCAAAATCATGGCTGGATTTTTCATTAGACGCGTCACGCAGTAAATATTCTTTCAGGACTTCCCATGTGAAAATATATATCCCCATCGAGGCAAGATTACTTTTTGGCTCCTGCGGTTTTTCTTCAAATTCAGTAATGGCTAGTTCTTTATCGGCATTCATAATCCCGAAACGGCTTGCTTCATCCCATGGTACCTCAATGACAGAAATGGTCGTATCTGCCCCTTTTTCCATATGGAACTCCAGCATTTCCTCATAGTTCATTTTGTATATATGATCACCGGAGAGAATCAGGACATGTTCCGGATGATATTGTTCTAAATAATTAATATTTTGATAGATGGCGCTGGCCGTACCGGTATACCATTTTACCTCAGTTGAAGCACTATAAGGCGGAAGTACTGTCACTCCTCCATCCATGATATCGAGGTCCCAGGCGCTTCCAATTCCGATATAGGAGTTTAAGACAAGCGGTTGATATTGTGTTAACACCCCTACAGTATCAATACCGGAATTTGTACAATTACTTAAAGGAAAATCAATAATCCGATATTTCCCTCCAAATGGAACTGCTGGTTTCGCCAAATCCTCCGTTAATGCATATAATCTACTTCCTTTTCCTCCTGCCAACAGCATGGCTACGCACTTTTTCTTTACCATCACCTTTTCTCTCCTTCCGGTGTTTTACTGGTCTCAATATTGAAACCCCAAATGGGGGAATGGACATTGTAATCGAATATGGTTTTCCATGAAAGCCGATATCTGTTGTATGAAGGACCTTTTTATTGAGAACTCCTGAACCGCCAAAACTCCCAGCGTCACTATTTAGGATTTCACGATAGGAGCCGTCCTGAGGAACGCCGACCATGTAGTCATGGTAAACCGTTGGTGTAAAATTACATACAAAAACGAGCAGATCACCACTTTTGCCTTTTCTCATAAAGGAGAAAATAGATTGCTGTTTATTGTCTACATCAATCCATTCAAACCCGTGAACATCGTGGTCTAGTTCAAATAAAGGTTTAGATTTTTTATAGATTTTTAATAATTCCTTAACGTATTCATTTATTTTTCGATGCATATCATAGTCAAGTAAATTCCAATCTAATTGTTCCTTATCCTTCCATTCTGAAAAATGTCCAAGCTCAAATCCCATAAATAATAGTTTTTTACCAGGATGTCCGATCATATATCCAAGCAGCAGTCGCAGTTGGGCAAATTTCTGCCAATAATCTCCCGGCATCTTATCGAGGAGGGATTTTTTTCCATGAACAACCTCATCATGTGAAAAAGGTAGAATAAAATTTTCATTGAAGGCATAAAGCAGGGAGAATGTCATTTTCTCATGAACATTAGACCTGGAGTAAGGGGGAGTTTCCATATAGGTCAAAACGTCATTCATCCAGCCCATATTCCATTTATAGTTAAATCCTAATCCGCCGCAATCAACCGGTGCCGTTACTTGGGGCCAATCTGTAGAATCTTCAGCCATCATTAATATCGTCCGGTCATAGGAGAAGAGTACATGGTTCAACTTTTTCAAAAATTCAATTCCATCCCGGTTTTCAATTTTACCTTCCTGATTGGGCCAATAAATTAAATTGGCGACTGCATCCAGCCTAAAGCCATCTATATGATAATATTGCAGCCAAAATAAGGCACTGGAGATTAAAAAACTTTGTACTTCCGTTTTCCCTAAATGAAAGTTTGCTGTTCCCCAAACAGGATTTTCTCGATCATTTGCATATGGATATTCATAAAGATAACTACCGTCAAATCTGTACAATCCATGTGCATCCTTGCAAAAATGTCCCGGCACCCAGTCGAGAATGACGCCTAACCCATTTTTATGACATTCATTAATAAAATACATCAGATCGTGCGGCGTTCCATACCGGCTTGTTGGTGAAAAATAACCTGTTCCCTGATATCCCCATGAAATATCGAGAGGATGTTCAACGATTGGAAGTAACTCGATATGGGTAAAGCCCAGTTCCATTACATAGGGAATTAATTCATCGGCCAACTCCCGGTAAGTTAAAAGACCGCCGTCATCTTTTTTCTTCCAGGAACCTAGGTGCATTTCGTAAATTGCAATGGGGTCAAGGAGGATATTGCGTTTTAATTTTCGATTGTGCCAGCTTTTGTCTTCCCATTGGAAGCCATCCAGCGAATAGACAATCGAAGCCGTATGGGGGCGCAATTCCGAATAAAAGGCATACGGGTCTGACTTTAAGATTCTTTCACCGTCAGTTGTCATGATTTCATACTTGTACAGCTCTCCTTCAAGGTTTTGCCCTATTGTAATCATCCATATGCCTTCATCATTCACTTTATGTAAAGAATATCCTTCACCTTTCCATCCATTAAAGTCACCGACTACTCTGACTTCCAAAGCGTGCGGAGCCCAGACAGAAAACTTCGTATACTGTTTTTGCTCCAGTGTAATAATATGTGCCCCCAGTAATTCATGACTTTCAAACAAATTCCCTTCGTGAAAGAGATGTAACTGGTAGTCAGATGGCAGAGCGTCAGAAATAACCAAGCTTCTCCCCCTCCTATACTAAAATAGTTTTCACGCAAATTTGCTTATCTTATATATTATTCTGTTTTATTTTAAAATATCCTTGTTAAGATGACGTTAAATTTAACGACCGCAATGTAAATGTTCTTACAATTTTCGCATCTCAGATTCAATCGCAGCAAGAAAATAGACAAATATTGCTCATCAAATCCACACTATCTTTCATACTTTTAAAAGTGAGATCGACATTCCTTCACAATGATTAGCTAAATATTTTTATTATATTAAAAGAATAAAAAAAGACCTTTAATATAACAGATTTCCAATTGAGAGTTCCCGGAAATACTGCCATATTAAAGTTCTTTGGAGCTATTACTCATATATTATTTTTCAAAATACTGGGTGATTTGGTTTTTATCTGACAAGCGCTCTTGTAATAATTTTTTCAGGTCTGTTTCGTTTGTCATACTGCTTAATTCTTCACCATACCATTCTTGCAATTCCTTTTTGTCCACTCTAAGTTTTTGTTTTCCAAAATCATATTGAACCCATTCCACATTTTTCACCAACGAGAATAAATAGGCTGAGTTGCATAGAGCTAATTCTTTCATATTCTCATCATTCAGTGCAGGAGATTCTGCCTCAGTATCATATTTCAATACGATACCATAAGGTTCTTCCTTTGTTTCAAGCGCAAATTCCTGATAATATTCATTAAATGGCAACTGTGTAATAATAGCTCCTACTGCACTATTATCACCCACAACAGAATCTTTATATCGAAAAACATCCTTACTCGAATCATTGTTATTACTGCACCCTGCTGCTATAATGAGCAGCAAAAATATAGTGAAACAAAAATAGACTGCTTTCCCTCTCATATTATGGTTCCCTCCCCCTGCTTATCCTCTCATTTTATCATAATCGATTCTGTATTTACCTAGTTAATAAGTATTGATAAGAAGGGATTTATGGAGTTTCTGTGACATTCAAGGAAGTTAGAGAATAGAAAAAGGGTATGAAACCGTTAATAGTTTCATACCCTTTTTCTGCTTATTAATAGATGACCCCTACGGGATTCGAACCCGTGTTACCGCCGTGAAAGGGCGGTGTCTTAACCGCTTGACCAAGGGGCCAGATGGCGGAGAAGGAGGGATTTGAACCCTCGCGCCAGTTACCCGACCTACACCCTTAGCAGGGGCGCCTCTTCAGCCACTTGAGTACTTCTCCATTGGCTCCGCAGGTAGGATTCGAACCTACGACCGTTCGGTTAACAGCCGAATGCTCTACCACTGAGCTACTGCGGAAAATAGAATAATTTCTATCGATATAGATAGTGCACAAAATAGAATAGTGATTTGTGCTTTAAAAGCCTTTGGCTTTTAAAGCAAGCCGCATCCTCTTCAGGACGATTCGGCTCACTGAGCTACTGCGGAAAATATGGTGGGCCTAAATGGACTCGAACCATCGACCTCACGCTTATCAGGCGTGCGCTCTAACCAGCTGAGCTATAGGCCCATATATGGAGCGGGTGAAGGGAATCGAACCCTCGACAACAGCTTGGAAGGCTGTGGTTTTACCACTAAACTACACCCGCAAATCATGGGGCGGCTGATGGGGATCGAACCCACGAATGTCGGAACCACAATCCGATGTGTTAACCACTTCACCACAGCCGCCATATTAACAGATGGCTCAGGACGGAATCGAACCGCCGACACATGGATTTTCAGTCCATTGCTCTACCGACTGAGCTACTGAGCCGTATTAAATTAAGAACCCTACAAGCAGCTTGAGATCGTTGTGCTTCAAAAACCGGAGGTTTTTGTTGCAAGCCGCATCCTCTTCAGGACGCTGCGGCTGACTGAGCTACTGAGCCGTATTATACTATTTTTAAAAATGGCGGTCCGGACGGGACTCGAACCCGCGACCTCCTGCGTGACAGGCAGGCATTCTAACCAGCTGAACTACCGGACCATATTGCGGGGGCAGGATTTGAACCTGCGACCTTCGGGTTATGAGCCCGACGAGCTACCGGACTGCTCCACCCCGCGATAGTAAAAAGGATAATAGAAAATTAAATGGAGGAGGTAGAGGGATTCGAACCCCCGCGCGGTTTGACCCGCCTGTCGGTTTTCAAGACCGATCCCTTCAGCCGAACTTGGGTATACCTCCGCAAAAATAGATGGTGGACCTTGTAGGACTCGAACCTACGACCGGACGGTTATGAGCCGTCTGCTCTAACCAACTGAGCTAAAGGTCCAGTATAAAATGGCGGCAGAGGGGATCGAACCCCCGACCTTTCGGGTATGAACCGAACGCTCTAGCCAGCTGAGCTACGCCGCCGTATTCAAAATAATAATTTGGTGGAGACTAGCGGGATCGAACCGCTGACCTCCTGCGTGCAAAGCAGGCGCTCTCCCAGCTGAGCTAAGCCCCCAAAACAATATAATGAAAATGGTCGGGAAAACAGGATTCGAACCTGCGACCCCTTGGTCCCAAACCAAGTGCTCTACCAAGCTGAGCTATTTCCCGTATTAATGGTGCGCCCTGAGAGATTCGAACTCCCGACCTTTTGATTCGTAGTCAAACGCTCTATCCAGCTGAGCTAAGGGCGCAAATAAATTTAATGGTGCCGAGGACCGGAATCGAACCGGTACGGTAGTCACCTACCGCAGGATTTTAAGTCCTGTGCGTCTGCCAGTTCCGCCACCCCGGCAATTCAGTAGAGCGGAAGACGGGGTTCGAACCCGCGACCCTCACCTTGGCAAGGTGATGTTCTACCACTGAACTACTTCCGCGTAGGTAATTAATTATTGTTCTTTGAATAAAGTACAGAGTGAAAATTTAGCTTCTTGGTGCTTTAAAAGCCTTCATGGCTTTTATCGCAAATCGCGTCTCTTCGAGACATGCGATTCACTGAACTACTCCCGCGTAGGTAATTAATTATTGTTCCTTGAATAAAGTACAGAGTGAAAATTTAGCTTCTGATGCTTTAAAAGCCTTCATGGCTTTTATCGCAAATCGCGTCTCTTCGAGACATGCGATTCACTGAACTACTTCCGCGTATTAAAATGGTGCGGGTGAAGGGAGTCGAACCCCCACGCCTTGCGGCGCTAGATCCTAAGTCTAGTGCGTCTGCCAATTCCGCCACACCCGCAAATGGTGAGTCATGCAGGATTCGAACCTGCGACCCTCTGATTAAAAGTCAGATGCTCTACCAACTGAGCTAATGACTCATACTAAGTAAGTACCCTACAACTAGATAGCAGTCAGTCAGATGTTCGCAAAAACTTTATGTTTTTGCGAACAGATTGCATCCTCTTCAGGACGCTGCAATCTGCTCTACCAACTGAGCTAATGACTCATACATATTTAGTATGAAAATAAAAGGTGCCGGCCAGAGGACTTGAACCCCCAACCTACTGATTACAAGTCAGTTGCTCTACCAATTGAGCTAGGCCGGCATGGTGGAGGATGACGGGCTCGAACCGCCGACCCTCTGCTTGTAAGGCAGATGCTCTCCCAGCTGAGCTAATCCTCCATTTAACAACTTGGCGGCGTCCTACTCTCACAGGGACAAAGCCCCAACTACCATCGGCGCTGAGAAGCTTAACTTCCGTGTTCGGGATGGGAACGGGTGTGACCTTCTCGCTATCGCCACCAAATTATTATAAAGACATATATTATTATAATATCTTTTATAATTTTTTCAAGAGAATTTTTCAAAATTATTCTCTCAAAACTAGATAATAGGAAGAAGTGAATAACACGATAATGCCTAATTTTGGTTAAGTCCTCGAACGATTAGTATCTGTCAGCTCCACGTGTCACCACGCGTCCACCCCAGACCTATCAACCTGATCATCTTTCAGGGTTCTTAC